>JAAFAI010000015.1 GCA_018222405.1 Gammaproteobacteria bacterium | reverse complement strand
TAGTGGTCAAGGGGCGATCTTTTTTCATTGACAGCCCGGAGGCTCATATGTGTTAGGTGCCAGCATATGCTCCTACAACGCAATTTGTTGGGCGAGTATTGTTCCAAGCCTCTATTAGCTTCGGCTTTGCACGCTTATGCCAATATGTTATTTTTTTATAGTCTGAAGAATCTACAGAACCATCTAACTTGGAACAGTTTTGTATTGAAAAACTAGCGTTTATGTTTGCCGATTTCACATGAAAATGAGGTGGGGGATGTTCATTTGAATATACAACTATCTTTAGCCCGCCGACTTTTTCTACAAGCTGCTTTATTTCTAGAACTTGAAGCTAGTCTTCTTCCTCCCAAATACTAAAAGGGCCAGTTAGCAACTGCTCTAACATTTCACAATATTCTTTAATTGATTCGATTTCTGAATCTGGAACCAGATAGAGGCGACCTGTTTTTTTTGCGAATTCTTTTGGAATCATAACTTCCCTGTTTGGCACCTAACGCCCTAATTTGGCGGCACAAACGCGTGGGCTATACTGCGAAGCAGAGCCCGCGTGTTTGTGTCCCCAACATTTGTTTGTTATGCACTTACACCAAAGTCCCATCGAGAGCAGCAAAGGCAATAGGTACGCATCCAAGCAGAGTTATAACTGCCCCCCAAAATACTGAACGAATAGCATTTTTTAAACTGCGATACTCCAACCAAAGTTGAGTGATGATTAACAGCACTAAAGGCAGGCTAATTGAAAACATAATGGCAGCGACATATTTTTCTTGAACAGAAAGAGAAAACCTTTCCAATTCCAATATGTAGCTCAAATTAAAGTAAAAACTAACGCCAATAAAAATGGCGCAAAACGACAGCATAAACGCCGCCTTTACCAGGCTTATTGTTGACTCGTTATCTTCCGAATATATATTTTCCATTTCATATCCTTATAAAACAAATTAAGTTTACTTGGTGCATAACAGCTTATTACTGAGACTTCATAGTAACACCCGTTTCCCCTGAAAAACCATATTCCGTGTTTTCATAGGAAATAAAATGAAATGACCGTTTAACGTACAAACCAGTCGTCCAGAAATATTTAACAGATGACCGCTTTTGACCATAACCATAAATCATCACGGTCCATTTGCATGCTTCAACAAATAAACCATTCGGGCAATTGCTCAACGCTGACTGCGGTGCCTGGTTACTCCTTTACTACCTCTTGAGGGTCAATCTCCAGCAGCTGTTCAACTGCCTCCATCATGGTGTCGAAGTAAGGGTTATAAGTAAGGCGGGCGAACACCTTGTCTTCCTCGGTTAATCCCCAGGGGCCATACCAGACCTCCTCGCCCGCTTCACAGCGCTTTGTTTTACTGCTGCCCTGACCATTGTCACAAATTCTCTGGCTTCCACCGATCCCATACAAGGGATTGGCGGCACTGAACAATACACTCATATGCGAGGCTGCACCGATCCGCTGCGCCGGTATTTTCATGCTAAGCACTTTACTGTTGGCTGGCGCATCCTCTTGTTCACCCAACCACAACAACTCACTTCTCGGATGACGAAAATGCGCCGTGTAAAGCTTCGCTACCTTATTCACATCAACCACACTATCGCCCTCAGGCACCACCAGTAACGCCGGTACAGAAACCGGTTGCAGCTGTAATGACGCCTGAACCGCATCAACACTTTTCTGGTAGGCGGCAAACCCCTGCATGGCCATGGAGTTATACCGTGTCGGATTATCTTCAGGTTCTACATTTGGCCAGCTGAAGACACCGGTTAAATATGGCGCCAGCCAGGTTACCGCGAACCGGGATTCAAACGCCGGCGAAAACAGCAATAGCCCGGCGATATCATCACGCTCACCATCGGCCACGACGGCCAGATTAGTGCCGGTAGAAAATCCGGCCAGATATAATGCATCAACCTCGCGTGAGAATTCATCGACATGGAAATTCGTGGCTTGTTGCCATAACTCGTAGCTGGCATTTAGCATATCGCCGGGTTTAGAGCCATGGCCGGGCAACAATATTGCCCGAACCCACACATCCTGCTCACACAAGCGTTGGGCAACATCCTGAAAAAAGTATGGCGAATCCCCCAGACCATGGATAAACAACACACCTTTGGTATTGCCGACACCACACTCGAATGGGGTATTGATTTGGACTTCCCAATGTTTATTCGGGCCGGTGGCCTGACGGTGTCCGCTAAGCCACATTGCTACTGCTTGCTGGTAAGCACTAAAGGGAGTGATTGTGGTCGGCACGAGGCTGGCCGACGGAGAAAATCGTACATCGCGGGTTTGCTGACAACTGCTCAACAACATAACTGAGCCAGCTATCACCAGTATCACCAGGCAACACAGCCGAAATACTTTCATCAGGCAGGGATAATTTGATTACGCTAAATATCTCTGACCCTACCTTTGTTCCGGCTGTATTTCAATAAGTGCTTCAGGAAGCAGCAGGCAACTCTACTCGACTGGCGGTTAGTTCCCGGGCCAGTATTTTGTGCGTTAACAGGCTCAGAAGCTCGGTTTCTTCTTCACTGCGCTCGCCGTCTACTCCCGACATCGCCATCGCGACTTCCAGCGCCTGGCTGGCGTTAAATGTTAAATCAGCCTGCAGACTGCGTAAAATATCTGCGGCATCCCCTGTATCCAAAGCCGTTCGGGTTTGGTAGATAACTTCGTTAACGTATGCTTCGCGGCAGATTGGACTGTCCCATTCAAGGGATTCTACCAGCTCTTCAAGGTAGTCCTGCTCGCTGAGCAGAATTTTTCTGTCGACCTGATAAAACAATACCGCCAGTTTTATCAGCGCCTGATTAAATTTTTGTTCTTCTGACAAATGCATAACAGCTCCTGTTCACTACAACCAGCATCCGGCCGGTAACTTCTTTAACAGATAGTACCCTATCATGTTACACATATGTTAATTATAAGTTTAAATTGTGATTTTCCAAGACCAATTTCATCTAAAAACCGGCTTTTTAAGGCAATAAAAAACGGCTCCTGCCTAACCGACAGCGAGCCGTTTTATATCACGCTGATTGGGTACAGTTATCTTAGTCCCAAAGTGACATCATGGATCACAAAGTTACCGGTATATTTTTCGTCGGCACGCCCTACCGGGTCGATGGCAAAGAACTGTTTATCTTCATCATCCAGTGCCTGATAACCGCCAATCACCTGATAGATCCACACTTCCGGATCGAACTCCAGCTCACGCTGACTGAAATAATCGAGCGCCGATAAGGACTGACCGTTATCAATCACTTCACAGAAA
This sequence comes from Gammaproteobacteria bacterium, assembly GCA_018222405.1. Classification (GTDB taxonomy): domain Bacteria; phylum Pseudomonadota; class Gammaproteobacteria; order Enterobacterales; family Alteromonadaceae; genus Alteromonas. The sequence goes on along the minus strand of JAAFAI010000015.1, from coordinate 122,212 downwards.
TAGGCATCCACTTCTTCCTGGAGCGGATCGCTTTCTAAATCTACTGACTGCTGTTCACTGACATCGATGGTCGATGCTTTTTCCGGCTCACTAACCACAGGCTTACGGCGATACACCGAGCTCAACGAGGCAACAATCTGCTGTAATTCCTGTTCGTGAGCGACCTGATTAACATCAATACTGGCCGGTTTAAGCATGGCCGCCGACTGATTAAACAATACGGGAACCTGAGTAAGATTCGGGTAATTACCCGGCGCAAAATCAGGGTGATGCTCCATGTGCAGTAAAAAGCCTTTAAGCAGCCGTGTACGGCCCTGGAACTCTCGAAAACGGCCAAGTAAATCGAGCAGTCGCGCCTGCGCTACAGATAGCTCCTGAGTTGCCTTAGAGAAACTTTGCTGCAGGGCAACCACCAGTAAGTGGCGCAACTCACGGTTACTGCCGGCTATCTCACTGAGCTCATCAAAACGGAAACATTCCAACTGATTTAGCAGTTCAGACACCTGCCCCTGGGCCAGCTCATTTTCGCGGATTTTGGCTTCCACTGAGGACACATAACCAAACTCGTTGTTAATGCGGCTGAACATCACCCGCACACTGTTAGCCAGCGATTCGGTGAGCTGGTATACGTGCTCGGTCAGGTCGGTCATATAAGCGTGAGCTTCGTTAAACCGGTTGTAGTGCAACGACTCTTTGTAGTGTTCTGCTATTGTTTTCAGGCTCGCCAGCGCGGTGCCGATATTGGCGTTAATGTTGCGGTTACGTTCATCCTGAAGGCCGCTTTCCAGCAAATTCCTGACCGCACTTTTAAGCCGCAGTGCGCTTTGTGGATCCGGCCGCCATAAAATTCCCAGCTGAATTAGTTGTTCGAGGACCTTGCGGCTAAAGTTTGATTCATCCACAGAGCCATTTACATAGGCGTGCATGATGAGTTCGCTGTGGCGACCCAGTGCATTTAAAAACCGGCTTCCTGCCTGAATAAGCACCTGACTCATAGCAGACTGCCCTGCTGAATAGCCGCTTCCGCCTGCTCAGATAACGACAGCGACTCGGTCTCGTCAATAAAGCGGATCACTTCGAATAAGTGCTCCACTTTGCCGGTAGCCAGATAAATCTGCTTTTCCGGATTGGGCTTCATTAAGTACCCTAAGTCAGTAAGCTTTTTAAACACCTGCTTGAGCTGGCCGTCCAGATTGACACTGGTAGAGCCAAACAAACGATAGCGGGAAATTTTTTCCAACTGCTCACTATACGCTGGGGTGTCTTCGATAACGGTTTGCAGCTCATTTAAGCGGATCGCATTACCCATGGTAAGCGGCATATCCGACTCACTGGCCTGCTGTACCAACAACAACCACTCCACCAATGGCACCAGACTGGATGTGGTTTCCTGAAACTGCTGCAGTAATACTTTGCGTTCTTCGTCGCCCAGAGTGAGGTAGCCGGCAAAAAACACTTCGCCCTCACCAGTGGTGGCCAGGGTGCGGTTAAGCAGGTTTAAATGCGGCTCAAGCTTACTGGCATTATCGCGGCTTTTTAAAAACCGCCAGCTGTCTTCATCACTCACCTGACATATAAACTGGCCATTGAGTAATGCGCTTAATACTTTGCCCTGTTCGGTCATCATGCTGACACCTCCTGCTTGGCTTTACGAGCCTGAATCAATGATGACAGGTTAGAACTCTTCGGCTGAACCACCTGTAATTGCTTAGACACTTTGTCGATGAGATAACGGTTCTCAAACAGTTTTAGTACATCAGACTCCGGATTCGGGAACGCGCCAACCACACTGATGTTATTGGCCTGACAGGCATCGAAAATCTTTTTCACGTTGCTTTGGTGCAACGTACCGAGCTCATCGATGGGCCAGTGAATAACCGCGTCCGCTTCACCACGCAGTAAGCGGGTAAAGGCCAGCAGAAACTTACATAAAATAAGATAAGCCATACCATGGCTCGAAGATTCATTTAGCTGTCTGTCGGTGCGGATCACTAAATCGCTGTTGCCCTCACGCAGATGCAGTTCAATATCCAGCAGTTTGCTGATGCCACCAGAAAGTGCCGCACGGCCAAGGATATCCAGCACCCGGCGCATACTCTGGCCGTATTCATCGTCCGGCAGTTCGTGGGCGCCCTCTTCCATCCAACTGTCGTAAAGGGTGCGGAAGTGTTCCAGCTCCGGCCAGAATTCCAGTTCACTGATACGGGAACGAATTTTCACTGCGGAATCTGATACGCCGTCGAGGAATAACTCGCCATCGACTTCTTTACTGATACGGCGGCTCTGACTAACAATACGCTTATCAATATCCGCCAGCACAAAGTAGTACTGACTCAGATCGGCCCCAAAGATCCGGCCCTGTTCGCGCAGCCCCTGGATCTTCTGCGGCACAATAACGTTCAATAACTGGGATAAGTGCCCCACCATGCGGCGATGGTCAATACCTTTCACACCGTGAGAGTTGATCACTGCACATTCTTCCCGCGCGCGCTCCCAGGTGTCTGACAGGCCGGTGCCTGCCTGAGCGGCAATCAACTGGTCGAAACGCTCAACGTAATTGCGGATATCGCTGAGTAGTTCTTCCCGCTCTTTAAGTAACGCCTGCGCACGGGATAATCGCTGAGTGATGCTAAGCTCGTCATGTTGCCACTCAGCCACGGCATCGACTTTGGGCAGCGTTTGTTTAGCCAGATTCTTCGCCAGTGTATCTACCTGTCCAAGTTGCTCGGTAGCCACGCTGAGCAGTTTTTCCAGCTCAGATTGTTTGGTTTTTAAGGTTTCACGGGTTTCCCGATACTGCACCTGTAGCTCATTGAGTTCGCGCTCCGCTTCACCCAGGGCTTTGCGGGCTTTGGTTAAACCCTGCTGCCAGGTAACCTTCTGGCCGGTAAATACCGTTTGATACCAGCGGTCGTAATCGGCCACTTTGTGGCGCTGCGTCTCGGTTTTATAAATGGCGTCTTTAAGACTCTTCACCTGCTTCTTAAGCTGGCCAATTTCATCGACATCCAGGCCGCGTTGATTAAGCTCGTTTTCCAGCCATTTGGCCATTTCTTCCCGATCCTGAGCCGCCGACGCTTTAGCCTGCTTAATTTCGCCATCCAGTTGGGCCAGACGGGCGTCGCTATCGGCGATCAGTTGCTGCCAGTGGAAGCTGTGCTCGGTAACCGCTTCGCGCTGCTGATCCTTAATATCGTCGCGGTCCAATTCAAACTGGCTTTGTAGTTTCTTTTGCGCTTGCTGGTTAGTCTCAAGCTGGGATTTAGCGCGCTGCTTACGCTCCTTAAGCGCATGCTGATATTCGCTCAATACCGACTCTTTGTCTTGTGTGGCGCGTTTGCGGGCCGCTTCTGCGCTGCGTACCGCGTTGTCCTGGCGGGTCATTGCAAGCTCGGCCACGCGCACCGCTTCATTGCACTTAGCCAGCTCGGCTTCACATTCGTTTTGTTTATCCAGCGCATCGGACAGCGCCGCTTCGGCGTCAGCCAGTGCCTTTTTTAAATCCTGCTCGGTTTGCGCATATGCCGGTGCTTCCAGATGTTCCAGCGCCAGTGCTACACCATACAGGCCGGCATTATTATCGGCGGGTTTAGGGTGCAGATCCGTGCGGTCGAGTAACTCAGGGCGGATCAGACGGCCGATAGAGCCTTCCCACTCATCCACATTGGCGCGCAAATACTCCAGCAGCGATCCTTCACCGGGATAAAGCAATGCATTAACGTCATCCACCTGCTGTTCGGCTTTGCGGTGTGCAGTCCGGGCTTTTTCAAGCGCCTGATTAGCCGCATCGCGCTGCTGAACTGCCTTTTGATAGCTGCTCTGTGTTTGCCGGTATTCGCTACGTACGCTGTCTTCGCTGATGCTGGCCTCTTTAATTGCAGCATCGAGGAGCTCAAGCTGTGACTGCTCAAACTCGTTATAACCGGCATTGGCCAGCGCCACTTTGGCTTCTGCTTCACTGACTTTGAGTTCGTTAAGTTTGGCCTGGTAGTTGTCGCTTAATGTGTGAATCTGGGCTTCGTAGTCGGCTTTGATATCCTGTAACGCTTCCCGCTCCTGCTGTTGCTGCTCGCTGCGTTTTTCCGCTGCCTCCTGGCGGGCTGCCGACAGTTCTTCTACCTGGGCACTTAAGGTTTCGCCAATTTCAGCCACCCGGCGGTTATAGGCCGATTCAATATCCTGATGCTGTTCAGTAAGTAATGTGTAGCGGCTTGAGACCAGCTCTAAATCACGCTGCCACTGGGGCAGTTTAGCCACGTCTTCTTTGAGCTGTTCGATATTCTGATCCTGCCAGTTATCGAATTCGCGCTCCACGGCATCAAGCTCTGCGGTATACTTTTCCACATCGGCCCGCGAGGCGGAGACCTGCTGGTTCAGTTCATCGCGGCGTTCGTTCCAGGTGCTGTCGCTGAGTTTTTTCTGATGCAATACGTCATCAAGTTGCTGACGGGCCTCTTCGCTGCGTGCGGTGAGTTTGGTTTTATCCAGTTCAAAGGCCTGACTGATTTCGGCCAGACTACTTTCTGCCTCCTGCAGCGCCATATTGGCCTGCTCAAGACGCGTAAACTCGGGACGCACCTTGTCGAAGGCGCGGATCAGGTGGCACTCGCGGATCCAGTCGTCTACCCGGTTGCGCGACAAACTGGAGGTGGGCGGCTGCACGCCGTCTTCTTCCAGAATGGCGGCAATCATGGCCTTAATGGTTTCCATTTTGCCTTCTTTAGAGTGCACCGCTTTAGCCAATTTTTCGATGTGGCGTAAGTGCTCGTTAGACTCACTGAGGCTGAATACCTTGGCGTATCCCAGTAACTCACGGGCACTGCTGCTTTGATTGAGTACGCCCTGATCGTTTTGCAATACCGCACGGAAATCTTTAGTGGTTAACAGGCTCGATACCACAATATTATTGCGCTTCATGGCACGGGCAATTTCGGTGGACGAAAGCGACGCATGCTTACCACTTTTTTGCTGATACAGGTAATCATCCAGGTCGAACGCTTTGGCGATAAAACGGTAATTAACACCTGTGCCGTTTGAGCTTAACACCGCCTGACATAATTCGCCGTCGGCGCGGGTATATTCATAAATGATAAAGGATGACTGACGCGGCAGATACCAGCGTTCAAAACTATCGCGGGTTGCCGGCACTACCCGGCTCGGATATTCGCCGTAAAAAACCGGGATCAAACGTTGTAGCGTGGTTTTACCCGAGGCGTTGGTTCCGCAGATGTTAGTGTGCCCGTCAAGCTTAAGTTCAACGACGCCCGGTAGGTGAGTGTCGATAAGTATTATTCGTTTAAGACCGGCCATAGGATTCCTGTTTCTTTATTAGAATATTCTTCGCCGTGGTTGTTAGGTTTATTAACTGAAGATCGATTGCCAGCGCGACTGATGGCTGGCGTGACTGCACGGCGAAATTAACGCGTCAGTTTATTATGAAATTGTGCTGTTGCACAGGTTTGAAGGGGTCAGTTTTCGGCTCATGAGGAAAAATTGACGCAATCGCGCATTATTTAATCAAGCTTTGTAGTGCTAAGGATTTTCCGGGAGCGTATTCAGCCAGAATGTCTGGTTCTCCCGGTACTCAGGATCCGCTATGACCTCATCGAGCACCGAGTCGATGGCTTTTACTGCACGCTTGCCCCAGGCATTGTTGGTACAACCGATAGCACCATAAACGGGCTGTTCACCGTATTCCGTGGTTAGCATATAAGTTAGCGACTGGTTGTTTTCTTTGATAGCGAAATAGCGCAGTACGCCGGGATAATCGAGCGTGTAGTGGATCCGCTCGAAGTCTATCTGCTTGAGCAGACGCAGCGGGCCCAATACGCCGGGTAAAGCGAGGACATTATCGCCACCTTTGTGAGCGTCAATGGCACTTTGTAACTCGTCAGGAAAACGTCGCGCGCCGGCAAAGCCGAATATTAGCGAATCGTTGTTGAGCAATTCTGTTAGTGACAGCGTATCAGGAGACGTTGGATATAAATCTGCTAACAGCTCTTTACGCAGGATGATACCCAATGGCGGGTAAACAGTCGTTTTTTTGCTGTAGACAAAGCGTTCGGTATCCTGGCGCTTAATCATGCAGGGAAAACACAGGTTTTCCGTCCCTTCGATTAGCCGGTTTATTCTTGACTGCGGGTACACATCAATGGTGGTGTCAAGCGGTGACAGCCTGGCATTTATTTTATCCACCAGCACATCACAAATACCGTAGCCGGCATGATGCCCATCCAGAATATGAAAAGGCGGTGACGGGTTCTTTATCCAACGAATATCCGCCTGAGGTTTGGCGGGCGATTCCTCAGCAGCCAGCGAGCTCTGACCAGAACATAGGCCCACTATAAGCAACGCGTGAAACAAGACTGCGGTTAACAAAGCAGGGGGATTGGTTCTTTCCATTTAACAACAAGTAACCTGATTTCAATAAACGGGTTAAATAAGTATAGCCGTTGCGATGCGCTTTTCGCAGACACCGGTGACAACTTTTCTGTGATGGCGTAACGAAACTAAAACGCCGAACAAACGATTCAGTCTGTTCGGCGTTGGCTAAATTACCGTGGCGGGAACATTCCGCCCATACCACCCGGGCCGCCGCCACCTGGTGGCATCATGCCTTTCATCTGGCGCATCATTTTCTTCATGCCGCCGCCAGACATTTTCTTCATCATTTTTTGCATTTGGGTAAATTGCTTAAGCAACCGGTTTACGTCCTGAATTTGGGTGCCGGAACCGGCTGCAATTCGACGTTTACGTGATCCTTTAATGACTTCAGGCTTTTCACGCTCAGCCGGCGTCATGGAATTGATGATGGCTTCCATTTGCACAAACTGCTTGTCGTTAGCCTGATCCTTAATTTTGGCGCTCATATTGCCCATGCCGGGCAGTTTATCGAGCATGCCCATCATGCCGCCCATATTGCGCATTTGCTCAAGTTGCTCTTTAAAGTCCTGCAGATCAAAGCCTTTACCTTTTTGCACTTTCTTGGCAAGTTTTTGCGCCTTGTCTTTGTCGACTTTGCGCTCGACCTCTTCAATAAGGCTGAGCACATCACCCATGCCCAGAATACGAGAAGCAATTCGTTCCGGATGGAATGGCTCCAGGGCATCGAGTTTTTCACCCATACCGAGGAATTTAATAGGCTTGCCAGTGATTTTACGTACCGACAGCGCTGCACCACCACGGGCATCACCATCTGCTTTGGTAAGAATGACACCGGTGAGCGGCAAGGCTTCGTTGAAGGCTTTGGCCGTATTCGCCGCATCCTGACCGGTCATGGCGTCTACCACAAACAGTGTTTCTACCGGTTTAACCGCTGCATGCAGACCTTTAATTTCGTCCATCATGTCTTTATCGACATGCAAACGACCGGCGGTATCGACTAACAGCACGTCAAAGAATTGTTTGCGTGCATCATTGATAGCGTCGTTAACAATATCGATAGGCTTTTGCAAAATAGTGGACGGGAAAAATGTCACACCCACTTCTTCAGCCAGGGTCTCCAGCTGCTTGATAGCTGCCGGACGGTAAACGTCGGCACTGACCACCATGACCTTTTTCTTCTCACGTTCGGTGAGATACTTGGCCAGTTTACCTACTGAGGTAGTTTTACCCGCCCCTTGTAAACCCGCCATCAGTACTACTGCCGGCGGTTGTGTTGCCAGGTTCAGCTTTTCGTTCGCCTCCCCCATTACCGCTTCCAGCTCGGACTGGACTATTTTGATAAAAACCTGACCCGGCTTAAGACTTTTGGTGACCTCGGTACCTACGGCACGGGCTTTAACCTGACTTACAAATTCCTTAACAACCGGTAAGGCTACGTCTGCCTCAAGCAGTGCCATACGCACTTCTCGCAGCGTATCTTTAATGTTGTCTTCGGTCAGACGGCCGCGCCCGCTTACATTGCGAAGTGTCTGGCCGAGGCGTTCGGAGAGATTCTCAAACATAAATCAATAACCTGAAACAAAAAGTAATGGTCGAAGTATACCGAAATTTACGCTGTTTACGTAGGGGGGATTAACGATTTATCGCAATCAGGCAGACATCTGGTTGAATTCTTTGTTATTCTCACGTATCTATACGGACTTATTTATTCTCAACGGGTTATCTACAACGAATGGCTACCTTGTTTGCGCTGTTGGCAGTTGCTGCCTATTTGTTTTCAGCGGTTTCGGTGACGGGGCGATTTTTTCATAATCAGGGGCCCAACCGCATGCTATCGCTGAGTATTGCGGCACTGGCAGTGGTATTTCACTCATTTTATCTGGGCGATGCCATACTGGCCGCTCAGGCCGGGCAGAATATGAGTATTACTAACGTGCTCTCACTGGTTGCCTGGCTTATTACGTTATCGATGCTGGTGAGCAGCAGCCTGTTACCCAACACCATCTTATTGCCCGTGGTATTCAGCTTTTCCGCGTTTACGGTGCTGGCATCTATGTTTGTACCGGTCAGCCATATTATGCATATCGACATGCGTCCGGGACTGGTGATTCATATCACCTTATCGCTGTTTGCCTATGGGGCACTGGTGATTGGCTTTTTATATGCGCTGCAGATGTCTTATATTACTCACCAGCTTAAACACAAAGGCGCAGGGTTATTGCATTCTTCCCTGCCACCGCTCATGCTGGTTGAGTCAATCTTATTCAAACTGATTTTGCTGGGCACCATTTTGCTGGTAATTGCTCAGTTAAGTGGCTTTATCTTCCTCGACAACATGTTTGGTCGCGGATACATCCATAAAACGGTATTATCTATTGCCGGGTTAATTGTTTTTATTGTGCTGCTGGTTGGCCAGAAACTCTGGGGCTGGCGCGGAAAACAAGTCATATCATTAACCGTGGTTGGCGTAATTCTGCTCTCTCTGGCGTATTTCGGCAGCCGGTTTGTCAGCGAAATACTCTTATAGTCGCATTCACCGAATAAACACTTGAAACCACGTAGCTGACTGTCTACATTGGTGGTTCTAATTAGTACAAGGGATTCCTTAGTTGGACGACATATCTACCAGTGCACTGCTGATTGCACTGGGCATTTTGATTGCACTTTCAGCCTATTTTTCCAGTTCGGAAACTGGAATGATGTCTATCAACCGTTACCGCTTAAAGCACCTTCAGGGCGAAGGGCATCGCGGGGCTAACCGGGTCCAGAAACTCCTCGATCGTCCGGACCGTTTGATTGGCTTGATCCTTATCGGTAACAACCTGGTCAATATTGCTGCCTCTGCCATAGCGACCATTATCTGTACCCGCTGGTTTGGCGAATACTGGGCGGTGTTTGCCACCACCATTGGCCTGACCATCATTCTGCTGATTTTTGCTGAAGTGACGCCCAAAACCCTGGCTGCGCTGTATCCGGAAAAAATTGCCTTCCCCAGCTCGCTGATCCTGTCGCCATTACTGAAAGTTCTCTACCCTTTCGTCGCCTTTATTAATGGTATCACCAACGGCATTCTGGCAATTATGCGTATCAGGCCTCACGACGGTGCGGGCGATTCCCTCAGTCGGGAAGAGCTCCGTACGGTGGTATATGAAGCGGGAACCATGATCCCTAAGAAGCACCAGGACATGCTGGTTAGCATCCTGGACTTAGAAAACGTTACCGCAGAAGACATAATGGTGCCGCGCAGTGATATTGTTGCTATTGATATTAATGACGACTGGAAAATCATTCAGAAGCAGCTCACAACGGCGCAACATACCCGCGTGTTGTTATACCGCGATAGCATTGATGATGCGGTGGGCTTTGTGCATGTGCGCGATGCCCTGCGATTATTATCTAAAGATCAATTTACCAAGGCCTCGCTGCTTCGCGCAGTAAGAGAAATCTATTTTGCGCCAGAGTCTATTCCACTGCATACCCTGATGTATCAGTTTCAGGCTGAGAAAGAACGGATTGCTTTAGTCGTTGATGAATACGGTGATATTCAGGGTCTGGTAACGCTGGAAGATATTCTGGAAGAAATTATTGGTGACTTCACTACCACTAATCTGCCCGACCACAGTAAGGAAGTATCCATTCAACAAGACGGCAGCGTTTTGGTGGATGGCAGTGCCAATATTCGTGAGTTAAATAAAGAGATGGACTGGAGCTTTCCTACGGAGGGCCCGAAAACCCTTAACGGTTTGATTCTGGAATACCTGGAAGAAATCCCGGAGAGCAATGTTAGCCTGCGTTTAGCAGGGTATCCAATTGAAATTATTGATATTAACGAAAATATGATTAAAACCGTGCGGGTGATGCCTGAGTATTTCCGGGAAAACACGCCTACCCCTAACGAGTAATTTTCCGCTTGGCCAGAGCCTTCGCTTTGGCCGCTGCTACCTTGGCCGACAAATCACTTAATTTGCCCATCAGTTGCGTAAGCTCTTCGTCTTCGTGCAGGTCTGCTTCCTCAACATGACGCTGAAGCGATTTACGCAACTGTTCAGGGATCGACTGGCCAGACATACTCTCTCAAATAATAGATTCACTACAGGTTCTATATCGGAAAGCGGCCGGATTTCTAAAGCAGAAAATTTGTCAGAATAACCAGAAATTCAAAGCTGAGAACATTGCAGATAAAGCCAGCTCAGAGCTGGTCTGCCAATTACAGCCCCTGATAGTGCTGGAGCAAAACGCCCTTACTTCGGCTTAATGAATAGCGCACCACCGCCACTGAGCCGGTGGCAAACAATGACATCTTTGGCACATCGCAAATTTCGTCGAGAAAAAACGATACGAATGGCATATGGCTAACCAGTAACAACGGCTGACCAGCGTTGTTCTTAATGCTCTGACGGGCCAGTACGTCGACATAATCATGAACCAGTTTTACATTACCATCGGGCGTGATGTCGGCGCAGATTTCAAACTGACTCGCATGCAAAGTACTGGCAACCTGCTGATAAGACTGACGGGTACGGGTGTATGGACTGACCAGTGCGGTTGCAATTTGGTTGTCGAGGCAATAGCTCTCTGCCAGCCAATGGCTGGAGGCCCCAACTTCCGCGTTACCCACGGCAGTAAGCCGCCGGCTCTTGTCATCGGTAAGGAGTCCCTCGGCCTCACCATGGCGCATGATAAAAATTAAAATGTCGTCTTTGCTACTTTGACCTGACATAACATTGCTAATATGATGAGAAATGACAAGGGTACGATAACAAAGGTCGCGCCCCTCGCCTAGTACTATCGCATTGACTTAGACTAAGGTGGGAGAACTCAGTCCGTGAGTCGGGCCGGAAGTATAATAATAAGCGAATAAGCGAAGACAAATACATTGAATATTTCCCAGGACTTAAACAGTACTGAATCACTTGTTCTCGAAAATGGACTCCGGGTACTCGTTATTCATAAACCTGAAGTAGACACCTGCTGCGTGTCGGTTAGCTGTAAGGCTGGCCACTTCTTTGATCCTGCAGATTGCCCCGGTCTGGCGCATCTGCTGGAACACATGTTGTTTATGGGCAACGACCTCATCCCCGAGCCAAATGGCATTAATGACCTGGTTGAACAGGCTGGCGGCTCTATCAACGCGTGGACCGGGACCGAATTTGCCAACTACCATTTTCAGGCTCATGCCCAAGCGTTGCCACGTTTACTGCCTGCTTTAGCTGCGATGCTGGGAGCACCCCACTTTAAGCAGGAGCGCATAGCAGCTGAAATCCAGTCCATCGATGCGGAGTATCATTACAAGCGCAAGGATGACTTACGGCGGCTCTATCAAATCCATAAGGAAACGGCCAACCCTGCGCATCCTTTTGCCAAGTTTTCGGTTGGCAACGAACTCATATTTAATCAGTTTCCGGTGTCTACGCTAAAAGAAATGCTCAGTAATTTCCATGAGCAGTATTATTGCGCGAAAAACCTTACCCTGTGTGTTTATTCCCCTTTTAGCGTTAGTCAGTTAACCCCGTGGTTTGAAGGATCATTTGGCTTGCTTGAAGCCGGATCCGCTGCAGAACTTGAGTTACCGCCACTGTATACGGCCGACCAATTAGGCGCGCAAATTAATATTGAGCCGTTGCAGGCAGCAAGACGTCTGATCATTACCTTTGCTCTGCCTGCATTGCACCTGGATATCAGTAGCAAGCCGCTTGATTTTATCAGCCATGTTCTGGGCGATGAAGCATCAGGCAGTTTGTTTGCCTATCTAAAAGCCAAAGGCTGGGCCAGCAATCTTATTGCCGGCTCTGGTATCGAAGGACAGAATTTCAAAGACTTTAATATTAACCTGCAACTTACCGAGAGCGGGCTTAAACAGCAAAACGACATCATCAACGCGGTGTTTTACGTTATTGAGCAACTTAAGGAAGCCGCCAAAGAAGAATGGCGCCTGCAGGAAAAAGCCAAGCTGAATCAACTGGCCCGGCAATACGATGACTCTCATAAGCCCATGCAGGCGATTAGTGAACTGGCTGAACTACATCAGTATTTTAGCTGGGACGACATCGCCAAAGCCTGTGTTTCTGAAAGCTTAACTCAACATAGTTTGTGTGATGCGCTGGCCTATTTTACGCCGGCGAATATGCGGGTGAAAGTCATTGCCCAGGGCGTGCACACCACACAAAGGTGTGCGTATTACGATGCCGCCTATGCGATTGAGCCTTACACAGAGCAACAACTGGCCGCGTGGCAGACTCCCAGCCCGGTGCAGGCCATCTTTATGTCGCCCCCCAACCCTTTTATTGGTGATAGCTACAGCCTTTGTAAAAACGAAGCGCAATTTGCACTGCCGCAACAGATAGTAAGTAATAAAGGATTTGATTTCTGGTTTTGTCAGGATCACACATTCAATGTACCCAAAGGCGATATTTTCGTGTCTTTTGACATCCCGTCGCTGGCGCAAAACATTCATCAGGTAGCGGCAAAGCGACTGTGGCTGGCAGCCCTCAATGATTTTCTGCAAGGCCGCTTTTATCGGGCGGAAATCGCCGGACTGCATTACCGGATTTACGGTCATCAGGGTGGCTTTAGTATTCACACCCGAGGGTTCAGTGCCCAGCAAGGACAATTACTGAATCATCTGATTGATGCCATAAAAGGTTTCACGCCCGATCCACAGACCTTTAAACAGGTGCAGTTACTGCAGTGCCAGAGCTTACATAACACACTGCTTAACAAACCGATTAACCGCTTATTCTCGCGCCTGAGTGTATTAATCCAAAAGAACACCCACGCACCGGTAGAAATGCTGGATGCCGTGCAGCATTGTCAGTTTGATGATATTCAGCGACTGCGAGACAGAGCCTTTGACTACTACCATGTTGACGGATTGATTCACGGTAACTGGTCTTCCAGCGCAGCTCAGCGGATTGTTGACAGTGTGCTGACACAAACTGTTTCTGCCAAAGCGCCGCCGCTACCCCGCCCGGTTGCCAAATTACCGGTGGGCAAAACCTTATATCATGAAGTAGCCTGCGAGCACGATGATGCAGCAGTTGTTTTGTATTTACAGGCGCCCAGTAATGACATCCAGGATGTCGCCATGTGTATGGTGTTGGAACAAATGCTGGCGGGCTCGTTTTTTACAACCCTGCGCACAGAAAAGCAACTCGGCTACATAGTGGGTACCGGTTATGTTCCGCATAATCAGCATCCGGGCATCGCTTTTTACATTCAAAGCCCTAACAATGCGCCGCAGGTTTTGCTTGATCACATATCCACGTTTTTGCAGCAGCAAACCAGTGAAAAGGCGTTTTACGAGGGTTACTGGCCACACATTCAACGCAACTTGTTAAAACAGTTGCAGGATGTAGACATAAATCAGTCCATGCGCTCACAAAATATCTGGCAAAGCCTGGGCGCCGGAGACCCTAAACTCAACACCAACCAACGCCTTGCACAGGCTATTGAGTCGATGCGATTCAGCGATATCGAACGCTACGCCACAGACATGAATCTGAACCAGACTTTTGGCCAACTGGTACTGTTTGCCCCCGGTAAATTTAAAACCATGAACGTAGCAAATGACGTCTTTATCCCGAATATTGCGGATTTTAAGTCGAAAGTTGAATTTTACCTCTGAGCAATAAACACCCGCTTTTATCCCGCCGTCACCACTGGTTGCCCAAGAAATACACAGGCAGTGGTGGCAATCAAAAAAAACCTTGTAGAGACGCTGTTTATTGGGCATATTGGGTAGCGGATAGTAGGGAAACTAGACACGATAAGAAGTAAAAAAAGATAAGGCAGTCAATGCCAAAGGTGTATGGTGCGCTCAACCCAAAGAACGACTTTTGCGCTGATATTTTCAGTGCTATTCCTATTTACCCGTGCAGTTATCGCTGCCGCGGCTGCTGGTGATATCCGCTTCAATGATTACACCCGAGAGGATGGAATTTCTACAAGCACGATGATGTCCATTGTAGAAGACCAGTACGGTTATATTTGGATTGGTGCGTCTGATGGTCTTTATCGCTACGATGGCTACAATTTCAAACATTTCCGACACAACCCACAAAATCCAAATTCTATTCCACCCGGCTTTGCCCGGCATATGTACTTATCTGATGCTGAGGAACTGTGGATAGGTACCTACAATGGTCTCGCGAAATATCACCCGGACACCGACAGTTTTACTGTATTTAACAGTGATAATTCGCAACTCAAAAGTGACGATATATGGTCAATTACCGAAGATCAACAAGGTAATATTATTGTAGCTGACACCTCTAATTTATATCTCCTTGATGCAGGTACCAACCAACTGGAGGTTCTTGACCCGCGTATCGACTTTCCTGATGATATTGAAGTTATTCGTAATGAGCCCACCAGGATATGGATTGGCACTTATGCGTCCGGTGCATATATATACGACAAGAAGACCCGCAGATTATACTCACTTAAGCAGGTCAACCAATGGGGAATAAACCTCACCGCGACTTCTATTCTCGATATTCAGGTCATAAACGGAGAATATTGGCTTGGTACTAATGAAGGGGTGTTAGTATTTAACAACCAGGGTGAACAGGTTAAAGCGATTAACTCCACTACCCACCCATCTATGGCCAACAATATTATTAGGTCCATAAAGCAAGTAGAAGATGGCACTATTTGGATAGGTACTGAAAACGGTCTGGGTATTTACAATCCAACCAAAGACAAACTTACCCTGCTATCTGAAAAAAACAGAAACCTTACCAAACTTAATAACCATTTTGTCAGACAGATTTATCCCGATTCTACAGGTTCTGTCTGGCTTGCTATGTACGAAGGACTATACAGACACAACCCTTCTACTAATTCACTGGCACTTTATACTCATATCGACGATTCCATAAACAGCGGAGGTTCAAAGCGCATTTGGGCAATCAAAGAAGATTCAAACGATAACCTATGGATTGCGACTCAAGGTAAAGGGCTAGTCAAATTTAATCTAACGAATAAAACACTCAAATATTTTATCTCAGACTATCCGAGTCAAATTTGGGACATGGATATAGACTCGAAAAACAATATTTGGATAGGAACGCACACCGGTCTGGAGCTGTATGTACCAGTAAATAATAATCTGAATTTGGTAGGCTCTTTTCTCTCAGGTGAAATAGTTGATTCCATTTACTATGATGGCCAGCGTATATGGACCTGGACGCAAGACAAAGGATTGGTCTCTATCGGACCTGATATCGCAAATGGAGGGCGTAACCTCAATTCACATTTGAATTATTCAGAAAACTACCACGCAGATGTTTTCAAAAATACCATCAATGTTCCAGTTTATTCCGATAATGATGGAAATATCTGGCTAACAGCTCTTGGTAAAATAAAGATAGTCGATCCTTCAAATGATGAAATAGTTACAGAAATTGAGTTAAAGCTTAGAGATGGTAAAAATGCGACTCAAGTAAAATCAGTTTACGATTGGGGTAATCACTATTGGTTAACTACGCATTCTTCTGGAATTTTTCAACTTGATAAAAATACTCTAAATTTAGTCCGCCATCATAATATTCCGGAGTTTTACTCGGAGGTCTTGTCTGCGGTTGGGTTCAAGGACTCTATCTGGATCGCTACAGAAACCGAAATATATCAAATAGCGTTGCCCAACGTCCAAATTGATCTGAGACTTAGCGAAACACAACTTGAATATAATGGGTATTCTGAAGGAGCTATTTTAAAAACAAGGGACAATGCGCTAGTTTTTGGTGGTGGTAAAGGGTTTCACTTTTTCTATCCTGAATTCTTAACATTTAGGGAAGTGAATGAAGTTCTATCCGAAAAACCTCAACTCTTCTCATTAAAAGTTTTTGGTAAAGAACAAAAAATTGACCCCAATAGTGAATCATTAAACAAGCCTTTATACTTAAAGGACTCTTTAACTCTCGCTAGTGACGTTTCACGATTCAGTTTTGGATTTGGCATAATCAATGCTGTCTCCCCATCTGCCGTCAAGTACCGATACCGTCTGGATGGCCTAGATAGTAACTGGACAGAATCTGGTCCTGAACGGCAAGCTTATTACAACAATGTTTCTTTTGGTGACTATACTTTCCAGGTTCAAGCCAGTGAGAATGGCAAGATTTGGTCTGAATCCCGTGAATTAAAGCTGACAATATTACCTCCAGCGTGGTTACATCCTGCAGCTCTTATATTTTACGGATTCTTTGCAGCAATCATTACCCTGTACGTAGTTCGTCAATACCACGTTCGTCGTCGTCAACGAATTGCCGTATCAGAGTCGGAAGAACGCTTAAAGCTCACGCTTTGGAGCAGTGGTGATGAATTATGGGACTGGGATGTTTACCGTGGTCAGGTTTACCGGTCAAACACCTGGGGCACTCTGGACTTCCCCCAGGACGATATTCGCACCAGTAGCGCTTATGACGCCAATATCCATCCGCATGATCTTAAGCGTGTTCAGGATGCACTGAAAGAACACCTGGAAGGTAAAACTGACTTTTACGAAATTGCTTACCGTACCAAAACCTTCACCAACACCTGGTTATGGATACTGGATCGTGGCAAAGTGGTACAACGCGACCACAACAATGAGCCTATTCGGATGACGGGCACATTGAAGGATATTCAGCACCTGAAAGACGCCGAAGAGCAGCTCAACCTGTTTAAGCGCTCTATCGAAAACATTTCTGAAGGCGTATTTATTACCGATACTAAATTCCGCTTTATATCGGTGAATAATGCCTACTGTACCTATACAGGTGAAACCCGGGATCAGGCGTTGGCAACTTACCTGTATTTCCATCAGTATCCGGAAGCCTTTACCGAAGAGATTAAGAAAACATTGAGATCCAGAGGAAACTGGAGCGGTGAAGTTGAAAGTAGCCGGGTAAATGGTGAGCGTTACGAAATCGAACTGAATATCGATGCGGTGCACGACGACGACGGTCGTATCTCGCACTTTGTAGGCGTATTTTCAGATATCACCTCTCGTAAGAGTACAGAAAAAGAGTTATTGAAACTGGCTAACTCCGATCCGCTCACCGAGTTACCTAACCGTTCGTTCTTCCAGGCCAGTCACAGCAACCTGGTTCGTCGGGCGACTCCCCATGCCCTGCTCTGCCTGGATATGGATAACTTTAAGAAAATTAACGACTCACTCGGTCACCAAACCGGGGATATTTTAATTAAGCAAATTGCCAAGCGTATTCAGCGCATGACCGACAGCAACTCTACCTGCTATCGCCTCGGCGGTGATGAATTCAGTATTTTGATGGAAGATTTTTCGGATATACATACTATCACCCACTTTGCTCAGAGTATTTTAAACACCCTTTCTCGGCCATTCATCATCAATAAGCAAGAGTTTGTGTTGGGTGCCAGTATTGGTATTGCGTTATTCCCTGAAGATGGATCGTCACCTCAGGAGTTGTTGAAAAACGCTGACACGGCCATGTATTTTGCCAAGAACAACGGCGGTAACAGTTATCAGTTCTTCAGCGGTGAAATGAATCAGAACGCTGTTCGGCAGCTTCAGATTGAAAACCTGATCCGTCAGGGCATAAAAGACAATCTGTTTACCGTTTACTATCAGCCGAAAGTGGATATCACCACCGGTAAGCTGGTCAGCATGGAAGCGCTGGTGCGCTTTGAACACCCGAATAAAGGCATTGTAAGCCCAGGACAGTTTATTCCACTGGCTGAGCAAACCGGGCAGATTATCGAGATTGGCGAGCAGGTTTTACGCAAAGCCTGCGAAGACACCAAGCGCTGGGTCAGCGAAGGCTTATTCAGTGGCCGGGTGGCCGTAAATATTTCGGCGAAACAGTTTGAATTACCAGATCTTGATGACCGCATAGAAAACGTGCTTCGACAGGTAGGCCTGTCTCCTCTGCACTTAGAGTGTGAGATTACTGAAGGCACGCTGATGGAAAACCCCGAAGAAGGCCTCAGAATGATGCAGAGGCTGCGCGATAGAGGTATTCACCTGGCACTGGATGACTTTGGTACAGGTTACTCTTCACTGGCTTATCTGAAGAAATTCCCGCTCAATACCTTAAAAATCGATAAGGCCTTTATTGATGATATCGCCAACAGTAATGTGGACCGTCATATGGCTGCGGCAATCATCAATATTGCTCACAATCTCGGCCTGAAAGTGGTTGCTGAAGGGGTGGAATATGAGGAACAGCTGAACATTCTGCGCCGCTACGATTGCGAAATGTTGCAAGGTTATCTGTATAGCAAACCACTCAATGCAGAACGTTTTGAGAAGTTACTACGTGAAAACAGCTTACTTCATAAAATCATTAATAAGGTTTCTCCAACCTGATTAAGCCTGTGGTGGCTAATATCGCAGGCACTCTTCATTTTACGATGCCATTCACCTATCCCATGAGCCCTGTGTATCAAAGTAAACGAGCAGGGTTAATGCACATGCATAAGTGTTTCATCTCACTTTACTACTAAATTTCTTCCAACTTGCCCGTACACTGCTATCTGAGGCTATCCCTCGATAAAACCCCCTTATGTTATTAACCAGTTACAATATAAATAACTTTGTCACTTTTATTTAAATGCGTGCTAATTAGCGTCTTTTTATCAAATAAAGGCAATTTTTTGACTCTTTTACCTTAAGTATTCTGATAAGCGGCAGATAAATGCATAGAACGGCAATAATTTCCGGCAACGGAAAATTGACGTCGTCCAAATGGATGCTGCAAATCGTTGTTTTTAAAGGAGTTTAAAAGTTGGCATAGGGTTCGCATTACTAAGAATGACAATGAGGATTGTCAATCAGTTTTGTTTGTTTTGTATATAAGAATATAACGAGGAAAGAAAGATGTTGAAAGCATACGCAGTAGCCCTAGTACTTTCTACAACCGCACCTGTAGCAGCCGATAAGCAAGAAGGCGCTCAGAAAGCTCCTGTACAGAAAAAAGAAGTAGCAACTGAAACGCAGCAATATAAGCCGAAAACCAGCGGTGCACGTATTTAATTTGCTTTAGAATTCTAAAAAAGGAGCTCAGGCTCCTTTTTTTATGCCTGCTACGCCTGCAAATAAGCGTTATTAAAGCCGCAGTCCTTTCTCATCCGCACATGGCGACTTATGGAAAACATTGGCCACACCAGCGGGCCCATCAATAACCCTACTAACGCCCACTGCTTTGCCGATAGTCCGGCTTTTGTCGCTTCGACAAAAAAGTAACAGCTACTGGCCAGACAAACTAAAATCACTGTCAACATATTGACACCTATTTAATCTATAAGGTTTTTTTGACTTGCTGGAAAATCACTCAACAATTTCAGCGGGCGCATATTACCCTTTTCTGGTAACAAAACCATCATTTATTTGGCTTATAATGAAAAAATCCGGCCGAAGCCGGATTTTTTTAACACTTTAATTACAAGTTATTAATAGAACGTAGTATTTTCGGCGGCCATGGTTTCCAGTACGGCCGCTGGTTTAAACTTGGCGTCAACCTTGTCAGCATAGTAATTTAGCCGCTCTACCACTTTTGCAACGCCCAACTGATCCATATAGCGGAAAGGCCCACCGAGGAAAGGCGGAAAGCCTATCCCGAAGATAGCCCCGATATCGCCGTCCCTGGCGCTACGGATAACACCTTCATCCAGACAGCGTGCCGCTTCATTAAGCATCATCAGCACGCAACGCTCTGAAATCTCAGATTCACTGCGGCTTTTAGAGGGTGAAACACCCAGCAGCGAGTAAATACTCTCGTCCACCGCTTTGCCTGGTTTTTTGCCGTTATAATCGTAAAAGCCTTTTTTATTCTTCTTACCCTTACGGTCGTCTGCCAGCACTTTATCGAACGCTGACGGAGCGGTAAAGCGCTCGCCAAAGGCATCCATAAGGATAGGAATAATTTTAGTGCCTACATCGATACCAACTTCGTCCAGCAGCTTCACCGGTCCTACTGGGAAACCAAAGTTAAGCAGCGCTTTATCTATGTGATCGATAGGCTCGCCAGCCAGAATCAAACTGGCCGCTTCGTTCATATAAGGAGCAAGGATTCGGTTTACGTAAAACCCTGCCCCGTCTTTGACTACCACCGGCGTTTTACCTTGCTTTTTAGCAAACTCCACCGTGGTAGAAATTGTTTGATCAGAGGTTTTCTCGTGGGCAATCACTTCTGCCAGTGGCATTTTGTCTACCGGCGAGAAGTAATGCAGACCGATTACATTTTCCGGGCGCTCAGCCTCGGCGGCAATTTCCGCAATTGGAATGGATGACGTATTCGAGGCAAAAATAGTTTCGGCTTTACAGCCCTGCTCTACATCGGCAACCATCTTGCGCTTGAGACCTACATCCTCAAATACCGCTTCAACTACAATATCGGCGTCCTGTAGGCCTGAGTAATCCAGTGTACCGGTTAACAGTGCCATCTGCTTTTGCATCTCAGACTTACGCATAAAGCGGCGCTTAACCTTTTTATTGAGCAGGTCGTAACTGTACTTCATTGCATTAGCAATACCGGCCGGCTGAATATCTTTAATCCGCACCGGAACACCGGCCTTAGTGGCAGTGACGTATGCGATACCGCCGCCCATCAAGCCACCACCAAGCACACCCACCTTATTAACTTTCTCTGGTGGTACATCAGCAACGCCAGACTCTTTTTTCATCGCTGTGGTAGCGAAGAAAATTTGCCTCAGTTGTTTTGACTCTGGCGTCATTACCAATTGGCCAAAAGCCTTTGCTTCTGCTTCCAGCCCCGCCTGCAAGCCTTTGTTTATGCCAATGGCCACCACATCGAGGATCTGTTGTGGTGCCGGGTAATTGCCGCGTGTTTTGGCCTGGGTTTGCTCACCCGCCTTTTTAAAGACAATATTGCGCCCCGGGGCAGTGCCCTCAAGAAACTTATTTACCAGCCCTTTAGGTTCAGCCTTACGAGAGGGCTTGGACTTAGCAGCAAATTGAGACGCTACATCAACCAGCACAGAGCGCGGTACCACGTCATCCACAATGCCGTATTTTTTGGCTTGTTTGGCGCGAACGGAAGCGCCCGTCAGCATCATTTTAATCGCTTGCTGTATGCCCGCCAGCTTGGGTAAGCGTTGCGTGCCACCACTGCCCGGTAACAGGCCGAGCTGCACTTCTGGCAGGCCCAACTGAGTTGCTGAACTTTCGGTACAAATTCGGTAATGACAAGCCATTGCCAATTCCAGGCCACCACCCAGCGCAGGCCCATGAATAGCCGCTACAAACGTCTGGCGCATATTTTCAATGCGGTTAAAGATGTCCTGCCCGCCTTTGGCCAGTGCCATGGCTTCATCTGCCGTAGAGCAAGCATCCAGCATAGTGATATCAGCACCGGCAACGAAGGAATTATCCTTACCGCTTACCAGCACAACCCCTTTAATGCTGCTGTCATTTTCAATTTCATCCAGCAGGACGGTCATTTCTTCGCCAAACGCAGCCTTCAGAGTGTTCATCGACTCGCCCGGCACGTCCATGGTTAATATGGCAATACCGTTATCCTGCCTGGTCAGCGTAAATGCGCTTTGAGTTTGTTCTGTCATTATGCTGTCTCCACAATCATCGCTGCACCTAATCCACCTGCCGCGCAGGCAGTTAACAGGCCGGTTCCACCGCCTCGGCGGTTCAGTTCGTTAAGCATTTGGGTGATCATTCGGGTGCCGGTGGCCGCAAACGGGTGACCGTAAGCAATAGAGCTCCCCATGACATTAAACTTGTCCATGTCAATTTCGCCGGTGGCTTTGCTGCGGCCCAGTTTTTCCTGAGCAAACTTGTCACTGGCGAACATTTTTATATTGGCCAGCGTCTGCGCAGCGAAGGCTTCGTGCATTTCGATTAAGGTTAAATCGTTCAGCGTCATACCCGCTTTATCCAGTGCCATTGGCGTTGCATAAGATGGCCCCATCAGCATGTCTTCCCACACGTCGATGGCCGCAAATGCATAGCTCTTAATGTAACCCAGTGGCGTATAGCCCAACGCTTTCGCTTTGCTTTCCGTCATCATCAATACGGCAGAAGCACCATCGGTTAGCGGCGTGGCATTCGCAGCGGTGACTGAGCCATATTTTTTATCGAATACCGGACGCAGCTTTGCATACCCTTCGATTTTAGAGTCAAAACGAATGTTGTTATCCTGTTCCAGTGCACCTTTATAAGGTTCGGCATAGGCTGTCATTACTTCGTTGGCCAGCTTTCCGGCCTGCCAGCTTTGTGCCGCCAGACTGTGAGAACGGTGCGCCAGCTCATCCTGAGCCTGACGGGTAATACCATGGCTCTTAGCCATTTGCTCTGCCGTCTGCCCCATGGATAATCCGGTTGAATATTCTGCTACTGCAGGAGGTACCGGCAGCAGGTCTTTCAAACCCAGCTTTTTAAGCACGGCCCATTTTTGCCCCAGCGTTTTGGTTTTCTGCAAATCCACCAGCGCTCTGGCCAACTTTTTCGAAACGCCGATAGGCGATACAGACGTTGAATCAGCACCACCAGCCACACCGACTTCAATATTGCCCGCCATCATCGACTCGGCAATATTTACAGTAGACTGAAAACTGGTAGCACAGGCGCGTGAAACACTGTAGGCATCGGTGTGCACGTTCATACCGGTACCCAGCACGATTTCACGGGCAATATTAGGCGCTTCGGGCATTTGGACAACCTGGCCATACACCAGTTGTTCAACCAGTTTCGGATCCACGGCATTGCGAACCAGCAGTTCGTTTACCACCATCTTGCCCAAATCAACAGCGGGCACGCCGTGAAAATAGGTCGCCATTTTTGCGAACGGCGTTCTAAGGCCGGCAACGATTGCGATCCTGTCGCCGCTGCGCGTTGTGACTGATTGTTGTTTAGCCATGCAATTCAACCTGTATTTGCGACCACTAAGTGGTCTGACCTGTAGTTAGTGGGCAGATTTTTACAAACTATTAAACAAATAGCAAATGTGCGACGGAATATTTTGCAACATTTATTCACTTGAGGACGGACATCTCTTGAAACAAAATAAAGCGACCCTATTACAGAATGTTGATATAACAACAATTGGACAAGCAAAAATGGCTTTCTGCCCATTTTAGCGGGAACCTTTAAGACCGTTAAAAGTCCTATCGGTTCAGTGCCGGTACCGGTTCAACGGATATCGCGCAATTTTTACCCATTATTTGCATTTTCAATAACATAAAAAAGGTAAGATTTTCCTATGGCAGCTGAGCAGTTCAGACAGTTACACGCATACCTCGACTCACAGATAATTGGTCAGTCTCAACTTACGCTCAATATGTTAATTGCATTGCTTGCTGATGGTCACCTGCTGGTAGAAGGGCCGCCGGGGCTGGCGAAAACCCGCGCCATCAACGCGTTGGCTAAAGGCATTGATGGTGACTTTCACCGCGTGCAGTTTACTCCCGACTTACTGCCCGCCGACCTCACAGGTACAGATATCTACCGCCCGGAGACAGGCGAATTTGTGTTCCAGCAAGGACCACTGTTCCATAATCTGGTGCTAGCGGATGAAATTAACCGGGCCCCGGCCAAAGTACAATCGGCGCTGCTTGAAGCCATGGCAGAACATCAAATTACGGTAGGTAACAAAACCTATAAGCTGCCAGAGCTGTTTTTGGTAATGGCCACCCAAAACCCGCTGGAGCAGGAAGGAACTTACCCGTTACCGGAAGCCCAGCTGGACCGTTTTTTAATGCATCTGGAGATTGATTACCCGGATGCCGATACCGAACTGCAAATCCTGCAGCTTACTCGTAACGAGGAATTGAGTGCACCGCAGGCGGTACCGCCCAGCCTCAGTCAGGCAGATATTTTTGCCGCCCGCAAAGCCGCGTTGGCACTGCATATGGCCCCTGCTCTGGAAACCTATCTGGTACAACTGATCATGGCTACCCGACGCCCGGAAAATTACGCCCTGGAGCTGGCCGAATGGATAGAGTTTGGTGCCAGCCCTCGTGCCACCATCGCGCTGGACCGCTGTGCCCGGGCCCATGCCTGGCTGGCTGGCCGTGACTTTGTTGGCCCGGACGATATTCAGGCAGTATTTCACAATGCCCTGCGCCATCGCATTATTTTGTCCTATCAGGCAGAAGCGGAGGGGGTAAACTCCAATCAGGTGCTCGATAAAATTCTAAATCTGGTGGCCGTACCTTAAATCATGACTACGCAATCTTATTTAGCACGATTGCAGTCGGACGGCATTCACTTAGGTGTTAAAGAGCTACTGCAATACCGACAGTTTGCTAACCTGCTGGACTTGACCCCGCGACGCACGCCACAGGCGCGTTTGGCAGGGAGTTACCTGACGAAGCACAAAGGCCGGGGCATGGAGTTCGACGAAGCCAGGCATTACCAGCCCGGCGACGATATCCGCGCTATTGACTGGCGGGTAACGGCGCGCACCGGTAAAACCCATACCAAGGTTTATCGTGAAGAGCGCGAGCGCCCGGTGTTTATTTTGTGCGATATGTCTTCCTCTATGCAGTTTGGCACGCAGTTATTGCTAAAGTCGGTACAGGCAGCGCATTTAACAGCGTTAATCAGCTGGGCCGCAGCCCAGCGCGGCGACAAAGTGGGCGCGCTGGTTTATTCCGATCACATGCATGCCGAGTGTAAACCGCTTAGCCGTAAACGTGCGGTGCTCTCTATCTGCCATGAACTCATGCGTTGTCAGAATGATGCCCGCAGTCAACAATCTGCTCAACCTGATACCAACATGGAAAGCGCCCTGGCCCGCCTGCGTCGTTTGGCAAAACCGGGAAGCCTGGTGTATGTGATCAGTGACTTTTTGCAACTAGAAGAGCGTGCTTTGCAGCATTTAATGCAAATTAGCCGTCATTGCGAAGTCAGTGCGCTGGCCATTACCGATCCGCTGGAGCGGGAACTACCGGTAACGCATCGCTTACAGCCGGTAAATGTTACCAACGGCGCGCAACAACAAACCTGGCTGTTGGGCGACAGTACACTGGCCCGTCATTACTCATCCAGTCAGCAGGCGCGCTGGCAGGCAGTTGAGTCGCACCTAAAGCAATGTAAAACCTCATTGAGTTTTATCGATGCCGGCCTGCCGCTTACTGAACAGTTTGAACGCTTACGGAGGTTGTCACAGTGGACCCGTTAGCTCAGTTAAAAGATATTCATACACCGCAAGGCGTAGACTGGTGGCCACTTGCCTGGGGATGGTGGGTAGCAGCACTGCTTGTGGTAGCGCTGTTATGCGGCCTGGTTTATATGATGGTCCGCCACGTCAGATTTAACCGGGCCCGCCGTGAGGCTATGGCATTACACAAAAATTTAAGTGTAGATGCCCACTACCCGGCTAGAGCCAATCAATTACTCAAGCGGGTCACCTTACACTATTTTGATGCCGGATATTCCGCTGCAGCTTACGGTAGCACCTGGCAACAGTTGCTATTAAGTTGCCTGGCCGATAAGCATCAGGCCAAAGCAAAGTCAGGGCTTGAAGCCCTGTGCCAGAGCCCTTATCAGCCGGCTGCGCCGAATAGTGAACAACTAACTGAAATGCATCAGGCTGTAAGTCTCTGGCTGCAACAAGCCAGGTTAAAGCATGCGCCTGAATCGGTAACTACGGCGGAGGTAAACCACAATGTTTGAGTTTGCCTGGTGGTGGATACTTTGTATTTTACCTTTGCCGTGGATAATCCGGCTACTCAGCCGCAGAACCCAGAGTGCAGAAGTAGCCTTGCGCGTGCCAACGCTGCTGAATAATTTACCAGAAACGCAATCGTCAAAAGGTTCAACGGTGTGGCTACACTTGTTGGCAGCCGTTATCTGGATATGCCTGGTACTGGCGGCTGCACGTCCTCAATGGCTTGGCGAGCCGGTGAGTATTCCCAGCGAAGGCCGGGAGATGATGCTTGCGGTGGACCTTTCCGGCAGTATGAAAATTGAAGATATGCTGGTTAATGGGCGTCAGGTAAACCGCCTGACCATGATTAAATCAGTGTTGCATGACTTTATTCAACGTCGAGTTGGCGATCGCCTGGGCCTGATATTGTTTGCGGATACCGCTTATTTGCAGGCCCCCCTGACTTATGATCGGGAGACCGTTGCCACCTTACTCGATGAGGCAGTTATCGGCCTGGTCGGTGAACAAACCGCCATTGGCGATGCCATCGGCTTAGGGGTAAAGCGTTTTGAGCTCAAAACCGACTCCAACCGGGTGCTGATATTACTGACCGACGGACAAAATACCGCTGGCAACATCTCGCCGGAACAAGCCAAGGAGCTTGCCGTGGATGCCGGTGTAACGGTTTATACCATTGGTGTGGGTGCCGATGTTATGACGGTGAACAGCTTTTTCGGCAGCCGCCAGGTTAATCCCTCACAGGAACTGGATGAAACCATGCTGACCGATATCGCCAAGGCAACCGGTGGTCAGTACTTCAGGGCCAGGGATGCCGCTGAGCTGGAACAAATCTACGCCATGCTCGACCAACTGCAACCTATTGCCGGTGATGAACGCAAGATGCGTCCACTCACTGCTCTTTATTATTATCCGCTGGCGCTGGCACTAGTTTTAAGCATATTGCCGGTAATTGGCCTGCTGTTTAGTCTGCTCTGGCGCCGACTCTTTGCAATGAGGATGTCAGCCGAATGATGTTATTGCCTGCTGATTTTCACTTTTTACGTCCGGAATGGTTCTATGCGCTCATTCCCCTGCTGATAGCAGTGTGGTTTGTTAAACGCTGGCGCGCTAAAGCGACTGGCTGGCAAGGCGTGATTGCCAGTCACCTGTACCAGCATTTAATTACCGGAAAACAACAATCTGTTACTTCCCTGTTCGTGCCGTTTTTGGCGCTTACCTGGCTGTTAGGCGTAATTGCCCTGGCCGGGCCTACCTGGGAGCGTATTCCGCAGCCTGTGTATCAGGTTAAAACTGGCCACGTGCTGGTGCTGGATATGTCGCTGTCCATGCGTGCCACCGATATAGCCCCCGACCGTCTGTCCCGCGCCAAATACAAAGCTATCGATCTGGTTAACCTGATTGACGAAGGGGACATGGGCCTGGTGGCGTATGCTGGTGATGCCTTTGTGATCAGCCCGCTTACCGAGGATGCCAATACCTTAAATGCGCTGTTACCGGGTTTAAGTCCAGAAATTATGCCGGTTGCTGGCAGCGATCCGGTACAGGGGTTGCGTTTGGCTGAAACCCTGCTGACCAATGCCGGCTTCCAGAATGGGGTGTTGTACTGGATCACTGATGGTGTGGAAATTTCGCAAATGAAAGAGTTAAGCGACTTTCTGTCTGAAACGCCGTTTAAGGTTAATATTCTGGGTGTAGGTACCGAAGAAGGTGCACCTATCAAGCAACTCAATGGCGAACTGCTCAAGCGCAACAATGGCTCGATTGTGGTACCCAAACTTAATGCTGGCGCACTACAACAGCTTAGCCGTCAAGGTGGTGGCACTTTTGCCGAGTTAACTGCCAACGATGCTGATATTCGCCAGCTCTCGGCGACGGGCCGTTTTGAAAACCGCGAGACGGAAGATAATGACAATAACAACCAGGGTGATGAGTGGCGCGAGGCCGGCCCTTATTTGTTACTACTGTTATTACCCATTGCCGCCTTTGCATTTAAGCGAGGCTTAATCTTCGCGCTGTTAGTCTCGGTGACCCTGACAATGCCTGCTCCGCCAGCCAGCGCTCAGGAACAACAAAACCAGCCGGTAGAAGCACCAGAAAACACACCGCAAAATGATATGCCTGGTACGCCGTGGTGGAAGAAGCCCTTCTTAAATGCCAATCAGCAAGGTTTAGAAGCATACAACGCATCACAATATGACGCCGCAAGCAGTAATTTTGAGGACCCAGCCTGGAAAGGCGCAGCCCAGTACCGTGAAGGTAGCTATGCCGCGGCTGCCGAGACTTATGGTCAGCTTGACACTGCCGACGGTTATTACAATCAGGGCAATGCACTGGCAAGGGCTGGTCAATTAGATGCTGCAATAGCCGCTTATAATAAAGCGCTGGAAAAACGCCCGACATTCCCTGATGCCAAAGACAACAAAGCGTTGATCGAAAAGCTCAAGGAACAACAGGACCAACAACAGCAGAATCAACAAAACCAACAGGACCAGAATCAACAGGATCAGTCGCAGCAAGACCAGCAGCAGTCTGACCAGCAGGAGGGTGAATCCGGACAGGATCAACAAAACGCTGAGCAGCAAAATGGTCAGAATCAGCAGGATTCACAGCAAAATTCGCAACAAGATCAGCAAAATGCCGATCAACAGTCTGAGCAGGAGCAACAGGAAGGCGAGCAACAGGACGACCAGGATGCACAGTCCGAAGAACAACAACAGCAGCAAGGTGAGCAAAACGAACAACAGTCTCAGGCCCACCAAGGTCAGCAGGAACAAAGCGAACGGGATAAGGAAACCCAGCAGCGGCTGAACAACTTGTTGCGTCGGGTCCCTGATGATCCTGCTTTCTTACTTAAACGCAAAATGCAGCTGGAAGCCCAGAAACGGCAGTATCGCCGCCCACCAGATTCAAACCGGAGTGATTGGTAATGCTTAAACAACGTCATTGGTTTATAGGGTTATTGTTACTGACTTTTGCAGTTCATGCTGATGTCACCAGCGTGACTGCAACGGTGGATAAAAACCCGGTGATGCTCGATGAAGCCATCACCCTAACCGTTACCGCTGAAGGCGATGCCGAAAGAGAAGCTTTCGACAGCTCGGTATTGCTCAGTGACTTTGTTGTGGGGCGCACTTCTGTCAGCTCGCAAACCTCAATTATCAACTTCGATACCCGTCGGACTACCACCTGGAGTACCACTTTGTTTCCGCGCAAGGTCGGAACATTTACCATCCCTGCATTTACCATTGAAGGGCAAAAAAGTTCACCGGTGGAGGTAAGGGTTATCCCGGTTCAGCAAGGGGATAACGCCCCTGCACGGGATTATTACGTGAGTACCGAAGTAAACAACGATTCGGTGTATTTACAGCAGCAATTGCGTTATACCGTAAAACTATATCTGTCTTCGCAAATTGAGCGCGGCAGCCTGCAGGCACCGGAGCTGGAAAATGCGCAAATCCAACAACTCGGTGATGACAAACAATACACTGAGCTGGTAAACGGTCGTCGCTACCAGGTAGTGGAGCGTAACTTTGCTGTGTTACCCCAGCAATCAGGCACCTTTACCATTCGTGGCCCGGTGTTCTCTGGAGAGGTGATTGCTCCTAACACCAACCAGCGTTTTGGCTTTTTTAACCGTACGCAAACCATCAATCGGGTAGGACCAGATGTACAGGTAGAGGTAAAACCCATTCCCGCTGAAGTGGATTACCATTGGTTACCAAGCGACTTTGTGCAACTGGACGAAGAATGGCAAAGCGATACTTTTACGGTGGGTGAACCGGTAACCCGCACTCTTACGCTTACCGCGGTAGGCGTGGTAGAGGAGCAACTGCCGGAGATTGAACAAATCTATCCGCCGGATTTTAAGCTGTACCCGGACCAGGCCAACAGCGCATCGGCAGAAAAAGACAACCGCCTGATTGTGCAACGCACTGAATCGGTTGCCATGATCCCCACCAAAGCAGGCAGCTATATTATTCCGGAAGTCAGAGTGCCCTGGTTTAATGTGTCTACCGGCAAAACCGAATACGCAAAACTGCCCAGTCGCACGGTAAACGTGATAGCCGCTTCCGGACAATCAACGCCAGCAGCTACTCCGCCACCAATGCAACCGGCAGCGCCTCAACCGGCAACAGAAACAGAGCAAGCGCCAGCTCAGCCAACAACGGCTGAGACAGCACAAAACGAATGGGATAATCTGCACACCATCATGTTAGCGCTGTGGCTGCTTACACTGATTGGCTGGTTGTTTACCTATGTTCAGCTTAAAAAACGTGGCCCGCGCAACTTTTCCCCTGTGCAAACAGAGACGGCCCAACCCACAACGTCAGCCAATCAGCTACAGCAAATTGTTCGTCAGGGCGATATCCGGAAAATCCAACCAGCGCTTAACCAGTGGCTTAGTCAGTTCTCTGCCGCCAAACGCTGGCAAATAGAGCAACAGATTAAGCCAGAGGTTGACGCTATGATGGCTGCGGGCTATGCCACGCAGCCAGGCAATTGGGAACCATCAGCCCTGCTAAATAAGCTGAAGAACCTGCCTGGCCAGCAAGACGCTGCCGGGACGGGATTATCTCCTCTCTACCCTGCCAGTTAATGTTTATGTGGTCTCTGATTAACTGACTTTGGATAAATGGATAAATAAAGGAGCGTTTTAGCTCCTTTATTTTTTTTGAAAAATTTTATTCTTTTGTGAAATTAATTTAATTAATGTCAGGTCTGGTTAATCATGAAAGAAAAAACGCTCCGCTACGAAGCTTTGGTACGTGCTCTTCACGGTGATATTTATCGCTATGCGTACTGGCTCACAAACGATAAGAGTACTGCCGAAGATATTGTGCAGGAGACTTTCCTGCGCGCCTGGCGGGCATTGGACAGTTTACAGGATGAAAAGGCCGCAAAGTCCTGGCTTATCACCATTCTGAGACGGGAAAACGCCCGGCGCTTCGAACGCAAGCAATTCGATTTAGTCGACTTCGACGAAGTGTCGGTTGCCGGCAATGAGGATCAGGACAGTGACGCAGAAGTCCGTCAGGTCCGACGGGCAATCGGTAAACTGGCTCCGGATTATCGCGAGCCATTAATGTTGCAAATTATCTTTGGCTTTAGTGGCGATGAAATCGCCCAGCA
This sequence comes from Gammaproteobacteria bacterium, assembly GCA_018222405.1. Classification (GTDB taxonomy): domain Bacteria; phylum Pseudomonadota; class Gammaproteobacteria; order Enterobacterales; family Alteromonadaceae; genus Alteromonas. The sequence goes on along the minus strand of JAAFAI010000015.1, from coordinate 91,094 downwards.
ACTGGAACTGAATAAAAATACCGTTATGACAAGGCTGTTCAGAGCGAGAGCGCAATTAAAGGATGCACTGACATCATCGTCGCAACAAAGAGGTTTTCATAGTGGATGAATTAGAATTTCGCCGCCGGGTCTATACCAATCCCGCGGATAACGAGAAAGATTTACTCGAAGCTGCTGCGCAAAATCCAGACAACGATGCATTTTGGCAGGACATTAAGCAACTCGATGAGAAGCTGAAGACTGCAGCTAGCGTGCCCGTGCCTGACGACTTGGCTAACCGACTGATCCTTAAGCAAACGATGCGGGAGTTTAACCAGCAAAAACGCCGCAACCGCTGGTATATCGGCCTTGCAGCCAGTGTTGCTTTTACCTTTGGTATTGCCCTCACCGCATGGCAACAACAACACGTACAGCTGGATCAGGCCGCGCTGGCGCATATGTACTATGCAGAGACTGAACAACCCCACGCGCATACTGAGGTGACCCCACAGCTGGTCAATGCAAAACTGGCTCAGTTTGGTGCCCAGCTTGATACATCCATTGGCCATATCGCTTCGGCGAACTACTGCATACTCGATGCGATCCGTAGTTTGCACCTGATTATAGAAACCCCTGAAGGACGCATGTCGGTTTTCCTGGTCCCGGATCATGATAAGCCTATGAGCAACGACTTTGCCGACGAAGTTTATCAGGGCAGCAGTTACGCCTTACATAAAACCAACATCCTGGTTGTAGGTGATAAAGACGCCAATATTCCGGCATTTAAATCAGAACTTAAGCAATATTTAAAATTCTCAGCGTAAACAACTACTTATAATCTAAAACGCCGGGCGGGTATTGCCCGGTTGGCCTATTCTCGCCACCCACCAATGCCTGTGAATCACAAAACCGTGCTGACGTTCAGTTTAAGCAATAATTGATTAAGGCATAGTTGAATGGCACTGAATATCCAGTGCGTAACCACAAGGATAGAACTTACTATGCAAACTTTAACAATGAATGAAATCACTATGGTATCTGGCGGCTGCGAAGAACACTGCTGGGGCGACTTTGAAGTTGGCGGACTGGCAGCTGCAGCATCCGGCGGTGCTGTAGCGGGCAGTGTAGCAGGAGTGGCCGGAGCGGCTGTTGGCGCTGTTGGTGGCGCTGTCGCTTATCTGCTTGACGTAGTATGGACAGATTAAACTGCCCGGATTATCTGGAGTCTGATATGCAACTCAGCAAAGAAATACTATTCGTTTTTATCAGCTTACTGTTAGGGGTAGCGATGATCATTACGGTGGAGCAGGTAATCGGTGCCGAGGGACAGATAGTGATGTTAGCGAAGAATTTTAGTGCGGGCGCGATTACTGCCGCCGTTTACCTCACTCTTAAATGGTTTGAGAGACAACCTCTATAAGCCTACAACAGGATATTCGGTTAACTGAATATCCTGTTTTTTGAGCCAGGGTTTTATCAAATATAAGTCCTGTAGCCACTGCAACCTTATTGAACCTATAAATGTAAAACGAGTTATCGTTTAATACGATCCCCCATTAACTCTTCTGGTTCACTTAAGGGCATTCATCTCCTCGCCTTACCTATTGGCTGCCATCCTGTTATAGTGTGCCGACACGAGATGCTTTAGGGGCAAAACGGCTTAGGCAGCGCTTCCCCGTAAAAAGCACACTTAAATCAAACAATAATGAAAAGGGAGCGCTGATGGCAGTTGGCACAATGATTTCTTTGGGGCTGTATTTTTTGGTTATGCTGGGCATTGGCTGGTATAGCTTTAAAGAGTCTGATACCAGTGTAGAGGGCTACATGCTGGGCGGGCGTAAACTTGGCCCTGCCGTCACGGCACTATCGGCCGGTGCTTCGGACATGAGCGGCTGGATGCTAATGGGCTTACCCGGAGCCATGTATGTAGCAGGTATATCGGCCATGTGGATAGCGGTGGGTCTCACCATCGGTGCGTTTGCCAATTATATTCTGGTGGCGCCACGCTTACGTGTTTACACCGAGATTGCCAATAACGCTATCACCCTGCCCGACTATTTTGAAAACCGCTTTGCTGATAACTCGCGCATGCTGCGTGTGATTGCTTCAGTGGTGATTGTTATCTTTTTTACCCTTTACACCTCTTCTGGTGTGGTAGCCGGCGGCAAGTTATTTGAGTCATCCTTTAACCTGAGTTACGAATTAGGCCTTTACGTAACCGCTGGTGTAGTAGTCGCTTATACCTTAATTGGTGGCTTTATGGCAGTGAGCATGACCGACTTTGTGCAAGGCTGCATTATGTTCCTGTCGCTGATTCTGGTACCTATTGTGGTGATCATGAACCTTGGCGGTTTATCTGATGCCAATACCATTATCACCGATATTAACCCCAACCTGTTTGCACTGTTTACCGACGCATCGACTAACACAGCGCTATCTGCTATCGGGATTATTTCTCTGCTGGCCTGGGGCTTAGGCTACTTTGGTCAACCCCATATCATCGTGCGCTTTATGGCCATACGTTCGGTAAAAGATGTACCGGTTGCTCGCCGTATCGGCATGAGCTGGATGATCATGTCTATCATCGGAGCTTTGTTTACCGGCTTGTATGGTATGGCTTATGTAAGTCAGCAGGATGGCGTGAATATCGACCCTGAAACCATTTTTATTTATCTGTCACAACTACTGTTCCACCCGTTGATCGGCGGCTTTTTACTGGCAGCCATTCTGGCGGCTATTATGAGTACCATTTCCTCTCAGTTACTGGTGACTTCCAGCTCGCTAACCAGCGATTTTTATCAGGTATTCCTGCGTAAGGATGCATCGGAGAAAGAACTGGTGATCGCCGGGCGAATATCCGTCATCGTGGTAGCGGCAGTGGCGATTGCGCTGGCTTATGACCGTGACAGCACTATTTTGTCGCTGGTCAGTAATGCCTGGGCAGGTTTTGGAGCGGCATTCGGTCCACTGGTAATATTCAGCTTGTTTGATCGTCATATGACCCGGGCAGCTGCCTTTGCCGGCATGATCACCGGCGCATTAACGGTGCTGTTATGGATTTACCTGCCGATTACCATTGGTGGTCAGTCATTGAGTGCCTGGATGTATGAAATCGTGCCGGGCTTTATTTTATCGAGCATTGCTATTGTGGTGGTGTCTAAACTCACCCAACCACGGGAAAGCGTTAAAGAGACCTTTGAAAAGTTTGAAGAGGCGCTACACCACCAGCAAAATGTGATTTAATTAACACATCGGAGCAGCAATGCAGGGTTTGTTATCACCCTGCATTGCTGCATAACCTAATGGTCTGTTGGTCTGATTACTGCTTGTTTTACCCTTCCATTCCCTCGCTAATCCATAGAAATCAAGGGCTCTTCGTGTGTTCCTTTATGCACCTACTTATTCCGATTAACCGTTAATTTGCCAGTCTTTATGACGACTGAATTACAGTGGAATAAAAACGTAATTTCAAATAGCAAAATAACATAGCACTTTTGTTTCTAAATATGTTAGGGTTCTATGCATATAATCATTTCGTATATAAACCTCAACAACTTCGGACTCGATAAATGACTGATAGTATCCCGTCAACCACCCACTTGAAACAACTCGAAGCCGAGAGTATCCATATCTTTCGTGAAGTCGCCGCAGAATTTGAAAATCCGGTGATGCTTTATTCCGTAGGCAAGGACTCTTCGGTTTTACTTCATTTGGCGCGTAAGGCCTTTGCTCCTGGCAAGATTCCTTTCCCGTTACTTCACGTTGATACCACGTGGAAGTTTAAAGAAATGATAGAGTTCCGTGACCAACAGGCCAAAAAGTACGGCTTTGACCTGTTGGTACACATCAATCAGGAAGGCGTTGACATGGGCATGGGCCCATTCACTCACGGTAGTGCCAAGCACACAGACGTAATGAAAACAGCCGCCTTAAAGCAAGCCCTGAACAAATATAAGTTCGATGCAGCATTTGGTGGAGCACGTCGTGACGAAGAGAAATCTCGCGCCAAAGAGCGTGTTTATTCATTCCGTGACAGCAACCACCGCTGGGACCCAAAGAATCAGCGTCCTGAGTTATGGAACATTTATAACTCGCAGGTAAATCGTGGCGAAAGCATTCGTGTATTCCCGATGTCGAACTGGACTGAGCTGGATATCTGGCAATACATCTACAAAGAAAACATCGATATTCCACAGCTTTATCTGGCGAAGCCTCGTCCGGTTGTTAAACGGGATGGTGTGCTGATCATGGTTGATGACGACCGTATGCCACTGGAAGAAGGCGAAGTACCAGAAATGAAATCAGTGCGCTTCCGTACCCTGGGTTGTTACCCGCTTACCGGTGCGGTGGAATCAACTGCTGCAACCCTGCCTGAAGTCATTCAGGAAATGCTGCTGACCAAAACGTCAGAGCGTCAGGGCCGGGTTATCGACCATGACAGCGCAGGCTCCATGGAGAAGAAGAAAATGGAAGGTTACTTCTAATGGCTACCAATATCGTCTGGCATCAACACGAGATCAATAAAGATACTCGCGGCGAAAGCCTTGGCCAAAAGCCGCGCGTATTGTGGTTAACCGGTTTAAGTGGCTCAGGTAAATCTACCCTGGCCAACCTGCTGGAGAAGAAGTTGCACGAACAAGGTAAACACACTTACCTGCTCGATGGCGACAATGTACGCCACGGCTTGTGCGGCGATCTGGGCTTTAGTGATAAAGACCGGGTAGAAAATATCCGTCGTATCAGCGAAGTGGCTAAATTATTTGTTGACTCTGGCATGGTGGTATTAACTGCGTTTATTTCACCATTCCAGGCCGACCGCGACTTTTGTCGCAATCTGTTAGCCGACGGCGAATTTATTGAAGTGTTCGTTGATACCCCACTGGAAGTGTGCGAACAGCGCGACCCCAAAGGCCTGTATAAAAAGGCCCGCAGTGGTGAGATTAAGCATTTCACTGGTATCGACTCTACCTATGAAGCGCCGCAGTCTCCGGAAGTCCATTTGCAGTATCAGGATGAACCGGCGGAACAAACCGCAGAGCGACTGTTCAACCTGCTTGAAGAAAAAGGATTATTATAATGGCGATTACGGATCCACTGGCACTTCAGGTGCTGGCCATCGCAAAAGAAGCTGGCGACAAGATCATGGACATTTACGACCGTGACTTCGCCATCTACGAAAAACAAGACACCAGCCCGTTAACCGAAGCGGATTTAGCCGCCCACAAATGTATTGTGGCCGGTCTTGAAGCCATCTCAGAGCTGCCTATCCTGTCTGAAGAATCAGCCGATATCAGCTGGGAGGAGCGTAAAACCTGGGATAAATACTGGTTGGTTGACCCACTCGATGGCACCAAAGAGTTCATCAAGAAAAACGGTGAATTTACGGTAAATATCGCCTTGATCGACGGCGGCAAGCCAATTATGGGTGTGGTATACGCACCAGCGCTGAGCAAGTCTTACGTTGGTGTAGTCGGCCAGGGTGCCTGGACAGAAACCGCTGAAGGCGTAAACCCAATCAGCGCTAAGCCACATCAACCCGGCGAGCTTTGGAAAGTAGTGGGCAGTCGTTCACACCAAAGCCCTGAAATTCAAAATCTACTGGCGCAGCTTGAAGGCGAAACCGAACTGGTTGCCATGGGAAGCTCATTAAAATTATGTCTGGTTGCTGAAGGTGAAGCTCACCTTTACCCACGCTTAGGCCCAACGTCTGAGTGGGATACCGGCGCGGCGCACGCGGTAGCAATAGCTGCCGGAGCCGATGTTACCGTACTGGACGCAGCTGACCCGCTGAACTCTGACGCCGAGGCTCTTACTTATAACCAGAAAGAGTCTGTGTTGAACCCTTATTTTCTCGTGAGTGCATAAGCATGAATAACGAAAACGCATTATTAAAAGAAGACATTCTGTCTTACCTAGAACAACACGAACAAAAAGATCTGCTCCGCTTCTTAACTTGCGGTAGCGTAGATGATGGTAAAAGTACTCTGATTGGTCGCCTGTTACACGACTCAAAAATGATTTTTGAAGATCAGTTAGCGGCTATCACTCAGGACAGTAAAAAGGTGGGTACTACCGGCGATAAAGTCGACCTGGCCCTGCTGGTAGATGGCCTGCAGTCTGAACGTGAGCAAGGCATTACCATTGACGTAGCTTATCGCTACTTCTCAACCGACAAACGTAAATTTATTATCGCGGATACTCCGGGACACGAGCAGTACACCCGTAACATGGTAACTGGTGCCTCTACCTGTGACCTGGCAATCCTGATGGTTGATGCCCGTGCCGGGGTAAAAACCCAGACTCGTCGTCACTCATTCCTGGCTTCGCTGTTAGGTATCAAGCACGTTATCGTTGCGGTAAACAAAATGGACCTGATGGATTATTCTGAGCAGGTTTATAAAGATATTCAGGCTGACTTCCTGGAGTTTTCCAAGCAACTGAACATCACAGACATCCAGTTTGTACCAATTTCGGCGCTGGAAGGTGATAACGTGGTAAACGTCAGCGAGCACACGCCTTGGTATGACGGTGAAACGCTAATGACGATGCTGGAAAATATCGAAATCCAGAAAGATGCAAACACCGATGACTTCCGCTTCCCGGTGCAATACGTAAACCGCCCGAACCTCGACTTCCGTGGCTTTGCCGGTACCGTGGTATCCGGATCGGTTAAACCTGGTGATGAAATTACCGCATTACCTTCTGGCAAGAAGTCAAAAGTAAAGTCTATCGTGACTTTCGATGGCGATTTAGATGTTGCATACCCACCACTGGCAGTTACCTTAACGCTGGAAGATGAGATTGATATCTCCCGTGGCGACATGATTGTTAAATCAGACAATCTGCCGCTGTTAAGTACTCAGTACAAGTCGCACCTGGTATGGATGGCCGATGAGCCAATGATGCCTAACAAACAGTATCTGTTTAAATTTGCCAGCCAGATGACGTCAGGCTCTGTTGCTGAAATTGATCATCTGATCGATGTAAACACCCTTGAAGAAACTCAGGGCGTGCACATGAATCTGAACGAAATTGCGGTAGTTGACCTGAAATTTACTCAGCCAGTGCCTTGTGATAATTACCAGAAAAACCGTGCTACCGGCGCGTTTATTGTGATTGATCGCCTGACAAACGGTACCGTAGGTGCGGGTATGATCATTGATGAAATCGCCAAGGACCAGCAGCATAAAACTCAGGAATTCTCAGCGTTTGAGCTGGAATTTAACGAGTTGGTTCGTAAGCACTTCCCGCACTGGAATGCTCTCGATATTAGCAAGCTGTAGGAGCAGGTTCTCGCAAGATGGAACTTAACCAGCTACTGGTACTAATGTTTTTCTTTGGTACCATCGGGGCGCTGATTTTTACAAATCAGCGCCCTTCTACTGTATTTGCATTAACGGTGCTGGGTTTGCTGACTACCCAACAGATTACCTTTGATCAAATTCTCGATAACTTAACCAATAAGGGCTTAATTACTCTTATTTTGTTGCTACTGGTTAGCAGTGCCATCGATAAAACGGCGTTTATCAAGCGTCTTGGTCGAAAACTGGTAACGGCCAGTTTTACCAAATCTTACTGGCGGCTGTTTGGACTGACGTTTTTCTCATCGGCGTTGTTGAATAACACCGCGATTGTGGCGAGCCTGATTGGGCCGGTTAAGCAGAACCAGTACCACCCTGCCTCCCGATTACTGATCCCCCTGTCCTATGCGGCCATTTTGGGCGGAACGGTTACCCTCATCGGTACATCAACCAACCTGATCGTCGACAGCTTTTTACAGGAACATGGCCATCCAGGTTTCGGCTTTTTAGACTTTACCCTGTTCGGCTTAGTTGCGGGATTAAGTTGCGGGCTGTTGATGTTTATGCTTTCGCCACTGCTACCGGATATCGCCAGCAAACAGCGCGATTACCGTGAGTACATCGTTGAAGCAGAAGTCAGTGACGACTCCGAATTGGTTGGCAAAACCGTAGAACAAAATCATTTGCGCAACCTGCCGGAATTGTTTTTGGTAGAAGTGGTTCGCCAGGGTAAACTAATCACGCCGGTAAGCCCCGATTTAATCATTCAGGCAGATGACAAACTCATCTTCTCGGGTAACGTAAAGAATCTCGATACCTTAAGCCACATAAAGGGGCTTAAAACCTTCGCCGAAACCGACGGTCTTTTACGCGAGAATCTCACCGAGGTTATCGTTTCTAATCGTGCACAAATTATTGGCCAAACCATCAAAGCACTGGGCTTTAGAGCGCTATTTGATGCCGCCGTGGTAGCGATTCGCCGTGACGGTGAGCAGCTATCCGGCAAACTGGGCGAAATTAAGCTGCAGGCTGGTGACTTTTTATTACTTGCCGCAGGGCCGGACTTCCACAGTCGGCACAATATCTCGAAAAACTTCTTTATTCTTTCCGAGCAGCGTATAGCCAGGCCGCTCTCCACACCTCAGGAGTGGATCACTGTGGGTGGCTTTTTACTTACTGTATTTCTGGCAGCCACTGATATGGTGCCTCTCGGCATAGGTTTGCTGTTTTTTGCCGCTGTTCTGCTGGGCGCAAAAGTCACTACAAACGGGGAAATAAAACGTAACCTGCCATTAAACCTGATTGTAGTAATAGTGGGGGCATTATCGTTGGCTACGGGGCTGGAACAGTCTGGCGTCATCGATTTAAGCACCGAACTACTACTGCCTTATCTGGCCGATACCAACTGGCTTATGGCACTCATTGTGGTATATGTACTTACCCTGCTACTCACCGAGTTTGTGACCAATAACGCAGCCGCTGCATTAATGTTCCCCTTTGCTTATGGCCTGGTGGAAATCATTGGAGCGCCGTTACTGCCATTTGCTCTGGCGGTTGCCTTTGCGGCCAGTGCCAGCTTTATATCGCCCTATGGCTATCAGACGAACCTGCTGGTGTTTAACGCGGCCAATTACAAATTCAGCCACTTTATTCGCTTTGGTTTACCCATTTCTATAGTGTACTCATCTATCGTAATTACTTTGCTCAACTGGGTTTATTTCTGAGTAAAGCAAAAGGAACATATCTAAAATAAATTGCGCCCGGTTAAGGGCGCAATTTATTGGTAAGCGTTTGTTCATCTACCAATCAAAATTATTGGTTGGGTAAGCCTGTAGAGAAGCCCCCGGATAGCGCCACTCAGGCGCTTACGGGGTAAAAAGATGCCTGGGCATCTTTTTACCAGTTGTTATCGGAACAACACTTTTTCTTTGTTGAACCAGAACACGCAGAAGTAAAGCAGTGCACCGGCAATAACTGCGGTGGAAGAGAAGATGGCAAACAGCTGGAAGTAATCCATAGTGCCTTTGATGAGCTCTTTAATGGCCAGTGCTACATTGGTTAATGGTACCCATGCCCAGCCCCCTTTGAGTTCGACGCCGGGTAGCATTGCCAGCATAACCGGCACGATAACGGCAAATACCAGAGGCGTCATATAACCCTGTGCTTCTTTAAAGCTGCGGGCGTAAATCGACAGACTCAACAGGACTGCTGAGAAAATCGCTACCACAGGTACCAGCATTAAGAACATCAGCACAAAGTCGATAGCGTTGATAGCACTCATAAACTCGCTAACCATCTTAATCGCCATGCCCTGACTGATGACCAGCCCCCATACGGCCATACTCGATACCGTAATTAACGCCGAGGTAGCCCCTGCCAGCGCAATGGTAATGAATTTACCTAACACCAGTTTGTGCCGTTCAATAGGTGAAATTAGCAGAGTTTCCAGTGTGCCGCGCTCTTTCTCACCCGCACCTAAATCAGTTGCCGGGATCATGGCGCCTTGTAAACACAGCATAAAGATAAAGTACGGTATCATGCCGCCGATCTTTTCGCCCCAGTTTTCCCGTTTGTCAGCCACATCGACTTTCTTAATCACGATAGGCTCAATCAGTGCCTGTTGTTGTGATTCATCCAGCTCAAGCGAGGCGAAAGCTTTCTGCTGGCTGCGCTCGGCATACACATCAACGATTTTATCCAGTCGACGACGAACCATGTTAAGGCCTGCATCATTTAAGTAGAGGCTTAGTTCAATCTGACCACTTTGCAATGCATCCTCACTAAAGTTATCCGGAATAACCAGCACAAAATCGGCCTTTTCAGATTTTACAAAAGCCGCTATATCCTGACCTTCCTCAATCATAACCTGATTAAATAAATCAGATGCAGCTAAGTCTTCAACCAGAGCCGGCGCATATTGCGCCCCGACTACGGCATAATCGAGGACTTTATTTTCAGCTTTATCAACCGCCTTGCCGGCAAAAAACATCACCACACCAATCAGTAGTGGAAACACCAGGATTGGCAAAGCCACCATGAAAAACAACGTTTTTCTATCGCGCAGCAGTTCTTTTATTTCTTTCAGCATGACTTTCCACATAACTACGCTCCCTGATTAATGACATGCATAAACGATTTGTGAAGTGACCCTTCCGCCTGCGCTTTAAACGCATCAAAGGAGTCAGAGAAGTGCGTCTTACCATGATGGATCACGGTTACCCGGTCACACAATTCCGCCACCTCATCGAGGTGATGAGTGGAAAAAATCACCGGCACGCCCTGATCTTTTAAACGACGGATAAAATCCAGCACTGTTTGTGCCGCCATAATATCCAGGCCGGTTGTAGGCTCATCCAGAATAACCACTTTCGGGTCGTGCACCACGGCGCGGGCAATGGCGGTTTTTTGTTTCATCCCGGTCGAGAAATTCTCACTGCGACGGTCTAAAAAGGTATGCATATCCAGAATATCAGCCAGCTCGCTGATTTTTGCATCTATCTGCTCTTCGCTCATACCATGCAGCTGACCAAAATAAGCAATGTTTTCACGGCCGGTCAAACGCCCGTATAACCCGGTTGAACCAGACAAAAAGCCTATCATTTGGCGGGCCACCACCGGCTTGGTCACCACATTGGTGCCATTAATAATGATTTCGCCGCTGTCAGGGGTGAGTGCAGTGGATAACATTCGCAGCGTGGTGGTTTTACCGGCGCCATTCGGGCCTAACAACCCTAGCACTTCGCCGGATTCACAGTAAAAAGACACGTCCTGTACTGAATGGAAAAACTTCCCTTTTAAACGGGGATCCTTTTTTTCCTGATCGCTGAGTTTTTTAGGATTCTCAACGGCGAATTTTTTTGCCAGATTTGAGATTTCTATCATTATCCTTCCCTAAGTTATTGTTATTGGTCCGTTTGGCTTGTGAAACTTCGTTACATTTTTTCACGCAAACCGATGCTAAATACGAGTATACTGGCATGATTAAAAATAATAATCTGCAGAAATGTTACAAAATATAAGGAGTCAGGGATGTCGGAAGTAACCAATCCGTTCCAGGCATGCAATAACATCTTTTTTAAGCCCAATGGCGTATTCAGAGCCATCGACGAAAAAAACAACTGGTCCTGGATACCGTTTTTCGTTGTTATTCTGATGAGTGTTTTACCCGCTTACCTGTATATCAACTTTGTTGACTTCGAATGGTATAAAAACATGCTGATAGACACTCAGTATGGCGAGTTGAGCCCGGCAGAACAAGATAACATCCGCGGTAACATGGCCCAGCCCCAGGTAATGGTATTTATGATGATTGGCGGAATATTAGGCCCTATTGTGGTAAATGCTATTCTGGCGCTGTATCTGAATCTGACGACTAAGTCTGATGAAGAAAACCTTAACGGCTACACCGACTGGTATGGCTTTACCTGGTGGGCGGGCATGCCTGTTGTCGTAGGCGCTTTACTGGCTATTGCCTTAATCGCGATTGAAGATAATCATCAGGTGTTACCTACAATCGTCAGTCCTTTGTCGGTAGCCTATATTTTTAACGTGAGTATGGAGTCAGACTGGTTCGGTTTCGCTCAGGCATTGCGACTGGAAACGCTGTGGTCGGTTTATCTGATAACGGTTGGTATTACCCAGTGGACCAGTTTCGATACTAAAAAGTCGGCTATTATCGCAGCCGCGCCTTTTGTGATTATCATGGGCGTCTGGGCGTTGATAAAGCTTTTCTAAATGCGGCGAAGCGGCAATTGAACAGTAGCTGGCGCGTTAGGCGCCAGTGGCCGAAAATATCCGGCATCTGCATAAAATGCCTCGGTCTGGTCCGGATACCAGCCTGGTATCCCCAATAAAGGGATAGGTTTTAAGGTGTTTTTTGCCGCCAACCCGTCAAGGTCGGATAGCCGCTCAGCCAATGCATTATCTACCATCTGATAGCGGGTTTTCTCATCCTGTTGCTCAAACCCGGCGGGCACAATCACCGCAAGCCATTTAGCCGTCAAGCCAATAAACGGTTCCAGCAACATTTCGTAAAGGGCATGACCAATAATCATTGGAAACAACGTGTTGCCCCATTCATGCTGTTTATCAATCAGGCATTCCTGCCACTGATGGTTTGCCAACCTTTCCAACAGTTGATTACCTTTTTCGAGTTTGTCTTGTGGCACCGCAATCACCAGTCCGCATTCATCAAAATGCGTAATGCGATTACGTTTAGGGGTTCTGGGGTGCACACCAAACTGCGCAATTTCCTCACAGTGCAATGCATTAATCAGTTTTTTACTGCGCGGAAAGACTATCCACATCATTGCATTAAAGGTGTCATGCCAGTTGGTGCGTGTTGGCACCTGATTTTCCTCTGCGATAAACACTTCATAATAGCGATTTGCTAAATCGACCTGCTCATCATCAACAAAGTCCGGACCAGTCCAGCCTTCGTTCATCACTCTGGCATAGTCACTAAATTGTGACGCTCTTAACGGATTGCGCCCTTCCATCCTGAATGTGGAAAATAAAGTGTCCAATGGCAAAGTGGACAGCCTGGCTGAATCGGTTTGTGAAGGCATGAGAAAACGACGATATCTTAGCAGTTCAATTTTGTACTGAATTCTCTATACTGGAAAGCTAATGTAAAGCAATCAGAGAAAAATAAATGAAAAAAATCCTCCTGTTGCCGTTAGTTGTTTCCTCAGTGGCATGGTTATCTGCCTGCTCACAGGAACCGGCGGCCACAACCCCGACAGAACAAAATAACTTTGATGCGGTATATAACAGCATTACGGCCGACAAAATAGCGCCGCCGCTAAAAACCCTGGCGTCTGATGAATTTGAGGGGCGTCTGCCAACGACAGCAGGCGAAAAGAAAACCCTCGACTTTCTGGTTTCAGAATTTAAACGCCTTGGTTTAGAACCTGGTAACGGAGACAGTTACCTGCAAGCGGTGGAGCTGATGGAAATTACCGCTGATCCAGACATGACCATGACCATTGGCGATCACACCTTTGACTACAAAACTGATATGGTTGCCGGCTCCAAGCGCGAGCAGGATGTGGTAACACTCACCGATTCAGAGCTTGTTTTTGTCGGTTACGGCATTAATGCCCCCGAATACGACTGGAATGATTACGAAGGCCTGGATGTAGCCGGAAAAACCGTAGTGATTCTGGTTAACGACCCAGGATTTGAAAACCCGGAGGGCGGTAAGTTTCAGGGCACTACCATGACCTATTACGGCCGCTGGAGCTATAAGTACGAAGAAGCCAGCCGTCAGGGCGCCGCGGGTGCCATCATTGTTCACGAAACGGCCCCGGCTTCTTATGGCTGGTCGGTTGTAGCCAATAGCTGGAGTGGTCCGCAGTATGGTCTGGTTAGCGCGGACAAAGGCGCCAGCCGCGTGGCGGTAGAAGGCTGGTTAACGCTGGAGGCGGCCAGCCGCGTATTCGCGGATGCCGGACTGACTTTTGAGGAAGAAAAAGCCAAAGCCATGCAAGGCCCTTATTCCGTGCCACTTGACCAAAGCATGTCGGTAACAGTTAAAAACACTTATAAGGCCTCAACCAGTTACAATGTGCTGGCAACTCTTCCGGGAAACGAAAAACCAGATGAGCACGTGATTTATACGTCGCACTGGGATCATCTGGGCAAGGATGAAAGTCTCGAGGGCGACCAGATCTATAACGGCGCACATGATAATGCTACCGGTACCGCCGCCGCATTGGTTATGGCTGAAGCCTTCAGCAAACTGACTCCGGCGCCGAAACGCTCTGTGTCATTTTTAATTGTCACCGCCGAGGAACAGGGCTTGCTAGGGTCGAAGTACTACGCCGACAACCCGATTATCCCGCTTGATAAAACCGTAGCCAATATCAACATGGATGCCATGAATGTGCTGGGTAAAACCAAAGACATCGCGGTAATCGGCATGGGTAAATCTGATCTTGAGGAGGAGCTGACTACTGCAGCGAATCGTCAGGGACGTACCGTCACTCAGGAAGATCGCCCTGAGGCGGGCTACTACTATCGCTCCGATCATTTCAGCTTTGCAAAAGTGGGCGTGCCAGCGCTCTATGCCAAAGGTGGCAGCGAACCATATGACGAAGAAACTGCGAAATACCGCAAACGCACCAGCGTAATTGTTACCGGCTGTTATCACCAGGTGTGTGATAAGTTTCGGGATGACTGGGATCTGAGCGGGATATCTCAGGATACCCAGCTCTTAATGGAAGTTGGTTATTTAGTCGCCAACAAAGACAGTTGGCCGCAATGGCGTGAAACCAGTGAGTTTCAGCGCAAATAATCAGCCCCCTTCAGAAAACCGCCGCTTTCGGCGGTTTTTTTTATTTAAATGTTTAAATAGACCAGATTGTACTTGCATTTTTTGCTCATGCTGGCACATTCAGTACTCGCGAGTGAAAAGGTTTAACCTGCAAAAAAATAATCCACCGCTGTACGTCAATTCGAGCACCGACAGAAAAAATTATCCTTTAACTATGTGACAAGAGAGAACGCTTCTTATGTGTGGTATTTTCGGTATCTTAGATATCAAAACCGATGTGTCTGAACTCAGAACCCAAGCTTTGGAACTAACCAAAACGCTGCGTCACCGCGGCCCTGACTGGTCGGGTATCTGGAATAATGACAATACCATTTTGTGTCACGAGCGTTTAGCAATCGTCGATGTTGATACGGGTGCCCAGCCACTGATAAGTGACAATGGTCACCAGGCTCTGGCTGTAAATGGTGAGATCTATAACCACAAGCAGCTCGCTAAAGAGCTGGACACTCCTTACAACTTTAAAACCCGCTCTGACTGCGAGGTCATTCTGCCGCTGTACCAACAGCGCGGCGTTGAGTTTATTGATGATTTACAAGGCATGTTTGCGTTCATTCTGTATGACGAGAAAGAAGATGCCTATCTGATTGCCCGTGACCATATTGGTATTATCCCGCTGTATACCGGTTACGACGAACACGGTAATTTCTACGTGGCCTCCGAGATGAAAGCGCTGGCCCCGGTTTGTAAAACGATAAGTGAATTTCCTCCGGGCCACTACATGTGGAGCAAAACCGGTGAAATGGTGAAGTATTATAAGCGCGACTGGATGGAATACGACGCCGTTAAAGATAACGAGTCCAACATCGAAGAGCTGCGCGTAGCCTTCGAAAAAGCGGTTAAGTCACACATGATGTCAGACGTGCCTTACGCCGTGCTGTTATCTGGTGGTCTGGACTCATCGCTGGTTTCCGCAGTCGCTGCTAAATACGTTGCCAAACGGGTTGAAGACGAAGACAAATCCGATGCCTGGTGGCCACGTTTGCACTCATTTGCTGTAGGCCTTGAAGGTGCGCCCGATTTAGTGGCTGCCCAAAAGGTTGCAGAAATGATTGGTACGGTGCACCACGAAATCCACTTCACTATTCAGGAAGGTCTGGATGCCATTCGTGATGTGATTTATCACCTGGAAACCTACGACACTACTACTATCCGTGCCGCTACGCCAATGTACCTGATGACCCGTAAGATTAAAGCCATGGGCATCAAAATGGTACTCTCGGGCGAAGGCTCTGATGAAATCTTCGGTGGTTATCTGTACTTCCACAAAGCACCGAATGCTAAAGAGTTCCACGAAGAGACGGTACGTAAACTCGACCGCCTGCACATGTTCGACTGCGCACGAGCTAACAAAGCCACTTCAGCCTGGGGGGTTGAAGCCCGTGTGCCCTTCCTGGATAAAGAATTCATGGATGTGGCCATGCGCCTTAACCCAAAAGACAAAATGTGCGGCAACGGCAAAATGGAGAAATACATTCTACGTGAAGCCTTTGATAACGGTGAGACTCTGCCACCTGAAGTGTTATGGCGTCAGAAAGAACAGTTTGGCGATGGCGTAGGTTACTCCTGGATTGATTCAATCAAGGACTTTGTTGCCAACGAAGTGAGCGATCAACAGCTGGCTTCTGCGGAGTTCCGCTTCCCGATCAACACGCCGGATACCAAAGAAGGTTACTACTACCGCACCATTTTTGAGGGATACTTTCCGCAAGAAACGGCAGCTCGTTGTGTGCCTGGTGGCAAGTCTATCGCCTGTAGTACGGTTGAAGCCCTTGAATGGGATGAGAGCTTTAAGAACAATGCCGACCCGTCTGGCCGCTCCATGCAGGGCGTTCACGGTAAAGCATAAGCTACGCATATACAAAAAAAACAGCACCTTCAGGTGCTGTTTTTGTATCTGCAGATTAGTCTTGTTTAGCCGCGCTCTGGGGTGTATGTAACTGCGGATCAAACCATAAGGCTTTATCATCCAAAGGCGTTTCTTTAGGGAGTAACGGATTTTCCAGATGAAAGACCTTCCGCTCACCCACATTGACTTTAAGCAACGCCTCACGATGATGGCTGACAAAGATATTATCGAAAGAGCCGTCTTCAATTGCTCTTCTTAGCCCTGTCTCAATCAACCGCGCCATAGTGGGATTGGAACGATTCACAAAGAAATACATTGCCGCAGGATAATGCACAACTAAAGATGGCTCGAGTACAATATCGTTATCCAGTGAACGGGCATTTAATTCACCTAATACCTCGCTAACGGCGCGCGGAAAAAAATCACCCTGTTTCAACTCAAGGCGGTTAAATGCCTCGGGGAAGTCAGACACGGTAAGGACGTTAAAACCGTTGGACTGGAGAATTTTCGTATCCGGCCACTCGGCACCCTGTAACACTGTTAATGAGGTTAAATCACGTACTTCATGGATATCCTGAAACTTAGAGGAAAAGTCCTTGTTTATCAAAAATACACGCCAGCCAATCAACCCTTTATGAATGGGAATACGAATCGGCAGCAACTCTTTCTCGCGCTGCATATCCGTCATAACCCAAACAATGTTGATTTCGCGGTTTTCCTTTAACTGTCGGATCGCCTTACCCTGCAGCAAAATACGTTCAGACGGGGTGAGCGTGTAGCGCACACCGGTTTTACTGAGTGCCAGTTTTAGCAGTGTTAACGGATAATCATGGCGACTGTCACTTTCATTAATGGGGCGCGGGTAATGAATAGACCAGTTAGCCGCACTGGCATTAAGCGCCCACAGTAACAAGACTAACAGCAGTCCTGTTCTCCGATAAATCCTGCCGTGCTGTAGAGTACTAATGTGCTTCTTCATTGGCCTTGCCTCAGGCTATGCCGACATATTTGTGCGTTTGTAACGACAAACGCCAGTTACGCTCAATACAGGTTTTGATAGCCAGTTCAGTAGCTCTGGGCTGCTGACTGATAGGCTGCAAACAAATGATGCCAGGTACCTCGTCCAGGCGCGACAGCAGCGCGTCCAGTTCATCAATGTGTTTTTGCATGGCAATGGGGTGTTTGATTTCATTGGCGCGTTCAAGGGCGCTGGTCAGGATGTCGTAGCCGCCTTTCATATTAATTTTAGGCGATACGGTCACCCAGGTGTCTTTGGCGCAGCGCACTTCAAATGCACCGCTGGTTTCAATTTGGGTGGTATAACCATGCGCATGAAGTAATCCAGTTAACTCGGTTAAATCGTACATACAGGGCTCTCCGCCAGTAAGCACAACGTGCTTAGCCTGATAACGCTGCTGCTCAAACAGGGCCAGCAAACCCAGTTCTGAAATACCAAAATAGCGCTCTGACTCAGCGGCTTTATTTATCACGGCATCAACGCTGTCTATCATGTTCTCGTTCAGTTCCCAGGTGTGCTTAGTGTCGCACCACGGGCAACCTACCGGGCAGCCTTGCAGGCGCACAAACACCGCTGGCACGCCGGTATAAACGCCCTCGCCCTGAATGGTTTCGAACATTTCATTGATATTGAGTCGTTGGTCTGTCAATTGTTTAATCCTGTCGTGATTCTTGTTGGGATTCTAGCAGGGATAGCATAAAATTCCGTTATCATTTATTAAATTATACCTGTTATGTCTGAAAAAGTGATTGTTATCTATTCCGGCGGCATGGACTCTTTTACCGTGCTCAACAGAGCGCTGGAAGATGGGAAGTCGCCCATGGCACTGTCTTTCAATTACGGCCAGCGCCATAAAAAGGAACTCGATTACGCCGCGCGGGTGTGTGCCGAACTATCTATCCCGCACAAAATTGTTGATATCTCAGCCATCAACGATCTGATAGGCGGTTCAGCGCTCACCAGCGATATTGACGTTCCTGAAGGGCATTACGAAGAACCGAGCATGAAGACCACCGTGGTGCCAAATCGCAATATGATCCTGCTTTCCATGGCAGTGGGTTATGCTGTGAGTGAAGAAGCCACCAAAGTATATTACGGTGCACATTCAGGCGATCACGCGATTTATCCGGATTGCCGCCCTGAGTTTGTCGAAAAAATGAATGATGTGTGTGCCATCGCCAATTACGAGGCGGTAGAAATAGTCACTCCCTACCTACGGGTAAGTAAAACGGCTATTCTCACTGACGGCCTAAGAATGGGACTGGATTACGGCAAAACCTGGACCTGTTACAACGGCCGGGAAAAAGCCTGTGGCCAGTGTGGCGCCTGTCAGGAGCGGCTGGAAGCGTTCCGGGATAACGGTAAAACCGATCCTCTCGACTACGAATAACCAACCATCGAAGGGCCGCGTAAGCCTGCAAAAGGAGTTTTACCATGTTATCAACCCCGTTGCGTTATGTTGGGTTAACTCTCTGTCTGGCCTTGCCAGTGCTGGCTGGTCAAAGCATCGAAGTACAAATTAAAGGCTTCGATGACGGCGTAAAGTCTACCGCTGGTCAGGATTATAAAGAGGCCGTGCTGTTTGCTAAACGTGAAGCCATTGAGCGTGCGGGGGTTACTGTCAAATCACTCACCACCATTGAAGATTACCTGCTCCGTTCAGACTACATTGAAAGCCAGGCTGAAGCAGTACTGGAACCCGGCTATGATGTTCTCGACATCGGTTATCAGAGTGACGGCAGTTATCTGGTGGTCCTCACCGGTAAAGTCAGTTTGCTCGCCCAGGGTGAGCCTTCGGATGCTACTCCCACACCTGAATCACCGCTATTTGCCGCTTTAAGCCGCTTATCAGCAGCACCACAGCAGTTTGAGTTGAGCCTGAGCGACATTGGCAGTTACCCCATTGAAAAAGCCTATTTTGCCAATAATGAACAGTTTGTCATTCACTATGACTACCGCAATGGAGTAATGACACTCAATGAGATCGACAAAGGCATTATGCAATTGGCGGGCACCTACCGTACCGATACAGACTCAGGTAAAGTTAAATTAGACTTTAATTCAGACGGCAGTGCTGATGGGCGATGGACATTTTTTTTGGCCAGTGGCGCCATGACCATTCGCAGGAAATAACTGCGCCTGAAGTTCATTACAGGCGCTCATTCGTTCTGTTTCCGGTTACTTCTGGCTTTCGGTAATAAAGTAGCTGAGTTCTTTAATACAGTGACGCAGAACCGGATTTAATCGGGTATTCTTGCCGTTCATCACAAACAACTCATGGCTAAATTCAAACAGATTACCGTTAGCAATAGGCACCAGTCCTAACGCTACCCCCTGCTCTTTGGCCATGTAGTCTGGCAATAACGCAACATACTCACCGGTCATCATGGCCGACATCGCCGCGTCAAATGAATCAGAGAATGTCTGAATAGCCAGGCGACGATCGCCATCGATATAATTCGCCGAAGATAAGCCTGATATGCCAATAGCCGGATAATCTTCAATTTTAACGTTATCAGGTAAGGCATCCACATCCCGATACTTGGCCAAAGGATGAGAAGGCGCACAGTACAACCGGCCTTTACAAGACGTTCCAATAGGATGGAAAGTTACCGATTCAGGTTTAACCATGTCGTAAGTGGAAATCACCAGGTGGCATTCTCCCGACAACGCAACGTGCTCTACTTCGTTATAAAGACGGGTTTGGATATTCACGTGAATATCATCAAACTTTTTCATAGTGCTTTTAACTGCCCGGCTTACCGCCAAATGCATAGACAGTGGCAAGCCAGCCATCAATACCAGGGTAATGTGACCAGAATAGTCATCGTGCAGAGATTTTAAATTAAACACAAAGTTATCGAAGGCATTAAAGATACGCTTGGTTTCCTGAAAAACCACCTCGCCTTCTTTGGTCATCTGAAAGCCACCGCGACCGCGATGACAAAGAACGAGATCCAGTCGTTCCTCAAGCTTTTTGATGGCGGCACTGATATTGGGACGCTGCATTCTTAATACCGGCTCAGCTGCCGTAAAGCCATTACAACTGGCTACTGCATAAAACACCCGCAGTAGTTTGATATCAGATTCTTGTAATCGGTTTAACATGATTGCACCCAAAATAGGTATGGTTATCAATACTCAAACCATAATAGGCACAGTACACAATATTTACAATCATATTTTTCGTGTTCAACAGGCAAAGCACGAAAATACGGGTCTGCCGGGCTATGCCGGCAGTACGTCATTTATTAAGAGAGGGCAACCACCTGTTTTCTTAGTTGCTCAATTTCATCCCGTAACGACGCCGCTTTTTCAAACTCCAGCTCCTTGGCATATTCGAACATCTGCTTTTCCAGTTCGCTTACCTGTGCCATCAGCTCGGTTGCCGAAGCAGCTTTGGCGGCCTTCTTAGACTCTGCCACTTTACGCAATCTCACCTGCCCGGAGCCCGGTGCTACAGAATCCCCCAGATCCATCACATCGGTAATAGGTTTGTTCAATCGCTGCGGCGTAATGTTGTTGGCTTTGTTATGCTCTATCTGTTTAACGCGGCGACGCTCGGTTTCATCTATGGCCTTGCGCATGGAACCGGTAATGGTATCGGCATACAAAATGGCTTTACCATTAACATGACGCGCCGCCCGGCCCATGGTTTGAATGAGGGACTTTTCTGCGCGCAGGAAACCTTCCTTGTCGGCATCGAGAATGGCTACCAGCGACACCTCAGGCATATCCAGCCCTTCCCGCAGCAGGTTAATTCCCACCAGCACATCAAATTTACCCAAACGCAGATCACGAATGATCTCAATCCGCTCCACCGTATCGATATCCGAGTGTAAATAACGCACTTTTACGCCATGCTCGTTAAGGTACTCACTTAGATCCTCGGCCATGCGTTTTGTCAGCGTGGTGATAAGTACCCTTTCATCCACCGCTACCCGCAGTTCAATTTCAGACAGCACATCATCCACCTGAGTGGCCACCGGGCGCACTTCGATCACAGGATCCAGTAAGCCGGTAGGCCGCACCACCTGCTCAACCACGTCGCCATCGGATTTCTCCAGCTCATAGTTACCGGGTGTGGCTGAAACATAAATCGTTTGCGGTGAGATATGCTCAAATTCATCAAACTTCAGCGGCCGGTTATCCAGTGCCGACGGCAACCGGAACCCGTATTCCACCAGTGTTTCCTTGCGCGAGCGGTCGCCCTTGTACATCGCCCCGATCTGCGACACAGTGACGTGGGATTCATCGATAAACATCAGACCATCAGCCGGAAAGTAATCCAGTAATGTCGGCGGTGGCTCGCCTGGAGCTCGGCCAGAGAGGTAGCGTGAATAATTCTCAATACCAGAACAATAGCCCAGCTCCAGCATCATTTCGATATCGAACTGAGTACGCTGTGAAATGCGCTGCTCTTCCAACAGTTTATTGACTTCCAGCAACTGCTTTTTGCGGTCGGCAAGCTCTTCCTTAATACTGTCCACCGCGCTGAGAATTTTCTCCCGCGGCGTAACGTAGTGCGTTTTCGGAAAAACAGTAGCCCTTACCACATTTTTCTCTACCGAGCCGGTGAGCGGATCAAACAAACTAATGCGGTCAATTTCTTCATCAAACAACTCTACCCTCACGGCTTGCTTCTCAGAATCCGCCGGAAAGATATCAATCACATCGCCGCGCACCCTAAAGGTACCTCGCTCAAAAGCCAAATCATTACGCTTATATTGCAGCTCGGCCAGACGTCGTAAAATATCCCGCTGGTTGATGGTATCGCCAGTACGCAAATGCAGCAGCATTTTCATGTAGGATTCCGGATCGCCCAAACCATAGATGGCCGATACACTGGCCACAATCACTACATCACGACGTTCCATGAGGGCTTTAGTGGCCGACAACCGCATTTGTTCAATGTGGTCGTTTATCGAGGCATCTTTCTCAATAAAGGTATCGGTACTCGGTACGTAGGCTTCTGGCTGATAATAGTCGTAATAAGACACAAAATATTCTACAGCGTTATGCGGGAAAAACTCCTTCATCTCACCGTATAACTGCGCCGCCAGGGTTTTATTATGCGCCAGTAGCAACGTTGGTCGCTGTACCTGGTTAATAATATTTGCCATGGTGAACGTCTTCCCTGAACCGGTTACCCCCAACAGCGTCTGATGAGCAAGACCGCTCTCCAGACCATCCACCAGCGCTTCAATCGCCCTGGGCTGGTCACCCGCAGGCTGATATTTGGAAACAAGCTCAAAGCCTTTATCTGCCATGTTAAAAACCTTTATTCGTGTATTTGTGCTGAGACTACCCGCAAAGATCGCCGGAACCAGTAAACCGATACCATGGCCATCAGTAAATTAGCGATTACCGCGCCGGTAAAGATACCTTTTAAGTCATAAAATATGCCCATGGTAATAGTGATCGGCACAAAAAAGACGAATAGGCGAATTACACTTAATACCAGAGCCGACATAGGCAAATGAATCGCATTTAGCGAGGAGTTAGTGAGGATGACGATTCCCTGTAAACCATACCCTAAAGGTACAATGATCAGAAACATCTGGATCAATTCGGCCACCTGCTGTTCTTTGGCAAACAGCGAGGCCAGCAGGCCTGAACACAACCATAACACCACACTGATAAACAATTGCCAAGCCAGCACAAATTTTACTACCAGCCAATAGGCATCTTTGACTCGTTCATAGCGATTGGCGCCCATGTTCTGACTGATAAACGGTGGCAACGACATCGATAGCGCCAACACCAAAATGGTAGTGAATGACTCAAGTCGGCTCCCAACTCCCCAGGCAGCGACGGCTTCTTCGCCATACCCTGCAACAACGCGGGTCAGAATGGCACCGGCAATGGGCGTTAGCATATTGGCGCCGGCAGCTGGCAGTGCAATATGTAAGATTGAGCGACTACGTTCAGCCAACTCTTTTACAGTTAACAGACGGGGTAAAATATAATTACGACGTCTGGCCAGTAAATACAGGATCCACACAGAACAAACAATCCAGGAAATAAGTGTGGCTAAAGCAGCTCCACCAATCCCCATGGCCGGCACCGGACCTAATCCAAAAATAAACAGAGGATCCAGCAGCGCATTGATCCCCCCCCCCGTGGCCATAATAATACTTGGAGTTTTAGTGTCTCCGCGGGCACGTAACACGCTGTTCCCCACCATGGGCAAAGCTAAAAATACCGAAGCAAAATACCAGATTTCCATGTAATCATGGATATGCTGCATTAAGTGTTGCTGGGCGCCCAGTAACTGAAATACAAAATCAATACTCAGGCCGCCGCACAAAGCAAGAATGCCCACCATAATGAAAGACAGCATCAGTGCGCCTGAGCCAGTCTCCCGGGCTCCATCCTGCTTGCCCTGTCCGGCCAGGCGGGCTATCACTGCTGAGGTCCCGATACCGAGTCCGATATTCAAACTGATAAGCGTAAAAGTCACCGGAAAAGTAAAACTGATAGCAGCGAGGGGTTCGGTACCCAGCAGGCTTACAAAGAAGGTATCGATAAGGCCAAAGCTCATCATCATGATCATGCCTATGATCATGGGAACGGTCATGCGTTTTAACGACTCGGCAATATCACCATTGATTAAATCTCGTGATTTATCCTGCTTCACTCTGCTCACTTAATACTTTAATAGACTGACGTTACTGGCTGCCTGCCCGGCATAATGTGGCAAACAGCAGAGTAGTTAAGATAACTACGTTGCATATTGCCCGGAATGGTTAATTATTTTTGCGATTTTTAAAGCCAATGAATTTTATTACCAAGTGTAATCGACCGCGTCAGTGAACAACAGGGATTTATCAAATAAAAACGCTAGAACATAAACCTTCAACATTTCCGCTCTTTTTATCAATTTAATGGTTAATAACGGAAACTTATTTGTTCAGATTTCGCTCAAATCCTAATGTGACAGCTTGTACACGAGACATCAGACGCTCAGAGCGTGTTTCGACCAAAATCCTGTCCTCCATCACGAAAACCGAATAAATTTCGAACAGCAAATAAAATTGTGTATCAGGTGAATTTATTGTTAACAGGGCGTTACCGAGCGCACTACCGTTGCGTTTAACACACAAGAAAAACCATGTCTATCCCCCAATTAAAAAAAATGACACGCTTTCGTCTATTACCCAAGAGATTAAATATAAAGCACTGTTTTTAAATGCTTTTTAATCGTAACAATGTGACATCTATGTGACAATATATTGACTAGGTGGCAGTACTCTCACGCTTCCGACAATTCTATCAACATAGTTATCCACAGATTTGGTGGATAACTAATTAAGAGCCAGTATTGGCGCGGGTTGGGCGTCAATCGACAGCAATTTTTGTAAGTAACGACTAACCTCGTGAGAATACCTCAATGGTTACATATTTATGAAAATCTGTATATATGAACAGTATTCAATACTTTTTTAATAGCTTTTAGTTATAGGTTTATTTATTTAAATTACTAAAGTGCCACCAAGCTTCTTCGTTTCTTCCACAGGTGGCATTAACCTAATGATATTCAATGAATTAGCCATGATAAGCCCGAGTAAAGTCGAAAAAACATGCGTTTCGGTTGCTTTTTAAGCTGAAACACCGCCACATGACATTTTTTGTCCAAACGAAAGAAAATTTTCACGAAGTTTGTTGACACAAGAATCTTACGTCATTAATATTCGCCTCCGTTGAAACAGGTCCCCCTTAGCTCAGTTGGTTAGAGCGACGGACTGTTAATCCGCAGGTCCCCCGTTCGAGTCGGGGAGGGGGAGCCAACTTTTCTTCAACAACTTAGGTGTCGTTTCCCCCTTAGCTCAGTTGGTTAGAGCGACGGACTGTTAATCCGCAGGTCCCCCGTTCGAGTCGGGGAGGGGGAGCCAACTTTTCTTCAACAACTTAGGTGTCGTTTCCCCCTTAGCTCAGTTGGTTAGAGCGACGGACTGTTAATCCGCAGGTCCCCCGTTCGAGTCGGGGAGGGGGAGCCAACTTACTGGCTCCAATTTAATTTCAGCAACATTCTCCTATTATCCAAATATTCGTAGTTTCAATGCAATCCAGCGTTGATTTTGTTATATCTGCTTTTTAAATTCGGATTGCTAACGAACATGACCCGGACTCTTTTACTGGTTCACCTGCTGTTTTTTACTCAACTGCTATTTAGCCGTTTCAGCCTGGCGCAAACAGATTCTATCCTGTCGCCATCGGCACAGGTTTCTGCGCAAAGCTGGCAGATTCTGCAGGAAATCGTCAGTGTAGTGGGCGCCCGCCCTGCTGGCAGTTCTAATGAGCGCCAGTTGCTGCATGACTTTACCAACCAGTACTGGAGCAAAGGAGTTCCCGTTAATAGTCAGCCGGTAACCTTTTCTGTAAACGGCAACGAAAAGCGCAGTGCGAATGTTTGGATCACGTTTCCGGGTAAGTCAGAGGGCCATCTCGTAATTGGTGCCCACGCCGACTCTACGGGAGAAGATGAAGGTTCCCAGGGCGTAACAGACAACGGTATCGCGGTGGCGTTGCTGCTGGCTCTGGGCCAACAGCTCAGCACCATAGAACTTGAGGACTCCGTAACCCTGGTGCTGTTTGGTGCCGAAGAAGTGGGTATGTTTGGTTCGCAAGCTTTCACTGCCGCGCTAAAGGCCAATAGCCGATTCTTAACCGGAGCACCCTTCCCCACTGCAATGATTAACCTCGATACTATTGCAGGTGGCGATCACCTGTATGTTCACAGCCCGACTCAGAAAACCTATAAACGTTGCGATAAAGACGATAGATATAATTCGTCTGCGTCGGTGCGCGATTCACTACTGAGCGTTGCCAGCGACAGCTCCTTGCCGTTTAGCTTACATCCTGCTTTTCCTGGCTACCCCGAAGGCGAGACCGGCGAATGGTCAGATCATGCGCCTTTTGCCTGTGCTGGCATTCCTGTCGGTTATATCGAAGCCACCAATTTTTCTATTAATGGTCGTGATGGCTACGACGGCTACTCGCAGGCCCTGCATCCATCACTTTGGGATTGCCTGAACCACAATGAAAAAACCGCCTGTAATCCGGATCAGGAACAACGCTGGGGTTATATCTGGCATACCGAGGCTGATCGTCTGGACAAATTAAATCAACTTTACCCAGATCGCCTGCAAACACAACTGAATGCAGTCACTGAGCTTCTGTTCAATTTTCTTACCAGCGATAAATCACTTCATTCAGCCAGTAACTGATCTTCACCCGCCGGTTCTGCTTACAAAGGCCCAAACGGTGTAATACATCGTCAATCAATCGGTTAGCTAGCAAAAACTAAGTCGAACAACATTGTTAATTGCGGGCAAAATATTAGATAATACGGAGCTAATATTTATGGCCTGACCGGCATCTTAGCCAAACAGGCCCTGATGGCAAAATTCTGAATAATGGCGTAAGCAAAACCTGATGACCGAATTTCTACTGTTACTGATCAGTACAGTCCTGGTAAATAACTTTGTTCTGGTGAAGTTTCTCGGACTCTGCCCGTTTATGGGTGTGTCCAGTAAGCTCGAAACCGCCATAGGCATGTCAATGGCCACCACCTTCGTGCTAACGCTGGCATCCGTGTGCAGCTACCTGGTTGAAACCTACCTGCTGCAGCCTTTAGGTATCAGTTTCTTACGCACACTAAGCTTTATTCTGGTCATTGCCGTAGTGGTCCAGTTTACTGAAATGGTCGTTCACAAAACCAGCCCGACGCTGTACCGGTTGCTGGGTATTTTCCTGCCATTGATTACCACCAATTGTGCAGTACTTGGGGTAGCCCTGCTCAATCTCACCGAACAGCATAACCTGGTAGAAAGTATTGTTTATGGTTTCGGCGCCGCGGTGGGGTTTTCACTGGCTATGATATTGTTCGCCGCTATGCGCGAAAGACTGGCCGCAGCCGATGTGCCTACGCCATTTAAAGGTGCTTCTATCGCTATGATCACGGCCGGATTAATGTCACTGGCCTTTATGGGCTTTAGCGGACTGGTTAAGTTGTAATGTTACTATCTTCATTAATTGCGCTGGGGCTACTGGCTCTGGCATTCGGGCTGGCACTGGGCTATGCAGCGGTTCGCTTTAAAGTGGAAGGCGATCCGTTGGTTGACCAGGTTGATGCTATCCTTCCGCAAACCCAGTGTGGTCAGTGTGGTTACCCGGGTTGTCGTCCCTATGCAGAGGCCATCGCCAATGGTGATGACATTAACAAGTGCCCGCCGGGCGGCGAATCCACTATTAAAGAGCTGGCTGAGCTGATGGGCGTGGAAGCCAAACCACTGGATGCCGCGCACGGTGAAGACGCAGCGCCTAAAGTTGCCTACATCCGGGAAGACGAATGTATTGGCTGTACCAAGTGTATTCAGGCTTGCCCGGTAGATGCCATCGTTGGCGCAGCAAAACAAATGCACACGGTCATTACCGATGCATGCACAGGCTGCGATCTCTGCGTGGAGCCCTGCCCGGTAGATTGTATAGATATGGTCACGGTGGACCCCACTACCGCCTCCTGGCAGTGGGATTTTAATCAAACACCCCGTGGCGACATTCCGGTAAAAGTGATTTCCTGATATGCCGTATGATTTTGAGCAGATAGTCGAGCGCATCGACCAGCAAAAATTCTGGACCTTCCCCGGTGGTGTGCACCCTCAGGGGCGTAAGCACCTGTCCAATCAAACGGCAATCAACACCTTGGCGCTCCCAAAACAGCTGGTTATCCCGGTAAAACAACATATTGGCACCGCAGGCGCTTGTCTGGTGTCGGTTGGCGATAAAGTGTTAAAAGGGCAAACGCTGACCAGCAGCCCGCATCCTTTTTCAGTGCCGGTGCATGCGCCCACTTCGGGATTAGTCACTGCAATTGAAGAGCGCACCACGGCCCATCCCAGTGGTCTGCCAGAGCTTTGTGTGGTTATCGAGGCGGATGGCAATGATACCTGGACAGAACTCAAACTTATCGCTGATTACCAGCAAGAGACTAAATCATCGCTAATCAGCGCTATTTGCGAGGCCGGTATCGCCGGCATGGGCGGCGCGGGCTTTCCTACCCACATCAAATCCACCGCGCGCAAAAAAGTTGAGTTCCTGATCATCAACGGGGTGGAATGCGAGCCGTATATCACCGCCGACGACCGTTTAATGCGTGAGTTCGCCTGGCAAATTCGCCAGGGAATAGACATTCTGAGTCACCTGATTGAGCCGAAGGTAGTGATCATCGCCATTGAGGACAATAAACCTGAAGCCTTCAAAGCCATGCAGCAGGTGTGTAACGACACGCCGGCTATTCGCGTCGTGCAGATACCCACAAAATATCCGGCCGGTGGCGAAAAGCAACTTATTCAGGTGTTAACCGGGCGCGAAGTACCGCGAACTGGTCTGCCAGCAGACATTGGTGTGATGATGTTTAATGTGGGCACCTGCTACGCCATCGCTGATGCTATCTTACACGGTAAGCCATTAATACAACGAGTGGTTACCGTAACCGGTGAGGCCGTGCAAAAGCCACAGAACGTGTGGGCACTGATTGGTACTCCTATAGAACACCTGCTCAGCCAGGCGCAATATCAGCTTAAGAAACAAAAAGCGCCCACGGTGATCATGGGCGGGCCGATGATGGGCTTTACACTCCCCTCTGTTGATGTACCGGTAGTAAAAATTACCAACTGCCTGCTTATCCCCGCTAAGAAAGAATTAAACCTTAGTCAGCGGGAGCTGGCATGCATTCGCTGTAGTGCCTGTGCCGATGCCTGCCCGGTAAGCCTCCTGCCACAACAAATGTACTGGCACAGTAAGGCACTGGAGCTTGATAAAGCAGAAGAGTACAACCTGTTTGACTGCATCGAATGCGGCGCCTGTGCTTATGTTTGCCCCAGTGAAATTCCGCTGGTGCACTATTACCGTAAAGCTAAGGCGCAAATCAGAATACAGCGCGACGATAAAGACAAAGCAGAAAAGTCCAAACAGCGTTTTGAAGCCCGCAAGGCCCGCCTTGAAAAAGAAAAGCAGGAGCGTGAAGCCAAGCATAAAAAAGCTGCCGCTGCTCGCAAGCAGGCCACGCAACCCGCCACTGGCGAAGACGGCGGAGCAAAAGATAAAGTAGCCGCAGCGCTGGCCAGAGCAAAAGCTAAAAAGGCCGAGCAGGCGCAGGCAACTGAAAATTCAGCAAGTGCCGAGACTCAACCTGAGGACAACAAAGCCAGGGTCGCCGCCGCGATTGCCCGGGCAAAAGCTAAAAAAGCCCAACAAGCCGAAGCTCCGGCAACTGATTCACAAGGCAGTGCTGAAGACGAGCGCAAGGCAAAAGTTGCAGCTGCAGTGGCCAGAGCTAAAGCCAAAAAAGCCGCTCAGCAAACAGAACCGGACGACACTGCAAACGCAAGTGACTCAGCACATGCAGAAAGCGCTGAGGACGCACGAAAAGCCAAAGTAGCCGCTGCGGTTGCCAGAGCAAAAGCGAAGAAAGTAGCAGCGTCAGGCGCGCCAACAGAAAGCTCGGCCGAAACAGACGATGACAGCGAGGGCCGGGAAGCTCAGCGTAAAGCTAAAATCGCCGCAGCTGTAGCCAAAGCCAAAGCTAAAAAGCAAGCGGCTGAGCAAGCCGAGGGCGAGCCTGAGGTAACCGAACATAAACCGGTAGAGCCAGCGCTGGAAGAAGACTCACCGGAAGCCCAGCGCAAGGCAAAAATCGCCGCTGCGGTTGCCAAAGCCAAAGCGAAAAAGCAAGCGGCTGAGCAAGCCGAAAGCGGGCCTCAGGCAACCGAAGATGTACCGGCAGAACCAGCGCAGGAAGAAGACTCACCGGAAGCCCAGCGCAAGGCCAAAATCGCCGCTGCGGTTGCCCGCGCCAAAGCTAAAAAAGCGCAGCGAGAAGCCCGGCAAAGCGGCTCAGAGGATAACGAACAATCATGAAGTTAGTACTATCGAGCTCACCTCACCAGCATGTGCGACGCCGTACCAATCAGGTTATGCGACTGGTCATCTACGCCATGGTGCCCGGTGTTATGGCCCAGCTTTATTTTTTTGGCTGGGGCGTGCTGGTACAGATGCTTATAGCCCTGGCTACCGCACTGGTTTCAGAAAGTGCGATTGTGGCCTTACGAAAACGTCAGATTGGTCAGGCGCTACAGGATTACAGTGCGGTGGTAACCGCCCTGCTCCTGGCGGTTAGTTTGCCGCCACTGTTACCGTGGTGGATGACTGTTATCGGGACGTTCTTTGCCATTGCGGTAGTCAAGCAACTGTACGGCGGTCTTGGATTTAACCTGTTTAATCCGGCCATGGCAGCCTATGTGATGCTACTGATCTCCTTCCCGGCCGCGATGAGCAGTTGGTTGCCTCCTGGCGAGCTGGCCGCTCATGCCGTCACCTTCGGCGATGTTATCAGCGTGATTTTTACCGGGTTCAGTCAAAGCGGGTATGATATTAACCAGCTCAGAGCCGGTATTGACGGCGTCACCATGGCAACGCCACTGGACTATGTCAAAACCCAGGTGAGCCAGGGTTACACTTATTCCGAAGCCATTAATCATCAGCAATTTACCGACAGCTTATGGTCGTCAGCCAGTCTGGGTTGGAGTGCTGTGGCGCTGGCCTATTTACTGGGTGGCCTGGTGTTAATTCAGCAGCGGATCATCAGCTGGCATATCCCCGTTTCGCTTATCGCAGGCGTTGCCGTAACCGCCACATTTTTAGCTATGATTAATGGTGATGTATATGGCTCGGCATTATTTCACTGTGTTAACGGGGCTGTATTGTTTGGCGCCTTTTTCATTGCCACCGACCCGGTATCAGCCTCCACCACGCCTCGCGGCCGGCTAATTTTTGGCGCTGCCATCGGCTTTTGGACGGTTATTATTCGCACCTTTGGTGGCTATCCCGATGCTATCGCGTTCAGCGTAGTGATCATGAATATGGCGGTGCCGCTTATCGATTATTACACGCAGCCCAAGGTTTATGGTCAGCAACGTCCGGTAAAGCAAACGGAAGGAGAGCCCTGATGCCGCTTAACAGCATTACCAAAAACGGCCTTATTCTTACCGCGTTTGCCCTGGTCACTACTGGCCTGATTGCCATTACCTTCGACGGTACCAAGCAGCGTATAGACGAACAGCGGGCTAAAAAGAAGCTGGCAACACTCAACGAGGTTGTTCCGCCAGCATTGTATGATAATCAGCTTTACCTCGACTGTATTACTCTTGACGACAGCGCTCTGGGCGATGAGCCCAAATCAGTTTACCGCGCCCGTCAAGACGGAAATGACACGGCACTGGCGGTGGAATTTACAGCGCCCGACGGCTACAGCGGCGATATCGATCTGATAGCCGGCGTTGCTATTAATGGTAAAGTACTGGGCGTGAGAGTATTGTCACATCAGGAAACACCGGGGCTTGGCGATAAAATTGAAATGAGCGTCAGTGACTGGATGCTGTCATTTACTGGTAAATCATACGATGAAGACCAGGCCAAGCGCTGGCAGGTAAAAAAAGATGGCGGTCAGTTTGACCAGTTTACCGGCGCCACAATAACCCCCAGGGCTGTAGTAGGCAGTGTAGCGCGCACACTGGCTTATGTTGAGGCTAACCAACATCAGCTGTTCAATACGCCGAGCAACTGTCAGGCTGCAGCGCCGACCGGAGGACAGCACTAATATGTTTAAGCAGCTCACCATTGATGGTTTATGGAAAAACAACCCTGCACTGGTACAGCTTCTCGGGCTCTGCCCGCTGCTGGCGGTTACATCAAGCGTCATTAACGGCCTGGGACTGGGTCTTGCTACTGCGCTGGTGCTTATCGGTTCCAATGCTACTGTGTCGATCATTCGCCACTGGGTAACCCCGGCAATACGCATTCCGGTATTTGTAATGATTATCGCCGCCTTCGTTACTATTATTCAGCTGTTGATGAACGCCTTTACCTACGAGCTTTACCTGGCTCTGGGGATATTTATCCCTCTGATTGTGACGAACTGCGCCATTATAGGCCGCGCCGAAGCCTTTGCATCAAAGAATCCTTTACCGGTTTCGGCCTTTGATGGCCTGATGATGGGGTTAGGCTTCACGTTTATTCTGGTGGTGCTCGGCGGACTACGGGAACTGCTGGGTAACGGTACCCTGTTAAACGGTGCAGAGCGCCTGTTTGGGCCTGGCGCAGAGAGCTGGAAAGTCACTGTTTTTACCACTGAGCATCCCTTTTTACTGGCCATTTTACCGCCCGGCGCATTTCTGGGCATGGGCCTGCTGATTGCAGTAAAAAACGTTATCGATAAGAAAATGGCAGAGAAAGCCGCTGCCAGTGAAACCAAAACAGTTGTCCGCGCACGGGTAACTGCAGAGAGTTAGAAGTAATGAATAAAGCCAAACGTCTGGAAATTTTAACCCGTCTTCGTGATGCTAACCCGCACCCGACCACCGAGCTCAATTTTTCCAGCCCTTTTGAGCTGCTGGTTGCAGTGACTTTGTCTGCTCAGGCCACCGATGTGAGTGTTAATAAAGCCACTGACAAGTTGTTTCCGGTTGCCAATACGCCCGAAGCCATTTATGCACTGGGCGTTGACGGTTTAAAAGAATACATTAAAACCATTGGTCTGTTTAATTCGAAAGCGCAAAACGTACATAAGCTTTGCCAAATCCTGATTGAACAACATAACAGTGAAGTACCAGAAAGTCGTGAAGCCCTGGAAGCACTGCCTGGCGTGGGCCGCAAAACCGCTAACGTAGTACTTAATACCGCGTTCGGCTGGCCCACTATCGCGGTAGATACCCATATTTATCGCGTCTCTAATCGCACTAAGTTTGCCATAGGCAAAAACGTCGACAAGGTCGAAGAAAAGCTCCTCAAGGTGGTGCCTAAAGAATTTAAGGTTGACGTGCACCACTGGCTGATTCTGCATGGCCGGTATACCTGTCTGGCCAGAAAACCTCGCTGCGGTTCCTGTATCATCGAAGATTTGTGCGAGTACAAAGACAAAATCGACGACTGATCCCATCAATTATTTTTGTCGCCGGCACAAAAACTGATTGATCGACTCTGCTCCAGAAACTCATTACTATCCGGCTGCGTCTGCATGTAAATGACATCCGGCGTAACACCTAATCAGTAGTCAGTTGGAGCACCGGGTAGTGGTTAAGCAGCCATCCATTAAGAGTTATTTTGACCCTGACGTCAGTCAGGCGGAAGTGGCCTTTGCTTTTAGCAAGGGCCTCTATTACGCCGGCCACAGCCTGATGGTCACCGAACAATACCACTATCAGGTACTTCCCCATCAGCACAATCGTTATGTGCTGTTTAATCAGGGCTCAGAATACGATCTCCTGTCAAATGTTTGCTTACACCGCCAGGCCAGTTTACTCAATGGTCAAGGCACAACACGTAATATCGTTTGCAAGCTTCATTGCTGGGGATATGACCATCAGGGCAATTTAAAAGGCGCCCCTCATTTTACGAACAAACCTGATGGCCAGTTAGAGAAAGTATCACTCACCCCATGGCACGGGCTTTTATTTAAAGGTCGGGCACCCAACATGGATCTCGCAGAGCTAGGGTTGGCTGATTACCTTAATTTTGCTGACTATCGCTTTGCCGGTATGGATAGCCTAACCTACGAGTGCAACTGGAAAACCTTTGCTGAAGTTTACCTGGAAAATTACCACGTGTTCTCCATGCATCCGGGACTCAGGCAGTATGTAAAACCCACCGCTTTAAACTGGCAGTTTGGGGACGATTACTCAGTACAAAAAGTGGCTATGAGTGATAACCTGTTAAAGGCAACCACGCCCCTTTATCGTGAATACCAGGATCATCTGTTGGCAAGGTTCAACGGCCAGTTACCGCAATATGGGGCGATATGGTGCTATCTCTACCCAAACATTATGATTGAATGGTACCCGGATGTACTGATCATCAGCACGATTTATCCGGATGGCCCGCGACGTTGTACAAACCACGTAGAGGTTTATTACCCGGAATCCCTCTACCACCAAAACCCGGAGTATTTTGCCGCAGAGAAGCGTGCCTATATGGAAACCGCTGAGGAAGATGAAGTGGCCTGCAAACTGTTAGAGCAAGGCAGAGAGGCTTTACACCGTAACGGCGAGGAACAGCATGGGCCTATTGAACCGTTTCTGGAAGCGGGGGTAGCTGAGTTTTATCGCTTTTTAGCGTAATAAGGCCGGCTGCAGCCGGCCTTATCATTACAATCGGCCGCTGCCCAACAGCCCGATGATCATACTGGCAAAACCAACCAGCAGCGCGCCGTACAGGCCAATGTTACCCCAACACCGTTGCCAGAAGGCCTGACGCTCTGAATCAGCCGACAAGGTTTTACTGTCGTACAGGTCGTACATTATCACCCGCTGCATTTTCTTGGTCTGTACACTTAACCCTCCGGCAAATAAGGTATAAGCCAGCACCGGCATTACCCAGCCGGTGGTTAACTCATAAGCGGCAGCCAGTAACACGCCGGTGGCCAGTACCCAGATAACGGTGATTTTGCGCAGCTGTTTAAGACGTACTTTCTGACTTTCCATGGTCATATTCTTAAGCGGCAACCGGGTACTCCAGAACACACTCAAAGCCCCCAGTAAAGCGGCAAAAAATGCGCCGCTAAGAAATATTTTCAGCACACCGACACCGCCAGATTTCGCTAACACCGTGCCACCAGAAGCCTGAGCAGGGGCACTGACACTGGCGCCGGCCAACAATATGGAAGTAATAGTTAACGTCGGCGCAGTGGTTAAAATAAGCTGGCCATAGCGGTCCAACAAACTGGCTTTTAGAGCTTTGCGCGCCCGGCTTAGCCGCTGGCGAACCAGCTCCGGCGAAACAGAGAGTAACTCTGCAACCTGACTGGCAGACTGCTCTTCCCGATAGTACAGCAACACCATTTCGCGGCTTTCTTCAGGCAGTTCATCCACCACTTGCTTAAGGAGTAACCCTGTTTGTTCGCGGCTCAGGCGAGTCTCTGGCGGCAGTTCGTCATCACAATAGGCGGCGAATAAGGCATCCGCCTCCTCACCGCCCACACGCTCTGCCAGACGATTATCGCGCAGGTAATTATAGGCCGCATAGCGCGCCGACTGACGTACCCAGGGTAAAAAGCTGGCCGCATTTTTCAGCGTGTGCAGCTTTTGCCAGCAACTGATAAATACCTGCTGGGTAATTTCCTCGCTGGCATCAAGATCGCGGGTAATCGCCAGCGCGATGCTGGATATAGTATTACGGCTAGCCGCCACCAGCCGGTTAAATGCCGATTCATCGCCGCGCTGCGCGGCAATCACATCGTCACTTGAAATCACGCTTTGTGCACTCATTCTTTTGCTCCTTGCTGAGAGGTGGGATCTCCCTGACACACAGCCCTTAAAACATGTGCTTCTGCGTCTGCCACCCATACCGCAACTACAATGGCAACGATGACTCCTATAGAGGGTTTGTGGGTCTTACTACATAACCGGGTTAGTTTATTCTTCATTATACTGGTTTCCTTTAAGCATCCATTTTATATAAGGAAACTGCCAATCACCAATGTGTGACACTGCTGCGAAAAAACAATCACAATTTCTTCAAACGCTCTGACGCGGTGTTCAAACCAGCTATTTAGCCCGCTGGTCACAATTTACTTTAATCTGCTTTGCAGATTAATTACAGTGCCACAATAAACGCTGTCACTGTCATACAGTTGAAAAACAGCTGAATCACAATGTCTGATTAAGGAGCTTCTTATGCGAATGTTACACACCATGTTACGGGTTAAAGACCTGGAGACTTCCCTGGCCTTCTATGTGGATACCATGGGCATGAAATTACTGTGTAAAAGCGAGAATACTGAATACGAATACACGCTGGCATTTGTAGGTTATGCCGATGAGTCTGAGCAAGCAGTCCTGGAATTAACCTACAACTGGGGAGATAACGAGTATGACCTTGGCAATGCCTATGGTCACGTTGCCTTCGCCGTTGAGGATATCTATGCCTTTTGCGAACAGCTGGAAGCAAAAGGTGCGGATGTTTATCGCAAACCGGGGCCGGTAAAAGGCGGTAAAACCGTGATTGCCTTTGTTCGCGATCCTGACGGTTATGCCATTGAATTAATCCAACCTGAGTAACCTTTTTGTGATAAACCTCTCTGTAAAAACACTGCGTATCCTGTCACTGACCGCTCTGGTGTCATTCCAATCCATGGCGTTCGATATTATTGCTCATCGCGGCGCGTCGGGTTACCTGCCGGAGCATACGCTGGCGTCCACGGCTATGGCCTACGCCCAGCAACCAGACTACATTGAGCAGGATCTGGTGATGACCGGCGATGGTCATCTGGTGGTGTTACATGATATTCACCTGGAAACGGTCACCAATGTGGAAACGGTGTTCCCCAACCGGCACCGCGAGGACGGGCGTTATTATGCGCTGGACTTTACCCTGGCTGAACTCAGGTTATTAAACGTCCACGAACGCACCGATGCAACGGGCAAACAGGTCTACCCAAATCGTTATCAGGGCAATGGTCAGTTTACCGTTGCAACGTTTGAGGAACATATCAGCACAATCCTCTCTCTTAATGCGACTACCGCCGGATCCGTGGGTTTGTATGCTGAAATCAAATCCCCTGCCTGGCATCGGGCACAGGGCGTTGATATCAGTAAAGCCGTGCTTGAGGTATTACGCGAACATCATCTCGATGATGCCAGTGCCAATATTTATATTCAGTGCTTTGACTTTGAAGAAATCAAACGACTGCGAAAATCCCTCGGCGCCAGAGTTAAGCTTATCCAACTCATAGCAGAAAACAGCTGGCAGGAAACGCCCACCGACTACGATGCGCTGAAAACGGAAGCCGGTATGCAGGAGGTTAGCCGGTACGTTCAGGGGATAGGCCCGTGGCTCGGTCACGTTACCCGTTACGAGCAAAATCAGCCCACCACCGAACTCACCGACTGGGTAACAGCGGCACAAAAGGCTGGTCTGTTGATACATCCTTACACCTTCCGTACTGATGCCCTGCCACCGGGTATTTCAGCCTCACAGTTACTGATGCTAATGGTAAAAAAATGGCAATTTGACGGCGTCTTTACCGATCAGGTACCGCCGGTCAAACGCTTTCTGCAAAGCCAGTAACCACTAGTCCGAAAAAAGCCGCGAAAGGTATCGCGGCTTTTTTATGTTTCAAATTATTCAGGATTTCGCCATCCTGACCACTACCCTGCGGTTTGTTGCCCGCGACTGACTGGTGGTATTGGGTGCAATATGACGTTTCTCACCATGCCCGGTGATTTCAATACGATCCTCACCTACGCCTAAATCAGTAAGGAAGTTTTTAACCTCGTTGGCGCGCTTTACCGATAACTGCTGGTTATTCCAGGAGCCGCCGTAGCTGTCGGTATAGCCGTCAAGCAGGACCAGCTCAAGTTCGTTATCCTCACGCAAATAGTCACCAATCATTTGCAGGCGTCGTTTGGAGTATTTAGATAACTCGGTAGAGTTTTTCTCATAGCTCAGCACTGTGTAGCTGATGTCGTCAAAACTGTACGGCAGTAAATTGGCAACGCAGCTGACAAACTCCTGGTACACCGGCGCAAAGTTACTGGCATTCAGCCCCACGGCGACTTTATCGTTAGGGTTGTACCAATCCTGATAATAAATGGTTGGCCAGAACCCTTTTTCCAGCTCGCTTAGCATGGTCCAGGCGGTATCCTCGGGCAAGTCACCATCATACTGGGTGCGCAAGGTCATGTCGGCAATTTGCCGGGCCCTGACGCCGGGCATCCACTTCGGGGGAACCGCATAAACCGCCGCCGTGCCAAACTTTTTAGGCAGCAGGTTCATATCCAGCACAAACTCCATGTTAAGCTGTTTAGATGCTTCACTGGTAAACTGGGCTTCACCGTATCCGGGTAATGCATGACTGAGAGTACAGCTGAGCCGGGTTTGCTCACTGAGTTGCCACTGTGAGCTTTCTACCGTTGAATGGTACTGGCGCAGCGATGCCTGCACAGGCGTAGCTGCCATCCCTAACAATCCAATGGAAAATGAAATAAGCGAAACCGATCTCAACATGTATAGCCTCAGCAATCGATAAACCCGTTAACCTTCGTCTCTATCTTATCGTCAACGAACAATAAAAGTTTAGCACCGGGTAGATAGTCAGCGCT
Organism: Gammaproteobacteria bacterium; assembly: GCA_018222405.1. Lineage (GTDB taxonomy): Bacteria > Pseudomonadota > Gammaproteobacteria > Enterobacterales > Alteromonadaceae > Alteromonas. Next base: position 52,456 of record JAAFAI010000015.1, on the reverse strand, counting down.
AATATTGACATAATTCTTCCCCTGATGAGAACTGAAGTTTGCTTAACCGCACCGGTTCAATTCACCATTACCGTCAGGTTTACTGTTAACCACCAGATTTAGAGTGATATGTCACAAACAATTCCCCCCTTGTCACAACGCTTCAGAGGCTACTTTCCGGTCATTATTGATGTCGAAACTGCCGGCTTTAACGCTACCACCGATGCCTTGTTAGAAATTGCCGCCGTGACTCTGAGCATGGACAGCGATGGCATGTTGGCGCCAGCCGAAACCTTTCATGCGCACATTACGCCGTTTGAGGGGGCAAACCTGGAACAAGCTGCACTCGACTTTAATGGTATCGATCCGGACTGCGCTTTACGTGGCGCAATTAGTGAAGATGAAGCGATGAAAGGATTATGCAAACATGTTCGCAAGCTGCAAAAAGCCGCTGACTGCCAGCGCAGCGTAATCGTGGCGCATAATGCCACGTTCGATCAGGGCTTTGTGAATGCTGCGATCGAACGGTGCAATATTAAACGCACGCCATTCCACCCCTTTGTTTCATTTGATACCACTACACTCGCCGGGCTTGCTTTAGGACAAACGGTACTGGTAAAAGCCTGCCAGGCCGCCGGCATCAGCTTTGATCAGAACGAAGCTCATTCCGCCTTATACGATGCCGAAAGAACCGCCGAACTGTTCTGCTATATCGTCAATCGCTACGCCAGTCTGGGCGGCTGGCCATTGCCTGCACCTGACGAAAACTAAATTTAGCAATCAGCGCTATAACCATAGTCAGGGCCCGCCGGGGGGCGAAAAAATTAAAGCAAAAAAAAGAGGCACCGGAGTGCCTCTTTTCATTAACAAAATCGTGATTAAAGTTCTTCTGATTTCTCAGACAGATACTTAGCAACACCGGCAGGGCTTGCGTCCATACCCGCTTTACCTTCAGTCCAGCCAGCCGGGCACACTTCACCGTGCTCTTCGTGGAAGTCCAGGGCATCAACCATACGTAACATTTCGTCGATATTACGACCTAATGGCAGATCGTTAACTACCTGATGGCGAACCTGACCTTCTTTGTCGATCAGGAAAGAACCACGGAAAGCAACACCAGCTTCCGGATGCTCAACATCATAGGCCTGGCAAATCTCGTGCTTGGTGTCAGCAACCAGAGTGTATTTAACCGGGCCGATACCGCCCTCGTTTACAGGGGTGTTACGCCATGCATTGTGCGAGAACTGAGAATCGATTGATACACCGATAACCTCAACGCCACGCTTGGTGAATTCTTCGTAACGCTTATCAAAGGCAATCAGTTCTGAAGGACATACAAAGGTAAAGTCCAGTGGATAGAAAAAGACAACTGCTTTTTTGCCTTTAATGGCTTCGCTCAGGGTAAAGCTGTCAACAATTTCACCACTGCCTAACACGGCTGCTGCAGTAAAATCCGGGGCTGGACGTCCAACAAGTACGCTCATATCTATTCTCCATTTTCATTATGTGAATGGCAGTAGTTGTGATCTATATCACATCAGTATCTGCTGCTGCCTGTTATAGTGAGTGCAATAAATGAAAATACAATTGACGTTACAGACTTTTTTAAACTCATCAGACCAGACACCCCCCTTTTTCTCCTATATGTGACTGAATCGTCATAAATTTGCACAAAATATTTGCAACAAGCTCAAATAACAATTATTATCATTTGCATATTGATATTGGAGTTTATGTTTTATGTATGTCTGCATGTGTTACGGTGTAACTGATACCGCGATACGCAAAGCTGTCACCGACAGCGGCGTTGGCAATATACGTGATCTGCGTGAACAACTGCAATTGGGTTCGCAGTGCGGCAAATGCATACAAATGGCCCAACAGGTCATCGACTCGACCATTATTAATGAAAGTTTATTTAAGGACGTTGGCTAACGTCCTTTTTATATCCTGCTGTTTTACCAGCCCGCTTTTAACGCAATAAATCCATAACGCCCATCAAATCCGCCCGGACTCGTCGAAGGGTATTTAGCTCCGGCAACAAAGCGATGTGGATTTAATTCGGGCTGAGTATTAAACACATTGTTTATCCCCAAAATAAACTCCCAACCGTTTGCCAGTTTATACGACCATCGCGCATCCATGGTGAAACGCCCGGGTGCTTCGATATCGTAGCCGGCGGACGCATCGAGATGATCCTCATAAAATGCACCAAAATAATGAACTTGCCAGGCTAACTGGTGCGCGCCAAATGATTGCGTCAGGCTGATATTAGCCCGGTATGCTGGCAGGTTGTCTTCGAGCATGCGGATCCGCTGGTGAGTCAGATTTACCGCGCCGTCCCGCTGCTCATAATCCTGAGTAGTCACACGGATTACCTGCGTATCAGTCCAGTTTAAGGTGGCTAGTAACTGATGCTGCCAGCCTTGCCAATCGAACTGCCAGTTAAACACCAGATCCAGCCCCCGGGTACGGGTATCAAAATCATTGGTGAAAAACTTCGCGCTGCGATAGGTTTCAGCCTCTTCAAACCCCTGTTCAAGCAATAGCCCGACGGTTTGTTCATCCAGTTCGATAGCCGACGTCGTGCTGATGCGATCGGCTAAATAGATCTGATAGAAATCCAGTGTAAGTTGCGTAGCAGGTGACAGACTGGCCATCAGGCCCACACTAAAATTAACCGATTCTTCCGGGGTCAATTCTCGGGCTCCCAGCTTAACTGCCACACTGTTAGTGGGCGGTAACGTGATCTGATCTTCCAATCCGTTAAGACCAAATTTAGTACTGATATTAATAATATTACTCTGCCCTACGGTGGGTGCCTTGAACCCGGTACTCACCGAAGAACGATACGCAAGGGTTTCAGTAGCCTGCCAGCGAAGGCTTAACTTACCATCTACGTGAGTACCAAAATCAGAAAAGTCTTCCGCTCTGAACGCCGCAGTAGTTAACCAGGTATCACTGAACGGCATGGTTAAATCCACATACACCGCCCGTGTTTCACGCTGCCACTCTCCAGATGTTTCTGGGCGATAGCCCGGAAAGCCGTTAGCGCCCACCGAGAACCCGGCGCTCACCCCCTGGCGGTTTTGTGCAAAACGTCCTACCTCAAACGAGGCCTGCTCGCCAGCAATTTGCCGGTAGCGTTCGCTGCGCCATTCCATTCCCAGCGCCAGGGTAAATGGTTCATAGAAGCCGGTAGGCAGGCTTTTGAGAAGACCGATACTGGCATTACGCTCTATTTGTGCAGCCCCACCGGGCCGAAATGCGGTGGGCGAATCAGGCCCAAGAGAGGGGTTAACGGTGTTATTAATGTAATAACGAATACCAGAATAGCCCGCTCCGACACTTACGTCGTAATGCCAGGCATCTGCAAACTCACCACGGCTGCCGGCGTAAAAAGTGCCATCTTTCACCCGGCCACCAAAGCGCGGCGTAAACCCGCCTGGAAACCATTCATTAAAAGCAAAACAATTTAGACCCAGCGCACTTTGTTGATCGGCAATTAGTTGGTATGCAGCACTCGCCAGCACATTGTCACCATTTAACAGAATAGTTGGACATTCAATGCCCTCCCCTAAGCCGTCCAGGTCGGCGATTAGCAGTTCACCAGGCTGGTTCGCTCCAGCGACGAATACGCCCTGTCGACGCTGGGGGTTGCGGAAATAAAACTCACCTTCCATATCCCGACTGGTGCCCAGCGCAAAAGCGTATATCTCATGCCGGCGGGAAACAGGCACTGCTAGATTCGCCGCTAGTTTAACATCGCGATCCATGGCTGCACTGCCCCACTGTTGCGCGGGTGTTGCGATAGTCTGATTGCCGGCATCCAGCAATGCCTGGGCATCCTCGCGCTGAACACTGCGGTCGGTAGGATTTTGCTGTTGATACTCTGCGCTTAGTTGCAGCGCTCCATTTTGGCCAATGGCCAGCCCCTGACTAACCTGCACGCTGACCTGCTCTCCGTCACCGGCTGAATACTGTCCGCCAGTGAGTGTAATATTGCCCTGCCCCGGCGTACTTTTCAGTTTGAAGTTCATCACGCCGGCAATGGCATCCGAACCGTATTGGGCCGCTGCGCCATCGCGCAGCACCTCGGCCTGTTCAATAGCACTGACCGGCAATACCGAAATATCCGGCCCCTGAGCACCATCAGACAAACCGCCCCCCAGAAATGTGATCACGGCAGAACGGTGGCGCCGTTTTCCGTTTACGAGCGTTAGCGTGTGATCAGATGCCAGCCCGCGAAGATTTGCCGGTCGCACTAACATAGCTGCATCGTTAGTGGTTTGCGCACTGACATTAAATGAAGGGATCACCTGAGTTAAGGCGTCGAGCATGGTCTGACTGCCGGCAAAAAAAAGATTGTCGGTAGCAATGATATCCAGTGGCACCGCCGAATCGTATGCTCCCCGTGCCGATGCCCGGTTACCCAGCACCGAAATACGCTCATAGACTGGCCCTTCATCAATGGTTACTTTTGGGTTTTCTTCTTGGAGTGCATTAACCGTCGGCTCTGTCGGTCTGGGCGCGATAGTCAGATAACCATTGTTATCCCGATGAATAGTAAGTGGAGAGTTTTCCAGTAAGAGGTTGAGCGCGTCTTCGAGAGTGTATTGTCCCTGGATCCCCGGCAGCACAACCTGCTGAGCCAACTCAAAGGGAAATAATAACGTGGTTCTGGCCTGGCCTGCCAGTTCGATAAGGGATTTATCGGCGGTTTGTGGTCTCACTGAAAAGTCGTACAGCGGCGCTGTCGAGTATTCCTTAACAGCGCCAAAAACCGGCGCCGCCGGCCCGGAAGCCACCAGCAGAAACGTAAAAAGCCAACAATGAGAACAACGTTTGCGCAATGTTACTTGTTAAAGTTAAGTAAAATTCCGCTAATAGTTACACAAAGCGGCTGACCGTGCACTTTTTTATCACGACCCCGATGTGGTATGCAGATGAATAGTCCTATCCGCTGCTTCATAAGAGCTGATAGCAAAGCTATTTTCCAGCGCAGCTAATAAGCCTTTAATGTCTCCAACCCGGAAATAGCCCGCTACCCGGGTAGCTTTAAGCGCTTCATCATCAATCACAAACTTAACCTGTGTATAGCGGCCGATTTCCTGCAAAGCCTGGGGCAGTTGCTCGCCGGTAAATACAATCTGGCCATCCTGCCAGGCCAGGCTCTGGGCAATTTCTGATTGCGTCAGCGACTCTCTGGCCGAGACCTGATCATCGACCAGCACTTTCTCGCCGGCGAATACCATTACACCCTCCCGAGCGATTACCGGTTTCGGTTGTTGCTCCACAGCTGGCTCATTTAACTGCGAGGAAACCCTTACTTTGCCTTCAGTCACGGTCAGCTCAAATGCCTTGTCCTGAGTAAACTGCATATTAAACGCGGTGCCTACCGCCGTTACCGCTTTGTTTCCGGCTGAGACCGTAAAAGGTTTTGTCGAATCTTTGGCAACCTCAAAATGCGCCTCGCCTCTTAATAGTGCTATCTGACGAGAGTCGGGGTAAAAGGTCACATGAATTTCGGTATCGGTGTTTAGATATACTTTTGAACCGTCAGCCAGAGTAACGGTTTTTTGTTCGCCTACCAGTGTCTGACTGTGCTCCGTTAGCATTACCTGCCGTGCCGGTTCTCCCGGGCTGCTCAGCCACTGCCAGCTGATTAATCCGCTGAGCATAAACACAGCTGCCGCACTGATAAGCCTGCGTCTGGGTGGTGATGGTTTCGTGGTGTTTTGTAACGGTGCCAGTTCCCGTACTGTGTTCATTACACTTATCTCATCCCATAATGCGGCCATCTCTGCCAGTACTTTCTGATGAGAAGGATTGCTGGCCACCCAGTCTTTCAGCGCTTCGGTCTCCTGCGCCGTGAGCCCACGATCAATAGCGGCTATCCAGTCACATGCGGTAGCCTGTATGGTTTCTTTACTGTTAAATTGACTTACATTACTCATAACTACTATTGACCTAACCCAGATTTGACTGACTGTCGTCAGCACGCTGAGGCTGCTGTTGGCGTGCCAGGAACTGAGCGCATTGCATCAGCCCTTTAGCCACGTGTTTTTCCACTGTACTTTCACTGAGTTGCAGCAATTCGGCAATATCGCGCTGACTCATATCGTACACTTTCTTCAGCAAAAAAACGCGCTTAACTTCCGCCGACAAACTTTCCGTTGCCTGGCAAAAATGAATAAAGCGTTGTTTACTTTCAAACTGTTTTTCCAGTGACGCATCCATATTACTGTGTGACAACAGATCCATATTATCGACCTGGTCATTCAGCTTATGCGCCGCCCGCGACACATGATTAAGGGCGAGATTACGCACCGTTCTTAACATGTAAGTCCGCTCGTACTGAATCTCCTGATTTAATTCAGCTTCATAACTTTTAACAAAGGCATCCTGCACTATATCTTCGACGTCGTTATCGTCCACAATATTTGCCACCGCTCGCATCAGGCGCTGGCGGTATTTCAAATAAGTTGCGGCAATTTTAGAATGTCCGCTCATTGTTCTGTATCTGGCAACATGGCTACTATTACACTAAACAAACAACCGGCCGGGCTACCCCGGCCGGTTAGTGGCATTATTCTACCTTAAAAAGTATAAATACCTCTTACATAATAAAAGCCACCGTTGATACCGATTGGCGATGTTGTCGGGTATTTAGAGCCGGCAATTTCGTTATCCCACATCACGTTGCGATCGGGACGCTCATCAAACAGGTTCTTGGCACCGACCACCAGTTGCAGGTCATCAGTAAAGTGATAGCCCACTTCCATATCAAAGGTGAACTCAGCGCTGACATTATCGATAGGCAGCCCGGAGTCCAGGTGATCTTCATAGATGCTGCCAGCATAGTTCATACGACCTAAAATACGCCAGTCACCATTAGTATGATTTGCAGTCAGGCTATAACGAATGGCCGGCAGGTTATCTTCCAGCATATGAATTCGTTCAGCTGAGATGTTATCTGACGCTTCATCAACGGTTGTCGAGGTCCAGTTATAAGCCAGCGCAAGCTTGGTTTCACCACCATACATGTCAAAGGAATAGTTGGCGACGATATCCACACCCTCAGTGGTGGTATCAAAGTCATTGGTAAAGAAGCTGACTTCCGAGAAGCTCGATGCATCCTCTACGCCCTGGGCAAGCAAGGCTTCAATGTCTTCTTCCGTTAAGCGGATCCCCGAAGTGGTGCTGATCCGATCGGTCACCTCAATGTGATAGTAATCCACAGTCAGGAACAGGCCGTTGTCAAACTCAGCTACCATACCAACGCTCATGCTCTCAGATTCTTCCGGCGTTAACTGTGTACCGCCCTTCTGAACAGAAATAGGATCGGTAGGTGGCAGGGTTGCGCGGTCGATAAGGCGACCATCGGTACCAAAGGCAGTGGTTACATTACGCACGTTACTCTGACCAATGGTTGGCGCTTTAAAACCAGTGCTGAAAGCACCACGGAATGCAATGGCATCGGTGGCCTGATAGCGCAGTGACACTTTTCCTTTGGTGGTATCACCAAAGTCTGAGAAGTCTTCATAACGGACTGCTGCGGTTAACAACAGGTCGTCAGTCAGATACGCTTCTGCATCCAGATACAGCGCGATGTTATGACGAGATGCTTCGCCAGCGCTGCGTGCAGATAAACCAGGGAAACCGTTGGAGCCAATACCAAAGCCCTGAGAGGCTAATGGACCAATAGCCCATGAAGCTGCATCACCCGCTTCACTCTCGTAAGTCTCATGGCGGTACTGGAAACCACCGGCCAGATAGACCGGCTCAGAGAGACCCATATCAATAGGCTTGGTTAAGTCGATATCCAGTGATTTTTCGGTTTGGGTGTAAGTACCCGGTTTGAATGAGGTTGGCGTATCCGGCCCCAAAGAAGGGTTGATGGTATTGCTGATAGCAAAGTCAACCGAGTTCTGACCGAAGTTCAGGCTCACATCGTAACCAATTTCATTACCCAGTTCACCACTGGTACCAAACACCAGTGACATGTCTTCAACCGTGCCCCCAAAACGCGGAGTAAAACCGCCGGGGAACATTTCGTTAAAGGCAAAACAGTTAGCGCCTACCGCGGTAGAGTTATCTGCTATCAGGCCATAATCCGCGTCATCCAGCACGTTACCATCGGTAATGCGCACTAGCGGACACTCAACGCCGGTACCAACACCATCCAGATCGCCTACTAGCAGCAGTGGCGTGCCATCTTCATCCGTGCCGCCATCAGCAACACCGCCACGGGTATGTGGGTTACGGTAGTAGAATCCACCTTCGACTTCACGCTCTGCGTAGTTACCAAACAGGTACAAACGGGAATCATCGCTTAAATCCATTCCCAGGTTAGCAAATAGCTTAAGATCATCTTTAATTTCCGGGCTACCCCAGATTTGCGCCGGATCGGCAACTGCGGTATTGCCAGCGGCAATCAGTCCGGCAGCATCATCGCGCTGAACACTGCGCGAAGTTGGATTAGCGGTACGGTACTCACCGGTGAAATTAGCAAAGCCATCGTCCCCCAAAGGTAAACCAATGTTACCGCTTAACTGCATCATGTCGCCGTCGCCCTCATAGTGTGAACCGTAGCGGGCTTCAAACATACCGCCCTCGGCACTGTCTTTGAGCACGAAGTTGACCACACCAGCTATAGCATCTGAACCGTACTGGGCTGCAGCGCCGTCCCGCAGTACCTCAACCTGCTTTAAGGCAGCTGCCGGGATCGTTGAAATATCAGGCCCCTGAGCACCATCAGACAGGCCGCCGCCTAAAAAGGTAATTACCGCAGAGCGGTGACGACGCTTACCATTAACCAGCACCAGAGTATGATCCGACGCCATACCGCGCAGGTTAGCCGGACGCACCAGAGTAGAAGCATCATTGATTGGCTGATCGTTAACATTAAATGACGGCACAACCGTTTGCATCATGGATACCATGTCAGTAGAACCCTGATTAACAAACTCTTCTTCGGAGATAATATCGATAGGTACCGCAGAATCACCAATCGAGCGCGGCGCGGCACGGGTACCAACAACAGCTATTTTCTCAACCGATTTAGCGTCGGCATCATCCTGAGCCAGAGCGGGGGTAGCAACAACACTGGTGGCTGCTACAGAAGCTGCCAGCACCAGACGAAGTTGCGCTGAAATTCTCGTCAAACTTGTTTTCATAATGGTTTCCCGGATAGTTTTTTTGGTCGGTACTGCCATCTGTTATATTCAAACAAAATACCGGCCTTTTTATCTGTTTATTTTTACCTTCAACACTGCCTGGGCAAGCCCTGACAGCAACCGTTTTATAGACGCTAAACAGTTAACAAACAAACAAAAAATGCCAAATAAAAAATATATTTTCAGGTGATAGAGGATCGGGTTTTGTGACTTGTCTATAGGTATTTGGCCAGCTAAAAAAGGCGCTGATTCGGGGTATCTTTGAGGTACATTTTCGCTTTAGCGGACACAAAAAAAACCGGCTGTGTTTAGCCGGCTTTTTCAATCAAATTGGCTGACTATTCCGCTTTGGTTTTCGCCGCGGTTTCTTTAATCAATGGCTGAAGTTCACCTTGCTGGAACATTTCCAGAATAATGTCACACCCTCCAACTAATTCGCCGTCGACCCATAACTGAGGAAACGTAGGCCAGTTAGCATACGCTGGCAGCTCTGCGCGAATGTCAGGGTTTTGCAAAATATCGACATAAGCAAATTGCTCACCGCAGGACATCAGTGCCTGGGATGCCTGAGCTGAGAAGCCGCAGCTGGGTAATTTAGGAGAGCCTTTCATATACAGCAGAATTGGGTTTTCCGAGATTTGCTGCTGAATACGCTCTAATGTGGTTTGTTCACCGTTGTTTTCCATGAATGCCTCTTAACTTTTTACCTTTGCAGGGATATGTATGCATGAGCGCCCCTTTTCAAGGGCGGATAGCACTAATTGTACCATTAATATTTACCGCGCATAAATTCTGATTTTACAGTTTGCCCTGTTATAAGTGATCCGATAAGTGCTTTTATGCCTATGATATAGCAAGCTGATGTTGGAGTTTCACAAGCGCTTGGGCTAATCTGTAATACAAATAGTCAGTCAGCTTGTTACGACACACAACAGTATTTGGATTGGTTACCGGTTTTGTGACTGCGATGTAATGTTCCCACCGCCGCCAACTAACTCAAAAAAGAAAAATTTCATCTAATTGTCATTGGGTTAAATAAATCCGTCCCTATATCATAGGGTGTCGGGATAAATGACCGTTAGAAAAATAGACTTATTCTGATAACAGACTACGTACAACTAACCAAGAAAATGGAGACTCATATGGCTTTTGAACTACCAGCGTTACCTTATGAAAAAGATGCTCTGGAGCCACACATTTCTGCTGAGACGCTTGATTACCACTATGGTAAACACCACGCTACTTACGTAACCAAACTGAATGGTCTGGTAGAAGGTACTGAGCTGGAATCAAAGAGCCTGGAAGAAATCGTTAAGACTTCTGAAGGCGGCGTATTCAACAACGCTGCGCAGGTATGGAACCACACGTTCTACTGGAATTGCTTAAGCCCAAATGGCGGCGGTGAGCCAACTGGCGCACTGGCAGATGCAATTGTTGCAAAATGGGGTTCTTTTGAAGACTTCCAGGCTGCATTCAACGACAAAGCCGTTAACAACTTTGGTTCAAGCTGGACCTGGCTGGTTAAAACTGCTGATGGTAGCCTGGATATCGTTAACACCAGCAACGCGGCTACTCCACTAACTGACGACAGCCTGACACCAGTGCTGACTGTTGACCTGTGGGAACACGCTTACTACATCGATTACCGTAACCTGCGTCCTAAGTACTTAGGTGGCTTCTGGGCACTGGTTAACTGGGAATTCGCTGCCGCTAACTTCGGCGCGTAACTCCTTTTTCGTACCCGCACCCTGCGGGTACGATCCTTCTCTCCCCCACTGATAATTTTCACTTTTTTCTGTTTATTACTGCCCTTTGCCAGCCCTTAGTTCACTTGGGCCTCATGATTTCATTAACATTTTTGTTGCAAAAATAAACGACGAATAACAGCCTCACCCCATTGTTTTCTGAAATTATAGGACTATGCTGGAAGTACGGGAGACCGTTTTTTATACAGGGGTATTTATGGGTATTTTCGAGCATTACCAAGAGCGCTATGAAAAACATAAGCAAGAAGAGTTTACCATTCAGGAATTCTTAGACATCTGTAAAAACGACCCGATGGCCTATGCAAATTCCGCGGAAAGATTGCTACAGGCCATTGGTGAGCCTGAAATGATAGACACATCCACCGATCCGGCACTCAGCCGCATTTTCTCAAACCGCGTTATTGCCCGCTATCCGGCATTCCATGAGTTTTTTGGCATGGAAGAGGCGATTGAACAGATAGTGTCCTACCTGCGTCACGCTGCTCAGGGGCTGGAAGAGAAGAAGCAAATTCTGTACTTGTTGGGGCCGGTGGGTGGCGGTAAATCATCACTCGCTGAACGGCTTAAAGAGCTGATGCAGAAGGTGCCGGTTTACATGATCAAAGACTCACCGGTAAACGACCATCCGTTCTGTCTGTTCGACTTAAATGAAGACGGCAACATTCTTGAACAAGAGTACGGCATTCCAAAGCGGTATTTAAAAACTATCATGTCACCCTGGGCCAGAAAGCGCCTGCATGAATACAACGGTGACATCACTAAATTTAAAGTCGTGAAGGTATATCCATCCATTCTCGATCAGATGGGCATTGCTAAAACCGAGCCTGGCGATGAAAACAACCAGGATATTTCGTCACTGGTTGGTAAAGTGGATATTCGTCGTCTGGAGCAATTTGCTCAAAACGATCCGGATGCCTACAGCTACTCAGGTTCTCTGTGTAAGGCCAATCAGGGCCTGATGGAGTTTGTGGAAATGTTTAAAGCACCCATTAAGGTGCTGCATCCGCTGCTAACCGCAACGCAGGAAGGCAACTATAATCCTACTGAAGGATTTTCTGCACTGCCCTTTGACGGGCTGATTCTGGCACACTCCAACGAGTCTGAATGGCAGACATTTCGCAACAACAAAAACAATGAGGCTTTCCTTGATCGGGTTTACATTGTTAAAGTGCCTTATTGCCTGCGCGTTTCTGAAGAAATGCGGATCTACGACAAACTATTGCAAAACAGTGAATTACATGGCGCGCCCTGCGCACCAGACACGTTAAAAAGTCTGGCTCAGTTTATTGTACTGTCACGACTTAAAGAGCCTGAGAATTCCAGCATCTATTCGAAAATGCGGGTCTACGACGGTGAAAGCCTGAAAGATACCGATCCAAAAGCCAAGTCCTATCAGGAATACCGCGATTACGCCGGGGTTGATGAGGGCATGGAAGGTTTATCTACCCGTTTCGCCTTTAAAATTTTATCCCGTGTGTTCAACTTCGATCACGCCGAGGTCGCAGCTAACCCGGTGCATTTATTCTATGTGCTGGAGCGACAAATTGAGCGCGAGCAGTTCCCTCAGGATACGGCCGATCGCTATAAGGAATTTTTAAAAGGCTTCCTGATCCCGCATTACGTAGAGTTTATTGGCAAGGAAATTCAAACCGCATATCTGGAGTCTTATTCAGAATATGGCCAGAATCTGTTTGACCGCTATGTAACCTATGCAGACTTCTGGATCCAGGATCAGGAATACCGCGATCCGGAAACCGGTCAGTTGTTTGACCGCGCGTCGCTGAATGCCGAACTGGAAAAAACGGAAAAACCGGCCGGTATCAGTAACCCGAAAGATTTCCGTAATGAGATCGTGAATTTTGTGCTCCGTGCCCGGGCCAATAATGGGGGTAAAAACCCTAACTGGACCAGCTACGAAAAACTGCGCACCGTGATAGAGAAGAAAATGTTCTCCAATACGGAAGATTTACTGCCGGTGATTTCGTTTAACACCAAAGGGTCTGCCGAAGATCGTAAGAAACACGACGACTTTGTGAACCGGATGGTGGAAAAAGGGTATACACAAAAACAAGTACGGTTACTGTGCGAATGGTACCTGCGTGTCCGCAAAGCATCTTAGGGTGCAATTTAGCGTGAAGGGGTTGTATGGCACATTTCATAGACCGCAGGTTAAATAGCAAAGGGAAAAGCACCCTTAACCGTCAGCGGTTTTTAAAACGATATAAGCAACAAATCAAACGCGCTGTGTCAGATGCCGTCGGTCAGCGTTCGGTGACCGACGTCGAATCTGGCGAACATATCAGCATACCCAAACAGGACATCTCCGAACCATTATTTCACACCGGTAAAGGTGGCAAACGCACCGTTGTTCACCCGGGCAACGATCAGTTTACCGCCGGTGACCGCATCGACCGTCCGCCGCCTCAGGGCGGCCAGGGCTCAGGCCAGGGCGATGCCGGTAATAGTGGCGAAGGTGAAGATGACTTTACCTTCTCTATATCCAAAGACGAATACCTCGACTTACTGTTTGAAGATTTGGCCCTGCCCAACCTGAAAAACAGCCAGTTCGATCAGGTAGTGCAATACGAGACTTACCGGGCGGGTTACCAAACCGACGGGGTGCCTACCAATCTGGATATCGTGCGCTCACTGAAGGGCTCGATGGCCCGACGGGTAGCGCTAACTGCGGCAGACCGGCGTAAGCTGCGTGAGGCCGAAGAAGAGCTGGAGAAGCTTAAAGCCGACAAGCACGATAACACCGTAGCGATTATCGAATTGGAAAAAACCATTGGCGCGTTAAAAGCTAAAATTGCTGGTGTTCCGTTTATTGACACCTTCGATTTACGTTTTAAAAACTACGCCAAAAAGCCTGTCCCCACCAGCAAGGCAGTCATGTTTTGCCTGATGGATGTCTCCGGCTCGATGGATCAGGCCACCAAAGATATGGCTAAGCGTTTTTATATCCTGCTCTATTTGTTTTTAAGCCGGACCTATAAAAACGTCGAGGTGGTATACATTCGCCATCATACTCAGGCCAAAGAGGTCGATGAGCAGGAGTTTTTCTACTCTCAGGAAACCGGCGGTACCATAGTATCCAGCGCGCTTAAACTGATGGACGAAATTATTGCCGAACGCTACCAGGACAGCGACTGGAACATCTATGCGGCGCAGGCATCAGACGGGGATAACTGGGCTGACGACTCACCTCAGTGCCGCGAAATTCTGATGAAAAAACTATTGCCGGTAACGCGCTATTTCGCTTATATCGAAATTACCGAACGCCAGCACCAGAGCCTGTGGCGGGAATACCAAAGCGTGGAGGAAGCCTGCAGTAACTTTGTTTGCAAACACATCATCTCGGTCAGCGATATCTATCCTGTATTCCGTGAACTGTTTGAAAAAACCAGTGAAACCAGCGGAGGAAGCTAATGACGGCTGAAGTAGCAGACGTAAAGAAAACACTCAGCGACGGGCCCGACTGGACCTTCGACATGCTGGCCCAGTACGAAGCTGAAATAGACCGTATTGCCAAAGAATACAAACTCGACATATATCCAAACCAAATTGAGGTGATCACCGCAGAACAAATGATGGATGCCTATGCCAGCATTGGTATGCCAATCAACTATACCCACTGGTCTTTCGGCAAAAAATTTATTCAAAATGAACAGCAGTACCGCCGCGGTCAGATGGGCCTGGCCTATGAAATAGTGATTAATTCCAACCCGTGTATTGCTTACCTGATGGAAGAAAATACCATTACCATGCAGGCGCTGGTAATGGCCCATGCCTGTTACGGGCACAACTCCTTTTTTAAAGGCAATTACCTTTTTCAAACCTGGACCGATGCCAGTTCGATTATCGATTATCTGGTGTTTGCTAAAAACTATATTGCCAAATGCGAACAAAAATACGGTTACGAAGAAGTCGAGCAAACGCTGGACTCCTGCCACGCACTGATGAATTTTGGTGTAGACCGTTACAAACGCCCGCAGAAACTTTCGCTTCAGGAAGAAAAGAGCCGCCAGAAACAACGGGCTAAGTATTTGCAATCGCAGGTAAATGAACTTTGGCGCACCCTGCCCGACAGCAAAGAAAAAAATCAGCCGAAGGCTATGCGTTTCCCGGCGGAGCCCCAGGAAAACCTGCTTTATTTTATTGAAAAAAATGCCCCTCTGCTGGAGCCCTGGCAGCGTGAAATTGTGCGCATCGTGCGCAAGGTGTCGCAGTACTTTTATCCGCAAAAACAAACTCAGGTAATGAATGAAGGCTGGGCGTGTTTCTGGCATTACCATATTTTAAACAAGCTTTATGATGAGGGACTGGTGACAGACCGGTTTATGCTGGAATTTCTGCACAGCCATACCAGCGTGGTCACTCAACCGGATTACAACAGTCCCTATTACAGTGGCATTAACCCTTATGCACTGGGCTTTAATATGTTTATGGATATCAAACGTATTTGCCAGGACCCTACCGAAGAGGACCGTTACTGGTTCCCGGACATTGCTGGTAAGGACTGGCTGGAAACCGTGCATTTCGCTATGCATAATTTTAAGGATGAAAGCTTTATCAGTCAGTTTTTATCACCCAAAGTCATGCGGGACTTTAAACTGTTCGCGGTGGAAGATGATTCTGACAAACCCTATGTGAGTGTATCAGCCATTCACGACGAGCGCGGTTACCGTGCGATTCGGGAAAAGCTCTCCGCCCAGTACAATCTGAGTAATTTAGAGCCCAATATTCAGGTGTATAACGTGGATGTGCGCGGCGACCGCTCACTGACCTTACGATATGTACCGCAAAATGGCATTCCGCTGGCCGACAGTAAAGACGAGGTGATGCGCCACCTGCACCGGCTATGGAAATTCGACGTAAAACTCGAACAGATACAGGACGATGGCGAGCCTGCAGTAATAGCCCGTTGTATCAGGCAATAGCGATCAAGGGGTCAGATTCTTTGAAGCCATTCCTTAAACTCTTCAGAGCGTCTATCCCCTCCGTGTTCAAGATATCCGGCAAAGCGTTCAAGCTTTGCGGATATCTGCTTTACAAATTTATCATCGCCCAGCACCCTG
This sequence comes from Gammaproteobacteria bacterium, assembly GCA_018222405.1. Taxonomy (GTDB): domain Bacteria; phylum Pseudomonadota; class Gammaproteobacteria; order Enterobacterales; family Alteromonadaceae; genus Alteromonas. The sequence goes on along the minus strand of JAAFAI010000015.1, from coordinate 36,454 downwards.
GACTTATTTATTGATAATCTAATCTTGTTCAATAACTCATTTGATAACGAGTTGTCGAGAAGACGGTTATAAGCCAATTTTCGACTCTCGGCGTCAATGCCGAGGGATAAATAGAGAGAATGAGGCTCTATCATAGCAATATTTTTATTACCTCCGTTTGCATGATAGCTACTCCATACGTAATCTTTTGGATGATCTACCATTTTTGCTCTGACAGGATTTAATTCTATATATTGGTAAACCTGCAGCAGGTACTCATCAGAGTCCACCAAACTTGATTTAAATCTGCCTTCCCAAAGCGTGCCAGTTCGGTTGTAAGTGGTATTGAAATAGCGAACATAATAACGCCCTAAACTCTGCATAACATGACTAATGCCCTCATAGTCTGATGCTTGCAATAGTAAATGAACATGGTTTGTCATTAAGACAAAACAATGTATCTGCACATTAAATTTTTCTGCACACGCTTTAAGCTTTTTAAGGTAAACCGCATAATCTTTACCCTGAAAAAAGCATGCTTGTTTATTATTCCCGCGTTGAACAACGTGTACGGGCATATTTGGAACCAATATCCTTGGACGGCGAGCCAACTTAAATTCTCCCTGAAAACAAACTGGCTTAATTCTTCTTTGAAAATCCACCAAATTATACTGGTCAACAGGTCAGTTTTTTATTTGCGGTGAGCTAAGGCTTTACCTCACTATGAGAAAGTATTTTCAAAGAACCTGACCCCTTGATCACCTTGATCAATCCCGACGCTTGTCCATTTGCTGAGGCGTTACAAGCAGTAAGACCAATCCACCTGCCGCAGCACAGGCCCCGGCTGCAGAGAACGTCAGCATAGACCCGGCGCCCTGCTGCCACAATAAACCTGCGGCATAATTGCCCACGGCTCCGCCCAATCCAAACGCCAGACTGATATAGGCGGCTTGGATTCTTCCATGGATCTGAGTTGGAAAATAGTGATGGATAAAATGCATCGAGGTAGAGTGATTTAAGCCAAAGCTTAGAGCATGGATAAACTGACTGAAGAAAACCAGCCAGAACATGTCTGCAAGGGTTCCCAGAACCAGCCAGCGTAAGCCAGTAGCCAGCAGGCAAAACACCATTAAACGCCACACGCCAAACCGTGAGATTAACCGCTGGGCGACCAGGAAAATGCCAACCTCTACGGTTACTCCCAGCGCAATCAATAAACCGGTTTGCATGCCAGAATAACCCAAATCCCGCATGTACAATGCAAAAAAGCCGTAATACGCCCCAAAGCTCAATTGCAGTAAGGCATTAGACAGCAAAAACAGCAACGCCACTTTATCTCGCAGAAAAGGCATGATCCGCATTGCGACAGCCGCTTTGGGTTTAAGGTTTTGCGGCTGAGTAAGCGTGAGGCTGCTGATAAAGAGCCCGATTAAAACCAGCATCGAAGCATAAATTGGCGCGTCAGTAGAAAAGAAATCCAGTGCCTTACCGACTAAAACAGTGAGTACGATAAAGCCAATACTACCCCACAAGCGAATACGGCCGTAACGTTTAGAGTCACCTTCGATAGTTTGCAGGGTGAGTACTTCCAGCTGCGGCAACACCGCGGTCCAGAACATCATCATCAGGCCCATGACGAGCGTCAGATACCAGAATGAGTAAGCCCAGAACACACCGATAAAACTCAATACGGTTAAACCGCTACCGAGCCTTAAAATAAACAGGATTTTACCGGTACGATCGGCAACCCCTGCCCACAGCGAAGGGCCGATAATGCGTGCCAGGGTGATAACCGCAAACAACTCGCCAATTTCTACCGACGTGAAACCACGTCCATCAAGAAAGACGCCAAGATAAGGAGTGATAATCCCTAACTGACCAAAATACAGAGCGTAGGTAAGGCTGAGCGCTATAATAGCAAAGCGGCTGGAAGACGCCGCCATTACTTGAGTGTCGGATTCAGCATCTTATTTGGCTGAACCCGGAATAATCGGCGTAGTACAATGAACAGCCGCATTTTGTGCGCGATGACGCAGGCAATGATCCATTAACACCAGCGCTAACATGGCTTCGGCGATGGGTACTGCACGAATACCTACGCAAGGATCGTGGCGACCTTTGGTAACGATATCAATTGCATTACCTTCGGTATCAATGGTTTCGCCGGGTACTGAGATACTGGAGGTGGGCTTAAGTGCCATGTGTACTACCAGATCCTGCCCCGTCGAAATGCCGCCTAACACACCGCCTGAGTGATTGGAGGCAAAGCCATCGGGAGTTAGTGTGTCACGATGTTCACTGCCCTTTTGGGTCACTACATCAAAGCCATCACCTACTTCCACGCCTTTAACCGCGTTAATGCCCATCATGGCACCAGCAATATCAGCATCGAGACGATCAAATACCGGCTCACCCAGGCCTACCGGCATATTAGTGGCAACCACAGACACTTTTGCGCCGATTGAGTCGCCGGACTTTTTCAGATCGCGCATGTATTCATCCAGCGCTTCCAGTTTCGATGCATCCGGGCAGAAAAACGGGTTTTCATTAATAATGCTGTAGTCAACTGTGTCGATAGCAACCGGCCCTAACTGCGACAGAAAGCCGTGAATTTTAATCCCATGAACCTGCTCGAGGTATTTTTTAGCAATACCGCCTGCAGCAACGCGAATGGCCGTTTCACGCGCCGACGAGCGCCCACCGCCGCGATAATCACGCAGACCATATTTTTGCTGGTAAGTATAATCGGCATGACCAGGACGAAAGCGGTTGGCGATATTGGAATAATCCTGACTGCGCTGATCCTTGTTTTTGATCAGCAGGCCAATACTGGTACCAGTGGTTTTGCCTTCAAACACACCAGATAAAATTTGCACTTCGTCGTCTTCGCGACGGGCTGTGGTATAACGTGAGGTACCTGGTTTACGACGGTCTAAATCTACCTGTAAATCTTCTTCGGTCAGTTCCAGTCCCGGAGGACAACCGTCTACCACACCGCCAAGGGCAATGCCGTGACTCTCACCAAAGGTGGATACCGTAAATATTTTACCGAAAGTATTACCCGCCATCTCTCTATTTATCCTGTTGGTTGTAACTGTCTAATGCTGCTTTGGTTACAGCGAAAATACCGTGGCCACCCTGTGCCAGTTCGACCCACTCAATATCCAGTCCCGGGAACCGGTTTTCCATATGTACCAGGCTGTTGCCGACTTCGACGAACATGACGCCCTGCTCGGTAAGGTAATCACCGGCGCGGGCAATCATGGTCTCGACCAGATCGAGGCCATCGTCGCCGGCGGCCAGTGCCAGTTCCGGTTCGTGCTGAAATTCTACCGGCAAATCGGCCATATCCTCAGCATCCACATAAGGGGGGTTTGATACGATTAAGTCGTATTGTTGTCCTTCGAGCTGACTGAACAAATCGGAGTATAAAGGGAAAACCCGTTCACTCAGTCCGTGCTCTTCTATATTCAGTTCTGCTACGGCCAGTGCATCGGCACTGATATCCACTGCATCTACCTGGGCTTCATCGAACGCATATGCCAGTGCAATAGCTATACAACCGCCACCGGTGCACATATCAAGAATGCGTGTTGGATTGTCCTGCAGATGTGGCGAAAACTTGCCCTGAATAAGCTCAGCAAACGGTGAGCGTGGGATAAGCACTCGCTCATCCACATAAAACGGCAGTTCGCAAAACCAGGCTTCATGCGTAATGTAAGGCAGTGGTAAACGCGTTTGCACTCGTTGCAGTACCAGCTCGGCCACCTTACTGCGCTCACTTTTGGTAAGTCGCGCTGCGAACACACCGTCACCGGTTTGAGCGGTTAACGTATGCGGTAAATGCAGGGCATAAAACACCAGGCTTACCGCCTCATCCCAGGCATTGTCGGTACCATGACCGTAAAACAGTTCTGCATCATTAAACCGGCTAACCGCCCAGCGCACCATATCTAACATGGAATGCAGATCAGCAATGGCTTCGTCGAGGTAAAACTTGTCGGTCATACGGGCTACAATGTCCTGAAATTATAAAGCTGGTATGATACATAATGTTGTCCGCTTCGGACATGCTTAATTTAGTGCAAAATCAGCCGCAATGAAGATTAGGAAACCTGGCCTGTGAAATTTAAGTCGCAATTTCCCCCTGTCCCAGCCCAACAGGACACCGAAGACAGTGATGACATGGCGTTATTTCGACAAGAAATTAAAGGCGTAGCGCCTTTGAAGCAGGATACTTATGTGCCGGAGACGACCCGTCCGGAAGTGAAAATTCGTCGCCAGCAAAAAACTCACCGGCAGGCCAGAGCCAGCTTTGAGTTTTCTGACGCCTTTGAAGGCTTTATTCCGCCAGAAGGCGCACTCCGCTACTGCCGACAGGATGTGCCGGGCTATGAGCTTAAACAGTTGCGCCGGGGCGATTACAGCCCGGATTACATTCTTGATTTACACGGCCTGACCAAAGCGCAGGCTAAACATGAACTAGCCGCTTTACTGCACACAGCCTGGCAGGAGCATGTTGACTGTGTGTGTATCGTTCACGGCGTAGGTTCAGGCGTCCTCAAACAGGCGCTGCCCCACTACCTTATCCAACACCCCAGAGTTATGGCGTTCCATCAGGCACCACTGGAATATGGTGGGCAGGGTGCCTTGCTGGTATTGCTGGAAGTCGAGTCACCGTTTAGCAAAAAACGTTAATCTCAATCACGTTTTTTGGGTTACGGGTTTACTTATGGTCATCACCGCTGTTGTGGATGAATAAGTAAGTGTAATACGCCATCATTACGCATACGATAAAAATGCCAAGTAATGAGCCCCATACCACTGGATCTTTTAATAACATTGACCACATAACAATCACCTTTTTATTTGCCGTTTCTATGGTGATAGTGTGCGCCCGTGAGGCAGAAAAAACGCTGATCCAAATCAATATCAAAATGTCCGCCTGGCGCAAAGCATGACCTGGATCAAAAGAATGCGGCTAACCTAATATACGGCGCTTTAAAAACTTTTATTGATAATAGTTATCATTTAGATTAGAGTAAAAATGCCTGTTGGGTTTCCGGAAATTTTACGGTCTTGGACGGAATCCCACTTCTGGCAGGCGGGCACTTTGCCCGCCTGCTTTTTTTTCCGGCCAGGGGCTTTGTGCCGCTATTAAGACGTTAGTCAAATAACTTGAAGAACCAGCTTTTCTGCAGATCTTCTTCGCAGGTTTTTAATTGCGTAGCATAGCGCAGTGAACGGCCCTTAACTCGCTGGGAGACTTTTACCAGCCACCCCTTCTTGAGATAAGTTTTGCGTCGGTAGCCACCCCACCCTTCATGATAATTGAGGTATTGCGCGTAGGCATCCCATTTTGAGACACCATTCACTTTATGGGTTTTACTTATAAACCAGCCCATGAAGTCTATCGCATCTTCAAAATCATCACGGTCAGCGCCGGAATTGCCGGTTTCGCGAATGTAGTCGCTCCAGGTGGGCGTTTTGGCCTGAGAATAGCCGTAAGCCGAACTCACCCTGCCCCAGGGAATGAGTCCGAAGAGAATGTAATCGCGGGGCGGCAGCGCATCGTGACGAAAAGAGCTTTCCTGGTACATCATGGCCATAGGCACGTGGATGGGCACGCCCCATTTATCACGCATGTCGGCCGCCGCATCGTACCAGTCTTCCTTTTCGTAAAAGATCTCACAAAGATTGCTGGTATCTTTTGGCGGCGTGGTGGCACAACCTGTGATCACTATTGGTAAAAAAATTACCCAGCCGGAAAAAAAGATGCAAATTTGTTTGAACTTTTTGTACATATGCTGTCCAACTTAATGTTCCGAAAGTGTGTTTCCCTGGAACAAATTCTTATGCCTGACCCGTGTCAGGCATTTTTTTTGGCTGGCTCCCGAGCAAAGTAATCAGTGATAAACTCATCGAAAGACAGGTTATCGCTGGCTTCAATGTCACGCTGAGCGGCAAAAGAACGCTCTGCTTCAGCAACAAAATCCTCTGCCGATTTAAAGTGATAATTAAAATCACCAATTTGCTGACGATAGGTTTCGGCCAATTCACGCCCCACTACCGCGTTATCACCTTCGGCAAGTAACTTATTCAGCCAGCGCCCTGAGAAGGTTAAGTCTGGATCTTGTACTTTTAACCATTCACGTTTAACCGCTTCGCTGTAGCGATTATCATCATAGTTTTCGTCCATGATGGCTGCCACCTTGGCATAACGGGCAAACAGAGCTTCGGCCCATTCACGCATGGCAACTTCCTGCTCATCCTGCAGTAAGGTTAAGCCTGGCTTACGTCCTTCGAGCACTACGCGGTTAAGATTAACCTCGGTTTCTTTGTAGCGTTCTGCATCAAATTTAGGGCTTTCGGTAAGCAGGCAAGCCATCAGGAATACGTCCAGGAAATGCATTTGCTCTTTATCAATGCCAACCGGACTAAACGGATTAACATCCAGCGCCCGAATCTCGATATAACTTACGCCTCGCAGTGCCAGCGCATCAGTGGGTTTTTCACCGGAAGCGGTGGGCTGTTTGGGCCGGATTGGCGAGTAAAATTCGTTCTCAATCTGCAGTACATTTTTACTGAGCTGCTGATAATTACCCCCTTCGCCGGCGGCATAGCCTGCGTAATTCTTTGACGGCGAATACATAGCTTCGCGCAACAAGCGCACGTAAGTATCGATTGAGTTGTAGCAGATTCGCAGAGAAGACTGCTCATTACTGGTATAACCCAACCCGCTCATACGTAATGAGGTAGCGTAAGGTAAATATAACGTGCCGCGCCCCAGCTGTTTAAAGTCCAAACCGTGTTCACGCCCTTCAACAAAAGACTTACACAACGCCGGGGAAGCGCCAAATAAATACGGAATTAACCAGCAACTGCGGCGGTAATTTCTGATCAGAGAAAAATACTGTTCAGATACCCACTCCTGGGTGGCTTGCACGCCTTGCTGATTCGCCAGGTGCTGCCAGAATGCATCGGGTATAGAAAAGTTAAAGTGTACCCCGGAAATCACCTGCATCATGCTACCGTAGCGGTTACGTAACCCCATCCGATAGGCTTTTTTCATTTTACCAACGTTAGACTCGCCAAAGTAAGCGATAGGGATATCCTGCGCATTTTCAATAAAGCAAGGCATGCTCAGCGGCCACAAACGTTCATCACCAATATTATCGATGGTGAATTTGTGCACGTCCTCTAACTGCGCCAGCGTGGTATTAACGTCTGACTCGGGCGGAGTAATAAATTCAAGCAGCGATTCGGAGTAATCAGTGGTGATACTCTCATGAGTAAGAGCTGCTCCCAGCGCCTTTGGATGCGGCGTCATTGCCAGCATGCCGGTTGGATTTATCCGCAAGCATTCGCGTTCAACCCCGCGCTTAATGGCACTGAGTGCAGAAAACGCTGAAGATGATTTAAGGGCCTCAAAATCGTAAGAAAGGTCGTGAGTCAGTTGGCGCAATGTCGATTCCATAATGTCGGTTGCGACTTACATTGGTTGCAAGACGGTTAGCTGTGGGCCGTATAATATCAAATATTTATATCGACCCAAGCATAATTCATAGCACATAGTGGTTAATTTATGGTGCCACTGCCCCGTTTCAGACCCAAAACTACAGTTATTGCAGGCCTGCAGGACTCACTTCTTTAATCGTAATGCCAAGAGTTTCAAGCTGAGGCAGGATCACGTTTTTGTCTCCTACAACAACAATTTGCAGTAACTCCGGGTGCAATGCCTTGGCGGCTACGGCATCAATTTCAGTTTTACTGATATTGAGCAATATAGCTTTTTGTGCTTTTTTATAATTAACCGGTAGGTCATAGGCCAGCAGGCGGCGTAAAAACGAGGCCTTATCCAGCGGCGTTTCGTATTCTAATGCTTCACTCAGGGTAAAGGCATTTTGCATATAACTGAGCTCTGCATCCGTAATACCGCGCTGCTGATAATGATTAATTTCACCCAGCAGTTCCATAATACCAGCCGCGGTGAACTCTTGTTTCAGGTCGGCACCGGCCTCAAACCACCCTAGAGTCTTGCCACCATTAAACGCGGAGAACGCGCCGTAGGTGTAGCCTTTATCTTCACGAAGGTTAAGATTTATCCGGCTGTTAAAATCATCACCGAGAGGAAAGTTCATCAGCTGGGCACGAAAATAATCGCCGGTCGCATCATAGGGCATCGCCCGCTCAACCATTCTTACCAGGCTCTGGGCAGATCCAGGCACGTCCACCAGCACAATTTGCTGACCATCGTACTCAGGAAAGTCACCGTAATCGGCAATCTGATAATCATCCCCCTGCCAGGTATTGATAAAGTCAAAATAGGTGGTAATTTGGCCAGGAGTCATGTCTCCCACCACCACGATGGTGCCTTTTACCGGCACATAGTATTGCTCGTAAAACGCTTTTATATCGTCCAGGGTGATCCGGGAGACAGTTTCTGCGGTGCCGCCGGGAGGCAGTCCAACACGGTTCTCACCGCCCCACAACACAGCCGTTTTTACCTGTTCCATAATGGCGCCCGGCTCTTTGCTCTGAGCGTTGATGTTATCAAGCAATTGCTGTTTGATACGGGCAAAGTCCTCGGCTTTAAATGCCGGGTTAAACAGTTTTTCTTCCAATAACGCCAGCGTCTCATTTAAGTGCTCAGTCAGACTGGAGATAAAGACCTGGGTATAACGGCCGTTACTGGCAAAACTAATGGAGGAACCCATTTTAGCCAGCGCGTTAGACATATCCTCGTTCGAATAATTTAACGTTGATTCGTTCATCATCAGTGCCGTAAATGTCGACAAACCAGCTTTATCCACCGGATCCAGTAGCATCCCGCCATCCAGGTCCAGCGTTATGGTTACCGTGGGCGTTTCATCGTTTGTTACCCCTAGTACCTGAATACCATTACGCAACTTGAGCTGCCAGAAACTGGGAATTGTTACTACCGGTGGTTCGCCGGCTTCAGGTATCTGGCTACGGTCAAAATCGGATGTTGGTGTTTCTTTGGTACTTACCTGCTGGCCACTTGCACTTGCCACCACCAGGCGCTCGGGCCGGCTGACAGTAGCAGGCTTCACTGCTAAAGCAGGCTGACCTTCGGGTACTACACTGAGAACAACCGCCGCCCGGCCTTTAATATACCTATCGAAAACCCGGTACACGTCTTCCTTGGTGACTTCGCTATAACGCTTAACATCCTCATTCATTAAATCAGGCTTACCAAAAAAGGTTTCGTTGTAAGCCAGGGTCGATACCTTGCCGCTAACACTCTGCAAACCATAAATAGTAGACGCTTTAATATTCGCTTTAACTCTGGCCAGCGCGTCGTCGTCGAACGGGCGGCTTTCAAACTCTGCCAGTATGGTTTCTATTTCGCTGTAAATCGTGGCCAGTGATTGTTCTGATTCCGGCGACACCAGGGCCACCAGATTGAATTCGCAGGCGAGTTCACTACAGGGATGAGAAACACCGGCCTGAACCACCTTGCCGGTTTTCACCAGTTGTTCGTAAAATACCGATGTCTTGCCACTGCCCAGAATACTGGCCAGCACGTCGAGGGCGGCTTCGTCTTCGTGCCTTGCATACACAGTGGGAAAGACTATTTGCACCAGCGGCAGGTGCACGTTGTCCTGCATGGTGATGAATTTGTTTTCGCTCAGCGATGCCGGCGCTGGCGGTTGAGCCTTCACTTTCGGGCCGGCCGGCAAATCGCCAAAATACTTTTCAATCCATGCTTTGGTCTGGGCGACATTAATATCACCACCGATAGATAACACCGCATTGTTGGGCCCGTACCAACGCTTAAAAAACGCTTTGAGGTCGTTAACATTAACCCGGTCGAGATCTTCAGTGTAGCCAATCGTCAACCACGAGTACGGATGGCCCTCGGGATAAAGCACCTCGCCAATTCGCTCGTGGCGGCGGGCATAAGGCTGGTTATCTATGCGCTCGGCCCGTTCGTTTTTCACTGTTTCGCGCTGGATCTCAAACTTTTCCTGTGTCACCGCCGGTAATAAAAAACCCATTCGGTCTGACTCCAGCCAGAGTACTTTCTCTAACTGATTAACCGGCACAGTCTGATAATAATTGGTTCTGTCACGATTGGTAGAACCATTAAGCGTGCCACCGGCATCGGTAATCAGTTTAAAATGCTGTTCATCGGCCACATTGGCAGAGCCCTGAAACATCATATGCTCGTAGAAGTGAGCAAAGCCGGTTTTACCGGGCTCCTCTCTGGCGGAGCCCACGTGGTAGGTCACATCCACATGCACCAGCGGATCAGAGTGATCTTCGTGTAAAATAACGGTAAGTCCGTTTTTTAATTGATATTTCTCATAAGCAATAGCAACAGGTTGTGCTACACTTTTTGTATTGGTCGGTGAGAGATCGGATGTCTGAGAGCAACCATATAATAAATGGGCAATTAAACCCAAAAGGATAAATCTGAACAACATTAAACATTCCGGAATTTAGTGGATGGCGCATCCATCTGCGAAGGTTCGTTAAGTTTACGTGACAACATTAACAATAATTACACGTAAATGTTTACTGTTAAAGCCTCGTCGGCATTTTTTCGTATTTACAGATATATCGAGATTACAGGAACTTATGCAAGAACAGCCAATGGTAATAGATTTTGACTTCGGATTACGGCAACTAAATGGCAACCGAAGCCTGTTATATCGCCTGTTGCGCAAGTTTGCTGCAGAGTATCAGTCTTTGGATACTCGTCTGCAAACCATGCTCGCCCAGCAGGAGATGACAGAAGCCGAGAACCTGGTACACACCTTAAAAGGCGTGTCGGGCAACCTTGGCTGCACGGCAGTCTATCAATCAAGTCGCCTGGTCAATGAAGAACTCAAACTGGGCAAGCCCGAACAGTCCTCACTGCAAGAATTAATCCAACGCCTGGCTGAAACCATTCGGGTAATTGAGGAATTGCCAGACGATTCTGAGCTGAATGCGAGCGCGAAAGCGGCCCCATCAGACGAAAAGCAGCAAACCTATCAGGCGTTGAGTCAGGCACTACAACACCACGAATACATCAACGACGAAAAACTCAACAACTGGCTGACAACGCTAGAACTCAATAGCAGTCACCAGCAGGAATTAGTCGAGGCGGTATCGTCGCTGGAATATGACAAAGCCCTGGCTATTTTAGAAGACGCTAATGCCTGATGACTGAAGTTATTTTCAGTCATCCCGATTTCTTCATTATTAATAAACCCGCCGGCATTACCATGCACGATGCCCAGCACGGCATCGTGCAACAGGCTAGCGAAGCATTGGGAGAAACAGACTTACACCTGGTTCACCGACTTGACGACGGTACCTCCGGCTGTTTAATTCTGGCCCGCAACCGTCAGGCTGCGGCGCGCTTCGAAGTCTTGTTTCGTACCCGCCAGATACAAAAATATTATCTGGCGCTGGTCGAAAAGAAACCCAAAAAGAAACAGGGCAGCATTATTGGCGATATGAAAAACCGCCGTAATGGTCAGCACATTTTATTAAAGTCGCAGCATAATCCTGCCGTTACCCAGTTTTTTAGTTATGGCTTTGCCGATGCGCCCCGTTTGATGCTGGTAAAACCCTTAAGCGGTAAAACCCACCAGATCCGTGTTGCCATGAAAAGCCTGGGCAGCCCCATTGTTGGCGATACCCTATACAGCGCCGAGCCCGCAGACAGACTGTATCTGCATGCCTGGGGCCTCGAGTTTGAGTATGAAGGTGAACCGGTAAGCGTATTCTGCACGCCGCCTGGTGGCGAATATTTTGCACACAGCAGTATCGCAGGCTGGCTCGCTCAGGCGCCCCATCCCAATACACTACACTGGCCCAAATCTACGGTTAAATGCCGGGATAAGGACATCTGATATGACCCTGACCGTGAATATTCTCGGCAGTGGCGCGATTGGCGGGCTATGCGCCGCCGGTGCACAGTTATCCGCGACACCATATCAATTATGGCCAAGGCCCGGCAGCAGCACGCTTAACAATGTGGAGTTGTTGAACGGTGAGTCGGTAAGCCTTGAACCGCTTGATTGTGCTGACGAGGCGCTCACGGCTAACGACTTATTGATAGTACCGCTCAAGGTGACGCAACTTAAAGAAGCACTGAAAACCTGGCGGCATAAGTTGCCAACTTCAACAGCAGTTGTCCTGCTTCATAATGGTATGGGCGGGATGGAACTGGCCGCCAAATATCTGCCGGATAACCCGGTATTCCTGGCCACCACCAGCCATGGCGCACTCAAAACCTCGGCAACCAGTATCAGGCATACCGGCAAGGGTGAAACCATGTTGGGTCGCTCCCCTTGTCACACCACATCAACACCGCTGAATACCCATATTGCCGAAGTCATCAATCGCTGTATCGGCCCGGTGACCTGGCGTGATGATATCGAAACCGCGCTCTGGCAAAAGCTCGCGGTTAACTGCGCCATCAACCCGTTAACCGCGCTTAACAATATCCCCAACGGCGGCCTGCTGGCAGCACAATACGCTGAAACTATTACTGCCGTGTGTGAAGAAGTATGTGCCGTTGCCAGAGCATGCAAGATAAAGCTTGAGGTAAATACCATCACCGAGCTGGTATTTAACGTGATCGAACGCACCGCAGAGAACTTTTCCAGCATGCATCAGGATGTGATATACAAACGCACCACGGAGATAGAGGGCATCAACGGCTACATTATTAAACAGGCAAAGAAAAAGAGTATTGATGTGCCCACCAATACCCTTTTATATAAAGCGATAAAAGCGCTTTAGCGCTTACTCAGCGTCCTGAGCCTGTACTTCTGGTTTCATGTGCGGGAACAGGATAACGTCTTTGATCGTCGGACTGTCTGTAAACAGCATGGTCAGACGGTCGATTCCGATCCCCTCACCGGCCGTTGGTGGTAAACCAAACTCCAGGGCACGGATGTAGTCCTCGTCGTAATGCATGGCTTCATCGTCGCCGGCGTCCTTTTCTTCCACTTGCTTGCGGAAACGCTCAGCCTGATCTTCCGGGTCATTCAGCTCGCTGAAACCATTGGCCAGTTCACGGCCGCCCACGAAGAACTCAAAGCGGTCGGTGATAAACGGATTGGCATCGTTACGACGGGCCAGCGGGGAGACTTCCCACGGGTACTCAGTAATAAACGTAGGCTGTTCGAGCTTTTCTTCGGCGGTCGCTTCAAAAATTTCGCACAGATATTTACCGGCACCCCAGATCCCATCTACTTCAGGCTCTTTAATGTGCAGCTGTTTCGCCATGGCTTTAAGCTCATCGAGATGCGCTTCAGGGTCTCGGATAGCGGCTTCATTCGCTTCCGGCCAGTATTTCAGGATAGCTTCACCCATGCTCAGGCGGTCGAAAGGTTTACCAAAGTCATAGTGTTTTTCTTCTACCACGTTGCCTTCCGTATCACGCACAGTATTCACCAGTTCGGTGGTGCCCAGAATATCCTCAGCCAGCGTACGCAGCATGTCTTCGGTCAGGTTCATCAGATCGTTGTAATCTGCGTAGGCCTGATAGAATTCCAGCATGGTAAATTCCGGATTGTGACGGGTAGATAACCCTTCGTTACGGAAGTTACGGTTAATTTCAAACACCCGCTCAAAGCCACCTACAACCAGACGCTTAAGGTACAGTTCCGGTGCGATACGTAAATACATATCGATATCAAGCGAGTTGTGATGCGTCACAAACGGCTTCGCTGTCGCCCCGCCCGGAATAACCTGCAACATGGGCGTTTCTACTTCAATGTAGTTACGAGTGGTGAGGAAGTTGCGGATACCATTAACGATTTTACTGCGCACCACAAAGGTCTCGCGAGTTTTTTCGCTGGTGATAAGGTCCACGTAACGCTGACGATACTTGGTTTCCTGGTCGGTTAGACCATGGAATTTTTCTGGTAACGGACGCAGTGATTTGGTCAGCAGTTCGTAGCTGGCCATGTTTACATACAGATCACCCTTACCGGATTTGTGCAATGCACCAGCCACGCCAATGATGTCACCAATATCCAGCGAACCGTAGCGGGCTTTTATGTCTTTTTGCGTGGCTTTATCAGCATAAGCCTGAACGCGGCCGGTCATGTCCTGTAACAACAGGAACGGGCCACGCTTGGCCATTACGCGGCCTGCGATGCTTACCTGGTTGTCCTGAGCTTCGAGGGTTTCTTTATCCAGCTCACCGAACTGACCTTGCAGTTCCTCGGCATAATTCTCGCGACGGAAGCCATTCGGAAAACCGTTAGCGCGACAGTTTTCGCGGATAGCGCTTAATTTGGCGCGGCGCTCGGCTATCAGTTTATTTTCGTCGAGTTGTTGTTCGCTCATAGTCTGTTCACTTAAAGTTGAGTTACTACAGCCCCGATTTCAGGCTGGCTTCTATAAATTTATCTAACCCACCGTCCAGAACGGCCTGGGTATTACGGGTTTCAACACCGGTGCGCAAATCCTTAATGCGCGAGTCATCCAGCACGTAAGAGCGGATCTGACTGCCCCAGCCGATATCGGATTTGTTATCTTCCATGGCTTGCTTCTCGGCGTTTTGTTTTTGCAGTTCAAACTCATAGAGTTTGGCTTTTAACTGCTTCATCGCCTGATCTTTGTTTTTATGCTGTGAACGGTCGTTCTGACACTGCACCACAATACCCGTTGGTTCGTGGGTAATACGTACCGCCGAGTCGGTACGGTTAACGTGCTGACCACCTGCACCAGAGGCACGGTAGGTGTCGATGCGTAAATCAGACGGATTGATATCGATTTCAATATCATCATCGATTTCAGGGTAAACAAAGGCCGACGCAAATGAGGTGTGGCGGCGGTTACCCGAATCAAAAGGCGACTTACGCACCAGACGATGAACGCCGGTTTCGGTGCGTAGCCAACCAAAGGCGTATTCACCTTCAAAGCGAACAGTAGCACTTTTAATGCCTGCCACGTCGCCATCGGAAACTTCAATAAGTTCGGTTTTAAAGCCGTGCTCTTCGCCCCAGCGCAGGTACATTCTGAGCAGCATATTGGCCCAGTCCTGAGCTTCGGTACCACCAGAGCCTGACTGGATATCCAGATAGCAGTCGCAGGTATCATTAGGGCCGGCGAACATACGGCGAAACTCAAGGGTTTCCAGCTGCGCGATCAGTCCGTCTAACTCCCCTTGCGCCTCAATAAAGGTTTCTTCATCCTCGGCTTCCACGGCCAGCTCGACCAGACCATCAACGTCTTCGGCCCCCTGCTCCAGGTTAACAATGGTTTCTACCACCTGCTCAAGGGCGACTTTTTCTTTGCCAAGGGCCTGAGCTCGCTCCGGCTCATTCCAAACGTCGGGACTTTCGAGTTCGCGGTTAACTTCTTCTAAGCGCTCTGACTTGACATCAAAGTCAAAGATACCCCCGAAGCGCTGCAGTACGCTCACGGATATCCCGAATCGCATTTAGCACAGGGTTTACTTCAAACATAATGACCTTTTAACTGATTCATTTTTAAGGGCACGGATAGTACCGGATTTGGCCTGCTTTTAACAGTCGTTTTGTATGCAAAATGCGCAGACAGCGTGCTGTTAAACCTTAAGCTTTTCAGCCATGGAGACCACTTGCGAGGCTAAGTTGGCTAACTGCTTCTTAGCGGTATCGTCGGTAAGCTTACCCGCTTCGTCCAGCTTGTCGGCGGCTTTGGCTACCGACACCTGCGCAGGCGTCACCACACACATCAGGTTTTGCATCAGCATGCGAAGTACCACCAGCACACGCATGCCACCCAGCGCACCGGGCGAAGCAGCCATTAGGCCGACCACTTTGTTTTTATAAGCGGCCAGCACGGCTTCATCACCGGCTTTGCGCGAGGCCCAGTCGATGGCATTTTTCAGCACCGCCGGATAACTGCTGTTGTACTCCGGGCTGGCAATTAAAAAGGCATCGTGATCGATAAGCAGCTGTTTAAATGCCTGAGCCCGTTCAGGAATACCGTACTCGTCTTCCTCATCCTGGTTAAAGATTGGCATCGCATAGTCAGCCAGGTTGATTACCGTAACCTCTGCGCCCGCCTCGCGCGCGGCATCGGCGGCATTTTCCACCAACGCCTGATTTAAAGAGCCACTACGGGTGCTACCTGAGAATGCCAGTACTTTAACCATGATGTCTTCCTTATTAACAAAGTGAGTGTGGGCGTTTATCAGCCTTACATTTTTTCTAACGTTTCGATGCCCAGCAGCTCAAGGCCCAGTTTAAGCTCTTTGGCAACCAATGCCGACAGGGCCAAACGACTGTTTCGGGTAGCTTCAGGCACATCACTCTTTAATACCGGGCAAGCCTCATAAAAGCTCATAAAATGGCTGGCCAGATCATATAAGTAGCTACACAGCACATGAGGCGTTGCATCACGGGCAACAACATTCAACTGCTCTTCCAGTTGTAACAACTGCACCGCCAGCGCATGCTCCTGAGCATGTTTAAGGCTAATGGTGGCATTCAGTGCCGTAGGGCTCACCTCTGCCTTGCGGAACAAGCTTTGCACCCGGGTGTAGGCGTATTGCAGATAAGGCGCGGTATTGCCCTCAAAGCTCAGCATGGTATCCCAGTTGAACACGTAGTCCGTGGTACGGTTCTTACTTAAATCGGCGTATTTAACAGCACCGATACCCACTTTGCGGGCAACATCGTTGAGCTCGTCAGCGGTTAAACCGGTATCTCTCTCGGCCAGCAATTTACGCGCACGCTCTACTGCTTCATCCAGCAGTTCTACCAGCTTAACTGTACCACCACTTCGGGTCTTAAACGGCTTGCCGTCACTGCCGAGCATCATACCGAACGGGCAGTGTTCGTAAGTTTGTTCTGGCTGCATAAAGCCGGCTTTGCGGCCGACAATTTCAGTTTGTTTAAAGTGCAGCGCCTGACGGGCATCCGTCAGGATGAGAGTACGGTCTGCGCTTAATTTACCGCTGCGATAGCGCATTGCCGCCAAATCCGTGGTCGCATACAGGTAACCGCCACCGGATTTTTGCACGATATACACCGCCGGGTTGCCTTCCTTATCGGCCAGCTCTTCAAGGAACACCACCTGGGCGCCCTGATCTTCCACAGCTATGCCTTTCTCTTTCAGCTCGGCTACCACATGAGGCAGATCGTCGTTATAGGCAGACTCGCCCATAATGTCCTTGCGCGTCAGACTGACATTAAGCTTTTCATATACTTCTTCACTGTGCGAAATAGACACGTCGATGAACAGGTGCCATAGCTCGGCACACTGCTGGTCGCCGCTTTGCAGTTTCACTACGTATTCACGGGCCCGATCGGCAAAGCCTTCTTCCTCATCGAAACGGATTTTGGCTTCCCGGTAAAAGTTTTCCAGATCAGAAAGTGCGGTTTCGGCTACGGCATTGGCGCTGAGCTTATCGCTCAGGTGCGCCAGCAGCATACCAAACTGGGTGCCCCAGTCACCCATATGGTTCTGACGAATAACCTTGTGACCAAGAAACTCCAGCAGTTTAACCACCGCGTCACCAATGATGGTGGTACGCAGGTGACCAACATGCATCTCTTTGGCCAGGTTAGGTGAAGAGTAATCCACCACCACCGTTTGTGCATCCTGAGAAGGAATGCCAGAACGGGTATCTTCCAGCGCCTGCTGACACTGCTGTGCCAGCCAGCTGTCGGCCAGGTGAATGTTGATAAAGCCAGGACCGGCAATCTCAAGCTTGCTGGCCACGTCATCAAGCTTAACGTGTTCTAAAATGGTAGTGGCAATATCGCGGGGCTTTTGTTTAAGCTGCTTGGCCAGCGCCATGGCACCATTAAACTGATATTCACCAAACTCAGGTCGGCCACTGCGCGCTATCGGGACCGGCGCGTCGGTAATGCCC
Source organism: Gammaproteobacteria bacterium (assembly GCA_018222405.1). Lineage (GTDB taxonomy): Bacteria > Pseudomonadota > Gammaproteobacteria > Enterobacterales > Alteromonadaceae > Alteromonas. Next base: position 18,630 of record JAAFAI010000015.1, on the reverse strand, counting down.
ATGTCACTTAAGGCCTGAGAAAAACGAGAAATAAGAAGTGCGTGAATATTCATTGTAGTCTCTAGTGCTCGCGAGTCGTTCTAAATTCAATATCGGGGTAGCGTTCCTGGGCCAGCGACAGGTTCACCATGGTTGGCGCAACGTAAGCCAAGTTATCACCACCGTCCAGCGCCAGGTTTTGCTCGGCTTTGCGGCGGAATTCATCGAGCTTCTTCTCGCTGTCAGAATACACCCAGCGGGCGGTTGCCACACTGACATGCTCATACAATGCATCAACGTTGTATTCGGCTTTAAGGCGTGCCACTACCACATCAAACTGCAGTACACCAACTGCTCCAACGATTAGATCGTTATTAGCCAGCGGACGGAATACCTGTACTGCGCCTTCTTCAGACAACTGAATAAGGCCTTTTTGCAGCTGCTTCATTTTCAGCGGATCGCGCAGGCGAATTCGCTTAAACAATTCCGGCGCAAAGTTAGGAATACCCGTGAAGCGGTAATCTTCGCCAGAGGAGAAAGTGTCGCCAATGCGGATGGAGCCGTGATTATGCAAGCCGATAATATCGCCTGCATAAGCCTCTTCAAGCAGTGACCGGTCGCCGGCTAAGAAAGTGAGCGCATCGGAAATACGTACATCTTTGCCGATCCGCGTATGGCGCATTTTCATGCCTTTTTCGTACTTCCCTGACACGATACGGCAAAATGCTATACGGTCGCGGTGTTTAGGGTCCATGTTGGCCTGGATCTTAAATACAAAGCCGCTGAATTTCGGCGCCAGTGCATCCACATTGCCTTTATCGGTTTCGCGACCCTGTGGTTGCGGTGCCCAGGCCACCAGGCCATCAAGCATATGATCCACACCAAAGTTACCCAGTGCGGTACCGAAAAAGACCGGGGTAATTTCGCCCGCCAGGAACAGCTCCTGATCAAATTCGTTGGAAGCGCCCATTACCAGCTCAAGTTCATCGCGGAACTCAGCCGCCAGGCCATCACCTACTGCCGCATCCAGCTCCGGGTTATCCAGCCCCTTGATGATCTGAACATCCTGAATGGTATGGCCCTGACCGGTTTTATACAAAATCGTTTCGTCACGATGAATGTGGTAAACCCCTTTGAACTGTTTTCCGCAGCCAATCGGCCAGGTGACAGGCGCGCAGGCAATGTTGAGCTCAGTTTCCACTTCATCCAACAATTCCATGGGGTCGCGAATATCACGGTCCAGCTTGTTCATAAAAGTGATGATTGGCGTATCCCGTAACCGGGTGACTTCCATCAGTTTACGAGTACGATCCTCAACCCCTTTCGCCGCATCAATAACCATCAGACAAGAGTCAACGGCAGTCAGTGTGCGGTAGGTATCTTCAGAGAAATCTTCGTGTCCTGGCGTATCGAGCAGGTTAACCAGATTATCACCATAGGGAAACTGCATAACAGACGTGGTAACGGAGATCCCCCGCTCTTTTTCCATTTCCATCCAGTCGGATTTAGCATGCTGACCGGACTTTTTACCTTTAACGGTACCGGCGGTCTGCAAAGCTTGTCCGTATAACAGCACTTTTTCGGTGATGGTTGTTTTACCGGCGTCCGGGTGCGAAATAATCGCAAACGTCCGACGACGCTTAATTTCTTCTAACAGCTGGGTCATTCACTAAACCTGATTTTTATTCGGGGGTGCGGGCCCTGAGTGCGATTACAGTAATCCTTGCCTTGCTGGCAAAACCCAGGCCTTACGTTTTCGCGGGATTATACGGACTTTTGCTTTTTAATGGTAGTAAAGCCGGGAGGTCAGCACCGGATTTAGCGCTTTATCCGGTACTGAAAGGTTTGAAAAGACAGTTAGTGCTGTGCCAGCAAATGAACAACCTGTTCACGCAATACCGTACGCAAAATTTTGCCGGCGCCATTACGAGGAATAGCATCGGTGAGGGTGACATATTTAGGCACTTTATAGCGGGCAAGGTGGTCATTCAGACCAGCTAAAAATTGCTCTTCATCGGCAAAGTCACGTTCATAAAATGGCACCACAAACAGGTGGCCGACCTCGCCCCAACGCTCGTCAGGAACGCCAATCAAAGCGCAATCTTTCACCGCGGGATGCTTAAGCACCACGCCTTCAACTTCTACCGGATAAACATTCTCGCCACCGGAGATAAACATATCTTTTTTGCGATCCACAATACGATAGAAACCGGCCTGGTTGCATACCGCCATGTCCCCGGTTTTAAACCAGCCCTCGGTAGTAAAGCATTGTTTGTACATGGCTTCCTGCTGCCATATTCCAACAAACAGGTTACCGCCTTTAATTTCCACCTCGCCGGCTTCACCCTCGGCCACCTCATTACCATGCTCGTCGGTAAGGCGCACCCTGACTCTCGGAGTGGCTAACCCAACGCAACCGGCGTTTTCATCCAGCAATTGCAGGTCAAACGGCATGCCAAATACCGTGCCGGCTTCGCTCATGCCGTAACCATCCACAATCGGAATACCATCATTGAGCCAGGCACGGATTTGCACTTCAGGATGGGGAGCGCCGCCGGTCAGCAGTGCTTTGAGATTTTTCAGGTTGCTAACATCAAACTGCTCGTGCTGACGCAGCATATTGGCCATTTGCGGCACACAAAAATAATGGCTTATCTTTAGTGTCTCATCAGCCAGTCTGCTCAGTGTGCGGCCTGGCTCAAAGGCATCTGAGATCACCAGGCTGCCACCACAGTAAAGTGCCGGGCGAACACAGGATACCAGGCCAATAACATGAAACATCGGCGTTTCACATAAAAACACACTGTGTTCATTCACATGGCCTAGCTGGGTCATATTAAGAGTGGTTTCCATCAGCGTGGCTTCGCTGTGCATAATTCCCTTAGGTTTACCCGTGGTCCCTGAGGTGTACAAAATGAGCGATGGCGTATGCTCATCGTATTCAGACTCGGCAGCACTTAAGCTCTGACTGTCGGTCAGCAACTGATTAATATCGTAGTGGTTGAACTGCATGGCCGCGGCGGTTTCATCGCCAATCAGAATCGCCGGTGTGCAGTCACTCATGAGCGCTTCCAGCTCTTCTTTAGCCAGCCGCCAGTTTAACGGTACAAACAACAAACCGGCCCGGGCGCAAGCCAGGTGCAATGCCACCAGCTCGGCCCGGTTTTTAGACAGGCAAGCCACTCTGTCACCCTGCTTCAGGCCATTAACCTGACACCAGCTAACCAGGCGGTTAATGGTGTTATCGAACTCGGTGTAGGACCAGGTTTGACAGTGAGTGACATCGTTAACAGCAATACTTCCTGGCCGTAATCGCGCCTGCAGGGTCACAAAATCCATGTCAGCCTCGTTTAGTTTTGTTGCTTGGATTTGTCATAAGCCCCTAAACCAGGCTTATAGGTTTTATCGTCTATAAACTGCTTAATGCCTTCTTTTCGACCATCATTATCGAAGCTGTTAGCCGCTTCCTGAGCGCGCACCAGATAATCTTCAGCATTGTCGTAGGTCATTTCTTTCACGCGGCGAATAGCATCTTTAGTGGCCTTAAGCGCCACCGGATTTTTCTCCAGCAACACATTACAGATTTCGGTAACCCGTGCTTTGAGCTGATCGGCCGGCACCGCTTCGTTGACAAGACCCCACTCTACTGCGGTTTTACCGTCGATATTTTCCCCCATCATGGCGTGATACATGGCTTTGCGCAGCGGCATCAGATCAGCGACCACTTTACTGGCACCGCCACCGGGTAAAATTCCCCAGTTAATTTCGCTCAGGCCAAAGGTGGCATCTTCTGCAGAAACCGCCAGGTCACAGCTGAACAGTGGCCCGTAACCACCGCCAAAACACCAGCCATTGATCATGGCGATAGTGGGCTTGTGATACCAGCGCAATGCACGCCACCAGCCATAAGCCTCACGCTGGGCTTTGCGGGTTGCCCCAAGGCCTTTTGCTTCGTTTTCGCGGAAGTACTCTTTTAAATCCATACCGGCTGTCCAGGCTGTACCTTCACCAGACAACACCAGCACTCCCACATCGTCGCGGTACTCGAGATCTTCCAGTACGCGCATCATCTGGCGATTCAGTTTGGGGCTCATGCAGTTGCGTTTTTCCGGGCGGTTGTAGTACACCCAGGCAATCTTGTTCTCAACAATTACCTTTACTGTTTCTTCTTCACTTCTTTCTATTGACACGTTTAAATCCTCTTGCAAAATAGTATTGGGATGCATTCGATGCTCTGCACCGCAGAAGGCAATGCTTCCGGGCCGTTAAATCGGGTAATGACCGGGTTCGGTTTCCACCGTAATCCAGCGCAATTCGGTAAACTGATCGATGCCGGCCTTGCCACCAAAACGGCCGTAACCGGAGTCACCTACGCCGCCAAATGGCATCTGCGCTTCATCGTGTACCGTAGGGCCATTGACGTGGCAAATACCGGATTTGATTTGTTTGGCAACTTTTAGTGCATTGGCAATATCGTTAGAAAAGACCGCTGCACTGAGGCCATATTCGCTGTCGTTAGCGATCCGAATGGCGTCGGCTTCGTCTTTAGCGCGGATCACAGCAATCACCGGACCAAAACTTTCATCCGCATAAATAGCCATGTCTTCGGTGACGCCGTCTAAAATGGTGGCGGGCATGAGAACTGAATCGGCTTTGCCGCCAGTAACCAGGGTGGCCCCCTTACTCACTGCGTCATCAATCAAAGCGTTAACTTTTTCAACAGTTTTCATGTCAATAACCGCTCCCAGTGGGGTGTTACCTTCGCGGGGATCGCCGGTTTCCATGGTGGAAACTTTCGCTTTAAACGCGGCAACAAAGTCATCGGCAATACTGTCGACCACCACCAGACGCTCGGTTGACATACAAATTTGACCCTGATTCATATACGCCCCGAAGGCGGCCGCTTTCACAGCTTCGTCAAGGTTGGCGTCTTCCAGTACCAGTAAAGGCGCTTTGCCTCCCAGCTCAAGTAAACAGGGTTTCAGATTGTCGGCAGCGCGACGGGCGATAATCCGGCCCACCGCAGTAGAGCCGGTAAAGTTGATCCGTTTTACCGGTTTAGCATCTATCAGCGATCCCACCACGTCAGCAGCATCATCCTGAGAGTTAGTCACAATATTTACCGTGCCTTCAGGGAAGCCAGCTTCCGCCAGTGCTTCGATAATTAACGAGTGTGTGAGCGGGCAAATCTCAGAAGCTTTCAGGATTACCGCATTGCCGCACGCCAGTGCGGTAGACACCGCCCGGGTACCCAGAATAATCGGTGCATTCCAGGGGGCAATTCCCAGGATAACGCCCACCGGCTCGCGCAGCGCCATGGCCATGCAACCGGGTTTATCTGAGGGTATAACCTCACCACTAATTTGCGTAGTCAGCGCGCTGGCCTCACGTAACATTGAAGCCGCCAGCATCAGGTTAAACATTGCCCAACCCGCGGTTGCGCCGGTCTCGCCCATCATGGCAGCAACAAAGGCGTCCTGTTTGCTTTCCAGCGCGGTTGCCGCTTTTTGCAGCACCGCCCGGCGGGCGTTAGGGCCGGCCTTCGACCATGCTTCAAACCCCTGTTGGGCTTTTTCAGCAACCGCCGCCATATCAGCTGCCTGCATGGCTTCTGCTTCGCTGGCAACTTCACCAGTCACTGGGTTTAATCGGGTGAATTTCATTCCTCAATCCCCTTAATTGTCGCAAGTTTGCTTTGTTAAAATCGGACTTGCATCTTGCGCAGACTTACTTTGCTGCACTCGACCAAGCAGAAAGACTGTAATAGCGGCAACCACGGCTCCCGCGCCCATTACAATGGCCACGCCCTGTAGCGACACCCCCTGAGTAAATAGAATGCCAGCCACAACCGGGCTTAATGCAGCGCCACCGCGTCCCACACCAATCACAATTCCAGTGCCGGAGGCACGAACCTGAGGTGGGAATGCCTGCGCCATTAAGGCATACAGGCCAACCACGCCCGAGTTAGTAAAAAATCCGGTTGCCGCAGAAATCAACGCCAGCTGACTCAGTGACTCATAGCCGATACCAAATACCGAGACCATAACGAATCCGGCGAGCAATACACCAATCAGCAACTGTTTGAGCGGCAATTTGGAGGCGAACAGACCCAGCAAAGTGGCACCGATAGCCCCGCCCACATTAGCCCATACCAATACCTGCCCGGCCTGAGAAGGATGGAACCCCATATCAACTACAATTTTAGGGATCCACTTTAAAATGAAGTAAAAAGTCATGATCTGTGCAAAATAGGCAACGATCAGTAACAGCGTGGTAGCCCGCAGTTGCGGTGTAAATAAGGCAACAAAAGAGCTCTTCCCCGCGTTAGGCGCAAGCGGCGGTAGTGCCGTGAGCAGCGGCTTTTGCATGGCCAGTAAAGAACGGTTAATTCGTTCCAGCGCGTTAGCAGGTTGTTTGGAGGCCAGGTACACCACAGACTCGGCCAAGAATAACTGAACAATAATCAGAAAGGCACCGGTTACCACACCGCCGAAAATAAACACTGAACGCCAGCTGTAAGTTTCCAGCAGTACCGAACTGATAGAACCGCCAACAATCGCGCCAACCGGATAACCAGTGGCCATCAGAATGACGCAAAGGTGACGAAACTTTTGGTTGGAGTATTCAGCGACCATGGCATTGGTTGATGCCAGCATACCGCCAATACCAAGGCCAGTAATAAACCGCACTACCAGTAAGGTGTTTACCGAATTGGCGAACGCCGAGAAACACATCCCAGCGGTCATGACCACCAGGCAGGTTTGTATTGTTGGCTTACGACCTATTTTATCGGCGAAGCCGCCTAAAAAGATTGAACCAAACGCCATACCAACAAGTTCCATTGCCAGTACTACACCCAGCTCGGTGCGATTAATTGCCCATTCCGCGGCAATGCCTGGCGAGGCAAAACTAATAGCCAGTACGTCAAACCCATCCAATGCGTTGAGCGCAATGCACAAAATGACTGCTACAATTTGTGGCCTGCTCATATTGCTGTGGTCGAGGATTTCGGACGGGTGTTGATTCATAACATTCACTCTGTTTAATTAATGGGCGGCCAGGTTGATGTTAACGTGACCTTCCAATCTTTTCCCAGATGTTAATATTATGTACCTGATTGTAAAATAGCAGAAAGTGACGAAATAATTGTCAAATAATGACAATGAGTACTTTTTGCATGTATGCGGGGGCTTACTATTAAGAAAAAAGGTTATTGAAGCTAATTTTGCTTTGAGAGGGATCAGGCTCAGGTAATTTCTTCTTTGTGCATAGCCCTGAATTTCCTTGGCGTTTCGCCAGTCCAGGCGCGAAAAGCACGGGTAAAAGCAGCAGGGTCAGTGAAACCGACTAACTCTGCAATAAGGCTGATTGGTGTGGAACGCTGCGTTAACAACAGTACGGCTCTATCTCGTCGTACAACGTCTTTGATCTGCTGAAAACAGGTGCCTTCATCTTTTAATCGCCGCATTAGTGTTCGGCTAGTCATGTGCAGCGCTGACGCAACTAAATCAATAGTGAGCAGTCCATTTTCTATATCGCTGATCAGTAAATGTCTGATTTCTGAAGTTAACGAATAATCCGATTTATATTGCCGGAATAACTCCAGTGGGCACCTTTTCATGAAAGAACTCAACGAGCCCTCGCTTTGCTTAACAGGTTTGGACAAATAATGATCGGGAAAAGAAATTGATAAATGGCTACAGTTAAATTCGTGCTCACCGGGAAAGAGATAGTGATACTCATGGATATGTGGCGGCGGAGCATAATTAAATTTTACTTTGGTCAGTGGAATACTACTGGCAATTAGCCAGGAAGAATAACGGTGCCAGGCTAAAAGCACCATTTCAGCAAACAGATACTTATGATCTGCATGCGGTACAGGCAAACGAAAAATAAGTTCGGCGCGGTCTTCTTGCGCTGAAATTTCGATGAAATTATCAGCCACAACAAGATTATAAAACGCAATTCCTTTTGTAATCGCCTGTCTGAGCGTTGGCTGATGGACAGTTAACTCCCCCATCATCTCATAGGTGCCTGGCTTCATCGGAATTCCACAAAGACAGGCGGACTCATCCCGCAATAGTCTCCAAACTAAAAGTTGCAGGCGGGATAGCTTTTCGGTTGGAATTCTTAAGCCCGGTTTATTTATTGAACTCAGTTCGATTTTGCATCGCCGTAATAGTCTTTCTATATGCAATTGATTATTGGCGGCAACCTCACTCAGGGCAGTCAGGTAGTGATTAGAAGCACTACCATACTTACTTTTATCATCCTGCATGACTTCTCCCTGAAGGCTTGGATACAAAATTATAGTCGTAAATGCTATGTAAAAAAATTGCAATTTACAACTAAAGTACGGGTCTACGGGTGTATGACAATACCGCAGACCAAGAGACTAAAATGGATACTCTAACGTAAGGACTGTCCACACAAACGACTCTGAAGACACGCACGAGGCACAGGGTAAGACTCATAGTCGGTAAAGGATAGTTCGTTAATGTCGTCATGTGTACTTCGGAAATACGCAGGCAAATCTGGCCATTGACCAGAATCCAACCGCTCTTCCAGAGCAGAAAGTAATGCTTTGTGTTCAGCATTGGTTTCAGTACAGTGACCCGGCCTTTCAAGCCAGGCTGCAGCGACCATATGACGACCACTGTGTTGCATAATTAATTCCGTATAGCCTGCCTGCAATGCGGGAGAAGTCATCCCGTCACCTATGGTATGGGCATTGAGTACCGGTACAGTAACGTATCCGGAAGGCGTAAAGTTTTCGCGCATATACCCTACAGCATGCGGGTCGGGTTTAATTCTGTCGTGACGCGCTAAAATACCCAGATCATCATCCAGCGATGCCCCGGCCATTTGATACATTGCTTCGACAAAATCCGACCTACCACTGGCGGCCAGCAACTTTCGATAATCAATATCGCTGTTTCCTGAAAATCCCCCCTTGGCACGACGTTCCTGATCGCCTCTTGGCAAAAACACTCCCATTCCGATAGCTTTTGCTATATTAACTTCCTGTTGACGATATTCTGTGGGGGCTGGTCGCGGTGTGTTTTTTTGCGTCCAGGATGGAATACCTCCCAACACGCCAGCTAATGCCACCCGCGCTCGACCTAAAGGTGTTTCTCTGGCTGCCTTAACCTTGTCCATCAACTCACGAACCGCGGCAAAGTTATCACCTCTTCCAACCGGCAAAAATGCCTCCTCAGGGGCTATTAAAGTTGCAAGGGTAAAAGCGCCATCAAATGCCATATTCATCATCGGCACCGCTCCAAAAGCTGAAGCACACAGGGTAATAGCGCCGTCAAGCCTGTCGCTGTGACGTTCGGCCAACGCAGCTGTTACCAGTCCGCCCATCGAAGAGCCCCAGGCAATGATTCGGTCGGGCCTAGCGTAGACACTGGAAAACGCTTCAAGCGCCATAACCTGACTGGGAATTGCCTGTTCTACCGACCAGCCAGCCTGAGGATATTGCGACGCCACCAGAGCATAACCAGCGTCGAGTAACATTTTTTCACTGTCGCCAGGGGCCAGCTTGGGTGATGACAGTTTTGAGGAATAGCCACGCGAATAGAGCAATAAAGTTCCGTTCCAGTTGTTTGGCACGCTGGCACGCCACATAGCGCCATCGGCCAGCATTCCTTCTGTTTTCCTCACGTCAGCATGAGTATTAGCATCTTCCGGCATCGGGGGGTCACCGGCACAGGATTGCAGAAAAAAACAACCGACTAGTATTGGTATCATCAAACTTCGCATTTATTTCCCCCCCCCAACTGCTTGCGTTTCACCTGCCAGTCAAAGTCTTCACATAGCAGACATTCTTTGCCAGTGAACCAACGCCCTTGCTCAGCCTCACCTTTTAATTGCCAATTAAGCCAGAAAAGCGCGACCCTGGCATAGGCTCCTCCGTTCGGATCCCGAAATGTACCGTCATGACCAACGCCGTTTTCGGCAAATAGCACCGGAATATGGTTTATATTTTCAAAGTCATCAATCGCATTAAAATATGCAATATCAGAGGGGCCTCCATTAATGTAGGCTAACGGAATATTGATTTTGTCTAACATCTCATGGCGAACCTTTAAAGCTGTACTCTGCACCGACATCGGCTCATTAATTACACCGCTGTTAAAAATAATGGCAGTATCCAGTCGGCTGTCGGTAGCCGCTTCAATTGCCTGTAAGCCACCACAACTATGGCCCATAACCGCGACCTTCCCGGTATTTATTCGACCGAACAGTGGATGATCTTGTTGAGAATTGACATTTTGTAGCCAGGTCAATCCCTGTAACAACTGAGTTGCAGTTGTTTTATCCGGATCGCCAACCTGATGACTTCCTGAGCGTTGCTCACCAGCAAGCTTTGCGCGAGCTTGTTCTATTGCTGTTTTACCTTCTGCAAGAGGCTTACCAGCCGCCAGGACAATATAACCATGAGAGGCTATTTCTCGTAAGAACGCTCCATAAGCAAGCGCATTGTCCTTACATCCGCCGTTACCCCATAAGACTACCGGTAATTTATCTTCAGGTAGTCGAACCGGTAAGAACAGTGTATTTTGCGGCATTTCAGTTACGGAAACAGCTGTAGCCGGATATTTTCCTGTTCCACTGGTCAATGATACTGCAGATAGCTGTTCAGTGGACTGAGCCTGGCAAGTAGCAATACTTACCAGACTTATACACAATGCAAATACATTAACGATGTTTTGCATAATTTCTCCTTAAAACGTGTAACGGACTTTTACGCCTGCCTGACGCGGAGAACCCAACAGGAAATTACCCCGCCCATCTGCTGCACCTCCAGCCTGGGTGATATAGGTTTCGTCAAACAAATTCTGTACGTATAAATCGGCTCTCCATCCACTGTCGTGCTCATAAGCCAGATTAGCCTCCCATAACGTTCGTGACGGTGTCAGGTGATAGTCCAATTGATAAAACGAAGTATAAAATTCAGATTGATATGAAACCCTGACCGATGGCAATAATACGGCTTCATCCAGCGCAATCCCCATATATTCAATGCCCGCACTCATAGAGCGCTCGGATAAGAAGTCAACTGGTCGTCCTTTTAGATTTATAGGCTCTGGCTGAGTTGGATTAACCCCATCATAGGCGCCAGGCCTCATGTAGAATTCCAGATCGCCATACTGACCATCGTTGTATGCTCCTGAAATATCCCACATAAAGTCACCGGTAATCCCTTTGACCTGAAATTCGATGCCGGCAATAGTGGTGCCGTCTACGTTACGGGTAATTGAATCTGCCGGATTATCAGTGGGTGAGTAAGTTCGTTGAAACGCATCATAATCCATATGAAAAATCGCTATAGAACCATCAATGTCGTCTGTTAATGTACCTTTCCAGCCAATTTCCTTATTCAGTACTTCCTCTTCGTCATACGTTGGTCCCATCGGCGACGTACCACCAGGTTTATATCCCCGGCCTACCGTTGCGTAGATCATTGAATCGTCTGTTACCATGTAATTCACGACAAATCGTCCGGTAACCGCTGAAAAGTCAAACATATCCTGCTGCGGTAACGGGAATCCACTGGTAGCGTTATAAGAGCCTGCTCCTGGCGTAAGGTAAGAATCGGGAGAGAAGCCCACCTCATCCTCATTATAACGGAGGCCGAACTTAACATTCAGGTCGTCGGTTAAGGCATATCCAATCTCACCAAAAACGGCGCTGTTTTTCCGTCTATTATCCAGATACATGTACAGCCGCGTATGGTTCTCAACATCTAAGGAGGTACCAGGGAATTGTTCTGTATTGTAGCGAAGTAAATTGAGATAGTTTTCCTGTCTGTAGTCAATATAACTGGCGCCTGCCGTCCATACCAAAGGCCCATCCAGGGTAGATACCAATGATAATTCCCCCGTCCAGTAATTATCGACTATATGAAAGTTTCTTCCTTCTTGTGATTCATCGGTAGTCAGGTGCGACTCAAAATCTCCGTCCGTTTGTATATTCTGTACACTGTCAAAAATCGAAAAATTACCCAGCACTTTAAACGCGTCGCTGGATTGCCAGTCGAAAGTCAGCGTGTTCCTCTTATAGGTTACGTCCCGGTACGTATCCATGTCGTAATTCAGATCCCAAGGCGATTCCGGTAATTTGGTATTGCCATATTCAGGAAAGTTTTGGGTAGGAACACCGTCTGTAAAATTATTACTATTCTCATGAATCAACCTGACTTCAAGGTCTGCAGAAGGCGAATACAGCAACTGGAAGCGCGACAAAGAGCGGTTGAGGTTGCCTGGTTGATTGTTAATAAGTTTCGCATCGTCCTCTGGTTCAGGTCCATGGTTACTGTAAAAACTATCGCGGCGCTCAGAGTTAGCGGATATGCGCATTGCAAGATTATCAGTTAATGGAAATGATACGCCGGCACTAAATTTTGTCAGATCATAGTTGCCTTTTTCAGCGCTGGCGAAACCTTCAGTAACGCCAAGTTCGGGACGTTTCGAATTAATAAATATTGCTCCGCCACTTGCATTCTGACCGGAGTAAGTACCTTGCGGACCTCGTAACACCTCAATGCTGGCCAGGTCAAAAAATGCATCGCCGTAAACAAATTCACGCGCAACATATGCCCCGTCAAGGTGCACAGCAACGCCGTTTGTCTGGTTTGGTGCAGCCTCTGATAAGCCAACGCCCCGGATATTAATAAACTTTGAGTTGCCATTATCGTTAAACTGTAGATTGGGTACCTGCGTTTGCAGACGATCCATATCCGTGATGTTCCGATTCTGCAAAGACTCACCGGAAAAACCAATGACAGACAAAGGCATCTCATTTTCACTAACGGATCGCCGCTCTGCGGTAATTAACACTCGCTCAAGGTCTTTTTCATCTGCATCAGTTTCCTGAGCATAAGCACCGAGTGACAGAGAAGAGCCAGTTAAAGTCAAGGCAATTAAACCAGCTAAGTGACTGCGTTTAAACTGTGTAGAGTACTTGTTGTTCATTATATTCGCGTTCCTGTGAGCCGCACTTTATTTAATTTCAACCGGTTATCCGTTAAAAAACGGATTAATTCGACGGCTCAAATGTTAACGCCATGTAGACTAAAAGTTAATGATATATAATGACGAAAAAACAGGCACAAACTGACAATGGTTGAATTTAGTTAAGTATATTGCATGCTCGCATAAGACTCTCAATCGTTACCCGAGGAGGACCTACATTTTGATTAAGTTACCGGGAACTGGCTTGTCCCGGGTGTTTTATCGGACCGCCTGAGTTTAAATTAAATTTAATTATCAAAGCTTTAACAAGGAAGTGTCGGCGCCCCTTAGCTGTTAGCAATAGCCCAGTTAGCGAGTGTCCGGGAATTATCGTTCTATAAGTAATCGCTGATAGATCGACACCAGCTATATTTTTAAATAATGAAAACGCGGCACTTTTAGACAAAAGCACCGCCGGAGGAACACTTTTAGCGCGAGGAAGTTTACTTTTCTATTCCGCGGGATTTAACTCAACACTGATACGCCGGTTTTTCCAATCCCCAACGCCGGTTGCCGCCACTGATTCAGGCTGTACTTCTATGCTGTAATCTTTTTTATTTAGACCTAATTCAATGAGCAATTCGGCAAACATATCAGCCCTTTCCTCAGCCATACCGCTTTTTTCTTCCATCACTTCTCCATTATCCAGGCGAGTAGCTCCCTGATAACTCTTTACAACGAAATGACCACCTGAAAACTTAGCATAATGTATCAGGTACAAGAGTTTGCGTAATTCAGGGCCGGACGAGCGCTTGCTATTGAACGGGTAATGCAAATTCAGCATCTGTCTCACATACGGAGGCTTCACTGGTGGGAAAGGCGCGGGATCATAAATCGCTTCTTGTAACGAAGCTTCAGGATTATCGGCTACCTGTGCCATTAACTTAAATGCCCGCTGGCGATGCTCTTCAGGCATTCGTAAAAATAAATTATTATTTTTAGTCCGCACTGAACCATCATCCGGCAGAATCTGATTACATTCCGGGCTAATTTCTTCTCTCATCACAGACAGCACACCATTAATTCGGGTAGCTCCACAGATCATTTCTCCATCTATAACTTCACCTTCTACCATTACTTTATGTTTAAGCATGGGACGGTTGTAGCCATTGGGATCAAATAAACCATAAGTTTTACCGTTATATTCAGCAATGAAACACACATCACTTTGAGGACCAATATCCCGGGCAATAGGACAGGTTACAAATGCTGTGTGCTCATTCGCCAATATCTTCCCAGATGTCACGCAAGTCCATATGATAATCGCTATGCGTAGTGTCGTACTCGGCGGATATACTCGCATTACAGCGTCCTCATAAAGTTAACTAAATCTGCTTTTTCTTGTTCGGTATAACCAATGTTGAAGCGTCGGTCGTAAAAATCGACCAGCTCACGCAAGTTTGCAGCCGCACCGCCGGCAAAGTAAGGCGCCCGGGCTGCTAACCCTCTTAACTGTTGAGTCATAGTGGCGCCAACATCAGTACATTTACCGGTAATAAGCGCCCGGCCCGGATCGTGGGTATAAATTTCCCGGCCCAGGAATGACTGTGGCTGCACATCATCCCGGCAGGTAATTTTAAAAAGGGGCAGGTCGCTGCGACGGTTTTGCCAGGGAAAGTTATTCAGACCTAAGTCCATGAATCCGGGAGACAGATCCATGCCCATCGATAAAGTATTATGACACCCTGAACCACAAGAGCGCTTAAACGGATTACCTAAGCCTTTATCGTTATACATCCCCACATCGCTGATATAAAAACGCACTTCGCGAAAAATCTCAGAGCCCCTGGCAACAGAAGCTTTAAAGGCCTTAACCTTATCTTGTTGAACTTCCTGAGATTCATCAGCAGTGCTTGCCCACATAGAAAACTCACCAAAAATCTTATTAAGTGGGTTATTGCCCAGCCTCGCTTTAGGTGAGATAACCAAAGCTTGTGGCCCCAAGCCCGGAGGGGATTCCGGACTGGTTAAATCTCCTGCCAGGTTATCAAAACTCTGAGCACCATAAATCTGGCGCTCAAATGCTTCAATTTCCTCTAAATCATTATCACTTAACGCATCAAACAACTGTAAGTGCGTCAAAGCTGCATCGGTTGCCTGATATTTAGGCGTGAGTCCACGCCCATCAGCCATGAGCTGTTGAGGTACCGTTAAGCCGGTATCGGGCCCTTTTGGTAAGGGCATAGCATCATTAAAAAAGAAATTATTAAAAGGAGGTACACCATGTGGCAATTCCATCAAATGGGCAATATTAATCACCGGCCTTGGCCGTCGAAATACGGAAATGGCAGAGGACGGACTGTCAATTCCCCACTCGGGATCAAGATTACAGCCAGTCGGATCGCGCACCACTTCAATGGAAAATTCAGGATCTATTGGCTTTCCGTTAAAAGGCCTTGGTGGCCAAGGCATTGCAATACGAATCAGCCCTTTTTCTAAAAGCAGTGAATGAGATTCTGGCTTCCCTTGAGGTAAGCTCGGACAATTTGACCCGTCAATAGCAGCGAAGAGCGGATCTGTACCCTTGGTGTCTCGCCAGCGTTGCTGAATAGTTGAGACCGACAAACTCATTGCATCACTCGGCTGATGACAGGTGACACACGCTCGCCCGTTGGGTCCTTTGGCTGCGAAGAAAGGGTGTTTACTGGTATCTATGGGGCCTGCGGTGTTAATAATGCCGAACCGCCCAGAGGCATTTTGATATTCACTGAATCTCGGAAACACCCTGTCATCACCCGGAGACCACCAGCTACCGCTCTGCTCAGCGGCGTTAGCAAGGAAAACACTAAAACACACTAACATTGTTATGCATGTTTTGGTTAGTCTCTCTAGATACTTGTTGTACATTGAAATATAAGCCTCTAAAAATATCTGACGATGATGTAGACAAAAATGAGTGTGCCGAAAAATCGCTCAAGTGAGAAACCCCGACAGCAACCGCAAAAAACTAACGCATTTAAAAGTTAACTTTTTGTGTACTAAAGGTTAATGACATTTGCTGACGAAATACTATACAAAAACTGTCAAAAGAGGAATTATGCATACTCAACATATCACTGAAGCGTATCTGAATACATTTTTACGACCAATCGTCTGGTGCTCATCATCAGTTATAAAACGTATTAACTAATTGAATTTCTTCTGGCAATACCACTGGTCATTTTATAACCTAGGCACAATACAGCAACTTTGATTTGTATTGTTATAGTCTGGTTTCAGGGAAGTAATCTATGAAGTTATATTCGTCAGTGGGATTTTTGAGTGCTCTGGTTGTGCTCCCTTCAACAGTGCTGGCAGACCAGTACCATTACGGCAACCTGCTGGTAGGTGGTAAAGCCATTGGCTATGGCGGAGCCTACGTGGCACTGGCAGACGATCAGTCAGCAATGCACTACAATCCTGCCGGTCTGTCATTTCAGACCAGTGCAAAATCGGCTTCCGTAAACACCCTGGCATTTGAGGATACAGAGTTTAAGAACGTATACACAGACGGCTCTGACTTTGCCCGAACCTCTTTCTCTGTTGTGCCCGGATTTCTTGGCATCAGTACCAGTTCCGGGCAATGGAGTTACGGCAGCTATTTTACGGTTACCGATTATTCTCAGGAAAGGAATGATAGCAGCTCAAATTATGAGGTAACGGCTACCGCGACTACGCCCGGGCAGAGTGTAATTGAAACCGTGACTTACGATTTCGACAATGCCGCATACAAGTTCGGCGGCGCCTTGTCCTACCGCCTTAATGACCAATGGGCGCTGGGTTTTTCGTTGTCGCTAAAATACATTGAACAGGTTTTGTCTCAAACCTCCGGGGCAGCAATCACCATGTATACGCCAACCGGTTCTTTTACTTCCGGATTTGACGCCCGACGACGCATTAATGAGAAGCAGTATCTGCTTGAGCCTTCCCTGAGTGTGTTATATAAGGATGATGCTTTAAGTGTCGGAGCCCATTATGTTCACAGCGAATCCATAAACCGTAACTACCGTTCCAATAACCTGATTGTCGCACCTATCATCACCCTGTTAAACGGCTCTCCAGACACCACCTTTCCGGATTTTATTCGTACCGATAAAGAACAGGATCAGCCGTCCCTGTTTTCTTTCGGCTCTGCTTATAGTCATCGCGGCTGGGTAGTGTCAGGTCAGGTAGATTATTATAGCCATGTTGAAAAGGATGACGTGGTACTCGACGACATCGACTTAACCCGTGAGCTGAAACAGGTAACCAACTACTCCCTGGGACTACGTATTCCGCTATCTACCGATACCGCCCTACAAATTGGATTTTTCACCGATAACAGCAACGGTGTTATCGACTTTGATATCCCATTTCAGCGCGTGGAGGCTATCGATACCCGGGGGATTAGTGTTGCCTATGAAACAAAGTTAATGGGCTATCCATTAACCCTTGGTCTGTATGCCAAACAGGGGGATGGCAAGGTGCGATATGCTGATGTGCGTTATGTGGAAGCGATCACCGGCGTTACCCTTTACCCTGAAAATGATTCAAATGACGTCCAGTCAGCGGAAAAATCCTCGGTGGTGATTTTCGCCAGCATGGACTTTTAAACGGGATTGTCGTGGTGACTGTAAGCACTGATTGGTAAGGACATCATAAGCGCATCTTCCCTGCCATCTTTGGTCGGATAATAGCCTTTACGCCGCTCCAGTAATTCAAAGCCGCTGTTTAAATAAAGAGTGTGAGCGGCCAGATTCGATTCGCGCACTTCCAAAAAACAGCTTGAGGCATTCAGTTGTCTACAGCGGTTAATCACAAAATCCAGCAGACGTTTACCGGCACCTTGTCCTCGCAGCTCAGCACTGATAGCAATGTCCATCAGGGTTACCTCGTCCAGCACCACCAGTAAAATGGCAAAACCTATAATCTGCCCGTTATTAAGCATCACCCAGCATTCGTACGGAGATGTTGTGCAATCCAAAAAAGTGGCCTCAGACCATGGCGCATACTGGGCTTCACAGTGAATGGAATGGGCTGCTATGGCGAGCGATGCATCGGCCTGCGTGATGTTTAACTGTGATAAATCTAACTCAGTGCGCACAATGCCTGCCAGAGCTGTATTTTATGCAGATAGGTAAGTTTATCCGGCGCTACCGGCAATGTGATCGCCGTTTGCGAGACCGATATTGGAGCTCCCACTTTAACTGGTGGTACTGTTTCCATGGCCAGCCCCTGCACAGCAATAAGCAGGTCGGCAAAAAATTGTGGTGCCTGCTGTGCTTTGATTTCCTGTAGTGCTGCCGGGGTTTCCTGTGGTGCTACCGATTTATCAGCCTTTTTAGCTGTTTGAGATGGCTTAGGCTTAGCGGATACACTGTCTTTTATTCGCTGCAAATGCGAGCGCGCAGTATCCTGCGAAACTGGTTCTGATTTCACTTTTTCAGTAACGTCAGGCACTTCACCGGCTGGTTCTGCCAGTTTGCCTTGCGGCTGCCAAACCGGAATGTGCATTTCTTGTAGTGCTGCAATTTGGTAATCAGTTAACGCGAATGCCATGATAAGCGACGACTTTTCTGTGTAAGGAAATGAGTTACAGGAGTTTATCAGAACAAAGGGGAAAGTGGCAGGGGTGGAGGGACTCGAACCCCCAACCATCGGTTTTGGAGACCGC
>JAAFAI010000014.1 GCA_018222405.1 Gammaproteobacteria bacterium | reverse complement strand
AACATTATGCCAAACAAGGTGGTTTATTAGATCACACTTCAAGGCTGATTGGTATAACACATAGGCCAGGCGGCGTTGCTCGGTGCTGTGTGTATCCATATGACGGGTTAAAAACTGGCCTGCAGTGTAACGGGTGGCCTGGGCACTCGCCGCCACAATATCCTCATGGCCACTCATTTGCCGTACCCAGCTCAGCACTTCTTCACTGTTTAGCCATTGATGCAATGCAGCCAGATTAGCAATGGGCTCTTTTTGATTTGATAACTGGTAGCGACCATAAATAAAGCCAACCCCTTTTGAGGCGTTTTGCATGGTTTCAGTATGAAGACTCTGTTTTTGATTATCAGGTAGCTGTTTCCATTCATTATCTGCCAGCGTGGTTGGTCTGCCATCGCGGAGCAGCGCCAGTTTATACGGCGCTTCTTTGCTCAGACTATTATAGATCTGCTCAGCCTGATCCATGGGGATCAGGCTTTGTACTCTTACGCGCTTATCGTGCTGGTATTCGGCATTAATGGCTTCAAGGTTAATTTCGGGGTGAAAAGTAATCTGCAAGGTGCTTCCTGTTCTTTAAATTATCGGTATTAGCCTGGATTTCTGTCATTGACTTTGCTGAATGAAAAACTTAGCTGCTCGTTTTTTGCTTAATAGTTCCACTAAAACTATATAAAACTCTGCCTGACCTGCCAAGTTATCTCATGAGATCGTCACTTATCCTAAAGTCTAATTTCTGGACTGTAATTTCCTGGCAATCAGCATATAGTGCCGGTGGGTAGCTGTGATCTTAATAACAAAACACAGCTGGTACATGCGCTCGTTGCCTGAGCCGTGTATATAACAGGGATTCTTTCGGAGTTTTTTTAATGACAAAAAACAATAATTCGCTAATTCGGCGTAAGCCATTGGCGTTAATAATTGGTGCGCTATTAGCACCTCAAATGGCTTTTGCACAAGAAGCCGATTTAACGACAGCAGACGAAGCAGAAGAAGTAACAGAAAAGATCACCGTAACCGGTTCTCGTATCCGCTCAGGCGGGTTCGATGAAGCGCGCCCGGTTGATATCATCGATGCCGATATGGCGATCGATCAGGGCTTAACCTCGATCGGTTCATTATTACAAGCCTCAACAGTTGCTGCTGGTTCACCTCAGGTAACAGCTGCATCCTCTATTGCCTTTAACACCAACGGTGGTGCTGGTTCACAAACGCTTTCGTTACGTGGCCTTGGTGCTAACCGTACTTTGGTTCTGTTAAACGGTCGTCGTGCCGGACCTGCAGGTACCCGTGGTGGCGTAAGTTCTTTCGACTTTAACACACTGCCTATCTCAACTATCCAACGAGTTGAAATTCTGAAAGACGGTGCATCATCCGTTTACGGTTCAGACGCGGTAGCTGGTGTGGTAAACATCATTACCAAAAAAGACACCGGCGGTCAGTTTGACGTGTTTGCATCGCAGCCTACTGAAAGTGGCGGTGAACAGTACCGTTTCAGCGGGACCTACGGCAAGGAACTGGATAAAGGCTTCTTCAGCCTGACAGCCGATTACCAGCTCGACCGTGAGTTGGCCAAAGGTAACCGCGACTACTTTAACTGTGGTGAGCGCTATGTATTCGATCCGGCTACCGGTGAGCGCGCTGACAATATTGATCCTCGTACTGGCAAGTACCACTGTAATGACCTGTTGTGGGGTCATGTCTGGATCTATGACTACCAGGATGGCGGTCCAAACGATAACGTACCGAGTGGTGCAAAAGCGCAGTACGATTATGACGGTGATCTGGGCCAGTATATCCCTGGTTTCAACCCAATCCCGGGTAACCCTAATAACATGAGAACCCCTCCGGGATGGTTCCCGGTTAACTACGATGATGCATCTGATGCTGTATCTAATGCCGACCACCCTTTCCAGGACTCCTCTTCACTGATTCCTGAAACAGAGAAAATTACCCTGTTTGGTCAGGCCGAGTACGAACTGAACGATCACACTCAATTGTACGCCGAAGCGCTGTTAAACCGTCGTACTACCGAGTCTAACGGTTATCGCCAGTACTGGAGTTATATCTACAACGAAAACTTCTTTGCCGGCAACCCGTTAAGTGAAGGCTGGAGAGGCTCACAGTGGTTAAGCCCTACGGCTATTACCGATCACGCAGACGATAAGATTACCGTTGAATACCAGCGTTACGTTGCAGGTATCACCGGTGATATCGCTGGTACAGACTGGTACTACGATGTTAGCTATCAATACAGTAACAGTGATGGCGATTACGGCGGCGACATCATTTATGATGACGCGATCAGCGATCAAAACTTCCTGTCTGGCTCATGTGCCGGCACTACCACCTCAGTACGTGGTGTGGATTGTGTGGATATTCCATGGCTTGATCCGCAATTGCTGGCTGGTAATGTATCGCAACAAGTCCGTGACTTTATGTTTGGTTACGAAGTGGGTAATACCAAGTACACCCAACAAACTTTTGAAGGTTTTGTATCTGGTCCGGTATTTGATTTACCAGCAGGTGAAGTCGGCGCAGTATTCGGTGCCAGCTTCCAGAAAGACCGCATTAAGGATACGCCGGGAGAAGCCACCCTGGCACAAAATACCTGGGGCTCTTCAGCGGCAGGCATTACCTCTGGTAGTGACGAGACTAAAGCAGTGTTTACCGAGCTGAACATACCGGTTATCAGTGATGTGTTCCTGGCTCAGTTTATCGATCTGGAACTATCAGCGCGTTATACCGATGTGAAATCGTCAGGCGACGATACCACGTTTAAAATTGGCGTTAACTGGCAGATTGATGATCAGTTCCGTGTGCGTGCATCGCGCGGTACATCGTTCCGTTCACCGGCATTGTTTGAGCTGTACCTGGCCGATCAAACCGGCTTCCTGGGGCAGCGGTCAGTCGATCCTTGTGTTAACTGGGGTAACAACCTGACAGACGGTAGCATCTCGCAGGCGCTTGCCGACAACTGTGCGGCAGATGGCATTCCGGCCGACTTTACCGGTGGTGCTATCTCGGCAACCACAGTTACCGGCGGTGGCTTCGGTGTGCTTGAGCCTGAAACGTCAGTGGCTAAAACCTTAGGCTTAGTGTGGACTCCTGAGTTTGCTGATTTAAGTGTGTCGATTGATTACTTTGACTTCCTGATTGAAGGCGAGGTAACGCAAATCGGTGCGGCCAATATCGTTAGCCGTTGTTATAACTCAGACTTCTTCCCAACCGATCCTATCTGTAGTCAGTTCGATCGTGATCCGGTAGATAACCGCATCACCGAAATCCGCGATAGCTTTATCAACGTGGCTGAGCAAAGCAACCGTGGTTATGACATCGCGTTAAACTACAATGTGGATGTGGGTTACGGTGAAGTCACTTTCGATATGCAGCACACCTTCCAGAAAGAAGCCAGACAAGGCTTGTTTGAAGATACTGTAATCGACACCAATGGTGAGTTTGGCGATCCTAAACACGTAGCTAACTATAACCTGCGCTTCGACCGTAACAACTGGTCGGTTAACTGGCGGGTTAACTACATTGGCGCCGTGTCGAATGTCGACAGCTACTTCCAGCGCACAGGTGACTACACTGCCACTGTTCGTGGTGATGAAGTCGACGTAGTACTGGCTTCAGACAGTGTTATGTATCACGCTTTCTCATTCACTTATGACTTTGCAGAAGACGGCCTCAAAACCACTCTGGGTGTGTCCAATGCATTCGATAAGAAGCCACCTCGTGTGACTACTTTGAATCTGGGTGAGCTGAGCACTGAAGGTAACTCTGCGTTCTACAGTCAGTATGACTGGTACGGACGTCGTATCTTCCTGAACGCTACATACCAGTTCTAAGCATTACTTAACGCAGAAAGCCGGCTGAAAGTGTTAGCCGGCTTTCTTTTATGTTATGTATAACTGCATTGTTCGCTACAAAAGATAATAATGAATCCTCGAATTTACGCGAAAAGCGATAACCTCAACGACTTAAATGCCGATTACGAACAAACCCCATTGCAACAAGGGGTGTTCTTAAATTCGGTGCCTAAATGTGGAACTCACCTGCTACGCAATATATTCCGGATGTTTGTGCCGGTTGAGCAGCAATACCACAACGACTTTATTCAATTTCCCACGTTGCCAAAAAACATGGCGGCGTTTGATCCTGCCAGCCCTAAATTAAGCTGGGGGCACCTGTTATTTTCCGATCAGTCTGCGTTGGCGCTCAGCACGGTTAAACAGGTATTGATTGTTCGTGATCCTTACGACTGGGTTCTGGCCCGCGCCCGGTTCTTTTTATCGGATACCTTTCAGGCGCAGCTGGACCACCTTAAATCCGGCAAGCTGACGATTGAAGAAATACTCAATATGATGATTTTTGGCATTCATCAGCGGGTGCCGGACTTAAAAGACATTTTTACCCACAACGGCGTAGCCTGGTTGGGTACCGGTGTGAAACTGGTACGCTATGAAGAGCTGATCAGCCACCTCAACGATCTGAACAGTAAACGGGCAGAGGCCTACTTTACTGATCTACTGTCGGAGCTGGGCATTAACGAGTTGCCCGACGACTGGCAACAGCGTGTCGCAACCGGCTCCGACCGCAAGCAAAGCGGTACCGCCAGAGAAAACCTCAAAGAGGTCAGTTACGAGATACCGGCTACCCTGCCGCCGACACAGCGCCAACTGGTCGACTTTGCCGCGCCGGGTTTACGACAGATCCTGGGATATAACTAAGCTATGACTAAAAGACTGGCAATCATCGGTGGCGGTTCTGCCGGCTGGATGGCCGCAGCTTACCTGCACAGTGTTTTAAATGCCCGGGGGCAGCAACGCAATGTCAGCATCGAGCTGGTTGAGTCGCCGGATATTCCGCGTATTTCAGTGGGCGAGGCGACGGTACCTTCCATTCGTCATTTACTGAGTGTTATCGGGATTGACGAAATTGAGTTTATGCGTGCTACCGACGCGTCCTTCAAGCAATCCATTAAGTACGTCAACTGGGTGCATAATAACAACACCTTTTATCATCATCCTTTTACCCGTATGCGGGTACAACCCATCGATTTCGCGGGCATTAACTGGCTTAAAAGCGATCGGTCCATTCCGTTTATGGACACCTGCTCAACCCAGCCGCTTATTTGTGAGTGGGGGTTGTCACCCAAAGTCGCTAAGCCCGGTACAAGTGCGCCACTGAGCTATGCGTACCATATGAATGCGCAGAAATTTGCCGATTACCTGCGCGATATATCGGTAGCCAGGGGGGTTACGCATACCCGTGCCAATATCGGTGAGGTAAAAACGGCTGCTAATGGTCATATTCAGAGCGTGGATTTGGACAACGGTCAGTCGGTAGAGGCGGATTTATATATCGACTGTACCGGCTTTAAAGCCTTACTGATGGAGAAAGCTCTTAATGAGCCCTTCGAGTCGCTGGCGCAATATCTACTTTGCGACCGGGCTGTGACTATGCATGTTCCCTATGAATCGCATTATCCGGGGATGGTAAGGCCGTATACTACCGCAACGGCTATGTCTAATGGATGGATTTGGGATATTCCCATGGCCAATCAGCGCTCGGTGGGTTATGTGCATGCCAGTCAGTTTATTTCGAAAGAAGCAGCAGAGCGTGAGTTAAGGGCTTATCAGGGGCCGGATACCGAAAATCTGTCGCCTCGTTTTGTGGATTTTAAGGTTGGCCATCGTAAACGGCACTGGGTGAATAATTGCATCGCCATTGGTTTAAGTGGCGGCTTTATCGAACCGCTGGAATCAACCGGACTGTTTCTGGCAGATACCGGGGCGGTGCTGCTGGCTGAGCACTTTCCTCACAGTGCTCAGGACATGGCGGTATTAGCAGACCGTTACAATCGCCTGATGAGTAATCGCTATTACGAGATCCTCGATTTCATTAATATGCATTATTGCTTAACTCAGCGAACCGACACGGCATTCTGGCAGGCTGTGCAGCAGCCCGAACATATTAATCCGCGCTTACAGGCCAAACTGGAATACTGGAAACAAAAACCGCCTTCGCCTTCTGATTTTGAAGATCAAATGCTGCCGGGTATGGAAAAAGCTGCCAGTTTTAACAGCCGCGTAATAACCGATACCGCGAGCTTGTGGAATCACGAAAGCTACGAATGCATTTTGTACGGGATGCACTTTGCTGCCGACCATTACCGGCAAAAATTGGGTAATACGGGGAAACCGGTCAGTATGAATCAGGAGATCCTGTTCCGTTTAAAGGCGGCTCGTCAGGGCTTACCCCCGCATGCCGTCTGGTTAGAACAAATGACGGGTAAGGCAGCTTATCCTACCGCTTATAAACCCCATGGTTGGGTGGCTTGAACAGCCGCCCAATTCCCACCTGAACACAGTGCATAATATAGAACAAAAACTAATAAATATATAAATCAACTTGTTATTTTATGTTTTTACCAATTTTTCACAATAAACTCGCGCGCTGTTTTTGCCTTTAACCAAATTGCTACAACTCCCGCCACATCTACCACTTAGGTCTTATATATACTTTTGGATAAGTCTATAAAGTGTCAGTTTTTGCGGCTGTTCTGCCGCACTTAAACGCACCTTTTTCACACTCAGGTGCGTTCTTTTCCTTTTCTGCTAAGTATGGAGCTTTCATGTTTTCTCATTCCAGAATTCTGTGCCCTGAATTACAACAAAAAATCATGACCGCCGAGCAGGCCGCCGACTTTATCCGCGACGGTGATACTGTTGGTATGAGTGGTTTTACCGGCGCTGGTTATCCCAAGGCCTTGCCCGGCGCACTGGTAAATAAAGCGCAAATCCAGCGCGATCTTAAAAAGCCGTTTAAAATTAATCTGTGGACAGGTGCATCAACCGCGCCGGAACTCGATGGCGTGCTGGCCGACGCCGATGGCATTAATTTGCGCTTACCTTATCAGTCTGATCCTATTTGCCGTCAGCAAATTAACAGCGGCCAGATGCACTATATCGATTTGCACCTGTCTGAAGTTTCGCAATATGCCTGGTCAGGCTTTTTAGGCGATCTGGATGTGGCGGTCATTGAAGTGGCGGGGATCCACGAAGACGGTCGCATTATTCCGTCCTCGTCGGTGGGCAATAATAAAACCTGGGTCGAGCAGGCCGACAAGATCATTCTTGAGGTTAACAGTCAGCAGAGCCTTAAACTTGAAGGCATGCACGATATTTATTACGGCACGGCTTTACCGCCACACCGCAAACCCATTTTACTAAACGAGCCGTCCGATCGCATTGGCAGCCAGTATCTGGATATTCCCCGTGAGAAAATTGTTGCTGTGGTAGAAACCTCCGCGCCCGATCGCAACAGCCCGTTTTCACCACCCGATGCGGTGTCAGAGCAAATTGCCGCCAATATTCTGGAATTCTTTGAGCACGAGATTAACAAAGGCCGTTTACCGGCTAATCTGCTACCACTGCAGTCTGGTGTAGGTAATATCCCAAACGCAGTACTCAGCGGTCTGGATAATGGCGGTTACAAAAACCTATCGGCTTACACCGAAGTGATTCAGGATGGCATGCTGCAAATGCTTAAAAGCGGCACCTTATCGGTGGCCTCAGCAACGGCATTCTCATTGAGCCCGGATGCGCTGGTTGAGTTGAATGAAAATATCGACTTTTACCGTGAAAAAATCATTCTGCGCCAGCAGGACATCAGTAATCATCCGGAGATTGCCCGCCGCTTGGGGATCATCGCCATGAATGGCCTGATTGAAGCGGATATCTACGGTAACGTTAATTCCACCCATGTGATGGGTACACGCATGATGAACGGGATTGGTGGCTCAGGTGACTTTGCCCGCAATGGTTACCTGTCAATCTTCATGACACCTTCCACCGCTAAAAATGGCGCTATCTCGGCCATTGTGCCTATGGTCTCCCATGTGGATCACACCGAGCACGACGTAAAAGTAGTGGTTACGGAGCAGGGACTGGCCGACCTGCGCGGCCTGTCGCCTCGTCAGCGCGCCCGGGTGATTATCAACAATTGCGCCCATCCGGACTTTAAGGATCAGCTGCTCGATTATTATGAGCGGGCCTGCGCCAGTGGCAGAGGCATGCACACTCCTCATCTGCTCAACGAAGCTCTGAGCTGGCACGAGCGCTTTGAACAAACCGGCACCATGCGTCAGGATTAAAAAAGCCCCAGCTGCTGGCTGGCCAGCGACTCAAAATCACCGCCAATGGCTGGCAGGATACTGTCGGCGATTGGCCGGATTTGCTTTTCTATATAGTGGTCGTAATCCAGCGGCTGACTGCAATATTCAACCACCTGTGGTCCGGTGGTGGTCATTACGTAACGAATTTTAGTGCGTTTCTGGTAGCGTAACGGTTTACCTGAACGGGCATTTTCTTCATCGGCCTGACGCGCGGCCTTAACATGTGGTGGTGCCGTTTTGGTGTATTCCTTTAAGGGTTTGCGTAACTGTTTGGTATACACCAAACCATCGTCAAACAGGCCCTGCTTAATACCACTGATTATCGTCATTACATAATCATCAACCGGCTGGTCGTTGAAGATCCGGGTGTAGAGCTCGAGCTGAAAATCCTTGGCCAGTTGGGTCCAGTCTGAGCGCACGTTTTCCAGCCCCTTAAACACCAGTTCAGTGTTACCCTCACGGCGAATTAAACCAGCATAGCGCTTTTTACTGCCCGCTTCAGAGCCGCGAATCGTGGGCATAAAAAAGCGCTCGTAATGGGTTTCAAACTCGATTTCCAGTTCGCAGGTTAAATTAAATTCCTCGCGAATGCGTTGCTGCCAGCGCTGGTTAATGTCTTGCTCTAATTGCTTGCCAATCTCCCATGCCTGCTCTGCGGTTACGTCATCAGCAATGTGTACAAAGGTGGAGTCGGTATCGCCGTAGATCACGTCATAGCCCGACGCTTTGATCCACTCGGCGGTCAGTTGCATAATTTCGTGGCCGCGCATGGTAATGGAGCTGGCCAGGCGAGGATCGTAAAAAGGGCAACCACCACTGCCAAGCACCCCGTAAAAGGAATTCATAAGGATTTTGATGGCCTGGGAGCGAGGCTTATCCTGCTGGCGCTTGGCTTCGTCGCGCTGCTGCCAGAGGTTAGTAATAATATCCGGCAAAAAGTGCTGGCTACGATGAAAGCTGGCACCTTTAAAGCCGGGAATGGCGGTTTCGGGTGATTTAAGCCCCTCCACTAACCCCAAAGGGTCGATTTTAAAGGTTCGTATAATCGAGGGGTACAGGCTCTTAAAGTCTAGTACCAGCACATTCTGATAGAGTCCTGGCTTGGAGCTCATCACATAACCACCAGGGCTGGCCAGGCCGCCATCTGCCGGGCGGTTGGGCGATATGTAGCCTGCCCGGTGTAACTTGGGCAGGTATAAATTGATAAATGAGGCTACCGAGCCACCGGGACGGCCCAGGCGCAGGCCGGTTAATTCACTGCGCAAAATCAAAAAATCAATCAAACGCACCTGTTCAGCAATGTCATTAACCAGCACGCAGTCTTCAAAGTTATATTTTGCCAGCGCTAACTTGTCCTGGGTGAAAAGCTTTTTTATGGCGCCGAGCTTGTCGGGATCATCGATGAGTTTGCGTTTACCGAGTAATTCACTGGCAACGTTATCCAGAGCAAAAGAATCGAACTGAAAGGTCATGGTTTTCAGTCCTTCAATGCCATCAATTATGGCGCGCCCGGGGACATCCACTAAAGCCCGGTTATCATCAAACACTTTAATATCCACATTGCTGTGTTGCCGTCCGAGCGCAAGTTTAAGGCCGCAGCGGGTGGCCGCATCATGTAATACCGGCAGGTCGAATTGTTTAATGTTCCAGCCAATCAGTAAGTCCGGGTCGTGGTGCTGGATGAGCCTGATAAAACGCGTTAATAACGCCGTTTCGTTTGCGCACCAGACTAATTCGAAAGGCACGTCAGCGTCTTCGGGTTCGCCAGTCATCAGCACAACATTTAACGTCGTGGAGGCGATACCTATGGAATACAAATGGCCATGCTCGTCGCATTCTATATCAAAGGAAAAAGCGCTCAGATCGCAGCGATACGCCGACGGTTTTAAGCGAGCCTGGGTCACCGTCTTATCGTGTTGTTGAGCAACGCCCTGATAATGCACACCGCTGGTAATGAACCGCTCCATAAAAAAGCGATCCGGAGTTTTGATATCCGCCTCGAAGAGCGTCACACCTTGTTCTTCACAGTGGCGTCTGAGGATATGTAACTGCCGGTCCTGAGGGCATTTTATAACACTTACCGGCTCGTGCCCGAAGGTGCTAAGCGGTAGATTTTTAAGGCTGGCTTTTAACTGCTGGGCCTGACTGATCGCAGCAACCTTTGCGGCCGCCTTTTGCGTAACAAAACAGGTTGCCGGTTGCACCGGCGTAATGAGTTTTACCGGCCCCTGTTCGGTGGCAAGCCAGATTTCGAGAGTTTGTTGAGCGCCCGTTGGCAGGACTCTGGCGGTTAGCACCATGCCCTGACCGGTTAGCGTGGTCGTCATTTTATAGTACAGCCCGGTAAATCTAACGCACAGTGGCAGAAGTCATGAAATGGCAATGGTATAGTAAACGCAGAATTGTTTAATGTTGTAGCACTAATGATAACGCCAAGTACCCATTCGATACCAGCCTCGGGCAGCTTTTGCGAGGTCGCCGCCGGCGTTTACTGGCTTCGTATGCCATTGCCTTTTGCCCTCGACCACATCAACCTGTACATACTGGAAGCCGATGAAGGGCTTTATGTGGTGGATACCGGAGTGCAAAGTGAGCGCAGTAAGGCTATCTGGCAGCAGTTGCTGAGCGCTCTGGATAAGCCGGTAGCAGGCGTAATTGCTACCCATATGCATCCGGACCATTGCGGGTTGGCAGGCTGGCTGTGTCAGACGTATAGTGTGCCGCTGTATATGAGCGCGCTGGAATATTACGGGGCGATTGCTTACTTCTCTCCCAACCCGGGCGCGGATACCTCGGTGGAAGTGGATTATTTTGTCCGGGCAGGCTTAAGCCAGGGCGAGGCACAAAGCTATGTCAGCGATCATAGTCAATACGTTGACTCTGTGGCACCAATCCCTCTGGCGTATCAGCGCTTACAGGCTGGCAAATCATTGCGAGTCGGTAACCGGCAATGGCAGATCCTGACTTATGGCGGTCACTCGCCTGAGCACGTTTGCCTGTTTGATGCCGAGGCTAATCTGTTAATTGGCGGCGACCAGATCCTGCCCTATATTTCGCCTAATATTGGTGTCTATAGTCGCGAGCCCGAAGCCCAGCCGTTAACCGAATATTTGCAAAGTTTAGAGCAGCTCAAACAGTTACCGGCAGATACATTGGTTCTCCCTGCTCATAACCAACCGTACACCGGCTTGCACACTCGCTGCGACGAATTAGCAGAGCATCACCAGGCATTACTCGACAGATTGCTGACACATTGTGCAACGCCGCAGTCGCTTGTTACATGCCTGCCGGTACTCTATGAACGAAAGTTAAGCGGGCAGATGTTGTTTTTTGCGCTGGCAGAAGGTCTGGCTCACCTCAATCATCTGTTAAAAGCAGGGCGGGTAACCCGCCAGTGCGACGAGCAAGGCGTTTATCGTTACCAGACCTGTGAAAACTGTTAGCCTTCAGTGGCTGCCAGCTGGCGAATTTTGCTGAGCAGCTGTTCATCATTAAATGATTTGGCCTGTTGCCAGTTAATATTGGCCCAGTGCAGTGCCTGCTGTGGTTCGGCTGCGAGGTGCAGGTAATAAAGCGCCACTTCAGCGGCATGGGTAGTATCACCACGTTGCTCGCGGATAAACACTCGCTGGGCCATGGCCGTTGTCCATTTTAGCCCCTCGCCGGTTTGCTGTTCAGCAAGCGCCAGGTAGAGTAGCGCGCTGTCGTTTGGGGCTGGATTGTCGGCTATTTCAGGTGCCAGCCTTGCCAGTATGTCATTGCCTTGCTGCAGGGCCAGCTTGGCTTTCGACCAGGCTACCCAGCTACTGATTGGCCATTCGCTGTCGGGTTGCTGCTCTATATGCTTAATCGCGGTAGCAGGCTGATGAGCAAACAGTGCCATGTCGGCCAGAACCTCGTTAGCCCACAACGCTATCTCTGTTGATGCCGCCGGAAACTTCTCGCGGATGTTGTGTAACTGCGAATAATACTGAGTCGACGGCGACAGCTGCATGTTGGCTTCCAGTAAACAGGTCGCCATAACCAGTTCTGATGTTTTGCCCATGAGCTGTAAGCAGGTTTGCCTTGCCAGTGCAGGCTGCCCCTGATTAAGCTGAACATTGGCCTGTAATAATAACGCCGATGGTTGGTCAGGGCGCTCTGCCAGCAGTGTCTCAAGCTCTGCCAGCGCGTCAGCAAACTTGTGTTGATGTTGCAGCAGGCGGGCATAAACCAGACGCTCCTGATGGGTAATGCGATCTGCTTCTGCCAGGGTTTCCAGCGTTGCCATCACCGGCGCTAAGTCCTGCTCATTAAAGTTAGGGCGAGTGCTTTGGTTTACCAGTTCACTCATTTGCGCGGCGGTCATGGTCACTTGTTTAACCGGCTTGTGACTATGATAAGTGTGGGCTACTGCTTGTTTTACACCAACCAGAGCCAGCGCTATAAACGTGACTAGCGAGGCGGTGAGTAATCCGGTGAGTGTCAGGCTGATGGGGAAAATACGTTTCATATCACTGCTCCTTGAAGGTCGCCGTCCCTGGCTTGCGGTTTAATTGTTGAGTAAATCGTCAAACTCAGCAGGATTGGTTGTATCCTGAATATAGCGTCGGCCATTTACCGCCAGTGGCGTATCATTGGCGTTTTGGTTAAACGCCGATCGCACTGCTGTAGATACCGGTACCTCTAGAGCTTCAATGGTAATGGTTACGTTACCGGTCACCGCAAAAGCAGTACCGTCGGAAACCGTAAATGAAAAGCTATCGGTGCCGGTGACTTCCGCATTGGGCGTGTAAGTAAACTCCCCGCTACCTGTTACGGTAACGCTGCCAAAAGTCGGTTCTCCGGATAGTGCGTACGTGAGACCATCACCATCGGCATCGGTGGCAGTCAGCATGTCGGTAACCGGTGTTTCGGTCTGGGTAGTGATAGTCAGATCGTTAGCTACCGGCGCCCGGTTAATATCGTCGTAACTGTCTTTATCATCACTGTCGAAGCAGCCAGTCAGCGTGATACTCAGGGCGCATATTGGTATAAATTTATTCATTACAGCCTCCTTTATTCTGAGCCCGGCAATGGGGTCGCCAGATACGGAAAGCTGGTGTCCATCATGCTGGCATCCAGCGGAGCACCATCAGTAAAGGGGACATTGCCCACGCTGGCATCACTGCTGTCGCACAAGCCCAGATCGGTTTCCTCACCATTCACCGGGATGGGGTAACACAGGCGTCCCATGACTACGCGCAGAGCGATATCGACAACGTCATCGCCAGGACGGCGGCCGTTAGGAAAGCCCGCCAGATCGTCGCCTGCTACCCCTGCCCAGGATTGCTCAGCAGCCGGCGTTGCCGGTATAGCTGTATTCAGACGTAGCATTTCAGACGGTGTGACCGTGGCAAGTTGGTTCACGCCCGGGAAACCGGTTAAAAACGCCGTGACCAGATCGGTACGCGGAAAGTTAGTCGGTGCCAGGGTGTCTATATCGGTGCCCAGTGTTGAATTCACGGCATCACGGAACAGGATGTTCAGCAGCTCCGGCAGAGCAGGGTGGGTGACATAGTCGGCAAACTGGCCATCGTCGGCAGGGTGTGACGTAGAGAATTTATCTTTATCACCAATACCAATAACCAGCTCGTTGACCAGTGGATTACCTAAACGTGACACCTGAGTCATCGCGCCGCCCTGCACCTCGGATTTACTGAAGGTAGCGTTAGGGTTGAGTATTCTGGCCTGTGGCAGGCTGGCCGTGGTCCACGCACCGATAGTGCCGTTACCGTCGCCGGTTACGCAGCTGGCCGGTACTTCAAGGGCAATACTGGTAACGTTTTTATCAGCCAGATCATCATTGCTGTCTGACTGAGTAATACCGCCGGGGAAGCCGTTCCCATCGCCTGCACCGGGCATACTGTCGCCCTCCACCGGCACATAGTTAACCAAATCGAAGGTTTTGCCCAGGTTCACTACAAACGGATCCTTGCGCTGGCCAACAAAAACTCGGGCAGGCATTTCGCAACCGGGCAGCATCACATCATAAACATACTGGTCGGCATAGCGCTGGTATTCAGCAGTGCTGGAAAATGTTTTGTTGCCGATGTAATCGAGCGGCTTGGCAAAATACATGGCATCCATTGGCACTATTTCGGTGCGGGCGCCGGTGCGCATGTCGCCTTCGACCATCATCAGCGAGTACTGCTCAGAAAAGTTAACTGCGCTCATATCTTCGGCGCTCACCGGGCCAACATTTTTGAGTGGCACTTTTACATTGCGCTGATTACCTTCAGGGCCGACCGTCAGCGCCACGCCCTGATTATCTGCTGCCAGCATCGGCGTAAATTTTAAGGCAAAGCTGATGTCTTCCATGGCGTCGCCATCGTTATCAATGTGAATGGCGTACTCGGCTGCCGGATCCATGGCAAAGTAATTCGGACCGCCGTAGGCATCCTGTAGTGGAATATAATTAGCAATAAGTGTTACATAGCCCTCACGGCCACTTTCGTAGCTGTTAAAGGCATAAAAATCGGTACTGTCCAGAGCCGGTGCACGGGCGATACCCGGCGCTTCACGGTGACTGGATGCCTGCACAGCCGTTGCTGCAAGTGCGCTGCCGATCATGACAGAGAGTAGTAGTTTTTGCATGGTGTTACCCCTTTTTGTTGGTGTATTAAGCCAAACGACTAACTCAGGGTAGTGGATGCAAAATAATTTAAAAAAATAAATAAAAGTTGTTTTTTGTTTTATTGGGGTGGTTTTTGGGTAAGAGAGATTTAAAAAAATAGCCCCCGGGCGGGGGCTATTCCAAAGGCAGGTTAAACTGCGCTGATAGGCGCGATATAAAGGACCTCGGTAGGTGTGCCGGATGGTGAACCTCCATTCGGCTCAAGGCTGACCGCCAGGGCGGCAATATCGGCTAGATCAAACCAGTCCGGGCGGCTGATGGCCAGTTGTCCGCCTTCCGGTAACAGCCCCAGCGAAATGGGTGCACTACCATCGGCAGGAACCATCCAGAGCTCGAAGTCTTTATCGGTTCTGGCGGTGAGGTTTGCAGTACTTCTGACCGCCAGGGTTGAGGTGCTGATCTCAATCAGCCACAGCGGTTTTGCTTCAGCATCGGTAACAACGGCTATATCCGTTATCGGTGCCTTGACTGGTGGTGTAGCCGGCATCAGCACAACCGCCAGAATGATCGCGGCTGCTGTTGCCAGTCCGGCGATTGCCTGCCATACCACAGGTCTTGAGGATTTAGCGGCTGGCATTGCCACCACATTGCTGTCAGCTGAGTCATCAGCAAGTCCCAGCTGACGTTCAATGGCCTGCCAGACTGATGCTGGCGGCTCAACCGGCTGCACGTTCTGACCCAACCCGTTGAGATACTGCTCCCACATCCAGGTGGTTTCGGTAATCAGCTGGCTTTCCATCATCAGTTGTTGATAGCGCCGGCGTGCACCGCCGCGTAAGGTGCCTAAAACGTATTCTGCGGCCAGCGCATTGCGTAAAGTTTCGTTCTTATAATTCATACTGACAGACACCTCTGCAAACTTTGCAGGCCCCGACGGATCCAGCTTTTAATCGTACCTAATGGTGAGGATAAGTGATCGACCACTTCCTGGTGGGACAGGCCGTTAAAATACGCCAGATGAATGGCCTGGCGCTGCTGATTATCCAGCTCATCCATGCATTCATTTAACTTCGGGTGGGCTAATTCACTGGCAGCAATATTGCTGTTTTCATCCGGATGGTGATCATCGTCATCCAGCGGCGTTTCTTTTCTTACCTTGTGGTGGCGCATCAGATCAAGCGCCCGGTAGCGGGCAATACTAATGATCCAGGTTAAGACCGTGCCTTTCCCCCGTTGATAGCTGCCGGCGTTATGCCACACCTTAATGTAGGCATCCTGGGTGGCTTCTTCTGCAAGGGCGGTGTTTTGCAGCATCTTCAGCACTACCGCATAGACCTGACCGCTGGTAATTTGATAGAGCCTGGCAAAGTCCTGTTTTTGTCCCTGCGCTGTGCCACACAGCAAGGGTAATAAGGTTTCCTGTTCCATTGTTTCCTCAATTTTTGATGAGCCTGTCTGGCTTATAACGATTCAGTGCTTGGATTGGATGCAGATTTATCCTCTTCTTTCTCTTTTAATACGGGTAAGCGTATCTCAATCACGGTGCCTTTGCCCTGGCGGCTGTTAATCGCCAGTTTGCCTTTGTGTTTTTCTATGGCGGAATAGGCTACAGAGAGGCCGAGTCCCTGACCTTTGCCTTCCGGTCGGGTAGTAAAGAATGGCTCAAAAACACGTTTCAGGTTGGCTTCACTGATACCGCAGCCGGTATCGACTATTTTTATCGCGACACCACCGCTGCTGGTTTGTTTGATATCGAGTATCACCAGGCCATTTTCTTCAATCGACTGAGCGGCGTTCATCATTAGATTTGTAAGGGCCTGTTTTAAGCTGGCGGATTCACAATACCATTTTAGCTGGGCAGGCTCACAGATTACTTTAAACCTCGGCTGTTTAAACTGAGTGCTGATAAGTTGTACCAGTTGATTTGCCGTATCGTGTAAGTTCAGGTAACCCCAGGTGTGCTGTGGCGCTTCGGCAAAAGAACGTAATGTAGAGACAATGTCGCTAACCCGCTTAAGGCCATCCTTAGACTCCTGAATCAGCGGGCCCATATCTTCTTCGATAAGCTCTACATGGGTGGCATCAAAGAGGTCATCCAGTGCCTCGATATGCTCAGGTGCATGACTGGCAACCAGTTTTTTAGTGGCCTGACAGGTTTCCAGCAAATTCTGTGCGTACTGCTCCAGCGTATTTAAGTTGGCCGTAACAAAGCCCATGGGGTTATTTATTTCGTGCGCAATGCCGGCCGCCAGCTGACCTGTTGAGGCCATTTTTTCTGCCTGAATGAGCTGTGACTGGGCTCTGTCGAGTTTGCGGATCAGTTTGCGCTGGGCTTCGTGCTCTGCTTTTAATTCCTCTGCCAGCTGGGCCTGGGCTTTAAAATAACTGGCCTGAGCGGTGACATCCTGGATCAGAATACAGGCGTACTGCTGGCCGGTTTCGGTGTCCTTATGAGGTACAATTTCCATATTCTGTACCATCTGGGTTTCTTCGCCAGTGATGGGGCGGCTGCTTTTAAAAGGAAAGATGTGTGGGCGTTGTTCCCAATAACTGAAACTGGGATGTTTAAGCACAAAAACCGATTTTATGCGCCGCTTCAGAAATTTGATTTGCTCAGGAAAAACATCGGCCAGGGGTTTACCTAAGGCATCACCCCGCAGTTCAACCGGCATACGGTCGAGAAAAAAAGCATTCAGGTAGACAATTTCATAGGCTTCATTTACCAGACAAATTCCGACGGGCAGTTTATCCAGCAACGGGTTATTCATAAAGGACTAGCCCAGTAACTCGTCGATCGTCGATTTCAGCCGCGTCAATGAAGCATCGTCCAGACAAAACACCACGCGCATGGTGAACGATGAAATTTGAATGTCGAACTTTACTTCCATTACCAGGCTGTGTTGCCAGTCATATTGTGAAAAGTCACTTTTTTGCGGTGCAAATAACGTGGGCATCTGCAGGTTGGTAGCCAGCTCGAGTTGTTCAGACAACCCGGCCAGACAAGCCCCGGCAAGAATGTTAGAGAGCTCCAGAATGGTTTCATTGATGTCGTTTTCTGATAGTGGCTGCTCATACTCGAGTAGCTCTGCGACTTCCGTTAGTCCATGCTGGGTAAGAATCGACATCACTTCACC
Source organism: Gammaproteobacteria bacterium (assembly GCA_018222405.1). Lineage (GTDB taxonomy): Bacteria > Pseudomonadota > Gammaproteobacteria > Enterobacterales > Alteromonadaceae > Alteromonas. The sequence goes on along the minus strand of JAAFAI010000014.1, from coordinate 113,438 downwards.
GTGAATGTCGCCCATAAAAGACTGACGGGTATAATAGGCCTGCTGATGATGACTGACCAACTCATACAGCCCGTCCGGGGTAACAGCGGTTATATTAGGGATTGAAATGCCGATTTTGGTTTCGATTAAGTGAGCCAGGCTGTTAGCAGCCTGACCCATAGAAATGTTCATTAATTCCTGTAAGGCATCCCGCTGGTCTTCAGACAGGGCAATTGCATCGTTCATAGATAACCCAACTCAAATAAGGTCATTGCCAGTTCTTCCTGATCCAGTGGTTTACGTAAAAACCGCTTGGCGCCCAGCGACATCACTATGCGCTGTTTCTCCGGCTGGAAATCGGCACTGATAACAATTACATCAGGTGATGAAGGTTGCTCAGAAAGGAATTCAAGCACGCCCACACCATCAATTTCAGGCATGGTTAAGTCAAGCAAAACCAGTTGTACGGCGTTACCGGACAAGGTTTCGATGGCCTCTTTTCCATTGGTAGCTTCTATGACTGTTGTTTCAAGCTCCGGTGGCAACGCTCTGATAACGCTGCGTCTGGACAGCTTAGAATCATCTGCCACCAACACTGTTAAACTCATAAAGGACTCCGACTTCCGGTTTCATATAAGTATTTGCCATTTTTACAATCCTGCAAGTTAGAAGCAGTCATTTATCTGTCGTGCTGGTTACCGCATTTAGAAATGAAAATAGTGACAAATGTGACTATTGGTTATTTTATGGGGCGATTGGGTGTTATGTTTATGCGATCTTATACCTGAGTATTCAGGGTGATAAGTAACGGCCCGGAGTGGTGAAAGGCGCTTTAAGCGTGCGATCCGGCCCTCCAGGCGGAGCCGGATCGTGGGAGGTTAGCGTTTCTGGCGAATAAACTCAGCGAGTTTGCTGCCGCTAATCAGTTTAAAGTTTTGTGGGGCGGCTGGCATTACGTTGCGGCCATCCTGAACCACCATGAGTCCGTCCGGAAACTGCGGGCCGAGTGCTGTTGAGGTGACTTCCAGGCCGTCGGTTTCGGATACACCATCAATCTGTCTGGCACCGTTAATGCCAATCCGGAACGTTCCCAGCAAACGGTTGCCATCATTAAGCGCATATACCGCAAACCGGCTGTTGCCCTGACTGGAGGCTACCAGGTAGCGTTCATCTTCCATAGTGTAAATGCCCATACCTTCAATATCGGCTTCAACATCCGCTCCTACAACGGCAATCAGACGCGGTGCACTAAGCGGCTGTGATAGCGCTTTTTGCCAAATGCCTGCGGCTTCCTCACCCATGTAGAGCATTTGCCTGGCATCATCAACCACACATCCTTCAGGCTGGCTGGGCAGGCTAAACTCACTGACGAGTTCTGCCAAAGGGCCGTTCTCGGTAAAAGTGAATGCATATTGCTGATAGCGACCGTCGGTATCGTTAATAAACGTATGCAACTGACCATCGATAACCCCATTACATAAACCGTATACATCCGACAATGTTGTAGGAAGTTCGCCGGCATGAGTCACCTTACCGGTGGCTGATATGTAATATACCGATAACGTTTGTGATGAACGGTTGCTGGCAACGGCGATATCCTGCTTACCGGTTGGCGTATCAATCTGATAACGCACATCGACATTATTGACCCGGCCGGTAGGCAGTGATTGCAATTGTTCACCAGTTAGCGAGTAGACATTGAGTCCGTATTTTTTATCGGTGCCGAGCACCAGGCTGGCGGCAGGATTAACACGGTTTACCCAGATAGCCGGATCATCAGCGGCATCGCCATAGCGGTTGACCGGTGTGGTTTGCACGTCGGCGCTCAGGGTATATACCTTATCGGTAGCGCTGGTGGTGGGGGCCATATTGTTTAGCGTGCCGAAGAGTAATTCGCCGCTGGCTTCATCAAAAGCACCAAGATAAAGGGTATCGCCGGCTACGGCGGCACTGACCGATTTAAGTTCACGCTCTGCAGCCAGAGACCATTGACGGTTACGCTGACCACGCTCATAAATTAGCGGTTGGTCGGTGGCCACTGCAAAATAGCGGCCATCGGTCAGGGCGGCTACCGCTTCCAGTTCCGGGCCGGCTGAGAAGTAATCCAGAGTGCGGGCATTTTCGCCTTCAGCGTTACCACTATAGTGCCAGATACCGGTGCCTTCTTCGGCAATTAACAGCGTGTTGCTTTCATCTGTTACCGCGCAGGATGACAGATCGGGTCCCACCATCATTTGTCGGATTGGTGTTAGCTGCCAGTTCTGCTCAGTGTTCAGCAGGTAGTGCAACATCAATCCCCGGGCATCAGAGCTGAACAGGTGCAGCGTATCGTCCTGACTGCTCAGACACAGGGTTTCTCGGTCGGCAATTTCAGACGGCACTGATGCCTTTAAGTGAAACTCTCCGGTTGCAACATTGAGTGTCAGCAGATGCAGTTCTGAAGTATTCTGATCAATGGCGGCAATAGCAATGAGGTTGTCTGAGCCGGGCAAAAAACGCCAGTCTGCCTGCGTAATATGGTCGGCAAACTGACTAATCTGCTGGCCTTGTGGCGACACCCAGATAAGCCCCTCAGCTTCACTGGTGACCAGATACCCTCTGAGTGTGTTGGTGACCACTGGTTTGAGGCTCTCACCAGGCACGGGGAGGGCGCGCAAGAGTAGAGTTGACTCGGATTCAACTGACTGAGTACTACCTGGATCACTGGCAGAACAGGCGCTCAGGGTGAGACTAGCGAGCAGCCCCAGAGTAAATTTAAGGGTTTTCATTGGGCTGACTCCCTGCTTTTATCCAGTCCATACTGGTAGATGACTTCGCCCTTATCATCAATGAATTCAAGGGTGAACTGATGTTGATTAACCCGCACCACAGCAAAGCCGGCGGATGATTTGGCAAACGCGGTAAACTCGCGCTGACCTACCGGGCGGATCTCAGAGCCGCCACCGGACACAAAGTGCTCTACACTGCTGCCGGCAGGTTTATTATGTTGCAGATCGTGCTCGTGACCCGCGATATAGGCATCCACATCATACTGTTCCAGTAGGGGCTCTATCACGCCACGCACAGCGCTGGTTTTACCAAAACGTTTGCCACTGGAATAAAGCGGATGATGACCAATCACAATGGTCCAGTCAGCGTTCTTATGGCGCTTCAGCGTTTGCTCAAACCATACCAACTGGGCTTTGCTATCCTGGCGCTGGGTTTCCTGATATTTGGCTTCGTGCTGGTAATCGGGATTAAGCGGGCTGGTATCTAAAAACACCAGATGCACCGTACCGCCTTGTTCCAGAGTAATGAGCTTATCAAAGTACTGCGCCGGCATATTCCAGCGGCGGCTGATAGCCGAGTAATCGATTTGTGCCTGCCAGTTGCCACGGTAGTCGTGATTGCCTAACACCACGTTCCAGTCGATAAACAGGTGCGGGCCATGATAAATATTCTCGTAAGAGGTTTGCCAGTAGGGGTCATTAACCGAAGCAATGCCGTTATCGTAAAAATTATCGCCGGTGGAAATGATCATGTCGGCATCAAACTGATAAGCCGCTATATCCATCCACTTAGCAACGCTTCGTTGGGCGAAATGGCCATTGCGGCCCCAGTCGCCGACCACCAGAAACGTATAGTCATCATCGCTCTCGGTTAATGAAGACTGGATCTGATTGGTCTGGTAATAGTGCTCACCAAAAACGTCCTGCTGAGCAGACTGAGCATGGCTCAGTGGCGCGCAAAGCAGTGTGGTGAGAGTGAGTAATTGTATGAGTTTCATTGAAAACCTTAAGATTCAGGCGGGCAGCAGCCCGCCTTATTACCGATAGAGCTTATAGCTGCCAGTTAAAACCAATTTCGAAGGTACGGCCGTACTCCTCGTACTGGGCATTCTGGCTACGGCGGTCGAAGTAGTGATAGTAAGGCTCATCGTTAATATTGATGGCGTTGAAATACACCGTCAGATCCTGGTTGATATAGTATTTACCCATAAAATCGAACTGCTGGTGGGCATCTTCCATGCGCAGCATGTCACCGTCGATTTCTTCCAGGTTCTTGCTCTTGTAGGTCATGGCCAGACGCAGACTCCAGTCGTTGTCTTCGTAACCCACGGTCAGGTTACCAACGGTATCCGACTGGTTAGGCAGGCTGGTTTTATACTCTTCACCGTCCAGCAGCGTGGTGGCATCAGAGGATGAGAAGGTGCCGTTAGCAGAGAGTAACAAGCCGTTATCAAAGGCTTTAACCCACGACAGTTCCAAACCAGTGAGGTCGGCGGTTTCCCCATTGCGTGGTTGAATGACTTCGTCGTAACCTTCCCAGCCCTGCATACCTGCTACATCGGCGTAGATCACAAAGTTGTCGATTTGCTTGTAAAACAAACCGGCAGACAGCACGCCAATATGACCCGGATAATATTCTACCGACAGGTCGAAGTTTTCTGACTCGTAGGGCAGTAATTGCGGGTTACCCACTTCGGCTTCACGCTCGGTCACAAACACGCCGTCGTCTTCTTCGGTTTTGCTCTCAATAATCTGGAAAGCGGCCGACTCTTCAAAACCCGGGCGGGAAATGGTCTGGGTATAAGCACCACGAACGATCAGTTTTTCTGAGATGTTGTACTTCACGTTAATGCTGGGCAGGAAGTGGTCATAACTACGCTCTGACTGCCAGGGCGTGTTAACTACGTCTTCCACGTCATTTTGTTCATCTTCAATCAGTTCAACGCGCATGCCGGAAGTATCGAAGTCGGTTTTCTCATAACGAACACCGGCCACAATGTGCACATCGTTAATATCAAAGGTGCCCATAAAGTAGGCAGCAAAGATATCTTCGTTGGTTTCATAAGATGCGCCGTTTGATTCCAGTTCAGAGTCCAGATCGGCCAGCTCCAGCGAACCTCGGTTCTGATTGAAATAAGCACGCATCCCGCCGCGGTTAAGACCTGGTCCAAAGTCACCCAGTCCCCAGTCTACGTCGCTGGCAGCAAATTGCGTGGGATCCATGTCATCAAAGTCACCATCGTAAATGTAGATGTTGCTGTCGACCCTTTTGGTACGGGTACGGTATTTAACACCGGCTTTGATTTCGCTGAGGTACGGGTCTTCGGCGAAGGTTTTGCTCAGATTCGCTTTAATACTGTTTTCAGTATCCTTTGCGTAGTTATCCTCAAAGCTGATTTCGTCGACCTCGTAGTTATTGAAGTCATTTACTGAGTCGGCGTAGGTAATGCTGGGGATTACCCGCTCCATATCACCGTCGATGCTGTCGTCTTCGGTGATAAAGGTGTAGTAAAGGGCATCCGGCTCATCTTCATCAGACTTGGCGTAACCGAGCTGATAATCGAAAGTCCACTCGCCACGCACGTGCTCACCGCCGGCAGCTATGGTCAGGATAGACTGTGCTTCATAACGGTCTTTCGACTCACGCTCCACCTCAGAATCTTCACCGTCAAACACAAAGGTATTGCGCTGACGATACTCTTCGTCGGAGAATTCACTGTACAGGGTGCGCAGAAAATAAGAGTTGTTGAAGTCAGGGCGGTAGTCGAGGTTAACGGCAGCGCCTAAACGTTCACGGGTAATGGTGTAATGACGTTGTTCAATTTCGTCATCCGCGTTGGACTCAATGTTGTCTGAACCAAAATCCCGTTTGAAATAAGATAAGGCTGCCGCCACACCAAAAGTATCGTTCCACAGATTGGTGTAGGTACCGGAAAGTTTCGGGCTCATCTCATCGCGTAATTCGTTCTGGCTTAACTGTCCTGATAAACTGGCGGTCTGGCCTTTGCGGTCAAAGGCACTGACCGATTTCACTTCTACCGAACCACCAATGGCGTCGCCGTCCATATCCGGGGTAACCGACTTGGACACTTCCAGGGTTTGAATGAGCTCTGAAGGAATAACATCCAGTGCAACCGAGCGTACACCACCTTCTGGTGACGGTACGTTCAAGCCGTTGATGGTAACGTTATTCAGGTTAGGATCGATACCACGGATCCCCACGAAGCGGCCTTCCCCCTGGTCGCGTTCAATAGACAAACCGGGCAGGCGTTGCAGTGATTCGGCAGCGTTCTGGTCCGGGAACTGACCAATAGCATCGGCTGAAACAATAGATTTAATGTTGTCAGCCATGCGTTGCTGATTGATAGCGCTGGCCTGGCCGCCACGCTGACCGCGAACCATAACCTCTTCCAGTGATTCAGTGGCACCTTCCAGAGTAATTACCGGCGTAATGTTTTCACCCTCAGTAAGAGTAATCTGGCGAGAAACCGGCTCTGCGCCCAAATAAGTGACTACCAGTGTGTAGTTACCGGCCGGCAGGTTATTAAAACGAAAAGTGCCATCACGGCGGGAAAAGGTTTCCTGACCCAGCTCGGTAATTTCAATTTTTGCCCCGGCAAAAACGCGGTCCTGGCTACTGTTGGTCAACTGGCCAATTAAGCCGGCATTATCCGCTGCTACCGAAGCAAATGAGCAACAAACGGTACTGACAGCCAACGCCAGGCTGGAAATACGATTTTTCATGAGTGTTCTCTTAAGTTGTGTGTATGTGTTGGCGGCTACCGTAGAAAGCAAAAATGACAAATCGATGACGGCGTCAGGCGTAGTTGCCTGAAAAATAGCCGGAACCGGCCGAAAATGCGCTTTTTTCAAACTCGGTGAGCCAAAATGACCCCCGTTCAACCCTTTGTTTATTAGCGAAAAAATCAAAATAAAACGGAAGAAAAGGGCAGCTTCATCACATCAGTGTCATATTCCTGAGCCAGAATGACCCCTATGATTACTGGCGTCTCAATTAACAATAGGCGCAGGTAAACAGGTTTTTGCATGCGGAAAAGATGATGGATTTTAGTTTATTAACACGTCACCGGGGCTTACTGGCATTTGTGGTACTGGTGTTGGGGTTGGCAGTAACGTTATGCGTTACCAATGGCCAGTTAAAAGATATCGCAGAAGTTGAATGGCTGGATGTCGTTGGCGAGGGCAGTATTTGCCTGCTCACTTTGTGCTGGATAACTGCAGTGATGATCAGCCGCCCACCGGGCAAGGTCACGGCGCTGCTGGTGGCGGGCCTGTCCTTTTTTAACTTCTCGGCCATGCTCGATGTGTTTGATGAATTTACCTTTTACAGCGACGCGGCTCATTGGCTCAGTGTGGTGGAGTCTATTCCGGCGGCAATGGGCATGATTGTGATGAGCATTGCGTTGTACTGGTGGCATCAGGAACAGCTGGCGCTTAATAAACAGCTGCAACGCCGCGAAATGTGGTATCGGGCCCACGATCAAATCGATGTCATCACTCAGCTTTACCGGGCCGACTACTGGCGAGCCAGAGCCATGGAGTTGCAGGAACAGGGCGTTAAGGCCGCCGTAGTAGTGCTGGATATCAATGATTTCTCGCAGTTTAATTTGCGCTACGGCCATGCCGAAGGGGATCGTTTCTTAAAAGAAATTTCACAGCTAATTGTAATGAACCTCAGAGACGTTGACCTGGCTTGCCGCTACGCCGGCGACCGGTTTGTTATCCTGATGCCGGAAATTGCCGCGCAGGAAGCCTGCGAGTTTGCCCGCCAGTTAGAGTGCAGCATTCGCAACGTGGCGTTCAGAAGTGGCGGCCAGACTACCGCTATTTTTCACTCAGTGCGCAGTGTCAGTGCCCAGTTGCAACAGCAGGTAACACTGGCTGAAATGATGGCTGGCCTTAATCGCCAGTTAGATGAGACTTCCCGGCAGGTTGCCTGATGACGCATAACGCTTTGCTTACCCGCACCGATAAAGCCCTGCCTGCCAGACAGCTTGCCCAAAGCCTGGTACAGGTCGCGGTGGCCCGTGGTGCCCCGGAGCACAAGCTGTTACGTGGAACGGGAATTTTTAGTGAAGACTTACTTACTGCCAGGCCTTTAAGTTGTAACCAGCTGCAACGTCTGTGTGGCAATGCCTCTCAACATTACAAAGGCTTCGATCTGGCCTTTCAGTTTGGCCATCACTTAGTGTCGGCTTTTGTTAACGATGCGTTACCCTATTTTACCCATGCGCGGCATTTTGGCGAGTGCTTGCGGGCATTGCCGTCTTTTCAGACCCGCCTTTACCCTTTTGTTTCCGCTTTTCGCTATGACGAGGGCGACGATATACTGCTGGTTTTGCAGGACGCTATGGGCAGTGGTAAGCAGTTTCGTTTTATGGCCGAAGCCTATTGCGCGTCGCTGGTGGCGCTGGCCCGGCACTGCACCGGTAAACGGTTGGCGCTGCATTTTTCTTTTCCCTTCGCCCGCCCGCGGCAGATCCAGGAGTACGAGGAAGGGCTGGGGTTCAGACTGGCTTTCGATCAGCCCTTCTTTACCATCAAAGTGGCAAGAGCAGAGCTGGCAACGCCGTGTTTACAGCCCAACCGTATGTTTAAGCAGTTTGCCTTGCGTCGTTTTCTGGAGCTGCGGGAGTATCGCGTAACTTTGCTTGATGCCGTGCGCTATCATCTGCGCCGCAGCAGCAATGCTACCTTACCGGCTATTGCCGGAGAACTCGGCTTAAGCCCGGCGTCACTTAAACGCAAACTGGCGGATCACGACACCACCTTTAGTTTGTTGCACGACGATATTCGTCGCCAACAGGCGATCTATTACCTGCAGGTGCAAAAGCTCAATAACGAGCAGAGCGCACTAAAAATGGCGTTTACCGATATCACTAATTTCCGCCGGGCTGTTAAGCGCTGGACCGGTCTGACCCCCAGTCAGCTTCGAGAAGCGTAATAGTAATTGAAACAAAAAGGCCACCCCGAAGGATGGCCTGATAATGCAATTTGATTTGGATTATTGATAATCCGGCATCACTTCAAGGCGCGCTACACCTGAGTCGATAGCGGCCTGAGCAACGGCTCTGGCGATTCGGCTACACAGACGCGGATCCATGGGTTTTGGAATAATGTAATCTTTACCAAAGGTCAGGCTATCCACGTTACTGGCTTTTAATACCGATTCAGGTACCGGCTCTTTGGATACTGAACGAAGTGCTTCTACCGCTGCAACTTTCATTTCATCGTTTATGGCGGTTGCCCGAACATCCAGTGCACCACGGAAAATAAACGGGAAGCACAATACATTATTAACCTGGTTAGGGTAGTCAGAGCGACCGGTAGCCATAATTAAATCAGAACGGGTAGCCAGAGCTACTTCAGGCTTAATTTCAGGATCCGGGTTAGAACAGGCAAATACCACCGGGTTAGGCGCCATCAGCTCCAGTGCTTCAGGCGGCAGTAAATCCGGGCCGGATACCCCAACAAAAATATCCGCGCCGTCCATTACGTCTTCAAGGGTGCGTTTGTCGGTGTTGTTGGCAAACAGCATCTTGTGCGGCGTGAGATCGTCACGGCGGGTATGAATAACCCCTTTGCGGTCGAGCATATAAATGCGCTCACGCTGCGCACCACATTTAATGAGTAATTCCATACAGGCCACGGCAGCGGCGCCGGCACCCATACAAACAATCTTGGCGTCGCCGATTTCTTTGCCCTGAATTTCCAGTGCGTTAAGCATACCGGCGGCTGTCACAATCGCAGTGCCGTGTTGGTCATCATGGAAAACCGGGATTTTGCAGCGCTTAATCAGCTCCTGCTCAATCTCAAAACATTCCGGCGCCTTAATATCTTCCAGGTTAATGCCACCAAAGGTGTCGGCGATATTGGCTACCGTATTAATGAATTCTTCGGTGGTACGGTGTTTTACCTCGATATCAATCGAATCAAGGCCAGCGAAGCGTTTGAATAATAGCGCTTTACCTTCCATTACGGGCTTGGACGCCAATGGACCTAGGTTACCGAGGCCGAGGATTGCGGTGCCGTTACTGATAACAGCAACCATATTGCCTTTGCCGGTATAGGTATAAGCAGCGTTTGGATCTTCAGCTATTTCGCGGCAGGGTTCCGCTACGCCGGGGCTATAAGCCAGGGCGAGATCATCAACACTTTCTGCCGGTTTGGAGAGTTCTACGCGGATCTTGCCCGGCGTAGGTTTTGCGTGGTAGTCGAGGGCACGTTGGCGAAAATCTGACATTTTTGTAAGTCCTGTAATTTTTATCTTGTAAGCCAGTCGCTAGGTTATTGTTATTATAGGCGAACTGTATCACAGCGCATGTCGTATGGCATGGTATCTATCAACTGAAAAACTGATAGTACCTTACAAACTTGTGAATGCTATCTAACATAACGCGAACAGGCTTTGAACGCCACGTTGCCGAACAAATAATCGTAATTTGTTTTACTTATGGAAATTGGCTTTACCATTACCTTAATCAATTAACATAATGATAAAAAACAGGCATAAAAAAAGCGCCTCGAGGGCGCTTTTTCTTCAAGAGAGGGCTTATTTTTTGCCCAGTGCGCCAAAACGCTTCTTGAAGCGGTCAACACGACCACCGGTGTCAACGTTACGTTGCTTACCAGTGTAGAAAGGGTGACAAGCTGAACATACGTCCAGGTTGATGTCTTTACCCAGTGTTGAGCGAACTTTGATTTCATTACCGCAAGAACAGTTAGCAGTAATTTCTTCGTATTTAGGGTGGATATCTTGTTTCATGGGATTACCTCAAAATAAGGCCGCATCGCTAACCAACCCGAAGTTGGCCACCATACGTGACTAATTTTCACTACAGGCGACATACCGCCTGCTTTTTAGAGCGGCGCATATTAATGGATGCCGAATAATCAATCAAGTATTTTCGTGCAATACTTTGCTATCCGCATGTTAGGATAACCGCTACGTAAAGTCAGCCTGATAATGTCTGTTGTTCAAAATTCACTATGCCAATCATTGATGTAGCCGTTCCGGTCCCACTGCGACAAACCTTTAGTTACACCTGCGAGCAAAAAATTTCGCCGGGTGTGCGGGTCAGTGTGCCCTTTGGTCGCCGCCAGTTAATCGGGGTTGTGACGGCAAATTATGACGACCCGGCCGACGATACCGAGTCTGAGGTTAAATTAAAAGCGGTAAGTGAAGTCCTCGATGAGCAACCGTTGTTTGATGCAACCCTGCAGGCATTAGCCCAGTGGCTGGCTACTTATTATCATCATCCTATTGGTGAGGTCTGGGCGACGGTTATGCCTACGCGGTTGCGCAAAGGCGGAGTGTTGAGTGATAGCGTTCCGGCATTAACTTTGACCGAAGCCGGACAAGCCGAAGCGAAAACGCCTTCTTTACGGGGCAAAAAGCAGCTCGAATGCATTGCGTTACTGGCTCACGGGCCGCTGGCCACTGAAGAGATCAAAACTAGATTCTCAAATGTGGTGTTAAAGGCACTGGAAGAGAAAGCACTGACCACACAAAGCAGCATCCGCCTGACTGAAAAGCAGGACTGGGCGTCATTCAATCTACAGCAAACACCGCCTACCGCTTCTACCGAGCAGGGTGTGGCGATTGCGGCTATTAACCAACAAGCCAGTCACTTTGTGCCGTTTTTACTCGACGGTGTTACCGGCAGTGGTAAAACCGAAGTGTACTTGCAGGTGATTGAGCCGGTGCTTAAACAGGGTAAGCAAGTGCTTATTCTGGTTCCGGAGATTGGCCTGACACCGCAAACGGTAGGGCGCTTTGAACGTCGCTTTGGGATTAACGTGGGCGTGTTGCACTCGCAAATGACCGACCTGGCCCGCCTGAAAGTCTGGCAACAGGCGCGGCGCGGAGAACTGGGGATTATTATTGGCACCCGCTCGGCTATTTTTACGCCACTTAAACGACCAGGCATGATCATTGTGGATGAAGAGCATGATGAGTCATTTAAGCAGCAGGATGGCTTGCGTTACCACGCCCGCGATCTGGCGGTAAAACGCGCCCATACTGAAAACGTACCATTGATTCTGGGCAGTGCCACACCGTCGCTGGAAAGCCTGAATAACGCACTGAATAAGCGTTACACCCACTTAACCCTGAGTCAGCGCGCTGGCGGCGCCAGCCACACCCAGTTAAAGGTGCTCGACTCCCGTGATCAACCGCTGCACGCCGGCATTGCGCAGGGCCTGATAAGCATTATGCGCAGCCATCTGCAGCAGGGTAATCAGGTGTTAGTGTTTTTAAACCGTCGCGGCTTTGCTCCGGCAGTGCTGTGTCACCATTGTGGCCAAACGGTCGATTGTAAAAGTTGTGAGCGACCGTTTACCTATCATAAGTCCCAGGGCCGGCTGCAGTGCCATCATTGTGGTGCGAGCCGGCGAATGCCTGAGCAGTGCAGTGAGTGTCACAGCCACGACTTGCAAACTTCCGGCATTGGTACCGAACAGCTCGAACAGGGACTGGGTCAGTTATTCCCGGATATAAAGCAGGTCAGAATCGACAGTGATGCAGTAAAAGGCAAGGACAAGCTCATCACCAGACTCGATGAAATCAACGCGCGCAAATATCAGTTGCTGGTGGGCACGCAAATTCTGTCGAAAGGACATCATTTTCCTCATGTAACGCTGGTTGTTGTGCTCGACTGTGACGGCGCGTTGTTCTCGGCCGACTTTAGGGCGGCGGAAAAGCTCGCACAGTTGATTACGCAGCTGGCTGGTCGCGCCGGTCGCGCCAGTAAACCGGGTGAAATGTGGCTGCAAACCGATAACCCCGGCCACCCACTTTTGCAGGATCTCATTAATAATGGCTTTGCGCACTTTGCTCGTCAGGCATTGCAGGAACGCAAGCTGGGCGCTCTGCCGCCGTATAGCAGTCAGGCCATTTTCCGCGCCGAAGCGCGCGAAGCCGGACTCGCTGCCAACCTGTTACAGCAAATACGTGATTGTTATCGCCCCAGTGTGAATGCCGCCAAAGGGCAGTTTATCGGGCCGTTGCCGTGTTTGATTGAGAAGCGTCAGGGGCGTTTTCGCTACATGCTGGTGTTGCAGAGTCAGCAGCGTGCTGCGCTACACAGCTGGCTAAAACATCACCTGCAGGAGGTAGAAGCGTTGCCTCTGGCAAGCAAGGTACGCTGGAGCCTGGATATTGACCCGGTCGATCTGAGTTAAGTGTGGTTGCTGGTAAACTTTCAGCCTTAACCACACTTTAAGGCAGCATTTTTGCCAAAGAGCAGGTACACTGCCTGCAGATAATAATAATCATCCACACAGGGAAATCGAAACAGCATTATGTCTCAACGCGATTACGTTTCTCGTGGACGTGCGCCACAAAAGAAAAATACTAAGAAAACAAAAAACAAAAATACCGCCAGACGAGGTCGCAACCAGCAGGAACCGCAGGTAACTGTACCCTGGGTAACGGTGGCCGTTGTGGTAGCTTTGTTACTGGGCTTTGCCTGGTTCTTGTGGTCAATTAAAGATAATGCCGATCCGGATACTGCTCAGCCGCTTACGGTAGAGCCTGCCCCGATCGAAGATGAGTTGCCCGAACTGCCCGAGGAAGAGTGGGAATACATTAAATCCCTGCCGGGCTACGAGGTAGAAGTTGAAGTGGCCGAGCAGGAAAAATCCGACAAGCGTTACCTGATGCAGTGTGCCTCGTTCAGAACCCGGGCCCAGGCCGATGAAATGCGCGCTAAAATTGCCTTTCAGGGGTTGGAAGCGCAGATCCGGCACAGCGATGGCGCCAATGGCGAATGGTTCCGTGTGATCCTTGGCCCCTTTGATGCTAAGCGCGACGCCGAGCGTGCCAAACACGCACTGCGTAAGGTGAATATCACCACCTGTCAGATTTGGTTCTGGAATTTGTAAATAATCGGAAGCCGGCAGTTGCCGGCTTTTTTAATGTTCGCTGCAAACGCCTGCGTATATTCATCTTTTAAGTCTTGAAAAATCGTCAGGCTCCCCCACCTACTACTCATTGTCAACGCACAGACCGCCCGGCGGAATGCTGTGCCAAACCACTACAGTGGAGTAAACGTGACTACAATAGTATCAGTCAGACGAGATAATCAGGTTGTCATGGCCGGTGATGGCCAGGTGTCATTGGGCAATACCGTAATGAAAGGTAATGCCCGAAAAGTACGCCGCCTGTATCAAAATAAAGTATTAGCCGGTTTTGCCGGTGGTACCGCCGATGCATTTACCTTGTTTGAACGCTTTGAAGCCAAACTGGAACTGCATCAGGGGCACCTGACCAAAGCGGCAGTAGAGCTGGCTAAAGACTGGCGTACCGACCGCATGCTTCGGCGTCTGGAAGCCTTGCTGGCCGTCGCTGATGAAACCGCTTCATTCATTATTACCGGTAACGGCGATGTGGTGCAGCCTGAGCAGGATCTGATTGCCATCGGGTCGGGTGGTAACTATGCCCAGGCAGCAGCTACAGCGTTATTGAATAATACGCAGTTAACGGCACACGAAATTGCCACCCAAAGTTTATCTATTGCCGGCGACATTTGTGTGTTCACCAACCATAATCAAACGGTTGAAGTACTCGATTACTAAATGAATTGTGTTGGCAGTGGCCTGAGCGCGGCTGCCATACTGACTACCGTCAGTTTTACATAAGGGTTAATTATGTCTGAAATGACACCAAGAGAAATTGTCCACGAACTGGACCGCCATATTATTGGTCAGCAAAGCGCTAAGCGCGCGGTCGCCATAGCACTGCGTAACCGCTGGCGTCGTATGCAGTTAGCACCAGAACTGCGCCAGGAAGTCACCCCGAAAAACATTTTAATGATTGGTCCAACGGGTGTGGGTAAAACCGAAATTGCCCGTCGTCTGGCCAAGCTGGCGAATGCACCGTTTATTAAGGTTGAGGCGACCAAATTTACCGAAGTGGGTTACGTGGGTAAGGAAGTCGAAACCATTATTCGCGACCTGGCTGACATTGCGGTAAAAATGACCAAAGAGCAGGAAATGGAAAAGGTGCGCTATCGGGCTGAAGAAGCCGCCGAAGAGCGTATCCTGGATATCCTGATCCCGCCTGCCGAAAATGCCTGGGGCGAAAAAGAGCGCTCGGAAGACCGCGGCACCCGTCAGTCTTTCCGCAAAAAGCTGCGTGAAGGCACTCTGGATGACAAAGAAATCGAAATCGACGTTGCCCAGCAGCAAATTGGTGTAGAGATCATGGCACCGCCGGGCATGGAAGAAATGACCAATCAGCTGCAGGGGATGTTTGAGAACCTGTCTTCTTCTGGTTCGCAGAAGAAGAAAAAGAAAATGCGCATCAGAGATGCCATGAAAGTGCTGATTGAAGAAGAAGCCGCGCGTTTGGTGAACAAAGAAGATCTTAAGGAAAAAGCCCTCGAAGCAGTGGAGCAACACGGCATCGTATTTGTGGATGAAATCGATAAGATCTGTAAGCGTGAAGGCGCCAACTCGGCCGATGTGTCCCGCGAAGGTGTGCAACGTGACTTACTGCCACTGGTTGAAGGTTCTACGGTGTCTACCAAGCACGGCATGATTAAAACCGACCATATTCTGTTTGTGGCATCCGGTGCCTTCCAGATGAGCAAGCCGTCGGATCTGATCCCTGAATTACAGGGCCGTCTGCCTATTCGTGTTGAACTCTCAGCGCTGAAAGTAGACGACTTTAAACGTATTCTTACCGAGCCGAATGCATCGCTTACCGAGCAGTATATTGAGCTTATGAAAACCGAAGGGGTAACCGTTGAGTTTGCCGAAAGTGGTATTCAGCGTATCGCCGAAGCGGCCTGGCAGGTGAACGAGAAAACCGAAAATATCGGTGCTCGCCGACTGCACACCGTGCTGGAACGGTTGATGGAAGATATCTCTTACGAAGCTTCAGAAAAACAGGGCGAAACCTACATCATTGATGCCGATTACGTTAATCAGCACCTTGAAACCCTGGTGGATAACGAAGACTTAAGCCGCTTTATCCTGTAACTCCAAACCTACAAACCGGCCGGTACGTCTGTACCGGCCAGGCTTTACTTGCCACATTCCCGCTTACACCGTAGGGATTTGCGTGTACAAAGTTCTATAATACCAGCCCACTTAGTCCACATTTTGAAGTGACTAACAGAAAGCAATCTCGACCATTTTCATTACATATTCGTCAGGTTGTCCTGATAGCGTAAAATGGCTATTTATTCCATGATAGGGTAAAATTACAACAGATCTGGAGGGTATATGAAAAATACTGTTTCAAAGACTGGCAACAGCCGAAAAGGTCGGTTTACCCCGAATATGAACAACTTCGAAGTAAGCCTGAGCTATGAAGGACTTACTTTAAAAAAAAGTAATGAGCGGCAGACCATTGCTGATTTAAAACGGAAGTATGCGCGATAAGTACGGGGTAACGCAGGACCGGTACTGTTACCCCGGTTCCGATGTTCTGATCAATCTTCTAGGTATTCGTGACGCAAAAACATTAGCGGAAGCGGAAGCTGAATTCACCGCAGAGCGCTTCAGAACCTACCAGGCGCCAAGGCTCGTAATAACTGATTTCACACTGCACCACCTCCAACATCTCCATTGTCATCTTTTCCAGGATATCTATGAATGGGCAGGTAAAATAAGAGATGTTGATATCTCAAAAGGCGACACGCGATTTTGTACATGGTCACGAATTGAGCCAGAAGCAAATAAGCTATTCAGTGCCATCCCAAACCTTGAGCTAATGGATACAGAAGAATCGCTAATATCAAAGGTTGCTGATTTATTTTGCGAGATAAACCTACTACACCCATTCAGAGAAGGTAACGGCCGGGTTCAGCGCTTCTTCTTCGAGGAATTGCTTTTTACGTTGGATTACGATGTTTCCTGGCCACGGATATCTCAAAAACACTGGATAGATGCAAATATTGCAGGTGTTAATTTAGATTTATCTCCGCTTGAAGCGATATTTGCTCAGGCAATATCAAACGGTAACGATTGAAAGTTATTGATCTGATAAAAACTAATTCACGTGTTAGCTTAAGCCGCTTTATCCTGTAACTCCAAACCTACAAACCGGCCGGTACGTCTGTACCGGCCAGGCTTTACTTGCCACATTCCCGCTTACACCGTAGGGATTTGCGTGTACAAGGTTCTGAAATAGCGAGCCATCAATGCTGCCCGGTTACGGATTTCCAGCTTGCGATAAATGTTTGCGCAATGAAATTTCACCGTTCGCTCACTGATAAACAATTGCGAAGCAATGGTTTTGTTCGGTAAGCCTTCGATAATTTTATGCGCCACCTGAAGTTCACGTTTAGACAACTGTTCCAAATGTTCAGAGCTTAATAACTCTTGATCAAACATGATGATCTCCTTGTTGAGTGGGGGTTGGTAAATCAGGCGTATAATTGATGGCTACTTCCGTCAGCTGGCCGCCTGCCAGGTGATACCGCTGATGGGCCATTTGAATGGTTTCGCGCCGATGGGCGATAACCACCCGGGTCATGGGTAATCGGGAGAGGTGTTGATTGATGAGCTTCTCACTGTTGGTATCGAGATGGCTGCTGGCCTCATCGAGTAACAGCAGAGCCGGACGCTGATACAACGCCCGGGCGAGAAACAGGCGCTGGCGCTGGCCGCCACTAAAATTGGTGCCACCTTCCTGGATCAGCGTGTAATACTGCATGGGCAGCCTGGTGATGGTGTCGTGCAGGTTGGCCAGTTGGCAGCATTCTATTAACCGCGGCATGTCGATGTGTTGCTGAAAGCCACTGACATTGTCAATAACGGTACCAGACAGACACACATCATCCTGCATCACGGCACTGATCCGCTGGCCTGGGGCGCGGCTGTTGAGCGGCTTATCGTCAATCAGGATCTTTCCCGAAGTGGCAGGAAATAGGCCAGTAAGGCATTTGGCCAAGCTGGACTTGCCGCTGCCGCTCACACCGGTAATTACCACCATCCGGCCCGGTAACACTTCTAGATTTAACCCTTCGAATAGCGGCGGCTGGCCCTGATAGGCAAAACTTAGATCCCTAATGGTCAGTTTATGCGCTACAGGTAAATGAGTCGGCGGACAGCAAGAGGAAGGAGCCAGTGAGGCAAAGTCTACCGGCGTTTGTACAATATCCGCCAGCCTGTCGAGGTGTACGCGCAGTAAGCGCCACTGTAATAACTGCTCGAGTAATCCGTTGATGGCTGAATTAAAGCGGTTCTTGTAGCTGGTAAAAGCGTACAGCATACCAACGGTAAAAGCCTGCTCCATCACCAGCGAGGCAGCCAGATAAACCACCAGCAGGTTTTCAATACCAAACAACAGCAGGTGTACGATACTGAACCCCATTTCCCAGCGGCGTAAGCGAATATCACGGTTCAGGGTATCGGTAAGTAAATGTTGCCAGCCATGTAACCGGAACGATTCGAGCCTGAGCATTCTGATTGACTGAATGCCCCGCAGCGTTTCTATAAAGTGGCTGTTTTCCTTCGCGGCACAGGCAATTCTCTCTTGTTGTAAACGTTGCACCGGGCCCAGCAAAATTAACCGCAGGGCAAGAAATAACACCGCAATGCCGACCACAACCAGCATCAGTTTGAGGCTGTACAACGCCATTAAAACCAGCGTGCACAGCATGATTAGGGTGTCTAAAATGAGCGCGACGATCCCCTGACTGATAAAGCGTCTGACTTCCTGCAAGCTGCCAAAACGAGCCACCATGTCACCGATATGACGTTGGGAAAAGTAACTGAATGGCAGGCGGATCAAATGAGTAAAGACATTCACCGAAAGTTGCTGGGCAAGGTGCCCGGACATAGCAATGCCGGCGGTCTGGCGGGTAAGATTAGTGATCGCTTCCACCACAATGAGCAGAAAGAAGCCAAGAAACAGCACATTGAGCAGCGAAGCATCGTTATTGACAATCACTGAGTCGATAACCAGTTGCATGTAATAGGGCGATGCCAGCGCAAAACATTGCAGCAGCAAAGATAAAACAAACAATACCAGCAAAGAGCGCTTGATACCCACTATACGTTGCCATAACTGGCTGAGTTTTAATGGCTGGCGCAGATTTTGTGGCGTGAAGTCACTGCCCGGCTGAAGCTCCAGGGCAATGCCGGTAAAGGCGTCACTGACCTGTTGCCAGCTAAGGCGGCGTTTGCCACACGCCGGGTCCTGGATCTCAATGCCTTTACTTGTCACTCTGGTTAACACAACGAAGTGTTGCATGTTCCAGTGCAGAATACAGGGCAGTTGCAGGTCGGCCATATCTTCTGGTTCCAGCTTTAAGGCCCGGCTGTTGAGATTCAGTGAGTGGGCGAAATCAATCAGCTGTTTAAGGTTAGCGCCCTGCTGGCTGAAGGCGCGTAAGCTGCGAAGCCTGGCCAGGTCTATATTGAGCCCGTGATACCCGGCTACCATGGCGATACAGGCCAGTCCGCATTCGGCGTTCTCCGCTTGCAATATCTGCGGCGTGGCGCGGCGCCAACCGAGCTGCAAGGGCAGTTTGAACAGTGTTGCAGTGCTCATAACACACCTCCATGCAGTTCATAGAGTGGTTCGAATAACCATTGCATCAGGTTGCGCTCGCGAATCGCTATTTCAGCGGCAAAGGTCATGCCGGCTCGCAGGGCAATACGTTTGTTGAAATGTTCTATGCTGTTGGCTTGCAAGGTCGCCTTTGCCAGATACACCGGGGTGTTTATAGCCAGTGGTTTCTGCGCTACTTCCTGCGGCAGTAAAAGGTGCGCGGATACCGAATCGATGGTGGCTTGATACGTGCCAAACTGGGTATGCGGAAAGGCATCGTAGCGTAAACTGATGGATTGCCCTGGGGATATCTGGCCCGCCGCGGCAACCGGGATTAACAGTTGCGCAGAGATCTCAGCGTTAAGCGGCATCAGCGAAAGCAAAGGCACATTGCTTTGCGCGCGCTGGCCTGGCTTTGCGTTCAGGTTGGTTATTCTGCCATCTGTCGACGCGGTAATAATGATTTCTTGCTGACTGTATTGCTGATCGAGACTTTTTTGCAGCTCACTGATTTGGTTTTCTATATTCAGCAGTTGCAACTGATGGGAGTGCTCTGCTTCATTGCGGGCAAACTGGTTGTCTTCAATGGCTTGTAAGGTGGTAATCCATTCACGCTCAAGATTCTGACGCTGGTAGGTTTCGTCGATTCGTTGGGTCTTTAAGCTTTGTAATTGCTGGCGACTGGAAAACCCCTGTTGGGTTAATTCGGTGAACGACCGAATTTGCTTATCCAGTAAGGCCATCTTGTCATCCAGCAACAGGCGCATGGCGGCTAGGCGTGAGCGATCCTCAATGAGTCGTTCGGCCGCTTTAGTCAGGCGTTGCTGTTGGGTCGAGTAGCCTTTCTGGGTCAGCCTGTACTGGTTTTGCAGACGTTCAATCTGGGTGTCGAGCTCTTTAATGAGAGCGTCGTTGATACTCTGGCCGTTATGTAAAATAGCATCCCGGGTTAGCCGGATAAGTGGTGTGCCTTTTTGTACCCGCGTGTTTTCGCTAACCAGCACCTCGCTGACAATAGCGCCGGATGCCGGCCCGTAAACCGGCGTAATACCGCGGGCGGGTTCCAGCCAGCCTGTTACGGTTTGGGTATAAGTGTAGCGTCCGGCCAGTAGCCAGCTCATGACACCAATTAACCAGCTACACAGCAGCACGGTAATTATAAGCGTGGGTAGTCTGGGCTTAAGTAATATTGCGCCATCGAGCTTTTGCTGCTGTGAAACGACGGCCTGTTGGCGAAATAATGTTTGGCTTTGCATGGCGTCCATTCCTGCTGTGGGTTGATGATTCAACCTTATGCCTCAGAGCGCCAATTTACGGTGAAGGTCAGGCCTGGCGCGCATTTTGAGGGGACGATCGCCCGCTGGTGTCTCAAAATGCAGGTGCGTGTCTCATTTGTGTTAGACCTTTGTGTTAGTCATAGAAACACTGGTCTGACAGTTGTTGCAGGTCAAAGGTGTGCTGAAGGCGGCTTTCCTAATGCGGATTGTTAATATATTGTGGTTAACAAAGAAAGCTCTACACTTGATGTATGTTTTGCCAAGGAAGCCGTAGTTATGTTTATACCCAGTATTTTGCTCCGTCAGTTGTACACCCATGGGAGCCTGACCCAAACCGAAGATGGTTTGCAGTTTATGCTTAAAAACCGGCTTAAAGATGCCGTACTCAAACAGGTCGACAGTATTTCCATTAACGGTGAGGCGATTGCCCCGGAAGACGTCACGTTGCAAGTCGGGCCCGAGCAAATCATGTCGATGACAGAGCTGAATGAAAGCGGCGAAGTGCCCTTTGAGCTTAAGCAGGCCATTACGGTTTACTTAAATAAAACCCTGCCGGTGAGCCCGGAAAAACACACTATTGAGCTGGTGTTCAGGGCATCACCGTTCGGCAAACTTAAATTCAGTGTGGAAGATAACGTGTCGGCGCCTAATCTGGCCGAAGGGCATATTCCCCGTGATCCCCACGATGATTACTCACCGGGAATTATTGAAAAACGCCAGAAGTTCTTTGAAAACTTCTCCGGCGCCAATATTCACCATGTTGGCCAGTACTCTATTGATCCCAATACCCTGCGTGGCAATGTGGAGCATTTCATTGGCGTGGCGCAGGTACCCATCGGCGTAGCGGGCCCTGTCACCATCGATGGTGAGCATGCCAAGGGTGATTTTTTGGTGCCGCTAGCGACTACCGAAGGCACTCTGGTGGCCTCTTATAATCGCGGTATGAAACTGCTTAATATGAGTGGCGGGATTAAATCCACCGTGGTTGATGATGCCATGCAGCGCGCACCGGTGTTTGTGTTTTCCGATGCTCGCGGCGCGCGGGATTTTGTTGCCTGGGTAAACGAGAATATCGATAAAATCCGTGAGGAAGCAGAGGCCACTTCATCCATTGCCAAACTCACTTACATTGATAGTTTCCTGTCGACCAAATTTGCCTTTTTGCGCTTTAATTACCGTACCGGCGATGCGGCCGGGCAAAACATGGTAGGGCGCGCTACGTTTGCCGCCTGTGGCTGGATCCTCGATCACTACGAAGGCATTGAAAACTTTTATCTGGAGTCGAACTTCGCTACCGATAAAAAAGCCTCACAAATTAATATTATGCGTACCCGGGGTAAACGGGTGATTGCCGAGGCAACCATCAAGCGCGAGCATTTGCTGTCGGTGATGCGGGTGGATCCTAAACAAATTGATTATCACAGCCGTGTTGCGGGCGTTGGTTCGTTTTTATCCGGCGTGAATAATACCGGCTTGCATTCGCCCAATGGTATTACTGCCATGTTTATTGCTACCGGGCAGGACGTGGCCAACGTGTCAGAGTCCTCCGCTGGTATCATGTATTCTGAGCTGACCGAGGAAGGCGATTTATATATTTCCCTGACTATTCCTTCGCTCATTGTGGCTACCTATGGTGGTGGCACCGGCATTGGTACCCAGCGCGAGTGTCTGGAACTACTGGGCTGCTATGGCCGGGATAAAGTGTATAAGTTTGCCGAAATTGTCGGCGCGGTGGCGTTGGCCGGTGAAATTTCACTGGCCTCGGCGATCTCCAGTTCCGACTGGGTATCTTCCCACGAGCAGTATGGCCGTAACCGGTAATTTGTCTGGTGCTGATCAGGTGGGCTTGCCCTCCTGGTTGGCCTTATTTGCCCGCTAAAACGATCCGAACACCCTGTTTACGGCGTTAAAAAGGTAACTAAACCCAATGGTTATCACGATGATTAACAATAAGGCTCGCACGCCTTTCCCTTTCCAAGTAGTGCTGGTGTTTTTATTTTGCGCCTGGCTAGCGGGCTGTGCCAGCAATAAACCACAAATCAAAATGCGCGAAGAAACTAACTTCGCCGCGCTGAAAACCTTTTATGTTCAGCCACCGCTCAACTCATTTAACCCTACCCTGGAGGAGCACATGGCGTCGACCATCACTACCGTGTTGCAAGGCAAGGGGTTGACTGCAACAGGCGAAGAAGATGCCGATATTACAGTGGGCTTTTTCCCTTCCAGCCGGGTGGAAGAGGGGGGCTCGTCGGTCAGTATCGGGCTCGGCACCGGTGTATTTGGCCGCTCTGGCGGTATTTCACTGGGGAGCATTTTTAGCGTGCCGGTGGGCGAACAGGTTACCGAATACCAGAATCTGCAAATTGAGGTGGTACAGGACGGCGAGTTTATCTACAGCGCTGCGGGCAGTGCAGAGTTAGAGGCCAGTGACAGCATTACCGTGCAACAGGCGTTAACCACACTGGTAGAAACGCTGCTGGAACCTTTTCCTGCTAACCGTGCAAACTAGCTGCGAAGTGTCATAATCGCGCGGTCAGTGGGATTGTGAAACTGTGTTTAATCCCCAGTTTTATACATCAATTCAAAATCAGATGAGGGCATAGTATGTCTCGCCACTTTGAACAAGCCGAAGGCTTGTGTGAACAAAAAGACCCGGCCACCGACGGCTTTGTATTTAACCAGACTATGTTACGGATAGCCGATCCGGTGCGTTCGCTGGATTTTTATACCCGAGTAATGGGTATGACCCTGCTTCGCAAACTGGACTTCCCTGAAATGAAGTTCAGTTTATATTTCCTCACTACCGGTGAGGATTTTTCTGATATCAGCGATGATGACAGTAAGCGAACAGCACAAACCTTTGGCCGGCCGGCCATGCTGGAGCTTACTCATAACTGGGATGACAGCGCCGAAACCACCCGTTATCACAATGGTAACAGTGATCCCCGCGGCTTTGGTCATATTGGTTTTCATGTGCCGGATCTGCAAGGGGCGTGTAAGCGCTTTGACGAATTAGGCGTTGAATTCCAGAAACGCATTGAGGATGGCAGTATGAATTACCTGGCGTTTATAAAGGATCCCGATGGTTACTGGATAGAAATTTTCGATGCCAACGGTATGGCAAACTCCAACAGTTAATTAATCGGGGCCGAAATGGCCCCATTTTCTTCGTCCTGAATTGCACTCTATGTTGATTGTTCGTCTAGCGTAGTTTGCTGTTTGTTTAAAGTTTCGCCTGATTGCCATTACCAAGCGGTACGGCCACTGTGTTATTCAGTTATCAGCTAAAAGAAACTACCTCAAACTATTTATCCCCTAGACATGCATCTTTCCCTGCTAGTCGTATCGCATTGCTGCCTTTTCCCGCAGATTTGGAGCTGTCATTTCGTTGCCGTGAAGAGAGGTTAAATTAATTAATAAACAAGTGGTTATAATGATTTTTGATACCTGTGTAGAGTGATTAAATCATCAGTAGCGTGTTTGTTATCGGTCTTTGTGAATCTTTCTATCTTTCAATTTTTGTTTCAGTACTAATTTATTTTTATTGATTGAACGTTCAATTAACTATAAGATCGTTGCTGTGCTGTAAGGACGGGCCACTTTTTTCAAAAACAACAAATTGGGAAACACATGACTGCAAACTTACCGTTAAAAAAACGATTACTGGCTATTTCTATAGTCTCATCCTTTTCTGCTTTGTCGGGCACTGCTATGGCGCAGGACGATAATGAGCAAAAGAAAGTAACCAAGGATAAGTACGAGTCCATTGAAGTGACAGGGCGCAGCGTATCGTATGCAAACAACTCTTCTACTGAATCTATGAAGCTTCAGCAAAGCGGTATGACCAGCGCTTTAGCATCGGTAGACAATCTGCCAGGGGTGTTAATTAACGAAGGCGACCCGTTTGGATCGGATGAGTGGTCTACCAGCATTTCAATGCGCGGTTTTCAGTTAGATTTGGAGTCTCAGCAAATCGGTATGACCATGGATGGGATCCCGAATGGTAACTCCAACTATGCTGGTGGCACTAAGGCCAACCGGTTCGTTGATTCTGAAAACCTGGCCACCAGCGAAGTATCACAGGGGACTGCAGATATCGCGTCCCGTTCTCACGAAGCTTTGGGGGGTACCATCAATTTTACCAGTATTGACCCGGCTTTGGATGAACGGTTGACGATTAGCAGTACCTTAGGTGAATACAACGCACAAAAACTTTACGCTCGCTACGATACTGGCGAAGTGGCCAAAGATACCTTTGCCTGGATCAGTTTATCCTCGCAACAAAACGATGACTACATGGACGGCTCTGCGACCAATACCCGCGACCATATTGCGGCCAAGGTTATCAGCCGAATTAACGAGACAGATGTTGTGGGCTATATCAGTCATGACGATGCCCGGGAATATACCTATCAGCGAGTCTATGGTCTGGCTCAATATGAGCAAAACCCGCATTGGGATGGCTTACTCGCCGATTGGACGGGCAACCCCTACCAGGACCAGGCTTGGCGTCAGGGCTGGGGCACAGCGCGTGAGAATACGCTTGCCTACCTGAAAGCTGAACGTGAGTTCGATGATATCATCATCAGTGCCAATACGTATTACCACAAAAATGAAGGGAGAGGCATTTGGATCCCTTACTACATGGCCGACGTCACTGACGATGGGGAGGGCAACGCCCATTCCGAACTGGATGGTTCCACTACAGTATACGGTGGTGGCTATTCTGATTTAATTTATTTCGTTAATCGGGATGGCCAGTCTCTGTCACCTGTCGAGGGCTGTCAAAGTAGTATTGCTTATCCTTATGGTGGCGGTGGTGCAGAGGTTGATGGCGACTGTTATGAGCAAGGGGCTATCCCGGTAAGTTCGCGTCGACACACTCATTATCAAAAAGAGCGGTACGGATTTAATGCCGACTTTGTTTGGAATACCATGCTGGGGGATATGCCCAATGTGGTCCGTGCCGGTATTTGGTATGAAGACTACACCCGGGACATGGCACGTGACTGGCACAAAACTATCGATGCTGCGACAGGCCCGCGCTTCGAAAATACGCCTTACTGGGTTCAGTATGACCGTAAGTTTCTGGTCGAAACCCTTATGTATTATGCTGAGGATGAGCTGGATGCCGGGTTTGCAAAGTTTCGTCTGGGCGTAAAACAATTTAAGGTCGACCTTGAAAAAGACGACCAGATTGATGCCGTCAATGATATCTCGGTATCTTCTGATTCTGATGTATTGCTCTCGGTAGGTGTGGTTGCACCAATCCCTGCAGTACGCGGACTGGAAGCCTTTGCAGGTTACACCGAAAACTACGCGGCAATAAAAGACGTTATTCTTGAAGACAATAACAATGATGTGAGCAATGTTGAGCCGGAAACTGCGGATAACATTGATGTGGGTCTTCGCTATTCAAGCCCTGGGTTTAATGCCAGCTTAACCTATTACGATATTCGTTTTGAGAATCGAATCACCTTTTTCAGCGTTGCTGAAGTCGATGGGATAGATTTCCTTGAGTCTGCCGAAGGGGCCTATATCAATGTTGGCGGTATTGATTCACAAGGTATTGAAGCTTCAGTGGATTACGCAATCACTGACAGTTTAAGTGTGTATGGCTCTTATACCTATAATGATTCGACCTACAACGGCGATGTGCAGAATGCGGGCAGTGAAAACAGTATCGCCGGTAACCGGGTGCTGGGGTCTGCAAAAGAAATGGCGGTTGTGAGTTTTGATTACAGTCATGATGATTATTTTGCCGGAATCAGCACCAAGTATGTCGGACCACGGTACTTAAACCAGGCTAATTCGCAACGCACAGATTCTTACATTATTAGTGATTTCTATATCGGCAAAACGGTGTATGACCTGGGGCCAGGTGTCGATAGTCTGGAAATGCGTTTAACGGTAAATAATCTGTTTGACGAAGATTACCTGGGGTCTATTGCGCCAAATGCAGGCTGGATTGGTGCGCCACGCATTGCAGCGTTAAACGTTAAACTGGCATTTTAACGTCAATAAAAACAAGTCGCCTCAAGGTTGGGTGAGGCGACTTATTTTACGCATTCTTTGTTGTTGGCATGGGCATCATATACTGGCATTAAATAGAAACGTGCTGCGAGTGTTATAGTGGTAAATCAGTCTGTTCATGATGATGTCGATGTCAGGTCAGGGCGCTATGTTTTGACGACCGGAACAGACATAAAAATGACTCATAGCCAAACTATAGTCATACAGAGATTTTGCAGATGTCATTAAGTATGCCAATACCTCTGCAAGTGTGAAGCCCCGTTAAATAACAGAGAGTGCGATGCCAAAAGTTGGAATGGAACCGGTTCGCCGTCAGCAATTGATCGATGCCACGATTGAAGTGGTTGCTGAGGTCGGATTAAAAAGTGCAACAATTAACCTGATTAGCCGCAAAGCCGGTATGTCATCCGGGATCATTAGCCATTATTTTGGCGGGAAGCAGGCGCTGATAGAAGCTTCAGTCCGCTACCTGGTTTCCAGATTGACAATGACAACGTCATTACCGAACCCTAAAGACAGGCTCATGGCGATTGTCGAGCTTAATTTCTCGGCGGTACAGCAGGCCGATTCGAGCACTAAGACCTGGTTAAGTTTTTGGGGGCAGTCTATGCACGATGTCAATCTTTACCGACTCCAGGAAGTGAATAAAAAACGTCTGGTCAGTAATTTAAGGTACAGCTACAAACAATTACTGAATAACGAACAGGCGTGTGAAGAAGCAGAAATAACCGCTGCATTAATTGATGGCTTCTGGCTACGGTGTGCGCTCAGCGGCGCGCAGCCAAGCAGTTTTGAAGCTGCTAAGCGGCGAATTAAAAAATATATCAGCGCGGTACTTGAGCATAACGGCGTTGATGAATAAAGACAGTTAACGGGAGCTAGTCTTGTCGATTGAAATACTCAATAACTATGTGCATGGCCAATTTACTACTATGGCGCACGGGTCAACCTTTGATGTCCTGAACCCGGCAACGGGAAGCCGTATTTACTCGGTTCAGCAAGCTGATAAAGCGCTGATGGAAAGTGCTATAGACAGTGCCAGAGAGGGATTCAGTGCCTGGGCAAAAATGCCTCCGGTAGAGCGGGCGCGGATTTTACAACATGCTGCCAGGTTGTTGCGGGAACGCAATGATTTATTGGCCGAAATTGAAGTGCTGGACACCGGCAAACCCTGGCAGGAAGCGGTGGCGGTTGACGTGCAAACCGGTGCTGATGTGATTGAGTATTTTGCCAATCTTTGTCCATCACTGATGGGCGAGCAACAAAGCGTAGGAGAGGATTTCTTCTATACCCGCCAGGAACCTTTAGGAGTTTGTCTGGGAATTGGCGCATGGAATTATCCGTTACAAATTGCCTGCTGGAAAGCGGGCGCTGCGCTGGCGGCGGGTAACAGTATGATCTTCAAGCCATCTGAGGAAACCCCACGAGGGGCGGCAATGTTAGCCGAAATTTTTACGGAGGCGGGCGTTCCTGCGGGCGTGTTCAACGTAGTACAGGGCGACGCGGAAGTTGGCAAATACCTGGTCCAGCACCCGGCAATTGCCAAAGTATCGTTAACCGGCGAAGTAGAAACCGGGAAACGGGTGATGGCCTCTGCCGCTACCTCACTTAAACAGGTCACCATGGAATTAGGCGGTAAATCACCGCTGATTATTTTCGACGATGCTGATATTGATGAAGCGGTAACCGGTGCCATGCTCGGTAATTTTTACACCCAGGGCGAGGTTTGTACCAATGGCACTCGCGTTTTTGTTCACGAAAAGGTGGCTGAAACCTTTTTAAGCCGATTACTCGACCGTATCAATAACAACATTGTCATTGCTGATCCCATGGACCCTAAAACCAATGTAGGAGCACTAATTTCTGCTTCGCACCTCGAAGCTGTGCTCGCCTACATTGAGTCCGGGAAAAAGCAGGGCGCCTCGTTAGTAAGCGGCGGGCATCGTGTACATCCCAAAGGTTGTGAAGCGGGCTTTTTCGTAGCGCCAACGGTGTTTACTGACTGTACGGATGAAATGACTATATGTCGTGAGGAAATATTTGGTCCGGTCATGTCGGTGCTGACATTCTGTGATGAAGAGGATGTCATACGCCGTGCAAATGATACGGACTATGGCCTGGCCGCCGGTGTTTTTACGCGAGATATTCGCCGCGCACATCGTGTTATCGCGCAGATTCAGGCGGGAATTTGTTGGCTTAATGCTTATGGTAACTCGCCTGCTGAGATGCCGGTGGGTGGCTATAAGCTGTCGGGAATAGGGCGCGAAAATGGCGTTCAAACACTTAAATCCTATACCCAGACAAAGTCAGTATACGTAGGCATGCAAACCTTGGAAGGGCCTTTTTAATGGGGCCGTTTTCTGACTTCGATTATATTATAGTTGGCGCGGGTTCAGCAGGTTGTGTACTGGCCAACCGGTTAACAGAAGACCCGCAATGTCAGGTATTGTTGCTCGAGACAGGCGGATCTGATCGCAGTATTTTTATTCAAATGCCCACCGCTTTATCTATACCCATGAATACTAAAAAGTATGCATGGCAGTTCCATACAGAGCCTGAGCCTTATCTGAACAACCGTCAGATGCATTGCCCCCGTGGCAAGGTATTAGGAGGCTCTTCGTCTATTAATGGAATGGTGTATGTACGCGGTCATGCCAGGGACTTTGATGAGTGGGAAGCCCATGGAGCCGAGGGCTGGAATTACCAGCAATGTCTGCCGTACTTTAAAAAGGCCGAAGACTGGGCTTTTGGTGAGGACGATTATCGTAGTCAGGGCGGGCCGCTGGCGGTTAACAATGGTAACAACATGCAGAATCCGCTTTATAGCGCTTTTGTCGAAGCCGGACAGCAAGCGGGATACATGCATACCGCCGATTATAACGGTAAACAACAGGAAGGCTTTGGCGCCATGCATATGACCGTAAAAAACGGTGTGCGTTGGTCTACCGCGAATGCTTATCTGCGACCGGCTATGCAACGCGCAAATCTGCATGTCCAAACCGGCGTGGAGGTCGAGAAAGTACTGTTGGACGGTAAGCAGGCTACCGGCGTGCGCGTCAGACAAAATGGCCGGTTCCGCGAGTTTCATGCTAACCGCGAAATCATTTTAAGTGCTGGTTCAATTGGTTCGCCGCACATTTTGCAGCGGTCAGGTATAGGCGACCCGGTCGTATTGGAAGATGCCGGGATTGCGGTAAAACATACCTTACCGGGAGTAGGTAGCAACTTGCAGGACCACCTGGAATTCTACTTTCAGTATGAGTGCAAGGAGCCATTATCACTTAATAGTAAGCTTGGACCGCTAAGCAAGCTGGCTATTGGGATACGGTGGATATTATTTAAAACCGGATTAGGTGCCACCAATCACTTTGAGTCTTGTGGCTTTATTCGTTCGAAAGCCGGTATCGAGTGGCCCGATTTACAGTATCACTTTTTGCCGGCAGCCATGCGCTACGATGGACGCTCCGCCTTTGCCGGACATGGCTTTCAATTGCATATCGGGCATAACAAACCGAAAAGTCGGGGGTGGGTGAAAATCCAGTCTGACGATCTGGATTGCCCGCCGAAGATTCAATTTAATTATCTGCAACACCCGGATGATATCGAAGCGTTTAGGGCGTGTGTGCGCTTATCGCGAGAAATAATTGCGCAGCCAGCGATGGATGCCTACCGCGGTAGCGAAATTCAGCCGGGTGCAGAGGTTGTAACGGATGAACAAATAGACAGTTTTGTGCGCAGCGCTGTGGAAAGCGCTTATCATCCTTGTGGCACCTGTAAAATGGGGGCAATTAACGATCCAACTGCCGTGGTAGACAGCGATACTCGCGTAATAGGCTTGCAGCGACTGCGCGTGGTCGACTCTTCCATTTTCCCCACAATCCCTAACGGCAACCTCAATGCGCCCACCATTATGGTTGCTGAGCGAGCAGCAGACCTCATTAAACAACAGGCTGTTTTGTCGGGCGAGTCCGTTGCAGTGGGCCTGGCTGAGCACTGGCAATCGCAACAGCGCTGTCACGCGCCACTTCGAGGATAGTAAAATGTCGTTCTTAGTGGGAAGCGGAATGGTGTGTATCTTGCTCGTTGTGGTGTTTATTTTACTGCGTTGGGGGCGACTGCCCCTGCACGGCAAGACGCCGGTGGCTCCGTGGGTGTTTGTCGCTATTTTGTTTACCTCCGGTTTGGATGTGGGGCTGGTTATGTTTCCACTTACGGAGTTTCCGGTTTATGACAACCTGGCGAAAAACAGTGAATACGCCTTTGCCAACCCGCTCGCGATAGAGTTTGGGTTCTGGGGATTTATGGTCTGGGCAATTTATTTTGCCACCTGTTTTTATTTTTGCGCGCTGGAGCCGAGGCTTAAGTTTTTCCAGATTCGCTGGGTGAAATGGCTGAATAATGCCGTCATTATTGGCACCTGTGCGTTTACCGCACATTTGTTATTTGCCAATCTGAGTTGGTATCTGCCTTCCTTGTCGGCAGGCGGTGACGTCTCATACGGGTATTTTGCGATTGTTGGTCTGACGATAATGGCCGCGGTGTATTCCAGTACTGAATTAAAATACGTCAAAATACTCAGTGTTACCTCAGGGGCGGTGTTCTTCGCTCTGGCGATAGGATTGGGCATTTATGCGGTACAACAACCGAATATTGCTGCCAGTGATTATTTGACAACCTTACCGCTGCTTACCGACTACTTTACGCATTTACATAAATTTGTATTACCGATCAATGATTACCATGCGTTCTATCTGTTCTGGTGGTTTGCCTGGAGTATTATGATTGGCCAGTTTACGGCTCGCTTTGTTGGCAATATGCAAGCCATAACCTTATTCATTCATATGCTGTTATGGCCTTCCATTTCCCTTGGATTGTGGTTCGCGGTGTTGTACCTGATTTACATTAACGGCGTGGATACCAGTGGACTCATTAATCAGATCATGGTGGCTGTCGGAATTGTATTTGTACTCAACTCGTTGGATTCGTTGATACGCCTGTACTCAGATAACCTGAATCTTACTGTCGAGCGGTATGGTAAGGCAAAGTACCTGTTATTGCATGGCGTGCTAATGCTGAGCCTGACTACCTTGTTTGGTCTTCAGTTTATTCGTATTCAATGGATAGGGGCGCTGGTCATCGGCATTGGTCTGTGCTGTGTAATTTATCTTAGTCGCTCGCCGCATCGCGGCCGCTTACCTGCAGCACAAAGCCTGGTGAAACTGTAAAACAAATCATTATTTTTACGCCTGGACTGCGCTGAAAAACAGCCTGGCAGGCGCACGCTTTTCATTAATGAAGGACACATTGTCGGTATGATTGAGATTGTAAAACGTGTCATTGTCAGCGTCGGACTGGCGCTAATGATGTCAGGTATTGCCAACGCTGAGGTAACGATTACTCAAGGGAAAACCCTAATTCCTGATGGCGAGGCAAACCATGTTAAAGACCTCACAGTTAAAAACGAGAAACTGGCCTTCGCGCTGGCTATCGAATCTGCTGCGCCATGGGGCGTTCCGCGTGGCGCGCTGGTGGACTTGTCAGTGGTGACTAACGGAAGAATTGAAGGGGATAAAATTGCTTTCGCTGATTTTATTCCTAATAGCTGGTCTGCCTGGCCAAACGACGGCAAGGTGGTTGAGATTATTGAAAATACCCCCCAGCGGGCAACCATTAAAATTCGTCGTAATTTTGCCGCAGTAGACATTACTACCTGGTATAGCCTGGCTGCTGGTGACGATCAGATAACACTGAAAACTGTTATGCGCAATAACGGCGAGAACACCTTATCCCTTACCTCGGGCTTTACGCTGTGGGCCGATGCCGGACAGATGTTTGAAGTGCCTGGCCTTGATGAAGAGAAATTCCGGAACAGTAAGACTTTAAGTGATCGGATCGTTGGATACGATCGCGACTGGGCATTTGCTTTGCACGCCCCCTATTTTGATCGCAACACCTATGGCGGGCGGGATATGTACAAGGTTCACACCTTAAAGCCCGGAGCTCAGCAGACCTTTGAAGCCGCACTGCAAGTGGTTTCTGATGGCGACCTGGCGCCTATCGTTAAAGCAGAAGCGGACCGTCGTGGTGAGGCAACGGGAACGATTCAGGGTCGGGTTAGTGCGCAGAACGGTGAGGTACCTGAAAATGCCATGGTTATCGTCCGTCAGCGTAGCCACCTGTATGCATGGACATTAGCAACCAACGGTAACTATCAAATTGATTTGCCGGTTGGGGAATATGAAGTGTTTGGCACGGCATCCGGTCATGCCGATAGCCCGGTGCAAAAGATAACTGTCACAGCCGACAGCGACCAGTCTTATAACTTTACTCATTTGGCCTTGCCCGGTGAACTGGTGTTAAAGGTTGAAGATGCCGAGACTGCAGCACCACTCGATGCCCGAATCAGCATCACCGAAGGACAAGAACCGCTGGTAGCTTACCTCGGACGACAGACATTTTTTACTGAACTCACGCCTGTTGGTCACGCTAAGGTGGCGCTGGCGCCCGGTCAATATACCATTAATATCGACGCCGGAGCAGGCTTTGAACGGCCGATGCAACACCTTGAGGTAACACTTAAAAGCGGGAAGGTCAGCGAATATAAGGTTAAAATACCATCCCTAACGGATACTGCAGAACACAATTGGTTCGGTGCGGATTTACACCATCATGGCAACGTCCTGGAGGCCACCACACCGCCTGAAACGGTGGTACGCTCTCAACTTGCAGCCGGATTGGATCTGACCTTTATTAGTGAGCACGACTCTATCGTTAACTTTGCCGAATTCGCAGCGTTATCCGCACAGCGTCAGGTTCCGTTTATTCCATCGATAGAGGTGTCTCCTTCCTGGGGACATATGAATCCATTTCCAATTGACCTGGATGCAACCTTTAATGCTGACTCCGGCACCGACGATATCCATACCCTGGTTAACGCCATGGAAGAAATGGGAGCTGTGGTCATCCCCATGAACCATCCCTACAATGACTTTGGCTATTATACTAACCTGGCTAAAAATGAAGTAACGGGGGGGGCTACCGACGCTTTTCGTTTGTTGGAAATCAATATAGCAACGGATAACGCACCCACACTCTCGCAGTTGCATCGCTTATGGGATGGTCGGGAGCCCGTCTACATTACTGCCGGTACTGATACTCATGATGCCTGGAGCCAACGTTCCGGCGCTATTCGTATGCTGGCGCATGTCAGCGAGTCACTCACTGCGCATTCCTATGCGCAGGCATTAAAGGCCGGGCACAGCTATGCGAGCACCGGGCCGTTGATTTATCCCCATCGCGTAAACTTTGGTGATACTACTCATCCTGGACAAACCTGGCCGGTTGATGTGGTGGCCGTCAACGGGCTCAAGGAAGTACGTTTAATCGGCCAGGGCGGTAAGGTGTTACATACAGTTTCTTTTGATAATCAATCGTTATCTCAGCACAATCGGGTGATGCTGCCCATACCTGCCGAAGCACAAGACTGGGTCAGTATTGAAGTGGATGATCAGGCAGGAAAAAAAGCCTGGTCAAATCCATTGTGGTTAACCGTTAACTGATTACGCACTGGTAAACGCTGCCTTAATCACCTCTGAGACCCCGGCATACCTTGCCGGCAGCTTGCGGTGTCGGGAACCAACCAGATAGAGTGATTCGGATACCGTGCTGGCAGCGGGGTAAACAGCAATATTACTGCCGTGTCCGGCATGCTTTTCAACGCTGGCTGGCAGTACGGTAAATCCCACCCCGGCACTTACCGGCAGCAAAATTTGCGACAGCTGATTGACGTAACCGCTGCGTTTTAGTTTTGCTACCTCAAGACTGGCCAGGCTCTCTTCACCACTATGATTGCAATAAAGCTGCAGGTAATGGGCGGCATCCGGATGATCAATTAAGCCCAGTCTATCCAGCGTGGTATTTATGCTTGTGAAATCGGTGATGGTGGCTGGCAGGAATAAGTGTAATACCTCTTCTGCCAGATAGTCTGCACTGAGAGACTCGTCTGCTGGCGTATTGGTTACAATGCCGATATCAATTGCCCCCTGTTTCAAACTTTCCACAATGCGATGCCGGGGGGCAACTTCCAGATGAATTGCCAGATCAGGGTGTTTGGCCTGAAGCGCCGTCAGCCCGGGATATATTCGCAGGGCCACTGCGCCAGAACAGGCCAGGGTGCAGCGCCCCTGGTGAGGCTCGTCAAACTTTAAGTGCTCGAGAAACTGCTGTTGCCTGGCTTCGTCTTCCCGGGCATAGTGGTAAACCTGTCGGCCCTGTTCGGTCAGTTCGATGCCCTTTCCTAACCGCACGAGCAGTTCACACTCGCAGCTTTGTTCCAGCTTTTTAACATGCTGACTAACCCCGGGCTGAGTCATAAACAACCGCTCGGCGGTTTTGGTAAAGCTGCCGGTTTCTGCCAGGGTGGTAAAGGTTTTAAGGTATTTGGGATTTAGCATGCTATAAATTAAAATTATCAATTTAAGAAAATATGATAATTTTATGTTTTGGTTATGTCCAGTTACTCTGACCCCATGTAATTACTCAGGAGTTAACCATGACAGACAATAGCCAAAAACCTTACCCTCGCACTTTTTCGCATATCGGTATTTCGGTACCCGATCTTGACACTGCCGTTAAATTTTACACCGAGGTACTCGGCTGGTATCTCATTATGAAGCCAACCGAAATTATTGAAGATAACTCAGCCATAGGTGAGATGTGCACCGATGTATTTGGTGCGGGGTGGGAGAAGTTTCGCATTGCGCACTTATCCACGGGTGACAGGGTTGGTGTTGAAATCTTTGAATTTAAGGACCAACAAAATCCGGAGAATAACTTTGAGTACTGGAAAACCGGTATTTTTCATTTCTGTGTACAGGACCCGGATGTGGAAGGGCTGGCAGAGCGAATTGTGGCTGCCGGCGGGAAAAAGCGTATGAAAGCGCCGCGTTATTATTATCCGGGTGAAAAGCCTTACCGGATGATTTATATGGAAGATCCGTTTGGCAATATTCTGGAGATCTACAGTCATAGCTACGAGCTTCACTATGCCAGTGGTGCTTATCAATAGGTTGTAAAAGGTCTAAAGAAAAAAGCCGGAACATTGGTTCCGGCTTTTGCGTTTAGTGGTTGGTATGCTTCCAGTGATACTGGTGCGCCTTGGCCTCCACTTCTGTCGCCGTTTGCTGCGGCATAAAGGCTTTGTTGTTACCTTCAAAGAAGAACGGCTGGCGTTTTTGCTTGCTACCCATTTCGTTCATGGTGGCAACGTCATATACGCGGCCGTTAATCACGGTGTAAGTCACATACTCACTGCGGCGGATATCGTTAAGCACGTCGCCGTCGGTGATCATCAGGTCGGCCAGTTTACCCGGTTCAATGCTGCCGAGATCCTTGCCCATACCCAGATGCGTTGCGCCATCAATGGTCGCACCACGCAGGGCTTCCCATGGCGTAAAGCCGCCCTGATTCATCAGCCACATTTCCCAGTGAGCGGCTAACCCTTCACGCTGACCGTGCGCACCAATATGGACACTTACGCCATTATCGCGCAGTTCTTTCGCGTATTCAGCCACATTTACGTGGTTGTACTGATCATCCGGCGCGGTAGGGCGGCGAATGGCACGGGCATCCAGTCTGGTAGAAGGGACATAACGTAGCAGACGTTCGTTCTTCCACACTTCGGTGCGATCGTACCAGTATTCTTCACCCATCAGGCCACCGTAAGACACCACAAAGGTTGGCGTGTAACCAAAGTCTGTGGCTTTCCATAGCTGGGTGAGGTCGTCGTAGCCACGGGCAATGGGCAATGAATGCTCAAGGCCGGTATGGCCGTCAACCAGCATGGTCAGGTTTTGCTGGAACTTGCCACCGCCTTCCGGCACTACCATCATTTGCTGATTATTAGCGGCCCACAACACTTGCTGACGCTGATCCCGGCGCGGCTGGTTATAGCTTTTCACCGAGATAGCACCGCTGTCTTTCAGACGCTGAACATGGAAGTAAGCATCGTCGTAGTTGTTAATTTGTGCCTTATAGCCGATACCTTCTGCACCGTACAAAATAGTCCCGGTAGAGTAGATACGTGGTGCTACGCGTTCACCGGCACGTTGAAGCTCGGAGGCGGCAAAGATCTCAGTGGTATCGTTAGACGGATCGTGAATGGTGGTCACGCCGAACGACAGATTGGAATACTGCATCCAGTTTTGCTGCGGAATAATCTCACTGCGACCCTGTCCGCCGTGAGCGTGGGTATCCACTAATCCGGGCAGCACGGTTTTACCTGAGGCATCAATCAGCATCGCGTCGCCGGGAATATCTACTTCGCCGCGCTTACCTACCGCGGCAATGCGGTTATCCAGGATCAGCACCACACCATCCTCGATAACTTCCTTGGTATTGTCGGCATCGCGCATGGTGACCACCGTTCCACCTACCAGCGCCTTATAACCGCTGGGCTTATCGCTGGTGGCAGTAAAGCTCAAATCCAGGCCTTCAGAGAGTGGATCCGGCAGTTCATCGGCCGATTTACCACCGGCAAAGGCAAATGCGTCTTCCAGCTTACGCTCAAAATAGTAGGGGCCATGGAACCAGCCCACACTGCTGCTGTCTGGTGCCCAGGTGAGGTACTCACCGGCGCGATCAGATAGCTGAGTAACCGGCATCGACGACATATTCGGGCCAATAGTAACTTTTTTACCGTTGTCTACGTATGGCGTAACGTAGGTATTAAACTGATGCACAAAAGCGACCCATTTGCGATCCGGCGACAGGCGGTATTCGGCTACCTTATCGGCGCCGTATAAGTGCACCCGGTGGTCGTCGCCATACAGGTTTACACTGGCCAGTTGGGTAGCGCCGTAGGGCGAGTCGTAACTGCGTTCGGTAAAGAATAAGCGCTCATTGTCGCCAGCGAAGTGGGGCTGCATGCCCGAGCTGCTGACTTTTTTCGGCTCGCCTTTATCCAGGTTCATCACGTATAGGCCTGGCTCTACCGAATACTTAGGGTCGAGCAAATAGCCGCCGGTAAATTTACGGTAGGTAACTAATTCGCCGTCCGGTGAAAACGCCGGTTCTACGTAGTGCCCCGGCTCAGGGGTTATTACTTTGCCCTTACCTCCACGGGCGGAGACTATGCGTACATCGCCTAACTTCTGGTCGTTCCAGGTGGTGTAGATAATGCGCTTACCGTCGGCAGAATAGCGAGGGTAGTATTCATCATGCTCATCCTGGCGGGTAAGGCGTTTGGCTTTGCCGCTTTTTAAATCTTTGACGTACAGTTTGCCCAGCGCCTGGAACAGCACCGATTTGCCGTCAGGCGATTTCTGCGACCAACGGATCATTTTCACGTTAAAGGTATCCGGCGCTACGTCTACATCAAAACGCAATGCATCGGCATATTGCAGCTTGGCTTCAACGGCGATATCGATGGTGTCTACCGATTGGTCTTTTACATTGAGCTTATGAAACTTTCCGCCGGCCCAGTACACCATCGCTTTGCTGTCTGGTGTCCAGTCGAAATAGGCATAGTAACCTTCTACGCCAAAGCCTTCCTGCATGTCGCGCTCCATGTCGCGAGTTAGCAGGGTCTCTTCACCGGTGGCCAGGTCTTTAATAAACAGCGCGGTGTCGTACTTCACACGACGTAAAAAAGCGATGTATTTACCGTCTGGTGAAGGGGTTGGTACCACTGCACCGCCAGTACCAGAGATAACGCGGTCTTCTTCACCGGTAGTGCGATCAAAACGGGTAATGGCAAAAATGCCTTCCAGCGGATCGCGGTTATAATCGAAGCGGTAACCGCCAGAGGTACTCTGGGTATAGTAAATATACTTGCCATCGTGAGAGAACACCGGATCGGTAATGTTGTTTTGCTCACGTTTACCGGATACCCGTTCTTTAATCGGCAGACCGCTACCGCCGGAATGGTGATAAATCCAGATTTCGCCGGCCGGGATACTGCGGGTAGAGGTAATGCCTTTGGTCACCACAATATATTCGCCATCCGGACTCCA
This sequence comes from Gammaproteobacteria bacterium, assembly GCA_018222405.1. Lineage (GTDB taxonomy): Bacteria > Pseudomonadota > Gammaproteobacteria > Enterobacterales > Alteromonadaceae > Alteromonas. Next base: position 74,842 of record JAAFAI010000014.1, on the reverse strand, counting down.
TTTAGGTGAATGGATAGTGTTATTTTTCTCTTTGGTTACCTGGCGCAGGTTGTCACCATTGGCATCCATCACCCACACGTTCGACACGCCACCGCGATCTGAGATAAACGCAATTTTGCTGCCGTCGGGCGAGATGGCCGGGTGAATATTCCAGGCGAAATCCTGGGTTAACGGCGTAGCGTTGCCGCCGTCGAGATCGGCTTTGTAAATATCGCCAAGCATGTCGAACAGGAAGTATTCGCCATCAGGCGCTACGTCCAGGCTCGACCAGGTAGTTTCGGTAGTGTTAATGGTGACGTCGTGCAAAGGATAAGGTGGGTTAGTGACTTCCCACTTGTCCTCACTAGCCGCGTCATCGCCTTCCTGTGCTGCCAGCTGGGCGCTGAGCAGACAAAGTGAGGTTAATACCGAAGCACTTAATAAGGTTAGTTTTCGCTTTGGGGTGTGCAGATTTGTCGTTAGCTTCATTGTTATTCTCTACGTCTTTTTTTGTTGTCATGGCGGGGACTGAGCCCGCAGCAAAATCAATCTTCCCTGGATTGTTAATGGTCAGTATAAAGTATGTTTAGTGTGAGGTGTTGCAGTTCATCGGATTAGTTTGCCGGGTAAACTGTATCATTGTGGGTCGGGGAATTGGCCGCGAATGGCGGTGAAGGTGGTAAAGTTAGCCAGTAACAAATCAACCAGCCTGGGATCAAATTGTTTGCCACGTTGCTCAGTGAAGTATTCACGAATTTGCGTTTCAGACCAGGGGCCTTTGTAGCAACGTTTACTGCCCAGAGCGTCAAACACATCGGCAACTGCCACGATGCGCCCGGCCGCCGAAATGGCATTTTCACTCAGCCCATTAGGGTAACCGCTGCCATCCCAGCACTCATGATGTTCATGGGCAATGGTGGCGCCAAGCTGCAAAATCGGGTTATCACTTTTGCGTAGCATATCGAACCCGGCTTTGGCATGGGTTTGCATAATCTGGCGCTCTTCATCAGTGTGCGGGCCGGGTTTGTTTAAAATTAAATCCGGGATGGCGACTTTGCCTACATCGTGTAGAGGCGATGCCAGTTTTATCATTTCTGCTTCGTTGTCGGGCAAACCGTAATGCCTTGCCAGTAAAGCACTGATATGCGCTACCCGGCGCACATGTGAACCGGTTTCCTTAGACCGAAGCTCCACCGCTTCACCAATAATGTACGAGAGTTCACGCTGCGAGTCCCTGATTACCTCACGCAGTGTAAGGTTTTCGTGGGATACCGCGATATTGTTGGCAAAAAACGATAGCAAATGATGCTGGACCGGCTCCAGCGGCTCATTCTTAGCCACGTAAAGCACATTTTCCATGCCCCTGCGGGTAGTAAAGTAACTCACAAAGTAATCGCTGCCCTGTATATTGCTGTGTTGGTTTAACGCCTCTTCGATGCGGATTTGTACCTTCGCAGGAATGGTTGATAAAGACTTGCCCTGTAAATTGGTGGCCAGAATTTTGTACTGGTTGCCGCTTTTAACGTCGCGGGTAATGGCGCAGCAAATAATGTCGGACGTCTCGATAGCCAGCAGTACGGATATTTGATTTAAGATAGCGGAGGCAAATTGCGGGAGGGTATCGCACTCGATAAATTCGGTGGTGGCGCTGATAATTTTTTCCAGCCCTTGTCGGTGACGCTCAATCAGACGAATGTCCCGGTAAGCCCGTAGCGCCGCATACATACTGGTTTTCAGGCGCATGGCGGTAAGTTCGGTTTTGTTTTTGTAATCGTTAATGTCGTAATCGCGGATCACCCGTTCTTCCGGTGCCTCGCCGGGTTGACCAGTACGCAGGATCAGCCTGATTACATGGTTATTCCGTGTTTCACGCACCCAGCGCACCAGTTCCAAACCTGCCTGCGTAGTTTCCATTACTACGTCTATAATCGCTACCGCAATCGCGTTATGAGTATCAGCAACTAAGATATCGCGGGCTTCAGCGGCACTGCTGGCGGTAATGATATTCAGTGGCCGTTGTTCGAAAACAAAATCTCCCAGCACCATACGGGTAACCGCATGGATTTCCGGCTCATCATCAACCACCAGCACCGTCCAGGCTGCTAATAGCTCTTCCTCGAGATCGGTTTCGTCATCGTTGGTAAAAAGTAATTCGTCACCGAGCATTATGCGGTTACCTCGTTGCCACTGAGACAACCACTTAAGGATTTAAGGGGTTGTAGAATAACTATAGTACGAGGTTGATGAATCCGCATGTTTGATGGCGTTCACTCAAAATGTTAGGTTACTGATTGTGGTCAGTGAGACCAGCATTGAAGATAATGGATTAATGGATTAATGGATTAATGGATTAATGGATTTACAAACTTACACAAAAGCCGGCCTGCTCTCGGCTATAATGCTTTCCTTTTCAGCGTATCCGCTGCATACCCTGGCTGATTCCCTGGGGGGGAAAAGAGGAGAGGTATGTGCCACAATCCTTGGCAGCGATTTTACCGCCTGCCCGCAAGATTTTACCCATCACAAAATTGAAGCTATTGAGCTTTGCTTAACCGCACTTGACTATACCAGTAATGATGTCAATTGTGCCGGGGCCTTAAATACAGCCATTGATAATGCGGTTGCCTCTGAAGCGGGTTTTCACGAATTGATGTCAATAGAGAACAAATCTGAACATGTAATCGAAATAATTAGTCCTTTAAACAGCGATTTCGCCACGCTGAAGAACCGCTCGACTTCGACTTTCAGACTTATCAATAAATTTGTCGATGGATCTGAGCTAGTGCTTGATGTCCGCAAAAAGGGAGGAGTGGTTGAAATCGTAGTAAACAGAGATGCGTCATTTATCAGTGATGGCAGAACGTTTAGGCACGCTGAGGATTACGGTACATCGTCTCAACGGAGTCTCAGGGAAGCTAAAAGAGTAGCTACTTCGCAAAATATACCTAAACGCTGCGAGCAGCCGACATTTGATAACACTGACTGGGTCGTTGAGGAAGTGATCACTATAAATTATCCGGACGGACGAACCGAAGTGACTAATATTTATCGGCAGGAGGATACTTATATTACTTATTTGCAGTGCTAAAGCTGTTTGCCCGATACGTGAACTTCTCAACAAACGTAGCGTAAAGTGTTGATGCAGATATCGCGTAATCAACAATTACCAATAAAAAAGCTGACCAACAGAACTGAAGGTCAGCTTTATTCATCTTAAGAGTGAGTAAACGTAACGTTTTACTCTCCCGTACTTTGCATTACATAGTAACGTATTCTTCGGCGCTGGTGGGGTGAATAGCAATACAGGCGTCAAAATCAGCTTTGGTTGCGCCCATTTTGATTGCCACGCCAAAGCCTTGCAGGATTTCATCCATGGCGTAACCAATGCCGTGCAAACCTACTACTTTTTGATCTTCGCCGGCACAGATAAGTTTCATACTGGTGAGCTGGCGATGATGGGTGACAGCCGTATACATGGCCGCAAAGTTAGAGCGGTAAATGGTCAGGTTGTCTTTACCAAACTTGGCTTCTGCCTCGCTTTCAGTCATGCCAATGGTGCCAATAGGCGGGTGGCTGAAGACCACGGTAGGCACCAGATCATAGTCGAGGTGGGCGTTGGTCTGGCCGTTAAACAGGCGCTCGCTCAACATGCGCCCGGCTTTAACCGCCACCGGAGTAAGTTCAGGCTGACCGGTGATATCGCCCACCGCGTAAATGCCCTCAACGTTGGTATTCTGGAACTTATCGACCACTATCTGCCCGTTGTGACGCATTTCAACGTCGGTGTTATCCAGACCAATCGTTGCGGTATTTGGCTTGCGGCCGGTGGCCCAGATCAGGCAGTCAACGGTAAGCGTATTACCATCGGTTAAGGCCAGTTCCAGATCGCCGTTGCCCAGTTTAGTAACTTGTTTGATTTCCGTTTTTTCGTGGATATCGATGCCTTCTTCGAGCATCAGGGTTTTCAGCGTTTCCTGCAACATGGCATCAAAACCGCGTAATGGCAGTTCCTGACGCAAAATAGAGTGAGTCTCACTGCCTAATGCGTTGAGTACGCCAGCCAGTTCTACACCAATATAACCACCACCCACTACGGCGACACGTCTTGGTTGCTCGTCGAGCTCGAAAAAGCCGTCTGAGTCGATGCCGTACTCGGCGCCGGGGATATCAGGGCGAAACGGCTTACCGCCTGTTGCGACAAGAATATGTGGGGCAGTGTACTGTTCACCGTCGACTTCCACCGTAGTGTTGTTAACGAACTTTGCATAACCTTTGAGCAGGGTTACCTGATTGTTGCCCAGCACCCGGTCGTAAGAGGCATGAATGCGAGATATGTACGCCTGACGGTTCTTAACCAGCGTCGACCAGTCAAATTTATTTACTGTTACATCAAAGCCGTAATCCGGGCCGTACTTATGAATGGCTTCTGCTACCTGAGCGCCGTACCACATAGCTTTTTTAGGCACACAGCCCACATTTACACAGGTCCCGCCCACCGCTTTTGCTTCAACAAGCAGGACTTTCTTGCCGTGTTTTGCTGCCCGGTTGGCCGAGGCAATGCCGCCACTGCCGCCGCCAATACAGATATAGTCAAACTCTTGCATCGCAAATTCTCTCGTCATTGTAGTGCTGCTATTGTGCATGATTTCGTATAGCCGGACAAACTTACTCTGTGCATAACAGGCAGCGATTCAGTCGGCCATGATTAACTTAAAGACCCGCCATTGGATTATTTACTTTCAGCCGGTGTAGCGCCCTGAAGAATTTACAGGCGCATGCATTATTTACCTTTATCAGCGTATGCAATGAGGCTCTTAAGTAATGGCTGGGGCCGTTGAAAGCCAGGTTTGGCGTGACTTTCGGGTGTTCGGTGACAATCCGGCACAGGCTATGCAACCCCTTAATCGTACGAATTTGAAAGGTTGATAGCTAGTCAGCCTTTACGACTTTTAACGAGCAGGAGGAATTATGAGCAACGTAAAAATTGCAGAATTTACCGCCCCGGGCATTAAAGACAATGCAGCAAAAGATGCTATCTCTGTGCTTGATGACCGTATGGTCGCCTTGATTGATTTACAGCTTACGCTGAAGCACATTCACTGGAATGTGGTAGGCCCCAACTTTATTGGTGTGCATGAAATGCTTGACCCACAGGTGGAAGCAGTGCGTGAAATGACCGACACCATTGCCGAGCGTATTGCCACCCTTGGCGGTGTACCGGTAGGTACGCCAAAATCGATTGTAGAACGTCGTCGCTGGGACGATTATTCAGTAGGTAAGGGTCTGGTAACAGACCATCTGACCGCGTTGGATAAAGTGTATAACGGTGTCAACGAAGACCATCGTAAGGCCATTGATACCCTAAGTGAACTCGACCCGGTATCTGAAGATATGGTAACCGGACAGTTAGCCCAGCTCGAGCAGTTCCAGTGGTTCGTCCGCGCGCACATTGAATCAGCGAGCGGTGAACTTAAAAGCTAGCAGTAGCTTGTAACATTTCTTTCTTCATGTGTGTAACTTCCCATTTTGCCCGCAGCCTTTCGGTCGCGGGCTTTTTTTTGCATGGTTTTTCGCTTGAGTATATAGTGTATCAATATGTAGTGTTATGTAGCATTTTGGTGGGGCTGATGGGCATCGTAAAAATTTCTGATCAATTGCACGAGGAGGTGCGCAAGAACAGCGTGGTGATGGAGCGTTCAATGAATTCTCAGGCTGAGTTCTGGATGAAAATAGGCCGGTTAGCAGAACAAAACCCTTCGCTTACTTACGAGCAAATTCTGGAGCAGGAGATGCGCCAGCAGAAAGTGAATAAGGTCCGACTGGTTAATGAGTAACGTGATAATTAAAACGCCACAGGAAGTGGCATTAATGCGCGAGGCCGGTCAGTTGCTGGCGCGTGTGTTTGGTGCACTGGATGAATTTGTTACTGCCGGTGTAACCACCATGGCGATCAACGAATTTGTGGAGCTCTATATTGTTGAAACTTTAAATAGTCGGCCGGCCAGTAAAGGGCAGTACGGCTATGAATATGCATTAAACACCTCGGTGAACGAGGTTATCTGCCACGGCGTGCCGTCGGCGGCTAAAGCCCTGCGTAAAGGGGATATCGTTAATCTGGACATTACCCTGGAGAAAAATGGCTACATTGCGGATAGCAGCAAAATGTACTGTATTGGTGAAGTTTCACCGCTGGCCCACCGGCTGGTAAAAGTCACCTACGAAGCCATGTGGAAAGGTATCGAATCGGTTAAGCCCGGAGCCCGTGTTGGCGATATCGGTGATGCTGTACAGCGACATGCCGAGCAACATGGTTACAGCGTGGTCAGGGAGTACTGTGGTCATGGCATCGGCCGCGAAATGCATGAAGAACCGCAAATATTGCATGTGGGAACGCCCGGTACCGGACTGGTTTTGCGCGAGGGCATGGTGTTTACCATTGAGCCCATGATTAATCAGGGCACCCATAAAACCAAACTGAAAAAAGATGGCTGGACGGTGATTACCCGCGATCGAAAATTATCCGCACAATGGGAACATACCATTGCCGTTACAGCCGATGGTTACGAAGTGTTAACGCTGCGTCCGGAAGAACAGTTGCCGGCCACCTCAAACTAAGCAGTGCGACAGCGCTGCTATGGCTGTCGCTATGCCTGACGAACAAAAAACGCTACAAAACCCTGCTTAGGTAGTTTCTTCGCTTTTTTCATTTTCAATCACAATCTCAAAGTGACGCTTGTGCTCACGCTCGTATTGTTTCAGCTTGGTGATAGTTGCCTCTGAAAATACATGGCCGGCGGGTAGCAGCAGAATATGATTATCATTGTACAGGTTATTGCCTAACACCATGCCGGCCGTCAACTCTTCACTGGTCAGGTGATTCTCAATGAAGCTGGGCTTATCGATATCACGGTCGGAAAGCAATAAATCAAGAATCTCGCCGTCGTAGCGGGTGTTGCGATGTTTTTTGAGCTCGGCTTTGGCGTCTCTTGGCTCCATGCGCTGAGCGCTCATGCGGCCGCTAACCAGACGCCAGTAGTCGCGGGCGATGGCATGAATGCGCGCGCCCAGCGGAATTTCCTTGGCCACTTTGTGGTATAAACCGCTGCCGTTATAGTGCTCAAACTGAAACTCGATGATTTCACTGATGGGCTGCATATGTTCGGCCGGTGCCAGAATCATCTTCGCCAGATGAGTCTGCGACATGTAATCTTTTTGCTGCTGATAAGTCAGTTTAGCAAACGGCGGGCGGAAGTTTTCTGGTTGTAAGCCTAATAACCCTAATTCGCCAATCAGGCTGGCATAATTATATAGTTTTCTATCATCTGCGCTGCAGCCAAGTTTTGCAGCAAGCTTTTTAGTGAGTTCACTTACTTCAATGGCAAATTTGCCGTCGATATCCGGGTTAATGGAAATCACATTAAACAGCACCTGCTCCAAAGCGCGGTTGCGGGTTTCAATACGGTTAAGCGCCGCTTTGATTTGCCGGGTGCGCTTCTGCACGGTTTTCTCCAGATCGTTGTTAACCTCTTTTAACTTGGCATTTTGCAGGCGCGTCAATTTTTGCAGGCGGGCGTTCTCATCTTTGAGTCTAACGCGCTCGAGCCCTTCTTCGATGGTATTAATCAGCTCCTGATTGTCCCAGGGCTTTTGCAGGTAACGATGAATACGACCCTGATTAACGGCTTTAATAGTGGCGTCGATATCCGCAAACCCGGTTAGCACCACCCGGAACGTATCCGGGTATTTTGCAGCGACTTTTTCGAGCAGTTCTGCGCCGGTCATGTGCGGCATCTTCATATCCGAAATGACCACATGAATGGTTTTCTGCTCCATAATCGCCAGGGCTTCTTCACCGCTTTCTGCCAGCGTCAGATCGATTTTCAGTGAAAACAGCGCTCGCTTGATGGAGCGTAAAATATTTTGTTCATCATCAACACAAAGTACTGAGTATCTTGGCGTTGCAGCTTCGGTATTCGGCATAGTAATTCCTCGATGATCCTGACCGCTAGTGTTGCGCTACGGTATGCTGGTGGTCATCCAGACCGTTAATAGGTAAGGCTAGTTCAAAGACACTCCCTTCGCCTGGCGTGCTGGCGACCTGAATCTGGCCGCCATGCTCCTGAATAATCCCATAGGTAATAGACAAGCCCAGCCCGGTGCCTTGTCCTTCAGGTTTAGTGGTAAAAAACGGGTTAAACAGCTTGTCGAGATTTTCCTTACTGATCCCACAGCCGGTGTCCTGAATACGGACTTTCACAAAGTCGCCGTCCTGCATTGTTGAGATACTGATTACGCCCTGCTTACCGGTGACTTCGATTGCCTGGCCGGCATTAATAAGCAGGTTGGTAAAGACCTGAGTTAACTTGCCCAAATTAAAGTACACTTTGGGCAAATCTGCGAATTGCTTTTCTACCTTGCAGATATACTTGAGCTTGTTATTAACCATCGTTAGCGTGGTATTGAGGCAATGATTCAGGTCGTACCATTGGCACTCCTCAGAGTCGATTCGGGAAAATATTTTCAGGCCCTTAACGATCTCACTGACTCGCTGTAACCCTTCTGCTGACTCTTCGATCAGGGGCCCCACATCTTCGCCGATAAAGTCCAGATCGTGCTGCGCATAAAATGCCTGAAGTTCGTCCACCCGGGCTTTTAATGCCTCGATGGATTCATCGCTGTGAAGCTTCTTCGCCATATCCAGCAGAATTTGGAACAGTGATAAATAGTCTTTTAATGTGCTTAAGTTACTGCTGACAAAGCCTATGGGATTATTGATTTCATGGGCCACACCAGCGGCTAACTGACCTACTGAGGCCATTTTTTCCGCCTGCAATAGTTGCTGTTGTGTTTCTTTCAGGTGTTTGTTGGCATTTTCCAGTTCAGCGTTTTTGTCACTTAATGCCTGGGTGCGCTCCTTAACTTTGTTTTCCAGTGAGCGGTTGAGCTCTCGGAGTTCGTCCTGTGCACCGCTTCGGTTGTCATATTCTTTGGCCAGTGTATCCACCAGGGTATTAAACGACAGAGCCAGTTCGGAGAGCTCGTCACGCCCTTTTATCGGGATCGCAACACTTCTGTAGTTTTGCGTGGGAATGGCTTTTAACATGTCTTTTGCCCCCTGACGCAGAGACTGCAACTGGGAGGTCAGATAAGTGCCTAAACCAAAGGAGAACAGCGCTACCAGTACCATCTCCAGCAGCGCCAGAGCGATGATCCAGTTGCGAATTTGCAGCAGCGAAGATTGCACCGAGGTGACGTCGATACCAATTTGTACTTCGCCAAAGTATTCGTTGGCTACGGTAATCGGTTCCCGGGTGTCATAAACGGAGTCGTCAATCCCCTGTACCGAAGTATCCAGACTAAACGGTTTATCGGTGATACCTTCACGACTACTTTGAGCAAGCACCCGTTGCTGACTGTCGATCACTCTGGCGTAAGCAATATCCGGGTTATTCATGAGTTCTTCTACCGATGCCTCAAGCGAAGCCAGGTCGAGTGACAGCAAGGGATCCCGGGTGATCGACGAAAACAGGTTAGCTGTGGTTTGTGCACGTTTAACCACGTTGTCTTCGATTAATGCGTTAATGAACGACAGGCTCGTTATAATCAGCACAAGTAGCAGTGTTGCTTCGATTAACGCCGTACCGGCGATAGTTTTGGTACGTAATGACACGCGCATGATGTTGGCTCAGATGTCCGGTCTCGACAGCGAATTAATGCCTAACGCGCGGATGTCGTTCCAGTCTTTATCTTCAGCGGCATCAAGACGATTAAAATTCAACTGTTTGAGTAAGGCTCGGCCTTTTTCGGTGGTTACCAGTTTCTCCAGCGCGGCAATCAGCAATTTCTGGTGCGCAAGAGGAACCCTGCTGTGCGCAGCGATCGCATGACTGGTATAGGCTTTACTTTGCCATAATATTTTAAGTTGTGAGCGTTGGTTTGCCGGTAAATGTTCCAGTGATCGGATAATGCCGCCTCCTGCCGGAAAGAGTTCTTTAATAACATTAAGATAGACCGAATCGTGAGAATTTACATAACGCGGGCTGATACTAATGCCCGCACGATTGAGTTCGGCACGCGGAATAATACTGGCTGCAAAAGCGGCCGGGGCAGGAAAAGCAAGGGTTGCCCCCTGTAGCTGTTCAATGTTGGTGATGTTGCTGTCTTTACGGGTCACAATAATCCCCCGCAGACCTTTTTCAGAGTCCCTCACCAGCGGCTGATAACCGGATCTGCTGTGAAATACAACATAATGATAGGGATTCATATAAGCGAGATCATAGTTTGCGGCGGTTAATTCGTCCTCAAAACTGGGGATGTCTTTGGCTGTGATAAAGCTTAATGAGAGGCCGGTTTCCTGCGTCAGGTGCTGGAGCAAGGGCGTCCACATCTGAGCCAGTCGATAAGCGGATTGCTGAGGCACCACACCAAAAGTGTATTGTACCGGCTGGCTGGCAGGTGTCTGCTTGCCTGAGTCGGCAAATGCGTTCGACGCCCCCAGAATAGCCAGAATAACAAGCACAAATTTCATATTGCTCTCCGCTTTGCTTTACCGTTTATACCTGCATGAATTGTTCAAACAGCTGGGTCAGATCGTGATTTGAAAAGGGTTTGGTAAGGGTTGCGTCGGCACCGAGTTCCATAGCCTTTTCCAGGCTTGCATCGTCAAGCGCCGAGATCACAATAATTTTCAGACCACGCTGTGACTCTTGTTCACGGGTGTATTGCAATACACTATAGCCGTCCATACCGGGCATGCTTAAATCAAGAGTCATTATTCGTGGTGAGTGCTGGCTCAGCATCATGCCAGCCTGAAACCCGCCGGTGGCAATCAGTGTGTCGTAACCTGCGCGACGCGCGACACGCTGGATGGATTTAGCCACCGGTAGTTCATCATCAACAATCAGGATGAGCGGTGAAGCCTCGGGCTTCAGGTTATCCGGTATCGGCATATTATGGCGTTCCAGAAAATCGATAAAGTCGTTTATCAGAACCCGGTTGTTACCACGCCCAGGTAATTTAAAGCCTTTTAACTTGCCGCTTTCCAGCCATCGGATAACCGTTCGGAGATTAACGTCACAATATTCGGCGATTTCGCCGGATGTCAGTGTTTTCACAGTTGATCCTCGTTGCTTAAGTTTTCATCGAGAAACATTTATAGCATTGTTAGTAAAATATGGCAATTAAGCATTATGTATAATTTGCGACAATAGTGACATTGTGCTAATTTGTGATAACGAAATGAAATGTCTGTCTGCAGGGAGTCGCATATCGGATTGTTGTTATCATAAAAGAGGTAGATAGCATGGCTCGTGATACTCAGAGTGCTCGTCAGGAAAAAGCGCTTAACTTACTGCTGGTAGATGACGAAAAAGGCGTGGTCAACGCCCTCAAACGTGAACTTAAAGATCTCAACTGCGGCATCACCACAACCACCTCTGGTCGAAAAGCCATGTCTGTTTTGCGCGAGCAGGATGTCGCTCTGTTAATTACCGATCATAAAATGCCCGACGTGAATGGCGTTGATTTGGTGCGGTTCGCTAATCAATATTCACCGGATACCCATATTTTTATGCTCAGCGGTGAAGGCGATTTGCAGGCGGCAGTGGAATTGCTCAATCAGCGGATGCTGACAAAATATCTCACCAAGCCCTGGAGTCGCCAGGATTTGCGTAACGAAGTAGTTAATGTACTTAACCAGTGCAGCGAGGTAGGGCAAAAAACTGCAGCGCAGCAACTGGCTGTCTTTAATTACGAAAATGAAAAGCCAAATCTTCGCGACTTTGAGTCTGTGGTGCTGATTAAGCTCATGAACGTTTCTGACATCAGCCTGGCCCATGGGGAAGCTGCCTCACTGGACACCGAAGCCTACATTGGCCAGCGTCTGGAAAGCATGGTGACTCAGCCGCATCTGTTGCAACGCACTCAGGCCGGAGTGTTTGCGCTATATCTTAAAGAATCCACTACCGAAATTACCCGCTCACTGTGTTGCCAGATTCGCCAGCAGTTGCAGCGTACTTTTTCCATTAAAGGCGTTTCAGTATTTTGCCACGTGGGCGTGGGATTTCGGAACCTCAGAGATTCGCAACTCGACCATGATATTCTGATCAGCAGCCTGGTTGATACTATCGTTCGCGACAGTCACCGCATCAGTATTTCGCAGTTGGATAATTCCACCATTACTCAATACCGCCGTCAGCAGCAACTGAGCGCAGAGGTTCAGAGTGGCTTGCGAAACCAGGAGTTTAAACTGGCCTACCAGCCCAAAGTGCAGCTGAGCTCAGGCATGATCAACAGTGCTGAAGTGCTGCTGCGCTGGCAACATCACAGTCTGGGGTGGGTACCTCCTTCAGAGTTTGTCCGCCTGGCGGAGCTGGATGGTCAGATCGAAGCCATTGGCGACTGGGTATTGGATCAGGGCTTTAAAGTCGCTAGCGAATTAAGACGTTTTAGTAATGAGCTCGACAGTATTGCCATTAACATCTCTGCCAAGCAGTTACAGTCTTCGCGTATTGTGGAGTTTATTGGTGAACGTTTGCAGCACTATTATCTGCCCCCTTCGTTTATTGAGCTCGAACTGACCGAAACCGCTCTGGCTGAAAACTCTAACTATCTTGAAGAACTCTTATGGCAACTTAAGTTACTCGGAGTAAGGCTGGCCGTTGATGATTTTGGCGCTGGTTTTACATCGTTTTCGTATCTGTCTAAATTGCCCATCGATACCCTGAAGCTCGACAAGGTAATGATAGATAACCTGCATACCGATAGTCATCGGCAGGAGTTTATCCATAACCTGATTGTCAGTTGTAAGAAACTGGGTATTGAAGTGGTAGCTGAAGGCGTTGAGGAAGAGGCGGATTTACGCTGTCTTCAGGCCATGCGCTGCGACAAAATCCAGGGGTATATTTTCAGCCCGGCCGTCTCCCGCCAGGAATTTGAAAAACTCATGATAAGACAACCTTTTTATGCAAAATTTAAGGCGCAACAGGGGAGTTAATCCTGCAGCGAAAAAAGCTTGATGTAGCGCAATAACTGACCTTGTGACAGCTTGAAAACCCTACTTCGGCCAACCATATTTATGATGCAGGAAGCAGAAAGTCACCCAGGTTGAGAAGCCATGGAGTGACGGGTAACGGATGACAGGTTAGCGAACTATCGGTATCGATTAAGGAGGGGTTATGAGTTTATTTCCAAGTGTGTTTGGTCGTAATCACCCTGGTGCATTAAAAGGCGAAATTGATCGTGTTTTTGATGATTTCTTTGCTGGTTTTCCGGCTATGGCAGGCTTCGCCGCTGGCGATACAGGTTATATGCCGGCGCTGGATTTGAAAGAAACCAAAGAAGGCCTTGAGTTAACCGCCGACTTGCCGGACATGAAGAAAGAAGAGATTCATCTGGAAGTTCAGCAAGACCGTTTAGTGCTTTCAGGTATGCGTAAGCAGGAACAGGAATCCACAACAGACGAAGGCTTTCATGTCAGAGAACGTCGCAGTGGCAGCTTCAGGCGGGTTGTCGCCTTACCCTTTGCCGTTAACGACAACGCTGATGTGGTAGCACGCTATGACAATGGTGTGTTACGGGTTCTTATCCCACGTCCGGCTAATCCGGTTGATAATACGCAGCGTGTCAGTATCAGTTAGGCCCGGTTGCAGTGCATTTATTTTCGCGCGGATTGCAGCGCTAATGCCTGAAATGCCACTGACTGAACCAAATTGAATCCATCACGTAAAAAGTCCAGGCCCCGCTCGCTGCGGGGCTTGTTTTTTTAGCCTGTGAACCCCATCACTAAAGCAATATTAATTTGGCAACGGATCCTAATAACGACTATGACTACACTTGCACTCGAACAGGTAGATGGCCTGCCACGTTTTTCTCAAATTACCCCGGATCAGGTGAAGCCTGCGGTGACCAAAGCAATTGAAGATTGTAAGCAAACCATCGAGGCGGTGGTTGCCAGTGGTGATTATTCTTATGCCAATTTAGTAAGCAAAATCGATGAGGCAGACGATGTGCTGGGCAAAGTCTGGTCGCCGGTATCGCACATGAATTCGGTAGTCAGCAGTGATGAGTTGCGTGAAGCCCACGATGCCTGTTTACCACTGCTGTCGGAGTACGGCACCTGGGTGGGGCAACATGAAGGGTTGTTCCAGGCTTACAAGGCCCTGCGCGACAGTGATGAATATCTGCAACTGGATGAATCGCAGCGAAAGGTAATTGATAACACATTACGAGACTTCACCTTGTCTGGTGTGGCGCTGCCGCCCGAGAAAAAACAGCGCTTTGCGCAGATTCAGGCACGCTTATCTGAGTTATCGTCGACTTTCAGCAATAATGTGATGGATGCCACCATGGGCTGGACCAAACACATTACCGACGAGTCAGAACTGGCTGGTTTGCCAGAGTCGGCACTTGCTGCTGCGCAACAGGCTGCACATCAGAAAGATCTGCAGGGCTGGTTATTCACGCTGGACATTCCCAGCTACCTGCCGGTGATGTTGTATGCTGATAACCGTGCGCTGCGCGAGGAAATGTACCGTGCTTATGCAACCCGCGCATCCGATCAGGGGCCGAATGCCGGTGAGTGGGATAACACTGCGATTATTAATGAAACCCTCGCCCTGCGTTCAGAAATCGCATCGCTATTAGGCTTTGCCAGTTATGCAGAGCGTTCTCTGGCTACCAAGATGGCCAATTCAACCTCGCAGGTAGTGGGCTTTCTGCGCGACCTGGCGGCAAAATCCAAACCTCAGGCCGAAAAAGAGCTCGCCGAAGTGCGCGCGTACGCCGCTGAAAAGCATCAGATGGACGAGCTCGAAGCCTGGGACGTACCCTATTACAGCGAGAAGCTGAAGCAGGAGCGCTACAGCATTTCAGATGAAATACTGCGGCCATATTTTCCGGAGAGCAAAGCGCTGGCCGGTTTATTTACGGTGGTAGAGAAACTCTATGGCCTGACTATTACGGAAGTCGAAAATGCCGATACCTGGCATAAAGATGTGCGCCTGTTCTCTATTACCGACAAAGACGCGACCTTGCGCGGGCAGTTCTACCTCGACCTCTACGCTCGTCCTAAAAAGCGTGGCGGCGCCTGGATGGATGAGTGCCGTGTGCGCCGTTTTCAGGCTTCCGGTGAGCTGCAAACTCCGGTGGCATACCTCACCTGTAACTTCAACGGGCCGGTCGGCGATAAGCCAGCCCTGTTTACCCATGATGAAGTGGTAACCTTATTCCACGAATTTGGTCATGGTATTCATCACATGCTTACGCAAATGTCAGTGCCAGGGGTATCCGGCATTAATGGCGTGCCATGGGATGCGGTTGAATTACCCAGTCAGTTCCTGGAAAACTGGTGCTGGCAGGAAGAAGCTCTGGGCTTTATCTCCGGTCACTACGAAACCGGCGAGCCGCTACCTAAAGAATTACTGGATAAAATGCTGGCCGCCAGGGATTATCAGGCTGCGATGCAAATGATTCGTCAACTGGAGTTTAGCCTGTTCGACTTCCTGCTCCATATGGAAGACGGCGAGCATGTGGATGTTCAGCAGGTGCTTTCGCAGGTTCGCAACGAGGTAGCTGTGCTCCAGCCGCCGTCGTTTAATCGCTTCCAACACAGCTTCGGGCATATCTTTGCCGGTGGTTATGCAGCCGGTTACTACAGCTACAAATGGGCAGAAGTATTGTCTGCCGATGCGTTCAGCCGGTTCGAGGAAGAAGGGATCTTCAATCCGCAAACGGGCGCCGATTTCCTGCACAATATTCTTGAAATGGGCGGCAGTCGCGAGCCAATGGATTTATTTGTGGCCTTCAGAGGCCGCGAGCCTAAAGTAGATGCGCTGCTTCGTCATAACGGCATAGTGGCGACAGGTGCCTGATGGCGGCGGAATCATTTGCAGCCATCTATGCCCGGGCGGCTGAACGAAAGGGCGGTGAGCGAGGGCTGGAAGCGCTGGTCAGTCAGCCCTTATCGCCGGCTGGCGTTAAGGCGTTGAGCGACGACAGAGTGCTCTCGGCCTTTACTAAAAAAGTGTTTCAGTCAGGCTTTGTGTGGCGCGTGATTGAGCAAAAGTGGCCGGAATTTGAAGCGCTGTTTTTTAACTTCGAGGTTGAAAAGCTGCTGTTGATGTCCGATGAAATGCTCGAACAGCGGGCCACGGATAAACGGATCGTACGTAACCTTAAAAAAGTGATGACGATCCGCGACAACGCGCTGATGCTCAATGATATTCGTTTGTCGCACGGAAGCTTCGGTAAATTTGCCAGTCAGTTTAACGGCGCAGCTGTTATCGACTTGTGGGCTCACCTTAAAAAGCACGGAGCCCGATTGGGCGGCAACACTGGTCCTTACGCACTGCGCGCACTGGGGATCGACACATTTTTGCTGAGTCGCGATGTGGAAGGGTATTTTCGGGCTTATGATCTGATCAGCGGCGGCCTGACATCAAAGCAAAGCCTGACCACCATCGCCAATACCTTTGCCGACTGGCAGGCCCAGAGTGGCCGTAGTCTGCAGGAGCTGAGTCAGATTTTGGCTTACAGCTGCGGCGATAACCGCGTTTAAATTAACAAGGTCGTCTGGCATGGAAGAAAAGCACTATCCCTTTATCTTGTTTGACCTCGACGGCACGCTGGTCGACAGCGTGCCGGACCTCGCCTATTGCGTGGATATAGCCATGCAGCAGGTAGGTTTGCCGCCCCGCGGCATAGACGCAGTGAGCTGCTGGGTCGGCAACGGTATCGAGAAGCTTATGCAGCGCGCGGTATCAGGCACCATGGAGGAGCAGCCCGATGAGCGTCTGTTTACCCCCGCCTACGAGGCATTTCTGGCCGCTTATAAAGTGCATAACGCCAAACGCAGCACCGTTTATGAGGGCGTGATACCGGCCCTGGATTGGTTAACGGCAAACGGTTATAAACTTGCCTGCGTGACGAACAAAGCCGAAGCATTTACCTTGCCTTTACTGGCAGAGAAGGGGTTGAGCCATTATTTTTCGGTAGTGGTAAGCGGTGATACCTGCGCGCGTAAAAAGCCTCACCCAGAACCTTTGCTGTTTGCCTTGGATAAACTGGGTGGTAAGCCGTCGCAAGCGCTGATGATTGGTGATTCAAAATCCGATATTCATGCGGCGAGAGCCGCCGGTTGTGCGGTCTTCGCGTTACCCTACGGGTATAACCATGGCGAGGACATTGAGCTTTATCACCCGGACAGGGTGCTAAACTCGCTGGCCGAGTTACCTGCCATTGTTGCGCCTGGTCAATAACATCGGGCAGGTCATCATGAACAGGATGGTAAGCGCCCACGGTTTTGGTTACACTTGCCGCATTGCATCAGCCGGCTCATCATTCTTTCTCGCGCTTTCAGGGTGTTGAGATCCCGGACTCTAAAAAGAAGAACTTACCCATGTCAGAACAACAAACACCAAACAGCGAAGAAACCAGCTCATCTGAACAATCGACGCACTTCGGCTTTAAAACTGTCGACCGGACTAAAAAGGCGTCTATGGTAGCCGGTGTCTTTGATTCCGTTGCAGCTAAATACGATGTCATGAACGACTTTATGTCGATGGGCATTCATCGTTTATGGAAACGCTATACGATAGATTGTAGTGGTATTAAGAGTGGCCAGAAGGTGCTCGATCTGGCTGGTGGTACCGGTGATCTGGCTGCTAAATTTTCCCGTTTGGTTGGCCCGTCTGGTCAGGTGGTTTTGGCGGATATTAACCATTCCATGCTATCGGTTGGTCGTGACAAATTGCGTGATAAAGGCGTGGTTGGCAATGTCGACTATGTGCAGGCGAATGCTGAAGCCCTGCCATTTCCGGATAATCATTTTGATTTGGTAACCATGGCCTTTGGCCTGCGTAATGTTACCGATAAAGATAAAGCGCTGGCCTCGATCTTCCGGATTCTGAAACCCGGTGGCCGCCTGTTGGTGCTGGAGTTTTCCAAACCCACCAACGAAATGCTGTCGAAAACCTACGACTGGTATTCATTTAATATTCTGCCCACTATGGGACAACTTGTGGCCAATGACCGCGAGAGTTACCAGTACCTGGCTGAGTCGATTCGCATGCACCCGGATCAGGAAACGCTTAAATCCATGTTTGAGAATGCGGGCTTTGAACACTGTGATTACCAGAATCTGACCGGTGGAATTGTAGCCTTGCACCGGGGTTATAAATTTTAATGCCCGCGGCACCTTTGTTTACTGCCACTATTGAAGCAGCACTGAATAAAGTGCTGTCGCTTGATCCTGACGCAGCGGCAAAGTTAAGCCAGCTGCAAGGCAAGCGACTGATAGTTGAGCTTGACGACGTGCAGCAGCGCTTCGCATTGGTGTTTTCTACCAGGGTTGATGTGCTGGCTCTGGCTGACGCGCCGGGTCCGGCAGGCGATAACGAATGCATTATCAAAACCCGTTTGAGCGTACTGCCCAGCCTTCGTGACACCAGTCAGTTAACCCGGTTGATTAAAAGCGGTGAGCTGGAAGTGAATGGTGAGCTGGCCATTGCCCAGGCGTTTTCTGGTTTATTACAGTCACTAAATATTGATTTGGAAGAGCAACTGGCCATTCGAACCAATGATGTAATCGCCCACGAGTTATTTGGGCTAGCAGCCAAAGCCCAGGCGCAGTTGCATAAAGCCGGTCGCAAAGCTGAGGCCATTCTGGGCAGCGCGCTTACCGATGAAAAACAACTGGCAGCTCATAAACTGGCGGTGATGCATTTTTCCGATCAGGTGAGCAGCCTGCGTGATGATGCCGAGCGTTTCGAAGCGCGTCTTGAGCGACTGGAACGGAGCAAGCAGTAGGAATTATGCAGTTACTGAGGATTTACCATATTAACCGGGTCATGCTCGAACATGGTCTGGACGAGCTCATCCCTGCCAAGTGGTTGCCCTGGTATGTGCGCCTGATGCGCATGAGTATCTTTTGGATCCGTAACCAGCACAAAGAGAAAAATGCCGGCGCGCGGTTAACCCTGGCGTTACAGGCGCTGGGACCAGTGTTTATTAAATTTGGCCAGATGTTGTCGACCCGGCGTGATTTACTGCCGCCGGAAATTGCCAACGAGCTGGCTATGCTGCAGGACCGGGTAAAACCGTTTGACAGTCAGCGCGCCAAGGCCATTATTCTTAAAGCGCTGAATATTGCTTCTCTCGATCAGGTTTTCAGCGAGTTTAGTGAAACACCTCTTGCCTCAGCTAGTATTGCCCAGGTCCACGCGGCGAAGCTTAAAGACTGCAATACCGACGTAGTGGTAAAAGTGCTGCGACCTGATATTCGCAAAACCATTAAAGCCGACACCGAGCTGATGCTAACCTTTGCCAAAGTGCTGCAGAAGTGGTTACCAGATGGCAAGCGATTACGCCCGGTGGAAGTGGTCAAAGAGTACGAAAAAACCATCGTGGACGAACTCGACCTTAATCGCGAAGCCGCAAACGGTATGCAGTTAGGGCGAAACTTTGAAGGTTCCGAAGCCTTATACGTGCCCAGTATTTACAGTGATTACTGTACCAAAAACGTGTTGGTGATGGAGCGCATCTACGGCATTCCTATTTCTAATATCGAAGCGTTGATAGAGCAGGATACCAATCTGCGAATTCTCGCCGAGCGGGGCGTTGAGGTGTTCTTTACCCAGGTATTCCGCGACAGCTTTTTCCATGCGGACATGCATCCGGGCAATATCTTTGTGTCGCGGGAAAACCCGCAAAACCCGCAGTACATTGCGATCGACTTTGGCATTGTCGGCACCCTCAACCAGGAAGACAAGCGTTACCTGGCAGAGAACTTTATTGCGTTTTTCAATCGTGACTATCGAAAAGTCGCGCAATTACATGCCGATTCTGGCTGGGTACCCTCGGATACCAATATCGATGAATTCGAGGTGGCCATCCGCACAGTTTGCGAGCCGATTTTTCAAAAGCCGCTGGCCGAAATCTCGTTTGGTAATGTGCTGGTTCAGCTATTTAATACCGCACGGCGTTTTAATATGGTGGTGCAACCGCAATTGGTGTTGCTGCAAAAAACACTGCTTTATATAGAAGGCCTTGGCCGCCAGCTATATCCGCAGCTTGATTTATGGCAGACCGCTAAACCTTTCCTGGAAAACTGGATGCGCGAGCAAATTGGTATAAGAGCAATGTTTTCCAAGGTGAAGTCTAACTTGCCTTACTGGAGCGAAAAGCTGCCGGATATGCCGGATTTGCTGTATGACACGCTTAAACAGGTGAAACACTTCCCGGAAAAACAGCAGCAGGCCAATGCCGCGTTATTGCAGCAACAAAAGCGGGCTCAGAAGGCTCTGCACTTTAGCATTGTGGGCGCTACGCTCATTATTGTGGCGGCGATTCTGCCCTTGTATCCGGCTCACTGGAGCCTGTCAGCCGGGCTCGCTTTACTGGGCAGCGGGTGCTGGTTTGTGGCCTGGTGGAAGGGCCGTCACTGAGTTCAGAAACCGACTGAATGGCCAAATTTTGCAGGCGAATCAGTTATTTCAATATGACCTTAAAATTAATTTTTAATGAAATTATAAGAGTTTGGGTGATTTTAGTATCAATTTACTCAGGGTGTGGTTATAGTGGTATTGTTCTTTAAATAGTTGTGCTTTCGTTCGTTACTAACGTCGCGCAGTTATAAACGCTAATAGAAGTTAGCGCTGTATGACCTGTTTGATAGTTTTGCCGTGAGTCACCCCTAGTTAAAGAAGCAAGTTCGTGTCACATGGCACAAAGGTTTTACAGAGTTTTTTTGAGGTTTTCATGTCTAAAGTAACTGGTACCGTTAAGTGGTTTAATGCTGAAAAAGGTTATGGCTTTTTAACGCAGGACGACGGCGGTAAAGACGTATTTGTTCATTTTCGTGCAATCATCTCCGATGGGTACAAAACCCTGGTAGAAGGTCAGAAAGTTCAATTTGAAGTTGAACAAGGACAAAAAGGTCTGCAGGCGGCTAACGTACAAGCCATCTAAATAATTTGTGAGGCCCCTGCTGAAAGGTAGGGGCCTTCTCTATTCTGAACCATCACTCTGGTGGTTTACCGGTAAACCAATCACACTAGCTGTGAGCGGTACGCTTACGTCCTGCATGGCGAATGTGTGTAAAGAGCATAGTGGCCATGAAGCGCGTTTTTCAATTTTTCTTATTACTCATTTGTTGTTTCCAGTTATCTCCTTCTCTGGCAGATGATAAGCCCGTGGTGACTGTTGGTTCCCATACCCTGACCGAAAGCGACTTTAAGCCTACTGAGGAAGAACTGGCCAGTCTGCAAGAGGATCCTATGGGAGCTGAGCGCCTGGAGTTGCAGAACTTCACCAAAATCGTAGAGTTTGTTGAGCACCATTTTGTGCGCGACTACGCTGCCAACAATAACCTGACGGCATCACCGGAATTTGTCGCTTCGTTTAAAGAAGCGTTTGGCAGTGAGTCGTTAAACGGCGAGAAACTCGACGAACTGGCCGAATTCGCAGCCCTGCAATTTGCTGTAGATGCACATTTATATAAAACACACGGCGGCCGCGTGGTGTTTGACCATAGTCACCCGGTGTTGCCCATCGAAGCGTATTTTAATGCGTATAAGGCGTTCAGTGAGGAACAGCAACTGGTGTTTTTCGATAAAGATATTGCTGATACCTGGTGGCTTGGGTTTGTCAGACCCAATGCCGTTGAAATCCCCGCTGGCGATGTTGATTTTAGTGTGCCATGGTGGCACAAGCTAGGCTAGCAGCCCCGTGCAAACAGGTTGGTAGAGAAATACCGCTCGGCACTATCCGCCAGTATCGCCACAATGGTTTTGCCCTGAAATTCTTTTCTGCTACCCAGTGCCAGAGCAGCGGCTACGGTGGCGCCGGATGATATGCCTGCCGCCATGCCTTCCTTACGGGCCAGTAGCCTGGCGGTTTCAATAGCCTGCTGACAATCCACAGTCAGCACCTCATCAATCAGGCTGCGATCCAGGCCCTTTGGGATATGCCCCGGGTTAACGCCCTGAATAGCATGTTCGCCCCCTTCACCTTTGCTTAATAACGGGCAGGCGCTGGGCTCCGCTGCAATGATTTTTATCGCCGGGTTGTGGACTTTCAGAAAGCGCGCCATGCCGGTGAGCGTGCCGCCGGTACCCATACAAGCAACGAGCGCGTCAACGTCTCCGTTGGTTTGTTGCCATACTTCACGCGCAGTGGTGTTCTGATGCGCGGCGGCATTGGCAGGATTGGCAAACTGGTCCATGGATACCGCACCTTCTATGTCATCTAACAGATCGTGGGCGAGAGCAATAGCACCGGGCATGCCTTCGCCTCGGGGCGTGGTAATTAAATGGGCGCCATAATGACGGATCATTAATTGTCGCTCGCTGGACATATGTTCTGGCATAACAATGGTAACCGGGATGTCGTATACAGCACCTAACCAGGCACAGGCAACCCCGCTGTTACCAGAAGTGGCCTCAATAATGTGCCTGACGTTGCCGTTATGCTGGCGCAACAAATCTTCCAGCATCGAGAGTGCAGCCCGGTCTTTTATCGAACCCGCCGGATTGAAATATTCCAGCTTGGCCAGCACGTTAGCCCGGGCACCCTGTAATTCAGGCAAGCGGTTGAGCCGCACCAGCGGCGTATTACCAATGGTTTCAGTAATGCACTGGCGAAAAGCGTTAGGCTGGGAGTACTCCGCTGGCGAATCAAACATATCAGATATCCGGTAGTCCAAAGAAATGAGACCTAAAGTATGCCCTCAGAACTACGCAATGCGTTGCTAAAAGTTTCGATAAATGTCATGGTTGGTGAGTTTTAAACCTCAATTAATAACTTTTATTAGAAAATAATTCTATGGATGCCACCGATAAAAAAATACTCGCCCTGTTGCAAAGTGACAGTGAGATAGCCGTACAGGAAATTGCCGAACGAGTTGGTCTCACCACAACGCCATGCTGGCGCCGCATTCAGCGCCTGCAACAGCAAGGGCCAATCAGCCGTAAAGTTGCCCTGCTGGATGCCGAAGCGCTGGGCTTAAAGCTTACTGTTTTTGTGCAGGTAAAAGCCGCCCGCCACGATGAACAATGGCTTAATGAGTTCGCCCGGCACTGCAGCGCTTTTGAAGAGGTGATAGAGTTTTATCGGATGTCCGGCGAGTACGATTACATGCTCAAAGTGATGGTGGCCGATATGCAAAGCTTTGATCATTTCTATAAGCGCCTGATTAAAAATATGCCCATGGGCGATGTCACCTCGAGCTTTGCGATGGAACAAATAAAGTACACTACTGCGCTGCCTTTAAGCGGGATTTAGCCAGGCTACAGGCAGTAAAGTGTATAATGCCATCCATAAAAAGCTTATCTGAAGCGACCCTACAAATACGATAAACAGGAGATGAGGATGTCGGTTAACCCTTATTGGCAGGATATGTTAATGCTGGATGCTCAGCTGAGTGATGAGGAGCGTATGCTGCGGGATTCGGCCCATCAGTTTTGCCAGCAAACCTTGCAGCCAGGTATTTTACAGGCTAATCGTGAGGGCCGGTTTGACCCTGACATTATGCGCCGGTTTGGCGATATGGGGTTATTGGGCGCCACCATAAATGGGTATGGCTGTGCCGGTGTGAGTTATGTGGCCTATGGATTGATTGCCCGAGAAGTCGAGCGGGTCGACAGCAGCTACCGTAGCGCCATGAGCGTGCAGTCTTCGCTGGTTATGCATCCTATTTATCAATTTGGCAGTGAAGAGCAAAAACAAAAATACCTGCCTGAGCTGGCCAGTGGCGAGATGATTGGTTGCTTTGGTTTAACCGAACCTAATGCCGGCTCCGATCCAGCTAGCATGGAAACCCGGGCTGAACCGGTTGCTGGTGGCTACCGTATCAGTGGGAGCAAAATGTGGATCACTAATTCACCTATTGCTGATATTTGTGTGGTGTGGGCTAAGAATACGGCGCAGGATAATGCCATCTGTGGTTTCATTCTTGAGCGCGGTATGCAAGGGCTGTCTACACCAGAAATTAGCGGTAAGTTGTCGCTTAAAGCCTCTATCACCGGCGAAATAGTCATGGACGAGGTGTTTGTACCTGAGCAAAATATGCTGCCCGGGGTAAGGGGTCTGAAAGGGCCTTTCAGTTGCCTGAATATGGCCCGTTATGGTATCGCCTGGGGAGCCATGGGCGCGGCGGAGTTTTGTTGGCATGCAGCCCGGCAATACGGCTTGGACCGTA
The DNA here is from genome assembly GCA_018222405.1 of Gammaproteobacteria bacterium. Classification (GTDB taxonomy): domain Bacteria; phylum Pseudomonadota; class Gammaproteobacteria; order Enterobacterales; family Alteromonadaceae; genus Alteromonas. The sequence continues at coordinate 50,670 of JAAFAI010000014.1, read as the reverse complement.
AACAATTTGGTAAGCCGCTGGCGCAAACTCAGTTGTTTCAGACTAAACTGGCTGATATGCAAACCGAAATTACGCTGGGTTTACAGGCGGCACTCAGAGTCGGGCAGTTGATCGATGAAGGGCAGTTTGATCCGGCTATGATATCGCTGATAAAGCGTAATAACTGCGGTAAAGCGCTGGAAATTGCCAGAAAAGCGCGGGATATGCATGGTGGTAATGGGATCTCTGACGAATACCACATTATGCGCCACATGCTGAATCTGGAAACAGTGAATACCTACGAAGGGACTTACGATATTCATGGCCTGATACTCGGCCGTGCGCAAACCGGCTTACAGACATTTTTTTAACGTTGAAAGTAATTGGCAGTCAGCACGGTCTGTTAAATTGAACCAATCATAAAGGCAAGCACCATGTCACAAACGTACTCACAAGGTACAGTGCAACAAAGCGTATCAACCCGACTAAAACTTATTGCCGGTCCTGACACCAAAGGGACCTACGTGTTTGAAGGCAGTCGCGGCGAGTACCGGTTGTTTATGGCTACTACTACAGACCCCTTCAGCAGTGTTGAGGAAATCCTGCAAAATGGCGAATGGGTTGGTCAGTGGCGTGGCTCGCAGTGGTAATTTTTAGCCTGAGTGGAGATATGCAGGTAGTGTAGAGGTATTACCAGCCTTTAATGATTAACTACAGTCTAATCCAGCTCTTAAACCTTAATTCGTCATCCCTGAATCGCGAGGCGATATCAGGGATCTCCTGAAAAGTCTGTCTTGTTTAAATTTTCTAAACTTTATCTCTGATCATGCCATGTTAGTATTTATACAAGGCATTACCTGCATTCGTTTAATCAGATGCTTTTTGTAATGCAGTGTTAAGGACATCGTAGTTAAGTTACGTTCCCATGAACAAAACAAGTGCTGGTTGTCGAAATAAAAGGAATGCAACAATGTTAATACATGGAAGCTCTAAAACAAGAATATCAAGATTCAATTCAACTTTAATGTTCTTCGGTTTTGTTTTCATGCTGGGGTTAGTAGGCTGGTTGATGTTTTCCTTCAAAACCCCCGGATTCTTTAAAATTGTGATGGGCGTTTTCTCGCTATTCATCATTGCGAATGCTTACCAGGCATTCAGGAACTCCATTTTCTCCAAGAAAGCGCTTCCTCACACTGTGTCGAACCATGATTTAAAAGTTAAAATTCAGTCTACGAAAAATAATCATGGCCATAGTGAAAGGCTTAGACAAATTGAAAAGCTGTACCGTGATGGTTTGCTCTCTCTGGAAGAATATCAGGCAAAAAGAAAGGATGTCCTGGATGAGGATTGGGGCCGATAGCCTGCAGCGGCAATATCGCAATCACTAGTCGCTAATACATTGATACTGAGCATCCCTAACAACAAGTAACTACCAACGCTGCAGCATGCGCTTGTAGACTTCGCGATCCAGTAGAGTGGGGCGGGGCAGTACCGGTTGGTCGTTAAGCTTTGCCTGGGCATCAGGCCAGCTACTGAATTGCTCACCATCTATTACAAACAAAGAGGCTTCACCCGGTGTGGTTTTATCCAGTGGTAACACGCCCTTCTGCGACATCGGCGGTACATCGTCATGGTGCATTTGCGCGCTGGTTATCCAGTCTGCTGTGCCGTCACCATTGATATCCATGCTGGTCCAGCCTACTGCCATAGCAAGGTTAAAACGGCCATCGCGCTGGATATCGTGAATGTAACTATCAAATTTATCCAGCAGCTGCCGGGCATTGGGATAATCCTTGCGCAGGCTGACTGTTATCGCTGATTTAACCAAAGGATAGGGTGATACATATAAAGGCTTTTCACCATTGTTGGTGAGCATCCGGTTAAATTCGGCGATCACCAGCCAGTCTTCAAAAACATAATCCGCACGTTTTTCTGACAGCTGACTGAACATGTCGAAAAGGGCCGGATTACGCACCCATGAGACGGCCTTAATATTGCGCATTGCCGGCGTGTTGGCGATTCGGTTGGTGGTTGCCACGCGACTATTGCGAATGTGGGAAAACTGGGTGACTTCATCGAGTGGATATTTACGGCTGGCGACATACAGCAGGGCGGGTAGATAGGCTTTGCTGTAGAGCAGGTTGTCGCGCTGTTCCTGCAGGGCAAGGTGAGCAAATTCGCCGTCATATTTGCCGGTGAGCAAACCGCTGCCAGAAAAAGCAGGGCGGTCTACTGCCAGAGTGACTTCTACGCCGAGCTCGCTAAATGCCTGCTCAACCAGTTGATTGAGCCTGGCATTTTCGGTCTCTTCGCTAACCAGTGTGGGTAAGGGGTTAGCAACCAGGGTGGTGGACGATTGCGCCGCAGCAGAGAAGGTTAATACCATTAACCACGCTGACAAAAGGCCAATCACCACACCGTTTAATTGCATATTAACCACACCTCTTTAATCATTACTCGCCAAACGCTCCGGCGGCACCCGGAAACACAACCGGGCTTTCAAAGCCATCTTTACTGACACTGGCTACGCCGAAGAAATAGTTATCTATCACTACGTTCTCCAGGGTAAATTCGGTCACATCGCCGACAAATCGACTAAACTGCCACTGCGGGGCGTCGGTGTAGCGCCAGTAAATTTTATAGCCGGCCAGATGCGGATTTTGGGCTTTGTCCAAAGCCTGCCAGCTCAGGGTCGTAGAAGGCTCTACCGCCCCTTTAATGCTCACTCCGGCAGGCGGATTGGGAGCCCAGGCCATACTGGCCAGACTCACCGCATTGAGCGCAGTAAGTTTAGCCGCGTAATCAAAGTTAACCCCGTCAATGGTATCGCCATATTTGATACCGTTCTCTTCGCGTAAGTCCTGGTGCTGGCGCACGTAGTTTTCGTTGGTTTCCATGATCCGAACGCCAGGAAAGCCGAGGTCATTAAACGGGCGGTGATGACCACCGCGTCCGAATCTGTCGAGGCGGTAAACCACCATGGTATCCAGATTAGGAATATAGCGGTCGGCGACCAAATCAATATAACGGGCCAGGTTACGACTTGGTGAGTCTACCTCACCGCCGGTGAAGCGGCGAATGGTGGCTTCGCGGTCAGTTTCAGTCTGACGCGTGCCTTCGGCAAAAATCCGGGCGGTGGTGTTGTTAATCACGCCGTTGATCCCTTCAATGTTGCCAATCATGTCGTTATTCAGTACGGCCTTTAACCGCCAGCCATCTTTAGCGGCTTGTTCAGCCAGAATTTTACCGCCAAATAAGCCCTGCTCTTCGCCAGACAGCGCGGCGTAAACAATGCTGCCGTTAAAACGATACTGGCTGAGGACCCGGGCGGCTTCCAGCGTGCCGGCTACACCTGAGGCATTGTCGTTCGCGCCGGGAGAGTCTGAGGTGGCATCCATTACATCAGATACCCGCGAATCAATGTCTCCCGACATCAATACATAGCGATCCGGGTCGCTGACACCGCGTTGTACAGCAATAACACTAACGACCTCAACCGGATCAGGAATGCGTTTTTCACCACTGATGGTGGCAGAGCTGTAATACACCTCAAGGCAATTGCCACAGGCGGCAGAAATGCGTTCAAACTCGGCTTTTATCCAGCGGCGCGCGGCACCAATGCCGCGAGTGTCTGACTCAGTTTCAGAGAGCGTGTGGCGGGTGCCAAAGCTTACCAGCTTCTCAATATCCTGTTCTATCCGCTGGGCAGAAATATTGGCCGCAATATCATGCAGTTGAGGCTGATCAACATACTCAAGCTGAGCAGCCTGCAATGACAGGCTGGCGCTTAAAGCCAGCAAAGTAAGTGGACGTATTATTTTCATTATAACCACCGTCAGTGTGTGAGATTAAATAAACGCGTAGGCGTCGCCAAACAGGTTTTCTTTAGTCAGGCCGCGCTCAAAGAAATCGTCGCGGGCTACCTTGGCCATGTCGAAGCGCCCGGCAATATAGACCTGTACGCCGGATAAATCGGCGTAATCTGCCAGCACGGCATGGTGTACCCAGCCCTTGCGACCGTCCCAGTCATCGGCAGCGTTTTCGACTACCGGAATGTAGGTCAGGTGCGGATGGTGTGCAGCCAGCGAAATCAGTTCTTTGTGATAATACAGATCCTCAAGGTGCTTACCGCCCCAGTACAGGGTGATTTCACGGTTTGGATTGACCTTCAGTGATTGCATTAAAATTGAATAGGTATAAGAAAAACCGGTCCCGCCAGCCACCAGAATCATTGGCGTATCACCGTCTTGCAGGGTGGCCTGGCCATGTCCGCCGGAGATGAAAATGGCTTTTTCCTGACGCATGCGCTCAAGCACTTCGCCCGCGTAGCTGTTACCCGGCTCGGCACCAATGTGCAGTTCCAGGCGGTTGTTGTCGTGCGCCGCATTGGCAATAGAGAAAGGACGTTTATCGTCTTCAGCCATGTGTACCAAAACATACTGTCCCGATTGGAAGTCGAGAGAAACATCAGGGGTCAGGTCGACCCGATAAACCGTCTTGGTCAGTGGTGCTATACCTTCAACCTGGCATCTAATTTGTGACATGTATACAGAATCTCTTAATGTTTGTAGGTTTACTTTATTGTCCGGAATTTGCGCTGTTGATGATACCGAGTTCATCCCAGATTGCATCCACCCGGTCTTTTACCGCTTGCTCCATGACGATGGGTTCGCCCCATTCCCGGTCGGTTTCGCCGGGCATTTTATTGGTGGCATCCAGACCCATTTTGGAACCCAGCCCTGATACCGGCGAGGCGAAATCAAGATAATCAATGGGCGTGTTTTCTATCATTACTGTATCACGGGCGGGATCCATTCGGGTAGTAATCGCCCAAATCACATCCTGCCAGTCGCGAGCATTAACATCGTCATCGCACACCACAACAAACTTGGTGTACATAAACTGCCGTAAGAACGACCAAACGCCCATCATCACCCGTTTAGCGTGTCCGGGATACTGTTTTTTCATCGTTACTACCGCCATACGATAGGAACAGCCTTCTGGCGGCAGATAGAAATCCACAATCTCAGGGAACTGCTTTTGCAGGATGGGCACAAAAACTTCATTCAATGCCACACCAAGCACAGCCGGTTCATCCGGTGGACGGCCGGTGTAGGTTGAATGATAAATCGGATTTTTACGATGAGTGATATGAGTCACTGTAAAGACCGGGAACTCGTCTACCTCATTATAGTAGCCCGTGTGATCGCCATAGGGGCCTTCCGGCGCTGTTTCGTCCTGCGCGATGTAGCCTTCCAGCACAAATTCGGCACTGGCAGGCACCTGTAAATCATTGCTCACTGATTTAACGACTTCGGTTTTATCGCCGCGCAATAGCCCGGCAAAAGCATATTCAGAAAGGGTATCCGGTACCGGCGTTACCGCCCCCAGAATAGTGGCCGGATCGGCGCCTAACGCCACCGAAACAGGATAAGGTTCGCCGGGGTGGGTCTGACACCACTCGCGAAAATCCAGCGCGCCGCCGCGGTGCGACAACCAGCGCATAATGAGTTTGTTTTTACCCAGCACCTGCTGCCGGTAAATGCCCAGGTTCTGGCGTTTCTTGTGTGGGCCCCGGGTGACAGTGAGTCCCCAGGTGATCAGCGGCGCTGCATCGCCCGGCCAGCAGTGCTGCACCGGCAGGCGGGTGAGATCAACCTCGTCACCACTTAACACGACTTCCTGACAAGGCGCCTTGCGCACTTCCTTGGCAGGCATATTCAGAACCTGTTTAAAAACCGGGAGTTTTTCCCACAGATCCTTGAGCCCTTTAGGCGGCTCAGGCTCTTTTAAATAGGCCAGCAGCTTTCCGACTTCACGCAGCGCGGTTACAGAGCTTTGCCCCATTCCCAGCGCTACCCGCTCTGGTGTACCAAACAGATTCATTAATACCGGAATATCAAAATCCACCGGGTTTTCAAACAATAGGGCAGGGCCGCCGGCACGCAGGGTACGGTCGGCTATTTCGGTCATTTCCAGTTTGGTACTGATTGGCTTGGTAATGCGCACTAAATCGCCGTTTTTTTCTAACTGACTGATAAAGTCGCGTAAATCTTTATACTTCATAGTTTGTGGCTATCCCAGCTGCGTGCTTTGGGTTTTTATGATACCCATCAAAACAGGATTATTTTCAGGAGTATACCATTAAAGACCCTGAGCCGATCACTCCCGGGCGTCGATTCTGCGTATTCTTGACAAAGGGGGATACGCTGGTTGCGTTTTTGTTAATAAGGGTATTATATAAACATTGAGTGAAGGGTTTTAAAAACCGGCTGGTGAGCGCTAAATATCGTCATGACTTGTTGGCTAAACAAGCGCATACTGGCTATACAAATAAAAGAGAATAGTTGCCTGGAGTCCTTATGGCTTTTTCACACGACGTCATCGAAGAGCTAAACCTGTTACTGAAGTTTCCTGCCGAAAGTCTGATGCAGGGTTTAAAAATTCACCACGATGCCACTCAGTCCATTGTCGAGGCTGCTGCCCGGTTGTATTCAAAAGGCCTGATAACCCAGGTAGATGGGGGCTATCTCACCGATCTTGGTATTGATGTGGTAGAGCACACGCGGCGCATTAACAGCGCCATGAATATTAAATTTAATTAGGTTTTCGCCCCGCCGGCCGATAAAACGCCAAGAGGCGACGAGTTAGCTGGAAAAATGTGATATGCAGAACAAAGGTGGTTTATTACTGATGCTCTCAGTCCTGTGGCTGGGAGTCGGTAGCGCAGTACAGGCGCAGGAGATTAAAGCGGTACAGCTTTATACTCAGGACGAGCTGATCAACATGATCAACCGTAACGAGCATCTCGACCGGGTGGTGATGGATCGCTGCCAGTTAAACCAGGATATTGAAGCCCGGGCTGAAGTGCTCAAAGTACCTGCTTATCAGTTTTTATGGGGCGATATGCTGGCCTGGGGTGTTTGTGTTGAAGCCGACCCGGAACGAGGCGTTGACTTTATGCGTCAGGCTGCCGACCAGGGACTGCCGGCCGCACTTGAACAGCTTGGTCGCTATTACAGTAAAGGCACACTGGTGCAGCAAGACCGCAAACGAGCGGTGATATTTCTGCGTGAAGCCTCAGCACTGGGAAATCTGAAAGCCCAGATACAACTGGCCGAACTGTTTATTGACGGTTACGGTTCTCCCTATGATTATCAGGATGCCTATCAGTGGCTGTACAACGCAGTGACGGCAGATAAGCAAACTCATCAAACTATCGCAACCTACCTCAAAGAGCTCGAAAAGCTCATGCATCCCCGCGCAGTGAGGGCCGCACGAACTCCGCTGGATTCATAATCCCGATGCCGGTTTGAGCCAGTAAAAGAAACTGCCGCAGTGTAGTTGGTTTTCTGTATACTTTAACAAAATCATAGAATTAAATGATATTTGGAACAGGGCAGTGCAGGTAAACCAACAGGAAATCGATGCCGTTGAAGCAAAGCTCAACGGGCAAAATGGATTAAAAGCGGCACTGGCCGTGGCGTTCTGGTCGGTACCCATACTGGTACTATGGTACGGGCTTTATTTGTATGACGACCGCTTCGCACCGGTTATGCTGGCATTAAGCGGCGCGGCAATTGGAATTGTGGTGCGGTTTTACGGTCGTGGTTACCAGCTTTCCTTCGCTGTAATGGCATTTCTGGCCCACCTTGCTGTGGTTCTGGCGGCTTTTATGTTTGGCCTCAGCCTCGGCGAAGGCCAATCGGTCAGGGCTTTTATTTTAGTGGGTCTGTACGGCGTTGGCGCCTGGTCGGCAGCCTATATCGGCAGGCTTACCATCCCTTTCGAGCAGCACAGGGCTTTTTACGTCCTCACCGAAGAAGCCCCGCACGACAGTAGCAGGTGGCTGAGAAATCGTTGGTTTATTACTACGCCGCTGGCGCTTGCAGGATGTTGCCTGACCCTGGCCGTCTCTTTATTCGCTTTAACCGGTTTTGAGATTTTCCGTGCCACGCAATCCCATCACGAAAACCGAATGGCCGAGCGTGAAGCCTTTGAGGCACGGGCAATTGAGGTGACGTCTGCCCACCTTGATACGCGTTCGACCGACGAAGCAATGCGTCACGCTTTTGCTTTTTTTGCCGGCCAGCTGCCGAATAAAAGTGGCAACCGCTACACCCGTTATCCAAAGTCTGACTACAAAGCAGAGCGCGTCTTATCTTACCTCAGCGAAGAGCGCGGTAATGTGAGGGCGAAGTTTATTCTGGGTCGGCTTACCTATAACGAGAACGGCTTAAGCCTGATCCAGCAAGCCGCCGACGAAGGCGATATTTATGCGAAGATCCATATGGCATCGGAGTTTGGTTGTTATGGTGAGCCTGATAAATCCAAACAGCTGCTCAATATGCTGGCGAAAACCTCCAATGATAAAAGTGCAGTGGATGAAATTTATTCGGTGTTAAGTGTCGGCTTTGAACAGATTTGCGCAGAATATCGCATTCCTGATTTTGCTCAGATGTATATTCGTTAAGCCCGGTATGAGAACTACGAAGGGCCTGTTAAGGCCCTTTGCTATCAATGCTTAATTGACAAACCGCTCGGTGTGGCGGGTGAAAACGGTGTAGTTTTCGTTGCTGATGTTACTTACATAGTGCCACTGAGTGGTGACCATGGAGAGGGTAAATGACATGGTCATGTAGCCCCGCTCATGAAGATTACAGTAACTGAGATCGTCAATTAACAGGGGCAAAGCACCGGCCAGTCGTTTAGCCTGTTCTGTGTTTAGCCCCAGATAATCTTCCATGCCGGGTGACGAAACGCTCGGTGTTGCATACTCCATAGCCACGGTCTCGCCGCTGTTGTCAGTAAGCTTATTCACCCAGCCATTATGGGTATCCCCGGCAATCACCAGTAACGATTTTTGCGCATCCGAGAACAAGCTAAGTACTTTGTCACGCTCTGCGGCATACCCATCCCAGGCATCCAGATTATAGGGGAGTTTGGTGGCTAAACGGGCCTGTTCTTCTTTGCTCAGGGAGGCGCCCGCCTGTTGCTTTTTGAGCAGACCAAGCAGACCTTCAATGGCACCTGCCACGGCTTCACGCTCGCTGTTTAGTACCTCAGCCGGATAATGCATTTTACCCATCAGGATCTGCTGGCCCAGCACCTGCCAGCGGGCACTGTTTTGCTTAACTTTATCGGCCAGCCAGTTAAACTGGGCTCTGCCCAGCAATGTGCGATCCGGATTATGCAGTGCCTGCATAAATGCTTTGCCATCAAACTGGCCATCGGCCTGCTTAAAATCGGCCATGTTAAGCTGTTTTTCACGACCAATTACTCGCGTATCAAGCATGTACAGGTTGACCAGATTGCCAAATTCAAAGCTGCGGTAAATCTGCGGGTTACCATCGCCCATGGGCGGACGAATCGGTAACCATTCGTAATAGGCCTGCATAGCGGCGGTGCGCCGGGCAAAAAAATCGCCTTCGTCGGCTGAATGGTTCTGCGCACCCGACATATAGGTATCGTTGGCAATCTCGTGATCATCCCAGATAGCGATGAACGGTTTACGCTGATGCAGTAACTGCAGGCCGTTGTCCTGTCGGTAAGTTGCATAGCGAAGCCGGTAGTCCTTAAGCGTTAGTAGCTCCCCTTCATTACCCGGCATAAAGTCGCGGCCTATGGCTTCTGCGTTGGCCGTGGCATAGCCGCCTTTCGGGTATTCATAAATGTAATCACCAAGGTGCAGTACCACATCAACTTCACTATCCTCAGCGGCTGCTTTGTAAGCATTGAAGTAACCCGCCGGATAATTAGCGCAGGAAAAAACAGCAAACTTCAGCTTATCAATTACGCCCGTCGCCAAAGTACTGGTGGTACCGGTTACGGAGCGGTTTTCACTGGTAAAAAAGCGGTAGTAGAACGACCGGCCTGCAGGTAAATCCTGAACATCAATTTTTACGGTAAAATCGTTGTTGCGCGTGGTTTTTGCCACGCCGTCGCGCAGCGGTGAACTGAAGTCCGGCGAGGTGGCAATTTGCCAGCGTACATAACCGCTGTCGTCGTTGTCGGCTGGTACCGCTCTGGTCCACAGGATCACGGCGCTGGTGGTCGGATCGCCACTGGCTACGCCATGGGTAAAATCAACGGCCGGGAAATATTCTTTGGTTTTGGGGGCCGAGGCGCAGCCGGTTAACTGGGTCGACAGAGTAAGACTACCGCCGAGTAAAGAAGAAAGTTTAATAAATCGTCGTCTGTCCATGGCGCTTAAATAACTGTAGAAAAAAAGAATGCTCACTGTAGCGTAACTGGCGCAGCTTGCCTACCTTCTGTCGCCCGACCTAATGCGTTGCAATTTAGACCGGGCTGGACGATAGTTAGGATTAGGCTAATCAGTGAGGGCAACACATGGAACTCGGCGCATTTTCGGTAAGTTTATCGGTAAAAGATATCCAAACTTCAAAAGCATTTTACGAGAAACTGGGGTTCAGCGAGTCTGGCGGTGACATTAATCAGAACTGGCTGATTATGCGCAACGGCAAAAATGTTATCGGACTGTTCCAGGGTATGTTTGAAGGCAATGTGCTGACCTTCAACCCCGGTTGGGATCAGGACTGCCATCCACTGGAGTCATTTACGTCGGTGCAGGAAATAGAGTCAGCCCTGACTGATGCGGGTGTTATTCTTACCAAGAAAACTAAATCAGGCTCTACCGGGCCGGACAGCATTGCCATGCTCGATCCCGACGGCAACGCCATCCTGATTGATCAGCATGTCTGACTTGCGGTAAACAAAACTGCATATCAGGTCAGTAGCATCGCTGACATATTTGTTTACAATCCTGTCTGACCGGTGACTGGCGCCTTGCAGCGCTTTTCTTTATGGTGTGCTGCGTGAAAATTCGTTCCGACAGTTGCATTATCAGGAACCGGGTCGGTGTGAAAGTTTCAACTCACTATATTAACGCTGCATAAGGTAACATTTTAATGAAAAAGCTTTTGATTGCAGGTGTGGTTTCCGCTGCACTGCTTGGCGGATGTGCCACAGAAAAAGCTCAGGCGCCGGCCAGCCCGGTTGCTACGCCAGAGAGCGTAATGGTATCGCCTAACGACGACAGACAGTACGATACTTTTACTTTACCCAACCAATTAGAAGTGATGCTGGTGTCTGATCCGGCAGCCGAAAAATCGGCCGCATCACTGAGCGTAAGTGTAGGTTTGCTGCACGACCCGATGTCACAGCAGGGTATGGCGCACTATCTTGAACATATGCTGTTCTTAGGGACTGAACGTTACCCGGATACCAAAGGGTATACCGAGTTTATGACCGCCAACGGTGGCCAGCACAATGCTTACACCTGGCTGGATATCACCAACTACATGTTTAAAATCAATAACGATGCCTACGGCGAAGCGTTGGATCGTTTTTCTGATTTCTTCAAGGCGCCCAAGCTTTACCCGGAATATACTGACAAAGAGAAAAATGCCGTCAATGCGGAATGGTCCATGCGCCGCGAGATGGATTACTTTGGTCAGTTTAAACTGGCGCGCAGCCTGATGGGCGACCATCCGGCCAACCGCTTCCTGATTGGTAACCTGGAAACCCTTGGCGATAAGGACGGCAGCAAACTGCACACCGAAACGGTGAACTTCTACGAGCGTTACTACTCGGCCAATATTATGAAGCTGGCGATGATCAGCAACCGTCCGCTGGATGAAATGAAAGCGCTGGCAGAAGAATACTTCGGCAATATCGAAAACAAGAGCATCGATAACCCGACGGTTGACGATAAGCTCGACTTTGCCAAAGTGGGCGGCAAGCGAATTCATTATGTACCCAATGAAGACGTTAAGAAACTCAACATCGATTTCACCATCAGTGATAACAGCGATGAGTTTGCCACCAAGCCTAACCAGTTCTTAACTTATCTGATTGGCTCTGAGATGCCCGGTACGCCGGCTTATCAGTTAAAAGCCATGGGGCTGATTTCTAATCTGTCTGCCTCTGCGTCGCCGAACATGTATGGTAACTACGGTTCGTTCAGCATCAACATCGACCTCACCGATGCGGGCATGCAAAACCGCGAAGCCATTGTGGCTGTGGTCATGCAATACATCGATTTGATCCGTGAGCAAGGGGTAGATGCTAAGTACTTCAGCGAAATTCAGACCAGTCTGAACAACCGTTTCCGCTTCCTGCAGAAATCCGATGAATTTGGCTATGTGTCGAACCTGGCGGCAGCGATGCAGAAAGTACCGGCTAAGTTTGCGGTATCTTCGCCCTATTACTATGAATCCTTTGATGCTGAGGCTATCGAGGAGGTCCTGGCACAGTTGACGCCTGAGCGTGTTCGTATCTGGTATATTAGTAAAAATGAGCCATCAGATAGCCAACTGCACTTCTATGACGGTAAATATCAGGTTGATACCATCAGCGACGAAGAAATTGCCAGCTGGCAACAGCCTGCGCAAATTGCGTTGAATCTACCGGCCGTCAATACGCTATTACCGGAAGAATTTGCCCTTAAGCCACAAACACCTCAGGAAAAACCTGAGCTGGTGATTGATGAAAACGGCGTTAAGGTTTGGTCGTTCCCCAGTCAGGCATTTACCGAGCAACCGCGTGGTGAAATGACGGTTTATATCAATTCAGGCGTGCCTGAGTCAGATGTTAAAGCAACAGTAATGACAGCTCTGTGGCAAGACTTATACAGCCTGCAACAAAGCGCGCTGATGACAGAGGCCAGTATTGCCGGGATGTCGCTACGCTTTAACGATGGCAATGGTATCAGTCTGGCCATTGGTGGCTTTACCGATAAACAGCCTGAGTTACTCACAAAAGCCCTCGACGCACTGGTAGTTGACGTTAACGAGCAGAACTTTGCTCAGGCAGTCGACCGCTACGTACGAGGTTTGCAGAATGCCGGTAAAAAATTCCCGTTCTATCAGGCGTTTGATGCATATAACAACCTGATCCGCGAAGGTAACTTCAATACTGACGCACTTATCAGGGCGGCTGAGTCGTTAACAGTGGCCGATATGCAGGCGTTTATGCAGGCTCTGCTGAGTGAAAACCAACTGCGTATTTTTGCCTTTGGTAACTATGACAAGGCCGATCTGGACAATGCGGTAGCGTTAGTGAAAGGCGCTCTGCCGGATGATCGCACCAGCCTGAATTACGATATGCGTGAGTTCTGGCAGCCACAGGCTGAACAGACGCTGGTCTGGCAGCAGGACCTTACCGTTGCCGATGTGGCACTGATTGATGTGATGGTGCATCCAACACCCGGCTTTGGTACCCGGGCTGCCGGCACGGTATTACGCGGCCACTTCAGAACCGTTGCCTTTGACAAGCTGCGTACCGAAGAGCAACTGGCTTACGCGGTAGGCGGTATGGCAACCAGCATTGGTGACTACACCGGTTTTGCAATGTTTATTCAGACCCCGGTAAAAGACGTGGCGGCCATGCAGGCGCGTTTTGATGAATTTAAAACGCAATACAAAGTCGCACTGGATGCGTTAACAGAGGAAGAGTTTGCCAAGTTAAAAACCAGTGCACTGGTGTCGCTGAAGGAAGCGCCAAAAAACATGCGTGACGAAGTGGTACCGTTTATTTCTGACTGGTATCGCGAGAAATATGACTTCGACAGCGAGCAGAAACTTATAGCCGCGGTTGAGAAAGTGACCCTGGAAGATGTTAAAGCGTTTTACCAGCAAACTATGCTTAACGACAACGCTGCACGGATCTCTGTACAGCTGCGTGGTACCAGCTTTGTGGAACAACCCTTTGCAGATATCGAAGGAGCCATCAAGGTTGAGGATCTGGCCGGCTTTCACGAGTCGATGAAAAAACAATAAGCCACCAGCGCTTTACCGCAACACAATCAAAAACGGTGGCTTTTGCCACCGTTTTTTTATGCCGTTGTCCGTTATATACTGACGCCACTACAATTCTTATACGCAATTGAGTATTTAATGAGCCAGATTAGTATTATACTGGCAGCAATACATCAAACTACAGAGTTTATATGACAGATGATCCGCACTACGAGCGGGAAAAAGCCAAGTACGACAATCCGGTAGCCAGCCGCGAATATTTGCTGGAAACCCTTAAAGAGCATGGCAAACCCATGACCTTTATGGACATTTGCCAAAGCGTAAATGCCCAGGGCGAAGACAGCCGGATTGGCATTCAACGACGCCTGCGCGCCATGGAGCGCGAGGGGCAAATTCAATTTACCAAACAAAAGCGTTATGCCGTTCTGCAACAGGAACAGCTTATCCGCGGGCGAATTATAGGCCACCGTGACGGTTACGGTTTCCTGCGTCCCGATGACAATTCCGGCGATTTGTTTATCAGTGCCGGGCAAATGCAAATGTTTATGCACGACGACAGGGTGGAAGCCCGTGAGAGCGGTACGGACCGCCGTGGTCGTCGCGAAGCCTATATTAATCAGGTGATAGAACCCCGCAAAGAACCCATTGTTGGCCGGTATTTTACTGAGCAGGGCATGGGAATGGTGATTCCTGATGACAGCCGTATCAACTTTGAGATTATTATTCCACCAGAACACGCGCACGGAGCCCGGCAAGGCAATGTAGTCGTGGTGGAAATTACGCAGCGCCCACGTCGGCGAGTCAGCCCGGTTGGCCGGATTATTGAAGTGCTCGGCGAGCACATGGCGCCGGGGATGGAAATTGAAATGGCCCTGCGCACCTTCGATATTCCCCACCAGTGGCCCAAAGGGGTTACCCGCCAGATTGAAGGGTTAACCGACAGCGTTAAGGAAGAAGATAAAACCGGTCGCGTCGACCTGCGTCAGTTACCGCTGGTGACCATCGACGGTGAGGACGCCAGAGACTTCGACGACGCCGTATTCTGTGAGCCGCTGGATAACGGTGGCTGGCAGTTATGGGTAGCCATTGCTGATGTCAGTCAGTATGTGACGCCGGGCAGTGCACTGGATGCCGAAGCGCTGGAGCGCGGTAACTCGGTGTACTTCCCTGAGCAGGTTATTCCCATGTTGCCGGAAGTATTGTCGAACGGTTTATGCTCACTGAATCCTGAAGTTGACCGGCTGTGCATGGTATGCGAAATGACCATCAGCCCGGCGGGCAAGCTGGAGAATTACCAGTTTTACGAAGCGGTGATGAATTCCCATGCCCGCTTTACCTACAGTAAAGTGTGGCAGATTTTAAGCGGTAATAAAGAGCTTCATCAGCGTTATGAAGAATTTGTGCCCCACCTGCGCCACTTACACGATCTGTATCGCGCTCTTAAGAAAGCCCGTGCGCAGCGCGGTGCCATTGAGTTTGAAACTCAGGAAAGTAAATTTGTTTTCAATGCCCAGCGCAAGATTGAAAATATCGTGCCCATTGAGCGTAACGATGCCCATAAGTTGATTGAAGAATGTATGATCATGGCCAACGTTAGTGCGGCCCTGTACATTGAAAACAATAAGGCGCATTCACTGTTTCGCGTGCACGACAAACCTGATGCAGACAGACTGACCGCGTTTACCTCTTACCTGGGCGAAGTAGGGATCCCGCACAGCATTGTAGAGGGCGCCTCGCCGGCCGATTTTACAGCGGTGGTCAGCAAAACCCGTGGACGCCCTGATCAGGAACTGATCCAGACCATGCTGCTGCGCTCCATGAAGCAGGCTATCTACGATGGCGACAATATCGGTCACTTCGGCCTGGCGCTGGACGCGTACGCTCACTTTACCTCACCGATTCGCCGTTATCCGGATCTGGTGGTACACAGAACGCTTAAATCTATCCTTAAAAAACAAGGGCAGACGGTTCATGGTGCCAAGTCATACAGCGAGGAGGAAGTCGAGCAGTTAGGCGAACAGTGCTCCATGACTGAACGCCGTGCCGATGATGCTACCCGTGACGTCAGCGACTGGCTCAAATGCGAGTTTATGCAGGATCATGTGGGCGAAACCTTTGAAGGGGTGGTGAGCTCGGTGACCGGCTTTGGTATTTTCGTGCGTATCACCGAATACCATATCGATGGTCTGGTGCATATTACCTCCCTCGACGATGACTACTACCGCTACGACGAAGTGAAGCAAACCCTTAGCGGCGAGAGCGGAGCCCGCCAGTACCGTTTAGGCGATCAACTGGAAGTAAAAGTAGCGGCCGTGAATCTGGATGAGCGTAAGATCGATCTGGTGCTCGACAATAAGTGGTTGCGCTCCCAGGGCGGTAAAAAGGTTAAAGTGGTTAATAAGCGTAGTGGTGACGAAAAAACCGCGGCTCGTCAGCGTCGCAGTGCTAAAGACGGCGATAAGAGCGGTGCGAAAAACTCAGGTAAATCACGACGTAAGCCAGCGGGAAAGTCTGGCGGTACAGCTAATAAGCGCGGTAGCTCCAAGAAGGCGCGGCCGGTAAAAGGTAAGAAAGGTTAATGGCTCAGCAAGAATGGTTATACGGCCTGCACGCCATGCAGGCGGTAATTGAAAACGAACCCGAACGATTGATTGAAATCTGGGTGTTGAAAGGGCGTGATGATGAGCGGTTGATTAATATTGTTAATCAGGCCCGCCGTTTCGGCGTATCAGTGCAATTTTGCAACCGAAAAGTGCTCGACGATAAAGTTAAAGGTGAGCAGCACCAGGGCATAGTAGCCCGGGCGAAGCCAGCCAAAACTTTAGACGAGAGCGATTTAGACCGGTTGCTGGACTCAACCCCTGTACCTTTATTACTGGTTCTCGATGGGGTGACCGATCCGCATAATATCGGTGCCTGCCTGCGTACCGCTGACGCGGCCGGTGCACACGCACTGATAGTACCTAAAGACAAGTCCGGTGGGCTTACCGGCACGGCCCGAAAAGTCGCTTGTGGAGCCGCTGAAGTAGTGCCTTTTATACAGGTCACTAATCTGTCGCGAACCTTAAAACAGCTGCAGGATAAAGGGGTTTGGGTAATTGGTACCGCCGGCGAAGCTGAGCAACTGATTTATGATTGCAAGCTAAGCGGCCCTATGGCGTTGGTCATGGGCGCCGAAGGCAAGGGTATGCGCCGGTTAACCCGCGAAACCTGTGATGAACTGGTGAAACTGCCCATGGCTGGCAGCGTATCCAGCTTAAATGTGTCGGTAGCTACCGGGGTGTGTTTATACGAGATTGTCCGCCAGCGCGGCCTCTAGGGTAGTAACCGATGGAAAGCATAGCCCAACTCGAACGTTGGATGACGGCCATTTCTGAGCCTCATATTGTGCTTGGCTATGGCAGTTTGATGAACAGTGACTCCCGTAGTCGTCATTCAGGTATTCCCCACGATGGCGTTGAAGTTGAGGTATTTGGTTTCGAGCGGGGCTGGATCACGCGCTCTGAACCTGAATTGCAAACCTATGTTGGCGCTTATCAGAAGACCGATGGCTGGCTGAACGCCCAGCTCGTGCCTACCCATCTTGATCCGGCGCTGCAAAAGCGTGAGCAGGACTACCGCTTTACGCCGGTGACTATCGATCAGTTAAACTTTGAACTGGCAGATGACCTTACCGAACGACTGATTGAGTGGTTAAAGCAGCGCGATATCTGGATTTGCGAGTCGTTAAAGATTGAGCCATCAAGTGCCGACTATCCGGTCCATCAAAGCTATATCGACACCTGTCTGGCCGGTTGTCTGGAATTAGGCGGCGAAGCGGCCGCCCTGCGTTTTATAGCTTCAACCACAGGTTGGCAGCATCACCGGGTTAACGATCGTGAAGCGCCCCGCTATCCGCGGGCGGCAGTGGTCAACCCGGCTTACTTTGCGGTGATCGATCAGTTGCTGGATAACAAGTCATGATCCTTAAGTCTGAACGGCTGAGGCTGCGACGGCTGAGTCGCGATGATGTGGATTTTATTCTGGCGGTAACTAACGATAAACAATGGCTGACGTTTATCGGCGACCGCGGAATTCATAATAACGGTCAGGCCAGCCAGTATATCACCGTGGCCAGTGACAGCTTTGCAGCCAAAGGTTATGGCTTATGGCTGGTTGAAGCCATTGATACAGAAGGCGATCAGCGAATTGGACTGTGTGGCTTTATTCGACGTCCTTTTTTGAGTTGTCCCGATCTTGGCTATGCTTTTTTACCCCGGGGGCGCGGCAATGGTTACGCCTCCGAAGCAGTAAACCTGGTGCTGAGCTGGGCTGCCGCCCACACCAGTGAGCGCCAGGTCAGCGCTATTTGCCGGCCGGATAACCTGGCTTCGCTGGCAGTGCTTCAGCGTGCGGGGTTTAAACGTATAGGGCAGCTTTTTCAGCCACAGCAATTGCCTCACGACTTCTTCTTGCGCCCTCTGTAGCCGGCTTACTGAGTTGGCCAGGCCAGGCTATTTCAGCTTTAACTTCTGAAGTATATGCTATACTTTAGTAGATATTATTCTATATTTCATCCAACTCATTTCACCAGGGAGCAGGGACGACTTGGGCTTATTCGCATCTATTAAAAGCCAGCTAACCCTCATCAGTCAGCGTTACGGCAGGACGCTAACGCTAATGGCGGTGGTGTTATTTTTGACGTTTGACTTCGTTGCACTCTCGCTCAATGTATGGCTGTCTTATCGCATTGAAGCGGCCGCTATCAATATCAACCTTTCCGGTCGACAACGGATGCTCAGCCAGCGTCTGGTGAAAAACCTGCTGATGATGGAAAACGCCTACACCAACGAAGAAGCTTACAGTGCCGCGTTGGCAGAATTGCGCGAAACCTTTAAGCGGTTCGACCTTACTCTCGATAGCTTCCACCGCGGTGGGCGAACGTTTTCGGCGGATCACAATGTTATTGAGGTGGCCCCCCTAACCAGCGATACCACTACCGAAATAGTGCAGCAGGCATTACTGGAGTGGTCGCCGCTCAGGCAAAAAATCAGACAACTGATTGGCCGTGAGTATGATCAGTTGCTGCTCCGGCAGGCCATCGATGTGGCGCAGCGGAAAAATCTCAGGTTACTTGATTTAATGAACAAGCTGACCGTTGAGCTTGAACACGAAACCCAGGCAGAAGCCATGGCTATTCGCTTTTATCAGGGACTGGCATTTTTCCTGGCCATTATTAACTTTACCCTGGCCATTGTTATGTATCGCCTGCGGGTGCTCAAGGCAAATCACTCGGTGGATTTGGTTGATAACATAATGAATCGGGTTGCTGCCGGCATTCTGGTGGCCGATGAAGGCGGCAAGATTATCAGGGCTAACAAGCTTGTCGAAAACATGAGCGGATACCTCATGACTGAGCTGCAAGGGCGTAAAGTAGACTCGTTATTGTACGAGCATGAAGGTGAAATGTATGGGATACGCAAGATTGGTGACCAGTATCATTGCCAGGTAGAGGTCAGCGAAGTCATGATCGGTAACCGTCCGGCAACGGTGTACACCATTATTGATGACAGTCAGCAAAAAGCCCAGCAGCAGGAACTCACATTGCTGGCTTATCACGATCAGTTAACTGATTTACCCAACCGTCACCTGTTTAATGACCGCCTGTCGGTAGAAATGAAGCATGCCGTGCGCCGCAATGAAAAAATCGCGCTGTTGTTTATCGACCTTAACGGGTTTAAGGGCGTTAACGACCGCTATGGCCATAAGTTTGGGGATTTATTACTGGGGCGTGTCGCTGTCAGAATGAAACAGACCGTCAGGGATTCCGATACCGTGGCACGCCTCGGCGGCGATGAGTTTACGCTGCTGCTCACCGATATAGAGTCTTATAGAATGTGTAAGGCGCTGGTGGATAAAATCATTGATGCGATTTGCAAACCCTACCTTATTCAGGAGGTGCTGGTTGAAATAGGTGCCAGCATCGGAGTGGCCTGTTTTCCTGACGATGCAACCAATGAGCAGGAATTGTTAAGTCTGGCGGATAAAGCTATGTATCGTTCTAAAGCGACCGGCGAAAGCTGTATAACCTTCGCCAGCGACTGGCTGTCACATAAGTCCGAAAAACATCAGTTGGATCAAAACTGAGGGGGTAGCAGCTCCACTTTATTTATGATAATTGGCTCGACCGGTGCATCGGCAAAACCAATGGTTGCTTTGTATTCGGTTTCTACTTCGCCCATGGCATCAACCACCTCGTAGCCTTCCACTACGGCACCAAAGACCGCATAGCCCCATGAGCGGCCCGGATCGAGATTATCGTTTTCATCCAGATTAAAGAAAAACTGGCGGGTTGCGGTATGCGGATCGTTCTGACGGGCCATTGCTACCGAGTACATGGTATTTTTCAGGCCGTTGCCTGACTCGTTAAAGATGGCCGGATAAGACGATTTTTCTTCGTAATCCACAGTGTAACCACCGCCCTGAACAATATAGCCAGGGATAATGCGCTGAAAAATGGTGCCTTCGTAACTGCGCTTATCCACATAACGAAGAAAGTTGTTGACCGTGATGGGCGCACGGCGACGATCCAGTTCTATAACAATATCACCCATGGTGGTTTCCAGCTTAACCCGTGGGTAGTAATTATCAGGCTGGATTTGCGAGCCGTCATCGGCCTCTTTTTTGGCAGCCTGAGCAGACACGGTAAAAATCAGCAGTGAAAATAGCAAAGCTCTTAGCATGGGTTATCCTTATCGTTTTGCAGCACTAAAAATAACAAACTTGTTCTGACTGGCAAGGGTGGTAACAACGCCAAACAAGCGTTTAAGGGTATGGTAATAATCCAGGTGCCGGTTGGCTACCACAATCAGATGACCGCCTTTTTCCAGCAGTTCGTACGCATCATGAAACATCTGCCAGGCAATATGGTCGGTAATGGTGTTTTGCTGGTGGAACGGCGGATTACACAGCACTTTGGTAAAACTCGGGCGGTTGGGCTGGTCAAGTAAGGATTCCAGACAGTTACTGGCCACAAAACGGCCCTGGCCAACCTGTTCCGGGAAATTGCTTTCAACATTAAGACGGGCCGAAGCAATCGCCATGTATGACTCATCCACAAAGGTAACCTTTGCACCCGGCGCCATACTCAGTGCGTTAAGCCCTAATACACCATTACCGCAGCCGAGGTCGAGCAGATTGTCATGGTCGCTGACCTGCATATGCTCGAGTAAAAAGCGCGCACCAATATCCAGTGACTGGCGGGAAAACACGTTGGCATGATTAGCAACCTGCACCGTCTGGCCGTTGGGTAGTCGGCAGGGCCATACCGTAGGGTAGGGATTTTTAATTTCGCGACTAAGCACTTCGGGATCCGGCTGACAAAAAATCAGGCGGGATTTCTTTTTCGCCAGTGATGTTTTAGTGGGGCCAATGAGCTTTTCAAACAACGCCAGCACAGAGCGAGTAACGGTTTTTACTTTTGCCCCGGCGACGATAACGGTTTGCGGGCCGGCCACCTTGCGCAGTGCCAGTAACTGACTTTCCAGTAGTGCCAGGGTGCGAGGGATTTTGATGATGACCAGTGCCGGTGAGTCGGGCAAAGGCGCGAGGCAATCCTGCATGGTGACAGCGGGCAGTTGGTTGGTCGCCAGGTTTTCAGTAAAGGAAAGTTCTGCAATTTTCGAGTCTGACACCCACACCGGCTGTTCTTCAGCAAACGTACAGCCCAGCGCACCGAAATCATCGTTAAAGAGTATCCACGGCTGCTGGCTGCCTGATAGTGCCGATAGCTCCTGCCCGATGTGTTCTATAAGCAGTTCGTCAGCGCTGTCCCAGGCCTGCAGACTCTTGTGCTGATGTTTGGCTGGATAGCGGATCAGCGTCAATGTGCGGTCAGATAGTGTAAACTCTGTGTTCATGATGTGTGGTTTGCCCGGTGTTATCGATAATGCAATTTAACTTATTTGCCAGTCAGGCGGCGGCTCTCGCGCCTGTACCACTGCCCGATGCCGATATCCGTTATCAGTCTGACTGGCTGTCGCCAGTGCAGACTGAAGACCTGTATCTTCAGCTTCAACGGGAATTACCCTGGCGGCAGGATACTATCAAATTGTACGGCCGAGAGGTAAAAATTCCACGCTTACAGTCGTGGCATGGCGCCCCGCACTGTGACTATACCTATTCCAATTTACGCATGCCACCGCATCCCATGACCGCCAGTTTAACGCAGCTGCAGCAACGACTGAGCACAGAACTTAACGCGCCGTTTAATTGTGTTTTAGCCAATTGGTATCGCGATGGCAATGATGGCATGGGGATGCACGCCGATGATGAACCCGAACTCGGCCCCCGTCCGGTGATAGCTTCAATCTCACTGGGTAGCACCCGGCGCTTTAGTTTTAAGCATTTGCGCAGCGGCGAGCGCAGCGAACTCATGCTGGAGCCCGGCAGTTTGCTGGTAATGGCTGGCGATACGCAGCAACACTACCACCATGGACTCAGCAAGACGCGCAAACCTATCGGTGGTAGAATTAACCTTACCTTTCGATTTATTCCCGGAGATGAAAACTCCGATGCAGGTGAGCCATAAATGATGCAGGTAAAACCCTTTATTGAGCAGCAATTAACTGATGCACTCGCCCCCCGGTACCTTGAAGTGCTGGATGAAAGCTATATGCATAATGTGCCGGATGGCGCACAAAGTCACTTTAAGGTTACCGTTGTCAGTGAGGCCTTCGAAGGACTTCGCCTTATTGCCCGTCACCGCCAGGTGAACGCGCTGGTGGCTGAAGCACTGGCCGGGCCGGTTCACGCTCTGGCTCTGCATACCTATACGCCGGCCGAATGGCAACAGCGCAATCAGACGTCGGTCGACTCGCCTGCGTGTCTGGGCGGCAGCAAACTTGGCTAGCTCCCGCTAAGCGCGGTAACGATTAAAGCAGCCCCTGGCCAGAGAGAAAATCGAACGCCGCAATGGTCAGGGGCAATGACAACACCGTGGTGATGGCGATAATACTGGCCGCCAGACGGTAATCCCCCCCCAGCGTGCGAACCATCACGTAGCTAGCTGCGGCGGTGGGCGCGATAGTCATCAGTAATACAATGCCCAAAGGCATGCCACGCAGGCCAGCCGCGTAGGCTAATCCGACCATGACAGCCGGATAAAACACGCATTTACTTAACGAACTAAGACTAATATTAAACCAGTCGTCACTGAATGAGCGGAACTGCAAAGAGGCGCCGGTACACAGCAGGGCCAGTGGTAAGGTAAGTTGCGCGAAGTATTCGCCGGTGGTGGTTAGCAATACCGGCAGACGCCAGTCGAAATAAGAGAAAGGTAACGCTATTACAATGGCTATTATTAGCGGGTTCTTCACAATTCCTTTAATCTGTGAGGTAAGTGAGCGCTTGCCTTCCTGATAGAAATTGAGAATGAAAACCGACAACACATTAAACAAAATAGTGACCATGCCCAGATAAACCGAGGCGGCTGCCAGGCCATCATTGCCATAGGTCTGTGCGCAATAGGCCAGACCTATGATACCCATATTGGCCCTGAAACCGCCCTGGGTGACCACCCCGGTTGCCTGGCGGTTCGGTACCATCAGATGACTGGCCAACATCAGCACCAGAAAATAACCCAGCGTGCCGGTTAAGCCGGTAATGATCAGCACCGGATTCGCCGCTTTACTGAAATCAGCCTGACTGATAGAGATAAACAGTAAGGCTGGCAGTGCTATGGTAAAGACCAGTTTTGAGCCGGTGGCCACGAACTCATCATTAATGAGTTTGGCGCGCAGTAATACATTACCCATAATCAGTAATACGAGGACCGGGCCAATAACAGTGATGGCAAAATCAAAGGTGGATGCATGCATAGCGGTTGAGAACCCCGAGAAGGCAGTGAAAGCGTTCTGAAAACAACAGCATACCACCAATTAACAGGCGCCGGGCAAGGTTAATGTAATTACCCTTGCAGCGCGTTGTAAACAAGCTAAATGGCAGCAGTGCCATTTCACGAATTAATCACGCTGGCAGCCTCTCATTCGCGGTTACATGAGTCTGGTATCGAAGCATCAAAGACGAGCGAAAAAGGCGATTCGCAAACACTAATCAAAAAATTGCAACTGATGGAGGAGGCCAGTGTTGATGTGTTTGAGTGCCTTAATGCACTGAAAGCCAGAATTACTCAGATGTAGCTGGAGGAGGTTCTTTAGCGAGCACTTCCTGTAATCCTTTCTGCATCAGAGCAGTGCGGCGTTGATTTATCATTTGGCGGGAGATAATCAGCCCAAGCAACAAAGCGGCTATGGGCAGCCAGCTGCCGTAACCAAAAAACGAATACAAAATACCACCCAGGCCAAAAATCATAAATACCGGTAACAGCCAGCAATACATTTGGAACAGGCGTTTTGCCGGGGGATTAAAACTGGCGTCGCGGGCTTTTTCCAGCAAGGTAAATTGCTCATGACGTTCGCGATCGGCGATTTCCGGGAATTGGTCGATATATTCTTTAATATCCATAACTAACATTTTGACGTTATTTTTGCTGCAAAGTGTAGGCGCAGCGAATCCGCAATGCAATCCTATGGCAGGCTAATCCGATGAAGCAAGCTATCTGTGAGCAGCCCGGTAAAAATGTAATAAGATTGGTAGCTAATAACAGAGGCTCGCAATCTGACTCGGCCTACGGGTGTTTTTGCAGGGCTGGTTTGCCAGCGTTTATCGCAGTTAGCGGCAGAATTTTACAAACTGTTAAAGGACAAATGAACCTGGTAATGGTAGGATCGCCGACCGATTTTTAACCACCTCAGTGCTGAGATAGTAATGTTTGATATCATCACGAGTAAAGAAAGTAACGTAAAAAATGACGTGCTCTCAGGAATAACCGTTGCCCTGGCATTGGTTCCCGAAGCCGTTGCTTTTGCATTTGTTGCCGGCGTTGAGCCGATGATAGGCCTGTATGCAGCCTTTATGATGGGGCTGATTACCTCTGCCATTGGTGGCCGCCCTGGCATGATTTCTGGTGCAACCGGTGCGATGGCAGTTGTTATGGTTGCCCTGGTCGCCGAACACGGTGTCCAGTACCTGTTTGCTGCAGTGCTATTGGCCGGTTTGTTGCAAATATTGTGTGGCGTATTTCGCTTAGGGAAGTTTATTCGCCTGGTGCCTTATCCGGTTATGCTGGGTTTTGTAAACGGCCTGGCTATTGTGATTTTCCTGGCCCAGTTGGGGCAGTTTAAAGTCACTGGTGCGCTGGGCACCCAGGAATGGATGAGCGGCACCATGCTCTACATCATGCTGGGGCTGGTAGCCTTAACCATGGCAATCATCTACTTATTGCCGAAACTGACTAAAGCAGTACCCGCATCGCTGGCGGCGATTATCACTATCACATTGCTAGTGCACGGACTGGACCTGGAAGCGCGCACGGTTATCGACTTCGTGCGCGACATGCTGCCGGTTGACCAACGCGACAGCGCCACCCTTGCAGGTGAGCTGCCAACGTTTGCTATCCCTATGGTGCCATTTAACTGGGATACGCTGATGATTATCTTACCCACCTCGGTCATTTTGTGTCTGGTGGGGCTGATTGAGTCACTGTTAACCCTCACCCTGATTGATGAAATGACCGATACTCGTGGCCGTGGTAACAAAGAATGTATTGGCCAGGGTGTTGCTAACACCGTTAATGGTTTCTTCGGTGGTATGGGTGGTTGTGCCATGATTGGCCAGAGCATGATTAATATTAACTCCGGTGGTCGTGGGCGTTTATCTGGTATCACCGCAGCAGTAGTGTTACTGGGCTTTATTTTATTCGCTGCACCGCTGATTGAAATGATCCCACTAGCTGCGCTGGTTGGCGTTATGTTCGTGGTGGTTATCGGTACCTTCGAATGGGCATCGTTCCGCATTATCCGCGGTGTTAACAAGGAAGATGCTTTTGTATTGTTCCTGGTAACCGCCGTTACCGTTATTGCCGACCTGGCGATTGCTGTGGTGGTTGGGGTAATCGTTTCGGCTCTGGTCTTTGCCTGGAAAGCTGCTCGCTACGTTGATTCGAAAACACACATCGATGACGACGGCTGGAAAGTCTACGAGCTGCGTGGCCCGGTATTCTTTGGTTCCGTGAGTCACTTTAAAGAGCTGTTCGATGTAGCTAATGACCCGGAAGATGTGGTGATCGACTTTAAGAACAGCCGGATCTGGGATTCATCAGGCATTGATGCACTGGATGGTCTGGCCGATAAATACGAGCAGGCAGGCAAGAAACTGCATATCCGTCACGTGAGTCAGGAATGCCAGAGCTTGCTTAACAAGGCCGGTAAATTCGTTGAGATAAACGTTAACGAAGACCCTCGCTACCGTATAGCAACCGACAAGCTGGCCTAACCGGCCAGCCCAAAATAAAAAATAAAGGGGTCAGAGTACATTATCGCTGAAGCGATAATGTACTCTGACCCCTTTAACTTTATTGGTTAATTGTTTGTGCGGTTAGTCGCGTTTTGCTGCCAGATAGTTAAACAGTTCCAGGCGCTCAGTTGGCGTCAGGTCGCGGCCAATCTGTACCTTATACTTACCGTTAACAATGAAGGTAGGCACCGAACGCACTTCGCGGCGGTAGTCTTCTACGACTTTATTGTTCTTGCCCAGCATTGATTTAACGCCAAAGCTTTTGGCCAGCTTATCGAATTTTGCTGAATCCACACCGTTGATAATAAAGATGTTACGGATGTCTTTCATGCCGGTAATGGTGGCACGCTGTTTATGGATATAGTTAAAAATTGCGGCGCTCAGCTTGTCTTCCTGCTTCAGTGCTTTTGCGATTAACATACCCGTGGTCACTTCATCCTGCACTTCCTGACTGGCGTAAGACATAAAGTTAACGTGTACTTTTTCAAACTTTACACCTTCATCCAGCGACTTTTTCAGTTCCGCTACAAACGGCTCTGTGCGGTAGCAGTGCGGGCACCAGTAAGAGAAAAACTCGACGACTTCTGGCGAATCACTTAATGGTTTATCGATTTCTTCGTAATGTTTACCTTCTTCCCACTTAACAGCGGCAGAGGCCTGTAATGGAATGAGTAATGCTAGTACAGCCCACAAAGCAAACTTCTTCATTCGAGTGTTTTCCTTTCTAATTCAAATAAACGTTGAGATTATCATACCGCTAAATAATCGCCTAGTCAGCGACGACCAGGCGAATTAAACGGCGATTAACGGTTAAAAGCGATAGCTGGTATGCGCCAGGAAACGCCGCTGGGCACCGCGGTAGCCAATGATATCTTCATAGTCTTCAGACAGTGCATTATCCACTCGGACCCCAAACTGCCACTGTTGGTTCCAGTCATAGTTGACGTTTATGCTGGTTAGCCAGTACGGATCAAGACTGAGGACTTCGCCGCTGAAAGACGTGGGTGGATAAAATATATCCTGACGCACGCCGGTGTAATCGGCTTTGATATAAACAGATAAACCCTGAACCGGCAATGAATGGCGGTAGGTTATCGAGCCGGTATGGTTAGGACGGCGCAGTTCAACCGACTGATCGGCGCCATCACCGCTGGTGGCATCCAGATAGCTATAGTGAGCGGTGAGTTGCCAGGTATCAGCAACCCATTGCAGTGATGCTTCAAAGCCATCGCGGCGGGAATCCTGACTTGCATTGGCCACCGAGCTTAAGCCGCTGGCGCTGTCCCACACACTGGTGATTTCATTTTCCAGGCGCGTGGTGAATACACTGAAATCGGCCGAAAACTGACGGCCGAACTGACTTTGCAGTCCTACCTCAAACTCCCTGCTTTGCTCTGGCTTGAGATCAGGGTTACCAATAAACTGGGCCGGAAAATAACCGTACAGCTCCGTGAAGTTAGGGGTTTTAACTGCCTGGCTGACGCTGGCAAAAATATTAACCTGACGGCTCATGGCATAGTGTGCACCGGCGCGATAACTCCAGGCTTTTTCGAAGCGATCGTTATCGTCGTAGCGTACACTAAACTGCGTAGTTAGCGCGTCTGTGCCCAGTCCGGTTAACTCCGCAAAAATACTGCTGGTGCTGTCATCGCCACGATAGTTCGGGTCGCCCCAGTCAGCCGGTCCTCGTTGTTCGAACTCGCGACGGAGTAACTCAGTGCCAATGGCAAACTGAGCCACGTCGGTAGCGATAAACTGAGTCCAGTTTAACTGCTTACGCTCCCCGGTGGTGCCTCCAGCGTCAAATCCGCTGGTCAGGTTGTCATTATCATCCTTGTGGTACTGGGCTTTAAGTTCGCTGGTGTAGCCTAACTCAGCGATAGCCAGCTTCCACTGTAAGTAGGAGGTTAACTGGTCGCCATCAGTAACGTTGTCGGCATCGGCTGGCAGGCCGGTGGTGAAGTCGGTAGCGTCGTAGTCGTTGCGATAATCAACCATGCGCGCTCCGGCCACAAAGGTATTACTGGCGCTTGCCTGCCAGTTCACACCAAAACCGGCGGTAGTATTGCGATAGCCATCATCTTCGCCGCCGGTACGCGACACATTGTCGCCATCGGTATTAAAGTGATTGGCGTACAATGACACACTCAGGTTGTCCAGCGACTGCTGTGTGGAGACGGAAGCTCGATAGGTGCTGGCGTTACCGGCACCTGCACTCAGTGAAGTGCTGTCACTATTCTCGCTGCCCGCTTTAGTGGTAATGCTGAGTACGCCTGATACCGCGCCGCTGCCCCACAGCGCACTTTGCGCACCACGGAGCAATTCAACTCTGGCAATGTTATCAGCAGTGAGGTGGGCAAAATCTACCAGACCGCCCTGGCTGAGGTCGTTCACAATCACCCCGTCGATTAGTACCAACAGGTGATTGGTTTCGCTACCACGCAAACGCAGCTCGGTTAGTGAGCCCGGGCTGCCAGACTGACTCAGACTCACGCCTGGCATTCCGCGTAATAAATCAGTTAACTGGGTAGCCCCTGCCGCCTGAATATCGTCTTCGGTGAGGACTGAGACTGAGGCCGCCAGTTTGTCCAGGCTAACCGGTAAACGAGAACCGGTAACGGTAATGGTTTCTACCGAGGGTTGTTGGGCGCTGGCAATATTCGCGGCGCACGCAAGGGCTACCGCACAGGTAAGGGATCGAATTTTCATATAAGGCTCTTTTAACAGCACTCCCGCCGAGTGCTAAGACGGATAAGAAGTGGCAACTGGCCCGTTATGAGCGGTTGCCGACGCAGCGCAGGCCGGTCTCCGGGCTTTCAGTCATGCCGGGGCATGAATTCCCGCCTTCCCGATAGTCGGTGGCGTAGGGGAATCGTATTAACATATGCATGCAATACGTGATTACCGTTGCGGGGGCAGCGTAAGCTTTTCACTTACTTCCCGATTATCCCGATGAACGTGCATCAGGCACCTGAGCGGGCGGGATTATAACGGCAGCGCCAGCAGATAAATACCCCCGTGGATAAAAATGCCACCTGATCCGCGCTGTGTGCCTATGATTTTATGTACTTTTATTGATTGGGCCAGGGTTTTAAAGGCAGCATGATTTGCGTGTCGTTGTGCCATTTTATAGTCAGCGGCTCACCGGCATCGGCACTGCTTTCGGCGTTGACTGGCTTACCGGAGCCATGGTTAACCTGAGCATCCTGATTTTTGTTGACGTTTAGCACGATCGCCAATCGGCTACCCGGCTCAAGGAGTTTAGCGGTCATTCGCGCATTGACTATCGGCAGTGACGTTTTCTTTCCCGGTGTAAGTAATTGTCGTTGCTGCATAGAGTGGGCATAGCTGGCCCTGCTGCGATAGGTATTTAAGTGAAACACTTTACCTTCTGGAGATATAGCATAAAAATTATAGCCAATATCTACGTCCTGTTTATTGGTGCTTATCACGAAATGGCCGGTAATTGCCCCGGCGAGCTCCATTGGTGATGTAAAAGCTTCGGTAACATACACTAAGCCGGTTTCATCGTTAATCTTGTCCTGTATCAACGGCCAGGGGCTGACATTCCTTTGAGTGGTTCGGTCGGCCATATCAACCGTCATATCGATACTGGCTGGCAGATGCTCCTGGCGGGTGCGTAATCGGTATTCACCATTCGCTAGTGGAGTGGTGCCCAGATAATACTGCACACCCTGTGCATTTAATGCGGCGAGTGATTCTGCATGCCGCCATTGATTGCTGCCCATTAACTGATAGTTAACCGGATGACTGAGTAGTGTTGGGATTTTCTTGTTGAATAACAAATGATCAAACCAACCAAACACAAGCTCTTCTGTGTCTTTGTCGAGCGCCACCGGATCGAGAGTGTAGTTACTGAAGCTTTCCCACACCTTACCCTGTGCAGTGCCGTGAGAGTATGGGCCTATCAGTAGTCGGTGATCGGCATCAGGGTTAAAGCGCTTATGGCGTTTAAGGTAGTCCAGCGCTGAAATCTGACCACCATCAAAGTAACCGGTCACGGTCAGTACCGGTATAGTAATATGGCGATACTCTTCTCCTACCGGCACCATCGACTGGTAATACTTATCGAAGTTAGGGTGAGCCATCCAGCGCTGCCACCATGGGTTCGGTTTACCATCGATATCTGGCAATTTGGTTATCGGTAGGCCGCTTTCATAAAACCGGCTTAGCAGATCATTGCGTTTGGCCCAGTCGGCATACACAGTGTCATCCATGGTGTTGTTATTAGTAACATGAAAAGCCCACTCGTAATTGGCGGTTAATACGATGTTGTTCTCGTAAGGCAAACCGGTGATAAGGCTGGCAGCGGCATAGGGCGCTATGGCTTTTAATGCTGCAGGCCTGTGTTTGGCGGCCGCCCACTGAGTAAAACCGTTGTAACTGCCGCCGTACATCACCACGTCACCATTGCTCCAGGGCTGGTGGCTAATCCACTCAATCACCACTGCAGCGTCTTCACCTTCGTGTTCCCAGGGAGTAATAGCGTTGTGGCTCAGGCGTTTGCCTCTGGAGTTTGCCACAACGCCAACGTAGCCATGGGAGGCCGCATGTATGGCGGTAGTGAGATGAGAACGCTCGTCGGCATAAATGGTGAACTGCATAGCCGTGGGTAATTTTGCCACTGATTGCTTTGGTTGCACGATGGTAAGCGTTAATTCAATGCCGCCGGCGAATTTTACCAGTCGGGCAGGTTCGATGTTATAACGGTGTTGATTTTCAGCGGCAATGATCTCACTGCTCAGTGGGATCACGGATTTAAGTACATGGTAGAGATGGACGTTAGTCAGTAAGGATATTACCTGTTCTTCATCCAGCGTGGGCTGGGCCTGATATCGCTTTAGCAGGTTAATGACATAATCCAGTGCCCTTTGTACTGACCAGCCAAGAGCGTCTTGCAACTGGTACAGGCTTTCGTTGTTAAGTCCCTGTACTGTTTGCTTGATATGAGCACGGAGGTTAGGGGCAAAGTCAGATTTTGGCGCAGCCGGATATTGTTTCAGCACTTCGTGAAACAAACGATAATGGCTATACGACAGGCCAGTTTTTTCACTCGCCAGCAAGGTTAGTAACGCCTCATGCTGGTTTAGTATGGAAAGTAAGGCAACCCGGTTAAATAATGTCTGGGTGTTAACGGTATCAGCAGATAAGTTTGCGGCAAGGGCCGCAAGCTGTTGGTTAAAAGCTGTATTGCTTAACAGGCTGATTGCTGCACTCTCGCTGGAAAGCTCACTCTCTGTTAAGGCGGCTGGGGTAGGTGTTTGATTGCCTGCTGCCAAGCTAATCTGCGTCATACTGGCAAACATAAAAAAATAGAAAAACGCCAGAATAAGCCAGGTTTTGATGTGGTTTAAGGTACAACACGCTAAGGTTAACACGTCGCTCTCCTTCAGTTTAGGTTCCGTTATTTGATGGTTAACAGCCTAAATAAAAAGAAAAAAAAGAAATGACCAAACCGTGATTTTTAATGATTTATAATGATCCCATGTCAACCAACGTGGTATTTTTAGCCAAACAGCGAAGCAGGGCACTCCCATGCGCTGGCAAATAGCCAATTATCATTTTTGTGAACAACAGCAGACGCTTTCCTCGCCCACGGAGAGGCTTCAGCTCGAGCCGATGATGGTCGAACTGCTGGCCTATTTTTGTCGGCACCCCAATGAAATTATTAGTGTTGATCAACTGATTGACCAGGTATGGCAGGGTCGCGTTGTTACCGACAATGCGGTTAGCCGACTGGTGACCAAATTGCGCCGCGCCTTTGCAGACGATGCCAGACAGCCGAGGGTTATTGCCACATTTCCCAAGAAAGGCTACAAGTTTGTGGCTCCGGTAGCGGAGATTGATGAATATGATGCACAAACTTTAGTGCCTGATGGCGCGCAGGTGAAGCGACCTCAAACCGATGTAAAGCCTGCTGAGCCCGGTTGGCCCCTTCTGAAACTCTCAGTCATTGTTGTGCTACTTGTTATAATGGTGGTCTTGGTTGTTTGGCAAGTGTGGCAAGCGCCACAACCGTCAGCAAAGTTCGCCCGTGCGCTCACTTCTATGGATGGTAATGAAGTATTTCCGTCGTTTAGCGCTGATGGGCGTCGCATGGCGTTTATGTCGGTTAAAGCGCAGCGTTTACGACTGGTGGTTAAAGACTTACATAATGGTAATTCTGTAGAATTAAGCCACCCTGACGGATTAAATACCGGGCCTGGTGATTGGAGCAAAAAGGGTGACGAGCTGGTTTATCTGGCCGCATCAGCGCAGCGCTGTGAATACTACATTGTTGAGATAAAAGGCTTAACGCCAGGCGAGCCGCGACTTATCCACCGTTGTCCGGCCGGCAGCTACGGTAAAATACTGTTTACCCACAATGACCAGCGTGTGGTGTTCAGTGAGAATGCCGGTCCGGGAACCCCTTACTCTATCTATGAGCTGGATTTAACTACTCAAAGTAAACGGCGGGTGAACCAGCCTGATCTTTATTTATCTGGCAACAGCCAGTTTGATTTGCACCCCCATGAAGATAAATTGCTTATTTCCTCGCCCGATAAGCAACAGTGGGAGGGCTTCTATGCGCTGGATTTAACAACCAACAAGCTCGATCTGTTATTTAAACAGGATGCGTATATTTGTTGTGGAGTTTGGGATCATGCGGGAGAAAATGTCATCCTCATGGGTGAGCATCCTGCTTATCAATTACTTAGTTATGATTTATCGGGGAAAAATAAGCAGGTAATTTTTTCAGGCAGTCGCCGCATAAGTTTACCCCGCCGCTTTAACAATCAAACTGATTACGTATTTTTGTCTGGCGATAAGCATACGGACATTCAAATTCTTGATTTAGATAGTGGTGAAGTGGACAGTATTGCTAACGATACGGTCGATGAACTGCTGGCGACGTTCTCCACCAATCATCAGTTAATCGGCTACATCAGCATGGCTTCTGGTAAAGAGCAGGTTTGGGCATATGAGCGGATTTCGGGAGAACGCAGAAAAATCACCTCGTTTACCGACAGTCGCCATTACCTGGATTTACACTGGTCACCGGATGATCGCTACCTGGCAGGGCTTACGTTTAACGAATTACACTTGATTGACTCTGTCACTGGCGACGTGAAAGTGGTTGATTTTCCTCAAACTGAAATTCGCGGTGTGTCGTTTAAGTCTGCACTTGAGCTTAGTTTCAGTGCTAAAGAAGGCGAGCGTTGGCGGGTCTACACCTATCACCTAAGTAAACAGAGTGTGACGGCAGAATCTCCTGAATGGGCGTTTATTCAGTTTACCCCTAACCGTGACAATACCCTGTGGTTATCGGCCGACCATACGCTTTACTATTCCGCTCAGCAAATAAAAGCCGATATTCCTGGTACTCCTTCAGCCATGTTGTTAAACGGCAGACAATGGAACCTGCGCAAACAAGACAGTTCATGGTATTGGTATGACCGTGAAGGCCCCGGACATATCAATCGCTTCCATTCACAAAACGGTAGTATTGAGAACCTCGTTAAATCCGGCGTGGGTCATTTTGATGTTCAGGGCAGGTCACTGCTGTTTATTAACAGCAGTGAGTCGCAATCAAACCTGTTCAGAACTATCAGTCAGTAAATAAGCCGATAAAGCTAATACCGTCATCTGACAGTACTAATTATTTATGCTCTCAGATGACTGGCTAATAAGCGGCTGAATTACTTCACCGTTACCGGAGCAGAGTTTGCGCTATTCGCTGTAGTGGTTCGGGTAGCCGTGTTTTTGATATCAAACAGGCCATAACCGGCTACTAGCAGGAAGCATAGAGCTGGTACTACATACGACAAGGTTACGCTCCCTGAGTCGATGATCGCAGCCTGAAACAATGGCAGGATTGCGCCGCCCAGAATCGCCATCACCAGACCTGCCGCGCCAAGTTTGGTGTCTTCACCCAGACCTTCCAGCGCAATACCGTAGATAGTGGGGAACATCAGTGACAGGCAGGCAGAAATCGCCACCAGCGATACCACACCAACCATGTTAGGCGCCTGGGTCATAACAATACATAATCCGGCCGCTATCAGTGACATGATCATCAGCAGTTTTGCCGGATACAAATACTGCATTAACCACGTCATCACAAAGCGTGAGACCAGAAACACAATCATGCTGTACTGCAGCACCTGGCCGCCATCTACTTCATTACCGCCAATCGCTGCCATGGCGTACTGGATGGTAAAGGTCCAGACACAGGTTTGCGCACCCACGTTAAAAAACTGCGCAAGGACGCCAAACCGATAGTGACGGTTAAGCAATAAACGCTTAAATGAGGCCCCTAGCTGAATATTTTCGGCGCGCTGTTCTGTTGACTCATTCACCGGGGTTTTAATACAGGCAATGGCAATCCATACCACAACCAGCACAAAGGCCATCCCTACATAAGGCACCATTACCGCATCCAGCTCGGCGCCGATGACAGACTTGAGTTCGGCCGCAGACATGCTGACGCGCTGTTCGGCTGAGGCCTGATTAAGGTTAGGCAAAATCAGCGTTGCGGCCAGAAATACCCCAAGGTTGGTACCCACCGGGTTAAATGCCTGAGCCAGATTTAACCGCCGGGTGGCGCTTTGTTCACAGCCCATGGCCATCACATAGGGGTTGGCAGATGTTTCCAGAATAGAGAGTCCGCCGGCCAGCACAAATAACGCAAGCAGGAAGAAGCCGTAAGTCATGGTCTGACTGGCCGGATAAAACAAGAATGCACCGGCTGCGGCGCAACCCAGCCCGGTAAGAACCCCGGTTTTGTACGAGAACCGTTTATTGATAAATGCCGCGGGAATCGCCAGACAAAAATAGGCACCGTAATAAGCAAACTGAACCAACGCCGATTGCAGCGATGACATTGTAAAGATTTTACTAAACACTTTAACCAGAGGGTCTGTCATATTGGCGGCAACACCCCAGGCAGCAAAACAGATGGTGAGCAGAATGAAAGGGAGCAGTGTTTCCCTGGAAACCAATGGCGCGCGTTTTTGCACGATAAGCCTCGTCATGTAAAAAATTAGTTAAGCGATTTAAGCAACAAAAATTTTTCGTGTCAATAAATCAACAAAATTTATTTAATTTGTTTTCTTTTGCTTTGAGGGCGTTTTAAGCCTGATATTCAGCAGGGCTTTGCACCGGGCTTCTGAAGGACTACTATACCTTGCTGATTTAAGGAAAAATAAGAGAAGTGTTATGTCTGAAACCATTCAAGTAACGTCGAATGAGCCCGTGCCGGTATGGCAAAAAAGTAGTGTTGCACCTAAGGGCCAGTCTGGTTTACGAGCGCTGAATGAAAGACGGATTCTGACTCTTATCCGCCAGCACCAACAACTCCCTAAAGCACAGATTGCCAAACAAACCGGCCTGTCAGCCCAGGCTGCCACGGTGATCATCAACCGGCTCGAACACGATGGTTTGTTGCAGCGTGGTGAACCCCATCGTGGCAAGCGTGGGCAGCCTAGCGTGCCGTTCTCCCTACGAGCAAACGGCGCTTTCGGACTGGGCATCAAAATTGGCCGTCGCAGTATGCAGATATCGCTGATTGATTTTCTGGGGAATGTGCGGGCTTCACTGTGTGAGCATTGGGATTTCCCGGCTATTGAAGCGATGCTGCGCTTTACCCAAAAAGGGTTACGAGCCATTTTGTCGGCCCTCGATGAAGAGGAAGTCAGCAGAGTCAGCGGTGTCGGGGTGGCCATGCCATTTGAAATATGGCGCTGGAGTGAGCAGGCCGGTGCACCGGAAGATGAACTCGCGCGCTGGAAAGAATTTGATGTGCTGGCGGCGGTGCAGGAGTTTACTGAGTTGCCGGTGTATCTGTGTAACGATGATATTGCCGCCTGTGCTGCAGAGCTTTGGTTTGGGCAGCACCGCGAGCTGAGTGACTACCTGTATTGCTTTGTGGGCACCTTTATCGGCGGTGGCATGGTGCTTAACCGCAAGCTCCACGTTGGCCGTGGCGGTAATGCCGGCGCGGTGGGTTCTCTGCCGGTACTGGCTGGTTCAGGCAACGCTCAGTTACTCGACAGTGCTTCACTTCACCGACTGGAAAAAACGCTTAAACAAACGGGCGTTGATACCGCTTTTTTACACGGCCGGCATCCCATCTGGCCGGAGAATTTGCCAGCGGTGGCCGATTGGCTGGAAGTGGCGGCCGAGGGAATTGTGCAGGCTGCCATCAGTGCTCATGCTTTTCTTGACCTGGATGCCGTGGTGATTGAAGGCGCTGTCCCCAATGCTGTTAAGCTGGCGTTGTTACATAAATGTGAGCAATTACTGGCGGAAGCAGATTGCCGCGGATTATCGCCATTACGGCTATTGTCGGGCTCTGTTGGCGCTGATGCAAGGGCCCTTGGCTGTGCAAATCTCCCCTTACTGGCCCAATACAGTTTGTAAATTTAATAAATAAATAAAGTTGATTTAATATTTAAGCTGCATTAAATTGCGTTCCCCTGACTTGCTGTTAACAGGGTGTGATCGTCGTGTCTGTAACATCACACCCCTTCAAGGGGACGTAAATGCGCTTGCAAAATATCGACTTATCCCGGTCCTTAACGCGCGGCGGGATCGCAAAATCCGTATGTGGTGCTATTAGCGCCGGGCTACTGGCATGGAGTATCGCTCTGCCTACACAGGCCGCTAAAACCGATTATATCAACTGGCTGGCCAGTTATACCGGCGAAGCGGCGACTAATGTGAAAGGCGGCAAGCAGCGAGGAAGCGCCTATGCCGGTCAATTATTTGTTGGCGCCGATATCGATATGGACAAAGCGGCCGGTTGGGACAACACCCTTATTCACGTTGCTTTTACCAACCGACATGGCCAGAACCTGGCGCAGAATTACATTGGTAACAGTACTTCCGTACAGGAAATCTACGGTGGCCAGAATTCTCGCTTAGCCCGCTTTACCATTGAGACGTCTTTCTTTGACGGACAGTTGCAGGTGGAAGCCGGCAGAACGGTAGCCAACATCTCGTTTTTAGGCTCTGAGCTTTGCCAGTACTTCCAGACTAACTCCGCCTGTGGCAACCCTACTTTTGTATTCCGTACCAGTAATTTTACCTGGTGGCCGGTGTCGAGCTGGGGCGGGCACGCAAAGTTCTTGCTCAATGATAAAGTGTATTTACATGCCGGTGTTTATGAAGAGAACACCGCTCATCAGCGTGCTGGCGATCACGGCTTTGACTGGGGGATTGCAGACTCCACCGGCGTAGTGGTGCCCGTAACGCTGGGCTATAAGACTTCCTGGGATAATGACGACTATCCACGCCAATACGAACTGGGTGGTTGGTACGATGGTGCTGACTACGCCGATCCGTCCCGTGATGCCGAGGGCAATCTGGCCGCCATTACTGGTGGGAACTATGCCACCCAAAATGGCCGCTCTGGTGTATTTGCCCGGTTTGAGCAAACCGTACTGCGCCCGGATTTAAATTCCCTTCGCCGCCTGACGCTATTTGGCGCGGTACTAACAGGCATTGGGGGTGAGCTAACTCAGGATTACTACCTGAAAGCCGGTTTTGTTAAACATGGCACCTTCGCCGGTCGCGATACCGACACTCTTGGCTTTGTGATTACCCGTCAGGATTACAGCGATGCAGCACTCGAGGATCAGGCACTGCTAAGGCAAATCAACGGCGGTATGGGTCTGCCCGCGGGGTATCAACTCATGATGGAGCTGAGCTATGGTATGCAGTTTGGCGACAATATTCGCGTACAGCCGAATATCCACTACATTGTGAATCCGGACCAATTTAATGAAAGAGGGCGTGTTGAAGACTTAGACAATGCCTGGGTGGCTGGTTTACGCCTCGACGTGGATCTCGCCGGGTTACTTTTTGACTAATTTCACACTTCTCTGACATCCAACAGGAGAAAACATATGCAGGTTTTATGTATGGGCGAAGCCTTAATAGATATGCTTTCAACCAAAGAGCAGGATGCTACAGGCTCTACCGAGAGTTTTAAAAAATTCGCCGGTGGGGCTCCTGCCAATGTAGCGGTTGCCGTAGCCAAGCTGGGGGGCAATAGCGGGTTATTCGGTAAGCTCGGCAAAGATCAATTTGGCGAATACCTCTATCGTACACTGGCAGAGTTGGGTGTTAGTACCCAGTTCACCGGTTTCTCTGATCGGGGCAAAACAGCGCTGGCTTTTGTTGGACTGGATGACAGCGGAGAACGCTCTTTCGACTTTTATATTGATAACGCCGCTCATACTGATTTATCCGAGGCCGATTTGGAGCCCTCGCTGTTTGCCGAGCCTCGTATTATCAGTTTTTGTTCAGGCTCGGTAAGTACACCGGGATTGCGCAAGGTAACCGAAAATGCGCTGAGCCAGTTTCGTGATGCCGGCAGTATTTTATGCCTGGATATCAATCTACGCCCGGCTTTCTGGGATGATGCCACCCTGGCGCCGACCCTTATCAGTGAGACCGCCACTAAAGTAGATATGATTAAAGCCAGTCATGAAGAGCTGGTGGAGTTGTATAGCGAAAGCAATGTAAACGCCTGCATACAAAGCTGGCTGGAAAGCGGTGTATCACTGATCCTGGTTACCGACGGTGCTAATCCGGTAGCGTTTTATACCCGGGATACCGATGGGACATATCCCACACCGAAAACCCAGGTGGTCGATACTACCGCGGCGGGTGACGCTTTTGTGGGAGGCTTTTTATTTACTCTGGCTAGCGAAGTACAGGATAAAGCATCGTTTACTCACTGGGTCGCAAACTTTGAGAATATTCTGGCGTCTTTGCGCTTTGCTACGCAGTGTGGTGCTATTGCGGTGTCTCGCTATGGCGCCTTTGATGCGCTGGCCAGTAAAGAGCAGGTGAATGCGCTAAATGATAGAAAGGTCGGGGATAATCCTCCCGGCTAATTCTGTTTGTTAGCAACCAGGGCCGTTGTGACCCAGAATGCTGCGGTAGAATATTAACGGGCACGAAGCGTGTTTGAATGGCGTTTATTCCCGGAGTAGCAATACGCTTACTAAATATGAACCAATTCCGGTAGCTAGCGTATTTCTGCTGAACACTGATTAAACAGAATGGGCGGGTCAGGGTAAACCTGATAGTCCAAGTCGTTTTTGCTGTCATCAAAGCACGCTTTTTAATTGCAGTTGCATCAGTTACACAGTGTTTTTTGGCTATTCTTAAGTTAAGCATTTTAGTTATTTTGCGGGAATGGGTATGAATAAGAAAATTTTACGGGCGTTTTTGTTCGGTTGCGCCGCACTGGTGACTTTTCAGGCTTTAGCACAGGACAACAGTCAAGCATTGGTACCGCTACCCTCGCTGGATGACTTCACCAAAGGTAATGATGGCTGGAGTCTCGGGCTTGGGCTTGGCGTAGAATACGAAACGGCCTATGAAGGTTCTGATGAATTTGGCCTGGAAATTCAGCCTGCTGGTGCACTGCAGTGGCGTAACGGTAATGATATCTTTTACTTTGCCGGAGAAGCGTTGGGATGGCGCGGTCTTCGCAATGACAAGTGGTTGCTGGAGGCCTTGCTGGGGTTTGAGGAGGGACGCGAAGAAAATGATTCAGACGATGGCCATTTAGATGGTTTAGGTAATCAGGAAGAAGGCTTCGAAGTCGTGTTTCAGGCGCGTCGAGCATTAACTGAAGATTGGCGATACTGGCTGGTGGGGCGGGTTGTAACCGGTGGTGATGGTAACCTGGCGCTATTTGGTGTGGGGCGTCGCTTCGGCAACCAAATGAATGGTACTGGGTCGGAAATTAACCTGGTGGCTGTTTTTCATGACAGTGAATATGCTAATAAGGGCTTCGGTGTTGATGCAACGCAAGCGGCACAATCCGGGCTCAATGAGATAGACCTTAGTGGCGGGTTACGCTCAGTTGGTGTTGATTACAGTGTACGACATTACCTCACGCCAAACTGGCAAATCTACGGTGAAGCCCTTTTTGAATACTACAGTAGCGCAGTCCGTGAAAGCCCAATTGCTCGCAGCGATTACGAGACCGAAATAGGGATTGGTGTGATTTACCTGTTCTGATTCCCAGGTTTGTTTATGGGGCAAAAATCTCAGTCAGAAGGATACATTCTGACTGAGTCTCTAAGGGATTAATAAGGTATCAGGGACAGGGGCGGCTCTTGCAACGTAGCAAATTGCTCTTTGAGTGCCAGGATTTGCTGCTCCCAGTAGCGGTTTTCGGCAAACCAGGGAAAGGCTCTTGGAAACGCCGGGTCCTGCCAGCGATCGGATAACCACGCCATATAATGCACCATACGCATCGCCCGTAATGGCTCTAACAGGGCCAGTTCCTTGTTGTCGAACTCACAGAACTCTTCGTAAGATTCAATCAGGGTTTCAAGCTGCAGTTGCTGCTGTGCGCGGTCGCCGTTCAGCATCATCCATAAGTCCTGGACCGCCGGCCCCATGCGGCTGTCATCCAGGTCGACAAACATCGGGCCGTCACGCCACAGAATATTACCGGCATGGCAGTCGCCGTGCAGACGAATATGTTTACCCGGTTGATACAGTTCTATGGTGAGCTCGATAACCTGATCGAGTATGGTGAAAAACGCGGTATGCAGTGATTCCGGCAACAGCGTACTGCTGGCCAGGGTCTGCCTTGGTTTGGTCAGGTAGCTTTCAATATCCATGGTCGGGCGGTGTGTAAAAGGCGCGCTGCTGGCGACCTTATGCATACGACCAATAAACCGGCCCATCCATTCGAGATGGTCGAGATTATCCAGCTCAAACTGACGGCCGCCCACAGAATTGAATAAGGCAAAGCGATATTGCTCAGCAAAATGCAATGTTTCGCCCTGATGGGCAAGTGGGGCAACC
Source organism: Gammaproteobacteria bacterium (assembly GCA_018222405.1). Lineage (GTDB taxonomy): Bacteria > Pseudomonadota > Gammaproteobacteria > Enterobacterales > Alteromonadaceae > Alteromonas. Next base: position 9,679 of record JAAFAI010000014.1, on the reverse strand, counting down.
ACCGGGATTTCGGCATCGGCAAGGGCCTGGCTGAAGGCATGTTCTTCAAGAATCTGTTCGTTAGTCCATCGCTGGGGGCGATAGAACTTCACGACATAACGCTTTTGTTCATCGCTTAAAAACTGGTAGACCCGGTTTTCGTAACTGTTTAGTGCAAGGAGTCCTGATTGAGGAAAAATGCCGCACTGTTCCAGTGCGGCAAGGATCATATCGGGTGACAGTTCGGCAAAGGTAAAGTCACTCACATTAAGGCCTGTTTATCGATAAAGGAATTTCGATGGCTCGCTAACCTCTACAACAGTGCCGTCTGCTTCGGTGGTGGAAACATTAAAGTATATTTCGGTAACCCGGTCAGACAGGTTGTAGGGATCAGTTGCGACTGATACAGGCAGGCTGTATACCTCGCCGCCACCCACGGTAACAACTTGTTCGCCAATGTACTCGTATTCCGCCAAACCTTCTACCTTAATTGTATAAGTGTGTTCAGTTTGTGATTTATTAAGGACCTTAAGGGTGTACACATTCTCAATATCGCCGTTCATATTTTCGCGGTACAGGGAGTTACGGTCGCGAATAATATCCACTTCCAGAGGCACCCGGGTCACGATATCAGCAACCAGCAGACCGCACATTACCAGTAGTACCACCAGGTAACCTACCAGTTTAGGGCGAACGATATGGGTAGTACCGCCAGCCAGCTCGTGCTCTGAGGTAAAGCTGATAAGCCCTTTGGGATAGTCCATTTTTTCCATTACGCCATTACAGGCATCCACACAGGCACCACAGTTGATGCACTCGTATTGCAAGCCGTTACGAATATCGATGCCGGTAGGGCACACCTGTACACACAGGTTACAGTCAATACATTCGCCCAGGCCTTTGTCAGCCAAATCTTCATGCGCCAGTTTACGTGAACGCGGACCACGTTGTTCACCGCGGTTAGCGTCGTAAGATACCGTAAAGGTATCTTTATCAAACATCGCTGACTGGAAGCGGGCGTATGGGCACATGTGAGTACACATAATCTCGCGCATCCAGCCCGCGTTGCCATAAGTACATACAGTGAAGAATATTATTGAGAAGCCGGCCCAGAAACTGGTATTGAAGGTGAAAAAGTCAACGTACAGCTGAGCTACCGGTGTGAAATAGCCAACAAAGGTCATCGCCGTGAGCAATGCAACCAGAACCCAGGCGGTATGCTTGGCTGCTTTGCGCCAGAACTTATCGAAGTCCATTGGACGTTCGTCCAGCTTAATGCGCTTGTTGCGGTTACCTTCGAAGAATTCTTCAAACCACACGTAGATGTATGTCCAGGTAGTTTGCGGGCACATAAAGCCACACCAAACCCGGCCTGCAAAGGTAGTAATAAAAAACAGTGCGAAGGCAGACACAATAAAGATATAAGCCAGCAGCGTCAGATCCTGTGGCCACAGGGTCAGTGAAAAAATCGTAAAACGCTGATCCACAATATTCAGCAGCACAGCCTGATGGCCGTCATACTGGATCCAGGGGATGGCAACGAATAAGGCAATAAAAAAGAAACCGAAGAATCGACGGAAGTTTTCTAACGGGCCTTTTACCGACCGCACATAGATTCGGTCGCGCGCCGTATAGCGTTTTGACTCGTCGAGTTTTTCGGGTTTGTGAACTTTTACCGGAGTAACATTTTTCACCGGGATCTGATCGTTCATGGGACTACCTTCATTGAAGCTAAACATGATTACGGCAGCAGTATACCTGTCATATATTAATTTTACTTAATATAGATCAATCGCAGTCTGATTCGCCGCGGTGACAGTGTAACGTATTTTTTAGGTGTACACACTTGGTGGCAGGGCAGCGACAAACGGGTAAGGCGAAAAAATGAACTATCCTGAACAGCTATAACTCTTAATAACTACGTATAAAACACGTACCTTATTAAATGGTTACACGTGGGATAAACTTGGCTCACTAGTTTGGGAGAAGTATAAAGCATGTTTCGTTCAATCGCTGTCATCATTGAAATCGCTATTTTGGTAGTGGTATTACAGCTACCGTTTGTTCAGTATTTATTTTCTGACGTTCAGGCTACGCTGAGTGACTGGATGGAGGAGATCGCTACGCGTGAAGAGCGCCAGCAGCTGGCTGAAATTAAAGACAGCCTGGCAATGCAGTACTCGGCAATGCGTCCTTATCAGAAAGATTATCTCGATACCGTACTGTCCTCACGGGTCAGAACGCTGCAATTTTACGATGCTTATTGTGAAAATACAGATAGAAATCCGTATATCCACGGCGTGACACTTCACACGTTTTGCTCTGAGATTCGCCGTTCACCGGTGTTGAATACCGATACGCAAAATAGCTGATTGCTCCTGTTCATCCCCGGTTCAGGTGAGGACTGATAAGCTCAAAGATGCGATAAACCGTTAAACTTTTTGGTGTTTTGTTGTTCTAATGGTTAAGTGAGTACGTATATACTCGGGCTTCGAATCAAACCTTCGGGGGGATCCTACAATGCGAAATGTAAAAGCGTCGTGGTTAATGGTACCTGCGCTCATGGTATTTTCTGGCGCCACTCTGGCCCAAAAAAGCACTGCTGAAGCGGCAGAGACGAAGGCCGAAATTACCTGGCAAGACCCCAAGTCATATACCGATGTCAGACCAAGTAACGAATCGCGTAAGAGTTTTCGTAACCGCGTATTTAAGTCGCTGGATGAATACTTTAATAAACTGGCTGAAGCCTTGCCGGCAGGCCAGACGCTTGAGGTAACCGTGACCGACCTGGATTTAGCCGGGGAAGTCTGGCCAACCATGCGCGCGGGAGCTTTCGATATCCGTATTATCGATACGGTGTATATTCCGCGGATGGAGTTTAGTTACCAGTTGAAAGAAGGCGACAAAGTGGTGAAGTCTGCCGACGTAAAAATTAAAGAAATGGCTTTTATGAATCGTATAAGCCGCGCCCGCAGCAGCGACCAGTTTCGCTATGAAAAAGACATGATCAAACGTTGGTTTGATGATGAATTTGAAGATACTATCGCGAAAAACTAATTGTTAGAAAGGCCGTTTACAGCGGCCTTTTTTATTTTCGGCCCTAAACCACCTACTAAAGTAAGTGGTTATCATTCGAGGCATGGGATTGCCCGCATAGAAATAAGCTGGCAAAGAAAGGTGTTTATAGATTGTTGTCGGAGTCGCCGACGCCGACCAGAGGGTGTTGTGCGACCCGGTGACCGTGAACCACTCAGGACTCCCCGCAGCCCTTATCAGTGAAAAGCGTCATCGTCCCAGGCAGAACAAACTAGACCGCCAATGACGGCACATCCATGTGCCGCATCGACTGAATCTTCATCCATGATGATTCTTCTAGTTTGTTATGTATGCCAGGGACGATGACAACACTGAAGAAGGGCACAATTTTTGTCCTTTCTTCGATGTAAACCGAGCCACTTTTTTGGGGGAAATGCAAACCCACCTCCTTTAGAAGGTGGGTTCTTTACTAGTCTTAAGCAGGCTTACAGATAATCGAACTCACTGCCCTCAACGGCCAGTAAGGTGTCTGCAGAGGCTAACAGCGCAGCTTTATGAGCAGCGCTTCGTGGCAACAGACGCTGTATATAAAAGTCACAGGTTTTTTGTTTGCCTGCGGCCAGCACCGGGTTATCGCCTTGTGCCGCACTATCTGCCATGGAATACCATAAAACGCCAAGCAGGCAGTAACCGCTGTAGGCCAGATAATCACAGGCACCACCGGCAGCATCCACCGCCGAAAACGCTTTTACCTGTAACGAGGTCTGATACCACTCGTCCAGTAAAGCCGATGCTTGCTGCTGGGCTTCGCCGCTGGCCATGCCGGCCACTAACTCGGCAAAAGCGTTACGTGTAGCACCCAGCATGTCGCCCCGGTCGCGGGTGAGTTTGCGGCCAATCAGGTCGAGCGACTGAATACCGTTGGTGCCCTCATAGAGCATGGCAATGCGCACATCACGCATGAGTTGTTCCATACCCCATTCGCGAATATAGCCATGGCCGCCGAATATCTGAATGCCCAGGCTGGTGGACTCTAACCCGGTATCGGTCATAAAGGCTTTACAAATAGGCGTGAGAAATTGCAGGATGGCCTCAGCATGGTCATGCGTTTCGCCACTTGAGTTATGCACTATATCCATATATTTGGCATACAGCATTGCCAGAGCCCGGTTACCTTCGGTTAATGCTTTTTGGGTAAGCAGCATCCGGGCAATGTCGGGTTGATAAACAATTGCATCTGCTTTGTCATCCGGTTGTTGTACGCCTTGTGGTGCACGGGATTGAAGCCGTTCCCGTGCATAAGTTAATGCGCCCTGAAAAGAGGCCTCTGAAGCGCCCAGCCCCTCAAGCCCCACCTGAAAACGGGCATCATTCATCATGGTAAACATGCAAGCCAGACCGCAGTGCGGCTCGCCAACCAGCCAGCCTTTAGCGCCATCAAAATTCATTACGCAGGTGGGACTGGCTTTAATACCCATTTTCTTTTCCAGCGCACTGGGTGCCAGGGCATTACGCTCGCCCGGATTGCCGTTGTCGTCGAGCAGAAATTTAGGGACCAGAAACAGGCTGATGCCTTTAACACCCGCCGGCGCATCCGGTAAGCGTGCCAGCACCATGTGCACGATATTTTCAGTCCAGTCATGATCGCCGGCGGTGATGAAAATTTTACTTCCGGTTATCTTGTAACTGCCGTCACCATTGGGCTCTGCTTTGGTCGACAGCAGGCTCAGATCGCTACCAGCCTGGGGTTCGGTGAGGTTCATGGTGCCGGTCCACTGGCCGCTGACCAGCTTTTCCAGATATTGTGCTTTGAGTTCATCAGAAGCATGTTTGGTGACGGCAAGCACAGCACTTTCGGTAAGCATGGTGGTTAACCGCCAGCTAAGGTTGGCCGAATTCAGCATTTCATGTACCGGCACGGCCATGGAATAAGGGAGTCCCTGGCCACCATACTCAATATCGCCGAGCATGGCATTCCAGCCGTTATCCACATAACTTTGATAGGCCGCAGCAAAGCCATCAGGGGTTACCACCTGACCATTGCTAAGCTTACAACCTTGTTCGTCGCCCTCACGGTTGAGCGGCGCGACCACATCAGTAGCAAATTTACCGCCTTGCTCTATAACCTCCAGTGCCAGTTCCGCATCGAATTCTTCCAGTCCTAATGACTGATAAAGTGCGTCAATTTTCAACCAGTCTTTCACCAGAAACGTAAAATCAGCGAGTGGCGGGGTGTATGCCGGCATAACATTCTCCTTTGTTCAATCAGGTCTGATTGTGTGGTGGTGTTACCATACAACGCCTGTATGAAATGCAAAATCACAGTGTGGCATTAACTTGAGCCAGCGCAATAAAGCAACAACCGGCTGGCTAATTTTCTTCTCCTGCCTGTACAAACGCATCACGGAGCGGGATCAGATCATCATTAAACCTTAATGCTTCGTCTGTTATCTCAAATGGGTTTACCCGAATCAGCCCGGTTACCTCTATTTTAGCCCAGTCTGGAGCTGGCACCTGCTCGGCCAGCGCCGTCATGGAAGCATCGCCTGTGCAATGAAATACTGGCATTCCTGAGGAGGAATAGGTAAGCAGCTTGCCTACTTCAAGGTTAAACCCTGTTTCTTCCCAGGTTTCCCGGTGTGCAGTGCAACGCAGACTTTCATCGTCCTGTAGGCCGCCAGCCGGGAAATCCAGCTTACCCGATAAACGGTGCCTGACCATCAACACGCTGTTATCTATACGAATAAGACATGCCGCAGCACTAGCTTCGAGTGAGGAGGGCAACGGGCTGGCATTTTCAGAAATTCTGCAGCTCGGTGCAGACGGGGGCAGGGGTTGGCAACCGAAAAACGTTAAAACACAGATTATTGCTGTTAAACGCGCTCCCTTGCTGAGGTTATCGGGTAAAATTAAGCCGTTGGTTAACATTTATTATTAAGTTCCGGTGCCCGCTGATGACAATAATCCTGGGTACCAGTATAGCAGGATTGATTATGGCATTGGGTAAAAAGCTGTCGCCGCTGTTGTTAGGTTTGGTGTTACTGGTTGGGTTGCTGGCTTTTTTAAACTGGCCTCAGGAGCAAGCCGGTCAGACGATGGCAAAAAAGCTGACGCCGGTTAAGGTTTACGAAGTCAGCAATAAATTGTTTCCGGTTACCATCGATGCACTGGGAACCGCTACTGCGAATGAATCCGTAACCCTTACGGCTCAGGTGGCCGACACGGTAACCCGTGTGTTATTTGACGACGGTGATAAGGTCGAAGCCGGTCAACTGCTGGTACAACTGAATAATAAAGAAGAAGTCGCCCGGGTGGCGCAGCTACAGGTAAGTCTGGAAGAGGCAAAACGCCAACTGAGCCGAATTAAAAACCTGGCCAGTACCAGTGCTGCTTCGGAACAATTACTGGATGAGCAGCAGGCCCTGGTAAAATCCCTCGAAGCGCAAATTGCGGTGGCCAATGCGCAACTGGATGACTTGCAAATCAAAGCGCCATTTAATGGCCGCCTTGGGATCCGCCGGGTAAGTGTCGGTTCGCTGGTTCGTCCCGCGGATGAAATTACCACGCTGGATGATATCAGTGTTATTAAGGTGGATTTCAACGTAGCTGAGAATCATTTAGCCAGTATGGCTATCGGTCAGAAAGTAACGGCTACATCGGTAGCCTATCCGGGCCGCGAATTCAGTGGCGAAATTGTCGCTATGGACTCGCGTATCGACCCTGTTACCCGGTCTATTTTATCCCGCGCCGTAATTAACAATCCCGAGGCAGAACTGCGCCCGGGCATGCTTATGCAAGTCACTATTGAAAAGCAGGTTCTCGATACCCTGGTGATCCCGGAAGAAGCCCTGGTGCCCAATGCCGACAAGCAGTTTGTGTACGTGGTGGCTGAGAATGACGTGGTCTCCGAGCGCGAGGTCATGGTTGGCGAGCGTCGCCCTGGCTGGGTGCAAATCGTTAGCGGCCTGAATGCGGGCGAACAAATTATCGTTGAAGGCACGCTGCGGGTACGCGACGGCTCTGAGGTAAGAGTACTTAATCGCGATACGCTGGAGAGCTAAGTCATGTGGTTATCAGACGTATCGGTAAAGCGACCGGTTTTTGCCTCGGTAGTGAATCTGCTGCTGATTATTTTTGGCATCGTGTCTTTTTCTATGTTGTCGTTGCGTGAATATCCGGACATCGATCCGCCTATCGTCAGCATTAATACCAACTATCCTGGCGCGTCGGCCAACATTGTTGAAACCCGTATTACCCAGTTGCTTGAAGACCGCATCAGCGGGATTGAGGGAATTAAAAATATCACCTCTACCAGCCGTAACGGGCGCTCCGATATTACCATTGAGTTTGAACTGTCGCGGGACATTGATGCGGCGTCTAATGATGTGCGGGAAAGGGTTAGCCGGGCGTTAAATAACCTGCCTGATCAGGCCGATCCGCCGGAGGTGTCAAAGTCCAACTCCGATGAACAGCCGGTAATGTGGTTTAACCTGCGAAGTACCAACCTCAACACCATGGAGCTAACCGATTACGCCGAGCGGTATCTGGTCGATCGCCTGTCGATTGTTAACGGCGTTGCCCGGGTGCGTATTGGTGGCGGCAGAACCTACGCCATGAAAGTATGGCTCGACAGAACTGCTATGGCCGCCAGAGATGTTACCGTGGCCGACGTAGAGTCGGTGATCCGCTCAGAAAACGTTGAGTTACCGGCCGGTCAGGTTGAATCGTTAAACCGCGATTTTGAGGTACGGGTGGCGCGTAGCTTCCTGACTCCGGAAGATTTTGCGGCGCTTACCGTAGCGATAGGTGCCGACGGCTATCTGGTGCGTTTAGGTGATATCGCTAAAGTTGAGCTTACCGCGGTGGAGGATGAAACCGAGTTTCGCGGAGATGGCGTTAACATGATTGGCCTGGGCATAATCAAGCAGTCTAAGGCCAATACGCTGGAAGTAGCGCGTGCGGCCCGGGAACAAATAGCCCGTATCGAACAAAGCCTGCCAGACAATATTTTTATAGTGCCAAGCTACGATTCCTCGGTATTTATCGAGCAGTCTATCTCAGAGGTATACAACACTCTCGGCATTGCCATGTTGCTGGTGGTCGTGGTGATTTATTTATTCCTGGGTAATGTGAGCGCTACGCTGATCCCCGCCGTTACAGTGCCGGTTTCCCTGATTGCGGCATTTATCGTGATGCTGGCGCTGGGTTTCTCCATTAACCTGCTGACCTTGCTGGCCATGGTACTGGCGATAGGTCTGGTGGTGGATGACGCCATCGTTGTGCTGGAAAACATTCACCGTCGTATCGAAATGGGTGAACCGGCCATTCTGGCGGCATATCGTGGTACCCGGGAAGTTGGCTTTGCGGTTGTCGCTACTACGCTGGTATTGATTTCGGTGTTTGTGCCGTTGGTGTTCCTGGAAGGAAACGTAGGCCGCCTGTTTACCGAGTTTGCCCTGGCCATCGCCGCGGCTGTGGCTTTCTCTAGCGTTACGGCCCTTACCCTTTCACCCATGCTGGGCTCTATCCTGCTGAAGAAAAGTGAACGCTCCGGGTTTGGCAACTGGCTGGATAACAGCTTCAAAAAACTGGAAGGCGGTTACTTTAACAGCCTCGGGAAAACCATTCACCAGCCCATCATGATGATGTTGCTACTGGCCGTGGCAGTGGCCTTAATTTATCAGTTGCAGCAACGAATTCCGGCTGAATTCACACCAAAGGAAGACCGCAGTAACTTCTTTATCATCATGCAGTCGCAGGAAGGCGCAAGTTTTGAAAGTAATTCACGTAACCTCAAACAAGTCGAAGATATTGTGATGGAATACCGTGACGCCGGTGAACTCGACCGCGTACTGGTGCGCGCACCGGGCTGGGGTGGCCGGGCTGGTATTGTGGTGGTGGGCGTTGTGCCCTGGGAAGAGCGGGATCGCAGCTCCTTTGAAATCATGGATGAAATCAGCGAACGGCTGAACGTGATCCCGGATGTGCGTGCCTTTGCGATTATGCGCTCAGGTATCGGCGGTGGCGGTTTCAACCGGCCGGTACAATTTGTGTTGCAGGGCGATACATACGAAAACCTCGCTGAGTGGCGCGATATCCTGATCGAAAAAGCCTCGGAGAATCCTAAGCTGGTTCGCATTGACTCCGATTATAAATCGACCTCGCCGCAATTATTGATAGAGATAGACCGCGACCGCGCCGCTGATCTGGGTGTTTCAATCAGTGATGTGGGCCGCACGCTGGAAACCATGCTGGGCCAGCGCCGCGTTTCTACTTTCCTCGACCGAGGTGAAGAATACGATGTGATTATGGAAGGGGTAGAGTCTGAATTCAGAAGCCCCAACAGTATTGAAAACCTCTACGTTCGTTCCGGTTACACCGGCAAGCTGATCCCGCTGGATAACCTGCTTTCCTTCAAAGAGCAGGCCACCTCGGCGCAGCTCAATCGCTACAACCGTATGCGCTCGGTTACCATCTCGGCCAACCTGGCGGGTGATTACTCATTGGGCGAAGCGCTGGCGTATCTGGAAAATATTGTAGAAACTGAATTACCTGATTCTGTGTCTATCGATTATAAGGGCGAATCTCAGTTGTATCAGGAGTCTGGTAATACTAATCCGCATTAAAGTTTGCCCACTACAGCCCAGTCTCTTGAGCACATTTT
>JAAFAI010000041.1 GCA_018222405.1 Gammaproteobacteria bacterium | reverse complement strand
GATCAAATTTGAGACATGCATTCAAGCATTAATTTTCTTAAGATCCTACCTATGAATACAACTAGAATACAGACTAGTTTTGTAATTGAGTAATAGCGGTATTGGCTATATTTCTCTTCTAATCGCTGAAACAGCTGAGCAATCATTTGAATTCCCTTTCAAACCTCACTACGCATTCTATGCAGAAAGGTCGTAATGCTTTGACTTCATTTATCTTTACCTTATCAGATTAGTTTAGGACTAAATATAGGAATATCCATAATAATTGTTAGATTGTTTAGCAATGGTGTCACACAACATGAGGCACTCAGTGTCACACAAAAGTGATTGAAATAACTTAACTTATTGATATGCTGTAGTTAGATTTTAACTACACGCGGCTAACAGCCGGGTTTTTGGTATATTGCCTACTGACCCAGGCATTGCCCATCATTCTGACGAGCCGGGAAAATGCTATTGAGTGTGGCGATTAACTTCGCATATTCGTTGGCCATCCGCTCTGCCTGCACCTCTGTAAGTACCTGCCCCTGTAGTTTTTTGCGCTCGGCTTCTACATGGGTGTAATGAAAAATTCGCATATCGGTGTTGCGTTGCCGCCAGGTGTTATCCATGTTTTCGATATTGGTATGCGAGTCGTCAACAAAAACGATGGCGTCGAACTGGCGTTCGGTGGTGTTTAAGATCCACTCCAGCATGGTGCCCTTGTTCATACCTGTGGTCATCATCAGGCCGCGGCTGTAGCTCATTTCACGCTCAAGCTTTTCACGGTAAACCGGATTAGCGTTATCCACAGGCATAAGCGCTGCCTGGCTAACATCAATGCCATGGCGCAACAGTTCGCGCTCAGTTGCCGGGCGATTTTTCGGCGCGCGGGAAGTGAGTAACAGCAGGGTATTGCCGGCTTCCTGCCAATTGTTGAGTAACGTCGGGACCTGGGGTTCGGTGAGATTCATTGGCGCCAGTTCGTAGAGCAGACTGATAGTATCTTCAAACAGGCAGCTCACCTTTTGTTCCGGCGTCGGCTTAACTGCCAGTTTACCGCGTTGCCACTGGTACCAGATATCGCCGCCCAGATCGGTGGCACTGGTCAGCAGAGTATTATCAATGTCGGCAACGATAAGGACGTTTTCGGCACCGTACTGGTTATTAAGATTTGCAACAACCGGTGCAATCTCATTGAAGGTGTCTGCTTCGGTGACGGTAACTTCACTGTCGGTGGTTGATGGCGTGCTGCTACAGCCAGTGGCAGCCAGTACCAAGGCAAAAAACACGGCGCGAAGTGCATTATCAGGGAAAGAAATTGAAGGCATAAGCATTATTGTTGATTAAGAGTTCTGCGTAAAACACCGTAATGTAGCAGATTTAACGGTTAATCGACATGCCTTATGGACGGTTTGCCAGACAGACCACTAAGCAGTCTAATTGACCAACACTTAGTGGATAAGGTTTATTCAGTGTAATGCTGTTTATTCTAAGTTTTTGATAAATAATGACTTATTATCTGGCGCGGCAATTGCTTCAAAGTACGCAGTTTAAAAGGCATTGAATAATACAGGGAGCCTCCGTCATGGTTAAACTTGAAGATCGTCCTATCGAACAGGTCAGGGAAGAAGTCATCGATAAGCTGATTTATCACTACAGTCATGGAGTGATTTCGGCCGATGCGTTTGAACGCCGGCTGGATAAAGCGATGGCCAGCCAGGACCATCAGGAAATAGCCGATCTCGCGGCTGATCTCACCATGCAGGTCGACGGTGATTACACCCGCGAAAAAGAAAAAAAGCTCAATATTAATTACAGTGCCGGTGATGTGCCGGACAACGAAACGGTGATCAACATTATGGGCGGTTCGGATCGCTCAGGGCGCTGGAAAGTGCCAGCCGAAATTCGTGTGCTTAATATCATGGGCGGCTCCGATATCGACTTTACCGATGCCGAATTTACTACGCCGAATGTCACCATTAAAACCCTGTGTATTATGGGCGGGATAGACATCAAGGTCCCGGAAAACGTTAATGTCGTGACCAAAGCATTTTGTTTGATGGGTGGCCTCGATAATAAAGCCCCGTCGATTGCTGATCGGCAGGCTCCAACTATCACCGTGGAAGGCATTGTGCTGATGGGCGGCGTGGATATTGGACTCAAACGAACTATTAAAGAGAAGTTTGTTGAGCTGGCTAATCAGATGAAAGCGCTGTTTGGCAGCTCGCAGCGCTAGCTGCACAGTTACTTTTGTATGAGGGTCGCACGGCTAACCTGATTCTGCTGGCCAGCGCCTGTAGATTGTGGTGTGATTTGGCCAGGGTATTCACGGTTAATTGCAACGCAGATGAGCGAAAAACAAAAGCACCGGGTAGTTCGGTTACCGGCCACTACCTGTGTTAGGGCGATGGAAAAAGAACAAATGCTGCTGGAACAGGTCAAGCAGGGCGCCTTTAGCCAGGCTTTATTGTTGTGGCGCTGTACATCGCCGGCCATCGTTTTACCGGCAGGCAGAAAATGGCAAGTTACCGAGCCGTTAAGTGAGTGGCTGGCTCAACGGGGTTGGGGCATTCTGCAGCGCCGCTCAGGCGGTTCACCGGTGCCACAAAGCCCGGCCATGGTGAATATTGCTCACATGTACACCTTAACCGCAACGCAGTCATATTCGGTTAACGGCGCTTATCAGCGGCTTTGTGATAGTTTGCTGGCGTTTTTTGCCGCTCTGAACATCAATGCCGACATTCATGCTACCGAGTATGCTTATTGTGATGGCGACTATAACCTGAATATTAACGGACAGAAAATTGTAGGCACGGCGCAGCGCGTGCTGACCGCCCCGGGCGGGCGCAGAATTGTGCTGGCACATGCCTGTCTGCTGATTGATGATGTGCTGGAAAATATTATACCGCCGGTGAATGCGTGTAACGAATTCAATAACATCCCCGACAGAGTTAAGCTGAACGCTCATACCTGTTTAAATCGCCATCTTGTCGACCCACTTACTACAGATGAATTGTTCACGGGATTAATCCACGCTATTTCTCGTCACACGGTTTTTTCTTAACGGATAAAAAGACTATACTGCGTTCTTTTTTCAACCCAAGGACATTCAGTTAATGATTGTAAAACTTGTTCGCAACGCGCTGGGTCTGGTTATTGTATCCGTTGATGTATTAACCCGCTGGAGTCGGGTGAAGCGCACCCCGGAAGCACAGCAAAAGGTTGCTCAGGCTGCCGAGGGGATGACCCTGTATCACTTTTTTGCCTGTCCGTTTTGTGTCAAAACCCGCCGTGCCATTCATAAATTGCGCGTACCCATTGAGAAGCGCAGCGCCGTGCAGGGATCACCTTATCGTGAAGAACTGATCCAGGGCGGCGGCAAAGTGCAGGTGCCTTGTTTACGTATTCAGCACAGCGATGGCCGGGAAGAGTGGCTTTACGAATCCAGGCAAATTATTGGTTACCTCAACGACCAGTTTGGCCCTGCCTGAATACTTCAATTGATGCCGTGGATGCCTAATCAGCCAGCATCCGCGGTAGCATAACCCTGGTTTGTTTTACTCCCCACTCTCAGTTTTACAGCCCTCATAAAGTTTAAACCCCTGATTCCCGAGACCAGTGTAGTACATGCGTGTTGACGGCTAAATAAAAATGGTTATCATTTACCTTTTCCGCAAAAGGTGCCCTGACAGCCAGGATATTCCTGCTTCCTATGGGTTCACAGCACTCACTGCATAGCAACGATAAGGGTATTTCGTTATGCGATTTTCACTGGGCACGGCCCGTCAATGGCACTGGAGCAGTGCTGCCGTTTCGATGGTTGGCATGCTGCTATTTGCTGTTACCGGTATTACGCTTAATCACGCCGCCGTGATCCCTGCATCGATCTCCGTTACCACTATTGAAAGTGAAGTGCCCGCTAATGTGTTAATGCACTTACAGGACTTACCCCTTGCAGAAATGCCTGCGCCACAACCGGTTCGCCAGTGGCTGGCCAGTGAACACAATATTAGTGTTCCGGCTGATGTGGCCGGCGAATTTGATGGCATGGAGTTTTACCTGGCCTGGCCGGGGCCCGGTGCCGATCGCTGGCTAGCCATCAACGTGGATGATGCGTCGCTGCTATATGAAGGCACAGAGCGCGGTTGGATTGCTTATTTTAATGATTTACACAAGGGCCGTAATACCGGGCCGGTGTGGTTTGTGTTTATCGATGTAATAGCCATTGCCATGATTGTGTTTACCCTGACCGGACTATGGTTACTGGTAAAACAGGCGTCTCACAAGCAGTCTACCTGGCCCGTTACCGCGCTGGGGTTATTGATCCCGGTGGTCATCGCTCTGGTCTTTATCCATTAATGTCGGCGGGGGCAGTTTGAATGACAGATAACCAACGACTGTGGCTGGCTATTGCCCTTTGCCTGGCTTATTGTGCATGGGTAGGCTTTATCATTGTTAGCCATTATGCCCGGCAACGAGAGCGGCGGCATGTCACTACCGGTGCGTTTATTGTGGCTTACGCCAGCCAAACCGGCACGGCAAAACAACTGGCCGAATATCAGGCTGAATTGCAGGGCGCAGACCACCCGGCGAAAGTCATCGCGCTGAACGATCTGGCCATTGATACTTTGCGAAAAGCAAGCGATGCACTGTTTGTGGTTAGTACCTATGGTGACGGCGAGCCACCCGATAACGGCCGACGTTTTTACCGGGCGCTTCAGCAACATAATAAACAGCACAATACTGCATTACTGCAATCCCTTTCTTACCGGGTAATCGCTCTGGGTGATAGTCAGTACCCGGCGTTTTGTGCCTTTGGCGAGCAACTCGATGATGCCCTTCAACAATCTGGTGCCACGGCCATCGCTGAGCTTGAAAAAATCGACCGGGCACAGTCGCAGCCCCTGCCGGGAGACGCTTCTCAGAGTGCGGAAAGCCCTCTTACAGCTAGTACCTGGCGGGTCACTGAGCAACAGCAACTAAACAGTGCAGATGGCCGGGAACTCTTTATGGTGACACTGGATGCCGATCAGGCTATGCCCGCCTGGCAGGCCGGTGACATTCTCGACATTCAGCCCCATAACGCTAATACGGCCATTGCTGAATGGCTTGAAAAGCATGAGCTTAACCCGGATACGGTCATTGCTGTTAAGGGCACGCCAACCCCCCTTGAACTTGTATTGCAAACCCGCGAACTGACGGATTTATCCGGGGCTGGGAACAAAGAGCAACAGATTTTAAAGATGCCCTTGCTACCTCTGCGCAGTTACAGCATTGCATCGGTACCTGAGGAAGGGCAGCTGAAACTGATTGTCAGAAAACAGTATCGCCCGGATGGCGCGCCAGGTATCGGCTCCGGCTGGCTGACAACTTATGCGGGCAGTGAAGAGCCCTTTTGTGCCTACGTGAAGGACAATCCTCTGTGCCATATTGCGCATCTTGATGTACCGCTGGTGCTCATTGGCGCGGGTAGTGGCCTGGCGGGCATTCGGGCACAACTGGCAAAACGGTATTATGCTAACTGTAACGCCGACATCTGGTTAATTTATGGTGAGCAGTCGCCACAACTGGACAATGTTATCCCTGCCGCTATTGAGGCGTGGCAAGCGGGTTTTGCCCGGCTTAAAATTCAGCAGGCCTATTCGCAAGGCGAGCCCGGCCAATATGTACAGGATGTCATGGTAACAGCAGCCGGTGAACTGCACAACATAGTCGCTCGGGGAGCGCATATTTATGTGTGTGGCAGCCATCAGGGGATGGGGCAGGCAGTGCATCAAACGCTCACTAACATATTCGGTGAAGACGCATTAATGCAGCTTATTGATGAACAGCGTTATCATCGCGATATCTACTAGGGCGTAGTACTGGCGGCAAATACTAATCAGGCAGTAGTTCATAAGTAGTACAGATGCGGCTTAAGGGATAATGTTAATCCGTTATGCCGGGTGGTACATATATACTCATTTAACAGATGAGAGTATGTCTATGAAAAAGTGTTTAGCGTTTTTGTTAATAGCCTTTAGCAGTTTTACCCTGGCTGATGAGTGCGCTGTAACTATCGAAAGTAACGATATGATGCAGTTCAATATGAAAGAAATGTCTGTGCCTGCCTCGTGCGATACCTTTGAGGTAACGCTAGAGCATACCGGACAACTGGACAAGAAATACATGGGCCATAACTGGGTTTTATCGACCACTGCCGATGCCCAGGAAATCGTTAACGGCGCCCTGAAAGCAGGTCCGGATAACAATTACCTGCCACCGGGCGATGAGCGTATTATCGCGGCCACCAAAATTATTGGCGGCGGCGAGCAGGATACCATTATGGTAGATGTTGCGAGTTTAAGTGCCGGTGAGGACTATACCTTCTTTTGTTCATTCCCTGGCCACTTTGCTATCATGAAGGGCGCGTTTATCGTTAACTAACCCATCGAGGCTAATCGCCCTGATATAGGGCGATTAGCTCAAGAACGGCGAATATTTACCGCGGTTCATATACATTTATAGTAGCGGCTCAGTCCGTGTCTCGCCTGTCGCTGACCACATCCTCACAAACCAAACAATGTCATCCTGCGTCTGTAGCACAACGGTTAATAACTGCCTGTTGACGCATCAGGATTAGCCTGACTGTGTAATGATATTCGTCTGAATATCAGCTTGTTATAGCACTGGCAGAATATCGCGTGGCTGCTAAGCTTCAGGTAAGTACCGAGACGATCCCCCTCGGTTTGTAAACTGCTAAGCGAACACCCTGGTAAGCTTTGGAAAAGGTAAGGTATAAATGTGAATGAGCCAAGATATTGTAATCCTTCCCGCTCGTCAGTGATGCGTCCTGTCTGGTTATTACTGGGTGTGTCCTGCGTAGTGCTGGGCGGGATTGGCGCGGTATTGCCTTTATTGCCAACGGTGCCTTTTATGTTGCTTGCGGCCTACTGTTTCGCCCGCTCCTCTAATCGCGCCCATGACTGGTTAGTTAATCACCGCGTATTCGGCCCGGCCATAGCAGACTGGCAACGTAGCGGTGCAATAAGCCTCGCTGCTAAATACGCCGCAACGGCATCGGTGGTAGTGGTTTATACCCTCTCAATATTAATGGAACTGCGCCCGACGCTTCTTATCATCCAGGGCATTACGCTATGTGCTGTGATGGCGTTTATCTGGAGCCGACCGCACTACTAGCCACCTGAGAAGGCGTTTGGAATAAACCAGTTTTCTGCTCTTGCCGTATCAGTTTCAGGTTCACTTTTTGAGAAGATGGCAGTGTTACCCGGGCTTTTAAAACGTTTCAACAACGCCGCGAAGAAAACCGATGTTAGCCAATCAGAGCAGCTTAGCGGCTCAATCTGGCAGGATACCGGTGAGGTGTATTATCTGGAAAATACCCTTAAGTTGACTTATACCGCCAACAGTGGGGTGGTGACCCTTGAAAAGCTATCGCCGGATTCCCTGGCTAATGTTGTTGAAACGCTGGACAGGCTGCCGCCGGACTCTCCCTTCGCCCGAGCAATCACCGCAGCGCAAAATACTGCACTGGTTATTAGTGTTTGTGGTGTTACCTGGCAGAAAAACAACGGTACAGTTCGAATCAAAGCGCTGCCAGAGGCCGCACTGCTGCGCAGCACCAACGCCGACTTCAGAAAATCCCAGGCGGTGTTTAAACATGCATTTTTGTTAGAGCATGATGATTTGCTAACGCCTACAACCGGTAGCGGTAAACCTGGCGTCTTCACTTATAACCGTATCTCACCAGCCCAATTTACCCGGCAACTGGCGCGCGCTAATGAACGCATAGCGCCACCATTACGCCGGGCTATTCCCGTCCATCCGGACAATTTCAACAGCGCATTTACCGAGCACGAACAAACGGTTATCGATGGGTTTCTGGATGCTGGTTCGCAGCCAGAAAACGATGCGCTGAAGGCTAAAGGTCACGAGAGTTAATCACTTTTATTGAAAAGGACAGTCAGATGTTTATTGCAATGAATCGTTTTAAGGTGAAGCCGGGCAGTGAAACAGCCTTTATCGATATGTGGCGACAGCGGGAAAGCTTCCTGGATAAAGTTCCGGGATTTGAGTCGTTCCATTTACTGCAAGGCGAGACTTTTGAGGATCACACCTTGTTTTCGACCCATGTTTGCTGGGCAAGCAGAGCCAGTTTTGACAACTGGGTGAAATCTGACGAGTTTAAAAAAGCCCATGCCGGAGCAGGTCAGAGCCTCCATTTTTACGCGGGCCCGCCACGGCTTGAGCTGTTTAACGCCGTTCTGTAAGGATGGCCAGAGCGAACATCATTGACTGGTTTCCCGCCAATGTTACTGGCTGTTACCGGTCAGCTTTCTCGGGTCGAGTAACTCGGTTAATTCTTGCCGGGACAGGTCGGTCATTTCGTCGGCTACGTCGACAATAGGCCGCTTCTCTGTGTAGGCTCGCTTAGCAATTTCGGCAGCTTTGTTGTAGCCGATGATGGGGTTAAGCGCCGTGACCAGTATCGGGTTTTTATCCAAAGCAGCTTCCAGGTTCTCGTTTAATACCTCAAAGCCGCTGATGGCGCTGTCTGCCAGTAACGAAGCGCTATTGGCCATTAGCGTAAAGCTACTTAACAGATTGCTGGCAATCATTGGCAGCATAACATTTAACTCAAAGTTGCCTGACTGACCGCCAACCGTAATGGCAGCATCGTTACCTATCACCTGTGCAGAAGCCATCGCCACGGCTTCCGGGATAACCGGATTTACCTTACCCGGCATAATTGAGGAGCCGGGTTGCAGAGCAGGCAGGGCGATTTCGCCGAGCCCTGCCAGCGGCCCTGAGTTCATCCAGCGTAAGTCATTGCTGATTTTCATTAAACTCACAGCAGTTGATTTCAGCAAACCAGATAAGGTAACCGCGGTATCCTGCGAGGCGATCAATGCGAAAAAGTTATCCGCTGGCTGAAAAGGGATGCCACTAAGCGCAGTGAGCATCTCATTAAATCTCACTGAAAAGTCGGGGTGAGCATTAATGCCGGTGCCAACCGCCGTCCCCCCAAGTGCTAGTGTCTGAATCGCCGGCTGGTGGTCATTCAATGCTTTAATCTGCTGGCCTATTTGTGCCTGCCAGCCGGATAAACTCTGATCCATGCGTATCGGCATGGCATCCATAAGATGGGTCCGACCGGTTTTACAGACATCTTGTAGCTCACTGGCCTTGTCACCAATCACGCGGTACAGATGGCTGAGTGAAGGTAAAAGTTCCTTCTTCAAAGCGATGGCGGCACTCACATGAATAGTGGTGGGGATAATGTCGTTACTGCTCTGACCGTAATTAACGTGATCATTGGGGTGAACAGACAGGCCGGATTGCTGACTGGCCAGCCTGGCAATCACTTCATTGGCGTTCATGTTGGTACTGGTGCCTGAACCGGTCTGAAATATGTCGACTGGGAAGTGTGCCATGAGTTGCGGCTCGTTGAGCAATTGGTCGCAGGCCTGACAAATCGCTTCACCTGTGTCGCTGTCCAGCGTATCTAATTCAACATTGGCCTGAGCTGCGGCTTTTTTTACCGTGATTAATGCTTTGATAAAAGCCTCTGGCATAGACTGGCCACTGACCGGAAAATTATTGACTGCCCGCTGGGTTTGCGCGCCATATAAAGCTTCTGCAGGGACTTCCAGTTCGCCCATGCTGTCTTGCTCGATTCGTGTTTCGGTAGAGGTGGTCATAATTGAGGTCCTTAGTTAAAAAATGTCGGCGTGAGGTGAGTAAACAGATGACTAAACTGCCTCACGCGATGGTGATCACCGGCTGTATTACTTTGCTTTTCGGCCGCCAGCAGCGGCCGGTAAATCTGGTCGAGACACTGATAGCGCCAGCTTAGTACGACCTTTTGATCGCAGGCGGTCTCGAGTAAAAGCGCCGCACAGTCCAGCAGGATACGAATTTTCTCGGACGACGCCCCGGCAGTGTTTGCACTGTCGAGGGCTAAGTTTATATAGCGCTCAAGCAACTGTGGATCATCCGGGTAACATGCCGTTCTGATTTGTTGCTTTAAATTGGCCGATGTCACGAGCGTTTTGGCAATGTGTTGTGTCATAGCAACTACCATTTTAGTCCACTGAACGTAACCTTATGCTAATGCAAACGATTATCATTTGCAATTAATCTGAAATGGCGTATGTTTAAGTCAGGAGGACATGCCAATGGAAATTTCTTTTTTATGTACCAAACACGCCGACTGGGTTTATAGCCATCCACTGGAGGCGGTTAATTTTTTAGCCCGTGATGAGTTTCAGGGCACGACCCTGTTTTACGACGGTGAGTATCGTGAATGTATTCCCTACTTAGGTTGCGCGTTCGATATCACCGCGATTTTGCTGGAGGTAGAGGAAGGTCAGAACCGGCAACTGCTAGACAAAGTTTTCGCCCTGTCGACATTGATTTGCGACGCCTACGGGGCCCTGGGACTGCTGGATTACCAGATGGCCATGCAACGTCGCGTTGCCGATCTGATTGCTGCGGTAAGTTATCAGGAAGCGGCTGCTCAGCAGGCCAGGGCGGCGTTCGGTGATTTCAATGCCAGCCGCCATTAACTCAGGAGATGATTATGCAACGGGTTGATTGGCGTTGGTTTATTATCTGGCTGTTAACCATAAGCCACACTGTGCAGGCTCATGATGGGCACGATCACAGTCACTGGAGCAGCTTGTTTATTCATGCTTTATTGTTATTGTCTCTGGCCGCCTCAGGACTGGCCATTGTGTTTGCCATTTACCGAGCTATCAGCCGGTGGTTGCCGGCGGGCAAATAAATCTGGTTGAATACAGTATCCAGAGTATGTAACGGGTATAAAGTACTAGTTGAACAGACCGCAAAGTACCGGCTTAATTGGTTTTCTTAATGATGATGAAGGTCTATCATGACCGCTGGCTCAACCCGGGCCGCATTTCATTAATCAAAATAAAAGGTAAGCCATGACCAAGTTACCTCAAAAAGGCTGGTTGCCTGCATTAACCATCCTGTCCTGTGCCATCAGCGGTACGTTTAACGCCAGTGCGCAAACTGCACAAGTGCAGTTGCCTGCAGATATCGAGCGGATCACCACCACGGGTTCCCGGCATGGCGCTGACGACAGCGATGCTCCAGTCATCATCAGCGCCGTTGGCCAGCAGGATATTAATCTTGTTTCGCCTACGCATATTGAGGAAGTGCTTAAATTTATTGCCGGTGCTCAGGTACAGCGAGGTAACGGACAGGAATACCTGCCAGCCTTGCGTTCGCAGGTATTTAGTGGAGCAGGAGCCTGTGGTGGCCTGTTAACTGCAGAAGATGGCATTCCCCTGCGCGCTGCCGGTTTTTGTAACATCAACGAATTGTTCGAAGCGCATTCTGAAATGGCTGAGCGGGTAGAGGTACTCAAAGGCCCGGGGTCGGCCTTGTATGGATCCAATGCGGTACACGGTGTAATTAATGTCATTACACCGGATACCACTCAGGGCGGCGGTTTGCTCGGATATGACTATGGTTCTTACGGGTACAACCGGGTGAAGCTGCGCAGTGGTTATCACTACGGCGATGGCGGCGTAGGGATTAATGCCAGCGTAACCCGGGACAACGGTTATCGGGTGGCCGAGGGACTGGATCAGGAAAAGTTTAACCTGCGTCATGAACATGCATTTTCGTCATTAACCCTGACAACCGGCCTGACCTATACCAATCTGGAGCAGGAAACCGCTGGCTACATCACCGGTACCGATGCTTATAAAGACGCTCAGCTTGCGCAGGGAAACGAAAACCCGGAAGCCTTTCGTAACGCCAGCTCGTTGCGCCTGTGGTCCAAAGCACTGTGGCAGTTAGAGGGCGGCGATACGCTTTCGGTAACGCCCTATATTCGCGACCAGGACATGGAGTTCCTAATGCACTTTCTGCCCGGGCAACCTACCGAAGAAAACAGCCAGAGTGGTGTGGGTGTGCAAAGTTTATGGTCGCACAAGGTGTCTGGTAGTCTGACCCTAAATACTGGTATTGATGCTGAGCTTAGCGAAGGGAGCCTGTTGCAATATCAGGAACAGCCCACCACCGGCTCGGCGTTTCTGGTTGCCACCATTCCGGCGGGTAAACATTATGATTACGATGCAGATGCGTCATTGATTGCAGCGTTCAGTGAGCTGGAGTGGCGCAATGACAACTGGTTACTGAGTGCAGGACTACGCTACGAATATATGCATTATGACTATACCAATAATATGAATTCGGGGCGCTTACGCGAAGATGGCACTGCCTGCGGTATGGGCGGCTGCCGGTACTCGCGACCACCAAGCAGTAAAAATAACTTCACTAATGCCTCACCAAAATTGGGTGCCACCTATCTCTATTCTGAAACTACGCAGTTTTATGCTAACTATTCACTAGGCTATCGCGCGCCTCAGGCCACCGAACTGTATCGTTTGCAGCGTGCTCAGGAGGTTGCCGATCTCAACTCGGAAGAAGCGCGTAACGTGGAGTTTGGCGTAAAAGGCAATTACCCCGGCTTAAGCTATACCATTGCTGCCTATTACATGGATAAAGACAACTTTATTTTCCGCGACAGTAACTTCTTTAACGTTAATGACGGACAGTCACGACATACCGGAGTGGAGCTGGAGTTGCGCTGGCAAGCCAGTCAGCGCCTGGATATTGCATTGGCGGCAACCATGGCAAGCCACACTTACCGCTATAATCAGGAACTCGGTGGCGTTAATATAAATGGTAACGACATTGACACTGCGCCCAACACCATTGCCGATGTGCGAATAGGCTATAACTTCACGCCGCAAGTGCGCGCCGAACTGGAATTAAACCACGTTGGCGAGTACTACACCGACCCGGAGAATCTGCACGAGTACGAAGGCCATGAGTTAGTGAATTTGCGTTCATCCTGGCAGTTAACGCCAGAACTCACCCTGTTTGCCAGAGTGAATAACCTGCTGGATACCGCTTACGCCGAGCGCGCCGATTTTACCTCGTTTGGCGGTGATCGTTATTTTCCGGGCAGACCACGTAATTATATGCTGAGCGCTACCTACACCTGGTGAAAAATAATGGGGTCAGAGTACTTTATTCGACCCCAGCCGCAGCCACCCTTCGATTAGATATCGTAAAAAAACTTAGAAAATATAACCCGGTGGACTGTTCTGACGAACTGTTTTGCCGGGTACAGGATTGTTGTTGTCTGGTTGCTGAATAAGATATCAGAAGGCCCATCAAGATGGCAGAACAATGGCAAGACATCAACGCATTGCGCCGCAAGGTGTTTCTCAACATGTTATTCAGCGCGGCAACAACAGAAGCCCGTGTTTTTATGATGAGAAAGACTTTATCGCTTACATTGGCTGGCTCAAACAGTACTCCGGTAAGTTTGAGGTGGATATACACGCCTGGGTGCTGATGACTAATCATGTACATCTGCTCTGTACTCCCCGACTCGACAATCAGGGAATTAGTAAGATGATGCAGTCTCTTGGCCGGGTGTACGTGAGGTTTTTTAATCACAAGTATCAGCGCACAGGGACCTTGTGGGAGGGACGATTTAGATCGTCACTGGTCAATTCCGAAGCTTATTTGCTTCGACTACAGCAATATATCGAATTGAATCCGGTGCGGGCGAATATGGTGGAGAGCCCTAACCGGTATAAGTGGTCAAGTTTTGCTATGAATGGTTTGGGTAAAAGTTCATCGTTATACACTGCGCATCCGGTGTATATGTCATTAGGAAAGACGAAAGATTCGCGACTCTTAGCGTATCAGTCATTATTTGAGCAACCCTTGGAGGCTGATTTATTAGCGGAAATTCGCAACTGTTCACAGCGTGAATTAGTGTTAGGCGATTCGGATTTTATACGTCAGATTGAATCAATAACTAACACTAAGCTCAAAACCGCGAAAAAGGGCCGGCCATTTAAAAATAATGGACTCTGACCCCATTATTTTTATAGAGGCAGGACTTCAAATACGAGGACGTAGCTGGCGCGGCGCTTTTTCGCTGGCGCTTTGGCTTTGTCGTCTTCGTACTCAGCTTCCAGCCAGTACATGCCAGGCTCATCAAATTGCAGGCTGATTTTGCCTTCTTTGTCGGCCGTCACTTCTACACCTCCGGCAGTATCACGGTACTTTTCACCGTCTTTGACCACAATGACTTTGGTACCTTGAGCTTTATCGCCACTCATAAAGAACTGAAAATCAACTGGCTCACCGGTGTAAGCATCGTTGGGGTGGGTTAATGCTTTAAGCTCAAGGCCTTTGCCGGTTAGCTTATTGTTGTCGGCCGTTGGGGCACCTAGTGTCACATAGGTCTCTATGCGATTAGCGGTTTCCATTACGTTCAGGTCATCGGCATCCTGCGGTACTGCTTGGTAAAACTCTTCCACGGTGCCCGTTTTACCACGTCCCGGCCAGAAGTGACGCTCGCCGTCTTCGTCTTTCCAGAACGCTACCAGAGACTGTGAGGCATTAAACACCTTGTAGGTGCCGCTCTCTGTCAGCTCTACATCAAATACACTGCGGTAGCGGAGCTTTTGCTGGTTTTGAATGTCTACCGGATTTCCACTGGGTGAGACGACAGATAAGCGCTCTGCCGGATAAGCAAAATGATCCGGATGAAAAATACCGTTAGCCACGGCCACATCGAAGGTGATCCATTCGCTGTCACCGGAAACAGAAGTGGTAGAAGGTTTGATCCACACGCGGTGAGCCTGAGAGAACGGGCTGGCCAGCGTCAGGGCCAGGGCTGTGGCACCGATTAATAGTGATTTCTTCATTGTGCAGGCTCCATGTGTAAGGTTATCGAAGAAAGTTCGTGCTGACCTTCAGCACGGGTATTAACTGTTTGTTTTACCGGAAGTGATACCGGGATTTTAAGGGTTTCACGGCCGCCGAGTTCGCGTGCGGCTTCAACCCAGATAAAATAATCGCCGGCGGCAACGTCGTTGAAACGACCGTCGAGCGCGATGGTCGAGGTGCCCGGCCGGCGGGTAGCGCCACTCACACCATCAATTGGCATGCTGGCACTGCGACCGCTGCGCCGCCACCACATACGTAAGTCCTTCAGCCATTTTTCGCCTTCGTTATTGGCCATGTCGGTGTCGTACCATACGGCAATATCCACTACGCGCTTACCACGCTCGTCGGCCAGCCACGCGGCAACGTAAGGGGCGTGGTATTCGGCTACATTCAAGTTGGGTAATGTGATTTCAAGCTCATCGGCCTTGGCTGTCATGGCCGTGCTAAGCATCCCAAGCGGCAACCCTAGTGGCAGGGCCAGCCGGTAAAGCTTATTCAGCAAAGTGTTGGGGCGGCTTTTCTTGCCGTAACGCGGCAATAAGCAGGGGGGATCTTTTAACAACGTAAATCTCCTGAAATAATATCCTGGTTGCTCTGCAAGACGAAAATCAAAACCTTAATCTAAATGGTATTGAGAATCAATTGCAATTGAGTTGGTTAACGCATTAATTCGGCTAATGACATAACAGAGCCAGGCGCTGCCTGCGCTCAGCATAAATTGGCGCAGGCAGTTTTACTAAAGCCCTTAATAAGACCAGGCCAGAGACAGCCAGTAACGGCGCCCATCTTCCACGTAGCCGTACTCTTCCATGCCAATGTCTTTATCCAGCAGGTTATAAATACCGGCACCGAGTTTTATATCATTGGTTAAACCGTAGTTTAAGCCAACGTCTGCAAGCGTATATGAGGGGGCAATCAAGCTGTCCTGCGACGGACCGGTGGTGGGCTGGCTTTCTTCACCACGGTAGTGAACTCGCAGCCAACTGCTGGTCATGTCGTTGATGGCCCAGCGCAGAGAGGTTTGAACCAGATGTTTAGGCAGTTGATTGAGCGGGCTGCCAGCGTACTGACCGGTTTTTTGCTCCGAGTCGGTATAGGTATAGTTGGCATTAAACTCAATGGCTTTGGTGAGTTTAGCTTGTGCACTCATTTCAAAACCCTGGGTGATAGCCTCATCTATATTGATATAGGTGGTGGGGGCCGAGCCGAAGTCATTAGGCCCGTCGGTACATAGGTCTGTGGGGCACTGAATTCGGGTGATACGATCTTCAAATTCGTTATAAAACACTGTGGCGGATACCATGGTGTCCTTACCAAAGTCCTGATACAAGCCGAGCTCATAGCTGACCGATGATTCCGCTTCCAGATCCGGGTTACCATAAATATTGCCGCCGCGGCTGATTTGTCCCCAGAAAGGATTGGTCTGGCGCAGGTTCGGCGCTCTGAAGCCTGTGGATATACCACCTTTTAAAATGGTTGTTGAACTGATTTGCCATACCCCATATAAACGGGGGCTTAACTGGCCGCCATAGTTCTGGTCGTCGTCGTAGCGTAAACCGGTAGTAATCGCGAAATCCTTAATGATTTTCCATTCGCCCTCGGCAAACACTGACCACTGGTGACCGTCAACCAGTGAAAGCTCGCTAATCTGGTTGCTGGTCAGGTCATTAAGCTCTTCCTCAAAATAAGCACCGCCGGCACTCAAGCTCAGGGAATCGTTGATCGGAACGGCCCACATCGTCTGGGCATCGAGGTTTTTAACGTACATTTGCCGGGATTCATTATCAAACTCATCTTGTTTGACATAAGTTTGCGAGGTTGCCCAGCCCCAGTAGCCGGTGTGACTGAGCGACAGGTTAGTGCGGTCATACTCAGTCATACTCGATGCCGGACAGCCGCGACGACCGCATTCTTCGCCTTCGGCCAGCGGTGCAACGGTTTTCCCCAGAGTTGCGTTAATCTCCTGCTGGGTATGGGTGGCTTCAAACACAAATTCGTGACTGTCATTGGGCGTAAAGGCCAGTTTGGCACTGATGTTTTTATGGTCGCGGTCGCGAAAGCCATCAACGATATTGTCTTCTTCCCGCTGGGTGTAGCGGCCGTAAAGTTGTAAGCCCAATTTACCCGGGATAAGCGAACCTGCCGTAAAAAACGTGGTTTGGTATTGATTACACCACCAATGGCATCTGAGCCATACAAAGAAGACATAGGCCCGCGGATTACCTCAATGCGCTCAATTGCCGATAGCGGCGGGATCCAGGCGCCTTCAACACCCGGACCGTCGCTGTTAGGCCGGGTTTCACGTGAGCTCTGTCGCTGACCGTCTACCAGGATCAGGGTGTACTGACTACCCATGCCTCGCAGGCTGATATCTTCTCTGTCACCGCCACCGGTGACGATCACGCCCGGAATATCAGTCATGGCATCGGTGAGGTCCCGATAAAACCTTTCACTCAGGTCTTCTTTATCGAGCACACTGATAGAGGCAGGCGCTTCTTTAAGCATTTGCGCGGTGCCTGAAGCGGTCACCACAATTTTTTCCAGTTCTTCATTGTCGGGAGAAACAGCCAGTACAGCTGAGGAAACGAACGCACAGCAAAGTGCCAGGGACATCTTGTTTAATTGCATACAACAGTGAAAATCTTAGTGAGAATGATTGTTATTTAGGATAAGATCGGAGTCAGTTATCTGCAATCGACTAATATTAAACGGTGTCTTTAGCAAAAATGAATTTCTATGAACGTTAAGTTTACCCGCGCCCTGAAAGTGTTTTTAACCGTTGCTGACTGCGGCAATATGAGTGTGGCTGCCAGGCAGTTACACATGACCGTGTCGGCTATCAGCCAACAGTTGCGTAAGCTGGAAGAAGATATCGGGCAGCAATTGGTTAATCGTAATTCCCGTCATCTGAGCCTTACTGAAGCCGGACGGATATACTACCGCACCAGTCAGGAATTACTTGCCACCGCGCAACAGGGGCAGCAGGAAATCGACGCCTTGCTCCATTCACCCTCCGGTGAACTGCGGATCCTCGCCCCCGAAGGCTTTGGCGGGGGATTGTTGAGTAAGCCGCTGCGGCAGCTACTGCAGAGCTCAGAGCGTATTTCCGTAGCGGTTACCCTGGGTGAGGGCTATGACGATATCGTTGCCAGCGGCGCCGATCTGGCGTTGGGGTTTACGCCGGTTGATAAAGAGGGGTTTAAATCCTATCAGCTTGCCACCTGGTCACAGGTTTTATGCGTTGCTTCGTCTCATCCGTTAAGCGCAGAGTCCTTATCGCATCCGGAGCAATTAAAGGAACATCCGTTTATTGTTTACGATCACTTGCCAGCACACGAGCTGAGTGGACCGGATGATGAGCGTTATCTGCTGGCGCACCCCAAGCTCAGCGTCAATTCGATGCAGGCGCTTATTCAGTTTACCGTGGATGGTCTGGGCTTTGCGGTGTTACCGCAAAAGGAAGTACAGCACTATCTGGCCAGTGGTGAATTGGTTGAACTGCTTCCAGGCTGGCAGTTACCGGATTATCAGGTGTTCGCGGTTGTTGCCAATTATCCGACGATGCCGGTTAAAACCCGCCAGGCTATTGAACTGCTGGAGTCTTATTTCACTATCCTGTGATGCACGTTACACAGCCACTTTAAGGTAGCCCTGCTCAATAGCCAGGTGCACAAGCTCTGCGTGCGTGCTGATTTGTAACTTGGCTTTTAACTGGGTGAGGGTGTTCGAAACGGTTTTACTGGAGACATTCAGTTCGTCAGCTAACTGAGCCCGGTCGAGGCCTTTAGCTATACCTAAAAACACATCAAACTCGCGCTGAGTAAGCTGCTTGCAGCTGTCGTCTGCATCATTGAGCTGGTGGGTGGCCAGTTGAATAGCAATGTTGTGTTCGATATAGCGCTTACCATTGAGTACGGCTTTAATCGCCTCAACCATCACCTCTGGCTTGCTGCGCTTGCTCAGATACCCTTTGGCGCCGGTCTGCATTGCACGGTTCACTACCGAGGGCTCGTCAAACATACTGAAGAAGATGATCTTAAGCCGTGGCCAGCGTTTTAGCAGCCGGCCGGCCAGATTAAGGCCACTGGCGTTTTCCAGGTTAATGTCGAGAATGACTAGGTCAATGTCTGTCGCCGCCAACGCTTTTAGCGTTTGCTGCGCATTCTCGGCTTCGCTGACAACGGCATCAGGCAACATCATGGTAAGCAGCGCGCTGTAGCCCTGGCGGACTACAGCGTGGTCGTCAACGAGCAGAATATTCATAGTGGAGATCATCCTGTAGTTGCAAAGGTGCCACGAGGGTAACCGTCGTCCCTTTAGCATGGGTGTCGAGTTTAAGTGTTCCGCCCAGCAAAGAGGCTCTCTCATGCATCGATTCCAGCCCCAGCCCGGCGTTTTTTGCCTGTTGCAGACTAAAGCCCCGGCCATTATCGCGCACAAACAGAGTCAGTTCGTTGCGAGTGGTGGTTAAACCTATGGTCACTTCAGTGGCATGGGAGTGCTTGGCAATATTGTTAAATATTTCCTGCGTGATGCGATAAATTTGGGTGTCTCGGTTGAGGTTACTGGCAAGGGTGGCAGCATCGGGTAACCAGTTAACCTCAATCTGATGAATGTCTTGCCAGGTCTGGATCATCTGTGCGATAGAGGTAGTTAACCCCAGTTTGTTCAAAAAGACCGGATAAAGCTGGTTAGTTAAATCCTTCATTCCCTGATGTACGGCGTCACACTGTTGCTGAATAGTGGCACAGGCTTTAATTATAAAGTCGGGGTTTTGTTTTTGCTGCTCAAGCATATAGGTTTGTACCGTAATGCCTGTGATCAGCTGGCCAAGATTATCGTGAAGCTCTCTTGCCAGCAGCCGACGTTCATTTTCCTGCAGCGCTGACAAGCGTTGACGTAACCCGGCAACCTGAGTTTCCTTGCTGGCCAGTGAGCTGATTAACTTATTGTAATGCTCTATCAACCTGTGTATCTCGGCAATATCGGTTGACGCCGCCGACAACCTGAACTGGCCCGACTGAATCGAATCAAGGCCCTGACACAGTTCGGCCAGCGGCTTGAGACGGGTATTTACCGCATAACGCAGGGTAAAAAGCGTCAGTAACAAAGCCATCACGAAAATGAAAAATACATTCGCCAGAGTAGCGCTAATTTCGTCAAATTCAGCCGCGCTATTAGCGACAACGGTAATAGGTTCGCCCGATGCTGCGTGGATGGTGGCGCTTGTTGGCGGCGGTGCCAGCCATTTTTCCAGCGGGCCGGTAAGTGGCTGCTGAGCAGAAAGTTCGGGATGTTCGATTACAGTGAGGTGACGGCTATTTTGTAAGATACGAGTCAGCGTCTCGCTGTCCAGATTGGCTTGCGCCAGGGTCTCAGCCAGCTGAAGCGCTGCTTTACCTTCGTCGCTGATATCAGCTCTCGCCTGATAGAACATCGCGACCGCCAGCAAACTGAACACGGCAGTGAAAATCAGAACAATTGTCAGTGTGATCTTGTTGGAAGCATTCATATTGCTCAGCCGTACCGCACATAATTTACAAACCAGTAACATTATACTGAAGATAATCAATTCAGGGTTATCCGACGTCTGCTACTTTGGTTAGTGTCATCTACTACTTTAGTCCTTATTTTGAGCACAGAAGCCTGCTCTTGCCACTTCTTCTGTGCACAGTACGAAAGTGCTACAGGATTTGATTAACAAATGATCAACAATGATTTAACCATTGGTAAACACATATAAGAAGAAGGTGGTAACATGACATTTAAAAATAAACTACTGGTAGCAGGGACACTGCTGTCTGCCACGCTGGCCTTACCGGCTCAGGCGGGCAGCTGGCAACAGAATGTGGCAGTAGGTAATTTCAATAAAGTACACGTTTATACCCCGGATTCGCTATCACCAATAGGGCAGGGACGCTCACTGTTAGTCGTACTTCACGGCTGTACACAATCCATTGATGCTTATCTTTCCGCTAACCTGGAACAGGCTGCGGAGAGTTACGGAATGGTGGTAGCGGTTCCAGATGCAATGAATAAGGCGGGTTTTGGCTGCTGGTCTTACTGGCAAGGGGCAAAATCCCGTACCGCTGGTGATTATGCCAATATCCTGTCGCTGGTGTCGTCGATGAAAACTAACAGCGGCTATGCCATTGATGAGAACCAGGTGTACGTGGCGGGATTGTCTTCCGGCGCGGCGTTTGCCAACACGACTGCCTGTATTGCACCGGACGTATTTGCCGGCGTGGGAGTAAGCGCCGGGCCCAGCATTGGTACCAGTTCCAGTGGCGCCATTGGGAGCTGTGAATATGCCGATGTAGCCACCCGATGCCAGCAATATGCCGGCAGTTACAGTGGGTCGCTCACCGATCAGATTGCCTCAATCGCCCATGGTGACGCCGATACCACCGTGGATACCTGTTATAACCGGCAAAATGCTGAAGGTATGGCGGGCGCTTATGGTGTAGATGAATTACCGGGCAGCAATCTGCTTGGCAGCGGTTCTAGAACGGCTGAAGAATATCTCTGGCAGGAAGGCCGGGTCTCTATGATCTGGCTTAATGGCGTGGATCACTCCTGGTCGGGTGGCGCCGGTGCAAGCGGCTCCTACGTGAGTGGCTCTGGCATTAACTATGCGATGTACCTCGGGGAATACTTCAGCGAGAATAATAAGCGGGTCGATAGAAACCAGCCGCCGCAATTATCTTCGGTGAGCGCGACAGAAAGCAGCGGTCAGTTGACTGTCACCGGTAACGCCATCGATGCTGAAGGCTACGTGGATAATGTTGATGTGCTGATTAACAATAATAATGGCGATACCTATCAGTATTCGTCGTCTACCCAAAGCGATAACAGTTTCTCGATAACCTCGGCAACCCTGCCAGACGATTTGTACTTTGTAACGGTGACAGCCAGTGACGATGTTGGCGCCGTGTCAGAAGCCAGCACCGTGAGTGTGCGCGTAGGCCCGCCACCGCCGCCTGCTGCACCAGTGTTATCTGATGTGCTGGTGAATGCCAATGGTCAGTGTGCAACGGTTACCGGCTCGGTTTATGACGAAAACCAGGACTTAACCGCAGTAGAGGTAACATTTGCAACCGGAAACCAAAATGCCAGTGTGGATGGATTATCCTTTAGCGCCGAAGCCTGCGATCTGCCGGGCGGTGCGCAAACTATTACGGTTACGGCTATCGACGCCAGTGGCCTGAGCAGCAACATACAGCTGTCGGTAGACATTGATGCCGGCGTAATAGCTACGCTTGATCAGCATATCAGCGCTGGTCGTCTTGATTATACCGGCTACTCTACCTGCTATCTGGAATACTCAACCGATGCCTTTAAGCTGACCGAGCAAACCCAGAGTGGTGGTATGTGTGTATGGCAGGATGACGATGCTTCCTGTACCGGTCCGGTTCAGGCGTGCAGCGGCACTGGTTCTGATGGCGGCGGTGGCGGTGATGACGGCTCCGGCGATGATGGTTCTGGTGGTGATACAGGCGGCGATCCGGCTACCTGTGCAGAATACACCACAGCGAACTACTATCACAAAGTAGCGGGCCGCGCTTACAGCACTGGTTACTACTACGCGCCGGATTATTTTGCCAGCGGCTCGGATGATCCATTAGCAGGTTCCACCTGGGGAACCTCAACCCTGTACTCAACCGATGGCAGTGTGTGGTTTGCAGGCAACTGTCCCTAATAAATAACTAAAGCATAACGGGGCCGCATGGCCCCGTTTTACGTTGTTGACTTGGGCTACTTACCTGCGGCGCCATAAAATCAGACCGAGCAGGCCAAGGCTCATCCAAATACTCCAGCTACCAGCGTGGGTTTCTACTACCACTTCTGACGTTACCGGTCGATCGTAGTCGATACTTTCCATACTCTGATAAGACAAATCAGCATCTTCATAGGCATCAATTGTGGCCAGCACCTGATCGGTTTGCGCATCGATTAACTCAATTAAAATATCGTAGTCGTTACTGGGATATCCGCTAACTAACTCACTTTCCAGCAGCACTGAGTCATCACTGCTGTCGCTATACAGGTTAAATACCGAAGTGACATGAAACGCTTCGTAATAGTCGTTGGTGCCCAGATAGACAATGGCGTAAACCGGTGCCTGGTAATAGTTAGTGTCGGCGTCAAATTCAAGGTCGAAACTTGCGTAGTATCCGTCGTAATCACGGTCGGTATACAGTGTCATCCAGGCATCATAAAACCAATAGTCAACACTGTGAGTGGCAGTGCGAAGCTGCTCGCCTGATTTACCAGCAATGCTGTTGAGCTCTTTCTTTTTCACCCGGGTCAGCACATTATCGGCGGCATTGAGTTCAGGTGTATTGATAGTTTCACTGACCGCAACCTCCTTACCTGAAGCGGCCGATGAAAAAGCGACAAAGCTCAGTGACATCAGCGTCGCAGCCAGTATAGTCTGTGTTACTCTTTGATTTTTCATAGTCCATTTATCCTGTTGTCTCTACAATGACTGTATAAACAGTGTGCGAAAATCAGGCTGAACAATAACTGAAGCGAAACTTAACCATGCCAAACCGTGCTTTGTGGCAGCGTATTGCCATACTCGTACTGATGCCCATTCTTTCGTTACCGGCACTTGCCGCGAATCTGACGGTAACGCCGATGAGCGACGGGGTTTACCTTATGCGCTCCGAGCGCGCTGTAGAAGGCTTTGGACTGGTGAGCGGTAACGGTTTAATTGTGCAGACAGCCCCGCATAAAGCAGTATTAATCGATACGCCATGGGACAACAGTGATGTGGATACGCTGTTTGGCTGGCTTGAGTCGCAGGGACTGAGTCTTGAGGCAGTGGTCGTCACTCATTCGCACGAAGATGCCGGCGGGCATCTGGCACGTTTTCACAGCAAAAATATCCCTTCGTGGACGTTTGAGTTAACTAATGAGTACTTAACACAGAAAGGCGAAACGCCGGCTCAACATACTTTTAGCGACAGTGCGTGGGTGGTGCCTGAGATGATTGAAGTATTCTATCCGGGGCCTGGCCATACGCTGGACAACAGCGTAGTGTGGGTGAAAAAACATAACCTGTTGTTTGGTGGTTGTTTTATCCGTGAACAGGCGACCTTTTCGCTGGGGTATACCGCAGAAGGCGACGTGCGGGCGTGGCCAGAGTCAGTCAGCCGGGTAACTGATTACTTTCCTGAGGTGCAGAGGGTGGTTCCCGGCCATGGCAAAGTCGGTGATGCAGCGCTTCTTTCCCATACCCGCGAACTGGCTTTAAAAATGCTGCCCTAGCAGGCAGCATTGAAGATTTAGCGTCGATCAAAATTAACCGGTTTGTCGGGATGTTGGTAGTAGCCTTCCCGCAGTAAAGTCTTATAACGGTCGAGCTTGCCTTCCATCGCCAGCGCACGCAGGCCTTTGTTGAACAGGGCTAAAATTAACTCGCCATCCTGACTTTTGCGTGGGATCAGTAAGTGGGTCGTCACGGTAGAAATAAATGGCTTGAGCATTTTTATTTCGTCACGGTCGAAGGTGGTGAAATCCCGTTCCAGTAAATACCAGGCAGTCAGTTCATCGATGGGAAATAATTGAATATCGTTGGCAATAACCGCATTGAGGCCGTCTTTGTCGGTATCAACGGTTACAGTGTTGGGCGCCTGCTTAAAAAACGCAAAGAGTTCGTCGGTGTAAGCGTAACCTTTGGTAACGCCGATTTTGTATTGCTCCAGCTGTTGCAAGTTTTCCCACTGATCCAGAGGAAGTTCCTCATTCGCCGTAAACACCAGGCTCTCTGAGGTGATGGGCTCGCTCTGCCAGAAATCAACACTGTAAACCCGGGTGAAGTTAGCATATGACACAGCGTCATAGCGGCCGTCCTTGGCACTTGCAATGGCATCTTCCCAGGACATGGTTTCGTACACTACGTCTACGCCAACCCGTAAGAACGCCTCACTGATAATATGGTTTATATAGCCATTGTGCTCCATGTCCGTGGAGGTATAGGGCGGATATTCAGTGGTGGCAATGGTGAGTGTTCGCCACGCGTGAGCTGAGGCATTATTTACAACTGCAAAAAGCAGGGACAGCATTAAAATAAGATTTTTCATAACGGTCACTAAAAATAAAGGCCTAAACTGATATTTAAACGATGGGTGGAGTCCTGATTACCGCCAAGGTCCAGTCCAATGCCGGAACCGCCGGAAAACCACATGTTTTTACCCTGAATGCTATCCACATAAAAATACAGGGCGCGCCAGCCAAAACTGCAACCATTAACCCATTGCGTTGAGCGCAGACCAGCCGCCACATCGGGCTCAACCGCACCGTATTCTGAATAGCATTTAATCGGCGAAAGGCCGGTTACTCTGAACGGTAATTCGTAACTCACTGCCGCGGTGTAACTGTGCGCTTTGGAGGCAGTCAGGAAGGGAAAATCGAAGGCCGACAGTGCCAGACGGTCCGTTACCTGCCCCTCTGGGGCGGCCAGGTCGTAATCGTAATCGGTATATTGCAGGGCAACGCCCAGTGGCCCTTGCGTATGGCGAAGGTGCAGGGCATAAGCGTTCATATCAGCTTCGTTGAGAGTATCCAGGTTGAGCACATTCGCGGCTTGCCAGGACGCGCCAAACTCAGTAGTTGCGCCGCGAATTAACCCAGCGGTATAGCTTACCCGCAGGTTATACTGGCCGTCTTCCTGATTACGAAATTCGTCGTTGTCGGCAATATCGAAAGAGTAGCGACCAAAGCGACCGGCATCATTGTATTCATCGTTAAAGAAATAGCCGGCGCGGATATCCCAGTTAGACTTCTGGTATTGCACTACCACGCCCGGGTCGTAATCATCTTCAAAACCGATGTAGTAGTTAATGGAAAACCAAAAGCTGTTTGAAGCGAAGGGCAGCAAGCCGAAGGGTACTTTGGTGACCCCGGCCGACACACTGGTGCGATCGTCATAGTGATAAGTCAGGTCGGCATAGCGCACGGTATTAAAGTCGGTGTTTTCGTACCAGCGGTAATCGGCTTTATAGCTGAACTTATCGGTTTCACCGGAGACGGTTAGTTTGAGTGATTCAAAGCCAAAACCGTCACGTAACTCAACTTCCTGCCAATCCTGATAACTGTAATTAAGGCGCACATGGCCGCCGATATTAACCGGAAACTCATCGGCTGACTGTGCCGTGCCGGACACTAACAAAAGTAACGGTGCTAACCGGAGGAGCCTGGCCTTGCTCATTATTCGATCCTGAAATGGTCTGAGGCAGCATGCAAGCAGGGTAACAAACCCCGGGAGTGATTGAAACATGCGTGCTGATTGTTTGGATTAAGTCAGTTATACGGAGTGTGAGGATTGCCTGATCAATCAAAGTTAAGTGCAGATAATAAAAAACCCCGCAAAGGCGGTAATGCCAGTCAGTTAAGCTGACTGGCATTTTTCTTTGAGGGGTATTTAGCCGGT
>JAAFAI010000013.1 GCA_018222405.1 Gammaproteobacteria bacterium | reverse complement strand
ACCGGCTAAATACCCCTCAAAGAAAAATGCCAGTCAGCTTAACTGACTGGCATTAGGCGAATATGCCGGCTTTTTTACATCATGATTAACTAAGCCGCTTTTGTCTCAGCAATCCAGTTATCTACCATGCGTTCCAAAATGGTCAGGGGCACTGCGCCACTGCCGAGGATCACATCGTGGAAGGCGCGAATATCAAACTGTTCACCCAGTTCGGTTTCGGCCTTCTCTCGTAGCTCAAGAATTTTCAGCATCCCAATTTTGTAGGAAGTAGCCTGACCGGGCCACACAAAATAGCGCTGAACTTCGGTTTTTATCGCGCCATCAGAAATGGGCGAGTTATCTCTGAAGAACTGATTAGCCTGTTCTTCTGTCCAGCCTTTGGCATGGATACCGGTGTCTACCACCAAACGGATTGCGCGCCACATTTCAGAAACTAGGCGACCAAAATCAGACATAGGATTCTGGTAACCGCCCATTTCCTTTGCCACCAGCTCTGCATACAGCGCCCAGCCTTCAACATAACTGTTAAAAAATGACGTGGTTCTGAATTTAGGTACACCTTCCAGTTCCTGAGCAATGGATATTTGCATGTGGTGGCCAGGGTTGCCTTCGTGGTAGGCAATTGCCTCCATTTCGTTCTTCGGCATGGTGGTCATGTCTATCAGGTGAGCATAGTATACACCCGGTGTGCTGCCATCCGGCGATCCGGCAAAGTAATGCTGCGGGGCGCCAGCCTGTTCACGATAAGGTTCTACCCGTTTCACTACTAAATCGGCTTTGGGCAGAATGCCGAAGAATTCCGGTAATTTAGCGTCAATGTTATCCAGAAAAGCGGTTGCGTCGTCGAGGTAAGCCTGTCGTCCTTCGTCGGTGTTCGGATAATAAAAACGTTCATCGGAGTTATCCGATTTAATGTAGGCAAAGAACTCTTTTAAGGTGCCGTCAAAGCCTTCTGCCTGCTTAATTTTTTCCATTTCAGCCAAAATGCGGTCTACTTCGTTCAACCCAATCTGATGAATGTCATCGGCGGTTAAATCGGTAGTGGTTCGCAAGGCCAGTGCAGAGTTGTAATAAGCTTCGCCCTTCGGCAGCGCAGAGGCACCCGTTGCTTCATGGGAAATGTTAGGCAGGTCATTTTCAAACCAGCTAATCAGCTTGCTATAGGCTGGCATGACTTTATCGAGCAGTGCGGTCTCGGCTTCTTCAATAAAGGTTGCCGCCTGTTCGGCTGTTATCTTGCCGCTTTCCTGCAGCGCTGCCACCTTGGTTTTTACGTCCGTCAGCAATGAGGAATCCTGGTCGCTGTCCGGGTTAAAAGGTTTGCCTGAGATAATCGCTTTGCTTTGTTTGATAACGCCTTCGTAAGCAAAGTACGGCGCTTTAACGCCTTCGTCTGCATTGATGGCAACCCGGCTGGTTAATTGTTCAACCGCCCGGCCAACGCCTTCCAGTCTGGAAATATAGGCTTCCATGTCTGAGGTTTCGGCGACTTTATGATAATTGATCAGCAGAGTTGGCAGCATGGACTGCATGCCATTCATTTGCGTTAGTACGTAATTATGGCGGCGAAATTCAGCCTGCTTTTTGGCCTGTTCAAACTGAAACATCCAGATGTCGTAGGATATTTTAGTGTCTTCATCTAACTTGCTGTAATCAAAATTGGCTTTGAGTTCGTCAACAGTGGCCGCCATCCATTGTAGTCGTTTATCCTGGCCTTGTTCCGACATGTCATCAATCTGGTCGTAGAGATCCTTACGGCCAAGGCGGGTCATCATCAGCGGGGAAAACTGCAGTTGTTGCTCGTATTTTTCTTCAAACCAGGCATTCAACCGCTCGGATTCGCTAAGCTGGGCGCTTTCCGCTGTGGTGGCAGGTTGTGAAGCAGTACTGGTTTGTGGTGCTTCGGAACAGGCGGTCAGCGCAAGCGCCACCGCACTGAGTAAAAAGAGTCGTTTCATGGTGTAAGCCCCTGGATAGTGGTCAATTATAATTGCTTTCGGTACCAGTAGACCCTGATGCGGGGCTTATTTCAATCACTTCTGTGGATCAGCGTTGTGTCAATTTGTGGGTAAATGCTTTGATCCTCGCCAGACCTTCATATAACAGCGCTTCAGACGTAGCATAAGACAGCCTGACAAACTGGTCGCCACCGACAACACCAAAATCATTGCCGGGTGTCATGGCCACATGAGCTTCGCTGAGTAAGCGGTCACAAAACTCCATGGCAGACATACCCGTCTGGCTAACGTCAATATAAACGTAAAACGCGCCGTCAGGCTCAACCGGAACGTTGAGGCCCGCGTCAGCCAGGCCTTGCAGAACGATTTTTCGCCTTGACAGCAAAGACTCCCGCCGTTGCTCACAAAGCGCCAGGGTAGGCGGTGTAAAGCAGGCTAAAGCTGCAATCTGGGCCGGAGTGGAGGGGCAAATATATAAGTTTTGCGCCAGTCTTTCGATTACTGCCACCATGTCATCCGGTACGATCATCCAGCCTAACCGCCAGCCGGTCATGCCAAAATACTTAGAAAAGCTGTTGATAATAATCGCATCGTTATCAAACGACAGCGCCGATTGCGGCGGCCCGTTGGTATCGTCACTCAGGTTTAGGTAGATTTCATCGATTATCCGCCACGCGCCGCGGGCTTTGGCAAACTCGCACATTTTGGCAAGGTCGTCGGCAGATACCGCTGTTCCGGTGGGATTGGATGGTGTGGCAACCATCAGCGCCCGGGTTGTTTCCTGCCAGTACTGTTCTACCAGTGCAGGCGTTAACTGGAATCGGTCGGCAGCAGCAGTGGGGACCAGATTAACCTTGCCGCCGAATGTGGTGACAAACTGACGATTACAAGGATAGGAGGGATCGCCCATCATCACTTCATCACCCGGGTTAACCAGTGCGGCGCAAACCAGTAACAGCGCCGCTGATGCACCGGCGGTTACTACTACCCGTTGCGGATCGATCTCCAGCCCGTGCACGGTCTGGTAAAAGCCGGCAATGGCCTGGCGCAGACGGTAGTCGCCCAGTGCGCCGGTGTAGGGTAACTGATTCTCTGCAACGGCCTGTTGCATGGCTTGCTGAACCGCTGGCGGTGCGCCAAAGTCAGGTTCACCAATGTTTAAACGAATAACGTTGTGCCCGGCGTGCTCAAGCGCCGTGGCTTTTTCGCCGAAGGCCATTGCATAGAATGGGGTAATGGCCAAGGCGCGGTCAGAATACTGCATGAAACTCTCTATTTGTTTTAGTGTAACCAGCCTGCACGAACACCGCGTTGACTGATTAGCACCAGTAATAACGCGATGGAAGTTACGATAACAGGCATTACTACAATGCCCCAGCCCATAATGCTGATAGCATCGATGACCACAAAATTATAATACTGCTGCACAATTACCCCGGCGAGGGAGATCACCAACACGGGGAAAGCGAGCTTTTTGCCCAGAGCCAGTAAGATACTGCCTACTAAGCCACCAAAAACGGCCAGGGCATAAGCGCTGTAAGACCACACCGGGATGTCCCGATAGACCGCCTGTTGCGCCTCAGGAAGCTGAGCAATCATCTCCGGTGTCATCATGATCTGACTGAAAAATGCCGCCACGCCAATACCATTCCAAAGCACCATCAGCCAGGCAAACACCTTAAGGCCGGTGGACATCCGTTTTGTGCTGCTCATTCTGACCCCCTATAACGATTCCGGTAACAATTATCGGTATTACTATACGTGAATTTTGTGTGATAGATAACGGATTATACCTTCTTATACTTTTGTCTAAAGTGGTGCAATTGGTCAGCTTTTCATCACAAAAAATGTGCAGCATCGATTATTACTCAGGAATAGATTGTTAAGTAATTGTATTAAGGATACTGTATACGATATCTTTTATGCAGACTGTCGGCTGCTTCTGGTAATTTATCCCAAAACAGCCGTCGAATCAGTGAATTGGTACAGGGATTGAAGCGCTTGTGTGAATACCGCCTAAGGAAGGGCGCAGAATAACAACACGGTCTCGAATTCAAACTCCCTGAAACAAGACTGAGAAAATAACGATATGGCACAAAAACACACAAGCAAAACCTTTTCACTTTCCCTACTCGCTGGCGTTATTGGTCAGCTGATGATTGGTTCCCAGGCCGCTGCCCAAACCAGTGACGAAACCGAAGCTCAAAAAGAAGAGAAAATCGTCGTCGTCGGCCGTCGTGTTTCACAAACCGACATCGCTATAGGTACTGATGAAGCAACCAACACGCTGGCCGTTACCCGCGACGAGTTGCTTTCGGCACCGTCGGGTATCTCCGGATTGAAGATGCTTGAAAATCTACCCGGCTTTAACGTACAAACTGATGGTGCGTTAGGGCTTTATGAGTTTGGTAACTCGGTGCAGGTTCGGGCTTTCCAGTTAAGCCAGATGGGCTTTGTACTGGATGGTATTCCTATGGGGCGCTCCGATGCCTTTGGTGGCAGCCCTATCTTCCGTTACGTAGACAATGAAAACCTTGGCGCAGTTGTCGCCTCACCGGGTGCCGGCGATGTATCCGCACCAACCTATGCTTCTTTGGGCCCTATTGCTTCTTACAGCACTGTTCGCCCATCTGAGGACATGGGTGGCATGGTAGCCGTTACCGTGGGGGATTTTGACTTACAGCGGACATTCGTAAAACTGGAAACCGGCGATATCGATGGCTTCAGAGCCTACGTGAGCCGTTCTAAAACCGACAGTGACCTGTGGCGTGGCCCCGGTACCATCGACCGCGAACATATTGAAGCCAAAGCGTTGTACGAGTTCGGTGACAGCTATATCCAGGCTACCTATGTAGCGAACGATTTCTTCGATTATGATTCACCGTCTGCACCAGCCTCTACCTTTGCCAGCGACTATTACTACAGCTATGCCGACAGTATCCCGGAAGGGTGTATCAGCCCGGCAGGCAGCGTATATGACTATAATGGTGACGGCAGCATCGATGATGATGACTTTACGCCGGTATTCACTGGTTCAAACTGTACCAGCTATTACGAAGATCGCATCAATATTCGCGATGATAAGCTCTATTCATTAGGTTTTGGTACCTATTTCAGCGAAGATGTTAAACTTGATGTAACCGCTTATTACGAAGATAAAGACGGATATGGGGTATCACCAGACAGCTACTCCAATACGCTGGGCATTTACACCCGCCAGGCAGCGGCCGGTCTTGATGTGGTTCATCCACGCGGTGTTCAGTACGGTCTCTCCACCGTAGGTGGCGAGCGTGAAGGTATTGTTGCCGGGTTAACCTGGTATATGGGCGACCATAAAATCGAGCTAGGTGGCTGGATAGAAGACGATACCTATAACCGTACCCAGGCGCGCCTGAATAAAACCGGCGGCAGTGCCGACGGTGATGTAATAATGGATGAGGTGGCTTATTACCGTCGTAATTACACCGCAGTGCGCGATACCACCCAGCTGTATGTAAAAGACAACTTCAGCATGATGGATGACAATCTGATGCTGGAAGTGGGCTTTAAGTCACTGTCCATCGATTACTCACTGGATGGCTACCGTGATTACGCGGATTACGAAATTGACAGTCAGCCGGGTTATGGTCCTCAGTCGGTTGAAGCTGAATACAGCGACAACTTCTTACCCATGGTGGGCGCGGTTTACCGGTTGAATGATACCGATCAGATCTTTGCTTCATTCGCACAAAACTATGCATTGCCTGCCGGTACCGACGATATCTTCGATAACGCCGTTGGCTTTGATGCCCCGGATCCGAAAGGGGAAGAAGCCGATAACTATGAGTTTGGTTTCAGAACCAACCGCGAGACCTACAACGGTGCGATAGCCTTATTCTATACCCGCTTCGACAATCGCTTAATTGCCAGCAGCGTAATGAATCCGGCCACTGGTCAGCCAGAAGCATTCTACGTGAATGCAGGCGCCTCCAAGGCCTACGGGGTTGAATTGAGCGGTGTGTTCCAGCCAGAAGTCTTTGATCGCGAGCTCTATTTCAATGCCAACTTATCTTATAAAAAAGCTGAGCTGGTGGATGGATTTGGCAGTAACCCGGCTGGTAGTCAGTTACCAGACAGCCCGGAATGGCTGATGACTGGTGGTGTAACCTACGAGCCGACTGAATGGCTGGTAGCTAACTTCTCGGCTAAATATACCGGCAAGCGTTACACCGACTTCTCCGAGTCTATTGAACTTGACAGCTACCTGGTGGCGCAGGCCTATGTAGATATCGGCGGTCCTAACAACTTTGGCATGCCTGAAAATATGCGCCTTCGCTTCAACATCGACAACGTGTTCGACAAAGAAGTGATGTCTTTTGGCTTTACCGGTTCGACATTTGGTCGCCCGCTTAGCCCGCGTACCTTCCAGGCAACCCTGACGGTAGACTTTTAATGAAGATAAAAATTAAACAAACATTGTGCGCGTTAGCCGTGGCTGCTTTATGCAGCCCGGCTCTCGCCGCTGTCGATGCGGCTAAACTGCATGATTCACTGGTAGTTATGGATACGCATCTCGATACGCCTGCGCTACTCGTGCAACCGGGCTTCGACATTATGCATTCGCACACTTTTGCCGACGATTTCTCCCAGGTGGATGTGCCGCGGATGAACAGCGGTGGTCTGGATGGTGGCTTTTGGGTGATTTACACGCCTCAGGGGCCGGTCACTGAAACTGGATTTAAGTCGTCCCGCGATACCG
This sequence comes from Gammaproteobacteria bacterium, assembly GCA_018222405.1. Lineage (GTDB taxonomy): Bacteria > Pseudomonadota > Gammaproteobacteria > Enterobacterales > Alteromonadaceae > Alteromonas. The sequence continues at coordinate 129,575 of JAAFAI010000013.1, read as the reverse complement.
CGTTACTGCGCGCCATGGCTATCCATAAAATGGTAGCGGCTAACCCCGACACGTTTGCGCTGGCAACCGAACCGGAAGACGCTAAAGCGATTGCTGAGGAAGGCAAAAAGATTGTCTATGTCAGCATGGAAAATGCGTACCCGCTGGGTGAAGACCTGAGTTTGCTGGACACCTTTTATAAAATGGGTCTGCGCATGGTGGGACCAGTCCACTTTAAAAACAACCAGTTTGGTGACAGCTCTACCGATCCCGATGGTCAGCAGTACGGCGGCCTGTCGCCGCTGGGTAAAGAGCTGGTAAAAAAGGCCAATGAGCTGGGTATTATTCTGGATGGCTCCCATGCCCACGATGATCTGTTGGAAGACATGATTGAGTTATCCAAAACACCGGTGATCCTGTCGCACTCCGGCACCAAAACGATCTATGACCACCCACGCAATGTGGATGACAGCCTGCTTAAGAAGCTGGTGGAAAGCGGTGGCGTTATTCATGTAAATGCCTATAGCTCTTACCTGAAAGAATTACCTCAGGATCCACAGCGTGGTAAAGCTTACGGCGAGTTATTCCGGCAAATGGGCAACATCGCCCAAATGAGCGAAGCCGAAATTGCAGCGCTTAAAGCCAAGCGTAAGCAGATTGATATGGAACACCCGGCGGTCAGAGCGACCTTTGAGGATTATATGGAGCATTTCCTTCATATTCTTGAGGTTGCCGGACCAAAGCACACCGGTGTAGGCGCCGACTGGGATGGCGGTGGTGGTGTAGAGACCATGATGGATGTGGCCGCACTGCCTAAAATCACCGAGCGCTTGCTGGCTGAGGGCTATACCGAAGAAGATTTAGCTGATATCTGGGGAAATAACGTGCTGCGCCTGTTACAACAGGCGAAAGACTACGCACAATCCCTCAAGAAATAGTTTTTATTGCTTGTTCTCCGTAAAAACAGCAATGCGGGCACACTTCGGTGTGCCCTTTTTATTTTTATCGCATGGCCGTATAAAGCGGCTTATTGCGATTTCTCAGTTTCCTCTATCTTTTGCCACAGTGCTTCTGCATCTGCAGTGAGCATTGAATAGGTCTTTATATCGCCATTGCGCTGGGCATGCATGGCCTTCTCCAGCAGGGCAGAATGTTGCTTTCGAAGTTTTGCAGTCGGGTCTCTTTTGAATAATCCAAACATTGTATTTGCCTGTTAGGTTTTCCCTGTTAACGAGCCCCAGGCCTTTTGGGATCAAATAAAAAAACCGTCATGGACGAATAGCGCCAATTTGTGGCGCATCTGTTTCCTTCTGCCTGGTGAATTTTCTTACCTTATATCCACAGACAGCAAGCAACACATAAACCGCTTTGCTCTCTGCCTGTTTAACTTTTGGTTTAAGGAAACGACTATGAAAATTTCACGATTTGTAAAAATGGCCGGCTTAGCTGGCTCTATTCTGTTCAGCAGCCTGAGCTTTGCGTCAGCGGTAAACATTGCTGAAAACGATGTGGCCATTCACGGCTACGACCCGGTGGCCTACTTTACCCAGCATAAAGCGGTTGCAGGTGCAGCTAAGTATACGGCGACTTACGAAGGGGCTATTTATCGCTTCAGCAGTGCTAAAAATCGCGACATGTTTAAAGCCAATGCGGCTAAATATGCTCCGCAGTTTGGTGGCTACTGCGCAATGGGGGTAGCTCTCAATAAAAAGCTGGATGTCGATCCTGATGCTTTCTACATCGAAGACGACAAGCTGTATCTCAACCTCAACAAGGCTGTCCAGAAAAAGTGGCTGGAAGATGTACCGGCTAACCTGAAAACCGCTTATCGGGTTTGGGATGGCATTGAAACCTTATCGGTTGCCGACGCCAACGCTGAGGAGTAAGCGCAATGGATGTTGGTACTCAGACCATTACAGCTAATGGTCATCAATACCCTGAACCATTGGTGATGCTGTGGTTCAGCGCCGAATGGTGTGGCCCGTGCAAACAGATTGCGCCGGTCATCAACATGATTGAGCAAGGCTATGCCGGCACCGTCAGAGTGATAAAAGTTGATGCCGAAGAGGATTTTGAGCTGGCCCACCGTCTCGGCGTGCGGGCGGTTCCTACCCTCATACTGCTTGATCACGAAAAGCGACTCGATACCAAAGTGGGATCGGGTAGCTACGCTGAGTTTACTCAGTGGATTGATTCACATATTAACTTAGTTGCTTAAAGAGGTAATGACTATGACTAACAAACGAACGATTGCAGCGGCAGCCCTGGCGATGGCTTTAACCTCCGTGGTTGCGGCACCGGCCCAGGCAGCTGGCAAAGAGAAGTGTTATGGCATCGCGGCCGCCGGTCAGAACGACTGCGGTAACCTGGCGGGCACCCATAGCTGTGCTGGTCAGTCGACCATGGACAAAGACCCTGGTGAATGGAAACTGGTCGCTAAAGGCAGCTGTGAAGATCTCGGCGGCATGCTTAAAGCTGAAGCGAAAAAGCGTTACGAAGCTGAAAAGCGCCGTAACGGTTAATCGATAGCGGAGGAACAATGATGGCGGCTTTAAAACCACTTAGTCAGGCTCCAATCAGCTCTACTCCGGTGGGGGTTGGTTTACGTCACGAGCATTATTCGGCGGCTTTATCGCAGCCATCACCTGCGCTTGATTTTGTTGAAATCCATGCCGAAAACTTCTTTGCCGACGGCGGTGCGGCAAGTCGGTTGCTGGATCAAATTACCGAACATTACGCGGTGAGCATTCATGGCACTGCGATGGGATTAGGCTCTGCCAGCGGTGTAAATCGTCAATATCTTAAAAAGTTTGTCCAACTGGTAAACCGGGTGGACCCGGTACTGGTTTCCGATCACGCCTGTTTTACCTGGGGCGAAGTAGGGCAGGAGCCGGTACATAGTGGCGATCTTCTGCCACTTAAATTTGATAAAGCCACACTGGATATCCTGTGTACCAATATAGATACCGTGCAGCAGACGCTGGGCAGGCAACTGCTGGTGGAGAATATAGTCACTTACCTGCCGTTTGACGCTGGCGATTTCAGTGAGGCGGAATTTCTGGCCCGGGTCGCCGAGAGAACCCAATGCGGCTTGCTGGTGGATTTAAACAATATTCTGGTGAATTACCGGAATTTTTCCCGCGGCAACCCGCTGTCACTGGCGTGCGACTGGCTGGCACAACTGCCGGCCAGCGCGGTCAGAGAACTACACCTGGCCGGCAGTTCTGCGGTGGGGCCCGGAATGCTGATTGTGGACGATCACGGGCAACCGGTTTCCGACGACTGCTGGGCACTGTTTCATGAAGCCCACGAGCGCTTTCCCCATGCCGCCACGCTGATTGAATGGGATAACAATCTGCCTGTTTGGCAGGAGTTACTCGAAGAGGCTCATCAGGCCCGCTGGCGGATGGACATGGTTGCATTAGAGGTTGCCGGATGAGCGACCAGTTACCTACCGTTGTCGATTATCAGGCCAGCCTGTTAACCAGCATAATGACGTTTTCTCCCAGTTCACCAGGCTCGGGGCTGCAGGTCTATCAGCAAAACCTGCAAATGACAGCCGTGCGTAGCCTGAGTATTGCTTTTCCGGTTCTGGCAGCGATGCTCGGTGAGGAGGCTGTATATGTTCTGGCCCGTCGATTAGTCGCATCTGAGAAGCCATGTAGTGGCGACTGGGCAGATTGGGGGCGAACATTACCTGCATTGTTGCGTAGCAGTGAACTGCATGAAGAGCATCCTTATCTTGCCGATATAGCGGCGTTTGAATGGGCTTTTCATCAGGCTGCACGGAGCCAGTTTGTGGCACTGCAAGCCGATACTCTTAATCGTTTAACTCAGTGCGAGCCAGATACTATCCGTATCCGCCTGCAACCTTCTTTAACCCTGGTCAGCAGTGCCTTCCCCCTGTTTGGCCTGTGGCAACTACATCGTTCTCAACCGCCTGGGCGTGCTCCGGGGCTGGCTGAACTGGAGGCTGTTATGCAAACCGAAGAAAGTGGCTGTTATGTTATTTCACAAAGTACCGCCACCACTCAGGTGATGGTAATTAATGCCGAAGAGTATCAGTGGCTTGAGGGCGTGAAGCAAGGCATGACACTGGGCACACTTCTGGATGTTTACCCCACACTCGATTTTGCTCAATGGCTCACAGCGGCACTTACCAATGAGTGGGTAACAGGCCTGAGCTGATACCTGTATGACTCCTGTCGGGGACAATCCTTGTCTCCTGCTTTTGGCGGTGCTACTACACCGCCTTTTTTTGCCTGCCACACACATTCTTATTAGCCTGACAAATGGATAAATTTTCCATACGGACGGGCAATTTTAACCGCCACCCTCGCTCTACACTTGCGGACACTTATTAAACCGGATTAACGGGTTCTGATGTGACCCAATTAGAGCTAATATTTCGACGATATGGCCGCTATTTTGCAGCCTTACTACTCACACTATGCATGTCTTCTTATGCCCAGGCGGCTTCACTGGCGGTGGATTACCTGCGCGGGGAAGGTGATGTGGAGGGCATTAAAGTGGCTTATCAGTATTACCACCAGGCGCTGACTGACTACAGCGATGACTTGTACTGGTATGTGGAAACCAGCGTCAATTTCTGGGAATACGGCGTTGAACGCCAGCATGACACTAACTTTATCGTGGCTTTGTCGCCGGTGCTGCATAAAACCTTCTTTCATCGGCCTCAGGGACGCTTTTATGGTGAGTTTGGTATCGGTTTGTCGCTGCTCGATGACACCACCTTTGCCGGAAAAAATGTCAGTACCCATTACCAGTTTGAAGACCGCTTAGGGCTCGGCTATGAGTTTGGTGAGGATCATAAATACCGGCTCGCGCTGCGCTATTTTCACTATTCCAATGGCGGCGTAAAGAAGCCTAACCCCGGGCTAGATTTCATTAGCTTGTCATTTGCTATACGGCTTTAGCAACAAGGCCTGACAGAAAGAATGTCGGGGTGTTCACGGTCATATAAACCATCATCATGAGTAAAAGAAGTAGAGTTATCATGCAAAACACAACAAGCCGTGTAATTGGCATTATTCTGTTACTGCTTGCCGTTAACTGGCCAGCAGTAGCACAGGAGCAGAGGCCGGCAGTGCAGCAGACGCCGTCTTTTCATTTTAACGGCCTGAATGGTGAATCTTTTGATTTTCCGGCGCAGCGCGCAGACAAACCTACCTTGCTGTACTTTTGGGCAACCTGGTGTCCGTATTGTAAAAAGGCCACGCCCAGGGTGGTAAATTTGCATGAGCAGTTTTCTGAGCAGATCAACGTACTGGCAGTGAATGTGGGAATTAATGATTCAGTTGCTAAAGCGCAGCAGTACCTGCGCGATTACGATATCCACTTCCCGGTGGCTTTTGATCATGAAAGCCGGATCAGTCAGGCTTATCATGTGTTTGGTACACCGGTGTTTGTAATTGTGTCGCAGAGCGGGCAAATACTCTATCGCGGTCACCGTTATCCTGACGGTATTGAAAAGGCGCTGACAAACTAATGGCCACGCCGCGCAAAATGCCATCACGAAGTGAATTAACCGGAGCGCTAAAAACGGCTGCCGTAGTGGGCAGCGTGCTGCTAGTGATTAACCAGTACGAAGCGGTGATGGGACAGATGGAGTTTAATTTAATCAAAGCCATCCTGAGTTATTGTGTGCCTTTTTCGGTATATTTGTATGGCCGCTTAAGCGTTGCTAGCAGTGGATAGCAAGGCCTTTTGTTTGTCCACAATTGATGTATACTGATCTGTGTACTTAATGAGGTGGCAATATGACGCAGGGGCGTAAAAGCAAGCGCGAGCATTTGGTTGAAACCGCGCAACAGCTGTTTTATCGAGAGGGCATTAAAGGTACGGGTATTGATACGGTGCTTGAACATGCCGGTGTAGCTAAACGCACGCTGTATAATCATTTTAAATCCAAGGATGAGCTGGTTATTGCAACCTTGCAGCGCCGCGATCAGGAATTTATGGCTATGCTGAAAGCCGGGGTTAAGAAGTTTGAGTCCAGGCAAACCGGCGAACCGGCATTTGCCCGGGTGTTGGCTTATTTTGATGCCATCGAAGAATGGACCACCTCAAAGCAGTTTTCCGGCTGTATGTTTATTAATGCGTCGGCCGAATATCCTCGCCAGGACCATCCTGTACATGTCATTTGTGCCATGCATAAGCGGCTGGTGATCCAGTACATTGAAGAGCTGATGTCAGGATTAACCCTGGCCGATCCCCATGACCTGGCCGTACAGTTAGCCGTGCTAACTGATGGCGCAATTGTTAATGCCCATACCACTAGTAACCGCAATGCGGCTCAGGTAGCCAAGCAAATTGCCGTGTCATTACTCACCCTGCATACCCAGCCGGCGCATTAATATCAGGTGCCGCTTATGGTGAAGTAATTTATTAAGCGCGATAAATCGCGACTAATTATCATTCGCTGGCGCCGGCATAAATCCCTCCAGGTCACTCTGCCTGCTCAGGCGGGTCTCAACGTCGGCGTGAAGTCTGCGGCCAACAACCAGCGGTGCACGGTTGCGATCGATACATTCATTATGAGCAGCTAACCGGTGATAGAATTCACGGTGTTTTGCTTCTGTGTTGCGTTGTCGGGTTTGCAGCGACAGGTGAGCCAGATTCACAGCACTGTAAGCCTGGCTAAAGCGGGCAATGCCCTGGTAAGTAAAGTGTTCGGCCACCTGGATATTGCTGCGTTGAATAAATAAATCCATCAGAGCAAACAGCAGTTCATTGGTTGAGGGAGATTTAAGCAGCAGCGTATCGTTAGTGCTCTGTGTTTCCGGCAGTTCTGAAAGCGCCGTCGGGCGAAGCGCTATATCCACAAGCAACTGATCGTTATAGCGTTGTTCGATATTGAGTATGGATAGTGGGGCATGGTCAAAACGCAATTGCCTGCACAGGGCGACGGCTTCCCTACGAAAGTGACTCAGCGCCTGGCCGTTTTGCCGGTGGCGTAAGGCATCTGCCTGACGGATAAACAAAGGTAAATCCTGGTGGGTACTGAATGGCGCACTCTGCTGCCCGTTGATAGTGAGTTTAAATCGCTCCCTGACTTCATGCTCGCGGGCTTTTTTGACGGCCAGAAAAATGGTTTGGATGAGTTCAGAAGTTGGAAAATGGGGTTCGATTCGCCAACGCCGGCCATAGACCAGTTTACGTTTTGGTTGATTCTGGCGCGGCCGGTAAGTATCGAAGCCGATAACACCAATCTGAATGAATAATCCCTGCTGGTCCTCGCCGGCCATGATCAGGTAATCATCGTCAAACTGACAATCACGGATAATCTGTTCTACTGTCTGGCGAGTATGCGCATAGGCGAGATAATGCTGCGGAATGCAGCGGTCTCCGCTGTCTAAAGTGACAGACGGAGCGCCGGGTAGGGGTGTTTCACCGGATAAATGCAGCTTGGTCACGGCAAAAGTCTCACGCTGTGGTAGGGGCAACTGCCATTGGCCGGGCTTTATGGCGGGTAATCACGTGATCAAGCGACAATTTGCCAGCTCCCCAAACAGTGATATGCAGTAAAATGAGTCCCCAGATAACATGGCCATATAAAGCAGCAGGAGCAATCTCTTCCAGGCTTATCACGGCTACCACATTCACAATACCGAGCCCCAGGGCACTTAACCGACTGACGATCCCCAGGCTTATTAACACCGGTAGCAGCAGTTCGGCGATAGTTGCCAGACAAGCTGCCAGCGCGAAGGGGAGTAGCGGCACGTGATACTCGTATTCAAACAAAAACAGGGTGGTTTCCCAGTCATTGGTTTTCGTCAGTCCTGAAGCAAAAAACACCCAGGAGACATACAGTCGTCCGGCTACGGAGAGGACTGATTGTAAGGGTGTAAACAGGTTGGTAGTGATGGCACTTAAGCGGCCAAACATTAAGGCTAATGGTTTCACAATGGTCTTCCTACGTTAATATGCTAATCAATATGTTCTGGCCTGTTGCCATTGAGATAACTGTAAGGGATCCAGGGTTGGCAAAAGCGACCAATCGTCTGCGCTTTGTATCTATTCGTTTTTATCCGTGGCGAGCTGATGTGACGTTTTAAGCGGTTCATTGTGACCGGTTGCCGGCTGTCTGAGCCATTGCTTAGGCGAGATGCCGAGTTTCTTGCGAAACAGCCTGGCCAGTGCGGAGCCGTGCTCGTAACCTACCAGATTAGCTACCAGGTTTACCGGCTTGTTGTCCTGCAACATCTCCTGAGCCAGTGCAATGCGAATATCGGTTAAATAATCGTTGGGGGTCAGACCCACCACACTTTTAAACGTGGCAGCAAACCGGGAGCGCGACATCGCCGCAATGTCAGCCAGTGAATCTACTGTCCAGTTGACCTCGGGCTGGTTGTGCATGGTACTTATCACCTTTGCCATCATGGGATGACTCAGCGCTGCCAGTACCCCGCCTTTTGCCAGGTCGTTTTCCAGAATGTAGCGCAGGACCTGAAGCAAAAAGATTTCACTGAGCTTGTCGATCATCACCCCCCGGGTTACCGAGCGGCTAAAGGCTTCGTCAAACAGCCATTGCGCGGTTTGCCCGATGTATTGCTCGGTATCCAGCGCCAAGGTAATTAGCGGTGGAAAAGCCTCCAGCAGCAGCTTTTGATGCACTGATTCCATACTGATAGTGGCACAAACCATTTCGGCACCGGCCGACTGTTCTGCCAGAATTCGGTGTTCAACCGGGCCCGGTATAAAAATCACGGAAGGCTTGTCGATGACCCGTTTGGTACCATCTTTCATAACGATGGTTAAGCAGCCGGATTTCAGCAGGTGAAGGTGGCCTTTTTCGTCGTTGCTGAACGACTGGATCCCGCACAGTTTTCCACTAAAAAATACTTCGGCTTTTAACGATATCCGTCTTACGATATTTGCTATGTTGTCCATCTGTATCCTCTGAATTGACAGGCGGCTAAACCAAGGCCCCCGCCGCTGACGCCTGATTACCGCGACTTTGTTGTAACCACTGGCGCGGTGATACCCCCAGCTTTTTCTTAAAAATCCTGACCAGCGCCGAACCGTGCTCGTAGCCCACTTCACCGGCGACAAAATTGACCGGCTTGTTGTGCCTTAACAGCTGTTGGGCAACGGCTAAACGCAGGTCAGTGATGTAGTCGTTGGGGGTTTGCCCCACCAGGGTTTTAAAACTCTCAGCAAACTTAGACCGGGACATCGCGGCAATACTTGCAAGTTCGTTCAGCGTCCAATGATGACCCGGTTGGTCATGGATGACTTCGATTACTCTGCGCATTTGCGGATGATTAAGAGCGGCAATGGCACCCTGGTGCAAACTGCCTTGTTCGGTGGCATGACGCAGTACCTGCAACATAAAAATTTCACCGAGCTTATTGATCATGATGTCTTTGCCAAACCGCTGCGCAAAGACTTCGTTAAATAACCATTGCACGGTGCAGGACAGAGAACACTCAGGTGAGACCTGCAAATAGACAATGTCCGGTAAAGCGTTGATCAGCAGTGACGAACTGGCAATGGTAAAGGTTACGCTGGCACTGATAAGCCTGGCCGGTTTGTCGCCAACCGATTGCAGATAATGTGAAGCGCCTTTGGGGAGTAACACAACAGAAGGGCGATCCATCAGGATTTCCCGCTGCCCTGGTCGGTTTAGCCGCACGGTGCCTGATTCGAGCAGATGTAACTGGCCATGCTGGCCAAAGTGTTTTATGCCGCTTAGCTGACCGCTGTGGTTAATAGTAGTAGCAAATGTATGTTGATTAAGAATGCCGCTTAAATTGTCCATGTGATATCTCTCTTTACCGGTTTAAGGTTGTGTTGAGATAACCTCAGCGCTGAGAGACGGTAACGAATCACAGCGTGACAGCCGTTATCTTAAAAAGTAAACAGTTCTGTATAGAAAATCAGGTTCGCTGGCTTCAAAGTAAACTGGTTGCCATACTTTCCGCGTTTGCTATACCGCTTAAATTAAAAAAAGCGGGGCAGTGTTGCCCCGCAACAGGGGGCTAGAGGCCCAGTTGAGACAAACCCGGATGGTCATCGGGACGTCGTCCCAGTGGCCATTTAAACAGGCGCTCTTGCGACGTGATTGGCAGATCATTCAATGAGGCGTGGCGGTTAACCATCAAGCCCTGGTTGTTGAACTCCCAGTTTTCATTGCCGTAAGAGCGGAACCAGTTAGACGAATCATCCCGCCATTCGTAGGCATAACGCACTGCTATGCGGTTTTCAGTAAATGCCCACAGTTCTTTAATCAATCGGTACTCAAGTTCTTTATCCCATTTACGGGCCAGAAACTGCGCTGCCTGATCGCGCCCGTGAATAAACTCAGCGCGGTTACGCCATTGGGTGTCGATACTGTAAGCTTGGGCAACCTTTACCGGATCTCGGCTATTCCAGCCATCTTCGGCGAGGCGCACTTTTTCCGTCGCCGTTGCCAGTGTGAACGGCGGCAGTGGCGGACGAGGTTGTTCGCTGTTGTTCATGTGTCGGTCCTCGCTTAAACCGGGTGAACCAGAGGAAAATCAACCTCTGCCCGGCCGGCATTATTGAGATAATTAGTAAAGATATTCAGCGCAACATGCTGCACTACCTCTACAATTTCGGCGTCATTCAAACCGGCTTCACGAATTCTTGCCAGGCTGTCATCGCTAACCTTGCCCCGCTGCGAAACCACTTCGCCGGTAAACTGCAATATCGCCTGTGTTTGTCGATCCCGGGACAGCCCTTTGCGGTTAGCAGTAATTTCACTGTCTTCCACCTTCACCAGGTTCGCGGCCAGAAAAGCGTGCGCAGACAGGCAGTAATCACACTCGTTTATCTGAGCTACCAGCAGTGCAATAGCCTCGCGCACGGAAGCTGGCAATATGCCTTTGCCCAGTGACTGTGACATTTCCAGGTAGCCATTGAGAGCGGCCGGACTATTGGCAATCATTCGAAATAGATTTGGTACACTGCCGAGTTGCTTAAGCACGCCCTGTAACGGGATTTGTGAAGCAGCCGGAGCATCATCGATACAAGCGGGTACATGTAAACCTGACACTGACATAACATTTCTCCAAATAGGAACTGTGAATAAACCTGAGGTGCTTTTGAGCGACCGTTCAAGTGGTGTTATTTAAAATACACAGATCTGTCTACTTTGTGCAATGGGCTGGAGGAAGAAAAATCACTTAAAATTGAGAAGCGATTGTTTTTTCTATAAATATACTTTTCTGTCTACTATTGATTTTGTAGCTGTGTAGCCGTATTTTTGGCTTTAAGAGGGTGAGGTATACGCTTTTGTCTAACAAATCATGTAATGCTGGAGCGACTCGGATTTACAAGGCTGTGCTTCGTTCTACCTGGCTGGGAGACATGCCTATAACCCGCTTGAATGCTCGCGAGAAGGCGGCTTCAGACTCGTACCCACAGTTTAGTGCGAGTTCGATAAGCGGGACTTTAACGCTTTTAAGCTGGTAATAGGCCAGGGTTAAGCGCCATTCGGTGAGATAGTTTTTGGCACTGGTACCCACCAGTTCGGTAAATCTTGCCGCAAAAGCAGAGCGGGACATGCAGGCAATGGCGGCGAGACTATCTACCGTCCATTTTTCTTCCGGCTGCTGATGAATGGCTTTTAGTGCAGCGCCGATTCGGCTATCACGCATGGCCGCAAACCAGCCTTCATTTGCCAGCGGATCGTTGTTCAGCCAGTACCTGAGTAATTGAATTAACATGATTTCGGCCAGCCGGGTAATAATGGTTTCACTGCCCGCGGCGAGGTCTGTGGCCTCGCGTTTGATTAATTCCAGGGTGGATGTCAGCCAGGCCAGATCATGATAATCATCAGCCGTCAGGCAAATGACTTCGGGTAACTGATCAAGCAGGTAATGGCCAATCAGTGGATCAAAAGACACCACACCGCAAATCAGTTTTGTGGTTTCACCCGAACCCGGAATATCCAGTACCTCAAGGTTGGGCGAAAGCTGCTTTACTCCGGAATCAAAAAACGGCACATCCCTGACGTGAGCAGCAGATTTGAGGCTGTGCCCCTTGCCATGGGGGATTAACACCAGTGCCCCGGCAGAGAGGGCTGTTTGTGATGTCCCGGTGGTGATCAAACAGTTGCCGCTCATTACCACATGCAGCATAAGGCGTCCCGGCATGGCGGGTAAGGCTAATCCCCAGGGGGCGGCAAGGGTTGAAAAACAGTAAAGACTATTTTGCGGTTTCAATTGCTCGATGAACGGGCCAAAAGGGTCGTTATTGGCCGGGAAGTTCGGGGAGTTTATCGGGTCAGTCATGGGGCGCGTCTCAGCTGGGTCCTTGCAATCTGCCAGCTAACTATACGATTGATTGCTGGCGTAAGTCTAATTTGGCCATCGCTGGACGAACGGTCAGGTATTGTGGACCCCTGGCTATGTCGGCTGTCGCGGTCTGCTCATACTATAAGCACTGCATAAATGGTAAAGCCGTAGCAGGAGCTCAGATGACACAGTTAGTTAATTCCCCAAAACGTTTTCTGGTACTTGGAGGCTCGGGTAAAACCGGCCGTCGGGTGATTGAACGGTTACGCCGAAGGGGTGAAGAGGTCTGCGGGATATCCAGAACTACCACGCCGGCATTTGACTGGCATGACAGCACTCACAGCTGGCAACAGCTGCTCAATGGCTTTGACAGTGTATATGTTACTTACCAGCCAGATCTGGCCATTGTGCGTGCCGCCGATGACATTGCCCGTCTGGTGGTAGCTGCCCGACAAGCCGGTGTGAGTCATATGGTATTGCTCTCCGGACGGGGCGAAAAAGGCGCCGAAGACGCCGAACAGATAGTTGCTGGCAGTGGCCTGCATTATCACATCCTCCGTGCCAGCTGGTTTTATCAGAATTTCAGCGAAGGATTTATCCACGCCATGATAAAGGCTGGCGAGGTGGCTTTGCCGTGCGGCGACACGCCGGAGCCTTTTATCGATGCCGACGATATCGCAGCCGCAGCGGTACGCTGTTTCACTGACCCTGATATTGCCGCCTGGCTATACGAGATAACAGGGCCGCAGTTGCTGACTTTTAAGCATTGTATAGGGCAGATAGGGACCATAACCGGAAAGCCGCTGAGATTCGTTAACCTTAGCGTTGAAGCCATGGTGGATGTATTTACTTCGGCAGGCTTTGACCACGATATGGTATGGCTGATGCGTCACCTGTTCAGTGAGGTACTCGATGGCCGAAACAGTAATACGACCGGCATGCTGGAGAAACTGCTGGGCAGGGCGCCGGTATCTTTTAGTGAATATGCAAGTCGCGCTTTTGCGGCAAGTTCGGCTGAGGCGACCGCCAGCGAGCATTCATATATTGCAGAAGGAGCAGGCCAGTGATCTTTTATCTTACCATGCTCACCGCCTTACTCTGTGCCCTGATGGCGGGGATTTATTTTGCTTTTTCCGTGGTCGTAATGCCCTCTCTGCGCCGCCTTGGTGATGAGCAGGGAGCCAGGGTAATGCGGCAAATAAACCGGGATATCCTGCAATCTTCGTTTATGCCGCTGTTCTGGGCTTCCAGTTTGTTGTGTCTGGTTTTGCTGGTAAGTGGTCAGTCAGAGTTGACTATGTTCGCAGGCGCTATTTACCTAACCGGAATGCTCGGGGTAACCGCATTGTTCAATGTGCCGTTGAACAACCGGCTGGAAGAGGCCAGAAAGAACGAAACCCACCAAATCTGGCAGCATTATCTTAGTCGCTGGCAATGGTTTAATCATATACGAGCGATAAGTGCTGCGCTGAGTGCTTCGTTATTCGTCGCCGCGGCATAATCCGAACAGGAGGAAAAATGGCCAACGCTACATTATTTTTAACTAACACCAGTAAAGGAGCCGCGCGTGGCTGATTTTCTTTACTCGATACTGATACTGGTGCAACAGGCCTTGTTTTGGGCTTTGTTCTGGTTCAGGAGCCTTACGGATTATGCCCCTACCGTGCTGCTTGCCTGCGTGACTTAAGCGTTAGTCAACGCTCTGCCACCATGGTTGGCTGGCAGGAGGCGATGCCAGGTTTATGGGCTGGCCAATCAGCGGCGTGTGTAACTCGTAGGGAACATCTTCGCTGAGTGCCTGAATTTCTTCGAAGGGTTCTTTCCACGGATGGCGCGCCAGTGCAAAGCGACCAATATGAATGGGCAGCAGTGTCCTGGCTTTAACATCTATCGCTGCCTGCTTAGACTCTCTGGCGGTCATATGAATATAGGGCCAGCGCGGATCATATTGCCCGGTATCAAGGGCCACCAGATCGAAGCCTCCAAAGCGTTCGCCAATGGCTTTAAAGTGTGGGCCGTATCCGGAGTCGCCACCGAGGAAGAGTCTCGATTGCGGGCTGGTAATAACAAATCCGCCCCACAAAGTTTGATTGCGGCTCAGGCTGCGACCGGAATAGTGTCTGGCCGGTACCAGATGAATTTGAACGTCATTGCCTAACTCGAGGCTGTCATACCAGTCTGCCTCGTGTAGTTGCTCTGGTGTGTAGTCCCAGTGAGCAAAATGGGCGCCGATACCCAGCGGAACAAACACCTTTTTTACATTATTTTTCAGCGCTACAGCGGTGTTGTAGTCGAGATGGTCATAATGGTCATGGGAGATCAGCAGTACATCAATCTCTGGTAAATCGTCCACTGTAAAGATGGTCGTTCCTTTAAACGCTTTAACCATAAATGAGAACGGGGAAGCATAGTCGCTAAAGACCGGATCTACCAGGATGCGCTGGCCGTTAAGTTGCAGATAAAAGCCTGAGTGGCCAAGCCAGACGATCAGGTTTTCGTCGCGGGGCAGGCCTTTAAGGTCTACTTGGTTAACCGGTACAGCACCTTGCGGTACCAGATTATCGGCGGAGGAGGTCAGGTTACCCCACATCACTGACCAGGTACTGACGCCTTCTTTGAGCACCGGAGTGGTTACCTGGTTATGAAAAGCTTGTTCCTCTGCACTGTAGTTTGCCGAGCCTGCATATGCTTTCTGCTGTTGTACGTTCGGCGCCGCACCAAACCGCGCCAGATTGAGTACCACACAACCTCCCATAATCAGTGTGGCCGCGATAATCAGTAATACTGCTAGAACGCTTTTCATTTTGAGTCTTCTCTTTGCTGTTGCCGGGTCAGTTACCGCGATGACTAAACATTATCACAGACCGCTGCTGCCCCTGACAGCCACAAAAAGCGTTATCTCTTGCCTGATACTCCAATTCAGGCGATGAGCAAAACGTTAATTACGGCCAGTGAATTGTTGATCCATATCTATGTTATTTCATTCATAGCCAAAGGGATAAGAGTGCTCAGAGGCTCCTTTGTGGTGAGATAAGCCGTTAGTTGTTGAGAGGTCACAGATAATCCCATGCACAGTAAACCCCACCCTGCGGAAGTTCTTTTAAATGACACGGATGTGTTGCTTTCCACTACGGATATGGACAGCCGGATAACTTATGCGAACAGCGACTTTTGTCGTATCGCCGGATTCAGTACAGATGATATGTATGGTCAGCCCCATAATCTGGTACGCCATCCGGACATGCCGACGCAGGCTTTTGCCAACATGTGGCAGACCATCCGGGCTGGTCAGTCGTGGATGGGGCCGGTTAAAAACCGCTGCCGTAATGGCGATTACTACTGGGTTAATGCCTTTGTTACCCCCATTCGCGATAACTCAGGCAACATTTGCGAATATCAGTCGGTGCGCACCAAGCCGGATCCGGAGGTAATAAAAAGAGCTGAACAGACTTATAAGCAACTGAGCAGTCACAAGGGTAAGCCGCCGTTGTCGGATCATGCCGATTCGCTTCCTCAATTCAAATGGGGGCTGATATTGCTGGCCGGATTAAGCTTTTTGTCTGCATTTAATAGCGAGCTTTCTCTCTACGTAAATCTGGTTGTAGGTCTGCTGGCGGTGATAATGTTTGGCGTTTTCATGCGCTGGTCTGCGCGTCTGCAGGCACTGACTGAAAAGTCCCGCCGAATTTTTGATAACCCTCTGATGAGCTTTCTTTATTCGGGTCACCGGGATAGTCTGGCGGCCATTAATCTGGCGCTTGAAATGCAGCAGGCACAGTTAAAGGCGGTGGTCGGCCGGGTGAATGATGCGTCACTAAACGTTTGTGAAAATTCCGCCAGCAGCCTGCAGTGTAGTGATGAAGTCAGCTTGCATTTACAGCGGCAGATCGGTGAAGTAAGTCAGGTTGTTGCAGCAATGGAGCAACTATCGCAAACCATCGGTGAAATATCAGGTAACGTAAACGGGGCTGCAGAGGTGGCCAGCGAGTCTGAGGCCAGCACCTTTTTTGGCAAAGGTAATGTTGAGGCAACGATTCAAAATATTAAGAGTCTCAATCGTCACCTGCAGCTTGCCGAACAGCAGGTCGTTGGCATGAGCAAAAGTGTGGCTGATATCAGTCAGGCCCTGCAAGTCATAGAGGGCATTGCCGAGCAAACCAATTTGCTGGCCGTGAATGCGGCCATTGAGGCGGCGCACAGTGGCGAGTCTGGCAATGGCTTTGTGGTAGTGGCAACTGAAGTCAGAGAGCTGGCAAACCGAACGCAGCAGGCCACAGATTCTATTAAACAGGTGCTCGAATCACTTTCATCTCATTCAGACAGTGCCCGTCATGGAATGCAACAAGCCCTAAATTCTTCCATGGATTGCGTGAGGCTGGCTGAAAGCTGCGGCTCGAGCCTGATGACGATTCAAAATGAGGTGAGCCGCCTGGCCGACCTCAACCGCAGTATCGCCGCGGCGATTGAACAACAGTCGGCAGTTGCTTCCGAAGTGACTGGCAGTATTAACAATATCATGGCGCTGGCATCACAAAGTGGCGAAGTGAGTTCACAAGCCAAAGCGCTCAATGCCTCTTTGATGGATAAAGTTGAAGAACAAAGCGCGTTAATACGACAGTTTGTTTAGGTCGAACGACTCATCAGCACTTTCAGGCCGGCAAAACCCGGCTTCGAAGTGAACCGTAGGGGCGATTTGGGGGTACTCATACCACAATCAAATAATGAGGCAGTTTATGTGGTGTGCAGAGTGTGAGTCGATTGACGAGTATTTTTATTCCAAGACGTACTTTTGGTTGTTTTTACCAACCAGCGAGGCCATCGATAAAGTCAGTAAAATGGCTGAGTATGCGAAGTATCCGCTGGAAAGCGTGGAACATAGGTGCTTACGGGTGCAGGTTGACAAGCAGCAGACGGGTAACTTTCTTAATCAACTCAATGGTTGTCTTGATGGCCCCGAATTCGGCGGTACCAAGGTTACAACTTCCGCTCAGCCATCACCGCTTGCCATTGAAGAGATAAGCCGAATGACTACGGCTGAGGTGCTTACCCGCCGCTATCAGGCCCAATGGCTGTCCGAAGCCATGGACA
Organism: Gammaproteobacteria bacterium; assembly: GCA_018222405.1. Classification (GTDB taxonomy): domain Bacteria; phylum Pseudomonadota; class Gammaproteobacteria; order Enterobacterales; family Alteromonadaceae; genus Alteromonas. The sequence goes on along the minus strand of JAAFAI010000013.1, from coordinate 112,224 downwards.
AGCATACTTATGAAAGCTGGTTTCAACCTATCGTCAGGGCTGGCAGCGAAGTAGCGGATCCGACAATTTTTGCCCATGAGTCACTGTTCCGAATCTTTGATGCGAATGAGTCTTTAATTCCGCCGGGCTTTGCGTTCTCGCTGGCCGAGAAGAGTAACCTGTTGTTTGCGCTGGATCTCACTGCCAGGCGTTCTGCAGTGGAATATTTCTCACGGGCCAGACTGAAGGGCAAGGTGTTCATTAATTTTAACCCCTCAAGCATTTACGATCCGGCTTATTGCTTACGTGCCACCGCGTCTGCCATCAGCGAGCTGGGCCTCAAACCTGCAGATGTGGTGTTTGAGATCGTTGAAACCCATCGCGCAAATGACATGAACCACTTAAAGGGGATCCTTTCGTTTTACCGTAGCTCAGGATTTGGTGTCGCGCTCGATGATATAGGCTCAGGCTGGTCCGGTCTAAATCTGCTGGAACAGTTAAGACCGGACTACGTGAAAATTGATATGGAGCTAATCAGCGGCATCGACGAAAACGCTTATAAACAAAATATCGTTAAACATCTGATTCAGATCGCCCGTAAAAATCGTACCGAAGTGATTGCCGAGGGGATAGAAACTGAGGCTGAGGCGGAAATGCTCACCGAGCTGGGAGCAGACTACCTTCAAGGGTACTACTTCGCTAAACCAAAACGCTACAGTGACCGCATCAGCGCTGAAGAGCGTGAGGCGATTTATCAGTCAACCCGGCCTATTGAAGAGGCAAAGAAAGCACACCAACTCTCCTAGTCTGCATTGACTACGGTTTTAAATTAATTCAAAAAAGACAAGTGTTGTTTACATTTGTCTTTTTTTAAACTACATTAAGTAAAGTGTATTTTACTTTATGGAAGGTTTTATTGATATGGTTGACTCTCAGGAACTTAGCCGCCGGCAACGTAATCAGCTTAATCACCGTCGACTGGCCGGTTTTACACTGGTATGGCTGGTGTCGTTAGCTCTGGTGTATTTTGGCCACCGCTACTTATGGGATGGAGCGGTTCTGGTGACCACCGCAATGGTCGGGCTCAATATTATTGCTGGTATAGCAATGATGATAGCCAACAAAAAACTGCTTGCCGGACTCGATGAGCTGGAGCAGAAGGTGCAGCTGGAAGCCATGGCACTGGCGTTAGGTGCCGGGTTAGTCGGAGGGTTTGCTTATTCAGCGCTGAGTCAGACCGGAGTATTGCCGTTCCATGCGGAAATTTCACACCTTGCCGTTTTCATTTCGTTGACCTATCTGGTTGCCATGGTTAAGGGAGTGAAGAAGTATCAATGAAAAATCGATTAAAAGTACTCAGAGCAGAACGAGACTGGACCCAGGCCGATTTGGCCGAACGACTGGATGTGTCACGGCAAACTATCAATGCTATCGAGAAGGGCAAGTTTGACCCGAGTTTGCCCCTGGCGTTTAAAGCATCACGATTATTTGACTTAACCATTGAAGAAATATTTCAGGATGAATAACCCTTAGTAAGCGGAGAAAATTATGTACAACCTAACCTGTAGTACAAGAGATCATTTAATTATCGCGCTGATATTTGCCGCGGCGATGCTGCTAAGCAGTTGGCTTATGAGAGGTAGTGAGAGCTCAGCGGCGGTGTTTATCGGCCTGATCAGTACCTACCCAATCCTGACGCGTCTGCTTAAAGACAAACGTTCAGCAGGGTGTTAGCAATGCGCTGAAGTGTGCCTGGGGGGAGGGCGTTGGTCTGTCATCCCCTCCTTCCAGGGCTTCACTTCAGGTGCTCGGCTGCGAGTACCCGGCCAGTTGCTCAAACAGCTTCAGACGTTCCACCGGCTTGCTGATGACATCGGTAAAACCAGCTTCGAGATAAGCGCGAACATCGTCCTGCATTACGTTGGCAGTGAAAGCCAAAATGGGGATGTCAGGGTTAAATTTGCGAATTTGGGTACAGGCTTCAATGCCACCCATTACCGGCATTTTTATATCGCACAAGAGCAGATCATAATCGCTTGATTTTACCGCCTCAATCAAGGCTGCACCGTTATCCATAAACGTCGCCTGAGTGCCACATTCCTGCAAAAAGGCCTCGACAACCAGTTGATTAATCTCATTGTCTTCAGCAATCAGCACCCTTAAATGACTCAGGTCGGGTACTTCAGGCGTTATCAACTGGTTTTCCTGAGTGTCTGGCAGTGTATCCTGTTGGCAGGCTGTGCGGGGCAGTACGACGGTAAAGCAGCTACCAACATCCGGCGTGCTTTCAATACTTACTTCCCCCCCATCAGTTTTACAAGCTGCTGAACAATGCTCAGACCCAGACCAGAGCCACCGTGCTCACGGGTTGTCGTAACATCTCCCTGTGTGAAAGGCGTAAACAGCTTTGCTAACTGATCCTGTCGGATACCAATCCCGGTGTCTCTGACCTGTATTACTACCAGTGGCTCGGGAACGGACCGGGTTTCCACCAAGACTGAAACGTAACCCTTATGAGTAAATTTAAGCGCATTGCTGATCAAATTGGACATGACCTGTTTAAAGCGCAGTGGGTCAATTTCAAAACTAGTGGGTTCATCATCAGGATATGTCAGTGTCAACGCTAGCCGTTTCTGTGTGGCAACGGCAGACTGTTCATTTATGACCTGGTTAAGCAGTTCTTTAAGGTTTACCGGTAGCTCTTCCAATGTCATGCGGTTCTCTGCCGCTTTTGAATAGTCCAGAATGTCATTGATAATCGCGATTAACGTGCGGGCGCTGCTCAGCGACTGATTGATAAATTGACTTTCGCGGCTACCGTTGGCCAGGCCCTCCAGAATTTGTAAACTGCCGATGAGACCGTTAAGTGGTGTGCGGATTTCATGTGACATCAGGGCTAAGAAGCGCGATTGTGCGTGATTGGCGGCTTCAGCGGCCTCTTTGGCTTTCTCCAACTGCATGGTGCGTTCTATATCGGCCGTGATATCCAGGTTAACGCCAATCAACTGGCTGACCTTACCTTCATTATCGTGCAGTACGGACGCCATGGATCGGATATATTTAAGCGTATTTCCTGGTGTGATAATTCTGAATTCCTGGATATATGGCTGGCCGGTTAGCATGGTCTCCTTAAAAGACTGTGCAGCTGCAGCCAGGTCCTCCGGATGCACTGCCTTGCGCCAATCTTCCAAATCGCCTGCAAACTGCGCAACGGGTGTTTCGTAAATGGTAAACATTCGGGAGTCCCAGACCAGCGTGTTGTTATCAACCCGGTACTCCCACACGCCAATTTGAGAAAACTCCAGCGCCAGCGCCATCCGGGTATGCATGCGCTGTTCTTCCTCGTGCTTATTGACTTCTTCGGTAATATCCTTAAATGTGCCGTACAGCCGAACTACTTTATTCCCTATTTTCTGTGCATGGCCGCGAGCATTCACTATCCGTTTATCGCCCTTAGCGGATATAAAAGGCAGTTGCAGGTCGTATGGTGTGCCTTCTGCCTCGAGCTTGGCTAACGCTGTTATCAACGAGGATTGCGCGGCAGGCGGGAAAAAAGACAAGGCATCGTCAATGCGGGGCGTGAAGTGCTGGCTGTCGGTTTGATGAATCTGATGGGTCTTCTTCGACCAGTAAGGGGTATTGGTTTGTTTGTCGAGCTCCCATACGCCCGTGGCGGTTACTTCCTCGAGAATTTCCAGCGAGGCGGTGCTGCGTTTTAATTCTGTGACGTCCTGACCAATCCAATACATGTGCTCGTTGCTTTGATCGATATCCGTATGCCAGAGCAACCAACGGATACCCGAGGTGCTGGCATAGCGAGTCAGAAACTTGTTACCTACGCCGGAGGCTGCCGACTGTGCTAACTGAAAAGAAAAAAAATGATGCTCGTCGGCACTGACAAAGTCAAAAATCGTAGCGGGTGGTTGCTCTTTGCCAGCCTGCTGAAACAACAGCTGCGCGGCGGGATTGCAATGCACAATATCACCGTTATAAACGGTGACTAACTGGAGGTCTGCCGAGAGTCGGTTAAACCTTTCAAAGTTGATGTTCTGGCTCACAGGGGTCTCATTTAGTCGCTTATTAACGTACTGCAACCGCTAACAGCGGTTTACGTTTGGTGCAGAGCCGGGCTTATAATTCCCTGTATTGCCATAAAAATGATCAACCCATTCAACGGACTCCGCTTCAAGGATAGGAAATTTTGCGCAGATTTTCTATTTTCTACTATCTTTGACTTATAGATAGAAGCAACTTCTTTGGGTTTATGACTGGGAATGGTGATAAGTGAAATGGAAAGCATTATGAATGCAAAGGAAACAATGTTAAGTCAACCGTTGCGTGATGTTAACAGTGCCGGGAACTGCGGTGGTTGTTATCTGCGTCATGGTAATGTGAGCGATGCTTCATCTCCTTGCAGCTATTGTTTTTCCGGTAAGATTTTAGCTCCGGATACGTTGATTCTGCCGCCGGTATGGACTGGCCTGAATGCTTTGTCGGTATTTTCAGCCATGCAAAAACTTCCCCGGCAAGGCCTGCAAAACGGCACGTTAAAAATTGATTTTACTCAGGTTGAATTCCTTGATTCATCCGGGTTAGGCGCATTGGTCGCGCTGCAAAAGCAACTGGTTGTAAACAATGTTGTGATTCATATTATCGGTGCTGATGCTCATGCCCGGCGGTTATTTAGAACCGCCAATCTGGATCAGATGTTCGTTATAAACTAGCGGAGCTTCAAAGTTAAATAAATTTACTCAGATGCGGGTGAGCCAGCTCGATCCACTGCTTTAAACAGGGTTCGTCAATGAAGCTGAAATCAGCAAAGTCAAAGCCCGGCGCAACCGAGCACCCCACCAGCGAGTAGTCTCCGGTTGTAGTGGCAGCCTGATAATAACCTCCAGGTACCACAGTTGCCAAATCATCCTCTGGTCCACCAATGCGTTTTTCATGTAGTTGTTGCTGGTGCAATTGATAAAGCGTGAGCGGTGCGCCATCGTAGTGGTTCCAGATTTCGTCGTGCAAAACTCTGTGAAAGCGGCTCACCTGACCTTTTAACAGCAAAAAGTAAATATGCGTGACAGCGGGACGGGGTAAACCGTGTTTAGGCGAACTGACCTCCGCTACAGAGCGGTAGATTTGACGATAGTAGCCGCCTTCCGGGTGAGGTTCCAGACCGAGTTTATTAACTAAAGGGTGCATTTATTTACTCCAATGGGGGACATGACCAGTATTCCCATTATTGGCAGAAAAGTTTTAAATACAGGCCGTAGCGGCTTGATTAAGATTTAAGCATACATAAGGGAAACGCAATGTGCATCTGTTTTATTAATTTATTGTTAATTTATTGCTACGGAATAGGGCATGAAATAAGGCTTTGAACTTATTACACACCCGGGTACGTATAAATTTCATAAAATCGTTCGGGCGTAATACTGTTTACTATATAAATTACTGAAATTTAAATGCTTATTGTCTGGTTAGAAAAATGCATGAACGGTTAAAGGCAAGTAATCACAGCAATGAAAAAGGAAGCGTAAAACATGAAATATCAAACCTATTCGCCGCTCAAGGTGAACGACCATTCCTATTCTGCGATCAGTTTTGACAAGCTTTCCGAACAGCACGACCTAGCAAGACTGCCCTTTTGCGTCAAAATTCTCCTCGAAAACCTGCTCAGGCACGAGCACACAGACTTTGTCAGCGACGCCGATATTGAAACTATTGCCCGGTGGGATACCAGCGATAGCGACGACCATGAAATTTCTTTTGTACCGGCACGGGTGATCTTGCAGGACTTCACCGGCGTGCCTGCGATTGTTGATTTAGCGGCCATGCGCGATGCTATTAACCGTTTAGGCGGTGACGCTCAGGCGATTAACCCGCTCAATCCGGTAGAGCTGGTGATTGACCACTCGGTAATGGTGGATCACTTTGCCGAGGAAGACGCGCTTAAAAAGAACACTGCCATTGAGGTAGAGCGTAACAAAGAACGCTATCAGTTTTTAAAATGGGGACAATCGTCCTTTGATAATTTTAAGGTGGTGCCACCGGGGCGTGGCATTGTGCATCAGGTGAACCTTGAATACCTGGCGCGTTGTGTATTTGCCAAAGAGCAGGGCGATGAAACCCTGGTCTATCCTGATACGCTGGTGGGAACTGATTCGCATACAACCATGATTAACGGTCTTGGCGTACTGGGCTGGGGCGTTGGCGGTATCGAAGCAGAGGCCGCGATGCTGGGCCAGCCGGTGACCATGCTACTACCCCGGGTGGTTGGTTTCAGGCTCACAGGTGAATTGCCGGCCGGTGTAACGGCAACCGATATGGTACTTACTATAACTGAGCAGTTACGTAACCATGGCGTAGTAGGTAAATTTGTTGAATTCTATGGTCCGGGCCTCAGGTCGCTGACGACCGCAGACCGCGCGACCATTGCCAATATGGCCCCTGAGTATGGCGCAACTTGCGGTATTTTCCCACTTGATGACGTGGCGCTGGATTACCTGCGCCTGACCGGCCGTGACGAACAGCAAATTGAGCTGGTAGAGGCATACGCTAAACAAACCGGCTTATGGCATGACGACAACAGTAAAGATGCGGAATATCATGAAACCCTTGAGCTGGATTTGAGTGAAGTTGTGCCGTCTGTTGCCGGGCCAAAACGTCCGCAGGACCGTATCGCACTGGATAATGCCGCAGCGGCATACAATGAATGGTTGTCGCAGCAAATCGACGTTGCCGATGTCACCGAAGAGGCCGATTTTGTTGCCGAAGGCGGTGATGCGCCGGTGGTCGACGAAGACCATGCCTCTTATGTAAAACTCGGCGATAATGCTTTTAATCTCGAAGACGGTGCAGTAGTGATCGCGGCCATTACCAGTTGTACCAATACTTCTAACCCTTCCGTGCTGATTGCCGCCGGGCTGGTGGCTAAAAAGGCCGCCGAACTTGGCCTTACCCGTAAGCCCTGGGTGAAAACTTCACTGGCACCTGGTTCGCAGGTGGTCACTCAGTACCTGGAAGACGCGGGCCTGATGCCTTATCTGGAACAGCTGGGCTTCAATCTTGTTGGTTATGGTTGTACTACCTGTATCGGTAACTCAGGGCCACTACCGGATGCTATCGAGACGGCAATCCGCAAAGCCAAACTGTCGGTGACCTCAGTACTTTCTGGTAACCGTAACTTTGAGGGGCGTATCCATCCTGATGTAGCGGCTAACTATCTTGCCTCTCCACCATTGGTAGTAGCCTATGCGCTGGCGGGTAACATGAAAATGGATATCGCAAACAGCCCAATAGGTAAAGACTCCCAGGGCAGCGATGTGTACCTTAAAGACTTGTGGCCAACTCCTGAAGAGGTTCAGCAATACATTAAAGACAATGTGTCCGGCGAGCTGTTTAAAGCCAAGTATGCCGACGTGTTTAAAGGCAGCGGTGTATGGAATGAACTGGAAGTCTCTGATACCTCGGTATATGACTGGCCGGATTCTACTTACATTGAACATCCGCCGTTTTTTGAAACGATGTCGACGACGCCGGATCCTATTGGGGCCATTAAAGACGCGCGTTGTCTGGTGAAAGTGGGCGATTCCATTACTACCGACCATATTTCCCCGGCAGGCGCCATTGCGCCGGACAGCCCCGCAGGTGAGTACCTGCAGGAACTGGGTGTCACGCCGGAGCACTTTAACTCCTATGGCTCACGCCGGGGTAACCATGAGGTGATGATGCGTGGTACGTTTGCCAACGTACGCCTGAAAAACCAGTTAGCGCCAGGCACCAGTGGCAGTGCTACCACGCACTTCCCTAGCGGCGATGCCATGTCGATTTATCATGCTGCCATGCGTTACAAGGAAGAAAAGGTACCGGCTATCGTTATCGGTGGTAAGGAATACGGTACCGGCTCCAGCCGTGACTGGGCAGCCAAGGGGCCGTCGCTGATGGGCGTTAAGGCAGTGATTGCCGAAAGCTTTGAACGCATCCACCGTTCCAACCTGATTGGTATGGGTATTTTGCCGCTGCAGTTTAGTGACGGCGACAGTGCCGAATCCTTAGGCCTGGAGGGCAATGAACAGTTCTCAATCGAGCCAGTGGAACGCGGTCAGAAAAGCACACAAATGACCGTTACTAAAGTCGACGGCAGCACACTGACGGTAGATTTAACGGTGCGTATCGATACCGCTAATGAATTTACTTATTACGAGCACGGCGGCATCCTGCATTACGTGATCCGTGAGTATCTCAAGGCGTAAAGGGCAACAAAAAAGGGGCTCAGGCCTAATGCCAGTCAGTTAAGCTGACTGGCATTTTTCTTTTTATGGGGATAACGACTCACTTTTGGCTTTATACATCTCGGGTAGACCCTGTCTTCTCGTCGAGCTGGAAGCTCGTAAAACCCTAGCTGATCAATAAGTGAGTTATAGATTACCGGGAGTTTACCCGGGCTGGTGAGTTGGAGTGTCATCAGGAACGCAACAACTGCACTTGAACAACCGCTGAAGCTCAACTGGTTAGGCCATATCCCTTTTCTGCTGGCGGCCTCCGTCATTGCTGAACGAATGAGATTATAGGCTAACAATAACCCCCATATTTCCTGCTCGACCATTTCAGGTAGCTTGCTTCTAAAGGTATATTCGCTGTTGAGCAGTGTTTGCTTTATTTCTCTGAACCCCAGTTCGATCTCCCATCGATAACTATATAACTCAACGATTTCATTCCCTGGAAAGCGCATAGCGTCGACCATTGAAGTAAGCACTTCACAGGTTTTTCCTTTTATCTGTTTCGTTATCAGTCGTGCTTCTACATATTCTGGCAAGTCATCGAAGCGTTTACGCGCTTGCGCTGTTGTCGCTAACCTGACTAATTTATCATTTTGACCCAGCGTACGTATTACTTCGAACTGGAGGCCCTTTCTGGCGGGAATTAGCCAGTGACGCTCTTCGCCCCGACAGTTCCAACGGTGTAATAAGCCCAGTGAGTAGTAACCTTTATCAAACAGAGTAAGTGAATGGTTAGGCGTGTCATCAATGAGCTGTTCCGCCAATACCATCTCATTCGATTTGTATTTATCAAAAACACTGTTGATGAGCTGATGGCTAGTTAACTCCATATGACAAACCATCCTTATTTGCGGGAAGCTTGTGTCACCATACTGCGTGCTGGCGGAGCCGTATTTCTCACGGTTTTCAGGCGTATCCGTTGTACGCCAAACCACGCCATCTACTGCTAACAGATTGAGTCCGTTCCACGTTTCGAATTGCTGTGACTGATACCATTGCGCAGCCATTTTCATAAATACCGATTTAACAGCATCAACACCCAACCTCTGCCGGGCTTGTACCATCGCACTAGGGGCAACCTGCGGATTCTTACCCGGTAACGCAATATCCATTTTGGTAGCGATATTCCAGACAGATTCTTGCCTAAACAAGCTCATTCCAACGACCGTCCACATAACCGCTTCGAGTGGAAGCCTGCGTTTTCTAACCGTCGCTACGCCAGCCTCAACGAAAGCTTCATCGATAATCGCCGGGTCAAGAAATGAGGACAGTTGCTCAAACGAACTGAACTGGGTGCTGGCATTGAACGCTGTATTAAGGGCTTGTTGTAGTTGCATAAAAAAATCCGATGACCTTACGATCATCGGATTTTGATCCTCTTACAGCTAATGTCAATCTCTTAACTGATCGGCATTAGGCTCAGGCCCCTTTTTTATGTGCTCGGTTGCGAAGCAACAGAACACCACGGGTTTACCCGTGGATGAATGAGAACAAGCAAAACGCATTGCGTAACTTTGGAACATTGTGAAGCTTTGCGTTTTGCATCAGCTGTAAGCTGTAGCCGTAAGTACCACGGGCATGCCCGTGGGAATCTACTGCTTGCTAGCGAGCTCAGTACTTACCGTTAAGACGACTGACCGTCAGGTAGCCTTGCTTGATGGTTTCAACCATATCGTCGGTTTTGTCACGCTCAACAAATTTATGCTCAATACCCGATAACTCGCCGTGCGCAAAGATATCATCAAAGTTAATCGTGCCTTTACCCACGTCGGCAAATTCGCCTTGGGCATCCATGTCTTTCACATGCCACAGCTTAAAGCGTCCCGGATTACGTTTGAAATAATCTACCGGGTTCAGGCCCGCTTTCACGGTCCAGTATAAGTCCAGTTCCATGGCAAGCAGGTCTGCATCACACTCGTCCAGCAGCACGTCGTATGGCACCTGACCGTTCATGTTCTCAAACTCGAAATCATGGTTGTGATAGGCAAGTTGAATACCATTGGCCTTAAAGGTTTCGCCCAGTTTGTTTAAACGCTCGGCTAGGCGCTGATAACCGGCAATATCAGTACTGCGATCTTCCGGGAAGATGTACGGCACAACCACGTATTTGTGGCCCATGGTTTTAGCGATTTCGATCTGTTTTTCGACGTCAGCGTCGGTAGACATAAATTTAAGTAATACGTGAGAGGACGGCGCGGTTAGACCCAGTTCATCCATTAACGCTTTAACGTCTTTAGGGTCGTTGTCGTAAAAACCGGCAAACTCCAGCTCTTTGTAGCCTACGCTGGCAACCAGTTTTAAAGTGTCGGTCACGCTTTTTTCCATCATGCTGCGCAGCGTGTATAGTTGCAGGCCAACGCGATTGTCTTTGGCGGCAGTGGTCACCGTGGATGCTCCCCCACAGGCTGCGGCGCCAAAGAGTGCGCCAACGCCGGTGGCCGACATTTGCATAAAACGGCGACGACTCAGCTTGCTGGCAGAGGCGGCGGTAATGATTGAGCTGTTTTTACGGTGTTGCGACATAGGTTTTCTCCCTTTTATTGGCATATTCACAGCCTTACCGGGTTAGGTTTACCGGTTGCGCCGGGGCTGGCCCAGTGCTGTTTCGAATAATTAACTGGTACGGCAGAATGACTTTTACTGCACGTTTGGCTTTGCCCTTTAAAACATCAATGAGCAAGTTAATGGCGGTCTCACCAAATTCCTCTGCCGGCTGAGCGATAGTGGTTAATGGTGGATCGCTGAATTTTGCAAAGGCGATATTGTCGAAGCCGGACACTGAAATGTCTTGAGGAATGCGTAAACCGGCGGCTTTAAGGCGGCTGATAGCACCCAGCGCCATTTCATCGTTTTCGCAAAAAATGGCGCTGACCGTGTGTGACTGGCTAAGTATGCGGTCGGCTGCGTCGTAGCCGGATTGCAGCGTAAAGTCGCCGTCGAACATCAGCTCTTCACAGTATTTGAGTCCGGCTTCCTGTAAGGCATCTTTAAAGCCCAGCATCCGCTCACGGGTTAACGGACTGGAGGCCGGGCCTTTGATCATAGCGATATGCTGGTGGCCGAGTTCAACCAGGTGTTCGGTCATTGCGGCGGCGGCCAGACGGTTGTCCAGTGAGACAGTGGGGCACTGTGGCGTATCGAGAATTTCACAAGCGTTAACCATGGGTAATAAACCCTGCTCATCTGCATCAATATCGTTAAACGGGTTAAAGGCTCGCAGCTGTACCACACCATCAGCTTGTGATGTATGGATCATCCGGGCGTAATTTTGTTCGGTAGCATTATCACCCATGGTATTAACCAGCAGTAAAGAATATCCTTCAGCAGCTGCTGCTTCCTGCATGCCACGGATCACCCTGGCGAAAAACACGTTAGCCACGGTTGGCACCAGAACTACAATATTGTGGGTTTTGCCAGAGCGAAACTTTACCGCCATCAGATTGGGCTTATAGTTAAGCTGCTCAATAGCGCGGGTCACCTTGGCCCGGGTTTTTGGCGATACCAATTCTGGTTGCTGTAACGTTCGTGACACCGTGGCCACCGAGACGCCTGCTAGGTCAGCAACTTCTCTTATATTCGACAACTAATCGCCCTCACAAGCTTGGATAACAATGTAACCGATAACATTTATTGTTTTTTATGTTAACAAAGTTTCTGTTTTCAGCTAGCTAAAAATGCGTGTTTTCCGCGCATTAACTAAAAACTACTCCATTTGATTAACATATTTGTCATCAATTTGGACTAGATCTGATGAATAATCTTGTTATACTCCGATGTAATCCGTTACATTTTTACATCATTAACAAAAAGTACACAAGTGCGTTTTGGACGAAAACTGCAAATCGAGGTTTGAACGTGGCAAAAACTGAGAAAATTCGCTTAGGCATGATCGGTGGCGGTCAGGGCGCTTTCATTGGTGCGGTGCACCGTCATGCAGCCGGGCTGGATGGACATTACGAACTGGTGTGTGGGGCGTTTAGCCGCAACCAGGAAAATAACCTGGAAACTGCTGAGTCATTGAGTATCTCAGCGGACCGCGCTTACGACAGCTGGCAGGCCCTTATCGAACAAGAGTCGAAGCTGCCCGCAGATCAGCGCGTACAGGTACTGGCGGTAGTGACGCCAAATCACCTCCACGTGGAAGTTACCAAAGCTGCACTGGAGGCCGGCATTCATGTGTTCTGTGAAAAGCCACTGGCTATCTCTCTGGATGAAGCCAAAACACTTAAGTCAGTGTTGCAGGAAAAACCGGTGTTACTCGGTCTGGCCCATACCTATATTGGTTATCCCATGGTATGGCAGGCGCGGCACATGGTGGCTAACGGCGAGCTGGGTAAAATCCGCAAAGTATTTGTGGAATACCCGCAGGGTTGGTTAAGCGAAGGTATCGAGCTACAGGATAACAAACAGGCTGGCTGGCGTACCGATCCGAGCAAATCCGGCGGCAGTGGCTGTATGGGCGATATTGGTACCCATGCGCTTAATATGGCTGAATTTGTGGCTGGTGACAAGGTAACCAAACTGTGCGCCGACATGCATACTCACGTGGAAGGACGTCGGCTGGATGATGATGGCGCGGCCCTACTGCGTTTTGAAAACGGCGCATCTGGTGTGCTCATGGCAAGCCAGGTGTGTGCAGGTGAAGAAAACGGTCTGAAAATCCGTGTTTATGGTGAAAAAGGCGGCTTAGAGTGGATGCAGATGAATCCCAATTCACTACTGGTACGCTCGCTGAGCGGTCCGATGGTGACTCTGCGCGCAGGTGGCGGCATGCCTGGCCTGTGTGAAGAAGCCAACGCCCGTTGCCGCATTCCGGGTGGTCACCCGGAAGGATATCTGGAAGCCATGGCTAACCTGTATACCTACTTTGCCAAAGCGGTTCGCAGTGGCCAAACCGGGAAAGCCGAAGGGGTACCGGGTCTGGAAGATGGTTTACGCGGTAACGCCTTTATCGAAACCATGCTGGCGAGCACGGCAAGTGACGCCAAATGGACCGACTTTTTCGACGTTGAATAACACGCACCTAATTAACGAATTAAGCAGGAGAGTACACCATGTCTGCGATTAAAGGCCCGGCTATCTTTTTAGCCCAGTTTGTCAGTGATAAAGCGCCATTTAATAAATTGGACACCATTGTTAAGTGGGCTGCTGAGAATGGCTATAAAGGCATTCAAATGCCAACCGGCAACGACGATATTTTTAATTTAGAGCTGGCTGCTAAAAGTCAGGACTACTGTGATGAAGTGATGGGTATTTGTCGCGACGCCGGCATTGAAATCACAGAACTTTCAACGCATCTGCAAGGTCAACTGGTGGCGGTGCATCCGGCTTACGACGAGCTGTTTGATAACTTTGCACCGAAACACCTGCATGGTAAACCGCAGGAACGCACGGAATGGGCGATTGAGCAATTAAAGTTTGCCGCTAAGGCAAGCGAACGGTTGGGACTGAAAGCTCATGCAACCTTTTCCGGTGCGTTGCTGTGGCACCTTGTTTACCCATGGCCGCAGCGTCCCGCTGGTCTGGTTGAGCAAGGTTTTGCTGAACTGGCCAAACGCTGGAAGCCAATCCTGGATGCATTTGACGAAGCTGGTGTGGATGTGTGTTACGAAATTCACCCCGGTGAAGACCTGCACGACGGCGCAACCTTTGAACGTTTCCTGAAAGCCGTGGATAACCATCCGCGCGCGAATATCCTGTTTGACCCCAGCCATTTTGTGCTGCAGCAACTGGATTACCTGGATTTTATCGACCGTTATCACGATCGCATCAAAATGTTCCACGTTAAGGATGCTGAGTTTAACCCTACCGGTCGTTCCGGCGTGTACGGCGGCTATGAGGACTGGAAGGAGCGTCCCGGACGTTTCCGCTCGCTGGGTGATGGCCAGGTGGATTTCAAAGGTATCTTCAGCAAGCTTACCCAGTACGGCTTTGACGGCTGGGCAGTGCTGGAATGGGAATGCTGCCTGAAAGATTCTGCGCAGGGTGCCGCCGAGGGCGCGCCGTTTATTGCCAGCCATATTATTGAACCTACCAAGCATGCGTTTGATGATTTTGCCGGCGCCGAGGCGAGCGAAGAACGCAACCGCCGGATTCTGGGCTTAAAAGATTAATAACAACAAGTAACTGGTACAAAAAGTACGGTCAGTACAGACATTTGGCGAGGAGCCTATGAACACAATAACAATACGTCTGAGTATTATGATGTTTCTCCAGTTTTTTATCTGGGGTGGTTGGTTTGTTACGCTGGGAACCTTTCTCGGCGGCACGCTCGGTGCATCGGGCAGTGAAATTGGTATGGCGTTCTCAACCCAGTCATGGGGGGCGATCATCGCGCCGTTCATCATTGGCCTGATTGCTGACCGGTTCTTTAATGCTGAGCGTATTCTGGGCATTCTGCACCTGGTGGGCGCGGCATTAATGTATATGATGTACATGTCGACCGACTTTGCTGGCTTCTACCCTTACGTACTGGGCTACATGATTGCTTACATGCCAACCCTGGCACTGGTTAACTCGGTATCGTTCGGGCAAATGTCAGACCCGTCTAAAGAGTTTGGTAAAATTCGTGTGTGGGGCACCATCGGCTGGATTGTTGCTGGCCTGGTTATCAGCTACGTATTCTCGTGGGATTCGCAGCAGGGTATTGCTGACGGCATGCTGCGCAACACTTTTATGCTGTGTGCAATTGCCTCGCTGGCGTTGGGTATTTACAGCTTTACGCTGCCAGCCACGCCACCGGCTGCAAAAGGTTCAGAAGCGGCCAGCCTTGGTCAGTTACTGGGCCTCGACGCGCTGGCAATGCTTAAAGACCGTAACTTCTTTGTGTTCTTTGCATCAAGCGTCCTGATTTGTATTCCTCTGGCTTTTTACTACCAGAATGCCAACCCGTTTCTTACTGAGATTGGCGTTGAGAATGCCACCGGTAAAATGACTCTGGGTCAGGTGTCTGAAGTGCTGTTTATGCTGGCTTTGCCGGTATTCCTGAACCGCTTTGGTATCAAGATGACGCTACTGCTGGGTATGGCAGCCTGGGTACTGCGTTACGCATTATTTGCCTTCGGTGATGCTGAGTCCGGATTATTCCTGCTAATCATCGGTATTGCTCTGCATGGTATCTGCTATGACTTCTTTTTTGTGTCAGGCCAAATTTATACCAATGCCAAAGCGGGCGACAAAGTAAAAAGTGCTGCTCAGGGCCTGATTACGCTGGCGACCTACGGGGTAGGTATGCTGGTAGGTTTCTGGGTCGCCGGTCAGATTACCGACAATTATGCCGGTGATGCAGGCCATGCCTGGCAGCAAATCTGGCTCTTCCCGGCCGCGTTTGCTCTGGTCGTTCTGGTGCTATTCTTATTAGTATTTAAAAAAGAAGAGGTTAAGGCTGATGCCTGATAAAGGGATTGGACCAGAGATGAATCTGTCGGCTAACGGTCGTCGCGACCTGCTTAAAAAGCTGGTGCTCGGGATGACCGGAGCCAGCCTGAGTGCCTCAGCGCTGGCGACCCTGCCCGAAGATATCTCAGGTCTTAAATTGAAAGGGAATATCAATCATTCAGTGGCTCGCTGGACTTACGGCGAGCTGAGTGTGGAAGAATTATGCATTGCTGCAAAAGCCATTGGTTTTAGTGCCATCGACCTTATTGGTCCTGCTGACTGGCCAACGCTGAAAAAATACGGCATCGACAGCTCTATGTGTAATGGCGCAGAGCTTAACCTTGAAGACGGTTGGGCCGATCCGCAGTTTCACGACGAACTCACGGAGCGCTATTTAAAGCATATCGATTTGGTCGCCGATGCGGGTTACCAAAACCTGATTTGCTTTAGCGGTAATAAACGCGGCGTAAGCCCTGAAGAGGGTCTTGAGCATGCCGTGACCGGCCTTAAACGCGTTATCGGGCATGCGGAAAAACGTGGCGTTGTGCTGCAAATGGAGCTGTTTAACAGCAAGGTAAACCACCCGGATTATTTTGCTGATAATTCAGCATGGGGCATTGCTCTGTGTAAGCAGCTTGGTTCAGCTAATTTTAAGCTGCTTTATGATATTTATCATATGCAAATTAGTGAGGGTGACATTATTCGTACCATTCGGGAAAACCATGAGTACTTTGGTCACTATCACACGGCCGGTGTGCCCGGCAGAAACGAAATAAATGACACCCAGGAGCTGTTTTATCCGGCAATTATCAAAGCAATTAACGAGACCGGCTTTAACGGATATGTAGCTCAGGAATTTTTACCAACCCCAAAAACCATTCAGGGTCAGATTGAATCGCTGCGCGAAGCCATTCTGATTTGTGATGTGTGATTGGGCAACACACAAAATCGATGACCGTAAACAGTCGATTTAAGGGGAGAAGTAATGGCAGATAATGTCTATGATGCAATCGTAGTGGGTTCAGGGATCAGCGGCGGTTGGGCAGCTAAAGAGCTGGCTGAAAAAGGGCTTAAGGTCCTGATGCTGGAGCGTGGCCGTAATATTGAGCATATCAAGGATTACGTAAACGCCCACAATGAAGCGTGGAACTACCCGCACCGTGATTTGGCGACCCAGGAAATGAAAGAGCTGGAGCCGGTGATCAAGCGTGACTACCCGCTGAATGAATCCACTTATGGAATGTGGGAAAGCCACCAGACGTCACCTTATGTCGAGAAGAAACGTTTCGACTGGTACCGTGGCTACCACGTGGGCGGCCGCTCGCTGTTATGGGGCCGTCAGAGCTACCGTCTGAATGAAGAGGATTTCCTGGCCAATGCCAAAGAAGGTGTTGGCGTTGACTGGCCGATTCGCTACAACGATTTAGCGCCCTGGTATGACTATGTAGAACGTTTTGCCGGCATCAGCGGTAACCGCGATGGCCTGGACGTGCTGCCTGATGGCCAGTACCAGCCGCCAATGCCTCTCAACGTGGTAGAGAAAGACCTCGCCAAGCGTTTGCAGAAAGCGTTTAAAGGCACTCGCCATATTATTAATGGTCGCAGTGCTAACATGACCGAGCCAAAGCCAGAGCAAAATCGGGTGAACTGTCAGTACCGTAACAAGTGCTGGCTGGGTTGTCCGTTTGGTGGCTACTTCTCTACCCAGTCGTCAACACTGCCGGTAGCGATGGCCACCGGAAATCTGACCGTGCGTCCTTTCTCTATCGTAACCCGCGTGCTTTACGACAAAGACAAAAAACGTGCAACCGGTGTTGAAATTCTCGACTCAGAAAATAATCAGACCTATGAATTTAAGAGCAAGATTGTCTTCCTTAATGCGTCAGCTCTTAACTCGGTATGGATGCTGATGAACTCAGCCACCGACGTATGGGATGGCGGTCTGGGTAGTAGCAGCGGCGAGCTGGGCCATAACATTATGGACCACCACTTCCGCGTGGGCGCGTCGGCCGACATCGACGGTTTTGAAGATAAATACTATTACGGACGCCGTCCGTCTGGTTTCTATATCCCGCGTTTCCGTAACTGGGGCGACGATAAGCGTAACTATCTGCGTGGCTTTGGCTATCAGGGCTCTGCAAGTCGTCAGGGCTGGAACCGCAATGTGGCCGAAATGGGCATTGGTGCCGATCTTAAAAACATCCTGAGTGAGCCGGGTAGCTGGTCTATTGGTATGACGGCCTTTGGTGAAATGCTGCCAAACCATGACAACAAGGTGTATCTCAATAAAGCACAGAAAGACAAGTGGGGCTTACCAGTGCTGGAGATGGACGTTGAAATCAAAGAAAACGAATATGCCATGCGTAAAGATATGATGAATGACGCGGTGGAAATGTTCGAAAAAATGGGCCTTAAAAATGTTCAGGGTTACGACGCGGATTACGCGCCGGGCATGGGGATTCATGAAATGGGCGGTGCACGCATGGGCCGCGATCCTAAGTCTTCCGTGCTTAACGCTCACAACCAGGTCTGGGATGCGCCCAACGTATTCGTTACCGACGGCGCGGCGATGACTTCGGCCTCCTGTGTTAACCCATCGTTGACTTACATGGCATTAACCGCGCGGGCTGCTAATTTTGCTGTTGAAGAACTGAAAAAGGGGAACATCTGAGATGGATAGACGCGACCTTCTTAAAATGATTGCGGCCTCTACCGGTGCTGCCTTCGTGGGCAGTAACGCCATGGCCTGGGGCTTAAAGGTGCCGGCAACAGACCCGTCCAAAGTGGGCCTCAGTAAGGACGACATCAGCTTAATCAGCGAAGTGGCTGAAACCATCATGCCACGCACTGACACGCCGGGAGCTAAAGATGCCCAGTGTGCGCAAATGATGGCGGTGCTGGTGGCAGACTGTTACACACCCGTTCAGCAACAGGCGTTTAAAGACGGCCTGCGTAAGCTGAACCTGGCCAGTGACGAACGCTTCGACACGCCGTTTCTTGCCTTAAGCAATGCACAGCGTTTTGAGTTGCTGACGGACCTGGATGCCGAAGCAAAGCAATACAATGCCGAGCGTAACCTATGGGGCGCAGTTAATCAGCGTCCTAACAGCCGTGATGCCGATGATACCGATCCGTTACCGCATTACTTCACGATGTTTAAGCAGCTAACCCTGTTTACTTTCTTTACGTCAGAAGTAGGTGCTACCAAGGTACTGCGTTACGTGGGTATTCCTGGCAAGTTTGATGGCGATCTGCCCTATGAAAAGGGCGACAGAGCCTGGGCTACCTGATTTCAGGCCGTTGATGAATTGCCAAATAAGAGGACACAATTTATGCGTAACAATCGTTTAGCAACAGTCGCCGGCCTGGCGCTGTTAACGCCTGCACTGGCGGCTTGTGCCGCCCCGCAGGAAAATCTTGAGCCCTGGCAACAGGCACAAAAAACTGAAGTCTGGGAACCTGTTCCAGAAGCAGTAGAAACGCCGGTTGGCAAAGCGCCGTCTGATGCGGTTGTACTGTTTGACGGTACCGATCTGTCGGCCTGGGAGTCAGTGAAAGGCGGCGAAGCGGCCTGGACTCTTGGTGGTGACACGGTCACTGTGAAACCTGGCACGGGTAACATCCGTACCAGGCAATCTTTCTGTGATGTGCAGTTGCATGTTGAATGGCGTGCACCACAGCCAGAGGAAGACATGGATGGGCAGAAACGCAACAACAGTGGCGTATTCTTCCAGGAACGCTATGAAATTCAGGTGCTCGATTCTTACCAGAACAAAACCTATCCCAACGGACAGGCTGCATCGGTTTACAAGCAAACCATTCCACTGGTGAATGCCACCCGCCCACCAGGTGAGTGGCAGGAGTATGATATTATCTTTACCGCGCCAAAGTTCGACGGTGAATCACTTGAGTCGCCCGGCTATGTAACGGTTATCCATAATGGCGTAGTGGTACAAAACCATGTTGAAATCAAGGGCACGACGGAATGGATTGGTGCGCCGAAGTATAAAGCTCACGGCTGCGCGCCTATCCAGTTGCAGGATCACGACAATCTGGTGAGCTTCAGGAATATCTGGCTCCGCGAACTCTAAGCTGTCAAAATAGCTCCATTCAATGCCCGGCTCCGCCGGGTATTTTTTTGCGGTAAATTTTTGGAACAGATTATGATTGGCGAATTCGCCGCCCTGGCCGCGGCGCTCTGCTGGGCGGTGTCTGCCCGTTTATTCAGGGTACTGGGCAGTGCTTTTTCACCACTGGCGCTTAACTTCTGGAAAGGGCTGCTGTCTGCCGGATTGCTTCTGGCTGTGTCAGTGGTGTTTTTACCTCCCTTAGAAGCTCCGGGCGCCGTGTGGGGCTGGTTGTTGCTCAGTGGCGTTATTGGTATTGGCCTGGGCGATACTTTTTTCTTTCAGGCGCTGAATAAAATCGGTGACGCTCAGTCTATTCTGATTGCAGAAACACTGGCACCGGTATTAACCGCCTTACTGGCCATGGCGTGGATTGGTGAATGGTTAAGCTGGCAGCAGTGGCTGGCGGTGGCGCTGGTGATCATCTCGGTGGACGTGATTGTAAAAATCCACAAGCGCGCGGCGTTAACGTTATTTTCGCCAACCGGTTATGTTTATGCTGCGCTGGCAGCGCTTTGCCAGGCCGTCGGGGCTGTTATTAGTCGCGATGTGCTGACTTCCTTTGAGATTGATGCCTTTAACGCCAGCCTTATCCGGCTGCTGGGCGGCCTGCTGATTATTTGTTTGCTGATGGTGTTTACCAGACAGCGCTGGTTGCCTACAACCACTGATAAGGGCAAAACCTGGCGACTGTTTACGCTCGCAGTGTTTATCGGCACCTTTATGGCGCTGACCTTACAAATGCTGGCGTTCAGTTATACCAAAGCGGCCGTTGCACAAACCCTGCTGGCAGCCAGTGTGTTGCTTTCTCTGGGCATTGGCTGGTGGCTGGGCGACCGAGTAAGCCGTAATGTCTCTGTCTGGTCCGCGCTGGCGGTTGCCGGGATTGCCATGTTGGTGTGGCTGGAGTAACTTACTCTTATTACTGTTAGGCCAGAGTACATCATGTTTGACGTTATCAATGTTACCCCGTTTATCTTTGCCTGCCTGCTGTTAAACATTCTGCCCGGGCCTGATTCGTTATACATCATTGCCCGCAGTGCTACTCAGGGCGCTCGCGCCGGGGTAGTAGCCTTACTTGGCATTATGTCGGGTGTCAGCGTACATATTGTAGCAGCAGCGCTGGGACTCAGTGCTTTGCTTGCTACTTCCGCCTGGGCATTTACGGTTATTAAGGTAGCCGGGTGTGCTTACCTGTTATACCTCGGCTTTTCTATGCTTATGGCAAAAGGGCCACAGCAGGGCTGCCCTGAGGCAGAACAAAAAGTGGAGTTACCTCGAATTGCCAGTTTGCAGCGAATATTTGCCGGCGGCTTTTTAACGAATGTGTTAAACCCCAAGGTTGCGCTATTCTTTCTGGCTTTCGTACCACAATTTATTCCGGCCGAAGTTGCTGATAAAACCGCAATGTTCCTGGCCCTTGGCGGCATATTTACGCTGACCGGGACGTCCTGGTGTTTGTTCTTGGTTATCGGTACCGTGTGGCTACGTAAGCGCCTGTCCGGTGTTGGCCGCTTAAGCTTCTGGTTAAATAAGGCGGCTGGCGGTCTGTTTGTGTACTTTGCCGTAAAGCTGGGGCTGGCCAGTGCCTGATAGCGCTGGCTAATCGCATAGTTTTGGTTGATCAAAAATGCCGCCGGCGCTATGCTCTGGCTAATTAATGCACAATCAATATAACTAAATTATAACGTTTGATGGTTACTGCAGTTCGCTAGCGATTGGGTGTAACGTTATATAAGCCGGACGCTTATGACGCCATTCAAACGCAACCTTTCCAAGCTTCTGTTTATCGCGCTGGTGCTGGCTCTGGGCACAATCATTTCAGGCGTTATTTATTATTTCAAAATGGATAGCAACGAGGATACCCTCAACACGTTGCTATTTCGCGAACTTAAGCAGATAGAGGGCACGCTCCACCGCAGTTTCGACAAGGTGAAAGTCACGTCTCAGTATATCCTTGCCGATGACAATGACCAGCAACAGTGTGATGTTAACCAGGATGTGTTGAAAACCGCTATCGAAAAACTCTCGGTTTCAGACGATCTGGCCGCCATTCGGGTGGAGGAAAAAGCCACGATTTCCTCACCGCCGTCATCTTCCTATGCGCTTTTGTTTGAACCTTTCGACCAGGCAAATTTTATTAGTTATAAAGCCTGTGAAGCCCCGGATAATAAGAGCGCTTATTTTAAACTTCATTTGTCGGGTAAAGTCAGTGATTCTCTGGGCCAGCGGGTCGACCGCTTTCAAACAGTTGCTCTGGTTGATGAACATGGCAAGGTGCTATCAGTGGTGAATCATGCATCGCAGTTAAGTGATGAAACCGAGCTGCTGATCAAGCGCATTACCCATCTACATCCACCCGCACAGTCATCTACAGCCGAGACTGCCCCGCCCAATACCGTGATTGAGGGGACAAATTTTATCGATACTCAGGTGAGCGATATCGACTTCAGAGTGTACGTGCACCCGGTAATGGAAACCGCCTTAACAGCAGCAGGGCAGGAGCTGTATCTGGTTGGGGTGATAGAAAAAAGCGCCATCAACCAACAAAAACTGAAGCTTTCTCCCACGCTACTCATGTGGCTGATTTTAGGCTTGCTGTTTTTAATTGCCATTACGCCGCTGATTAAACTGCGCTATATCAGTACCACTCATGCCATCGCCAGGGGCGACAAAAGCCAGATAATGCTCGGAATGACCATAGCCATTGGGATTGTCACCATCGGTTTAATTCAGGAGTTGTTTTTTAATTATTTTGAAGAGGTAAAAGCCCGGCAACTGCATTTGATGCATAGCGAAATCAGTCATGACTTTGTGGAAGAAGTAAGCACTGTGCTCGACATTGTGGAACAGGCGACTGATGAAAAGTGTAAACGCCATCGCCCCGCCAGTGGCGAGACTGGTGTGTATGACAATCAAATATGTGAGGGAACCCTGACTGCTGAGAGTCATCCCTCACCAGGCGCACTGGCGCACAAGCGAATTGTTGAAACGGTGGCGGTAATCGATGCAACTGGCACGGTGAGTACCGATTATCCGGTGCTGTATAGCTCTGAGCATCTGGTCTTCGAGCAAACCATCAACCTGGCCAGGCGAAACTATGTGAAAGCCGGTCTGGCTGGTCAGTTCTGGCAGTTGTCCCACTCAGACGATGACAGGATGTCGCGGTTTTTCATCCAGCGGGTGTTTAATATTGAAGACGGCCGTAAAAATGCCATGCTGTCGATCCCGTTTGCAGCAGGCAAGTTTGATGAAGAACCGGCGCCTTACAGTGTGGAAGCATACAGCCAGTTCAGGCTGGCCCAGACTTTTTCGAGCTACCAGAAAAAAGGTTTCCAGAAACCGCTCCAGCAAAGTGCCAGTGCTGAGCCCAAGTTAATTATTGCCGGCACCCGGTTAGGGAGTCTGGTCGACCGGGTTATGCCCAATAACTTTGGGTTTGCAGTGATAGACGAAGACGGCAACGTGTTGTTTCACAGTGATGACTCGCTAAGCCTGATTGAAAACTTCTTTACCGAAACCAACCGTAACCCGGAGCTGTTAGTCGCCTCTGAGCACAATCAGTTGCTTTCACCAACCTTGATGGAGCTGGATTATAAAGGCAGTCCGCATACGGTGCTTATCGGCCCGATGAAAGCTACTGGCGCCGGCGCGGGCGCAGTGAACAGCGTGCCCTGGCGACTGGCTGTATTTTTTAATCCGGAAGCATTGCAAACGAACAATATGATCCTGGTTTTTCTGGCAGTCCTGATATTTATGCTGGTTGTGATCCCGGCGTTTATTCTGTTGCGTTATGGCATTTTGCAGCGTTTCTGGCAGGAAGTGGGCTACTTCGATGTTGCACATATCACGCGTTATAAAACCTACGCACTTATTTTATTTGCTACCGGGCTTGGCATCCAGTATCAGACTGGAGTGATTCTGCCCTTTACCAGTCGCATGGTGATGTGGGCCGGGTGTTGTGCACTGATTGCTGTGTTTCTGGTCAACAGGTTTCGGGTGAATACCGCTCACTATAGTTTGTGGAAGCGCCCGATTACCGGCTTCGTGCTAATTACCGCACTGTTATTTATGATTGATGTAATTAATCTGTCGGGAGTACAGCGTGAACTGCTTGCGGTGAATCAGTTATTTGCGGTGGCCGGGTTAGTCATCATTGCCGCTGCGGTAGAAGCCTTTCGAATATGGGGCAGACAACCGATAGACGAGCGATATCTGCGCAAAAAAACGCCAGCAGAGCAGCGTCGTTATACATCAGGCTATGTGTGGTATCTGAGTGGATTATTTTATCTGGCTGCCGTAGTGCCATCATCGTTAGTTGCCTTTACGGCCCATGACTATCTACTTCAACGTCAGGCGAGCTTTGAAGCCAGTCATATCAGGCAGAGCATGCTGACCCACCAGTTTGGTTATGAGGATTATCTGAGTTTCTTAAACGCCCGGCCATGTGCACCGTCAGACACGTCGTTTCCCTGTGCCATGGCAGCCGGATACCGGTTACCGGAGTTAACCAGTAGTTTTTATCCAGACGCCATACAAACCTCTTCAACCGCCGGTTGTGATTTGCTGTGTAACAAATGGGTGATGATAAACCGTTCTCCTGACAGTGCACCGGCAAGGCCGGATAGCTTGTTTAATCAGATGTTCAGTATTACGCCGAGCCAGACCGAATTTGTCAGCCATTTAACTTTTGCGGCGAAACAAGATCTTACCGGTACCAGCGCAGCGATACATGGTAACGATTTAGGCTATCGCGCCGATTTGCTTATGCAGGCTGCTGTCAGGGAGGGAAGCGGGCCGCTGATAACGTTCATTATGTTCTTTGGTTTGCCGTTTGGTATTTATCTGGCGGTGAGACAACTACTCGTTCAGCGTTTGATGGGAGAGCATTTACAGGACCAATACCGGGTGCGGCCGGACTGTTCCAAGCTAACAGTCACTGCGGCGTGCTTCCCGAATATTGTTGGCAGGGAAACACAACCCAATGGCCAGTCGTATCTGATTCTGAATGCGACGCGGCTTCAGGCTGAAAAAGCCCTCAACCAACAAACTGACAATCTGTTTCAGAACCGGGTATTTCGCCTGCCTGAATGCCTGAGGGGCAATGATGAGGGGGATTACTTACTGGCCGAAATCGAGCAGGCCGCAAACAGTGTTTCGTCCGGGCCGATGGTGGTGGCAATATCAGCGGTAGAGCAGGTCAGTGGCGACGATGCATTACGTCAGCAGGCGCTGAGTTTTCTGTACGCGCTGCACAATCAACGCGGTGTAATTTTGGTGTTGGTTGCGGAAACCGCTCCCCTGTATCGCTTACTAAATCCCGACGCCTATGAAAATGAAGAGTCTGATAAGACCCTTTCCAGCGATGAAAAAAGTGGCTGGAGTAAGCTGTTTTCAGAAATGACCAAGCGCTATGCCTGGTCTCCCTTACAAAAGCAGCGCCTGAGTAATCCGTTTGATGTGAATTTACTCATCACTTCTGAATGTCAGGCCTGGCCTGAAATTCGTCATTTAGCTACTGCGCTGGACCAGCAAACCAGTGGCTTTACACAGCAGGCGGGCGATAACGTTAACGAGGCTCAGAGAGGCGATTACTGGACACCAGAACAGGTTATCGAGTTTATGCTGGAACATGCCGGCGCTCTTTACCGGCGCAAGTGGGAAGAGTGTACCCGCCAGGAAAAGCTTATTTTGTGGAAGCTGGCGAATGGAGCCAGTATTAACCCCGCCAATGCCGTTATTATTGAACGGCTGGTGCGGCGGGGATACCTGTTTCGTGATAAAGGCTGGCATATTATTAACGAAAGTTTCAGGCAATTTATTTTAGCCGCTGAGAATGAAGCGGTTATTGGTCATTGGCTCGACAACGCCAATAGTGGCGCCTGGAGCGTACTACGTATCCCGGTCTTTGCATTATTACTGGTAATGCTGGTAATTTTTGTTTATTCCAGCGGCAGCTCCCTGAATACGCTAGTGAGCCTGGCTACTGCCGCTTTGGGCCTTATACCGTTATTGCTGAAAAACCTCTCTTTAATCAAAGGCGGAGTCACTAGCGACATTGAGTCAGGCTAAGCGGCAGTAATCAGGCCCTCTATTGCTTCGCTTAAGGGCTCATCACCATCGGTAAGCTCGATGATCTGCCGGCGGATGGTGGGCTTAGCAATGAGTGCCGCCAGGGTGTTGGCCACATTACCACGTTTAACCGAACCATAGGTAAGGGTATAGTCGAGACTTACCTTATCATCAGCATCTTCATCGAGTAGCGTGCCGGGGCGCAGGATAACCCAATCCAGCGGTGATTTTACCAAGTGGGCATCGGCCGCTTTTTTTACCTGCATGTAATGTTCAAAGCCCTCGCCAAGTCCTTTAGTACGCCCGGCTTCCGGGAAGGCCGACACTAGGTAAAAACGTTGAATACCCAGCTCCTCAGCTAAATCCGCCAGTAGTGCCGGGGTGTCGCCGTCTATTTTGCTGGTGCGGTCTTTACCGCTGCCAGCAGCGCCTGCGGAAAAAACAATAATCTCCTGGTTTTGTAGCAACGCTTTATAGTCGTCGCGGGTAAGACTCATCATATCGCCTTCAACAGGGGTCGCACCTTGCTGTTTTAGAGAATCGGCCTGTTCAGGCTTGCGGTGTAGGGCTGTTACCTCATGCCCCTGAGCAATCAGCTGCGGAAGAAGACGGTGACCAACACCGCCGGTAGCACCAATAAAAAATACCCGACTCATAACACCTCCTTGGTTGAAAAATTCATAGCTCACAATGGGAGTGGGGTTAACACTAAGTGTTTTCTACCCGGAAATGGCAAATTAGGATTAACAGGCAAAGTTTACGGAGGATTACTCAAGCAAACGATATTCGTTGAATAAAGCTTGTGCAGTCATAAGAAGCTCTATATAATGCGCGCCCTTACAGCCACCCAAATTAAGTTCCTTGTCTCCATGCAGATGGCTGTACTGCGCGAGGCTACAACCGTAAGGAGCGTTTTAATGCGTCATTACGAAATCGTTTTTATGGTTCACCCTGACCAGAGTGAACAAGTACCTGGTATGATCGAGCGTTATACCACTATCCTGAAAGCAGATGGCGGACAAATCCATCGCTTGGAAGACTGGGGCCGTCGTCAACTGGCTTACCCAATCGAAAAACTGCACAAAGCACACTACGTTCTGATCAACGCTGAAGCGACTGCTGAAGCTGTTGCTGAGCTGGAAACTGCTTTCCGTTTCAACGATGTTATCCTGCGTAACATGGTTATGCGTACCAAAGGTGCGGTAACTGAAGCTTCTCCTATGATGAAGGAAGAGCGTCGCGAACGTCGTGAAGATTCTGCACCTCGTGGCGAGCGCGCAGAAAAACCTGCAGCATCAAGCGAAGAATAAGGAGAATTAATCATGGCTCGTTTTTTCAGACGTCGTAAATTCTGCCGTTTCTCTGCAGAAGGTGTTGTTGAGATTGATTACAAAGATATCGCTACGTTGAAAAACTACGTAACAGAAAGCGGTAAAATTGTACCTAGCCGTATTACCGGCACCAGCGCTAAATACCAGCGCCAACTGTCTAGTGCTATCAAGCGTGCACGTTTTCTTGCACTGCTTCCGTACACTGACTCTCATAAGTAATCTGGCGAAGAATAAGGGGTAGCATCGATGGAAATCATTCTACTGGATAAAATCGCCAACTTAGGCGGTCTGGGTGACACTGTCACAGTTAAATCTGGTTTTGCACGTAACTTCCTTTTCCCACAAGGCAAAGCAGTTCCTGCAACCAAAGCAAACGTTGAAAAATTTGAAGCGCGTCGCGCAGAGCTGGAAGCGAAAATCGCTGAACAGCTGGCTGCTGCTCAGGCGCGTGCCGACAAAGTTGCTGAGCTGGGCGAAGTAACTATTGCTGCACCAGCTGGTGAAGAAGGCAAACTGTTCGGTTCTGTTGGTACTCAGGACATCGCTGATGCGATTACTGCAGCTGGCGTAGAAGTAGCGAAAGCAGAAGTTAAACTGCCTACCGGTACCCTGCGTGAAACTGGCGAGTACGACATCGACCTGCAATTACACTCTGACGTAATGGCAACTGCTAAAGTTGTTATCATTGCTCAGGCGTAAGCGCTAAGTGATTTACAAAAAACCGCGCTCCGGCGCGGTTTTTTTATGTCTGCAATAATATCTGCTAGCGACGTCCCAGTTTCCGTGGGCCAAAGCGGCGCCGCGAGATCACCTGCTGCTCATCTTCCTGTTGCATCTCGGCGATTTTAGCCTGTAACGCCTTTCTGCTCTGGCTATCTTCTGCGTTGGGTGCGCCATCTTCCTTAACGTGGATCAGCGCTGCCTCTACAACGGGATTAACCTGATTAGCCCGGGAAGTATCAAAGTCGGACTCTTTCGCCAGGGTATCGCCAAACACTTTGTCTGGCTCATCGTTATTCATTTCCAGTTTTCTGAATTCTGCTTTGGTTTCTATCAGTGCCTTAACTGCCTGGGCCTGGGTTTCACTAAACTTAAACTGCTGGCTTTTGAGCTGCATTCTGCCACCGAAGTAAAAGGCAATAATCACGCTTAGTAATGTCCAGTAGCCGTCGGGGATTGAGCTTAACGCCAGGGTTATCTCGGCAAGGTGGGTTGGTGAAATATATGCGATTACAAAAATAAACAGGATCAAAGATACTATCATGGGCCGGATAAGGCGGTTAAATGCATCGGCCAGAGAGTCAGCCCAGGTACGGTTTTGGCGGGCATTAAACTCGGCCTGATAGGTTTTTAACAGCGCCATTTGTTCATCGGCAGAACGCTGGGCGTCTTTTTCTTTGTTGGACGTAAATACGCCTGCGACTGTCTCTACACCTTTGGATACAGAGTCGGTGATCGCCGAGATGGGGTTTTCAAAGAGTTTACTCATAACGGTTCTGCCTTATGCCACACGGTAATCAGGTAAGAAGCTTCTGGCCCGGGCCAGCCAGCCTTTCAGAAAGATATTCTGGCTGGCGTCGTTGGTGACAATATCGGCGTAGAACATCTGGCGCTCTTCAACCAGTGCCACAATCATCCAGTCCCCCAGTTCCTGTAAACACGCATAGGCCTGGGCTTTACTTTTAGGCCCCATCAGGCCATCCACCACTAACGGGCCATAACCTGCGTCGTTACAGACTTCCTGTAAAAATTTAATGGCCCGTCGGGGACCGTGATTCACCGCACTGTCGAACAGGAAAGGCTGGATAGGCGGTGGTAATTTGTCGATGCGAGGGATACGGTAATAATTGAGTTCGTAAATATCTCTGGCGGTTTCCACATCCAGTGCTTTTACCATATCAGCCGTCACAGCCACTTCCAGATAGCGCGAGAGGGTCTTTTGGGTAATGCCGAAATTAGTGGGGCCGCCACGGTCTGCCGGGTGATTCACATAGCCGCCCTCCTTAACCAGAATCTCGTCGATCATCGTTTCTACATCCATGTTGCCCCCGGTACGGTTTAATTTCGGTTGATTAATAATTAAACACATAACCTGCGGCTTTTTCCACCTTTGCGGTTAATTAATGTACATAATGTACAGGTTGCGGGCAATTAAGACTGGAAGAGATGGCGGTACGAACGAAGCACTAAACGGCCACTGTTATGGGTAGTAAAGAGTAACTCCGGACAGGGGCGGCCCTTACCCTGCCGGCGGGCGTAAACCCAGACCTGAATGGCTTTATTACGTGAGCGCAGACAGACGCTTTCCCGTTGGTAGTAGGGGACGTCCTCCCAGTTGTCTGCTGCTTTTAGTTGTTCAGGCGTTAGCCAGAGGAGTGAACCGTGCACGCTTTGGTGTGGCGCAGGCTGGATAAACCGATAGCCATCGTAGCCCATGCGCAAACGCCAACCGCGTAAAACTACGGGAGAGGCAGCTACATTACGGCCAAATAAGCGGCGCTGATAGCGCGGTAGCAGCAATGTACCGTAACAAAATACCGCTGCCAATTTGCGTGGCAGGGCCAAGGGACTAGCGCGCGGCTTTAGCCATGGCTTTTTCACACTTGCCCCGCCACTCATCATCCAGTACCTCAAGGCCAACGTAATCGCTTGCTCTGGCAAAATAATCGGGGTTGTAGACGCTGCGCATTAGATCGCCAACACTAACCGTCTGCGCTGGCCTGCTCTCAAGAGAAACGCTATCGCCGGTATGAATAATGCCGTTTTGCAATACCCGGTAATACCAGCCGGTTATGCCGTGATTGCCGGTAAAACGGTCTAGATTAGGGGTATTAAAGCGCTGGTTTATTTTATTACACGGCGCGCGCGGGGCGCCCACCTGCACAACCACTTCGCCAAAGGCGTAGACATCACCAATCATCACATTTTCATCGGTCATGCCCTCAACGGTGATGTTTTCACCAATGGTGCCGGCGATGGCCTGCTCAGCCAGGGCTGGATAATGTTGCTTTATTAACTCGTAACCTGCGAGACTGTACTGATGAAGCACTTTTTCCGGGCCGCCGTGCAAGCGTTTATTGGTCTGGGTGTCTTCGTCGGTTCTGTCCTTATGAACAGTAAGAAAATAGGCCGGTTGTTTACAGATGGCTGATAGCGCTTTTCTGGGCCCGAGCGGGGCGGGTTTTCCGGCATATAACGCGGCTACTTGCATAATTGTTCCTCTTAAACGGCTGGGCAGTATCCAGGCGCGAACCAGTATAGCGAAATTGATGGTAATACTTCAGCCCGCAAAACCGTTTCGTGCAAAAAATGCTGAAATTTATTTTTGCCATTTAAACCTTTCAGCATAACCAGGCGACAAAGCTTTTGACAACACTAAAGATAAGTAAGCAGACACACTCAGTATGACGTTAGAACAGGGAAATGTAGTAAATGCCGAGGCAGCATTTACCCAACATCAGCTGCAGCAGCAAATAGAAGCGGCACAGCAGGGCGATATGGTTGCCTACCGGCAATTGTACGACCGGTTTGTAGGCAAGGTGTATGCGTTGAGCTATCGGTTAACCGGCGATGCCGCGATGGCAGAAGATGCCACTCAGGAAGTGTTTGTTCAGGTATGGCAGAAGTTAGGTAATTTTTCAGGGAAAAGTCAGTTTGCCACCTGGCTACACAGCGTGACGGCCAACATCACCATTAGCTATTTGCGCAAGCAAAAAGGATGGTTAAAAAGAATGTTTTCCATGGAGCCGGAAACGGAGCAGCAGTTGCTGGCTGAACCGGTAACCGATCTCACGCAACTGGATAAATGTATCGTTAAATTACCAGAGCGGGCACGGCTGGTGTTTGTGCTGCACGCGGTGGAAGGTTATCGGCATGAGGAAATAGGCCGTATGCTCAATATGGCAACCGGTACCAGTAAGGCTCAGTATCACCGGGCCAGAACATTATTAGAGGAATGGTTGGGAGAAGGCAGTGAATAATCAACCGGACAATTTAAACCAACAACTCGACAAGCTGCCCGAGGATATTAAGCCATCACGGGATTTATGGCAGGGCATCGAACTGGCCATTACCCAGGATACGCCTGCACAGCCGGCGCGTTCGCGGTGGCCCCTTGCGGCTGCTGCAGGCTTAGTTTTTCCGGCAGTACTGGTATGGCTGTTTATGAGCGGTGGGCAGCAACCGGTGGGCTCTACCAATCCAACGGTGGTTGCCCAGATGAGTAAACAATTTGAAACTCAGAAAGCTTCACTTCTGGTGGCCTACCAGGACCAGAATGCCGTGGCTGATAACTGGCAAGGGCAGCTGGCTGAACTTGAGTCGGCGGCCGATGCGATCAAGGCCGCTCTGGGAAACGATCCGAATAACATGGCGCTTTTGCGAATGCTGCAAAGCGTTTATCAACAACAGATTGACCTGATTGAGCGAGTGCACGCGCCCAAATGGCAACAAATTTAATAGGTGAATTATGCAAACTTTAACGACTACACATTTTATAAAGAGGCTTTTTATGCAGAGACTATGTTGGGGCGCAGCAGTGGCAGGCGTACTGCTTTCTGCAAATGCTTTTGCGCAGGAAAAAATCGATCGGGTGGTGGATACCGACAGCAAGCCCTTTGTGGAAATGGAACACGTGTATGGCAAGGCCGACATAAAAACCTGGGATAAAAATCAGGTCAGAATCACCGGTACCCTGGGTGAACTGACTGAGGAGTTTACCTTCGAAAAGCGCGGTAATTCCGTGGTAATTGATGTAGAGGTTAAAAATAATCACTATCGCTGGCAAGATAAAGACGAAGCGAAGGATAATCTAACCGTATATGTACCGGTAGGCAGCCGCTTTGCCTATGAAACGGTTAATGCTAATGTGAAGATTGAAGGGCTACAGGGCGGTACCTCAATTGAAGTTGTTAACGGCGATATTGAGGGCCGTAATTTAGGCGGTAAGGTTAATGTTGAATCTGTTAATGGAGACATAGAGCTCAACGGGATTACCGGCATGCTGACCGTTGAAGCGGTTAATGGCGATATTGAAGTGGAACATGACAGCACAGAGTCACTCGAGGTAGTGAGTGTTAATGGTAAAATTGACCTGAAAAGTAACAGCCGGGAAGTGAGTGTGGAAACCGTGAATGGTGATTCATCACTGGAACTGCTTGAGGTGGACGATCTGGAAATGACCTCGGTAAACGGTGATGCACGGGTATCAATGAGTCTGGCGGATAATGCTGATGTAGAAGTTGATACTGTGGGCGGTAGCATTACATTGAACTTCAGTGGTGATGTGTCAGCCCGCTTTGAGCTGGAAGCCCATGCCGGTGGCAGCATTCGCAATGAAATCAACGATAGCAAGGTCAGCAAAGCTAAATACGGCCCGGGCCAGTGGATAGACTTCACCGAAGGCAGTGGCAACAGCCGGGTAAGAGTCTCCACAGTAAATGGCCGCGTAACTGTTGCTAAATGAATGAGCGACGCAGTCGCTCATTCATCCCGGAGATTTCGCAAGAAATCATCCGGGATCTCTTTTGTCTGTCATACCGGAAGATACGCAGTATCTATCCGGTATCTCCTAAACAGGCTCACACATCTAAGCAAACATTTACGGTAGCCAGGCTGATAAGGAAATACCGGCTCGGGGGCCGGTATGATGGGAATTGAATTGTTATCCCGGAAGTTTCGTAGAAACTATCCGGGATCTCCCAAACAGTTTTACTCACCCCAACGAGCATTTACAGGTAGCCAGGCTGTTAAGGAGTTACCGGCTCGGGGGGGCTGGTGACGGGAAGAAATGCATCCCGGGATCTCAAGGGAATTCTTTGCTACCCTGACCAACCTGTTCACCACCTCACAATTTCATGGCAAAACCGAATAAAAAAGGGCCGGTAAAAACCGTCCAGATATCCTGTTTACAATGCAAGGCGCCGATCTTTAAGTATCGCAAGGGCGGTAAAGGCGCACTGGTAAAATGTTTTAAAGAACGAATTGTTGAAGACCACACCACAACGCCTTGCCACTGCCCGGGCTGTGGTCAGGAGTTTGCCCGGGATACCCTCATTCGGGGTGTGCCCGCCTATAAGATAATAGGCGGCAAAGTGCATATGAAGTAAGGTGCTCAAAGTCTGTGGCTGGTTACTGACTCAGCAAGGCTTTTACTTTATCGATGGGTAACGCCTGAGCTTTACCTCGGTGCCCGTCTACATCTTCAGCCATCAGTAAGCTGTTATAAATGGCCTCTTCGGTAGCTTCTATCACTGCCTGAAACAACGGAGATACTTCGTTATTCGACAAAGACGGAGCAAGGTGAGTACTGTCTTTTTCGCTGCGGCGCAGAGCCTCAGCGGTACTGAACGCGATAACGTAATCACCGGAGCCGTTAGTCAGACTGGCGCCGGTTCTGGCTACGCCGCCCATGGCGCGCTTAGCAAGGCGGTAGAGGTTACGGTCTGACAGCGGCGCATCAGTGGCCACCACTATCATAATCGAACCGTCTGCTGAGCTATCATTGTTGAGCGCTTCTGACAGGTAATACTGGCCGAGCTTTTCACCTATTGGCTGACCATCGATTTGCAAAATGCCGCCAAAATTACTCTGTACAAGCACGCCAAGGGTATAGCCCCCCAGACTTGCGGGCAGTTTTCGGCTACTGGTACCAATGCCGCCTTTAAAACCAAACGCGCGGGTTCCGGCACCTGCGCCGACATTGCCTTCCGCAACGGCGCCACCATCAGCACTTTTAATGGTCTGAATAACACTTTGTGGGGTAACGAATCTGGCGCGGATATTATTAAGGTAGCCATCGTTGGTTTCACCCACCACGGCATTCACCGAGCGCACCTGCTCGTTGCCGGGCTGTTTCAGCGTCCACTCCACCACACCCGCGATGCCCTCGGCCACATTTAAGGTATTGGTGAGCACAATGGGTGTTTCAATTTCCCCCAGCTCCTGAATTTGGCTTATACCAGCCATTTTGCCGTAACCGTTGCCCACAAATACCGCCGCAGGCACTTTGCTTTGGCGTAAATTGCCATTGGCCGGAATGATTGCAGTCACGCCCGTGTGCTGCGCTTTGCCCTGATGTAACGTGACATGGCCTACTTTGACACCGGCCACGTCTGTAATGGCGTTGAGCTCACCAGTGGGTAAGACCCCTGGCTTGATGTTTAAGTCTCTGGCTCGAAGCTGTTCACCCCATGCGACGGCCGAGAGGCAGGCGAAAAGTAGGCTGATAGTCAGGATGAGCAGACGATCTGGTTGCTTCATTAAGATGTTCTCTGTGCTGGAGGAAAGCCCGCTGGGGATTGTCGTAAAGGCAACATAGCATAGTTTCCTGGCTAAATAACCGGTCTGTGCACTGCCAAAAACAATTTGTCTTGCCGTTAAGCTTGTCTTAATAAACCCATGGCATAAATAACCCTATTCTCTGCGCAACTGACTTTGGTTGCCGAAAAGTGCGGTAAGGTTTATGCGGTTTATACGACGTTTCAGCTATTACAGGCGGATATGGTCAGCCTGCATTATTTGTGGCCTGTTTAGTCATTTCGCCGTCTCTGAAGAATCATTCACTCAACCAGGCTGCACCCCTCAGGTCAGCCATCAACATCCGCAAAAAGTGGGTGAAATCGTGATTAACAGTCAGGACATTTTTGACGAGTCTGAACAGGAGACCGGGTTTATCCACCGTCTGGCTAATCGCCTGCATATTACTACCGAAGCTGATGTGATTGCTGAGCGACTGCCATTTAAAGAAGGGCAGGACGTTACCCCAGAACAACTGGCCGAAGCGGAGCGTATTATCCGCCGGGAAATGTATATTCGTGATGCACGGGTAACCTATATCGATACCTGCAATATCGACGATATGGCCAGAATACAGGTAGAAACCTGGGACAACTGGTCATTATTGCCGTCACTGAGCTTTGGTAGGAAAGGCGGTAAAAACCGCTTTGAAATAGGGTTTAAGGAAGACAACCTGCTGGGTCGGGGGATCCACACCAGCGTTGAATATAAAAGTGATGATCAGCGCTCGGGTTACCGATTTGTAGTGCGGGCACCAGTCTCATTTATTCGCCATAGTAATCTGGTGCTGGATGTTGAAGACAATGACGATGGCAGCATAGTGCAGTTGCAGTTTGATAAGCCTTTTTATCAGCTTGCCAGTGAACGACGCTATCTGGCTAATTACCTGAATTTTAAACGGGATGATGAAATCTTTCAGAACGGTGCTACGCGCAGTGTATTTCGTCACAATGGCCATCAGTATGATTTAGCTTATGGTTTTTTACTGCAGCGAAAGGACGATGCCCTGCATCGGCTGACGGTAGGTGTCACTGACCAACTGGATAAATTTTCTGTCCCGGCTGCGCCAATTGAAAATGAATTAACGCCCCGGTTGCCGGATGATCGCCAGTTCGTTTATCCCTGGGTAGAGTATCAATTCCTGCAAAATGATTTTAAGGTACTGCAGGACATTTATCTGACCAATCAGAATGAAGATATCAACCTGGGGTGGGCTGGCACGGTTAAAATAGGTTACGAGACCAACTCTCCTGCCAGTAGTCTGGGGCTGCACTTACAGAGCTCACTATCCCGTGGATTTTTGTGGGGAACAAATTTGTTGCTGTTGGGGGCTGAAGTGTCATCAACGCTGGGCGTTCTGGACGAAGACTATCTTACCGGCAGTCTGCACGGCGAGTATTTTAATCGTTTAAACAGCAAGTTTGCCTTTTACACGTCAGGCCTGCTTTCAACCAGTAGCCATCCCTTTGCTGATTTGCCCGTAACTCTCGGTGGTGAAAGTGGTGTGAGGGGATTCCCCTTGCAGTATCAACATGGCAACAACCGGGCTATGACCTCCGTTGAACTGCGTTACTACCCTCAAATTAATATTTACCGTGTGCTGGATATGGGCATGGTGGCGTTTTTTGATGCGGGTAAGGCCTGGGCGGGTGAAAGCAGTCGCGACAATGAATACAGCGGTGTTTTGGCCAGTACGGGCTTAGGTGCCCGGTTTTATTCTAACCGCTCAAGCCACCGTAATGTCATTCACGTGGATATGGCTTTTCCTTTAAGCAATGGCGACAACGTCGACAGCTGGCAATGGCGCCTACAGGTGAAACAATCCTTTTAAATCCGGATAGCAATAATTTATGAACCCAACATTTAAATTGAAACTGCCTGTTATGCCGCAGATAAACTGCAAAGCTACTACGCTGTTACTGTTGTGTAGTGTGCTAAGCGTAGCGTTATTTAATCGTACTTTCTTAGGCATGTTCTTGTCTCAGGTAAGTATTGATTCATTGCACAGTTTGCTATTTGTGCTGAGCGTACCGCTGCTGCTGGTTATTGTGCTCACCTTGTTAACGTCATTACTGTCTCTTGTCATGGGGCTTAAGCTGGCAGTGTTGGTTAATTTGATGTTTGCAGCGATGGTGAGTTATGCAACGACCTCTTTTGGCATTGTGTTCGATAAAGAAATGTTGCGAAACATTTTTGAAACCAATTCCCAGGAAGCACTAAGCTATCTCAATATTACGGTGATTGGCTACTCGTTAGTGGCGGTCGCCCTGCCTGTAGCGGTTGTGATAAGACTGCGCTTTAGCAATACCTTTAAGCAGCGTATTGTGTCGCTGGTTGCAGTGAATGTGGTTGGCATGTTGGGAGTTGTCGCTATTGCAGCGCTGTTTTACAAAGATTACGCGGCATTCTTTCGCAATCATGAGGAACTCACCCGATATATTACCCCGTTAGCGGCCTACGACGCGACGTATAAACACATACGAGATACCTATTTTACTGAGCCGACACCGTTTAAAATTCTCGACCCGGCCCCGCGACTCAATCCTTATGTGGCCAGCTCAACCACGCTAACGGTGATGGTAGTGGGTGAAACGGCCAGAGCGGATCATTTTCAGCTACAGGGCTATCCCCGTGAAACAACGCCTTATCTGGATCGTGAGAACGTTCACTATTTCTCTTCGGTAACCTCCTGTGGCACGGCAACGGCAGTTTCTGTGCCATGCATGTTTTCGCGGCTTAACCGGGGGGAGTACAACCATTTTGCTGCAGAACATCAGGACAATGCGCTGGATATTATTCAGCGGGCAGGGGTTGAGGTAGCCTGGGTAGACAATAACTCCAGCTGTAAAGGAGTATGTAAACGGGTGCCGAGTTTTACGGTACAGCCACAGGCCGAATCGGGCGAATGTCAGGAAACCAGTTGCTATGACAGCGTACTGGTGACGGCGGTAAAACAATATATCGCCCACTCAAACCGTCGTAATAAATTACTGGTGTTACACATGATAGGCTCCCATGGGCCGACTTACTATAAGCGCTACCCCCGGACATTCAGGCGCTTTACGCCGGATTGTCAGCAGAGCGATATTCAGAACTGCAGCAATGAAGCTTTGATTAATACCTACGACAATACCATTGCCTATACCGATTTTGTACTGGGCCAAATTATCGAGGTGTTAAAAAACAGTGGCATTGAAAATACTCAATTACTCTATGTGTCTGATCACGGTGAATCCCTGGGCGAATCTGGACTCTATCTGCACGGTTTTCCATACGCGCTGGCACCACAGTCACAAACACATGTACCTATGCTCTACTGGCAGAACCCGCAGCCGGATTATGCTGGTATTGCTCAGGAATGTGATGGCAAAATTGGCACACAAAAACTGTCTCACGACAATATTTTTGACATGCTGATGGGCATGACGGGGGTGGAATCAATCGCTTACCGGCAGGAGAATAATGTGTTCAACCAGTGCGATAAGTCACTGGCCGGTATCCTGAGCGATTATCCGATTGCAGCGGCACCCTAAAACGGGTACCGCGCACAGAGCTAGTCTGTTACCAACACCAGTTTTTGTACCCGTCTGCCGGTGGAGACTTCCGAGGTGTAGAGGTTGCCCTGGCTGTCGGCCACCACGCTGTGCAACCAGGTAAACTGACCAGGGTAACGGCCGGGGCGGCCAAAGCTGCCAAGTACTTCATAGGTGTCGTGCCAGAGTACCCAGATACGGCCGTTCATCATATCGGCCACGTACATGTACTTGTTGTCGGGAGAAAACGCTACATCGGTAGCAGTGCCAAGGCCCATGGTGTCACCTGCAATCACTAAATCCCGCACGAAAACAGCTTTACCGCTGGCATCGTTTTTAAACACCTGCAGGCGATTATTGCGCCGGTCGCAGACGTAAATCAGGCCATTATCTGCCTTTGTTACGCAGTGCACTATATCGCCAAAGTCAGGCGCATCGGTGTTAATGTTATCAGCACCAGCGGTGGCCTGTGATACATCAAAATCGCCCGCGCGAGTGCCGCCTCCGGGGATGGAGGCATAGGCGCCCCAGTATTGTGAGAAGGCGTTGTCATTGGTGTTAAAACCAATAATGCGCTTATTGATATAACCGTCGGCGATGACGACTTCATTGGTATGTGTATCGTGATAAATATCCGCCGGATTGCCTAGCGACTCTTTGCTTTGGTTACCCTCTGTACTGTTGCGCTTACCAAACTGGCGAATGAATTTACCCTCGGCCGTAAAGTTAAGTACCACGTGATCGCCCTTACCGTTGCCGCCCAGCCAAACGGTATTGTTGTCGTCGACAAATAAGCCGTGCACGGTTTGTGGCCACTGGTTCACACCGTCAATCTCCGGCGCAATGGATTCTCCGCCCCAGCTGTTTTTCACTTGTCCGGTTGGCGAAATTTGCACTACATGGGGAGCAGCTTCACAGCAAACGCCGGTGGGCGGCGTTTGTTCGAGTGCCAAATCAAGCGGGCTCAGTGAGTTAGGGCGATGCAATAACCACAGGTTATCAGCCTTATCTACCGCCAGTCCCGGTACCTGACCAATAATCCAGGTGTCGGGTAAATCAGGCCAGCTGGCATCTACTTTGAATTCTGGCATCGGGCGCGACGCGCCTGGTTCGGGATAACTCTCCAGTGCTACCAGTGTCTCACCGGCAATCGCACTAATTGAAATAAGCCCGGAAATTAGCAGTAATAACGACGTTTTCTTCATGACATTCCTGTTTGGCGAACGGCCTTAGTTTTGAACTTTAGTATATAGGCTTCGCCATGATAAAGGATCATTTTCCCCCAACAAACGATGCAAGCGAGCGCTAAATATCGCATAATAACCTCCTTGCAAATTATTCAGGTATATCGTCAGGTGAAAGTTGTTTCGGCCAGTTCCGATAAAAGCGTAGAAAAACTCAAGGTGCCGCCGCACAGCATCGAAGCTGAGCAGGCCGTGCTGGGTAGTATGCTAATCGATCCGGAATCCTGGGATAAGGTGTCTGAGCTGGTTACCGACGCGGAGTTTTATAATCGCTCCCATCAAATCGTGTTTAAGGCGATCCTGGATTTGCTCGCCAAAAGTCAGCCGGTTGACCTGATCACAGTGTCTGAATTACTCGAAAATAACGATCAGCTCGAAGATGCGGGTGGCTTTGCCTATTTAGGTGAACTGGCTCGCAACACGCCAAGTTCTGCCAACGTTACCGCGTATGCGAAAATTATTCGGGAACGGGCTATCACCCGAGAGCTGATTGGCGTGGCTAACGAAATAGCCGAAGTGGGCTACAATCCGGAAGGCCGCGACAGCGCTGATATTCTGGATATGGCCGAGAGCAAAGTGTTTGAGATTGCTGAACGGCGCACCGGGGCTTCCGAAGGGCCTCAGAGTATTGAGTCGGTGCTGGGTAAAACCATCGATCGTCTTGAGGCGCTGATCAAAGACAACCGGGAAGTGACCGGGGTCACCACCGGGTTTTCCGATCTGGATAAAAAAACCAGTGGTATGCAGCCTTCCGACCTGATTATTGTTGCCGCACGTCCCTCCATGGGTAAAACCACCTTTGCTATGAACCTGGCAGAAAATGCCATGTTAGCGGAGGATAAACCGGTATTGGTATTCAGTCTTGAGATGCCGTCGGAACAGATCATGATGCGTATGCTGGCATCACTTAGCCGGGTGGATCAAACCAAAATCCGTACCGCGCAACTCGACGATGAAGACTGGGCGCGTATTTCAAACACCATGGCAATGCTCAAAGAGAAAGACAATATCTATGTGGATGACTCATCTGGTCTGACGCCAATGGACGTGCGTAGCCGCGCCAGAAAGCTGGCCCGGGAGCGGGGCGGACTGAGCATGATCATGGTGGATTATCTGCAGCTTATGCGGGTGCCTTCGTTAAGCGATAACCGAACGCTGGAAATTGCGGAGATTTCACGCTCACTTAAAGCGCTGGCTAAAGAGCTTAACATCCCGGTTATTGCGCTTTCACAGCTTAACCGGAGCCTAGAACAACGGGCCGATAAACGCCCGGTTAACTCTGACCTGCGGGAATCGGGCTCAATAGAGCAGGATGCCGACTTGATCATGTTCATTTATCGTGACGAGGTGTATCACGAGAACAGTGAAGATAAAGGCGTGGCCGAAATCATCATCGGTAAGCAGCGTAACGGTCCTATCGGTACCTGTCGTCTGACCTTCCAGGGCCAGTTCTCGCGCTTTGATAACTACGCGGGACCGGCTGTTCCCGATGAGTACTAGTTCCCGGTAGTTAATTCATTTTTATTTTCTGCTCACTGATCGCAGCGTAAACAGTCTGCGTATTGCACTGCGGTTAACTAGCCGATACGCTGTATGGCCGATAAGGCGATTTACCATTCCCTCTTGGTATTAGCAGAGAATAATATGAACAAAGCACTGTACCTGTTGGCCATGATGGTCACACTGTCTGCATGTCAGAACATGCCTCCCGAAGCCCGGCCCTTTTCTAATGTTGCGTATACTGAGGTTGTACAACAGCCATATCGCATTGCCACGTCTAACCGGGCTTATGGCGATAATGTTTTACAACGGGTGTTTTACTGGCCGGGGGCAGATTCGCCGCAAAGCGTGCTAATTTTTATTCATGGCGGTTGCTGGCTCAATGCTTATGATTACACCCATGCCCGGGGTCTTTTCACAGCACTGGCAAAACAGGGCGTGGCTACCTTTGCCATTGAGTATCGCAGGACAGGGGATACCGGTGGTGGCTGGCCTGGCACGCTAACCGATATTCAGCAGGCCTTGCCGGCAGTTAAACAATGGCTGGATGAAAAATCTCTTGGTGAGGTACCTGTTTACCTGGCCGGTCACTCAGCAGGCGGGCATCTGGCCCTGCTGGCTGCGCAGTCTTTAACGTTCCCGGTAGAAAAAGTCATTGGTCTGGCTGCCATTACCGATCCCGCTACTTATGCCAAAGGGACTAACAGTTGTCAGACGGCGACGCCGCAATTTTTTGCTGGTATGCCAGATGAACTCGCAGAGGTATATGCAGCGGCAACACCGGATACTGTGAATATTGAAGCGCCGGTTATTCTGCTTCAGGGCGATGCTGATGCCATTGTACCGGTTACTCAGAGTCAGCTGGCAGGCAGTGAAGTTATTATCAGCGAAGGGGCCGGTCATTTCGACTGGTTGCACAGCCAGACCCCGGCTTATCAGCTGTTGCTGGAACAATTGCTAAAGGGAGCTGAATAATGTTGTCCATCGCACAGAATCTCGACGCACTGGATCCCCTCGCTCCGCTCAGAGAGCAGTTTTATATACCGCCGAAGACCATTTATCTGGATGGTAATTCACTGGGGCCTTTACCCGTTGCAGCCAAAGAGCGTGCTATCGACGTTGTGAATCAGCAGTGGGGTGAAGATCTTATCACCAGTTGGAACAAACACGCCTGGATT
This sequence comes from Gammaproteobacteria bacterium, assembly GCA_018222405.1. Classification (GTDB taxonomy): domain Bacteria; phylum Pseudomonadota; class Gammaproteobacteria; order Enterobacterales; family Alteromonadaceae; genus Alteromonas. The sequence goes on along the minus strand of JAAFAI010000013.1, from coordinate 70,311 downwards.
GACTTGCCCCGTCAGTGTGGCGAGCTGATTGCGCCGATTATTGGCGCTGCTTCCGGGCAGGTTATTTGCTGCGACTCCATTTCCGTTAACTTATTTAAAGTGCTCAGTGGTGCCTTACGGATGCAGGTCGGGCGCAACAAAGTGATAACCACAGCAGATAATTTCCCTACTGATATTTATGTCATTGAGGGGCTTAAACAACAGTTGGGCGAGGCGAACTGCGAACTGGTGCTATGCGAGGAAAAAGATATCGAAGCGCAGTTGGATGAAAGTATCGCTATTCTGTTACTGACCCAGGTAAATTTCAGGAGCGGGCGACTGCTGGATATGCATAAGATCACTGAGTTAGCCCATGCAAGGGGCATCCTGGTGGTCTGGGATCTGGCCCATTCCGCTGGCGCACTGCCAGTGAAGCTTGATGACTGCAAGGTGGATTTTGCCGTCGGATGTACCTACAAGTACCTTAATGGCGGCCCTGGCGCACCGGCATTTATTTATGTGGCTAAGCGTCATCAGAGCGCTTTTCAGCAACCGCTTAGCGGCTGGATGGGGCATGCCACACCTTTTAGCTTTGACTCAGCTTACACGCCCGTAGCCGGCGTAAAGCAAAACCTTTCCGGCACGCCGGCAGTAATAGCTATGAGTGTGCTGGAAGCGGCACTTAAGCTTTGGTCAAAGGTAAACATGCTGCAAGTGAGACAGAAATCCATGGCCATGGGCGAATTTTTTCTGGAATGCCTTAAGGCCTGCGGACTGGATGAAGAGTTTACTTGTGTGTCGCCAGACGCCGCAACAGAAAGGGGCAGTCAGCTGGCCTTTCAGCATGAACACGCCTATGCGATTTGCCAGGCCTGGATTGATGCCGGCGTGATCGCCGACTTCAGAGCACCAGACCTGCTCAGAATTGGCTTTACGCCGCTTTATGTTAGTTTTGAGGAACTATGGCACGCAGCAGAGAAGCTGCACAAAATTATCATCGAACAAACCTATTTAGCATCTAAGTACCAGCAAAAACTGGCGGTGACTTAACTCCATAGTACTAAGCCGAAAAAGCTCAGCTATTGCGATATCGACGTATAGCGAGTAGTGGCTTCATGTTGAACTGCCAAAGTGTTCGGAGTAAGCCTTGTGAAGATGATGCGGTTTGATAGTCAAGCAAGTTGCCTTGCTCCGCAAGAATTCTGGCTGAGATACTATGCTCACACACTATAGCGGTCAGTTTCAGCCGCAATAAATTCTTATCAAAATTGTCAAAGGTACTGGCGTTGTACCATCCACCAGAAAATAGCCACCCGCCTACATAGTAAGCGCCTGATTCATTATAAAACTGCTTGAGCAGTGAAAAAGAATCAACTTGGCTGCCGGAAATATTTTGCCATTGATTAAACACTTTTTGGCATTGTTCTATAAGTAAATCTGCGGCTTTGGCATTTACCAGAAATATTGCTGTGGCAACAAACGAAGGGAGGTTTAAGCCCAGTACATTGCATTCACGTTGTGCCATATTGTGAAGGCTTCCGCTTATAGTCGGTTTGGTGCTTTTACTAACCTCTGGTGCAGCCTGCAGATAGTGCAGAATAGAGGAGAGATATAAGGGATAGTGGCTGAATACGGTATCATTCAACAGTATAAAGGATGCTGAATCATCAATATTTTTGGTTTCTCTGAGGTAAGTAACTCCTTCTATCCAGCCCGAAAACTCTGCATTCAGATTGCTTCCTGGTATCACATCCATAGCAGGATCAGCGAAGTAACCGTCAATTGTCGCGGCGTCGTTACCTGTAGCATTATTTACAATTACAACTCCCTCTGCCCCAAATGCTTTGAACAGCTCAAATAACGCGATAAAACGTTTGTGTTTTTGAGCCAATCGGGTAGGTGAATAAACAACAAATACGATCCAGAAATTGGTTAATGTTACCGTGTTATTCTTCATTATTACGCTCTGCTATTTCATTACGCTCTGCTATTTCATTACGCTCTGCTATTTCCTGTCAGTTTTTTTAATTTACTGCGCTCACCAATAGACAAGGAGTAATACAGCTTTGATAGCGGGCCGCTAACCTGAGGAATGATTCTTTCGAACAGTAGCTTAGCCCACCGTTCAACGATACTGTCGACAGAGAAATCTTTAGCCCTGGCAGCACCATTACTAATCATTTGATGATAAACATCCGGGTTATCTATAAGATGATCCACCGCTACCATAAGCGCTTTTAAATCATTGACTTCTATATAATCCATATCACTTTTTTTCAGTTCCTGATAAGCGAGTTCCGGTCCAAGAATACAGGGGACCTGAGCAGTCCAGCCATTAATCAATTTCGAGGCTGGTTTATCTGCATAGTTGCATGATAAATCCTGCCTTAAGGCCACAACAAGATCGGTTTCACTGTAGTCATTCCAGTTAATTAAATCGTAACGGGCATCCAGACTATCCCATTGTTGGCCATCTGCTATCCATTCAATATTGCGATGGGCTAAAAATTGCTTCCATTCATCAGACTCCAGAATAGGGTTTAAATTGCTTAAAAAACCTTTAAACGCAATTTTTTTAATCGTAGAGCCTCTGGCACTGTTGCGTTGAATGATATTCGGTTGTGGCCAGTGTGGTATAAAAAAGAATTTATTTTCGTCTGCAAAATGCTGATTTTGTAGGATCTCGAAGTCCGAGAATTTACTCTCAACACGGTCTGCCCTAACGACAACCGTTACTATACGTCTGGTTGAAGGTGCGCTGTTCCAGAATGTCGTGAATTGCTCATAATGTAGAACAACTACTCCGGACTTTGGTGGTTGTGATATGGCGGTTACCGGATATCCTGCTTTCTTTAATCTGATGTAAGTCTGTATAATCCAAACTTTTGGCCCGGTCGCGAAATAACGCCAATCGTCCTCCAGCGCTAAAATTTGTGCCTCGGTATACTTGGCAAAGTCAGGGTGATAAAAGTAAACCTCCACACAGAGCTCCATCAATATTGTGCGTTAAAAAAATAGCGAAAATAAATGGCAACCATTAGTTTTTGAAACGAAAATCCTAAATCTAACGCGTTGCGGGAAACATAACGAAACGAACCTTTCCATGCCTTGTAGTAGGCAGGATTTTGTTGGATATAGCTAAGTAAAGGGCGAAGGATTCTTAAATCGCTGATTCTCAGGCTGCTCTGCCCCTGAGTAGCCACAAAAAACCAAAAGCGTTCAAATGCCTGTTGGTCTATTGCACCGACCAGTCTGGTAACATGCTCGTAAGAACCGGCCTGGGCGGTTGATAACTGCTTGCCTCGGTTTTTGCGAGTAATACTTTCAGTATTAATACGATAGTCCACCAAAGGTTCATCGAGCCCGCCAAACTTAAAACCAGCTTTAAGTGACTTCAGATACAACAAGTAGTCCTGGGCACTTTTAGTGACAGGGTAACCACCGTTATTCCGGATAGCTTCGGTTCGAAACATCAGGCTGGGGTGGCAAAGCCGGCTATTGAGTAATAGTTCTGCTTCTAATACATCACTGTCGGTGCTGACCGGATAGCCGCCAATTTTATTGCCCTGCATATCAATATGATTCACCGTAGTACAACTCAAAACTATGTCAGGGTGAGCTTCCATGTAAGCAAATTGTTTGGCGAGCCGAGAAGGGTGAGCTACATCATCTGCATCATGTCTGGCAACATAGCGACCTGCTGCACTTTCAAGACCTTTATTGAGTGAATTACCCACACCGATATTGGTTGGATTCGTGATAATGACGATACGTTCATCTTTTGCAGCAAAGTTTGCCAGAAAATCCTTGGTTTCCTGATTACTGCCGTCATCCACAATTAAGAATTCAAAGTCTTTGAATGATTGTTCCAGAATACTGCTGATTGCTTCACGAAGATGGGCGAAGTCCCCATTTAAAACCGGCATTAAAACAGAAATGGCACAGGACATATAAACTTCTCAACAAATATTGATTGCCAAAGCGCTGTTTAAACAAACTGAGAAGGGCTTTTGGCAATCCCTGCCAGCTTTTTATGGATAAGCTGATATATTTACGAATAGAGCTCGTCACTTGTAATCAGTCTACTCCGAGAATAATAACTAAGTGGTTATTATGCAAGCACCAGACTAAAGGCAATCGATGACCAGATAAACTGGGCAGAGCCCTTAACCGGACTTCAACGAGGTATACTCATCCCGTGCACTTAAAATTGGATTGATATTGACTTCAATCCAGTTCACCAGTTCTTCCACCCGTTTTGCTACCTCGCGGCCGGACGCTGTCAGACTATATTCTACATGTGGCGGGATAACCGGGTGTGCGGTGCGCAATACAAAGCCATCAGCTTCCAGTGCTTGAAGGGTCTGAGAAAGCATTTTCTCACTCACTCCTGTAATAGATTTGCGGAGTTCGCTAAAGCGATGGGTTCCCTGAAGTAGAGCAAATAAGGCCAGCACTCCCCATCGGCTGGTGACATCCTGTAATACACCACGAGAAGGGCAACTGCTGGCTAGCACATTTCCACGCTGGAATTTGTCTGTCAGTGTAGGCTCCGAGGTGGCTGTCACGCTGCTATTCATCGTTCATATCCGGTTATTAATAGTAAATTTTATACTTACCAAAAGGCATGTACTTTCTTTTAGTAAGTATAGGCGCAAAATAGTCACTAATCCAGAGTAAACACTAACCAAGGAGTAACTTATGATTGCTGTGACTGGTGCCACCGGCCAATTAGGCCGGCTTGTTATTCAATTTTTACTGAAAGAGCGGGATGCCAGCCACATTGTGGCTATTGTACGCAACCCGGAAAAAGCGAAAGATCTGAAGGCGCAGGGGATTGTGGTTCGTACCGCAGACTATTCATCACCTGAAGCTTTAAATGCAGCGCTTACAGACGTCGATAAACTACTGTTAATTTCCTCCAGTGAGGTAGGACAGCGCCTGCCACAACATCAAAACGTTATTAACGCGGCGCACCACGCGGGTGTGAGTCTGCTTGCTTACACCAGCTTGTTGAAAGTGAATGACTCGCCTTTAATGCTGGCAGCCGAGCATAAGGAAACGGAATCCTACCTGCAGCAAAGTGGTATAGATTTTGTGTTGCTGCGAAATGGCTGGTACACCGAAAACTATCTGGCAAGCATAGCGCCAGCCCTCGAAAATGGTGGTTTTATTGGCAGCGCCAAAGAAGGGCTTATCAGCTCTGCTGCACGTGAAGACTATGCTGAAGCGGCTGCAAAGGTATTACTGAGCGGTGAACCTCAGGCCGGAAGGGTCTACGAATTGGCTGGCGACGAGAGTTATACCCTGGCTCAGCTGGCCAGTGTCATTAGTGAGGAGGCCGGTAAAACTATCCCATACATTGATTTGCCGCCCGCGGAGTTCACTGCTGCCTTACAACAAGCCGGATTGCCGGCGCCTCTGGCAGACATGCTGGCTGATTCAGACGCCGGAGCTGCTCAGGGGGCGTTATTTGATGATAGTAAAACGTTGAGTCAGTTACTGGGGCATCCTACCCGCACACTACGAGAACTGGTTAAAACCAGTTTGCCGCCAGTCCGATAACATGCTCCTCAAATAAAAACGCCTGCAATCGCAGGCGTTTTTTAATCATCGTATAGGCTAAAGATTATTGAGCGGGGACTTCAATAGTCTCACTTACTTTAACTTCAATACGACGGTTAATGTGGTGAGCTTCTTTGGTGTTAGCAGTATCTAACAGACGTTCTTCACCATAACCAACAGTGTCTAAACGGCTCGCATCGATATCGTACTGGTTAACCAATACTGATTTCAGTGCTTTAGCGCGGCGCAGAGACAAGTCTTTGTTGTACGGTGCGGCACCTGGCGCTGAAGAGTGACCTTCAATGGTGGCTGAAGTACTGCCGTAACGGCTCAGGAACTCAGCCAGATCAACGATTTGAGGATCGCTCGTATCTTCAATGTCGGCACTGTTGTTAGCAAACAGGATACGTACCTCAATGGATACTTCTTTATCGGTGAACACGGTACAGCCATTAGGGTGAACCTTATCGCCCTTAGGCGTATCCGGGCAGGCGTCCTGACTGTCGATAACACCGTCGTTGTCTGAGTCTGGTTCAATTGCACAGCCTACACCGTCAACGGCCACGCCGGCACGGGTGTTCGGGCACTGGTCCTGGCTGTTAATAACGCCGTCGCCGTCTTTATCTGCGTTACAGCCCATGCTGTCTACTACAGTACCTGAAGGCGTTCCAGGACATTTGTCCAGAGAATCCACCACGCCATCGTAGTCTGAATCAGCCGGTGCTGCTGTGGTCATAGGCGCAGGCGTTGGCTCTGAATAGCTTGAAGTGCTGCCGAAAGTGTAAGAAACACCCAGCTTCACGCTATAGTCGTATAAATTGTCGCTCAGATCTCGGTAAGCGGCAATTTCACTGATAACGGCAACATCGTCGTTAACGGCCCAATGTTTACCCATACCGTAACCCAGCATTTGGTAATCATCGCCGACGTCCTGATGGTATAAACCACCGAAAACATAGAAAAGGTCGTCCTGGAAGAAGTACATGGCATCAACACCCAACATCGGGCCGCTTTCATCGCTGCCGCCATTGGTACCATCTAAATCAAGATACGAAGCTGAAATTCTTGCTGCCCAGCTTTCATCGAAGCGGAAACCGTATTCAGCACCCAGACCAAAACCATCATCCAGCTGACCGGTCGGCTCTGGTTTGCCTTCGTCCGTGCTGTAATAGAGCCCATAGATACCAGCCCAGTCTTTTGCTTCTGATTCCTGAGCGAATGACGGAGCAGAAACTAAGCCTGCGGCAATGAGTGCGAGAGTAATAGTTGATTTTTTCATTATTGACTTCCTGTGTTGGCAATAAAGTGTGTCCTGTAGCTCTATGCTAAAGCTGTGCCAGCATTAAACTATAGTTTAACAATTATACGCCTGACTGGCCCTGGAGAGTAGCAATAATTGAGCGTGAGCCCCCGCTGTCGCGGTGCTCGCCGAGGATGATACCCTGCCAGGTGCCAAGCGCGAGTCGTCCTTGTTGTACCGGGATAGTTAACTGACATCCCATGAGGCTGCTTTTGATATGAGCGGGCATATCATCTGGCCCTTCGTAAGTATGGATGAAATACGGCGTGTCTTCTTTAACTGTATGATTAAAAAAGGATTCTAAATCTTTCCTTACCGAGGGATCGGCATTTTCATTAATGGTTAAACTGGCGCTGGTATGTTGCAGCATAAGGTGCAACAAGCCCACCTCAACGTCGCGAATCTGCGGTAATGCGCTGGTGATTGAATCGGTAATTAAATGAAAGCCTCTGGGGTGAGGTGGTAGGGTAATTTTTTCAGAGTGCCAGTAATTATTTATCAAAGCAGATTTCCAGATACGCTTTTCCGAGTTCGTGGTTAAACGGCAAAATAATCTTCGGCCCGTCTACCTGATGGCTTATGCTGTGTTGCTTTCCAGAGACAACAACCGGCGTCGCCATACCAAACTCATAACCTTTCTCGGCCAGATCGCGCTTGGCGTTACCACAAATCATGTTGGTAATTTCACCTACCATGTCGGCAACTTCTGCATCAATTTCACTGGACGCTTCGCCCAGCATGTTATGCATGATGCTCAGAATTAACCCTTCATCAAATGTGATGGACATTGAGCCTTTTACATTGGGCCCTACCATGCCGATTAATCCTGATACGTCGCCGTGGGCCACGTCATCACTCTTTTTCTTGGGTTTACCGGGGGTTAGCGTGGTCTGCGCCATGGTTTCCAACACGTTTAACAGACCGCCGATAAAAGGGTTTACGAACTCAGCATTCATGTTGTTCCTCTCCCAGTGTAGTTGACTCACTCTCCTGACAGTCTGCACAAAGGCCGTGGGCTTCAATGGTTTGCTTGGAAATTTTGAAGCCGTGTTGTTTTGCCTGGTTATCCAGGGTTTCTTTCAATCCTTCTGACTGTATCTCTGAGACGTCACCACAACTGTCGCAAATTAGAAACTGTACCGGGTGATGGCAACCAAAATGATAGCAGGCCACAAACGCATTAGTAGACTCAAGGCGGTGAATAAGGCCAAAGTCGAGTAAAAAGTCCAGTGCCCGGTACACGGTTGCCGGTTTGGCGCTGGACTCGGTTTCTTTCAGGCCGTCGAGCAGCTCATAGGCTCCCATGGGACCGTGCTTCTCCAGCATGAGTTCATACACTTTTTCCCTAAGAGGGGTAAATCGTGCTCCCCGTTGCTCACAGTAGGCTCTTGCTTTACTTATTATAGTGCTATTTTTCATGCTGAATTTTAATAATTTTGATACGGATTAGTGGCATAAGAAATTATGATAACTGTTTCCAGACCGGGACGCTAACCGCTACCCGGTTACAGAGTTATTGACGAGGCCATGCATCCTCTGTATTAATCTGTCTTCCAATTCGAAGCGATCATCCAGGGCTTCCCCTAACTGAGTAATGGCGACTTCAAACTCCCCGGTATTTTGTGCGTTAAAACCTTCGGCAAATTGATCGTTAAAGTCCAGCGCCTGGTCAGTAGTCGCGCTGATTTTCGGAAATAATTCCTGTTTCAGGGCTTGTCCACCGTCATCATCGCTCACCAGCATTTCGTACACCTCAAAATGGCCTACCGACAGGTAATCCATAAGCAGTGCACAAAATTCATTTACCTCGGCTTCATCAGGCAGAGTATTAGCTGATTGGTAATTGACCCCGGCTAAATGGCAATACTGGATCAGTAACTGCCGGCGTTCATCCAGCCAGTTATCAATGGTTTTACTCGCGCCACCCCAGCGTTGCCGGGCTATTTCTACCTGATTTAACACTCTGAACTTCCTCATGAGGTTGTCATCAATCTAATTTGAGTATAACACTGCCTCAGAGTCTCACAAATGACAGTCGGAAATAATTCACCTTAACCATCTAAAGGATAATAGAAATTAACTGTGCAGTAGGTAAAAAAGCTGCGCTTCTTGGCTCAATTAAATGCCACTGTGTTAGGATATTAACAACGTCGTAATGGTAGCTGATATGTTAAAGTTTACAGGAAACTCCCTAGTGCAGCCGGGTCACTGGCTTATCTTCAATCGCGATCAGTTGCTGGTGCCTGAAGAAGGGGAGCTGCTGCCATTAATGAGTTGGTCAGATTTGCCTTTCTTGCATCACTATCATGATCAGGTTCACCACCTGCATGCTGCTGACTTACCGCTCTCTCATCCGCTATATATAATCGACCTGGGTGCTGAGAATATCAGTGCCGACGGTTGGCGCAATGCCGGTTTACGGGAATTGATGACCAGTGAGCCGCCGGTAACTTACGAAACCCTCTCCCGCGCCTGGCAATATGTGTATTTTCAGCGCACGCATCGATTCTGTGGCCGCTGTGGTTCACCTACCCGGCCTGTGGACTGGGAAATGGCAGTACAGTGCCATCAGTGTGGGCACCGTTGCTACCCGCGTGTTTCGCCGTGCACAATTGTGGCGGTTTACCGTGGTAAGGAAATCCTGTTAGCCAGAGGTGTGCGCCACAGTAACCCCAAAATGTACTCGATTATCGCCGGGTTTGTTGAAAGCGGCGAAAGTGTTGAACAGGCTACGCACCGGGAAGTCGGCGAAGAGGTGGGAGTCAAAATTAAAAACCTGGAATACTTTGGCAGCCAGGCATGGCCATTCCCGCATTCACTGATGATGGGTTACATCGCTGAATATGACAGTGGCGATATTGTTATTGATGAGAAAGAAATTGTCGATGCAGACTGGTATCACATTGATAACCTGCCAATGCTGCCACCTAAACTGTCGATTGCCGGCAAGATTCTCGAAACATTAATTGAGCGTCTTCGCCAGGTGCCTTAATCTGGTAAAAATGTAATAAAAAACCCCGCAAAGTGCGGGGTTCGAGTATGTTTAGCTGAGGGCCCGTTGGCGAGCTTCTGTATTTATGCTTAATAGAAGTAGCAAAGCATTTGCGATAAATCAAGTAAATTGCTGCAATTTTCATCAGACTCTTCATTTATACGCATCATTCGCCAAATCTTGCTATACTCGCCGCCAATTTTTTGTAGTGTAATTGATTCCGGGGATCCCCATGGCAGAAACCAATGGCAGCCTTGAGCGCCCAGCCTTAAAAAATGACCGTTATCTGCGTGCGTTGCTAAAGCAACCTGTAGACGTAACACCGGTATGGATGATGCGACAGGCTGGTCGTTATTTACCAGAATATAAAGCCACCCGTGCCGTTGCCGGCGACTTTATGTCGTTGTGTAAAAACGCCGAGCTGGCCTGCGAAGTCACCTTGCAACCGCTGCGTCGTTTCCCGCTGGATGCTGCGATCCTGTTCTCGGATATTCTTACCATCCCTGATGCAATGGGACTGGGTTTATATTTTGAAACTGGTGAAGGCCCGCGTTTCGAACGTCCGATTACCTGTAAAGCCGATGTCGATCGCATTGGCGTTCCGGACCCGGAGGGCGAGCTCCAGTATGTCATGAACGCTGTGCGTACCATCCGCCGTGAACTTAAAGGTGACGTGCCGCTTATCGGCTTTTCCGGCAGCCCGTGGACACTGGCCACCTATATGGTTGAAGGTGGTTCGAGCAAGGCATTTACCAAAATTAAGAAAATGGCGTTCGCTGAGCCGCAGGTACTTCACGCCCTGCTGGGCAAACTGGCAGACTCTGTAACCAGTTACTTAAATGCGCAAATTGCCGCGGGTGCACAATCAGTAATGGTGTTTGATACCTGGGGCGGCGTGTTGTCACCAAGGGATTACAAAGAATTCTCGTTGCAGTATATGCAGCGTATTGTGGAAGGCTTAACCCGCGAGAGCGAGGGACGCCGCGTGCCGGTTACGCTGTTTACTAAAAACGGCGGCATGTGGCTGGAAGCGATCGCAGCAACCGGCTGTGATGCGGTAGGTCTCGACTGGACCATCGATATTGCTGAAGCAAAAGCCCGGGTCGGCGACAAAGTTGCCCTGCAAGGCAATATGGACCCGTCTATGTTATATGCACCACCTGCGCGTATCGAGCAGGAAGTCGGCGATATTCTGGCTGGTTTTGGTGAAGGAACTGGCCACGTTTTCAACCTTGGTCACGGTATCCACCTGGATGTGCCGCCTGAGCACGCCGGTGTGTTTGTGGAGGCGGTACACCGCTTAAGCGCCCAGTATCACAAGTAAAAGCGTTAATTCGCCGCACGACGTTATGCGTCGCGCGGCAATCCTTTCTCAATAGTCCGGGTTAACCTGGCTAACTGGCGATTCTCGTCACTGCGGTCCTGTTGTTTACGGTGCTGTTGATCTAAGGCCCATTCTAAATGGGGCAATACCAGCTCACAGGCTACATCCTTTGCTGCATTGAGCGCGACAATATACTCTTCTGAATACGGTGCATTGCCGATAGCAACGCACAGATTACGCTGCCATTTTGCATAACCAATGCGGCGAATTGGCGAGCCTTCGGTGTTTTGTAAAAACGTCTTTTCGTCCCAATCAAATAAGGTCAGTAGTGATTGCCCGTGCAACACCTTGCGTGGATGAAAATCACTTTCTGTCGTGACCGGGGCAAAGCGATTCCACGGACACACCAGCTGACAATCATCGCAACCGTAAATACGATTACCCATGGCCGCTCGTAACTCTTCGGGGATCACGCCGTTATATTCAATGGTCAGATAAGAAATACAGCGTCTGGCATCTACCTGGTAAGGCGCAACAATAGCCTGAGTGGGACACATGGTCATACAGGCAGTGCAGGTGCCACAGTTTTCTTCCACCGGCTCATCCACCGGTAGCGGCAGGTTAATAAATAACTCGCCGAGGAAAAACCACGAACCTGCTTGTTTATTAAGGGTAAGAGAGTGTTTGCCGGTCCAGCCCAGTCCGGCTTTTTCGGCTATGGCATGTTCCAGTACCGGTGCAGAGTCCACAAACGGGCGGTACTGGGTGCCAGCCAGGCGCTCACTGATCTGCTCGCCAAGTTGCTTGAGCTTTTTACGTAATACCTTGTGGTAATCGCGGCCAAGGGCATAGCGAGAGATATAGGCAATGTTGCCGTCTTTAAGATGGCGGGCAAACGACGCATCGGGAGGGAGGTAGTCCATTCTCACGGATATTACCCGAACGGTGCCCGGCACCAATTCTGCCGGCCGTGCCCGCTTCATTCCATGGCTGGCCATGTAGTCCATTTCGCCGTGATACTGGTTATCCAGCCACTGTTGCAGGGCATATTCATGCTGACTAAGATCAATATCACTGATACCAACCTGCTGAAAGCCTAGCGCAACGGCCCAAGCCTTGATATCGTCTACCAAATTGACCAGATCTATCGATTGTAAAGTGGACATGTACACATGCTAGATACTCAACTGCTCGACAGCTTACCATATAAACTCTATCGCGCCGACCAGGTTCGGGAAAATGAACGTACTGCGGCTGAACAGTCCGGTGTGGAAATGTTTGAGCTGATGCAGCGCGCCGGTAAGGCGGTATTTAAGCAGTGTCAGTTGTTACTGCCGAATACCGATGTGTTTTTAGTGCTGGTCGGCCAGGGCAATAACGCCGGCGACGGTTACATTGCTGCGTTACATGCCAAAGAAGCCGGTAAGCAGGTTTTGTTGTGTGCCGTTGAGCCGCACCGCATCCTAGAGGGCGATGCTGGCACAGCGCAGCAAAAATGGCTCGACGCAGGCGGCAAAATTGAGCCTTTTACCGCTGCCCACCTGGATAAATGTGAGCTAATCGTCGATGCGCTGTTAGGCACTGGCATCAATAGTTATATCCGCAATGAGTTTGCCGACATTATCGATGCGGTTAATCAAGCCGATAAGCCGGTAGTAAGTATCGATGTGCCTTCCGGCCTCGACTCCAATACTGGTCAGTCGTTGGGGCGCTGCATTGAGGCGGATGTAACCGTCACCTTCGTTGGCATTAAACCCGGGTTAACCACCGGCGCTGGTAAACAATCCTGTGGCCGTTTAGTGTTCGACGATCTGGGCATTGGTAAAGCTTTTGTTGAGCTAGCTCGTTCCTCTGCCACATTACTGACTATCGAGCAGTTCCAGGGCATGGCTCCGCGAGAAATCCACAGCCATAAGGGGACCTATGGCAGGCTGCTATGTATCGGCGGTAATCGCGGCACTGCAGGTGCTATTCGTCTGGCCAGCGAGGCGGCACTGCGCTGTGGCACAGGGCTGGTGAAAGTATTTTGTCACGAAGCGTCGACGATTCAGGTGAGCGCCGGCCGGCCAGAGCTGATGGTGTCTCACGAGAATTTGCAAGACGCGCTGAACTGGGCATCCTGCGTGGTCATTGGCCCGGGCCTTGGTCAGGATGACTGGGCGCTGGCGGCGTTTGAACAAGCTATGAAGCATTGTCAGACTCATCCGAAACCCATGGTCATCGATGCCGATGCATTGAATCTGTTAAGCAAACATGCGCTGTCGTACACCATCACTGATTGCATTATTACGCCCCATGCCGGTGAAGCGGCGCGGTTACTCAATACCAGCGTAGATGAAGTGGAAGCCGACCGGTTCAACAGTACCAAACAATGTGCACAGAAATTTCATGCTACCTGTGTGCTCAAAGGCGCCGGTTCGATTATCGATAATGAAACCCAGACCTGGGTATGTCAGCACGGTAATCCAGGGATGGCCACTGCTGGTATGGGCGATGTGTTAAGTGGTATTCTTGGGTCATTGCTGGCTCAGGGGCTTAGCAAGGATATTGCAACCAAATACGGCGTTTCCATTCATGCTAAAGCCGGCGATGAGGTGGCACGTCTGTATGGTCAGCGTGGAATGCTTGCCAGTGATTTGTTCGAGTCACTGCGAGCGTTAGTTAATCAGTAATCATTGAGTAGTAGTAATCGGTATGGCATTAGCGCAAGGGGCGTTCTACGCGGCAACTGAACAGGACACGGCGAAACTGGCCACTGATCTGGCTCAGGCGGTCAAGCAGCAGTTACCGCAAGGAATAGTGGTTTATCTGCAAGGTGATCTGGGAGCTGGTAAAACCACATTCAGCCGTCATTTTATTCAGGCTCTGGGTCATTCAGGAAATGTTAAGAGTCCTACCTATACGCTGGTTGAACCGTATTCGCTGGCTGGTCTGGAAGTCTTCCATTTCGACCTGTACCGACTGGCGGATCCTGAAGAACTGGAGTTTATGGGGATCCGTGATTATTTTGGCGATAATCGCGTTTGCCTTATTGAGTGGCCGCAAAATGGTGGTCAAAACTTGGCACCAGCGGATTTAGTGATTAGTATAGAACCAGACAAGTCTGGAAGACGATTCGGCATTGCTGCGATCTCGCTAACAGGGCGAGCAGCCTTGCAACTGTGTAAAAGGATATAGCCTGGCGCTGGATCCGATCGTTCTTCGGGGGAATTTACGGCCTGATAAATATAATTCAACACCAGGGCTAAGTATGTTGCGCGACAAATTACTACTTTTAATAAGTTTGTGCTTACTTACCTTTAGTGTGAGTGCTGCAAACGACATAAACAATATGCGTGTATGGCCATCTGATGGCAGTACGCGGGTGGTTTTTGATCTCAAGAGTTCCCCTGAATTTACCTATTTTACCCTTCGTAACCCGGATCGGTTGGTGATAGATCTGGCCGCAACCCAAAGCGATACGTCGTTGGATATCGATAAGCAGGGGCCGTTACTCAAGCGGGTCCGTTACTCCACGCCCAAAGACAATTCGTCTACGCGCATCGTTCTGGAACTAAACCGCAAGGCCGAAACCGCATTGTTTGCTATTCCGCCGGCCGAAGATAAAGGCCACCGGCTGGTGGTTGATCTGGTGGACACTGCGCCCTCCGGAGAGCCTGGGGTAGTGTTGGATATGAATCAGTCCAGTCGCGACCGCGATATAATTGTGGCAATCGACGCTGGTCATGGCGGTAAGGATCCTGGCTCAATCGGCCCTGCTGGCAGCTTTGAAAAAAATATTACTCTGAGCATCGCTAAAATGCTCGAGAGCCGGATTAACGCCGAAACCGGTATGCGCGCGGTGATGACACGCAGTGGTGATTATTACATCTCTCCCAATGGCCGTCCGGAAGTGGCCCGTAAGCATAAAGCGGATTTGCTGATTTCGATTCATGCCGATGCGTTTAGTCAGCCCGAGCCCCGCGGGGCATCAGTATGGGTGCTGTCTATGCGCCGTGCCGACAGTGAACTGGGTCGCTGGCTGGAAAAAAGTGAACGCCACTCAGAATTACTCGGCGGCGCGGCAGAAGTTATTTCGGATAATGCCTCAGAGCGTTATCTGGCCGAAACGATCCTTGGTCTGTCCATGGACCATTCCATGTCGACCAGCTACGACCTGAGTAAAAAAGTCATTAGCGAGTTAAAGGGGATTACACGCCTGCACAAACGTGCGCCTCAGGCGGCGAGTTTCGCGGTATTAACCGCTCCGGATATTCCTTCCATACTGGTCGAGGTCGGGTTCATTTCCAATCCGCAGGAAGAAAAAAATCTGAACTGGTCCAAATACCGCCAACAGCTGGCCGATGCGCTGTTGTCGGCAACTAAGCGCTACTTTCGACAAACACCGCCGGATGGCACGCTTTGGGCCTCGATAAAATCGGAAACACGTACGCATAAAGTACGCAGTGGGGAGTCTTTATCCCTGCTGGCACAGCGCTATAATGTAAAAGTCAGCAGCATTAAAGCCGCCAATAATCTCAATAGTGACATGGTCCGCATCGGGCAGGTGCTCACTATTCCAAGTACCTAAGCAAAACGTTAACAGGATTTTCTTTGCCAATTAAATTATTGCCGCCCCGACTGGCAAACCAGATTGCTGCCGGTGAAGTGGTGGAACGCCCCGCCTCAGTCGTAAAGGAACTGGTAGAAAACAGCCTGGATGCCGGTGCTACGCGCATCGAGCTCGATATCGAAAAAGGCGGTCACAAACGCATTAAATTGCGGGATAATGGCACAGGCATCGCTAAAGGCGAGCTGGAGCTGGCTCTGTCGCGGCACGCTACCAGCAAGATTGCTACGCTCGACGACCTGGAGCAGATTTTGTCACTGGGGTTTCGGGGCGAGGCGCTGGCCAGTATTTCGTCAGTCAGCCGCCTGTCGCTAACTTCAAAACCAGCCGGACAGGAGCAGGCCTGGCAGGCAAACTGCGAAGGCCGTGATATGGCGGTAACCCTGCAACCCGCGGCCCATCCTGACGGTACTACTATTGATGTGGCGGATATTTTTTATAACACCCCGGCCCGGCGCAAGTTCTTACGCACTGAAAAAACCGAATATCAGCATATTGAAGATGTCATCAAGCGCATTGCGTTAAGTCGCCCGGATGTGGCTTTTATGCTGCGTCACAATGGTAAGGTAACCAAGCGGTTCACTGCCGTGGGTGAGGATCAGCTCGCCTCAAGAGTGGGTCAGGTCTGCGGCCAGGCGTTTTTACAACATGCTATCCACACCCGGTGTGAGTACGATTCAATCACGCTGGAGGCCTGGCTGGGCGATGTCAGCCAGATGCGCAGTAGCAATGACTGCCAGTACAGCTTTGTGAATGGGCGCGGTATGCGCGACAAGCTAATTCTCCACGCTTTACGGCAGGCCTATGAGTCAGTACTGGCAATGCCTGAGCAACCGGCGTTTGTGGTGTATTTAACCATCGATCCAAAGGAAGTTGACGTAAATGTGCATCCGGCAAAGCACGAAGTAAGATTTCAGCAAAGCCGGCTGGTACACGATTTTATCTGCAAGGCTATCTGCGATGCTCTAAGTAGCAGTGCCGGAGCGCAGGACGCCATGCTGCCGGAGCCATCGGCACAGCCCAGTCATGACTACATCCGCCCGCTTGTGCAACGCAGTGACGATGACTACCACCCGCCAGCCGGGGCGTCCCATCAGGTGCGTTCCGGTGGTACAGGTCAGCCGGCAGGGCGTGGTACACCGTATACACCGGCAAGTAGCAGGGTAAGCGGCCAATATCAACAGCATTATCAGCAACTCATGACACCAACTCCCGAGCAGGCAGATAGCCCGGGGAGTGAATTACGCTTTGTAGAGTTAGCAGGGGCGAGGTTATACGTCCAAGCCAGCCAATGTGTGTTGCTGGAGTCCAAACAGTTAATTAAACCCTGGTTGGTTGATAAATTTAACCAGGCGAGTGTCGCTCAACCGTTGTTAATGCCGGTGGCCGTTAGCCAGAGTCTGGCTGCAGAAAGTACGGCATTATTAACTGAGCAGGGCTTTGAAATTAGCACTACGGGCGGCAAATCCCGCCTGCTTAAAGTACCCGGCGGGCTGCGTCAGCTCCCCTGGGCCGGCTTATTTCCGGCGCTGGTAGAAGCATCTCCTAAACAGGAAGGTACGCTCCACTCAGCGCTAGCCCAGACGCTGCAAAATCAGGAAACTAAACAATTGCCATTGTGGCAGTGGTTTGATCAGCTGGCGGTTTCGGCGCAAGCTGACATACTTGAACAAAACGGCCTTGGTGTGGCGCAGCAAAAGCTTATTCAGTGGATAACAACAAACAATGAGTAATCAAACAGGCCCGGTAGTATCGATTATGGGTCCGACCGCATCCGGTAAGACCGGGTTGGCGCTGGAACTGGCCAGTCAGGTACCCGCTGAGATAATCAGTGTCGACTCGGCACTGGTGTATAAACACATGAATATTGGTACGGCCAAGCCGACCGCCGAGGAGATGGCCGTTGCGCCACACTGGCTGGTAGATATTATTGAGCCAACAGAGGCATACTCTGTGGCGGACTTTGTGGCCGATACAACACGTCTGATCAGTGAAATTCACGGCCGCGGAAAGCTGCCTATTCTGGTGGGCGGTACAATTATGTACTTTAATGCCTTGATAAATGGTATTTCGCCCCTACCTAAGTCTGACCCTGAGATTCGTGAAGCGATTCTCAGTGAAGCGAATGAGCGGGGTTGGCAGGCAATGCATGGCGACCTCGAAACGGTCGATCCGGTCAGTGCAGAGCGCATTCATCCGAATGATCCGCAACGTCTGACCAGGGCGCTGGAAGTGTATCGCAGTTCGGGGAAATCACTAACCCACTGGCAGCAAAAGGCAATTTATCGTTGTCCGTACAAGATTGACCAGTTTGCGATTGCACCACAGCAGCGTGTCGTGTTACATGATCGCATTGCACAAAGGTTTGATTTGATGTTAGCGCAAGGATTGGTGGACGAAGTGAAAGCGTTGTATGAACGCGGTGACCTTCATGAGGACATGCCAGCAATCCGGGCTGTGGGATATCGTCAGGTATGGCAGTATCTTAAAGGTGAGTTAAGCTATGCAGAAATGCGTGATAAAGGTATCATTGCAACCAGGCAGTTAGCAAAAAGACAGTTAACCTGGTTACGAGGATGGCCTGACTTAACCTGGCTTGACACATTTGCTAAAGATAATTTGACTAAAATTACTGCAAAAGTCACACTTTAGTTTGGACAAGTGTGATATAAATTCAATTAGCGCTGGGACAATTTTTTTGAGTTGTCGGTTTAATAATAAAAATTAAGGATCTGAGATGGCTAAAGGGCAATCATTACAAGACCCGTTTTTAAACGCATTACGGAAGGAGCGGATTCCGGTTTCTATTTATTTAGTTAACGGTATTAAACTCCAGGGGCAGGTAGAGTCATTCGACCAGTTTGTTATCCTGTTAAAGAACACAGTGAGTCAGATGGTTTACAAGCATGCTATCTCAACGGTCGTGCCTTCACGAGCTATTACGATGCCAAGCGCGCAAGGGGATTCTGAGAACAAAAGTGAGTAATTACAAAGGTAACCTGCTTGTTTGACCGTTATGAAGCCGGTGAACAGGCTATACTTGTTCATGTAAATTTTGCCGATGAAGACAGTCGTGAAGACTTGGCTGAGCTGGAATTACTGGTTTCATCGGCGGGCGTTAATGCTGTTGATGTACTAACCACGTCCCGGGGCGCCCCTCATCCAAAATATTTTGTTGGGTCGGGGAAAGCTGAAGAGATCGCTGCTGCTGTGAAAGCCCATGAGGCCAATGTGGTGATCTTTAATCATGCGCTGTCTCCTTCACAGGAACGAAACCTCGAAGCCATCTGCAAGTGCCGGGTGATCGATCGCACCGGTTTAATCCTTGATATCTTTGCGCAGCGTGCCCGTACTCACGAGGGTAAGCTTCAGGTTGAACTAGCCCAGTTGCGGCATATATCCACGCGGTTGATCCGGGGCTGGACACACCTTGAGCGTCAAAAAGGCGGAATTGGCTTGCGCGGGCCGGGTGAAACCCAGCTCGAAACTGACCGCCGTTTATTGCGTGGCCGAATCAAGACGATTCTGCGCCGGCTGGAAAAGGTAGCCAAGCAACGGGAACAAGGCCGACGTTCACGTAAGCGGGCAGAAATCCCCACTATGTCACTGGTTGGTTATACCAACGCCGGTAAATCCACTCTGTTTAATCATATTACTGATGCCGATGTGTACGCGGCCGACCAGTTGTTTGCCACACTGGATCCGACCCTGCGTAAACTGGACATAAAAGAAGTTGGCCCGGTGATTCTGGCTGATACGGTTGGTTTTATTCGTCATCTCCCCCATGATCTGGTTGCGGCCTTTAAAGCCACGTTGCAGGAAACCCAGGAAGCAGACTTGTTGCTGCATGTAGTGGACTACTCTGCCAATAACTACCTGGAAACCATGGACGAGGTGAATACGGTGCTCGATGAAATCGATGCCGGTGAGATACAGCAACTGATTATTTGCAATAAAATTGATCAGTTGGAAGAAGTTGAACCTAAAATTGATCGGGATGAGGAAGGCATGCCAATACGTGTATGGTTGTCTGCCAAAACCGGTCAGGGCACTGAGCTGTTGTTCGAGGCAATTAATGATTGTCTGGCGCAGAGCATGGTAAGTTACACTCTGAAAATCCCACCGGCACAGAGCCGTTTGCGCGGTGTTCTTTACGAACTGGATTGTATATCCGAACAATCCTACGATGCGCAGGGGGACTGGGTGGTTGATGTGCGAATGCCGGCAGCCGATTGGAACCGGTTAGAAAAGCGTTTGGATCATGGTTTATCAGAGTTTGTTGTAAAACACTGATTTAGCAGTTTTATATATTTTGAAATCTAAAAACAATAGAATTCAGTATTAAATAATTAAATTTTCGGAGTATTAGCATGGCTTGGAATGAGCCGGGTGATAAAAATAATGACCCGTGGAAAAATCGCGGAGGACGAGACCAAGGTCCCCCGGATTTGGATGATGTGTTTAAGAACCTGTTTGGAAAGCTCGGTAAAATGGGCGGAGGTGGTGATGGCGGCTCAGGTAAGAAGCTGGGCGGCATCGGCGCGGCGTTCCTGATTGGCCTGCTGGCAATCATTTATTTTGTCAGTGGTTTCTACACTATCCGCGAAGCAGAATCCGGTGTTGTGCTGCGGTTTGGTGAGTATAACTCACTGGTAGAGCCCGGCCTGCGTTGGAAACCTACTTTTGTTGACTCGGTAATTCCGGTAGACGTGCAATCTATTCGCTATCAGTCGTCGTCGGGTTCTATGCTGACCGAAGACGAAAACGTGGTAAGCGTGCAAATGGAAGTGCAGTACCGGGTGGTTGACCCGTATCGCTGGACGTTTGCCGTCACCAGCCCGGAAATGAGTCTGAGTCAGGCCCTTGACAGCGCGATTCGTTACGTAGTCGGTCACTCCACCATGGATGACGTGCTTACCGACGGTCGTGAAGTGACCCGTCAGCGTGTATGGGAAGAGCTCGAGGGTATTCTGGAACCGTATAATATTGGTGTGGCTATCGTTGATATGAACTTTAAAGACGCTCGCCCACCTGAACAGGTAAAAGACGCCTTTGACGACGCCATTGCCGCACAGGAAGACGAACAACGCTTCATTCGTGAAGCTGAAGCTTATGCCCGTGAAATTGAGCCGCGTGCACGTGGTCAGGTTAATCGTATGAACGAGGAAGCTCAGGCTTATAAAGAGCGGGTGACTCTGGAAGCCCAGGGTGAGGTGGCACGGTTTGAAGAATTGCTGCCGCAATATGAAAATGCGCCGGAAGTTACCCGTCAGCGTATTTACCTGGAAACTATGGAGCAGGTGTTCTCGAACACCAGCAAAATCATGGTCGATAGCGGTGACGGCGGCAACAATATAATGTATTTGCCGTTAGACAAGATTTTAGAAAATAAAGGCGCGGAAACAAAATCCTCCCTGGAACGTATGCGCAATACCCTCGAAGGTTTGCAAAATAACGTGACCAACTCGACCAATACCTCGCGTAACTCAACAGTCTCCGGGTCTGGCTTGCGTGGCGACAGTAATCGTGGTGGGAGATAAGACACAATGAAAAATTTTATTATCGCAATTCTTATTACCCTGGTGGTACTGGCTTCTGGCTCATTATTTGTTGTCCGTGAAGGTCAGCGGGCTATCGTTATCCAGTTTGGAAAGGTACAGCGTGATGCCGAAACCGGCGACACGAAGGTCTTTGAACCTGGCTTACACTTTAAGCTACCCTTTATCGATACGGTCCGTCATCTTGATGCGCGAATTCAAACCCTGGACGATTCGCCTGACCGCTTTGTAACCTCTGAGAAGAAAGACTTGATCGTTGACTCTTATGTTAAGTGGCGTATCGAAGATTTCGCCCGCTATTATCTGTCTACTAACGGCGGTAATAAACTGCAGGCAGAGGCGCTGCTAAAACAGAAAGTTAACAACGGACTGCGGACTGAATTTGGTAGCCGTACTATTGCTCAGATTGTGTCCGGAGAACGAACCGAATTAATGGAGCAAGCCATGATACAGGCGTCGAGTTCATCCGATGAACTGGGCATCGAAATTGTGGATGTACGGGTAAAGCAGATTAACCTGCCCACCGAAGTCAGTAACTCAATCTTCCAGCGGATGCGTGCCGAACGTGCTGCAGTAGCCCGTGAACACCGTTCACAAGGTCAGGAACAGGCAGAGGTTATTAAGGCGAATATTGAAGCCAAAGTGACAGTTATGCTGGCAGATGCTGAACGTAACGCCCGTCAGTTACGTGGTGAAGGTGATGCTACCGCCGCGCAAATATATGCTGAAACCTACTCTAAAAACCCGGAATTTTACGGTTTCTTGCGTAGTATGGATGCCTACCGCGCCAGCTTTAACAGCAAGAGTGATATTCTGGTGGTTGAGCCAGACAGCGACTTCTTCCGTTATATGAATAAGCGCTCAGGTCAGTAAATAATTTGACTTAAGTGAAAAACCGGCTTTTACAGCCGGTTTTTTTATGCGCAAATTTTGCTGCTAAAAGTGGCCAACTCTGCCAAAGGGCACCGATTTAAGGTAAACTGCCGCTATAAAAATAATGGCCGTCAGAGCCAGTACTATATACCAACTTCCGGTCACGGACTGCCGGACTGTAGTTGTCTTCCATTGCATTGCAATGGTTGGCACCGGCTACAGCAATAATAAGAAAGACTGAGGAAACGTTTTGACAGAAAAAAGTATTACAACAACAGACGATAATAAGGGCTGGTTTTCCCGATTTTTAGCAACGGTTGAATGGTTAGGTAACCTGTTACCCCATCCCGTTACGCTGTTTGCCATATTAACCGTGTTCATTGTGTTGCTGAGCGGCTTCTTAAGCTGGCTTGGCGTATCCGTCGCCGACCCGAGACCAGAAGATGCGCAAACCGCGACGGGCACTATTGAAGTGGTTTCGTTAATGAGCATAGAAGGCCTGCATTGGATCATCACTCATGTAGTGACCAATTTTACCGGTTTTGCACCGCTTGGGACGGTACTGGTGGCATTATTGGGCGTTTCTGTAGCGGAACATTCCGGGCTGCTATCTACTGCCATGCGAGCCCTGGTGCTGAATGCGCCACGTCGGTTGGTTACCTTTATCGTGGTGTTAAGCGGTATTCTCTCTAATACAGCTTCAGAACTGGGTTATGTTGTACTTATCCCGCTGGCTGCGATGATATTTCACTCTCTCGGGCGCCACCCTCTGGCGGGACTTGCCGCTGCCTTTGCGGGCGTATCTGCCGGTTACAGTGCTAACCTGTTTTTAGGCACAATCGACCCGTTACTGGCCGGGATTACCACGCCGGCAGCGCAAATGATTGATCCAAACTATGTGGTGGGTGCTGAGTCCAATCACTTTTTTATGATTGCCAGTACGTTTGTTATTGCGGCGCTGGGTTTCTTTGTCACCGACCGCATTGTTGAGCCGCGACTGGGCAAGTTTGATGAGTCGAAGTCAACCATGGTGCTTGACGAAAAAGCCATGGCATCGCCCAGCGCGCAGGAAATGAAAGCCATGAAAATGGCCGGTCTGGCATTTCTGGGACTGTGCATACTAGTGGCACTGGCCGTGGTACCTGATGATGGTGTGCTGCGTAACCCCGAAACCGGCGGATTAAAAGGCTCGCCCTTTCTGAAAGGGATCGTCGTACTAATTTTTGTTATGTTTGCTATCCCGGGGTTTGTTTACGGCAAGGTTGCCGGCACTATGAAAAATGACCGCGATGTCATCGAAGGCATGGCGCGCAGCATGAGCAGTATGGGTCTTTATATTGCCCTGGTCTTCTTTGCTGCCCAGTTTGTGGCTTTTTTTAAATACACCAATTTAGGCACGGTGTTAGCTGTAGAAGGTGCGGCGCTGTTGATACAACTGGATTTGAAAGGCCCCGAAGTCTTCCTGTTATTTATTCTGATGTGTGGTCTGGTTAACCTTTCGCTGGGGAGCGCTTCGGCGCAATGGGCCGTTACAGCACCAGTGTTTGTGCCAATGCTAATGCTGCTTGGCTATGCGCCGGAGGTGATTCAGGCCGCTTACCGAATCGGTGACTCGGTAACTAACGTTATTTCGCCGATGATGAGCTACTTCGGTCTGATCATGGCGATGGCTGCCAAATACAAGAAGGACGTTGGTATGGGAACTCTCATTGCCATGATGTTACCTTATTCGATGGTATTTATTGTTGGCTGGACGCTGCTGTTTTATTTGTGGGTGTTTGTATTGGGTCTGCCCGTAGGTTGGGAAACCCCCACCTATTATCAGCCATAGCAGTCCAATTCAGTCGTTGTGCCGTATTATTAGTCATTAACTATTTTACTATTGAGATTCGATATTTATGAAGTACACCGGTAACGCAGGATTCAGCCATAATCAGGCCGATAAAATTGGTGTTTTAATTACCAACCTGGGTACGCCTGAGGCGCCGACGAAAGGCGCTTTGAAACCGTACCTTAAAGAGTTTTTATCGGATCCCCGGGTGGTAGAGGTACCTCGTCTTATCTGGTGGTTTATTCTCAATGGCATTATTTTAAATATTCGTCCAAAACGCTCAGCCGAGGCCTATGCCTCGGTGTGGTCTGAGCAGGGGTCACCTTTAATGGTGCATACCAAAGCACAGGCCGAAGCGCTGGCTAAGCGCTGCGAGCGGGAGTTTGGTGACGATGTGATAGTTGATTTTGCTATGCGTTATGGTGAACCGGCGGTCAACAAAGTGATTGAGCGAATGCTCAGTAACGGGGTGCGAAGACTGCTGGTGGTACCAATGTACCCGCAATACAGCGCCTCAACAGTCGGCTCTACCTTTGATGCTATCGCAGCCGATTTTCAACAGCGCCGATGGCTGCCCGACTTGCGGTTTGTCAGTCATTATCATGACCGTCCAGGCTATATAAAAGCAGTTGCCGAAACCATACGTCAGCACTGGGAAATTAACGGTCAGGCAGAAAAGCTGATATTGTCTTATCATGGTGTGCCGCGACGTTATCTCGATAATGGTGATCCTTATCACTGTGAATGTCTGAAAACCTCCCGCCTGATTGCCGAGGAGCTGGGGCTGGAAAACAGCCAGTACATGACTACCTTTCAGTCTCGGTTTGGCCGCGAAGAATGGTTAAAACCCTATACCGATGAAACGCTTAAAGCACTGCCCGCAGAGGGCGTAAAGTCGGTTCAGGTGGTTTGTCCTGGCTTTTCGGCGGACTGCCTGGAAACCATCGAAGAAATTGGCGAAGAGAACCGCGAATACTTCATGGATGCCGGTGGTGAACGCTATGAATACATCCCGGCCCTCAACAGTGAACCGGCGCATATCTCAATGCTTTTCGACCTCGTAAAGGAAAACCTGCACGGCTGGCAGGCAGACTCTGATGTGGAACTGCGTGCACAACTGGCCAAAAAACACGGATGTCCAAGATGAAAGATTACTCCGGGACGGCCCCCAAACCGTTACTGAAAGCACAGAAGCTGGCTAACCTGCTGGATACGTCGATTAAAATTCCACTGATTAATTTTCGCATCGGGTTAGACGCCCTGGTGGGGTTAATCCCCGGTGTGGGCGATGTGCTGATGTTAGTGGTGTCGTTTCGGATAGTGCAGCTCGGTAAGCAAATGGGGCTGCCCAGAGGACTGATTAAAGTGATGATCCGCAATTGTCTGCTCGACTTTGGTTTGGGGTTTATCCCGGTGGTTGGCGACATCGCGGACTTCTTTTACAAAGCTAACCAGGCCAATGTGCGGATCATGGAAAAATACTGGGTCAGCAATAACAAGGATGCCATTGATAAGCATACCCAGGACGCGCTGGAGAACTGGAAGGCCGCTCAGTAAATCGCCCTGATTCACTGTTGAACTAAACTATTTTTCGCTGCCTGCGTAGCAACTAGTATTCTAAGCCAATAAGCAGAAGGAATATGAAAGCAGCAGATTTGTTTGTTCAAGCCCTGGAAGCCGAGGGCGTCGAGTATATCTTTGGCATACCTGGTGAAGAGAACCTGGATTTACTCGAGTCACTACGCCATTCATCCATTAAGCTGGTACTTACCCGACACGAGCAGGGCGCGGGGTTTATGGCGGCAACCTACGGACGACTCACCGGCAAGGTGGGAGTTTGTCTGTCCACGCTTGGGCCTGGTGCTACCAACCTGGTAACGCCTGCTGCTTATGCTCAGCTTGGCGCTATGCCGATGTTGATGATTACCGGCCAGAAGCCAATCAAAACCAGTAAACAAGGGCGATTTCAGGTCGTGGACGTAGTGGATATGATGCGCCCCATTACCAAGTACACCACACAAATTGTCAGTGGTGAGCGCATTCCGTCAGTGATTCGAGAGGCTTTCAGACTCGCCGCTGAAGAACGCCCCGGAGCGGCCCATATTGAGATTCCCGAAGACATCGCCCGTGAGTCCACTACGGCTCCTCTGCTTAAGCAAAGCCAGTCGCGCCGACCGGTTGCCGAGGAGAAGGCGGTAGAGCGAGCCAAAACCATGATTGAGCAGGCTACGGCGCCATTGTTGCTGATAGGTGCCGGTGCCAATCGCAAACTCACCGCTAAAATGTTGCGCCGCTTTGTGGATCATACCGGAATCCCCTTTGTGACTACGCAAATGGGTAAGGGCGTATTAAAGGAATCTGACCCCTTGTTTGTAGGTAATACGGCGTTATCCGACGGTGATTTTGTACACAAAGCAATTGAGCGGGCAGACCTGATCATTAATGTGGGTCATGACGTGGTTGAAAAACCGCCCTTCTTTATGCATCAAAACGGCAAGCAGGTTATCCATATTAACTTTGAGCCCGCGGCCGTGGACCCGGTGTATTTTCCACAACTGGAAGTCGTTGGCGATATTGCTAACAGCGTCTGGCAGATCAACGAGCGGATAACACCACAGGAACACTGGAAGCGGGATCTCTATCAGGATGTGCATGATGCCTATGTGCAGCATCGTCAGGAGTCAGACAGCGATGACAGGTTTCCGGTACTGCCGGAAAGACTGGTTAGTGAAGTTCGCGCCGTTATGCCTGAACACGGTGTGGTAGCACTGGATAATGGCATTTATAAAATCTGGTTCGCCCGAAATTACCCCGCCTACGCGCCCAACACTCTGTTACTCGACAATGCACTCGCGTCCATGGGCGCTGGTCTGCCTTCGGCCATGGCTGCAAAACTGGTCAATCCTGATGAGCCGGTAATGGCGGTTTGTGGCGACGGCGGCTTTATGATGAACAGTCAGGAAATTGAGACTGCGGTAAGGCTCAAGCTGGATTTGGTGGTGCTGATCCTGCGTGACGATGCCTATGGTATGATCAAATGGAAGCAGGCACACATGGAGTTTGATAACTTCGGCCTGGATTACGGCAACCCTGACTTTGTGACATATGCACAAAGCTATGGGGCCAAAGGACACCGCGTAACCGCTACCGAGGAATTAGGGCCATTGCTGCGCCAGTGTATTGCTGAGCCAGGTGTGCACATTATCGATTGTCCGGTAGATTACAGCCTTAATGATCGTAAGTTAAATCAGGATATCCGCCGTTTGAGTGAGCAGTTATAAGTGAAGTATCGCCATGCTGGATAAAAGCAAAGTCACAGGTAGCGTTAGCAATGATAACGTTTGTGAACAAGAAGTCGCCCGCTTTGATGCGTTGGCAAAAGAGTGGTGGGATCCCAACGGTAAATACAAAACCGCCCTGGCGTTTAACGCTGCGCGGACTGAATATATGATTACTCAATTAGCGAGCTGTCATGGACGCGCTCCATCATCTCCTGATTGTTTGCAGGGACTGCGCATTCTTGACGTTGGCTGCGGAGGCGGCCTTATCAGTGAAGCACTGGCAAATCGGGGCGCAATGGTAACGGGCGTAGACGCCAGTGCGATGAGTATCGAAGTGGCCCGGCGCCATGCGCAGCAGTCCGGACTGTCGGTGGATTACCGGCATTGTCTGGCGGGGCAGTTGCTGGCGGAAGATGAACGATTCGACGTGGTCATTAACGCCGAGGTGGTAGAGCATGTGCCCGATCAGGCTGCACTGATAAACGACTGTGCCAGGCTGGTGAAACCGTCGGGCACTCTGGTACTTGCTACGTTAAACCGCACCATAAAGTCGTGGATCATTGCAATCCTGGGTGCCGAGTATGTTATGCGCTACCTGCCGGTAGGCACACACGACTGGAAAATGTTTGTTAAACCCAAAGAACTGACCCGCTGGGTAGCTCCCGAACACTTTAAGCTGGTTGATGCAACCGGTATGAAGCTGAATCCTCTTACCGGCGTCTGGCGATTATCCGATTCGCTGGCGGTGAATTATATTCAGATTTACCGGCGCTAAGCCAGTTGCCCGGTTACCGGACAATCTGATCTGCATGCAATTGTGCAGTTACCAGTGATGCTAATCTTATTGATTGTTATTGGTAATTAGGGGATTCTGTTGACAAAGGCAGGGGGCAAGTATATTGATTGATATGACCGGACTGTTTTGAAAGCAGTTTTTCCAACCAGGGTGAACCATGACGGATAACCTAACAGCTTGCAAGGTAGCAAAGCCCGACATCGCAACCCGATTGCGGCGGGAAACCCGTGACGCACATTGCCGGATTGAAGCGGTGATGAGCGACCTGTTGTTTGCAACACCGCTGGACCTGCAGGCTTATCAGGACATGCTTAAACTGCATCGCTCGTATTACGAACTGGTTGAAGCCAGGCTCGGGCAATTCCGCAGTACGGCAGTTATGATGCAAGAACGCTCCAAACTTAGCTGGCTGGACAGCGATATCGCCTATCTTGAAAAAGACACAGTGCAGTCTGTCGCTGACAGTGATTACTGTAACAGCACCGCGCTGGTATTACCGGAAAACGAGGCCCAGGCATGGGGCTTTCTATATGTGTTTGAAGGCGCCACCCTCGGCGGCGGACATATCCTCGACAGGTTACGTCACCAGCCTCATTTTAAAGGGCGCTCAGGGATGCGCTTTTTCCACAGCTACGGACCCAAAACGCCGGCCATGTGGCGGGAATTTCAGTTATCCCTGCAACACTTTGTAGCCGCAAATCCAGGCTCTGAAAAGCAGATCATTAACGGCGCCAACCTGTCATTCTCAAATATGTATGCGCTGATGAAAGGAGTTCAGGTTGACTGATAACTTTGAAGTAACACTGGATAACTGCCACAAAGAGCCAATTCATATCCCCGGTTCGATACAGCCCCATGGTTATTTGCTGGTTGTTGATCCGGCAACCATGAAGCTGAGTTGTGTTAGTGAGAATGTCACCGGGTTGTGCGGCGCAGGTTTGTCAGAGTGTATTGGTAAAAGCCTGGCTGACGTTGTCGATGCAGACTACTGCGCTATCATCAACAATCACTGGCAAAGCGAGAAATTACAGCTTTTTAATCCCACATCGGTGCAAGTTAAGCATGCTGACGCCAGTCTTCGCAAGATGACCGCTATCGCCACCTATAACGGTTCGGAGATACTGATTGCGCTGGAGCCGGACAGTAAGGTGAGTGATAAGGCCTATGAGTCGGTGCTTAAAATGCTGAAGAACTCCGCTCAGTCGCTCATGGGCGTACACAAACTCGACCTGATTTACCAGACAGTAGTGGAAGAGGTTAAACGGTTCTCAGGATTTGACCGGGTGATGCTGTACCAGTTTGACCATGAGTATAACGGTGAGGTAATTGCCGAGGCGAAAGAGCCCCACCTTAATGCGTTTTTAAAGCAGCATTTTCCTGAGTCGGATATTCCCAAACAAGCCCGCGAGCTTTATATAAAAAACCCTATCAGGCTGCTGTGTGATGTAGAGGCAGAAGTGTCCCGCTTGTACCCGGCCCACCCCCATGTAGATTTAAGTTATTGCTCGCTGCGCAGCGTTTCGCCGATCCATATACAGTATCTGCGTAATATGGGTGTTAAAGCTTCCATGTCCATCAGTATCATTATTAATGGTAAATTATGGGGTCTTATCGCCTGTCACCATTATTCACGCAACTTCGTACCATTTGAGGTACGTGAAATTGCTCAGTACATCTCGGTCATGTTGTCACAGCTGATTTCGGTCAAGATTCAGGAAGA
This sequence comes from Gammaproteobacteria bacterium, assembly GCA_018222405.1. Classification (GTDB taxonomy): domain Bacteria; phylum Pseudomonadota; class Gammaproteobacteria; order Enterobacterales; family Alteromonadaceae; genus Alteromonas. The sequence goes on along the minus strand of JAAFAI010000013.1, from coordinate 40,483 downwards.
AGATACCCAACGGAATGCCCGGCAACTGGCCATGCTAGGCCAGATCTCAGCGACCATGGCCGAGGAGCAGGAGTATCAGAATGCGCTGAGGATAAAAGCTGAACAACTGCTCGCACTGGTGGACGCCAGTGGCGCAGTATGGTGCCTTGACGGCTCGCTAAAAAGTGCCGGTGATGTCCCGAAGCCGGCTGTTGTCAAGCAGTTACACCAGTGGCTGGCTGAACAGATAACCGAGCAGGAAGAAGTCTACTTTACGCATCAGCTTGGCATCGATAACCCACAATTTGCTGAACTTGCCGATATAGCCAGTGGGGTTATGATGGTTTCACTCTCAGCGGACAATAGTTCATATATCCTGTGGTTTCGCAAAGAAATTATTCAGGCGAAGAATTGGGGCGGCAAACCGGAAAAAGTCATTGAGTTTACCGATGACGGCAGTCACCGGTTAATGCCGAGAAGTTCATTTGAACTCTGGAAACAAAACGTTTACAAAAAATCCGCACCCTGGCAAGAAGCTGAAAGGGAAGGTGCGTTAAAGCTGCGCAGTATGATCCAGAGTAAGATGATTATTGAGTCTGAAAAAGTGCAGCAGATGAATAACATGCTCGAAGATTTGGTAACCCATCGTACTGCCGAGCTAAACCTGGAGATCAAACAGCGCAAAACCGCCGAGCTACATCTGCTGGAGGCGCTGGAGAATGCAGAAACCTCTAACCGCGAGCTTGAGCGCTTTGCGTTTATTGCTTCCCATGATTTACAGGAACCGTTGCGAAAAATTCAAACCTTTGGTGACCGGATCCAACGTTCTGGCGACACTTTCTCAGAGAAGAACCAGTCGTATTTAAAACGAATGCGGGCGTCTGCCGAGCGGATGCAAACGTTGATTAAAAATACCCTGAGTTTTTCACGGCTGAGCAGTGACGCCATGAAATTCCGCTCCATCAACGCCAACAGTGCCATTCAAACGGTGCTCGATGATATTTCACTATTGGTGAGTGATAAGCAGGCGGATATCAGGGTCGACAATATTGGTGTCATTCTTGCTGATAAAGGACATATAATGCGGGTTTTCCAGAATTTACTGCAGAATTCGCTGAAATTTGTTGCTCCAGAGCGACACCCTGTCATCGAAATCACGGTGGTGGACCGAACGGAGGAGCATATTACCCTGGCATTCAAAGACAACGGTATTGGCTTTGACAATCAGTATGCCACAAGAATTTTTAATTTATTTGAACGCCTGCATGGCAAAAGTGAGTTTGAAGGAACCGGAATGGGCCTCGCAATTTGTAGAAAAATTGTAGAAAAACACAATGGAAGTATCTGGGCCGAAGGCCGTGAGAACGAAGGTAGCGTTTTTTACATGCAACTACCGGTGAAGTAAGCCGTCAGTGAGGTTGTTGAGATAAAATGTTATAATGTACGAGCTATGAACACTTTAGAAATTAATCAAAAGAAGATCAGTGAGTTAAATTTTATCTACATCGTTGATGACGATGAAGATGATCGCGAGCTGATCACCGATGCCTTAATCGACAGTAATTTAATGCAAACCCAGATCAGAACCGCCGTGGATGGCGTGGATTTGATGGAGCAGTTAACCACTACCGGTTCGTTGCCCTCATTCATTATTCTTGACCTGAATATGCCAAGAATGGGCGGCCGCGAAGTGCTATCTGCGATCCGTGAAAATAACGACTTGAAACATATACCGGTTATCATGTTCTCGACATCAGATACCGATGTGGATGTAAAAGACTGTTACGATTTAGGCTGCAACACTTACATGACCAAACCCTGTGATTATCTGAGTCTGACCGACGCGATGCAGGTTATCCTCCTTTACTGGACGGGCAATTCGACGCTGTTAACCGTTCAGTAAGCCACTCTCCACCTATTTTACGGGCGTACCTGGCCCGTAAGCACGGTAAACTTCAATGTGCATTGGTATTAATGTACACAATTGTGAGTTGATTTGATCGCCAAATCCATTAGTCTGATTATTCTTAAATAAACAGGAGCTCGCGATGAAAATCTACGATACGCAAACGGCACCCAACCCGCGTCGGGTAAGAATGTTTCTGGCCGAAAAGGGCATTAGTGCCGAGTATATACAAGTAGACCTGAAGGGCGGCGAAAACCTCTCTCCACAAATGTTAAGCAAAAACCCTATGGGTAAGCTGCCCATTCTCGAGCTCGACGATGGCACCTGTATCAGCGAAAGCGACGCTATCTGCGCCTATATTGAAGCGGCCTATCCAAATCCACCTTTGTGTGGCGAAAGTGCCATTGAGAAAGGCATAGTTGCTATGTGGCAGCGTCGGGTTGATTTATGTCTGATGTTGCCTGTGGTGCATTGCTTTCAGCATACCACTGGCTACTTCAGCGATCGGATGACGCCGGTTGGCGATTATGGTGTGGTGGCCGGTAAAGACGCGGTAAAGTTTCTCGAAGTGCTGAATAAACAGCTGGCAGATTCAACTTACATTGCCGGAGAAAGCTTTTCCATCGCTGATATTATCGCTTTATGTGCTATCGACTTTGCCCGGGTAGTGAAGATTCGAATTGGCGAAGAACAAACAAACTTACAGCGCTGGTATAAGCTGGTGAGTGAGCGGCCAAGCGCCAGTGCATAACAGGCAGCACGTTATTCGATGATAAGCGCTTTGGCATTAGCCAGGGTATCGGCTTCGCTGGCGGGTTTGTCCCAGCGGATGCGGTGAAAGCGAGGGAAGCGCAGGGCGACACCGGATTTGTGTCGGGTGGACGGATGAATGGCATCAAAGGCGACTTCCACTACCAGTTCTTTTTTTACTTCTCGGACCGGACCAAACCGACCCACCGCATTACGCCGTACCCAGTTGTCCAGTTTTCGGAGCTCTTCATCGGTAAAGCCTGAATAAGCCTTACCTATGGGTAATAAGGTGTTGTCCTGCCATACCCCAAAGGTAAAGTCGGAATAAAAGCTTGAGCGCTTGCCATGTCCGCGCTGGGCATACATCACCACGGCATCAAGATGCAGTGCCTCACGCTTCCATTTATACCACTGACCGCTTGGGCGGCCGGGCTGATAACTGCTGTCTTTAAGTTTAAGCATGAGGCCTTCAACACCGGTATCTTCTGCCGCGTTGGCATAGGTTTGCTGTAGCTGGGCATTGCTGCTGACCGGCAGTAAAGGCGATACAAGCAGATGGCTGGCAGAGGCCCGGGAGAGCCACTTTTCCAGTCGCTGACGTCTTATCGTAAGCGGCAGGGGCGTAATGTCTTCGTCGTTATCCGTCAACAGGTCGTAAACCACGATACCAGCCGGGTGTTCTGCGATGAGCTTCTTTGATGGCTTCTTACGGTTAAGCCGTTGCTGCAACGCGTTGAAGGATTCAATGTTACCGTTATTAATCACCAGCAGTTCACCGTCAATAACGCCGGGTTCTTCTATACCTGCCAGGACATCAGGAAAAGACTCACTGATGTCGTCACCGGTGCGGCTGTAAAGTGCTTTACCCTGTTCGGTGATAACCAGCTGGACACGAATACCGTCGTATTTGTATTCCACCTGCCAGTCTTCAACGGAAAGTTGCGAGGCTTTATCCTCAGGCAGCGGGTGTGACAGCATAACCGGATGGAAGGTGACTGCGCCGGAAATATCGGGCTTTTCTGCACGGTCTTCCAGCCAGTCGAATAATTCGCGGTAAGGAGGCTTGAGCGCGTGCCACAGGGTTTCAATTTCGCTGACCGGTACATCGCCGTATTCGGCGAGGATACGCTTGACGCTGCGTGCCGACAAACCAACCCTGAGGCCCCGGGTGCCCAGCTTAAGCAATGACCAGCGCTGCTCGGCCGTCATGCCCGACAAGTAGTGCACCAGTAGTGCTTTGACTTGCTCGCGATTGGCCTCGCGGAACTGGTCGATGAGTTCTGCCAGACCGGGGAGTTCGATGTTGCTGGTAGCATCGGGCCACAAGTGAGCTACCGTTTCGCTCATTTCACCTACATAGTCATAACTCATGGCAAAAAGGTCCGGATCTACCCGTTCCAGCATCAGATTCTTCACTGCATTGCGTTTAAAAAACTCGAACTTTAAGGTGCCGGCCAATGCGGCAATCGCCCAGCCACGATCGGGGTCTGCCGTGTGCGCCAGGTAATGACGGAGCAGTCTGCTCTTCTCATTATTACTGCTGGTAAAATAAAGCTGCTGAAGGAGTTGCGAGAAAGCTTCCATTAGTCTGTGGCATCCTCGTCATAGCCAATCAGCGATAATGCCCGGGCCTTTACGCCCTGAGTGGTTAGCTGATGTAGCAAAGCGTCCTCCCGGCCATGGGTTATCCATACTTCCCCGGGACTGACTTCTTCGATGGTATCCAGCAATGCCTGCCAGTCACAGTGATCAGACACTATCAGAGGAAGCTCGACCTGACGCTGATGGGCCCGGGCACGAATTTGCATCCAGCCGGATGCCATGGCTTTGCGAACCTCAGGTAGAGAGCGTGACCATCGATCGCTAAGGGCCGATGGGGGCGCCAGCACTATTTCACCGGCTAGCTCCGACTTATCAGCCACATCAGCCACATCAATTAGCTGGCCAAGGCTGATGCCGTGTTCCTCGTACAAATCACAAAGCCGTCGTTGGGCGCCGTGCAGATAAATTGGTTGGTGATAGCCCAGTGCCCGCAGGCCAAGGATCATGCGTTGGCATTTCCCTAATGCATAAACGCCCACCAGGTGGCAGCGCTCAGGAAACAAAGCTAATGATTGCAGCAGTTTTTCACATTCCTGCTCAATTGGCGGGTGCTTAAACACCGGCAGGGCGAAGGTTGCCTCGGTAATAAAAACATCGCAGTTAATGGCGGTAAAGGGCGGGCATGTGGGGTCCGGCTGACGCTTATAATCGCCGGAAATAACTACCCTGGTGCCGCGATAGCTCAGCAGAATTTGTGCGGAGCCGAGAATGTGGCCAGCCGGGTAAAACGTGCAGCTGACCGGATCATCAGGGTCACCAAGCTCTATGGTGTGCCCGTAGTCGAGGGCCTCAACGGTTTGCGCCATGTCCTCACCGTAGCGGGTGCGCATAATGGCAATGGTGGGCGCTGTAGCCACCACGCGGTGATGCCCGCCAATAGCATGATCGGCGTGCCCATGGGTAATGAGGGCGCAATTTACCGGTGCGGTAGGATCGATGTAACAATCAGCGACCACGCAATAAAGGCCGTTATCCCGTGGTTGTAACCACTTGTCAGCTTGCAAAAACACTCCGTGAAATTAGCCATTTGGCTTCTTTTACGCGGTGTTAGTCAGAAAAGCTCAATAGCCGCCTTTAACGATGTAATATTCGCCGTCAGAGGTCAGCGAGACATGCAAGTCAGCGACTTCGTCAATAGTTTTGCGGCCCACTTTTTTCCCCGCTGTCAGGCAGGTAGTTTGCTGATAGGCCATACCATCAGCAAACGGAGCTTCAAAAGACACATTTTCTAAAAATCGATAGCACTTTTGCTGGCTGTCAAAAGCAATCAATCGGCTCATGGGCACATCGCCATGGGTCCGGCCGATGGTCGGTAAAGACCCTTCACTGCAGGCCGCAGTGAGCCCGGTGAGGCCGATAAGTAAGCAAAGTCGTGCGGCAAATAAATTCATTCAGATGAACACATTAACAAAATGAACTGGCAGTATAGCGAATGTTGCGTATAGTATTAAACCGCTTTGTGCCGTGACACGTATACCCTTACCACTTAGCCAACCGGATTTGTCACAGCTTTTGAGTTTGCCGTTACCCGCTGAATTTACCGCATGGTTTACCCAACAGGGCTGGTCTTTGCGATCCTATCAACAAGACATGCTTGATCGTGCCGAAACGGCCCAGTCGACGCTGCTGATAGCCCCTACCGGCGCGGGTAAAACGTTGTCAGGGTTCCTGCCGTCACTGGTAGACTTACAGCATGAAACCGCTGAATACTTACATACCCTGTACATTTCACCTTTAAAAGCATTAACCCAGGATATTCATCGTAATCTGTTGCGCCCCATAGAAGAAATGGCGCTGCCGATTACGGTGGAGACGCGCACCGGCGATACGCCGTCGCACAAACGGCAGCGTCAGCGTAAACGGCCCCCGCATATCCTGCTTACGACCCCTGAATCGTTAATGCTGATGCTCTCTTATACCGATGCGCCAAAAATATTTGGCAGGCTAAAAACCGTTGTTATCGACGAAGTTCATAGCCTGATTGGCAACAAACGCGGCGATTTTACTACTCTTGCCCTGGCCCGGCTGGAGTCGCTGGCACCCGGGTTCAAACGTATTGGTTTATCGGCGACGGTAGCTAAACCAAAGCTGGTGGCAGACTGGCTGGGGCCTACCGGAGAGCCTGCTGCGCTGCTGGAGGTTAAAGATACGGCCAAACCGGCGATTAGCATTTTACGCTCGGAGCAGCGCATGCCCTTTGGCGGCTTTATGGCCAAATATGCGATTGGGGATATCTATCAGGCCATTGCCAAAGCTGGGACTACCCTGGTGTTTGTGAATACGCGGGCACAGGCTGAATTATTGTTTCAGTTGTTGTGGTCAGAGAACTCTCAGGTACTGCCTATTGCCCTCTATCATGGCTCTCTGAGTAAAGAGCAGCGCCGTAAAACGGAAGAAATGATGGCCTTGGGACAGCTTCGCGCTATCGTAACCACCTCCGCTCTTGAGCTGGGCATAGACTGGGGGGATGTGGACCTGGTTATTCAGGTTGGTGCCCCAAAAGGGGTTAGTCGCCTGCTACAACGCATCGGGCGGGCTAATCACCGCTTTGAGGAAGCCAGCGAAGCGTTGCTGGTACCGGCCAATCGCTTTGAGGCACTGGAGTGTCAGGCTGCCATCGAGGCGATTAATCAGGGCGCCCGTGATGGCGCGCTGGTGCAGCCCGGCGCTATGGATATTATCCCGCAGTTTATTATTAACTGTGCCTGTTCCGGTGCGGTGACGCCTGACGCTCTGTATCAACAAATCCTCAATGCTTCACCCTATCAGGGGCTGGCAACCGATGAGTTTAATCAATTGTGGCAATTCAGTGTGGATGGTGGTTACGCGCTTCAAGGGTATGAACGTTATCAGCGGCTACGCCAGCAAGCAGACGGCACCTTTAAACCGGCCAGTCAGCGGGTGGTGCAGCGACACCGGCAGAATATCGGCACCATTGTGGAGGCGGGTAAGCTCAAGGTGAAGCGCATCCGGCGCGGCAACCAGGGCAAGATCATCGGCGAGGTGGAAGAGTATTTTGCGCAGCAGCTTACCCCGGGCGATACGTTTTTGTTTGCCGGTGAAATGCTGCGCTTTGAGGCCATACGGGATATGCAGTTACATGCCAGGCCGGATAAAGGCAAAGAGCCGAAAATCCCCAGTTATGTGGGTGGTCAGTTACCGCTTTCAACCTATCTGGCCGATGGGGTACGGGCGTTATTGAATACGCCCGCTCAGTGGCAGGCTTTACCCGGGCAGGTACGTGAGTGGCTCAGCCTGCAACAGGCTTTTTCGCGAATTCCGGCCCGGGATAAGGTGCTTATCGAACAGTTTCCCTACCGCCGCGCATTTTATTCATTGTATTACACTTTTGAGGGCCGTAAGGCTAATCAGACATTGGGCATGTTACTGACACGGCGGATGGAAAAGCTTGGCCTTAAGCCGTTAAGTTTCAGTGTGACAGATTACGGACTGTCGGTGTGCGCGCTCAAGCCAATGGATGAAAGTCATATCGCTACGTTGTTTCAGCCGGATATTCTCGGCGATGAGCTGGAGGACTGGATGCTTAACGCGCCTATGCTTAAACGCTCATTCCGCCAGGTGGCTATTGTCAGCGGGCTTACTGAACAGCGCTATCACAGTACACGCAAAACCATGAAGCAGGTGACCTTTTCCACTGATCTAATTTACGATACGCTGCGTGAATACGAGCCCGACCATATTCTGCTTAAGGTGGCACGGGAAGATGCCGAACGTGAGTTGCTTGATCTCCGGCGACTGGCAGATACTTTGATACGATTTGTCGGGAAAACCCAGTTTATAGACTTACCCAAGGTGTCACCTATGGCGATCCCCATTGTGCTGGATGTACGCAGTGAACAGGTTAAAGGCGCCGGCGAGCAGGCGCTGCTTGATCAGGCTGCACTCTATGCAGAAGCCGAATCTATGCTTGATGAGGTCAGGGCGCTGCTGTCGGGTGACGGCTGAATATGCTTTCAACTACCCGGTTACAACAGTTAATCGACTCCAGACAGGTATTCCCCGTCCGATTTGGTGGCAGCTTATGGCTACTCGATAGCCGTGCGGCGTTGTACTGGCCGGAACAGGATTGTCTGTTACTGGCTGACCTGCATTTTGAAAAAGGCAGTTATCTATCGCAATATGCCTCCCCTGTACCCCGTTATGATTCCCGGGCAACACTGAAGAGCATTGCCGCCTTGCTGACATGTTATAAACCGCAACGAGTGCTCTGTCTGGGCGATAGCTTTCATGATGTTCACGCTTTTGAGCGCTTTTTAGCCGACGATGTCGCCCAACTTAAGGCGTTAGTGCTAAGTGTGAAAGAATGGATCTGGCTGGAAGGGAATCATGATCCCCAGGTACCCGAAGCGCTGGGTGGGCTGCGGGCTGAGAGTTATCCACTACGCACTCAGCAGGGCAGCCTGATTCATTGCCGGCATATTCCACAGGATAACAATAGCTTGCAGATTGTCGGTCATTTCCACCCTAAAGCCGGGTTTGTCTCAGGCAAGCGGCGTTTTAGCGGCAAAAGCCTGGTGATCACTGACACACTGATGCTGATGCCAGCACTTGGTCAGTACACCGGTGGCTTGAATATAGAAGATGAAGTGTTAACGGCACTGGCGCCTAAATCGCAACGCCAGTGCTATGTATTGTGTGAGCAGCGCGTTATTGCACTGCCTGCTGGTAGCTAGATTAATCGCGCCAGCGTTTGACCAGATCGTCATAAGCGTCGATGCGGCGGTCGCGGAAGTAGGGCCAAATCCGCTTGACCTGTTCAGTACGGGTCATATCAAGATCCACCAGTAAGGTTTCTTCCTTGTCACTGCTGGCCTGAGCGAGGATCTCACCCTGTGGCCCGGCAATAAAGCTCTGTCCCCAGAACTGAATACCCGGATCGCCTTCGGTTGGTGAGGTTTCAAAACCGGTGCGGTTAGCCACAATGACCGGTACCGAATTGGCTACGGCATGGGCACGCTGAATGGTATGCCATGCATCGTGCTGGCGCTTACGCTCATCCTCGCTGTCGGTCATATCCCAACCGATTGCGGTGGGATAAAACAGAATTTCAGCGCCGGCCATGGCCATCAGGCGTGCAGCTTCCGGATACCACTGATCCCAGCATACCAACACACCCAGTTTACCCACACTGGTTTGAATCGGTTCAAACCCCATATCGCCTGGCGTAAAATAAAACTTCTCATAAAAACCCGGGTCATCCGGAATGTGCATTTTGCGATACTTTCCGGCAATCTCGCGACTGCGATCGAATACTACGGCAGTGTTGTGATAGAGCCCGGAGCCGCGCTTTTCAAACAATGAGGTCACCAGCACAATATTGTGCTGTTCAGCAATTTTGCCAAAAAAGTCGGTTGCCGGGCCGGGAATAGGTTCGGCCAGATCAAAGGCATCGGTATCTTCGTTCTGGCAGAAGTATAGGGTGCTGTGCAGTTCCTGCAGTAGGATCAGCTCGGCGCCGTGTTTGGCGAGCTCGGCAATTCGGGCCGCGCTTTTATTCCAGTTGGTGGCTTTATCGTTGTCGGCGACAGACTGTTGAACCAGTCCAACCTTTAAGGTGCGCTCAGACATAACGGCTCACTCCTGAGTTTAATTGGTGAATGACATCGGTTTTTAAAGTGTTACAGGGGATCTGCATGGTAATGCAGTGCAGGCTGCCGAATTGTTGAACCAGCGTTGCACAGTTAACCGGCACTATTTCGTGATGCGGAAACGCCTGCTGCATCACCGCTACTGCCTCACTGTCTTCAGGCTGACCGTAAACCGGTAATAAAACGGTATGATTACAGATAAGATAATTAGCATAAGATGCCGGTAACCTGTCGCCATCGTCGTTAAACATGGCCGGTAACGGCAATAAGTAGCGGGTATGATCAGGTAACGTTTCAGCGCACTCCTTTACCAGCGCAGATAAGCCCTGATAATGGTTGTCTTCGGGGCGGTTTTCGGCGGCCTGAATCACCAGACCGCGGGTGGGCGTAAAACGCACCAGCGTGTCAATGTGGCCATCGGTATCGTCGCCTTCCAGGTGCCCGTGGGCAAATATCGACAGCTGCGCACAGCCCAGAAAAGCGGTAAATTCCTCACGGTAAGCGTCGCCGCTCATATCGCCGTTACGGGCTGGATTATAAAGGCAGGATGCGGTGGATAACAAGTGACCGCTATCGTCAATTTCCAACGCACCACCTTCAGCCACGATCGACGATGTACGTAGTTTTTCGCTGCATAATGGCGCCAGATAGCGCTGATTAACCTGATTATCCTTGCTGGCGTCAAACTTATTACCCCAGCCATTAAAGGTGAACTCTACCGGGTAGGGGGCTTCGGAGTTGCCGCAGCTTAAAAAAGCAAAATCCCGGGCCCAGGTATCATTGTAATCAGCTTTGATTAGCATCACCCGGGCATCGGCTGCCAGCCGGCTTTCCACATCATCCATATCTTCTTCGCGGCACAACAATAGTACACCGGCCTGATTGGCGTTGATAATGCGGATGATAGACAGATAAGTCTGACGAGCGTCTTCTAACCATGGCGCCCAGTCAGTGTCCTGATGAGGCCAGGCCAGAATAACCGCTTCGCTGGCTTTCCATTCTGGAATAAGTGAGGTGGTCACAGTGTTTCCTGATTAAGTATTTGACAGGTCAATTATACGCTGTCGGCCCTTATGGGCCAACAACTTAGGTGCAGGATGTTGGCTATTTTAAATTTCTGCCGCCATTTAAATGTAAGGTCTGGCCGGTGACATATTCAGCTGTAAGCAGATAGTTTACCGCTTTAACCGCTTCCTGCGCACCGGGAACCATACCCAACAGATTTTTGTTGAGTGCCTTTTCCCGGTATTCCTGAGTGTCGTCGTCGTTAAACATCACCAGTGACGGTGCAATACTATTTACCTTTACATGTGGCGCATAAACCCGGGCAAACGACAGGGTCAGGTTGTGCAGCGCAGCTTTGCTGGCAGCATAGGCAATGTGATTTTCGCTGCCGGTGTTCTGCACATAATCGGTCATGTGGATGATGTCCGATAGCGTACCGTCTTCAGACCGCAAAGCGTCTTTCAGTGCCAGGTTGAGTTGATAAGGTGCATTGGCATGTACCATCATCATGTCATGCATCAAATCGCCAGGCGCGGTTTCCGGGCTTTCCGGCACCCAGTCTGATGCATTGTGAATAATGCCCCGTAACTTTGGCGCAGTGCGTTTTATTTCTTCTATTGCTCGCGAAATACCCGCCTGAGTGCTAAAATCCGCCTCCAACACAACAGCGCCGGCATTTTTCAGCTCGTCGACAGACGGCTTGTGTCGTCGGTATGTGATGATAACCGGTTGGTCATTGGCCAGCAGATCCTGTGCAATCGCAAGTCCGAGACGCTGACTGCCACCGGTGATGAGTATAGGTAAAGACAAAAAATACCTCCGATAATTTTGGTACTAATTACGACTTTACACGGATTGCAGATCGTTTTAATGACAAATTAACAGGTTATTTTAATCCTAATCTGCAGTATCGATAGTATAAGCAGGGTTAGTCGTTGTTACGGAATGAGTGAATGTTTGCAAAAGAAGCGGTAGTTGTGCGCGATGCTGTAAAACTGGGCATTTCCAAAGAGGCATTGCTGGTGCATGAAGCACTGGTAGAAAAAGGTCTGGAAACACCTATGTTAGAAAATGGTCTGAGCGACGAGGCGAAGCGCCAGCGGATAGAGCACGCCATGCGGGACGTGATGGAAACGCTCGGCCTGGATTTGTCTGATGATAGCCTGTCGGAAACGCCAGAGCGCATCGCTAAAATGTATGTCGATGAAATATTCTCCGGGCTGGATTATCGTAAGTTTCCTAAGATCACCCAGATTGAAAACAAGATGCAGGTGGGGCAGCCGGTTCAGGTAAGTGATATCAGCCTTACCAGTACCTGTGAACATCATTTTGTTACTATCGACGGGACTGCCACGGTAGCTTACATTCCAAAAGACACTGTGATTGGTTTGTCTAAAATTAATCGCCTGGTAGGTTTCTTTGCCCAGCGTCCTCAGGTACAGGAACGTCTTACTCAGCAAGTGCTGGTGGCCTTGCAGGCACTAACTGGCACTGAAGATGTGGCGGTAGTGATTAACGCTACACATTACTGTGTAAAAGCAAGAGGCATACGGGATAGTCTTTCTTACACCAAAACATCGGCACTGGGCGGGCAATTTCTGGCTGACGCGCAGTTGCGCCGTGAGTTTTTTGGCGGCTAGAAACCGAATGCAGAGTTCAAAGCAAAAAGGGGATGCAGTAACTGCATCCCCTTTTTTGTTTTCTGATGATTACTTCGCGCCGTCTTCCTGTTCCGAAACGATAAGGTTAATTTGATCATTAATTCCGTTGGCAGCAATTATTTCGAGTTTTTGCTGACAGTGCTGACATGCATCGGACTGTTCCTTATACATGTCTAAAACGGTTTCTCTGGCTATGGCATTAATATAACCACAGCGAGGACAGCGATATTCTAAATAAGCCTGGCCTAGCATTTTCCGTTTGCTCCTTTTTTACGAAACAGCGATTCCTTCTCTAACAATCATAAGATGATTGCCCTGCTTCTTACTGTACCTGGATATGTAAGTGATACCCGACGCCCTATTATCTCAGTAATGGGCACATTAATGTGAAACTCAGCTTCACAGCGCTAAGTATAGCAGCTCTGCAAAATGTCACCGGCGGATAGGGAATTAAATTAGTGATACGTACTGGGTATCGGGCGGGCTCGATCAGTACGGGGCGGAAAATAGTAGAAAAGGGGACATGATTTTTACTTTAAACTCTTATCAGGCCCCCTCTTTCTATGTGCTCATTAGCCGAGTAACCAACATTGTTGGTAAGGCGCTAAGCGAATGTCTGAGCCCTTATCGATGCGATTATTGCTAAGTAAGTCTGTTGCGGGTTTACCATCAAATACTTCCAGCACGCTGCTCTGAAGAATTTGCGGGTGCTCACTGAAGTTACATAGAGCTAACAGTTTTTGCCCATCATCCGCTACCCGGCAGTATACAAAGCAATGCTGGTTGGCAGTTTGTAAAATGTGGGTGCGGGCCTGACCAAACACAGCATGCTCTTTGCGCAAATTAATTAGCTGTTTAATTCCGGCAAAAATCGCTTTTTGGGTTTTTCGCTCGAGTGAGTCAGTGGCTGCCGGCGCAGCTTCAATGTCGTCGATGTGTGCTGAAGTGACGGCAATTCTATTTACCCAGCGATCATCATGAGCTTTGGCCGGATCGTCACGATAACTGTAGTCATTGAGTAAACCCATTTCATCACCGGAATAAAGCAATGGTATGCCGCCGATGCTCATAATTACCCCGTGAACCAGCATGATACGGCGCACAGCAGTGTCGATTGCCTGTTGATCATTGGCCTGTAAAGCACCTTCCAGGCCGCATAACGATGCCAGTGAACCACACACCCGACAGTCACCGTTTGATGGATTTTCTGCAAACGGCACACCGTCGGCATAGGAGCCTTCGAAGCGTCCGGTAAAGAACTGATTCAGGAAATACCGATGATCGTATGGGTTAATACCCAGTTGATGGGCCACGGCGTCATCAAAAGTCCAGCCGATATCATCATGGCAGCGTACATAGTTTACCCAGCTGCAATCTTGTTCAATGGCGAAGCTCTTTTGCATCGAGCTGGTGAGTAAGCGCGTTTTGCGCGTAGCCAGGCTGTTCCAGATAAGAGCCATCAACAGAGGGTTATAGGAAAGCTGACATTCATCCTGGCGAATATATTTAAGCACTTCGTCGGGGTGCACAATGGCTTCCGACTTAAATACCACCGCTGGTGCTGTAATTTGCAGGCAGCAGTTAAACGCCTGGATCAGTTTGTGAGCATTAGGCTGGTTTTCGCAGTTGGTGCCCATCTGCTTCCAGATGAAAGCCAACGCATCCAGGCGTAATGCCGCGCAACCAATGTTGGCCAGAAACAGCATTTCTTCGGTAATGGCGTTGAACACTGCCGGGTTGCTATAGTTCAAATCCCACTGAAAACTATTAAAAGTCGTCCAGACCCACTTTTGCATCGTCTCGTTCCAGGTAAAGCTGCCACGGCGAACCTGCGGGAATATCTCACGCAGACTCTGCTCGTACTGGTCGGGAATGGTGCGATCATCAAACAGGTAGTAATAGTTCTGGTAGTTTTTGTCGCCAGCCAGGGCAGCTTTTGCCCAGCGGTGTTCGTCGGAGGTGTGGTTGAACACAAAATCCAGTACCAGATTAATACCGGCATCCCGTAACGCTTTAGACAGCGCCTCGAGCTCTTTCATATTGCCCAGCACCGGGTTGACCTTGCGATAGTCAGACACTGCATAACCGCCGTCGCTGTCACCTTCCGGCGAGGCATACAGTGGCATAAGGTGCAGGTAAGTAAGGCCAAGTGACTTAAAATAAGGAATTTTGGCCTGCAGTTCGGTAAGGGTTGGACCCATTAAATCCACATAGCAAGCCATACCGATCTGGTTTTCCTGCTGGTGCCACAGCTTGTCATCGTTGCTTCTGGCTTTATCGAGGCGTTTCAAATCGGCTTTACGGTTTTTAAGCCCCATGGCCAGCGACAGGACTAACTGTGACAAATGATAATAACAGTCGTACTGGTGTCCGAAGACATCCACATAGCGTGTGAACAGTTCGTCAAAATGGCTGTTAAGGCGATTGGTGAAAAGCTTGAGATCGCGCTGTGACAAAAACGATAAGTCTAACCCTGCCAGTATTCTGCTCAGGCATTGTTCACTCGACGCCGCGTAATTCATCAGTATTCTCCAGCCAACTGACTTGCTTCAGGTGGTTTTACAAAAGTTTCACAAATTTGTTTACAGCAAAACTAAGCTTTGCTAGCTTTAATCTTAAACGATTAAGTTAAATTAGCAAGAAATTTACAAGTAAATCTCTATCAAAAGTCACAGCTTACTGGTAAGAGGTTTATTTGATTACTAATTTCTTAAATTAAGCTAAAAGATTAAGTTTTTATGTTTGTGTTATTTTTGTTAATTGTCAGCTTCAGGATGCGAAGGCGAAATCTTTGGCTCGATACTTTACAAAACAGCAGACATAACGGATATAAACTCAACCATAACGATGTCATGATAATCCGCAGCAATACTGTGGGTTAATTGAACAACGCTTGCAGAACTTTGAGGCAATAGCAGATGGCGTTAACTGATCCTTATTACGCGGTGATTGAAGCCGGTGGTACCAAATTTAACTGTGCGATAGTAACTCCCGGGCGCGATATCGTGGCGGAAATTCGCATTCCAACCACAACCCCCGAAGAGACCTTAGCTAAAACGGTTGCGTTCTTTAAACAGCAGCGTGAAGCCGGCCATGCTTTCAGTCAGATGGGCATTGCCAGTTTTGGGCCCCTGGATCTAAATCCTGCCTCGGCCACCTATGGTTACATTACAAAAACACCCAAGCCACACTGGAGTCATACCAATTTAGCTGGTCACCTGGCTGCTCAACTGGAGTGTGAAGTGACCATTGATACCGATGTTAACGGAGCGGCACTGGGCGAATATCGCTGGGGTGCTGCTCAGGATACCAAGGTGGCGGTATATGTAACGGTAGGTACCGGTGTGGGCGGCGGCGTGGTAATCAACGGCAAACCCCTGCACGGATTGGTACATCCGGAAATTGGCCATATGCTGGTGCAGCCTCCGGCTGGCATTCATGGCGTATGCCCCTTTCACCAAAACTGTGTAGAAGGGTTAGCTTCAGGTACCGCGCTGGGCAAAATCTGGTCGCAGCCATCTGACACTTTTGCGGATGAGCATCCGGCCTGGGATGGTCTTAGTGAAGTATTGGGGGATATGTGCCATAACCTGATGGTGACGTTAAGTGCTGAAAAAATTATCCTGGGCGGCGGCGTAATGCAAAAACATGGCCTGGTTGAGAAAGTGATTGCGGCCGCCAGTGGTAAATTGAATGACTATATTGTTATGCCCGAAGGGATAAGCCTGGAAGACATCATTTGTTTACCCGGCCTGGACACCCGCTCCGGGATGTTTGGTGCATTGGCGTTACTGGACAGCTAGATTTCGTAGAGTTCCAGCGGTAAGCCATCTGGATCGTTGAAGAAAGTAAAACGGCGTTGGGTGTAAGGATCTACCCTGACCGGTTCACATTCAACCTGGTGATCGGCCAGATGTTTAATAGCTGCATCGATATCCGTGACTTTAAACGCCAGGTGGCGAAGACCCTGAGCTTCCGGCCGGCTGGGTCTTACCGGCGCGCCGGGAAAAGAGAATAGCTCAATCTGTGTACCATCGGCTAACGCCAGGTCACATTTATAAGAATCGCGCTCAGCCCGGTAGTTCTCAGCCACTACCTCAAACCCCAGCACCTGTTGGTAAAACGCTTTGGATGTTGGGTAATCGTCACAGATAATGGCTACGTGGTGAATAGCGTTAAACATATTATGGCACTTCCTGACCGCGGGCAGATTCAAACAGCTGATACCAGTGTTCACGGGATAAAGTTAACGTTTCTGCTTCTGCGCAGGCGGCTATTCGCTGTGGATTAGTGGTTCCGATAACCGGTTGAATACCGGCCGGGTGGCGCATTAGCCAGCCTAACACGATCGCTTCTCTGCTCACGCCATAACTGGCGGATAATTCACTTACCAGTTTGCTGGTGGGGCAGTCTGCATCGCCATTGCCAGAATACTTGCCCTGTGCCAATGGTGCCCAGGCCTGTAACTGCACGCCCTGTTGCTGACAATATTCCAGTGTGCCCGGTGTGTAACCGTTCTGGCTGTTATGTGGGCTATTGGTGCAAATCCCTTCTTCTACCCAGTCACGGTAACCGAGACTCATTTCCAACTGATTGGCAATCACCGGAAACGGCAGCAGTTTATTGAGGGCATCAATCTGATACCAGTGCATATTAGACACGCCCAGGTAGCCAAATTTACCTTCCTGGTGCAACCGCGTGAGGCATTCGGCCACGGCGGGTAATTCGGCTAGTGGATCCGGGCGGTGTAGCAATAGTACATCGAGATGTTCTATATTGAGCCTGCTCAGAATGCCTTCAACCGAAGCTGAAATCCACTCCGGCGAGAAGTCGTAGCGCTTTGGCCCCTGATTGTCTTCAAAGCGGATCCCGCATTTAGACTGAATGATCATATTATCGCGCCAGTCCGGCTGGTTGTTCAGCACGTCAGCAAAAACTTTTTCGGCGTTGCCATGGGTATAAATATCGGCGTGATCGAATACCGTGATACCCGATGATAACGCTTGCTCAACAGCCTGGGTTGCCAGATTTAAATCGGCATTGGTGTAGGGTTGATGAGACCAGTTCCCGCCCAGTCCCATACAACCGAAGATAAGTTTGGAGGCATGTGGAAATTGTGTTTTTAGCATAATGATTTTCTGTTTTTTATCTTGGCCACACCCTATCTTAAACCTTTAAGTGATACAAACATAGTTGACGGTCGTATTGAGGGCTGACATCAGTTTTTGTTACAAGGATTTATTATGTTTCGTTTTTTTGTGGTCCTTTCCACCGTGTGGTTAGTGTTCGGGTGTACGTCGGTGCCAGAGGGTGTTAAACCAGTACAGGGCTTTGAGGCCGATCGCTATCTGGGCACCTGGTTCGAAATCGCCCGGTTTGATCATAGTTTCGAGCGTGGCCTATCGCAAATTACGGCTAACTACTCGATGCGCGATGACGGTGGTCTCCGGGTGCTTAACCGTGGTTATAACGCCGAAGAGGGCGAGTGGAATGAGGCTGAAGGCAAGGCTTATTTTGTTGAGGATGAGCAAACGGGGCATTTGAAAGTGTCATTTTTCGGCCCATTTTATGCCAGTTATGTAGTGGCAGAGCTCGATAAGGACAACTACCGTTATTCGTTGGTGACCGGCCCGGATAAGACTTACCTGTGGATACTGGCGCGAACGCCGGAACTGCCACAAAAAGTCCTGGATAGTTTACTCAGCAAAGCAAAAGCGCTGGGGTTTGATACATCAAAGCTTATATGGGTTGAGCACAAGAATAGCTCAAGTTAAATAGATGTATTGCTTATTATAAAACGCCGGGCCTGTGCTATACTCGCGTTTTTTTACTTTCGGGCATAGACGATGGCAAACGAACAAGCAGTATTTAAACGTGCAAATGACGCATGTGAGTTATGTGGCAATAGTGAGGGCCTGAGCCTTTACATGGTGCCTGAATCACCCAATGACTCCGATAATTGTGCAATAGCTGTTTGTTCGACCTGTTTTCCGCAGTTAAACGACGAGAGTGCGGTGGATGTGAACCACTGGCGCTGTCTGAATGATGCTATGTGGTCTCAGGTGCCGGCAGTGCAGGTGGTTTCATGGCGGATGTTAAAACAGCTTGAAAGCGAAACCTGGGCTCAGGATCTACTCGATATGCTGTACCTCGACGATGATACCCTGGAGTGGGCCAAAGCGGGAATTGATGACAGAGAACCAACGCTGGACAGCAATGGCGATGTGCTCAAAGCGGGCGACTCTGTCCACCTGATTAAAGATCTTACCGTTAAAGGCGCCAACTTTACAGCCAAGCGCGGCACCCCGGTACGAAACATTCGCCTGACCAGCAACCCGCTGCACATTGAAGGCAAAGTTAACGGGCAAACCATAGTAATCATCGCGGCTTACACGAAAAAGTGAAAACAGGCGAAGCCTGTTTTCACCCCGGAATCACCGAAAGGTGATATCCGGGGTCTCCATGCAAATCTTTGTAAGTTGAGCGAAGCCTGTTTTCACCCCGGAATCACCGAAAGGTGATATCCGGGGTCTCCCAGGAAACCGGTGTAAGTTGAGCGAAGCCTGTTTTCACCCCGGAATCACCGAAAGGTGATATCCGGGGTCTCCCAGGAAACCGGTGTAAGTTGAGCGAAGCCTGTTTTCACCCCGGAATCACCGTAAGGTGATATCCGGGGTCTCCCAGGAAACCGGTGTAAGTTGAGCGAAGCCTGTTTTCACCCCGGAATCACCGTAAGGTGATATCCGGGGTCTCCGGATAGTTGAATTCCGACCCTCTTAAAATCCTGATTGCCCATAAATCGTTCAGCACCGTTTTGTTTTTTCTTGTAGAGTATTGGCTTAAGGCAGGGGCAAATCAGGTAATTATGGCGAATTCAGTCAATCCGTTGCGGGCGTTCCATAATATTGTTGCAAATCAGGCAATATCTTTCGAGGCTAAAGTCGGCCAACTACTCGGCTTCGGCAGTAAGTTATTCGGTCTGGAGATTGGGATGGTCAGCAAAGTCGTTAACCAGACTTACCTTATTCTGTATGTCGAAAGTCCAATCCCCGAGCTTACGCCCGGCATGACCTTTACCCTCGAAGAAACCTATTGCACTCATACGCTCAAAGCACAGCAGGCGACAGGCTTTCATCATGCCGGGAAGTCAGAAATAGCCACTCACCCTTGCTATCAAACCCAGGGGCTTGAGGCGTATCTTGGCGCTCCGATACACCTGAATGATGAAGTGTATGGCACGGTCAATTTTTCGTCTCCCAACCCTGCCGCGCCGTTTCAGCCTGAGGCTTATGATTATGTAGAACTTATTGCTCAGTGGCTGGGTGCAGAGATTGCCCGTAACGAAGCGATGGCAAGATTAACCGCGCAGGCGGCTACGCTGGATAAACTGGAGAAGGTAGGCAAAATTGGTACCTGGTCAGTGGATCTGCTTAGCGGGCATATTGATTGGAGTAACCAGACCAAGCTGATCCACGGTGTGGAAGACGACTATGTTCCCTCTATGGAAGCTGCGCTGGCTTTTTATCCCGAAGGCGAGCAGCGCGAAAAAGTACTGCAGGCAGTGACCAATGCCATTGAAAAAGGGCGGCCATGGAATATCAGAGCACAAATGATCACCGCTCAGGGAAAAGCGCGCTGGGTGGTGTCGAGGGGCGAAGTAGAAATGCAAGACGGGCAATGCATAAAACTTTTCGGCACTTTTCAGGATGTTACCCTTAACGTGGAACGGGCCAGAGAATTGCAGCTGGCAAAGGAAAAAGCCGAGCAGGCTACCAAAGTAAAAAGTGTGTTTCTGGCCAATATGAGTCATGAGATCCGCACGCCTATGAACAGCATTCTGGGTACGTTGCAGTTGTTATCCCAGGCCAGCCTGGAGCCAACAATGCAAAACCTGGTCAGCAAAGCCGGGTATTCCGCGAAAACCCTGTTAACCATCGTGAATGATGTGCTCGACTATTCAAAAATAGAAGCCAATCAGCTGTCGCTTGAAAATGCGCCTTTCTCAGCGCTTCAAATCAGTGACTCTGTGATTAGCGATTTATTGCCCGAGGCCGAGGCAAAACAAATATCCCTTTCTCTGGAGAGCGCTGATACCTTTACCGATGGCTGGACGGGCGATGCCGTGAGGATCCGCCAGATACTGCTTAACCTGGTGTCCAATGCCGTAAAGTTTACTCACGAAGGCGGTGTCAGAGTCGAGTTGCTCTCCAGTCTCCCAACAGAAAAGCCGTGGATACAGCTTGACGTGTCGGACACCGGGATCGGGATGAGTGAGGATGTTAAGCAACTTATCTTCGAACGGTTTGTTCAGGCCGATTCATCTACCACCCGCAAATATGGTGGTACCGGTTTAGGCATGTCAATCACTATCAGTCTGGTTAATCTGATGGGGGGAGACTTAACAGTGAATAGTCAGCCCGGCTTGGGGACCCATATATCGGTGCGGTTGCCGCTTCAACCTGCATCGCTGAGTACAGCGCCTGCTGCTCAAAAAGCGGCCGAACCACCGCAACTGCGAGGGCGTCGGATCCTGGTTGCTGAAGATAATGACATCAACCAAATGGTGCTGGCCTCTATGCTGGAGCCAACCGGGGCGGAAGTGGAATTTGTTACAAACGGACGGGAAGCACTTAAGGCGGTCGGCAGGACTGGTTTTGACCTGGTGCTAATGGATATTCAAATGCCGGAAATGGATGGCATCGAAGCATTTAAACTGATCAATAAACAACACAAAAATATACCCATAGTTGCCCTGACGGCAAATGTCTCGCCCCGTGATGTGTGTACGTATTTAAACACGGGGTTTACGTCGCATATTGGTAAGCCAATCGATCTGCAATTGCTCTACAGCTGTTTAAGCCGTTTGCTGGCATAAAGCTGGCCTTTAGCGCTAAGGTGTTGGCTGCAGTGCCAGCCTGGTGACGGCAATGTCTTCTTTGTTAACGGCGTAACTTACCCAGAGCGCATTGTTCCACACATAACTTTTCGGGTAACTGTAGCCCACTCGTTTGTATTTACCAGCAAAACGCATAGCTGGCAGTTGGTCCTGCCCCCGCAGTACCATAGCCCGATTAAACTCCTCCCCATCACGGCTTAGCAGAATAACCAGCGGCAACCGGGTTTTATTGCCGGTGGGATTATTCACAATAAAAGCGGTACCGTCGGGCAGATTGCCGGCACTTTGTTTTGCTCTGGAGTCGGGCACATTGGTGATTTCGGCCGATGTCCAGCTGGCACCGTTGTCGTCACTTTGCGCGGCAAGTATTTTAAAACTGCCAGCCTGATCGCGAAAAGTCATCACAATTTCGCCACCGGGTTTACGAAACCAGGAAGGCTCCAGCTCACGGCTAATACTGCCTTTATGAGGCAGGTTATTAAAGTTGCCTGCGGTCCAGCCTGAGATAGTCAATGGGTCGTCGGTATAGTAAGGCGTTGCAATGAGTCCGGGCTGGCGGTGAAAGGCGGTCAGAACACGGCCCGAAGGCAGGGCTTTCAGGTCTTGTTCAATGATGCCGCGCAGCGGTTTTCCGGTTGCATTAGTCACTGGTTTAAATGGCGACCAGTTCAGGCCGTCGCGGCTTATGGCATATTCTGTGTGCCCGGCTTTGGGCGACAGCTGTTTTGGCCACACATTTACAAACGCCACGAGCTGATTGCCATCAGACCACCAACCGCCACTAGTAACAATGGCATCGTCACGGATAGCAGCCAGTGTGCGTGGTGGCTGCCATTGCCGGCCATCATCGCTGACACTATATAAGACATGGGTGTCCGGGCCATCTTCGTCGCGCTTAGACGTCTGCCACTGGCAAAAAAGCTGGCCATTAAAGTGAAAAAGCACTGCGCCGTGGTTATATTGCGCATCGTTTTCGATGGCCTTAAAAACACGATAGTGAGTGGCCCTTTCTGTTTGGGGTAATGTGGTCAGCAGGTCATTATCTGGCGGGAGCAGCCCCGGTTGCATGTGTAGGATGGGCGGCGCAGCTATTTCTTCAGACCAACTTGCATTTGATGTCAGTGAAAACCACACCATCAGGTAAATCAATAACAGTGACCGCATAAGTATTCCGGTATTTAGCTCAGGTTGCTAAAAGTAGGCGGCCACCATCAGTGATGCAATACCAGCGCTATGATGCCGCTTAAAAGTTCAATATATGAAACCCGATTGGGGAAATAGCAGATAGACGGTTAAGTAGTCAGGACGATAAGGTAATCAAAAAATCGCTGTTGTTATACATTTTCTTACATATTAGTCAGACACTTACTATCAATAAACTTTATGCTGGCAGACAATAAGGAGAACACTATGTCACCACATCGTAGTCTGGAGGAGCAGCGCGCGGAGTTTGCCAGCCGACGTCTTATCGCTACCCCAATTGCCGGATTAGTTGCCTGGCTGATTGTTGCCGTTGGCTCATTATTTTTGGGGCCGGTTGCTATTAGTTTACTGACCTTCGCCGCCACCGGGTCGATAGTATACCTCGGGTTGTTTATCTCAAAACTCACCGGCGAAAACTTTCTGGATAAATCGCGCCCAAAGAATACTTTTGATGCACTGTTTATGTACTCGGTTGGTATGGCTGTGTTGGTTTATGCGATTGCGATCCCATTCTTTATGACTGATTACACCTCGCTGCCATTAACCATTGGCGTGCTCACCGGGTTAATGTGGCTGCCAATCAGCTGGATCATTCAGCACTGGATTGGCGTAGTGCACGGAGTATTACGAACGGTACTTGTGGTAGGGGCATGGTATGCCTTTCCTGAGCAGCGTTTTCTGGCGGTTTCGCTGGTAATTATTGTGCTTTATATCGCTGCCATTACTGTTCTGGAACGCAGGTGGCGCAACCTTCATCGTCCGGGATGAACAGGTAAGAACAGGCGATTTGAGCTGCTTTTGGAGCGGCTTATCTGCGCCGATAACGTGGTTAACTGACGGCAACCACCGCTTAACGCAGGCGAAACTAACAGTTTTCGCTT
Organism: Gammaproteobacteria bacterium; assembly: GCA_018222405.1. GTDB lineage: Bacteria > Pseudomonadota > Gammaproteobacteria > Enterobacterales > Alteromonadaceae > Alteromonas. The sequence goes on along the minus strand of JAAFAI010000013.1, from coordinate 16,991 downwards.
CAATTGCACTATTACCCGTTAAAGTTGCTATAATACCCGACTGATCTTAACCATGTGTTTATTATTCGGGGCCTTCCATGCAGTCAATTACTATCCGCCAGCCCGACGACTGGCACCTCCATTTTCGCGATAATGAAATGTTAGCTGAAACCGTGCCGGCAACGGCCCGCTGTTTTGCTCGCGCAATTGTGATGCCCAATCTGGTACCGCCGGTAACGAATGCATCGCTTGCTTTGGCTTACAAGGAGCGGATCCTGGCTGCTCGCCCTGAAGGAAGTCAGTTTGAGCCGTTAATGACGCTGTATCTGACAAATGAAACTACCCCTGCCGATATTACCGAAGCCAAAGCGGCCGGGGTTACGGCTTGTAAGCTTTATCCTGCTGGTGCAACAACCAACTCTGATGCGGCAGTAAAGGGGATTAATGCGCTGTATCCGGTGTTTGAGCAAATGCAGAAAGACGGTATGTTGCTACTGGTGCATGGTGAAGTTACCGAATCCCATGTGGATATCTTCGACCGCGAAAAAGTGTTTATCGACGAGTATATGGTGAAGATCGTTAACGACTTCCCGGCCCTGAAAGTGGTCTTTGAGCATATCACCACGGCCGATGCGGCCGACTTTGTACTGGCCCACGGTGATAACATTGGCGCGACCATTACGCCACAACACTTATTACTTAATCGTAATGATTTGCTGGTGGGCGGAGTTCGGCCACACAACTATTGTTTACCGGTATTAAAACGTAATACTCACCAGGCGCGCTTGCGCGAGGTGGTTGCCGAAGGTTCGAAAAAGTTCTTTTTAGGTACCGATTCTGCGCCACATGCAAAGCATCGTAAAGAAAATGCCTGTGGCTGTGCAGGGTGCTACAGCGCGTGGAGTGCCATTGAACTCTATGCCGAAGTGTTTGAGCAACTGGGCGCTATGGAAAAGTTTGAAGACTTTGCCAGCAACAATGGCCCGGATTTCTACGGACTACCGCGTAACGAAGGCACCATTACCCTGGTAAAAGAAAGCTGGCAGGTACCGGAGCTGGTTACCCTGGCCGATGGCACTGAGATGGTGCCGTTTTTTGCCGGACAAACCCTTAACTGGAAACTGGCTTAATTTATTTATGAGCGAACTGTTTAGCGATTACAACCTGCGCCCTGAGTTACTCTCGGCAATTGCTCGTGCAGGCTATACGGCCCCTCGTCCTGTGCAGCAGGCGAGTATGCCGGCCATTCTGGCCGGACGGGATGTGTTGGCCCAGGCTCAGACGGGCTCGGGGAAAACCCTGGCCTTTGCGGTAGGTTGCCTGCAGCAACTCAACTTCAACAAAAACGCCATGCAGGCCATGGTGCTGTGCCCCACCCGGGAGTTAGCCGAGCAGGTGGCAGAGCAGTGTCGCATGCTCGCTAAGGATATGCCAAATGCCAAAGTGCTGACGCTGTGTGGTGGTCAGCCCATGGGGCCGCAAATTAACTCGCTACGGCATGGTTGCCACATCATTGTGGGCACGCCAGGGCGGGTAATGGATCATATCCAGAAAAAACGCATCACGCTTAAACATTTAAAAGTGCGCGTGTTCGACGAAGCCGACCGCATGCTGGATATGGGCTTTACCGACGATCTCGCAGTGATTTTTGCCGGCTTACGCGGGCCGGTTCAAACCTTATTTTTTTCAGCCACGTTTACCGAGGCAACCACAGCTTTGGCACAGGCCTATTTACGTGATCCGGAATCCATTAAAGTGGATTCTGAGCAGCGCGCAAACGTAAGTGAGCTGGTATACACGGTGGAAGAAGGGCAGCGGTTTAACGCCTTGAAAGCGTTACTCACTACCGAACAGCCCAACAGCGCCATGGTGTTCTGCCGGACTAAACGAACCACCCAGGAAGTAGCCGACATGCTGGCCCAGGAAGGCTTTGTCGTGGCGGCAATTCAGGGCGATATGGAACAGGTAGATCGCAACCGGGTATTAATGCGCTTTGCCAGCGACTGCCTAAATGTGCTGGTGGCAACAGACGTAGCGGCACGCGGCCTGGATATCGCCGGAGTGGACTGTGTGGTGAATTACGAAGTTAGCGAAAACCCGGATGCGCATATTCACCGTATCGGCCGCGCTGGCCGGGCACAGCAGCCGGGCATGGCGTTCACCCTGATGAGTGAAAGTGAAGGTGCGGCGCTGGCGGCGATAGAGATTCACACCAAACAGGATTTAAAAAAGAAAGGCGCGCAGAGTCTGCGTTTTCATGCCAATCGGATTATTGAGCCGGAGTTTGTTTGTCTGAATCTGAATGAAGGTAAGAAAGCGAAATTGCGACCAGGGGATATTCTGGGCGCACTTACCAAGGATGCGGATGTGCCCGGTGAGGACATTGGTAAAATTAAAGTGCAGGCCAACGAAAGTTTTGTGGCAGTTAAACGGCGCAGCGTAAAACGCGCATTAAAGCTATTTCGGGAAGGTAAAATAAAAGGTAAACGGGTTAGAGCGTTTAAACAGTAAGGGGAAGTTATGACAGGTGAAACAGATTTAAATACGCTGCTTGGTGGGCTTAATCCGGTACTACAGCCAGAATCCTGGGTATTTGTCAGCATCCTGGTGCTGGACCCGGAAGTGTTTGTGAGACTCGAACCTAAGGTGATGTTCCGTGAAAAAGAGGGCGTCACCCTGGTATTGTTGCAGTCGGTGGCAGACGCTGAAGGCTTTGCCTATGAAACGGTCTTTAATTGTATCACCTGCGAAATCCACTCCAGCCTGGAAGCGGTGGGGTTAACCGCCGCAATGTCTAAGGCACTCACCGAACAGGGGATTAGCTCAAACGTAATAGCCGCTTTTTATCACGATCATATTTTTGTACCGCAGGCCGATGCTAAGCGGGCGATCGCAGCTCTCAGAGCGCTGACCGCCGAACATAACTGATTTTATTTCATATATTCATCGAGCCAGGCTATCACTTCCTGCTGCATGGTCTGACGGTTTTTAATCAGGCCATGATTGTCGCCTTCATAGATCACCAGTTTGTTTTTGTGCTCCACCTGGTCAAGGGCTGCAGCCAGTGAACGGGATTGTTCCGGATTGACCCGTTTATCTTCGCTGCCGTGAAGTAATAACACCGGTGCATCGGGCAGTTCGTTCAGCCAGTTTATTACCGAGCGAGCAGCGAGGGCGGCTGATTTATTATTGTCGTAGTCGGGAATACGGCCGCGGTATACTTTTTCCATCATCGGACGCCAGTTAAGTTCCTTTTCCAGATCGGCAACGCCGGCAATGCCAACAATCGCCTGCACATTATCCAGTTCCCTGGCGGCAAGGTAAGATTGCATCGCGCCGCGACTCCAGCCTACCAGTGCAATATTGCTGGTGTCTGCCATGGGAATATTTGCTGCCACTTCAACCAGCGTAGTTACATTCTTTACATCTGCGCCGCCGAATTCATCGGCACCGTTATTTGGGATAAAGCGTGCGCTTGCGCCGCGATACTGACTGCCAATAACCACATACCCAGCCTGGGCAAGCTCTGCCTGAAGCAATAATTTTTTGGCAAACATTACATAACCAAACTGGGCATTGCCGCCGCGATTATAAATGACGAGGGGTAACCTGGCTTTGGGTTCCTTGGGCGCAAGATAATAGCCTTCAACGGTCACTCCATCCACTTCATAGGTAAAATCAAAGCAATCCAGGGATTGTTTGATGTGGTTGTATTTTTCTTCGGGAAACGCCCAGTTGAAGGCCTTTTCATTAAAATTTGGCTTCTTACTGGCGAGGGCATTCTTCCAGGTTTCATAGCTGCTGAACGGACCGCGGAAACAATCCTTCATTGGCGATCCAGTCGGCGATCCAGTCGGCGATCCAGTTGGCGATCCTTTAGTGGTTGCCTGCACCCAGCCGCTGATCAGGCAACACAGAAGAAACAATAATTTAGATGACATCACGTTAAGTCCTTTTTATGTGAATCTTTAGGTTTAAGTGGCCATAGCTTAAACCATGACCGCAGCGTTTCTACCTCTTATGTGTGACTAAGTGTAAAGGAATATGTTGTGACTCCCACCGGGCAGATGAATAACCATGCTCATAATAGGTGCATTGCGTTGCATCGTCTTGGGCCATCAAAGGTTAACCACTGAGTTATTTGTGCCCGATTTGTGCGTAAAGTTCACACAATCGTCTATTATTAGTAGTTAATCGTATATTTTATAAGTTTAGCCCTGTCTGTGAACAAGCTGGCACCGGCGGTGCATCCGTATGCGCATCCATTAGTTTTAAGGGGTTTTTTCGTTGAATAATCACACTATGAGCCGCCGGGCATTACTGGGCTGGATAGGTAAAACGGCTGGTGCCAGTGCCATGTATCAGGCTATGACTTCCCTGGGGTTTGCGGCAGAGTCATCACACCCGGATAAATTAAAACTGGGCGGTGCAAAAAAAGGCGCTACAGTCCTGGTGCTAGGGGCGGGACTGGCCGGTATGACATCGGCCTACGAATTAAGAAAGGCCGGCTACAAAGTAAAAGTGCTTGAATTTAACGCCCGGGCCGGCGGGCGCTGCTGGACGCTGCGTGGCGGCGATACCTATACCGAATTGGGCGGCGAAACTCAGCAATGTCAATTCGCCGAGGGCAACTACATTAATCCTGGCCCCTGGCGAGTGCCTTATCACCACCATCATGTGATGTCTTATATTAACGAGTTCAATATTGCCATTGAACCGTTTATTCAGGTGAACTATAACGCCCTGGTACACTCTACCAAAGCCTTTGGTGGCAAGCCTCAGCGTTATCGTGAGGTTCAGGCCGACTATCAGGGTTATGCCGCGGAATTGTTGGGTAAAGCGCTAAACCAAAACGCGCTGGATGAAGCCCTTACCCTGGAAGACCGGGAGAAACTGTTTGAATCCTTACGTCACTGGGGCGCATTAACCGACAGGGGCGATTATAAGAAGTCTTATGAGGTGAGTTTAAGACGCGGCTTTGCCATACCGCCTGGCGGCGGTTTGTCACCCAAGCCAGAGCCCAGTGAGTTGTTTGACCAAAGCGCACTGATTCAGTCTGAACTGTGGAAATACATCGTTAACGGTCAGGATATTGAGTTTCAAAGCAGTATTTTTCAGCCCGTTGGTGGCATGGACAATATCGCCAAAGCTTTTGAAAAGCGTGTGGGCGACCTGATTGAATACAATGCTAAGGTAACCAAAATTGACCAAAGTGACACCGGTGTAACGGTAAATTACCAACAGCAGGGCGTTGCAAAAACCGCTCAGGCAGACTGGTGTGTTTGTACTATTCCTTTATCCATCCTCAGCCAGATCCCGGTGCAGACCAGCAGTGTTATGCAAGCGGCTATTCGTTCTCTACCCTACGCCGCTTCAGTAAAAGTGGGCCTTGAATTTAAGCGCCGTTTCTGGGAACAGGATGAAGCTATCTATGGTGGCGTGAGCTACACCAACTTGCCGATCACCAATATCAGTTACCCCAGTACTAAATTCTGCGACAAGGGCAAAGGCGTACTGCTTGGTGCCTATGTATGGGGGGCTAATGCTTTCGAATTTACCTCTCTGCCACCACAGGAACGGGTTAAGAAAGCGGTGGAATACGGTAAGCAAATTCATCCGCAGTATGCTGAAGAATTTGATAACGGTATCTCTGTGGGATGGCACCGTGTGCCCTGGACTCAGGGCTGTTACGGTTTGTGGACGGAAGAAAAGCGCGCGGAACATTATGAGAATCTTTGTCAGGTAGACGGTCGCCTGGTGCTGGCCGGAGAGCACGCCTCTAATTTACCTGCCTGGCAGGAGGGCGCAATCTCATCGGCCCACGACGCGATTAAACGACTTCACCAGAAAGCCCTGAGTACGGTGGCTTAATAATTTGAGGACGCACTCATGAATAAAACTCTAAAGTTTTTAACTACAGGCACTATGTTGTTGGTAAGTACTTGCCTTCATGCCACTGATGATGCCGGGTTTTCCGAAGGGGCCAACTTCGAGGAAGTCACCGGCGAAGCCCTTTATCATGCCATATGCCAGGGCTGTCATATGACCAACGCCGAAGGCGCACAAGGTGCCGGGATATATCCGGCACTAGCCAAAAATCCCAAGCTGGCTGCCGGTGCTTATGTGATTTATATGGTCAGCAACGGCATGGGCGGTATGCCACCGCTTAAACAATACCTGTCTGATGAACAAATTGCCGAGGTGGTGAATTACACCCGTAGCCATTTTGGTAATCACTTTACCGACGTGGTCGACGCCGACGACGTTAAAACCATTGCACAACGATAAACACTAACCAGAATACAGGAACACAACATGAAAAAATTATTCCTTGCTCCACTGCTGCTAAGTGCAGTATTTGCCACTACCGGATGTAATGACGCAGAAGCCACTTCGCCGGCCAAAGAAACGGTTATTCGCCATGGTTTGATTGGGTCTGACTTCCCGATCCTGCGCGCTTCGGAAGTACCGGCTACCAGTACTATTGTCTTTTTAAGTGGTTCAGTGCCTGGGGTCAGCAACCCGGATGCGCCAAAGGGCAGTATGGAAGCCTATGGTGATACCGAAATGCAAACTGTCAGCGTGCTCAAGCGCATTGAGGAAAACCTGAAAAGCCTGGATCTGACCATGGGTGATGTAATGAAAATGCAGGTGTTTTTAGTAGGCGATCCGGCGATGGAAGGTAAAATGGACTTCGCTGGTTTTATGCGTGGTTACAAACAGTTTTTCGGTACTGAAGAGCAGCCTAATCTGCCATCCCGTTCGGCGTTTCAGGTGGCTGGCCTGGCTAATCCCAACTACCTGGTAGAAATTGAAGTTACTGCTGTTCGTCCCTGATAAACGGGGGACTATCCGGCCTGCACCACGGGCCAGGTAAACAGCAACAGGTGGGTAGTATTGAGTCCCCAGTGACAAAGTACCGCCCACAGTAACCTGCCGGTCAGCAGATAAACCAAGCCATATAGCAATCCGGCCAGTGTGGCCAGCAGCATATACCAACCGCCCCCGGCGAAGTGCGCCAGGCCAAACAGGCCACTGGCAATAATCAGCCCGCCTAACATCCCCATTTTTTTGTGCAGGTAATTTTGCAGCCCCCCGCGAAATAGTAACTCTTCGGTAAAACAGGTATTAAGCAAGTTAGAGATGACTATTATTGCCAGCAATCCTGAAAAGCCCGGTTGCCATTGCAGTAAGCCAAGTTGAACAGCCAACAGCATAATTAACGGTATTACCAACAATGGTAATGTTAGCTTCAGCCATGCTGCCGCGCTCGGGGCTATATGTTGATTTTTTCGCCATATCGGCAGCCATTGTAATAACGCCCAGGCGATAAGAACCTTATCGGTATTCAGATAAACGCTGGCCGCCAGGCTATTGGTTTTTACCTGAGTGTTGTCGGTGAGTTGTAACCCCTGGTAGCCCGGCAGCAGGTGGGTGAGCAATCCAACGCTTAACGTGCCCCACAATATCCAGGCCAGTATTTTTAGCCACCGCCCTGACAGGCGTTGTTGCTGAAGCAAATAAGTAAGGCCGATATAGGCCGTCGCCTGCAGGGCAAATAACAGACTGCCGGCAAAACTTACCGATAACCACACGGCTAACGCTGGTATGCCGAAGCGGATAACCGGTTTTGCTGAGCCGGTACAAAGTAGCAACAAGGCTGAATAAAGCAGCGCGGCCAACATCTGGAAATCAGGCAGGGTCATGGGTTGGTTAATCGTCCTTTTAGCACCAAGATAACACAGGCAGTGATAATGAAAATACACGCTAACTACTCCTCAATGGGAGCAGGGTTGTTATAGTGGTGATTCTTTAATCTGTTATGTCATCAGGGAGAACGTAATGACCATCGATTTTTCATCTGTTTCAACATGCGAATATGCCGATGCACTGCCGCGCGAGCAATTTATGGATTATGCCATTCATTCACTGTGGCAACCGGTGCCTAAAATATCGGGTCCTGCGTTTACCGTAAAATGCCAGCCGGGTGATCACCTGATGCTACATGCGGCCATTTACCGGGCTAACCCGGGCGATATTATTGTAGTGGAAGCTGACGATCAGTTTGCGGTATCTGGTGGTAATGTATGTGCGATTGCCCAACGACGGGGCATTGCCGGATTTGTGGTAGATGGTGTGATCAGGGATTTAGCCGAAGTACGGGAGATGGGCTTTCCGGTATTTGCCCGCGGCGTGGTCCCCAAACCCGGTGCGAAGAGATGCGTCGACCCACTCAATCAACCGGTTAACTGTGGTGGTGTGACAGTGCATCCCGGTGATATCATTATCGCCGACGAAGAGGGTATTGCCGTCGTTCCGCAAGCCTCTGCTGCCGAAGCCTTTGATATAGCTAAAAAACGCGCCGACAAAGACAGCAGTATGACCCTGGATGAATGGCAAGCCAAACACCATGATAATGTCGAAGCTATCCTCAGCAAACTGGGGTTCAGCGACACCTGACAATAAGCAAAAGGCCTGATGTTTTCTTTTTTTGAGCGATTAACCAACCCGTTTCCAGCCGAACCTCCTACACAGCCACCAACCGGAATGGTGGCTTTTTGTAAGCATTATACCAAGGGTATGTGGGCGGTATTGCTCACGGTTTCACTGCTCAGCGCTATTGTAGCGATACTCGAAGTTACATTATTTGGTTTTATGGGCAAACTGGTGGACTGGTTTGCCGAAAGAGATCGCGCCACCTTTGTTGAGCAGGAAAGTAACACACTTATTCTGATGGGCATTGTAGTGGTGGTGCTCATCCCCGGCTTTATTTTGTTGCGCTCACTGTTTTCCCGCCAGTCGCTTTTGGGTAACTACCCCATGCGAATTCGCTGGCAGGCCCACCGCTACCTGCTTGGTCAGAGTCTGTCGTTTTTCCACAACGAATTTGCCGGCCGGGTAGCTACCAAGGTTATGCAAACTGCGCTGTCGGTGCGCGAGACGGTAATGAAACTGCTCGATTTGATGGTGTATATCGGCGTTTATTTTATCTCCATGGTGGTGCTGATTTTTACTGCTGACTGGCGTCTGGCGCTACCGCTGGTTGTTTGGCTGGGGATATACATCGGGATTTTGCGGGTACTGGTGCCTAAGTTAAAGCAGGTGTCTCAGTATCAGGCCGATGCCCGCTCGTTAATGACCGGCAGAATTGTAGACAGTTACACTAACATTTCCACGGTGAAGCTGTTCTCCCATAGTCAGCGTGAGGCTAGTTATGCACAGGAGAGCATGGATAAATTCCTGCATACCGTATATCCGCAAATGCGCCTGGTAACGATCCTTGAGTTTTGCGTGGAGCTGAGTAATGCACTGCTGATCTTCAGTGTGGGCGCGTTATCGGTATATTTATGGTTACAACAACTTGTGACGCCCGGTGAAATCGCGCTGGCGGTGAGTTTATGTCTGCGCTTAAACGGCATGTCGCACTGGGTGATGTGGGAAGTGGCGTCTTTATTTGAAAACCTGGGTACCGTACAGGATGGTATCAACACGCTGGCCCAGCCCATTGCTGTGAAAAATGTGGATAAAGCCCCGGTGCTAAAAGTCAGTGGCGGGCAAATCCACTTTAGGAATATGAGTTTTAGCTATCCCGGCGCTAATGAAAAGCCGGTGCCGGTATTTAAAAACCTGGATTTAAACATTAAACCGGGTGAAAAAGTCGGCCTGGTAGGGCGCTCCGGCGCGGGTAAGTCGACACTGGTGAATTTATTGCTGCGCTTTTACGATACCACGGACGGGCAAATACTGATCGACGGGCAGGATATCAGTCAGGTCGATCAGGAGTCGCTAAGGGCGCAAATCAGCATGGTGACTCAGGATACCTCGCTGATGCACCGTTCGGTGCGGGATAACATTATCTACGGCCGTAACGATGCCGATGACGCCGCTATGATCAAAGCGGCGGAACAAGCCGAAGCCTTTGAATTTATTCAGCAGTTATCTGATAAAAATGGCCGCACCGGGTTTGATGCGCAGGTCGGCGAACGCGGGGTGAAACTATCCGGCGGCCAGCGCCAGCGTATCGCTATTGCCCGTGTACTGCTTAAGGATGCGCCGGTGCTTATCCTCGATGAAGCCACCTCTGCCCTCGACTCAGAAGTGGAATCGGCTATTCAGGAATGCCTGAACAAAGTAATGGAAAATAAAACCGTACTGGCCATCGCTCACCGCTTATCCACCATTGCACAGATGGATCGCTTACTGGTGCTCGACAACGGCGAAATAGTAGAGCAGGGCACCCACCAGGAATTACTGGAAAAAGGCGGTATCTACGCTAAGTTATGGGCTCACCAGACAGGTGGATTTCTCGGTCTTGAATAAGCACGCCAACGTGCCTATTCAAGACCTTAGAAATCCCCTGTCCCGGAATGCGCATAGCGCATATCCGGGACCCCCTGAAAAGGTTGTATAATCGAATGAGACCGAGGAAACCTCCCGTCCCGGAATGCGCGCAGCGCATATCCAGGGATGACGGTGATTTTAAAATGTGTAGTGATGGATGTTTTGAAATTCGCGATGTCGGGGCATTTGTAATCAACATCGTCGTCCCGGAAAGTGCAAAGCACTTATCCGGGATCTCCTGAACAGTCTTGCTCACCCAAAACAACCTTTCCCATTTTGTCATACCGGCCCCCGAGCCGGTATCTCCTCAAAAGTCTGACTTATTTTAAACCGCCTTTACGGTAAAGGTAATCTAACCTATACGATAACATGCAAGGGGGGCCCCGATATTTGCTGCGCAAATTCGGGGGATGACGTCTGATGATTAACTGCTTTGATGGATGCCTCCCTTTACAATCTTCATGGAATCCAAAAAAGCTATAATATTCAGCGATATTCCACTTTATTCCGCTCGTTATTCCTGAAAGACTAGCTAAGACTATATGCGAATAGTTAACCAGGGGATCTACTTATGACATTAGGACATCGCATTAAGCAGTTACGGCAGGAGTATGAACTCAGCCAGCCGGAACTGGCAGATAAAATAGGAATAGAACAGTCTTATCTGTCGAAACTGGAGAATGACAAAGCGTTACCGTCGAAAGAAATTTTTACGGCCATTCTGACTGCATTTGATATGACGACCGGACAATTAGTAGACCCTTTGATGGCTGAGGGACTCGATACAAAACTTCTACAAATCATGCAGATTGAGCAGTATTACCAACAGTGTAAACAAAGCGGAATCAATCAGGTTAAACGTTATGTTATCGCTTGTATTACTTTAATAGCCGTCGGATGTGGCTGTCTGTATGTCAATTTTTCTAAAAGTGTGTTCCCCGAAACCATGTATGAGTACATGTCGGAAGGTGTTGTACTGGCAGGTGAGCCCGAGGATGTTTTTGTCGCGTGGCGAAGGCTGACGGAAGACAGTCGTGGCGCCTTTGAACAAAAGCAACGGGAGATGATTGCTCGTGAAAGCGTAGATATTCTTTTACTGCCTGCTTATGCGGGTAAGAAGTTTCTTAACCCGGTATCTGGTGGCAGCCGTTTCTATCGTTTTCAGGAACCGGTAGTGGTAACCCGTCCGGTTAATGGCTTGTTTGGGATGGGCGGCGTGGTACTGTTCATTATGGGGCTACTCGGGCTGGTATTTGAACGCAAGTTATTTAATCCTGTTATGTCTGACCGGTAGACATTGGCGCATTAAGAGACGAACAACGAGTCGATTTCTGCCGTCAATTTAACGGGCGAGGGTGAGTCAATGGGATATCCCCGCTTTGAACGGGGATAATGCTTTTAGGTGGTCCAATATAAAATACTATTGTGGGCTCAACGTAAAGTATTGATCACGCGTTCTGGTGCCACACATGCCTCTGCCGATGCCAAAGTCTTCGATAACTAACGTGTCGTAACCTGCTTTTTCAATGGTCAGTTGGTAAAAACCGTTTCGATCGCCAAGCATGGCAATTTTTTCATCGTCTTCACAAGAAGGGGCGTCATTGACAAATGTCTCAGTGAAGCCTGCTTCATCTGATACGGTTACCGTTGTTCTACAGCCAATTGGGTCATATGTACCTTCTTCGATAATGGTTAACTGCAGCGAGTTGTCTACTACCCACCCGGCACAGCTTAACTGGTCTGCCGGGACGACAACATCCACTTTAATCGAGTATTCGTCATCAGCAATTTGCTTATTGCGATCGACCCTTATGAGAGTGGGGTAACCGAGTCCCTCGGTGTACTCAACCTCCAAGAAATCGGCACGACTTTCTTCTAACGCGATTAGGTCGAATAACTCATCTACTGTCCAGACTGTCACCAGCTCTGGCCTTAGCGCTTTATTGTTGTTGCTATCAACACCTAATCCTTCAGTGCCAATGGATATGGATGGCCCAAAACGGGTTGCTACCTGGGAAACCACCTCATTATTTTCTACCAGTGCAATACGAGGTGCCGTTACTTCATCCAGGCAATTGCAGGTATGGGTAAATTGCATTTCATAATCTGAGATGTTCTGGCTTTCCCAAATTTGCCGGTGTTTATTCAACTCTTCCAGAGTCGTATCGGAGTCACTGTTACAGCCTGTAAGGATAGCTGAAATGAAAATACCAGATAGAAATTTGCTGTATCGAAGCATAAACGTCCTTTTATTTCACTCGTTCCTCAATGGTGCACGCATAAACTGCTGTCACCTGATGGGTATGATAAACGAAGTGGTAATAAGTTCAATTTTCCGGCGCAGGCACTCTTTAACTCTATAACTGCTATTTTGACCTGGTGGCGGTTAATTCAGCTACATAGTCTTTAAATGCTTTTATTGGTAAAGGCTTACAAAACAGGTACCCCTGGCCTTCCTCGCAACCCATGGCCAAAAGCTCTTTGCTGTGGGCTTCACTTTCGATGCCCTCCGCTACCAGTCTTAGGCCCAGTGACTGACCAAGGTGGATAACAGCATCCACAATTTCTTTATCCTGGGTGTCTATTAACATGTCCATAACAAAGGACTTGTCGATTTTCAGCACGTCGAGAGGGAAATACTTGAGATAGGAAAGGCTTGAATAGCCGGTGCTGGCGGAAACACGTGCGTTGGCGGGCAACATCGTAAGTCAGTCATTCGATGCCATTATCAGTCTGGATGAGTCGGGTAAGGTTCTGTCCTGGAATGGGGCTGCTCAACGGTTGTTTGGCGTTCCGCCCTTTCGCGCTGTAGGCAGTTCGCTAAAGGCAATTAAGGGGCTGGAAGGCTTTGATGTTGACCGGCAGTTGGAGCAACTCAATATTAATAATCAGTCACACCGGGTTGTCGACTGCGAGTTACCCGCGGCGGAGAATGAATCACCGCGCACCATTACGGTTAGCAAGAACAAGCTTACGCCGCAGGCTACGCGCTCTCATATTGCATTAATTGTTCGTGATGTCAGTGCTCAGGTAGAGGCAGAGAAAGCCATACGCCGCACCAATGAGTTACTTGAGTCAGAAGTGGCAGAGCGCACCCGGGAACTGGAGCAGGCCCGAGATGAGGCGCAACAGCACAGTGCTGTAAAAAGTGGCTTTATTTCTAATATCAGTCATGAGATGCGCACTCCGCTGAATGGCATAATTGGCGGCCTGAAGTTGTTACGAAAGGAGCCGCAAACCAGCAAAGGTAAGCATTATGTGGAACTGATTGATACCAGTGCCAATGCATTGGGCGTATTGATTAACGATATTCTTGATCTTTCTAAAATAGAAGCCGGCAAGCTGGATTTGGTACCGCAAACCTTTGTGCCGCGGGATTTGGTTGAAACCCTGTGTAAATCCATGGCTGTTAAAGCTTATGAAAAAGGTCTGGAGTTTTTTATTGACGTCGGCGGTATCTCGCACAGTCAGGTGACGCTGGACAAGAACCGCTTCACGCAAATTCTGAATAACCTGATCAACAACGCCTGCAAGTTTACTCACAAGGGGTATGTGTGGGTTAAGGCCTGGGACGAGACCAGCGAGAGTGGAGACTTGCAGCTCTATGTGAGTATTATCGATACCGGTATTGGTATTTCTGAGCAGAACCAGGCGAAATTATTTGAGGCATTTACCCAGGCTAAGTCGACGATTGCCATCCACTACGGTGGTACCGGACTGGGACTTTCTATCAGTCGCCAACTGGCTATTTTACTGGGCGGTAATATTCGTTTTACCTCCACCGAAGGCAAAGGCAGTGAGTTTACGGTAGTGGTTAAGGCTGATACGGCCATTGAAGCCAATCCGGAAACTCAGCAGCCGCTTAAGGACAAACGTATAGCTTTGTGTGCCAGCAATAAGAATGTGAAACACTGGGCTGAGCACATTTTTACCACTTTGGGCGCTCAGGTATACGGTGCTGATTCTCTACCTGCCAGCTGTAGCGCAGTACACTACAATCGAAAAGGAGTGGATGCGCTTATAGCCGAGCAAGACTGTTTGCTCGATAGCCCCTATTCCGATGCGCTGGAAAGTGGTGAGTACGATAAGCTACCGCCAATACTGCTGATGACCGCGCCCGGAGAAGAGCTCAAGTTTCAGTACCGTGCCGGACCGGTTATTCAGCTTTACAAACCAGTGTCAGAAAATGAAATTGTCAGGGCGCTGCACGGCGACATTTGCTCTGCGCGTGAAAGCATATTGCCAACGCCAGATGCTGATGAGGTAGACAGCCAGACGTTAAAACAAATAAAAGGCGCATCCGTGCTGATTGTGGATGATAACGAAACCAATCTGGCCATTGCCGTAGGCGCTCTGGAGCATCTGTCGCTGACTATATATACCGCGGCTAACGGCTTACAGGCGATTGATAAGCTGAAAAGTCTGGAACAACAGAATACGCCTTGTCACTGTGTGCATCTGGATTGCCAGATGCCGGTATTATCCGGCTACGATGCAACCCAACGCATCAGGGAAGGGCTGGCCGGAGAGCACCATACAAATGTGGCCATCGTGGCCATGACGGCCAATGCAATGTCTGGTGAGCGGGAACACTGTATGGCTTGTGGCATGGATGATTATATTACCAAGCCGCTTAACTTAACCGAAGTACAACAATCAGTGATTAGCTTTATCACCAAAGCATATAGCAATAGTGATGCGGAACAGACACAGGCGGAACAGGCTCTGGAGGCAGTGAAAAGCCCCGAAATGCATGCCAGTGATATTGTTGCCTGGGATAAAAATGCCGCGTTAAAACGATTACGGGGCAAAGAATCGCTGTATAAAAAAGTGTGTAGGTTGTTTGTACAACGCCTGCCAATAAAGATTCAGGAACTGGATGATGGCCTTAAAGAAGAAGCCTTCGATGAGATTCGCAAGTCTGCTCACGCATTGAAAGGCATGTGTGCTGATATTGGGGCTAATCAGATTGCAGCCGCTTTGCAAAATATCGAAACTGATGCCGCCAAAGGCGGCTCGCCAGAGCACCTGAAGATTTCCTTTGAGAAAGTGAAAGCACAGCTTTGGCAGTTACTGGAGTTGGTCGAGAGCTATCTCGATAACGAATAAACACCTGGTCTTCAGGTAGGAAGTAACCTCTATTAAGCCACAATTACAGGCAAGGAGATCCCCGCCCAGGAGCGTGCCGGGATGACGGAATAATTTGTAATCAACAACGTCGTCCCGGAAAGTGCTTTGCACTTATCCGGGATCTCCTTAAAAGGCTGTTCAACCTAAAACAACCTCTACGCAAAGGTCATTCAGACTCTACGATATCCTACAAGGAGATCCCCGCCCAGGAGCGTGCGGTGATGACGGGGGTTTTATTAGTGCAGGGATGTTTCTTTATCTACCCCTGAGCCTTTATACTGGCGGAAAATAAATCGCCGAAACAATTACACTTCTATGCCTTTATCTGCGCCACCGGAAATCGAAGAAAACCGCCAGTTGTCTGCCTCCACACTCAACTGGATAGCCCGGCACAATTTGTGGAATTTGTGGGTGCCAAGGGACTTCGGCGGGCTCGAAGCAGACCTGCTCGACGGTCTCAGAACCTTACAATCCTTAGCCAGAACAGACGGAAGCCTGGGCTGGACAGTCACCCTGTGTGCAGGGGCTAACTATTTTATAGGTAATTTAAAGCCGGAGTTTTCCGCTGAGCTGTTTATAGGTAATCGCGTTATTCTGGGGGGCAGCGGCGGATTATTTGGTGATGCCAGTAAAACCGCAACAGGCTATCGCTTGAATGGGCAGTGGCGTTATGCCACGGGAGCTCCCTACTTAACCCACTTTACACTAAATGCTCGCTTGCTGGATGATGGTAAGGGGCTCAATGATCGCCACGGGCAGCCGCAATTTTCCTCATTTGTGGTGCCGGCAGATCAGGTGGAGGTTGTGGATGACTGGCAAACCATGGGGCTGGTGGCAACTGCTACCCATAGTTTTACGGTGCAGGACGTAGGCGTAACCGAGCATCAAGCTTTCCATTATGAAACAGTTTTTTTGCCCCAGGCCATTTATCAACTGAATTTTAGCGTGTTTGCAGACTTTACCTTGTGGGTAAATTACATAGGCATGGCAGAGCATTTTCTGGCACTGAGCAATGACTCTGTGTCGCCTGGCCATTTGCAAATACTGCAGGAAACTCTTTCCCATGCTAATCAAATGGTGGAAACTCTGGCCACGGAGTGCTTACAAGTTGTTAGTAAGAAGGTGAATTTCACTGAGCCGCTGGTCAGTAAAGTGCATCGGGAGGCGAGTATGTCGGTTGCCCATATTTCTCAGGCCATTTCGGCAATTTATCCTTACACCGGCATCAAAGGGGCAAGTCAAAACTCCGCTATTAATCGGGTGTTCCGTGATTATTTCACGGCTACACAGCATCATATTTTTATTGCCTGAGCGGATGCCAGTAAGGGCAAACAAAGCGCTTGTATCTGCGAGTGTGTTGAGTATAATACGCGTCCCTCCCTTGCGAAGCCGCACTTTTTCTCTAAAAGACGTCATAACTTCACAAGGTGAGTGTAAGTAAAATCAGCCAATAAGCTGATTGTTATTCTTCGGGTAAGAAGAGTATAGGGGTGTAGTTCGAATTGGTAGAACAGCGGTCTCCAAAACCGATGGTTGGGGGT
>JAAFAI010000047.1 GCA_018222405.1 Gammaproteobacteria bacterium | reverse complement strand
ACCAGTGACCCTCGCCTTGTAAGGGCGATGCTCTCCCAACTGAGCTAAGCGTCCTCTTTCTTTGCTACCTACCGTGCTCGGCAAGTGGGGCGTATTATAGAGTGGGTAATGAAACTGTCAACAACAAAAATAGAAAAAATTACACAACCGTGTCTGTTTGATGACAAAGTAACCGAAAAGGCTGTTTTGCGATGATTTTGCAAACAATTCACTCAGTCTGTAAGAAAAATAGCATCGCTGCTTTGTGGCATTGCCCAATGGCTGGTAAAATGCGCCCACTTTGAAAAACACCTTTAACAGTAGAGATTATTCATGTCGGTTGTTACCAGATTTGCACCCAGTCCAACGGGTTATCTTCATGTCGGTGGTGCGCGCACCGCATTATATTCCTGGCTATATGCAAAGAGTCAGGGCGGAGAGTTTGTATTACGTATCGAAGATACCGATATCGAACGCTCAACCGAAGAAGCCAAACAAGCAATTCTGGATGGCATGGAATGGTTAGGTTTAACCTGGGACAAAGGGCCGTACTATCAAACAGAGCGGTTCGACCGCTATAAAGCCATCATTCAAACGATGCTGGATGAAGGTAAAGCGTATAAGTGCTTCATGCCGGCAGAAGAGCTGGATGCTATTCGCGAACAGCAAAAAGAGAATGGCGAAAAACCTCGTTACCCGGGGACCTGGCGTGAGCGCACCGATCATCCCGAAGGTCAGCCTTACGTTATTCGATTTAAAAACCCGCTGGAGGGTAGTGTGGTATTTGACGACCACGTTCGTGGCCGTATCGAAATCAGCAACACTGAACTGGATGATTTAATAATCCAGCGTTCAGACGGCACGCCAACCTATAACTTCTGTGTGGTAGTGGATGACTGGGATATGGGGATCTCCCATGTTGTGCGTGGCGAAGATCATATTAATAACACGCCGCGCCAGATTAATATCTTAAAAGCGCTGGGCGCGCCGGTACCAGAATACGCGCATGTGTCGATGATTCTGGGTGATGACGGTAAAAAACTATCCAAACGTCATGGTGCGGTTAGTGTAATGCAATATCGTGATGACGGTTACCTGCCACAGGCGGTTAAGAACTATCTGGTTCGCCTTGGCTGGGCCCATGGCGATCAGGAAATTTTTTCTGAACAGGAAATGATTGAGTTATTTAGTCTTGATGCCATTGGTCAGTCCGCCTCTGCATTTAACACCGAAAAACTGGTGTGGCTAAACCAACACTACATTAAAAGTTTGCCTGCAGAAGAAGTTGCCAGTCACGCAAGCTGGCATTTTGAACAGCAGGGGATCTCTCTGGACAACGGCCCAGCACTTACCGATGTGATCGCCATTCAGGCCGACCGCGTTAAAACCTTAAAAGAACTGGCGCAAATTAGTGCCTACTT
Source organism: Gammaproteobacteria bacterium (assembly GCA_018222405.1). Taxonomy (GTDB): domain Bacteria; phylum Pseudomonadota; class Gammaproteobacteria; order Enterobacterales; family Alteromonadaceae; genus Alteromonas. The sequence goes on along the minus strand of JAAFAI010000047.1, from coordinate 831 downwards.
CTATCAGGACTACGAAGAGTTTGACGCTAACGCTGCCAAAAAGCATTTACGTCCGGTAGCGAGAGAAGCACTGGAACTGGTTCAACAAAAACTTGCTGCCATCAGTGATTGGAATCCGCAAACCATTCAGGCGGCCATTAACGAGACGGCAGAAGAATTAGGCGTAGGTATGGGTAAAGTGGGCATGCCACTGCGCGTAGCGGCCACCGGAAGTGGTAATTCACCGTCGCTGGATGTGACGCTAAATCTGTTATCTCAGGACAAAATTGTCGAGAGAATAAACAAGGCGCTCACTTTTATAGCAAACAGAGAAAATTCCTAAAAAAAGCGTTGACATGATGGGGCGTGCTATCTAGAATGCGCCCCGCTGTCACGGAACAGTCATCGACAAAGTCAACGACACCCGTAACGCAATTTGGGGCCATAGCTCAGCTGGGAGAGCGCTTGCATGGCATGCAAGAGGTCGGCGGTTCGATCCCGCCTGGCTCCACCAAATTTCTTTTCATGATGTATGTCGTGGAATAGGCCGAAAGCAGAAATGCTTTCAGGACCGAAATATTCTGTGAGGAATGATAATAAGGTCGCTCGGTTACGCAGAGCTTACCTCGCCTTACAGAAATTTAGTGAAGCAAGGCTTCACTAACAAAATTTCTGTCCCCTTCGTCTAGAGGCCTAGGACACCGCCCTTTCACGGCGGTAACAGGGGTTCGAATCCCCTAGGGGACGCCATCTATATCGTGTCACAGTCGATTAATACTGTGGATAGGCCGAAAGCTGAAATGCTTTCAGGACCGAAATATTCTGTGAGGAATGATAATAAGGTCGCTCGGT
>JAAFAI010000012.1 GCA_018222405.1 Gammaproteobacteria bacterium | reverse complement strand
GTCGTTATTATTATCGGTTAACTGACAACCCGTTAAACCTATCGCCAATATCAAGGGCGATAGAGGGAAAAACTTCAACTGCATATATGAAGAAACCTCTTGGAGCACTGCAAACCGTCAATATTACGATAAACGGCTTAATAATGCATCAAAACTCATCTTTCCAGCGGCGAACTGCAGCAAAGACTGCCACATCGTCGGCTAGGTTATTTTCGCAATACGCTTCGGCAGCAGTTTTTACAGAAAGTTCATGGGCGCGTAAAAATGGGTTTATATTTTTCTGCTCTTTAAGGTTACTTGGCAGCGTGGGTAGGTTTTGTTCACGCATAGAAGCTACCCAATCTGCATACTCATTCAGCGCTATATTGTTGGGCTCAACTGCTAGCGCAAACTTAACGTTCGCCTGGGTGTACTCATGGGTACAGTAAACTTTTGTGCTATCAGGCAGGCGCTTGAGCTTGTTTAGCGAGTGATGCATTTGCTCCGGTGAGCCTTCAAATAATCGCCCACAACCAGCAGAAAACAAGGTATCGCCACAAAACAAAGCGCCATGTCCAAAGAACGCGATATGGTCAAGGGTATGTCCAGGGACTTCCATTACCTGCAGTGACAACTTCAGAACAGGAAGCGATACCGTATCTCCCTGAGACACCGATTTGGTGATGCCGCGTATATGATTACCTCGCGGACCAATTACAGGAAGGTCGGGTACAGCCGATACCAACTTTGCAATACCACCTGTGTGATCTCTGTGGTGATGCGTTATAAGTACGGCGCTAAGCGTTAATCTCTTTGCTTTAATAAAAGCTAACACTGGCTCAGCATCACCCGGATCGACAACAATGGCATTAGCATCATCGTGAAGGCACCAAATATAGTTATCAGTGAATGCGGGAATAGGGTGAACGGCTATGTTTGAAGGAAATGTTTCTGACGTCATTTTTGTACCTGCTTGTGTAGGTAGAATTATGCGTTACTATAGGGGCTTGTGGACAGCAGAGCAACCAAAGAGCGCGCAGTGATAATGAAATCGGCGTTTAAAGCCAAACCACCTCGCTACCCCACAAATTGGGGAGATTTTCCCGCTGGCGAACATATACGTACTGCGGTCAACAACGTATGCAGCGATTATGCAGAGCGCATTTTTGGCTATCACTTTGCAAAATTAGGTACGCTTAGCGCCGAAATTAATCTAGATAGCAGCCCAATACGGCATCATATTAACCATGTTCCATTCGACAGCGAGCTAAGCGGACAGTGTGAGCTTAATGGGGCGGATACAAACACATGTGAAAGCAAAGCCTCTAGCCACGCCTTTAAAGACTGCGAATATGGTGACGTAAAGAAAAGTAGAGGTAACACAATAGTGGGGCAGTCACATCGACTGCCTTTCTCGGAAAACAGCATTGATGGCTTTCTGTTGGCTAATGAATTAGATTTCGCACAAGATCCCCACGAAATCTTAAGAGAAGTAGACCGCGTTATTACGCAAAACGGGTACGTTATTATAAGTGGCTTTAATCCACTGAGCTTGGCAGGCATTGCTAAGTACTTACCGGTAAAGCGTGGCAACGTACTTCACGATGCGCGCTTTTTCACCTCATATCGAATTAAAGACTGGTTACAGCTACTTGGCTTTGAAATAGTAGAACAGCGCCAAGTATTGTTTTCAACGCTCTTCTTTCAGCAACGGTGGAAGGGGGCGGTTAAGCTTCAAGAGTATTTAGCGTCTTATTTACCTTGGTGCAGCGCAGTTTATGTGATTTTAGCGAAGAAGCGGGTTATTCCTATGACGGCAATCAAACCCAAGCGGAACTTAAAACCCAGCTTTTCTGCAGTAGGCGCCAGTGTAAGAGCCTCTACCTTAAATCACTCACGTCGCTAAGATTACAGAGCATTTTTCCTCAGATTGTGAGGAGCGAGCAGTCGACAAAACAAACGAAGTGAAAAAGCACAAAATAAAAAAGCCACGACATCTGAAACTGTCGCGGCTTTTATGAGTGGATGGGCAAGGGCGCTATAGATAGAAGCCCTAAACGCCTGTAGGTTTCTTAAAGTGCCTTACTTAACGCGCATACCAGGCTTTGCACCTTCGTGCGGCTCAAGAATGTATAGCTCGTCGCCGCCAGGGCCAGCGGCTAATACCATGCCTTCACTCATACCAAAGCGCATTTTGCGTGGCGCTAAGTTAGCTACCATTACCGTGTGCTTACCGATAAGCGCTTCTGGTGAGTAAGCCGACTTAATACCAGCGAAAACTTGCCTAGTTTCGCCGCCTAAATCTAGCTCTAGGCGTAGAAGCTTGTCAGCTTTTTCTACGTGCTCAGCGTTAGCGATACGTGCAATACGCAAATCAACCTTTGCGAAATCATCAAACGAGATAGTTTCGCTGATAGGATCTTTAGCTAGCGGGCTGTCTGGGTCGATAGCGGGTGCTGCTGGCGCTAGGCTTTCTTTTGAATCTTCAACCATGGCGTCAATTTTCTCCATTTCTACACGCTGCATCATCGGCTTAAATTTGTTGATGGCGTGGCCTTTCAATAGGGTTTGCAGTGAATTCCAGTCGAACTTATCGTTTAAGAATTCTTCTGCTTTTTCCGCAAGTACTGGCAGTACAGGCTTCAAATAAATAACCAACAGACGGAACATGTTGATACCGAGCGAGCATACATCGTGTGTAAATTGCTGCTTGGTTTCGTCTTTAATGGTTACCCAAGGTGCGTTGTTATCGATGAACTGGTTTGCTTTATCAGCAAGGGCCATAATTTCACGTACAGCTTGGTGATACTTGCGCTTCTCGAAAAGGGCAGCAATACTTTCAGACGCGTTTTGGAACTCGGCAATCAATTCAGGCTCAATCACGTTGTCAGATAATTTGCCGTCGAAACGCTTGGTAATAAAGCTTGCACAGCGGCTTGCTATGTTAACCACTTTACCTACAAGGTCTGAATTCACTTTTTGTGCAAAGTCAGTAAAGTTTAGGTCGATGTCGGTAACACCGTCGCCTAACTTAGATGCAAAGTAGTAACGCAGATATTCTGGATTAAGATGGTCAAGGTAAGTACGGCCTTTTATGAAAGTACCGCGCGACTTTGACATTTTCGCACCGTTTACGGTGACGAAACCGTGAATGTTTACACCAGTTGGCTTACGGTATCCCGCGCCTTCTAGCATGGCAGGCCAGAACAGACAGTGGAAGTAGGTTATATCTTTACCAATAAAGTGGTAAAGCTCTGCTTCAGAGTCGGCCTTCCAGAAGTCATCAAACTCTAGGTTGTTCTGGTCGCAGAAGTTTTTGAAACTCGCCATGTAGCCAACCGGCGCATCTACCCATACGTAGAAGAACTTGTTAGGCGCACCTGGAATTTCAAAACCGAAATAAGGCGCATCACGGCTGATGTCCCACTGTTGAAGACCTTCAGTAAACCACTCTTGCAGCTTGTTAGCCATTTCTTCCTGCAGGGCACCAGAGCGGATCCATTCCTTAAGCATGCCTTCAAATTTTGGTAGGTCAAAGAAGAAGTGCTCAGACTCACGCAGTACTGGTGTAGCACCCGATACGACGCTGCGTGGGTTTTTCACTTCAGTCGGGCTGTAGGTTGCACCACACACGTCGCAGCTGTCGCCGTTTTGATCTTCTGCGCCACAGCTTGGGCAAGTGCCCTTAACGAAACGATCCGGCAAGAACATTTCTTTTTCAGGGTCGAACAATTGGTTAATGGTGCGCTTACTGATGTAGCCAGCGTTATCTAAGCGTGTGTAAATTTCTTCACACAGCGCCTTGTTTTCTGGCGAATGGGTTACATAGTAGTTGTCGTAGTTAACGTGAAAATCAACAAGGTCTTGGTGATGTTCAGCACGGGTTCTTGCCACCATTTCTTCTGGTGTAATACCAAGCTCTTGGGCTTTAAGCATAACCGGCGTACCGTGTGCATCGTCTGCGCAAACACTGTAACATTCGTTTCCGCGAAGGCGCTGAAAACGAGTCCAGATGTCGGTTTGAATGTGTTCTAGCAAGTGGCCTAAATGAATAGAGCCATTTGCGTATGGCAACGCACTGGTTACCAGAATTCGGCGTTTTTCTGACATAATGACGTTATTGATTCTTTGCGTTTCAAAATGGCTGCAAATACTAGCGGAAAACCGCGTTTTTTGCATTACGTAATTCACACAATTCTACTACTAGTAAGGCATTTTATGTTCTTTTCTCGCAAAGCAGAGCCGTTAACTAAAAAAGTTGCTGCTATTTTGGCCAAGTATTTTTCATTAGATGAAGACGATACTTTGCCATGGTGTGCTTTTAGTCAGCCAGAAAAAGAAGATGCGGGCGTTACGGTTACCTTGCCATTTTGTATTGCTACCCAATTAAACACCCTCAAGCAAGAAGTGGTCACGCAGCTAAAAGGGAAGCTCGGTGCTGACCAGCTCACGTTCAAACAGATGGTGGCAAGTGGCGAAACTGAAGTAGCACCGGTTACCAATATTAAAAACATCATTGCGGTAGCCTCGGGCAAAGGTGGGGTAGGTAAGTCCACAACGAGTATCAATTTAGCATTTGCGCTTATGCAGGAAGGCGCAAAGGTGGGTATTCTAGATGCCGATATTTATGGGCCGTCTATTCCCATTATGTTGGGCAACCCTGATGCACACCCTGAAAGTGAAGACAACAAGCACATGCAGCCACTTATGGCACATGGGTTGGCGGCGAATTCTATCGGTTATTTAGTTCCTCAGGAAGATGCAGCAGTATGGCGTGGGCCTATGGCAAGCCGAGCGCTCAAGCAGTTATTAGATGAAACGCTGTGGCCTGTACTCGATTACTTAATCGTAGATATGCCGCCAGGTACCGGCGATATTCAACTTACTATGGCCCAGCAAGTGCCGCTAACTGCATCTGTGGTAGTTACTACGCCGCAGGATTTAGCATTAGCGGATGCTCAAAAAGGCATAAGCATGTTTGAGAAAGTAAACGTGCCGGTGCTAGGGCTTATCGAAAACATGAGCTATTACCAATGCAGAGCTTGCGGAACAAGAGATTACGTGTTTTCAAAAGACGGTGGTGAGGCGCTTGCCGAGCGTCACGGCCTGCCTCTTTTAGGTCAGCTTCCACTTGATATTCATATACGCGAGCATGGTGATGCTGGAACGCCTTTATTAGTTTCCTCACCTGAAAGCGACTTGAGTGAAAGCTATCGCGAGGCAGCGCGAGCACTGTCTATGCAGCTAGCCTTGACCGTTGAGCCGCGAAAAGGGGCTGCTAAACATATAAAAGGCGATCCGATCGGTATAGTAGGGAAGGCATAGATTAAAAGGTTAGTCATGAATGCCGAGTTTTTGAAGTAGATGCAGAAGGAACGAGCGCCTATTAAAGGGTGTAAATTCAAAATTAGCTAAAACTTTTTAAAAATTGCACAAAAGCAAGTAAAACAAGCCTTTGAGCAGTTGAATGCAAGCAGTGACATCCGCATAATAGCGGCCTAATGAAATGAGGATTACACCATGCGCTTGTGCGACCGCGATATCTACCAACATCTACAAGATGGAAAAATTAAAATCGACCCTACACCTGACTACGATCAGATTAGCGGTGTAACGGTGGATATCCGATTAGGTAACAAATTTCGAGTGTTTGAAGATCACCAAGCACCGTTTATCGATTTGAGTGGCCCAAAAATTCAAGTTCAAGAAGCGCTTGACCACGTGATGAGCGATGAAATTGTGTTAGAAGAGGGTAAAGCCTTCTTTCTACACCCAGGTGAACTAGCACTTGCAATAACACATGAATCAGTCACGTTGCCAGACAATATTGTCGGATGGCTAGACGGGCGCTCATCGCTTGCTCGGTTAGGTTTAATGGTGCACGTTACCGCGCATAGAATCGATCCGGGTTGGTCTGGCAATATCGTACTTGAATTTTACAATAGCGGTAAACTGCCGTTAGCGCTTCGCCCTAAAATGAAAATTGGAGCGCTGAGTTTTGAGGTGTTATCGGCGCCAGCTGAAAAGCCTTACAATGCAAGGGTCGATGCTAAATACAAAGGCCAAGCTGGCGCAGTAGCAAGCCGCATCTCGTCGGATGACCAGAGCAAGTAAGAAAGACAACCTGAAAAAACAAGATTTTTTTGGAAAAGCCTCGTGCGTTTCCCGTTAAATACTGATAGAAAATAGATAAGCGATAACAAGGGTTAAAGCCCGAGTACTTATAATAAAGCTATCAGTAGTGGGAAGCGCTATGCACACAAACCCTGAACCCTCTTCAGAAATTCAACAACGAAAGCCAACACGCAAGAACAGCATTATCCTTTTTGCGTTGTTTGCCTCCGTGCTAAGTGGCGTAGGCTTGTGGGCCATTGACCAGCCAAGCGACATTGTTTTTACTGCTGCCATCACGTTATTTGTAGCGGTGCTTTGGGTAACCGAGGCGCTTCCCATTCCAGCTACCTCACTATTACCTTTTGCACTGTTCCCATTATTTGGCGTGTTGTCTCACAGCGAGGCTGCGTCAGCGCTGGGAAGTCACGTAATTATCCTACTTATGGCTGCCTTTATGCTGTCAAAAGGGCTGGAGCGCGCTAACTTGCACAAGCGATTTGCGATTTACATGCTTCGTATAACGGGAAGCGGCAGCCCCCTCAAACTGGTGTTGGGTTTTATGTTAACCACTGCCGTACTGAGCATGTGGATCAGCAATACGGCCACAGTACTTATGATGCTTCCAATGGCCATTGCTATTATTAACGCTGTAGATAACCCGCGATTTGGGGTGGCACTCATTCTAGGTATTGCCTATTCGGCAAGCTTGGGCGGGGTAGGGACACCAATTGGAACGCCACCTAACATAATCTTTATGAGCGTGTATGAAGAGACTCAAGGTATTGAATACAGCTTTCTTGACTGGATGAAAACCGGTGTACCAATTGTAATTTTAGGTGTGCCTGTCATGGCCTTCTGGTTAGCGCGCGGTATAAAAGAAGTGGGCAACATAGATTTGCCCGTGCCAGGCACTTGGACGAAGGCCGAAAAGCGTGTGCTTGCTATATTTGGCACCGTAGCGTTGGCGTGGATTTTTAGACCTTTTTGGACCGCTTGGATTGGCGTAACTACAATCAGCGACAGCACCATTGCTGTAGCAGGTGTTGCTGCTATGTTCTTTACCAACAGCGGAAACGATAATGGCGAAGTAGACGCCAAAGGCAACAACGACAAGCTGCTTGATTGGAAAACGGCAAACGATATTCCATGGGGGATGTTGCTGTTGTTCGCTGGTGGTATTTGTATTGCCAAAGCCTTTATGTCATCGGGCCTAAGCGTTTTAATGGGTTCTTGGTTAACCGGCCTAGCCACCTTACCTGTGTTACTGCTTGTTCTTGGTATTTGCTTGTTTGTTACGTTTCTTACTGAAATTACCTCTAATACTGCAACCTCTACCTTGCTTATGCCAATCCTCGCCGCCGCTGGTATTGCGGTGGGCGTAGACCCCAAACTACTTATGATCCCCGCTGCCATAAGCGCAAGTTGTGCCTTCATGTTGCCAGTAGCAACCGCACCTAACGCCATTGCATATTCGACAGAAAAGTTCGATATAAAAACAATGGCGAGAGAAGGCATAATGCTAAACGTGCTGGTGGCTTTAGTAGTCACTGCGGTGTGTTACGTAACGCTAGCCTGATAAATAGTGGTATTAAGAAAGTGGTAACTACGTGATTTGCCGTAGAAATAAGCAAAGGTGGTTAGCATTTGAGCGCTTAAACAGGCTTATTGTTAATTCTCGTTGCATTGTGAACAAATTTGAGTAGACTTACTCGCTCTTTCGGTCGGTGTGTAGCGCAGCCTGGTAGCGCACTGTCATGGGGTGTCAGGGGTCGGAGGTTCAAATCCTCTCACACCGACCAATCTCTCCCTCGCTTTCAGCGATATCCCATTACTACAGTAATCACCTTATCTGGACTGCTGACGTTCGTTTTTCGCTTGTTTAAATCTTGCCATGTCCGCGATTAGATCTTGATATTGTTCGAGAAGTTCAGGGTTTTCGGTCAAGAGCTTCATCAAATGCTCAGTGGCAGCTTTTTTTTCATTTTTCACCAATTCTTTTACGCCTGCAGAAGTCGGCAGCGGTTCTATTATGCCCCGAGTCTCCTGAGCTTTAGGGATCATGGCGATTTGAGTTTCATATGCAAGTGCAGAGAGTTCGTATTGTGGGTAGCAAACCTTGCGAGCAATATGGCTACCCGATGGCTTTTCTATTCTGCATCTGATTTTGAACTCTTTCTCATCTGTTAAGGCATTGTACATGTCGTAAAATGCGAGTTCGGTTTCCAGCAACTGTTTTCGGTAGTAACTCAAGGGCCGTTGGCCAACAACATCCACTACTTCTATATCATCTGATTTCTCTTCACTCTGAGAATGTACAAAAGTGGTAAAACCCAACAAAATAAATGGGGTTAAACCGAGGCGGATGGCCAGAGTAACAGCGTTTTTCATCGTTACATCCTTGTGATATTTATAAAAGTACTAATCAGTGTTCAGGTTAAATGTTTCTACCCGAACCACCTGCTCGTTGTGACCGAAAACAACGTTAACTACGCTGTTTACCATTCTGAAAGTGCTATCTGAGTGTGTAGTTGTGGGATAGCTGTAGACGAGCACATAGGCATACTTAGGGTCACGAGGATAGCGCTCAATACCGGATGGGCTGCCCATTACCCTTAACACCTGAGATTTGCTATCACCATTGCTAATTTTCTTTACGTTATCAGTGTTAAAAAGTGTACTGTCTTCGACAAAAGAACTGCCAAACTGATAACCAGTCAGAATGTCTTTGTTGTTAAAGTTGAAAGTCTGAAAGCGGGTTGCCACTTCATCAGGATTAACCGCTTTGGCATTGCGATTGTGATGAATATAGTTATAGGCCGTTCCCGGGTTTAAGGTGTTTTTCGTGGTCGGCTCGCCCAACAGCCCGATGATATCCTGAGCGGTTGTTTCTCCAGGAATTATCTGCGGCGCTTCGAGTTTTTGAAAACTTCTGCCAATGGTGGTGACACAGCCTGCCAGCAGTAAAATAATAAAAATGAAGCCGTAATGGCGAAGTTTCAGTAAGTCCATGTTTTGCTATATCGGGCAATCAATGTTGCCTATATCTATAGCACAGACTCCTTACCTTGGGGCATTTAATTAAAAGATATTAAAGGCACTGGGATTAAACAACTGGATCACGCTGATGAGCTGCATGTTGGTTTCATCCAGAGCTTCTTCGGCGTCGTCTTCTGTCAGTTTTAGTGCCGCCAGTAAAGCCGGGCCAATCGGTGGGTATCCTACGTTGATATCGGCATTCACATTATCCTGCGCCAGCAAATAGGCTTGTTTTACGATTAGAGCGTCGGTATCTAACTGACTGAGTTCGGTTTCCAGTAACGAAGCGATAGGTCGGTAGATACTGGGTGGTAATCCCCAGTCTTTAATCAGCGCCGCAGAAAAATCGCAATAGGTAAAGCCCATGACTTCTTTTTGCAGATAGATGGAGGAGGTGTCTTTATCGGTATTCAGGCAACGCTTAGCCATGTCGGGCGCCACTTTTATCATGGCCAGTTCGCCAATGTTATGCAGTAATCCACTCACAAAGAAACGCTCTGATTCTCTGATACGCTTTTTTTCTGCCAGGTGTTTGGCCAGTAAGGCACAGCTTACGCTTTGCTCCCAGAAGCGGTCGATATCGATAATGGTCGTTTCAACCGTTTTCAGGGTGTGAGAAACACCGTAGGACAAGGCTAAGTCATAGGTAGCGCGGGTGCCAATAACCTGTACCGCTTTGGTTACCGTTTCGATGGGCGAAGTAAAATTATACAGCGCGCTGTTGGCAATTTTTAGTAACTGCGAAGTGAGCGTGGGATCAAAGCTGATAATTTCAGCTACGTCGTCGAGGCTTGACGATTCATCATCGATACAGGATTTTAACCGGGTTACCGATTCAGGTAATACAAAGACGGATTCTGCTTGTTGCACTAATTGCGCTAGGTTCATACTTCGCTTCACTTTTTGTTCATTACAATAATCAGTGGCGCTTACTGCTCATCCGTCACTTCAAACAACTTAAACTTTAACCAAAATACGTGTTCTCTGAAGCAATTAGAATGGGTTAATTACAACTTAGGAGTAATAAATGATACTTAATCAGCTGTTTGCGACCGTTATTCTTCAAAGTCTGCTAATAAATATAGTTCATATTTTACCGACCAATGGTGTAACCAGTATGAAAATAATTAATTTATACCAGCAGGACTGCCTACTGGAGAATGGCGAGCTTGCTATGGTAAGAAAAAAAGGGTTGCCATAGTTCTTAATGACAACCCGCTTGAATTACTTTTCCAGCACGTAAATATCACCGTCAATCAGGCCCTGAATGGTGAGCTTCTGGCTCGACAGGGCATTAAGATAATTGATGTGTTCGGCTTCTATGGTTTGCCCTGGCACCAGCAAAGGGATTCCCGGCGGATAGGGGGTGATCAGCGCCGCCGCAATTCGGCCTACGCTGTCTTGCAGAGGAACCGTTTCTCTTTTACCAAAAAATGCATCGGAAGGCAGCATGGCCAGGCTGATAGGAGGGATCTTACTGGGCAATTCTTTCTGGCGACTACTTTTACGTAATGACACATGCCCGGCATCGAGCTTATTCAACGCGTTATACAAGCGTACTATTTTAGAGCGCATCCCGCCAAAGGTCAGTAACACCAGTAGTGTACTGTGGGTAAACTTTTCGATCTCCAGGCCCACTTCATCCATCAGAAAGCGGTGGATTTCCTGATTGGAGTAGGAAAGCGCAGAGATATCTATCAGAATTTTAAGCGGATCGTGGCCAATATTATCCGCCTCAAAATGGCTGAACATCTGCCGGAAGTCGTCTTTGCCTAAAATACGGATACGATTAAATTTAGCCGCCTGCTCCTTAAATTCCCGCACATGATTAAGCAGGTTATTAATAACTTTAAAGCCTTCCATTTCCAGCTGTTTACGGCACACATCCAGCGACGCGATCAGATGGTACTGGGGAGAAGTACTGGTATGAATGGCGTAAATTTCTTTAAAGAAATCCTTGTCGAAGTCCGGATCGTTAATGTGAATGTATGAAGCCTGGGAAAATGCCGAAACCACCTTGTGAGCAGAGTGGGTAACGTAATCTGCGCCGGCATTAATGGCCGAGTACTCCCGGTATTGCGGATGAAACAGCGAGTAAGCAAACCAGGCTTCATCAATAAACACTTTAATGTCGAACTGGTGAGCGTAATCCACAACCTGCTTTAAGTCGGTTAGCAGGCCATCGTAGGTGCAGCCGGTCAGCACTATCAGTTTGGCGTCTTTATTGTCACTGATAAACGCTTTTAGCTGGCTTAGCGAAGGCGGTGCAAAAATACCGTATTTAGGATCCAGAATGCTGTCGAGATACAGGGGCAGGGCGCGGGCCTGCACAATCCCGTAGTGCACGGATTTATGGCAGTTTCGGTCGACAATAACTTTATCCCCTTCCCGAAGCAGGGTTTGCAGGATAATTTTATTGGACGTGGAAGAGCCGTTGGTAACAAAGTAAGAGTGCTTAACCTCAAAGGTATTAGCTACCAGGTTTTGCGCTTTACCAATGGCGTTGGTGCCGTCTGATAATGAGCCTAAAGAGTCCACACTGACCGACAGATCGCTGATAAACATGTTGCGACCAAAGAACTTATAAAAGTCGTTGATGTAGCTTGAACTGCGGAAACTGGCGCCACCACTGTGCCCCGGCGTGTGCCAGGAATCGTTGGTTTCTACCGCATACTTTTTATAAGCCGTCCAGAACGGTGTTTCGCTTCGATCGTCAAAATCATTGATGATATATGCCAGGCAAGACTCCGGATCTGAAGCGATATCATGCAGCGCAAAAAAAGCTTCAATTTTGCTCGAACGACTAACGATATCAAAGCCCACTTCATCTTCACCGGTCACGTACACCGGTACTTCCAGACGCCGGGATTTAATCGCATCGATAATGGATGAATCGCGCAGACTGTCGCCAAGGGTTTCCCAGCTCAGTAACACCGCCTGAATATCGCCATCATTGTCGAGCTCGGTGACCGCCGCTGACTCCGAGTTAACGGCCAGAAACTCCAGTGATAAATCGCTGCGGTCGAGCACTGAGACCACCGATTCCAGATACTGTTGGGTGGTAATCAGCCGGGGTTTATTGTGATCAATAATCAACACTTTTAAACATGGCGTCGCTGTCACAGGGGTTCCTTCTTCGATGATTGCTAAAGGTTTTTTATACCAGAGCGCTAATAGTCTGGTGCAGTTGTTTGAGCGTAATATACGCTATTTTTCAAGCTTGAAAAGCGAACAATACCGGGCATCACTAAAAAGCTCAAACCGGCTTCAGGCCTGCTGAGAATGAAGCTGAAGCCTGAGGATTATAAACTCTGCTGGCCTGATAACTGCCATACCAATTTCGATGTTCATTACGCCCTGGTGTATATCGTTGGCAGTCATGGTTGCGCCCAGGCCACAGCGCACATAAAACGCTTCATCGGGGCTGGTGGCAGTTAGTGCTCCGAGTTTCCATAAACTGATAAGGAATTGCTCAACCGAATGTGTAATCCGGGCCCAGGTATTGGTGTCGTTAGGCTCAAATACGGCCCAACTGAGCGATTTTTGCACCGACTCCTGTACCATATTGGCTAAACGCCGGGTGCTGATGTAGCGCCACTCGTTATCATTACCAGCCAGTGTGCGCGCTCCCCAAATGCGAACTCCACGACCGCTGAATTCCCGGATCGCATTAATGGATTTACCGGTAGAAGCATCGGTATTTAACGCCTCATTTGCAGTGTCAGAAACGCTTATCATTGGGTGTTTGATGCCACGCAGTTGCACATTCGCGGGGGCTTTCCATACGCCTTCAGTGGTATCGACCAGGGCAATGGCTCCGGCTACAGCAACAGAAGCCGGTAAGGTAACATAAAGATCAGCCAGCAGAGAATTAATCACCTTGAATAGCGCGGGATCGTCGGCTTTTAGCTGGCTAAGCTGGGTAGTCTTGCCGTTATCGAGGCTAACCATTATGTGTTGAGGGTAACGGGCAGATTGCCAGCGTTGGGTGGTGGTTAAAAAAGGGTAATAACACGCGCCAAAATCAAGCTGGGTGTTACCCAGATATGCGCGGTTAGTGTTTAACAGAGACGCGTTCAAAGTTTTATCCCCGTGCGGCAAGTCGAACAGTGCCATACGGTCGGCTAATCTGCCGCATTGGGATAACATTAATTTGACTAACTGTTGGTAATCGTTTGCTGCCAGCAGCACACTCTCAGGCGCAATCAGCAGGGTTATTGCATCCACCTTTGCCGTGGCCTGCACTCCATCACACAGGGCCGAAAGAGTAAGCGGTGTTTGATAATTACCTGCAGATACCACGTAGCACTCACTACCGCCGTTATCAAAAAACAGTCTGATGGCATACCACATCATCTGGCGGGGCAATACTGGCGATGTATTTTTTAACACTATGCCACCGGGCGTGGATGTGAGTTCCAGATGCAGAGGCTCAGCTTCACTTTGGCCGAATAACCGGCAGTACTCCTCAAATGAGCTGATTCTTGTTGGGGTCAGGTGTAAGTCGCCATCCTTCTGGCGCGCAGCGCTTTGCGTATAGCCAATAAACGCCGGTACCGCAGTTGGGACAGCAACGATACTGGTATTGATAGTGGGGATTTCCTGAATATAAACGCCGGGATGCTTAAATTTGGGCATGGTCTTACCCCATGGGTTGTTTAGTCGAATATCGGCACTGTACAACGCAACCAGCCTCGAGAAGATAGCATAGCATAAAGCGGTTGAAGGGTTAGTTGCAGAGTTTGAGACGATTAATTCCCACAAAAATTCGGTGAGAGAATTCATTCCAACATTGCACCACGTTTTTTAGATTAATAGCAGTACATGACGTAATGAAGTTCCGCGTGATGAGATATCAACTCAAGGAAAACAATTATGAAAATACTGGCACTGCTCTGCATTTTTTTATCAGGGGCTGCTCTCGCTGCAACGCAATCGGTAGAGATTACAGATAAAATCAAACGTGAACGAACCGGTAAATCTGAGACTGAATATATTAGTAAGTTTGCCCAATGGGGTGATAATGAGGTCCTCGTTCGTTACACAGATACAGAAGGAACCCGACGTCATGCGGATGTAAGCCTGGGCTTTCGCTATCTGATGACGAATACACCGGTACCGCAAGGAAATAAAGCTGAGTATGCTGTCGCAATAGCTTATCAGGGAGAGTTCGATTTTTTTGCACTAACTCGTAATTCCAGTCCAGTGGTAACCACACGTCATAATCCCAGCATCTTCTACACCAGAATTTGGGACCCGGAAAAAACAGGTTTGTCATCATGGTTTATTTCGCTGGAGCATGAATCAAACGGTCAGGTTACCGACACATTGGAGAGGCTGCAAAGTGAATTAAGTGCCTTTGCTCTGGATTATGAGGGGGACGAAGACGTATCAGAATCCGATATATTTGAAATGGCTCAACAGACTATTAGTCGTTCTAATAATTTCGCCGCTTTTGGTGCGAACTACCAATTGGGTATAGGAGGTCATGAGGATTGTAGCAGTCGTTTCAATTGTATTTCGATCTTTGCCAAAGTAAGACATCAACTCGATAAAGAGCCTGAAGACCAGATTTGGTGGCGGGAAAGAGTAACTGCGGAATTAAAAGACTATGTAGGTACTGAAATAGATATCAATGCACCGTTCTTTATCGGTGATGTGGATACAGCATTTCGTATTACTTATAGAACCGGGCAACTTATTGGGGAAAGTCCTTTTAAGCGGAATACATTCGATCTTCGTTACTATATTGATGTTCCGATAGGGCGTGGTATAGCCAGCTTATTTAATCTGCCTGAGTTAGAACTTTTTGCGGTGCCCATGGTTGTGAGGTATCACAATGGCTACTTGGATGAGCTATATAATTATTCGCAAAAAGTGAGCTATCTGGCGCTTGGTTTACACGCCAGATATTAAACTTCTCGTCGGTTTAGCAGTCGCTGTCTAAAACAGTAATGGTGGGGCTGCCGCCTTCGGTTTGGGCCTCTTCGTAGATCACTTTGCAGCTTTCAGTTGAGCCGACACCGCTTGGCAGAATTGCAAACTGATCGGTTTCGGTTACAGCGGCCGGGGCTGAGTCAGTGGATACACCTATGCGGAAGTCGGTGTTGTTGCCACTACCGCTGCCGTTGATGTCGGCCCAAGCGCTTAAGTTTGTCACCACGTCACGAATAGCTGGGTAGCCATAAACGGTGTAAACCGTACTACCGTTAATTTGCAGGTTGTCGTCGTCAGAGCGCTGAATACCGGCGATGGCCGCTTTGGCATACACCAGTTGTGAACCGCCTTGCAGGGCCGATTTTACCCCTTGCAGCGTAGCTTTGCGGGCATCCCCCTGAAAATCAATAAATCGTGGCGCGGCAGTCACCGCCAAAATACCCAAAATCACAATAACCACAATCAGCTCTACTAACGTAAACCCCTGTTGTTTCATGTTTAATCCCTTACTACCTGGTAATCTTCTAAACGTGACTGCTATTAAATCTTATCCTCAATTAAAATACCAGAGTCTTAATAACTTCAACGAGTTAACTTTGAGTTCTTGCCTTGCCAGTCGTGGCGAGCTTATTAATCCATACCGTCTGTGTCAAATAACAAGCTCAAAGCTTAGTTGTGCATGAGGTATTCAAAAAGCTGACGCGAACGAATTTGTAACTGGCAGTTATACCCGGTAGATTGGTATAAGATGATTAAAAAAAGGACAAGTATGTCAGGTACTCCCTCCTACAATGTAGTGGTATTCGCCCATAACGAAGCGCGGCGGATCACCCGCTGTCTTGAAAGCATTCTGGCGCAAGCCGGTGAGGGGTTGCAGTATATCTATGTGTTGGTAAACGGCTGTACTGATGATACTGCCGGTGTGGTGACCCGGCTGAGTGCTAACCAGCCAGAGGTGATTGGCGTGTGGCTGGACAGGGCCGATAAAGCCGCCAGCTGGAATCATTATGTGCAAACATTATCCGGCGATGCCGACTATCACGTGTTTGTTGATGGTGATATTTATCTGGCTGATAATGCGTTGCCAGAGCTGTTAGCGCCGTTACAGAATACTTCCCATGTTCTGGCTACTGCCGCGGTGCCGGCCAATGGTCGCAGCCGGGTAAAATGGCTCGGTAATATGCAGCGTTGGGGGCGGCTGGCCGGGGCGCTTTATGCCCTGCGAGGTGAGCTGGTTAACGAAATACGCGAAGAGGCCATTACTCTGCCCGCCGGGCTGATTGGCGAAGACTTTCTGGTAACCTGCCTGACCAAAGGCAGCATTGAATACCAGCAGTTATTTGCGCCCAGTAAAAGGTTAAAGGTAGTGCCAGCGGCGCAGTTTTATTTTGACGGTCTTCGTGTTACCAACTGGCGGCACTGGCAGGCTGCGTTTAATCGCCTGGTGCGTTATCAGGTTCGCGAACATCAGCTTAAATTGCTGTTCCATTACATGCAGGATAAACAACCATCAAAGATGCCTGACGAAATTACCGCGCTTTACTCTGAGCTGGCCCACCTTATTCGTTATCAGTACCGGGGCCGCAATACACCGATAGATATGCTGGCCATTCGGTATATTAAAAACCATAGCTGACATTGCATTACTGGCGAACCAGTACGTTGGCATGATCGAATATGCGCGCGGGCTGCTGTTTGATAAGTTCCAGGGTACTGTCGGATACCGAAGACCGGACGCCGGTAATGCCCATCCAGGTATCGCGATTACGGCGTTTGGCACCATATAGCGCCGCATCAGCTATGCCAACGGTACTTTGCCAGTCGAAAAAAGTGTAGCGTTGCTGATGAAGCGGATAAGCAGCAAATCCTACTGAGCAGGTTACCTTTAACCGGGTCTGATCGTTAACGCTCATATCGCTGGCATTCACGGCTTTGACTATGCGCTCTGCCAACAGGTAAGCCTCTTCGCGGGGTGTATCCTGCACCACAGCCAGAAATTCCTCGCCACCCCAGCGCACCAGATAGTCAGTGTCGCGAAAGATGGCTGATAACCGTCTTTGGGTCTCTACCAGCACCGCATCACCAGCCTGATGGCCATGGTTATCGTTAATGCGTTTGAAATGATCCAGGTCGATAATAAAAAATATCATATCTGAATTATTACCGGGGCGCCTATTGGTGGCCTCGCAGTCTTTGTAATAACGATGTATGCGGCTCACATCACGCTGCATGTTCTGGTTTAAAAAGCGCCGGTTATGTAAACCGGTCAGTGCGTCAGTTAAGCTGGCTTTTTCAAGGGCCAGCGCTTGTTCACTGAGTTTCTCGTTTGCGGTTAGCAATTCAGTCGTGCGCTCGGTAATCTTTTGTTCCAGCATATTCTGGCGGTGCCTGTAATGGCGCAGACCTAACTGATGCAAAACAAAAATAGCTATGGCCAACAGCAACAGACTGGCCACACTGGTATAAATAGTCTGATACCACGCGGGGAGCACGGTAAATCGCTGGCTAAGCGTTGTGTTTTGCCAGGTGGTGCCGTTGTCGGAGTATTGTAGTTCCAGTTTGTAATCGCCCGGAGCCGGATCGGTGAGCGTTACAATCCGGTGATCGGCATCGAGTTGGGTCCAGTTATTCTCGCTGCCGGTGATGCGATAGCGGTATTGCAAATGTTCCGGATCGAGGTAGTCCAGCGCGACAAACTCAAAAGAAATACGTTTGGGCAACGCACTGATTTCAATATGCGCCTGTGTGGTCGCCGGATGAACCTTTCGGTTATCAGCGGTAATTATTTCCAGTTGTGTAAAATTAAGGGATAAAGGGTTCACCTTACGCGGCAATGCTCCCGGAGAGATAATAGTCAGGCCATTTTTACCGCCGAACACCAGATCGCCCGTTACTGTCATTGTTGCCGCGGCACGGGAGTAAGGGCTGTTTACGGCGCCAGGTCCAGCGCTAATTACACGCAGAATTTTTTGCTCAATATCAATGGCTGCAATGCCACGGGACGTGCCTACCCATACCTGCTTATCGCTTTCACCAGCGATGGCCATAACGTTGTCGCCGGGCAGGCCAACGTCAGTAGTAAATTCAAGCCAGCGGTTATCGGTGGTGTGCACAAATAATCCGGCACCGCTGGTTGCTACCCAAAGCTGGCCGAGACTATCGGCATATAAGTCGGCAATAAATTGTTGTGCCAGGCGTGGATGCTTTACCGCTTCAATGTCCTCACTGTTAAGCAGTCCTTTACTAAGCTTGCCGCGCAGTAAGCCTTGCCAGCTGCCTACCCAGAGTGAATCGGGCGTTACCAGCAGCGATGCCACGCGACGCTCGCTAAAATACTCGGGCAGTAACTGAACGGTAGGCTCAGTGGTATTCGCAGGCTGCTGCCATAAACCATCGGTGCCGCCTATCCAAAGGGCATCCGATGAGTGGGCCAGAGCGGTGGTAAAAGTGGATGCGTTTCTGCCATCTATTTTAAGTGGCAATGGCTGTTCACTGCCTTGAGGAATAATCACCGAGGCGAAATTTGCCGAGGCGTAAAGGTTTCCCGCCGGATCAGCAAATAACGTTTCCACCGGATCAGTACCCTTTGGCCACAATTGCCGGGTGCTGCCTTGCCCGGCGGTGAACTCCTCCAAGCCATGTCCGCCGGAACCTACAATAAGTTTATTTCCTAACGCCTGAACGGAATGGACCTTCCGATTCATCAGGCCTTCGGGTTGCCCGCTATCACCAAAAATATGTGAAACAGCAATATTGCCGGCATCATAAACATTGAGTGTTGCGCCACTACCAACCCACACTAGTCCTCTTGAGTCACGAAATAGCGACCAGATATTATTATCGCTAAGGCTGGCTGGTAACAGACGGTTGTGCCGGAAGCGGCGTGTTGTCTGGTTGGCTAAATCCAGCTCAATCAGTCCATCACCAAAGGTACCGATCAGTAATACGTCAGGGCGAATTTCTGTAACCGTAAATAGCCAGGGGCTATCGTCCTGAGCGAGAGCGTAAGTGCTAAACCCGGATCCTTCAGACTGCACAAATAAACCTTCAGCAGCGGTGCCAACCACGAGTTTCCCACTCACTGTGGTGGTAACGGTGCTGACCCTGATACCCTCAGGAAAGTCTGGTTCAGTTTGTAATGGTGCAAACCGGCTATTGGTCAGCTCACTGTGATACAAGCCTTTGTCGGTACCTACCCAAAGTGTATTGGCCGGGTTTACATAAAGTGCGTGGATCCGCGCATCGGGTGCTATGTGGAGCTGGTTGAGCTGCGCAGATACCGTATCAAACTGATAGAGCGTTCGATCGCTGGCGAGTACAACGATGTCAGTGTGTGGCAAGCTAATCGCTGCACCAGCCTGCACGGTTATATCCTGCAGAAGGTCGTGCGCAACAGCGGTAAACGAAGTGGTGCCAGGAGTGAGTCGGAATAAGCCGTTGCTGGTGCCAATCCAGATGCGACCTTTGGCATCGCTGAAACCGTGGTTTACCTGGGGGGCGGGAGCTTCACTATCCATGCCCTCAAATCGCGCGCGGACCAGGGATTTTGAATCCCAGCGCCATAAACCGTTGGCTGCAACCAGCCAGATAAAGCCCTGCTGGTCTTCCAGTATGGTGTCGATCTGGCCTTCAAGTGGCGTGGAATTGCCTAACGGCGCAAGAAAAACCGGCTGCGCGTGGATTTGCCACTGGTTATCACTGGCGTGGAGCGCCGTGCACACAAATAAACTAAGCCAGAGCAGACTCAGCGGTTCTAGAAGGCGTTTAGAAATAGACAAAGCACGCACCACAATCATCACTACTTTGCTTGCAAAATACCCGGCGAGAAGCGGTGCATTCACAACTGTCGAAATATTAGTCGTTTAGTATAAGGGGTAAACGTGTGCCTGCCAATCCATTGTGGCTGCGGCGAAGAAATAAAGCGAACTGCATAGTGATTAAGAAAGTAAATAAAATCAGCCGTTAGAGAACCCAAAAATGATCATACGCGGGTAAAAACCAGTACAAATCAAGTGTTTTGTATTATTTAAAGGATTGGTATGACAGCGAAATCGAATTTAGACGAGTTTAATGAGTGGATCGAAAGCCGGTACCCGCACCACCCGGAATTCTTACAGGCCACTAAGGAGCTCGCCACCGATGTAATGCCGATTTACAACGCGCATGCTGACTACAAACGCTACAACGTGCTTAAACGGCTAAGTGAGCCGGAACGGGTCGTGCATTTTGCCGTGCACTGGATGAACGATAAGGGTGAGGTAGAAGTTAACCGTGGCTGGCGGGTGCAGCACAGCGGCCTTATTGGCCCATATAAAGGCGGCTTACGCTTTCATCCCACGGTTAACGAGTCGGTACTCAAATTTCTGGCTTTTGAGCAATCGTTTAAAAATGCGCTTACCGGCCTGCCTATGGGCGGTGCAAAAGGCGGCTCAGAGTTTAATCCGAAAGGCCGCAGCGACAATGAAATCATGCGCTTTTGTCAGGCTTTCATGCAGGAATTGCAGCGCCATATAGGTCCGCGTACCGACGTTCCCGCTGGCGATATCAATGTAGGCGCCCGCGAGATTGGCTTTTTATATGGCCAGTACCGGCGCATGCATAACGAGTTCGGCGGCAGTCTTACCGGTAAAGACATTGATTTTGGTGGTAGCCACGTGCGTACCGAGGCCACCGGTTTTGGTTTAATTTACATGTTGCAGTGTGTGCTTAAACATCACGATGACGCAATTGACGGTAAGCGGATAGCCATTTCGGGGGCTGGTAATGTGGCTTTGCATGCCGCGCTCAAAGCAGCTGAACTGGGCGGCACCGTGATCAGTTTATCTAACAGTCGCGGCAGTTTAATCAAAGAAGAGGGCCTGAGCAGCACCGACATACGCTGGGCGATTGAAAACCGTATGAACGAAGATAATATTCTTACCGCACTGGCCGATGAGCGCGGCGGTAGCTGGTTTAAAGGTGAAAAGCCCTGGGGCTGCGTCTGCGATGTAGCATTGCCGTGCGCCACCCAGAACGAACTGGATGAGCCATCGGCAAAACGCCTGGCAGACAATCATTGTAAATACTTACTGGAAGGTGCCAACATGCCTACTACCCATGAGGCCAAAACGCTAATCGCCGATGCCGGTATAGTGTTTGTACCGGGTAAAGCTGCCAATGCCGGGGGCGTTGCAATGTCGGGTATGGAGATGTCGCAAAATGCCGCTTTTGAGCGTAAAACCTTCGCCCGGCTTGATGACGAACTCAAGGCCATCATGACCTATATTCACGACCGCTGTGCCGAAGAGGGCAAAGAAGACGGCAGGGTCAATTATGCCAAAGGCGCTAATATCACAGCCTTCAGGCAGCTTGCCAATGCTATGGTAGCCCAGGGTGTTTAATTCCCTAAACACCAGGTATAAAAAAGCAGCGCTTAGCGCTGCTTTTTTGATTGATTGCTTTAAACGAAAAGCCTTTACCCTACGCTCAAAGACGCCATGTCGATAACAAAGCGGTGCGCCAGATCGCCCTTGGCCAGGGTTTCAAATGCACCGTTGATCTCGTCCATTTTAATCATTTCGCAGTCAGGATAGATATTGTGCTCTGCACAGAAATCAATGACTTCCTGAGTTTCCTTAATACCACCAATCAATGAGCCCGCGACACGGCGACGGCCCATTACCAGAGGCGGTGTCATCAGTTCTTCCATCGGGCCAACCTGACCAACGATGACAATAGTGCCGTCGATATCCAGCAGTGGCGCATATTGCCCTACGTCGTGCCTCACAGGAGCAGTGTCGATGATCAGATCGAAGGAGTTCGCAGCCGCTTTCATTGCATCTTCATCGGTAGAGACCAGAATGCCTTTAGCACCCATGGCTTTGGCTTCAGCCTCTTTTTTGTTCGAACGGCTGATGGCTGTTACTTCTGCGCCCATGGCGGCAGCCAGTTTAACGGCCATATGACCAAGACCACCCAGGCCAATTACGCCAACACGAGTACCTTTTTTAACCCCCCAGGTGCGCAGCGGAGAAAAGGTGGTGATGCCGGCACACAGAATTGGCGCGGTTTTCGCGAGATCCATGCCCTCCGGTACGTTTAGCACAAATTCTTCACGTACTACGATGTGCTTGGAGTAGCCGCCTTGCGTAGTTTCACCCGAGATACGATCCGGTGCACCGTAGGTGGGTGTCATGCCATTACGGCAGAACTGCTCTTCGTGATTATGGCACTGGTCACATTCCTGACAGCTGTCTACCATGCAGCCAACCGCTACGTTCTGACCCACTTTGTAGTTTTTTACATCATCACCAATAGCGGTTACGACACCAACAATTTCGTGACCCGGAATTAAAGGGTAGGGTTGCGGGCCCCAGTCACCGTTTACCGTGTGTAAATCTGAGTGACATACACCGCAATATAAAATTTCGATTGCAACATCATTGGCGCGCAGATCACGTCGCTCAAAATGATAAGGTTTCATGTGAGCATCGTCTGAGAATGCAGCGTAGCCAACTGTTTTCATATTGTTACCTCTGTCTTTAGTGTTTAACAAGTGCTTTATTAGCTTCGATATATTATGCAATAAGCAATGCTATTTTCGTCTGCCTAATCCTGTTTTGCTATTGCCTGATCGTGTGAGAATTACTTTGTTTACAAGTATCTGTACTAACAGATGGGCACTTTTGAGCAGTAATTCAAGGTAGGTATCTAGACGAGATTCTGGTTTAATGGCGCGCAACTTAACCAGCTTATAAGCAAGAATTCAGAGGAGACAGCAGTGGCTTATACCAATCAGCAGGCACTTATCGAGCAACTAACTAACACGCCGGAACAGATCAGTTTTAACGATGTTATTGCCTTTATAGATGACAATTTTGCTTTTACGCCCTCGGCCTTTACCAACGGAAAAGTGGAAAATGAGGCAAATCAGAACAATGGTTCCTGCAAGCTGTTGGCACTGGGGCAATACCTTAAGCTCACCAACGAACAAACCCTGGCTCTGTTTGGCAGTTACTACCGTGACGATGTGCTGGGTAATCCTGACGGTATCGATCACGCTAATATTCGCAATTTTATGCAAACCGGTGCCGAAGGAGTGACGTTTGAACTGTTTCCATTAGAGAGTAAAAATAAAAGCTGAATACCGGCCATACAGAACGATGGGCTCTACTGAAAGCCTGCAATAGCGTAACTTTCACATGCCTTCAGGTGACTCACTGAGTTACTAATACTACATTTTTATGATGTTTTATTAATGCGACAGGGCTAGTATAGTTAAGTGGCGCCGGCATTCTTAACAATACCGGCTTGATATTGCTTACTTTTTACGTGTGGTATTTAAAGGTTTTGCCCTTGTATTCATTGATTAAAAAGCATTGCTTTCTGGCTATTACCTGTTTGGCATTATCCCGTTGTCTGATGGCCGGTGAAACATTTACGTTTGCTGCCGAAGACAGCTGGCCGCCGTACGCTATGGCTGATGGGAGCGGACTATCGCGCAATATTATCGAGCAGGCACTTTCTTACAGCGGTTCAACCGCCACGTTTATTACGGTTCCCTATGCCAGGGCATTAAAGATGGCCGAAAATGGCCAGGTAGACGGCGCATACAACGTCACCTTTCAACAAAATACCCTGCAACGATTCGTGTTTGGTAATGAGCCGTTGTTCCAGGCTAAAGCCTCGTTTTATTACCCCAAAGACTCTACCTTTAACTATGCCAGCGTCGATAAGTTTCCCGGTGGCATAAGTATCGCGCTGATTACTGGCTATGAATATGGTGACAGCTATGAAGCCCACCGTAAGCGATTTAAAGAGGTGAGGGTGGCCAATCAGCGCCAGATTATCAATATGCTGCTGGAGAACAAAGTGCATATGGCAATTATGTTCGACGATGTGGCTTCTTACACGTTGGCCGCTATGCAACTACCGCAGGACGCTATTCGTAAAGGTGAGCTGAATCATATCAGTGATATCTATGTGGCGTTCTCGCCCGAAGCGGAAAATCTCGAGGCCAAAATTGCCCTGTTTGACCAGGGATTACGGCAGTTAAAGCTCGAAAATAACAGCAATAAATAAGGTTGGGGAAATGGCAACGGCTTGCTCTCGGCCGCAATAGTGATATTCTCCGATTGACTTTTGTCATATTGTGTTTCGCAACACCATCTTTACTAACTTAACTGATTAAGTCAGCAAGAATTCTGTTAAGTTCATGGCAATAGCGGGATGTTTTCGGTAGTCATTCTAAAAAGGGTAAGTTAAACAGCCATTTTATTAATCGGGGTGAGAGGTAAAATGGTATTGTATTCATTAATAAATATTCATGATTCTGCTATGGCTGAGTTTATCTGTCAGACTTTTCTACGGGTAAGAAAACACGCTAGAACAGCCATCATTTTAATTAACATAAAAATAACACTTGCTAAATCGGGTGAATTATCCGATTATTCAGCTTAATCGATTAAGTTCTTGTGAGTGTTGTTATGAATCGTTCAAATGCTGTCCAGTTAATTACCTATGTTGACCGGTTAGGCGGTGGTGACATCAAAGCACTTAATGCGCTGTTTAACGAACAGTTAAAAGGCGTGTTTGGCGGAGTGCATTTGTTACCCTTTTTCTACCCCATTGATGGTGAGGATGCCGGATTCGATCCCATCGACCATACAGAAGTAGACAGGCGGCTGGGTAATTGGCAGGACGTCGGTGAACTGGGTGAAAATATGGACATCATGGCTGATATGATTGTTAATCATATGTCTGCACAAAGCCCCCAGTTTCAGGATGTGCTTGCCAAGGGTCAGGCATCGCCGTTCTGGCCATTGTTTCTGACGCGCGACAAGGTATTTGCAGCAGATGAAGACCAGGATATCGCAAAAATATATCGTCCGCGCCCCACGCCTTGCTTTACCGATATTACTCTGCACAACGGTCAGACTGTGCCGTTCTGGACTACCTTTACCTCTAACCAGATCGACATTGATGTTACCTCTGAGGCAGGACAGGCGTATCTTGAGAAAATCTTAACTGCGTTCGAGCGCAATAATGTGGATCTTATTCGTTTGGATGCCGCCGGCTACGCCATTAAAAAGCCGGGCACTAACTGCTTTATGTTGGAAGAAACCTTTGATTTTATCGAGGGCCTGAGCCAGCAGGCTCATAGCCGCAACATGAAATGCCTGGTTGAGATACACAGCTACTATAAAACCCAAATTGAAATCGCCAGGCGCTGCGATATGGTGTACGACTTTGCTATGCCGCCCCTGGTGCTGCACAGCCTGTTTAGCGGCGATCCCTCGGCATTGGCTAATTGGTTGCAAATTTCGCCGCGCAACTGCGTTACGGTGCTGGACACTCACGATGGTATTGGCATCGTGGATGTGGGCCCGGAAGGTGATAAGCCCGGACTACTTAATGCAGCGCAGATAGATGCGCTGGTTGAGCAAATTCACCAGAACAGCAATGGCCAGAGTCGTGAGGCCACTGGCGCAGCGGCCAGTAATCTCGATTTGTACCAGGTCAACTGTACTTATTACAACGCGCTGGGCGCCAATAACCAGGCTTACCTGATTGCCCGTGCAGTGCAGATATTCTCGCCGGGGATCCCACAGGTATATTACGCGGGACTCTTTGCTGCCGAAAATGATATGGCGCTATTGGCCAAAACCAATGTGGGCCGTGACATTAACCGTCCTTATCTGGATGAACAGGCAATCAGTGAGTCGCTTGAGAAGCCCGTGGTCAAAGCGTTAATTGCACTGATCCGGTTACGTAATTCGCTGGCCGCGCTAACAGGTGAATTCAGCGTTACACAACAGCAAAATATTCTGCGCCTTCACTGGCAGGCAAATCAGTCTTCTGCGCAGCTTACAGTGGATTTTGCAATATTGGTGGCGTCTGTCACTTATAGCGAAAAAGGGATCGAACACCACATAGATGTGTCGGTTGATGGCCTGGCTCAAAGCGTAACGGCCTGATATTGATTTTGCTCCTGCCGGGTCGCATTCGCGGCCCGGTACTTATTTATTCTCCTAATTACCTTCTCCAGCTTAGCTCTGCAGTTCCCACATCAGCAGTTATCGGCTTGTTACATTACTGATCTATTTTTAACCTGCTCAGGTACAAATTGAGACGTTAGGGAGTGGCTGTTGTGTAACCGGTTGCACTCTGCAATGAATACCCGGTCCGGGTAAACAGTGATGGAAACACCGGAGGCGCAATGTACGGCTGTGTAAAATACCTGTTTATTTTAGTATCTTGTATGGGCATCAGTCTCCCTGCAAGCGCGCAAGATTCACCTATTGAAGTGACGGCGGCCTATCCGGTGGCCAGTCAGAAATATCAAAGCATCACCTTAAGTGGCGCAGTAAGCTCTGCCAACGACGCCTTCCTTGCGCCGCTGCAGGCAGGACTTGTTGATAAGCTTTTTGTGGAAGTGGGCGATCATGTTCAGCAAGGTCAGCCTTTACTGACGCTCGATAGCAAACTCGCTGAGTTGGCGAGTCAACAGGCTGAGGCCGAGCTCGAAGTAGGCACGGTTGCTTACAACGAAGCAGAACGCCTGCTAAACGAAGTGGATGCGCTATCACAACAACAACTCGCTGCCAAAACCTTATTCCAGCAGCGCAAAGCCGAAGTGGCTAACGCTAAAGCGGAGCTGGCCAGACTAAAAGCAACCCTTGCTCTGCGCAAAGAAATTGTAGCCCGTCATACGCTCAAAGCACCGTTTGATGGCGTTATTTATCAGCGCGATGTTGATGTAGGGGAGTGGGTGGAGCCAACCACTGCAGTGCTCGGTTTGGTCTCTCAGCAGGCAAAACGCCTTACCATCGAAGTGCCGCAGGAATACTACAGCTACTTTACCAATCTAAATGGCGACATTAGCATTCATCCGGATACCGGCCTGCACGATACCATAATTGGAAAACTGGAGCGCCTGGTAGCGGCCTCAGGCAGTCAGGGCCGCAGTTTTACCGCGCACATCGCGTTGCCGGAGACTACCGACTTGCTCGTGGGAATGTCCGCCGAAGCTCAAATTATGCTGCCGCAGCTGGAAAACAAACA
Source organism: Gammaproteobacteria bacterium (assembly GCA_018222405.1). GTDB lineage: Bacteria > Pseudomonadota > Gammaproteobacteria > Enterobacterales > Alteromonadaceae > Alteromonas. Next base: position 129,656 of record JAAFAI010000012.1, on the reverse strand, counting down.
GGTGTGGTTGCCGGCCAGCGCCATCAGGCAGCATCCTGATGGCGGCGCCAGCGTGTTTGCCATCAACAACAATAAAGCCAGCCGTGTACTGGTAAACATTGTTCGTCAGCAGGGCGATGCGGTGCTTCTGGCTAATGCCCGTGAGGGCCAGTTATATGCTATATCAGGCGTGTTGCGACTGTATAACGAGGCGACAGTTACCGTGACCAACAGGTCTGAAATCAATGATTGAGGCAACGGTAAAGCGCGGCATTCTGGTTGCCGTAGTCGTTGGGATTAGCTGCATTATGGGGATTGTGGCAGCGCTGTCGATTCCGGTGCAAATGATACCGGATCTGGAAGTCAGAACCATCACGGTGCAAACTGGCTGGCCAGGTGCCACGCCGCAGGACATCGAAAAAGAAATTCTCATTGAGCAGGAACGTTACCTGCGCAATATCACCGGGTTAAAACGGATGATCTCCTTTGCCGAGATGGGCGAAGGGAGGGTGGAGCTTGAGTTTCCTTTTGGCGTGGATGTTAACGAAGCCTTAATCCGGGTCAGTAACGCGCTGAGTCAGGTGCCCGATTATCCGGAGAATGTCGACCAGCCGCAGCTATTCTCCGATTCCTTTTCGAGTAACGCCTTTATGTACTTTCAGTTGATTCCGGCTGAAGGCAACCCCATGGCGCTGGATATCGATATGCTTTACGACTTTGCCGACGAGGTGGTTCGCCCGCAAATGGAAAGCGTTGAGGGCGTATCGCAAATTGAAATCAGTGGCGGCTCCCGTCGTCAGGTACAAATCATGGTCGACCCGGCAAAACTGGCCCAGCGCGGAATCAGCCTGATTGAGGTGCGCAATGCCATTGTCCAGCGCAACCAGGACTCCTCCGCCGGTGATATCGAAGCCGACAAAAGCCGCTATTTACTGCGGGTGGTGGGGCGGTTTGAGCAGTTAAATGAGCTGGAAAATCTCATCATACAACGCATCAACAATACCAACGTGTATTTAAAAGATGTGGCAGAAGTAAAACTTGACCATTTTGAACGACGCCAGCTCTCCTATGCCAATGGCGATCGTAATCTGGGGCTCGCGGTGCGCCGTGAAACCGGCTCAAACGTAATAGCCATTAAGCAGCAGATCCTGCCGATTGTTGAAGAACTCAACGAGCAGGTATTGCGCCCCAACGGCCTTAAAATGGAGCTGTTTACCGACGACGTGCTGTATGTTTCCAGTTCGCTGCGCAATGTGATGATGAATCTGGCATTAGGGGCAGGACTGGCAACGCTGGTGATGTTTTATTTTCTGCGTTCGGTGCGCTCCACGCTCATTGGCGTAATGGGCATTCCGCTTTGTACCATTGCCGCATTTATTGCCTTGCTGGCCTTTGGCCGCACCATTAATGTTATTTCCATGGCCGGGGTGGCTTTCGCCATTGGCATGACGGTAGACAACACCATTGTGGTGCTTGAATCCATTGTGCAGTTCCGGCGACAGGGACTGAGCAGGTTTAAGGCCTCGGTGGAAGGGGTTAAGGATGTGTGGCCGGCAGTGCTTGCCTCTACGGTAACGACCATCCTGGTGTTTGCGCCTATCTTGTTTATTGAGCAGGAAGCCGGACAACTTTATTCCGATGTTGCCATTGCCATAGCCGGGGCAATATTCGCCTCCATGCTGGCCGCCATTTTTGTTATTCCGGTGGCCATGGCCCGCCAGCCCAAACCAGAAGATAACGACGCCAGTGGTCAGAAATGGTTTACCGCAAAATGTCTGGGGCTGGTTTCGGCGGTTATTGCCTCGCGTCTTCGCGCGCTGGTAATCGTTGTGGCGGGCACGGTGTTGATATTAGGCAGTGCCTGGTGGCTGATGCCCGCGGCGGAATACCTGCCGGAAGGCGAGGAGCCCAAAGCGTTTTCGACCATGACCGCACCGCCGGATTATAACTTATCGGCCATGCAGGAAATTGGCGATGAGCTCAGGGCATTCTTTACACCCTACGTGAACGCCGATCCGGAAGCTTACGGGCGAGGTGAGGCAGAGTTTCCGGCTCTACAGTTTTATAACATGCGAGTGAGTATCGGTAGCGTATGGATGGTCACCATGCCGGTGAATCCCGACGAGGTGGGCGATATGATGGCGCTTATAAACGAGAAGTTTGAGAGCTACCCTGGCATGCGGGCGTTCTCCACTAAAGGGTCGATTATCTCCAGTAACGATGGCGGTACCCGGGCAGTGGCCGTAGACTTTTCGGGCAGCGATATTAATGCGTTATATCAGGCCGCCAATGCCTTGTACACCAAAGCGGATGACTACTTTAATAACCCACAGATTAATTCCGATCCCGGCTCGCTGACCCTTGAACAACCGTTTATTGAAATTCGCCCGGACTGGCAGCGACTTGCCGAACTCGGCATGAACGGTGATGATTTTGGTTACTCGGTGGCCGCAGTGAGCGACGGAGCCTTTGTGGATGAGTTTTTACTGAATGACGATCAGGTGGATATGTTTTTGTTCAGCAATGCCGGCAATCAACAGAGCATTGAGCAACTTGCCACAACCCCTATTCTTACTCCGCAAGGTACCATTTTACCGCTGAATGCCATTGCCACTTTGCTGGAAAGTAAGCGTAGCGACACGGTGCGGCGCATTGATGGCGAGCGTACGGTATCGGTATATGTGATTGCGCCCAAAGAAGTAGCGCTTGAAACCGCCGTTAACACGGTTAAAAACACCTTATTGCCGGAGCTGCGCGATAGCGGCGCTATCCCGCAAAGCGTGAGTACCCGGATCACCGGTGCGGCCGATCAGCTCGCCGCTACCCAGGATGCCTTGTCGGTAAACTTTTTGATTGCCATTGCGCTGTGTTACCTGTTGCTGGTGGCCATCTTTAATCACTGGGGCTATCCGGCCTTTATTCTCACCATTATTCCACTGGGTATGGCGGGCGGCCTGTTGGGGTTAATTGCCAACAACACGGTATCAGGTATGTTCGGCGGCGCTTACCAACCCTTTGATATGATCACCATGCTGGGATTTTTAATTTTGCTGGGCACGGTGGTGAATAACCCCATTTTGATAGTCGATCAGACCCGCCGGTTACTGGCCCAGGGCGAAGCCTTGAACAGCGCGGTCAAACAGGCTGTGGAAGTGCGCTTACGGCCAATAATGATGTCTACCTGCACCACTATCTTCGGGCTGGCTCCGCTGGTGGTGATCCCCGGCGAAGGGACAGAGCTTTATCGTGGGGTAGGGATCATCGTACTCAGTGGTATTTTTGTTTCTACCCTGTTAAGCGTGACGTTTTTACCTGCCTTGCTGGTAACGGTACTGGCGCGGTTTGCGCCCAAAGCCAGTACCAATGCCAGTTAGTTGCCCAAATGCGCCTGAAATTCTTCGTAGGTGCCGTCGAAGTGGGTGATCTGTTTATCTTTAATTTCGATCACCTGAGTGGCCAGTGACTCAACAAATTCACGGTCGTGGCTAACAAAGATTACGGTGCCTTCAAACGCCATCAGTGCAATATTAAGCGCCTCAATAGACTCCATGTCCAGGTGGTTGGTGGGCTCATCCATTACCAGTACGTTTATGTCCTGAAGCATGATTTTACCAAACAACAGGCGGTTTTTTTCTCCCCCTGAGCAAACGCTGACTTTCTTGTTAAAGTCATCAGAGCCAAACAGCAGGCGGCCCAGCATGGCTTTTACCTGCAGGTCATCATGCTTGGGCTGGCGCCATTGTGACATCCACTCAAACATGGTCATGTCGTTGGCAAAGTCTTTTGAGCTATCCTGAGGAACGTAACCCACAGCGGCATTTTCGGCCCACTTTACCGTACCCTCTTTGGCGGTTTCATCACCAATCAGGCATTTGAGTAAGGTGGTTTTACCGGCTCCGTTTTCACCAATAATGGCCAGTTTGGCACCGGCTTCGAGCAGCAGGTTACCGCCACTGAACAGGTGCTCACCGGTGTAGCCGTGGCCGAGTTCTTCCAGGGTAATGGCTAAACGGTGCAGCTTTTTGTGCTGCTTAAACTGAATATAAGGCTTACGACGGCTCGACGCTTTAATATCGGCCAGCTCGATCTTCTCCAGGCGTCTGGCCCGCGAGGTGGCTTGCTTTGCCTTGGAGGCATTGGCAGAGAAGCGCGCTACGAAACTTTGCAGTTCTTCAATTTCTGCACTTTTCTTGGCATTTTCGTTTTGCAGTTGTTCCTGCACCAGTGCCGCTGCTTCTACAAAAGCGTCGTAATTTCCCGGGTAGATGCGCAGTTCGCCGTAATCAATATCGGCCATATGGGTACAAACCGAGTTTAAAAAGTGGCGATCATGGGAAATAATGATCATGGTGGACTTACGCTTGTTAAGCTCTTCGGCTAACCAATGAATGGTGTAAATGTCCAGGTTGTTGGTCGGTTCGTCGAGCAGCAGCACGTCGGGTTCGGCAAATAATGCCTGGGCCAGCAGTACACGAACCTTACGGCCTGGCGCCACTTCGCGCATTAAACCAAAGTGATAGCTTTCTTCAATGCCAGCTGAAATCAGAATATCACCGGCGCGGGACTCGGCGGTGTAACCATCCATTTCCGCAAACTGGACTTCCAGCTCAGCTACTTCCATACCTTCTGCTTCGGTCATTTCGGCTTTGGAGTAGATTTCGTCGCGGCGCTGTTTTACTTCCCAGAGTTCACGGTCGCCCATGATCACAGCATCGACTACGCTCATGTCTTCAAAGGCAAACTGGTCCTGATTCAAAATACCCAGCTTGGTGCCAGGAGCTAATGACACATTGCCCGCAGTTGGCGTTAATTTGCCGCTCAGGATTTTCATCAGAGTGGATTTACCACAGCCGTTAGCGCCAATCAGGCCATAACGATTGCCGTTGCCGAATTTGGCAGAAATATTTTCAAACAGTGGCTCAGAGCCAAATTGCATAGTGATGTTGGCGGTGGTAATCAAAACAGTCTTCCGGGATAGATAAATGGATGGGCGGTATCATGGAGATACTCGGCGCGCAATATAAAGAAACATTGGCCCCATGTCCAGTTGAAGCGCCAACAGTTTAAACCGGAAGGCGCTAACAAAAGTGCTCAAACTCATTTCACCGCGCGAGGTGCCCGGGCAGGTTCGCAGAAAAACCAGTGACTTTTGCTGTGGCAGGTTAGAGGTTATGACTGGCCAGCCAGGCAGTAAACTGGGGAATGATACCGGTTGAGGTTGTGCCGGGGCGTCCAACACCAAAGCCGTGTTCGCCCTTTTCATAAGCGTGCAACTCTACCGGGATATTCTGAGCCTGCCAGCTCTTCACAATACCAAAACCCTGTTTACCAAATAAGCCATCATCCAGAGCTATAGCGGCAAACATGGGTGGTGCATCGTGCGGCACTTCAATGGCATTCATCGGGCCATAGATATAACCCAGGAAAGCTGGGCGGATGTCGGTGCTTGCAGTAGCTGCCGATAAGCTGGTCATGGCGCCGGCAGAAAAACCAAGGAATCCAATTTTGTGCGGTTCAATATTCCATCTTGCGGCATTTGTTTGGAGCAGTTTTAGTGCTTTTAACGCATCCTGAGGAGCCTGATGAACAAAAATATCCGGATCCTGACCATTGCCCTTGGCCGCAAATACCTTACCGACCTCTTCTTGATAAGCGTCGATGCTAGTGGACGTTTGATTCAGCGTATAGGTCAACACAAATGCCGCAATACCCTGTTTGTTTAGTGCCTTAGCGATGTTTAACCCTTCGTTTTGTACCGCCAGAGACATAAATGCTCCGCCGGGTGCAATAATTACCGCGGTGCCGGTAGCAACATCAGATGGCGGTAAAAAGGTATACAGCGACGGGTTAGTAACGTTACGAATAAAAAACTCGCTGGTGCTGTAGCCATTAGGCAGGCTTAGCGCCAGATGTCCCCACTGTTCAGCATCGCGTTGCTGGCGCTCCATATCGTCCGGGTATAAGTACATCGGCTTTCCCAAAAAAGCCTGAGGTTCGGCATTTTTCATTGTAATAGTGGGACCGGCGGCCAGGCAGGTTAGTGACGTGATTGTTGCCAGAGTAAACAGACTCATTAACCAGAGCTTCATAGAGTTTCCTTATCGATTTATCGGGTAGATCGTTGTCATGGATAATCTAAAAAGCACGGTTGATTATCAAATAGTTATTTTTAGGGATGGTATTGGTCTGCGTTATGGATAAGTAGCAAATGTTTGACCCTTCTTTCACCTTGAGGCTGACACACTCCAGTTAATTAGTCGTTGGCGCACTTGATTCTCAGGTGACTGAAAATCCTCGCCAGCTGTCTATTTTAATAACCTGAAAAGGACTCTGTGTTATGCGCATTATTAAAAGCGTTATCGCTACCGTTATAGCGACCTCATTACTTTCTGCCTGTGGTGGCGGCAGCAGTAAAGATCAAATCAATCAGCTGCCTGGCAGCGGACAATCGGCCCCCGCCATTGCCCAAGCCTACCAAGGGATCTGGGCGTCATCCGCTTACGGCGATGTGCTGGTAGTGGATGACAACAGCGCACTCTATTATCGGTACACGTCGGATTATTGTATTTTGCAGGATAGCTTTGATGAGCTTTCTACGGCTGAACTCACCCGCAGTGTGGCGCTTAATAACAGTGAAGATGCACTGGAATGGTTTGCCGGAAGTGGCACCCGGGAGTTTCATGCGCCAACCCGGCAACTGGATAAAGTGAGTCAGTTACCGGCAGCTTGTGCCAGCGATCCACTAACCGTTGAATCAGACATGAGTCATCAGGAACTGTTCACTCTGTACAGCCAGATAATGGCCGAGTACTACGTAGACTTTGAACGCATGAACGTTGACTGGCCGGCACTCGCCTACGCTCAGGAAAGCCTGATCACCGAACAGAATGCCAGTTTGTATGAGGCGGTTTATCAAACGTTGTTGCCACTGGCGGACTCGCACAATTCCTGGGTAGCCGCAGATGGCACTATTATTCGGGCCTATACCAAACCCGTGCATACCACCAATCTGATTGAAGAGTATGCCCTGGCTAATGGCCTTAGCTATCCGCTGCAGGACAGTGAACTGAATAACGCCATTGTGGCCGATATCGAAAGCTATATCGATAATGCCCTGGGGCAGGAAATTAATATTATTCTGAGTTACGCGACGTCAGACATAGGGCAGGATGCTTCTGAGCAAATTGCCTGGTTTGCCATAAACAATATTGGCTATCTGCGCATTGATGCCATGCATAATTACTCAACCGCGCACGCAGACAGTGACGATCTGGCCCAAACCACTTCTAACCTGAATAACCTGAATGAAGCGCTGGATGAGGCGCTCACCGATTTAGCCGCTACGGACGGCTTGATTATCGATGTGCGCTATAATGGCGGCGGCAACGATTATATTAGCCTGGCCATTGCCAGTCGCTTTACCGAGAGTGAATTTCTTGCCTACAAAAAATATGCCCGGGATGGTGCGGGTGTAACGGCAATGCAATCGGCTTATATTGCGCCGAGCCAGTATGTAAATTACCCCGGCAAACCGGTAGCCTTGTTGGTGAGCAATGATACCGCCTCAGCGGCAGAGACGTTCAGTTTGTCGATGCAGCAGTTACCCCACGTTACGCTGGTGGGTGAGGCGACGCACGGTATTTTCTCTAACATCATGCAGTGGGTTTTGCCCGGTGAACATGAGCTTGGACTATCTAATGAAGTGTACTTATCGCCGGATGATGAATGGTATGAAGGGGCAGGCGTGCCGGTAGATGTTAATGTGCCATTTTTCTCCCTGTCTGATCGCACTCAGGGCGTGGATTCGGCAATCGATGTGGCGCTTGAGGTACTTCAGTAAACTTAACAGGAAGACAGGGCCGTATTTGTTGGCCCTGTTTTTTATTGCTTTACAATATCGTTTAACCAGCGAGTTGATAGCCTTGTTGGTCAAACAGTTTCAGGGCGGCTTCGCACACGTGGATATCGTATAAAATACCCTGGTTGCGGCGAATTTCATCCAGCGCTTTGTCTATTCCCTGGGCATGGCGGTAGGGCCGGTTGGTGGCCATAGACTCAATCACATCGGCCACGGCAATGATCTTTGCCTCAAGCAATATATCATCTCCGCTTAATCCTCTCGGGTAACCACTGCCATTTATGCGTTCATGGTGCTGATACGCTACTTCGGCAATAGGCCAGGGAAAATCAATATTTTTAAGAATGCTATAACCGTTACTGGCATGGGTTTTAATGATTTCAAACTCTGAGTCGGTTAGCCGGGTTGGCTTGGTCAGGTATTCCGAGGGCACGCTGATTTTGCCAATATCATGCACCAGCCCGGCGATACGAAGGCCATACTGGGTATCCATATCAAGGCCCATTTCACGGGCTATTGCAGCGGCTAAGTCACCCACTCTGGCTTCATGACCTGCGGTGTACGGGTCGCGCAATTCCACCATGTGTGAGATGGCAGTGACGGTACCAAGCACCATTTTCTCAAGTTTGCTGGAATATTCCTGAACCTGTTCCAGGGCGTTTTCTTCGGTACTTACGTCGCGCCAGATGCCAATAAAGCGTGGCGGGTTAGTATTGGGTATTAACCGCAGCTCGTCATGAAAGTATACGTAGTGCCCACTGGCATGCTTAACCCGATAATAATGATCGCCACCGCCCTGGCTAATTATGGCTTTGCTTTCTTCAATAGCACGCAGGCGATCGTCGGGGTGAATGCTGTTTTGCCACCAGTGAGGCGAACTGGCTTCTTCCTGAGAGTAACCGAGCACGTCACTGAGGTTTTCGCTTATCCAGAGTGGCAGAGCTTTATGCTCTCTAACTTCCATGGCGTAAGTGATAATGGGAATGGCTGAAAAGTAATTAGGGATTCGGCTTAAAAACAGCTGCTCAGGTGATTCGTTTATCCGCGCTTTGAGCTCGGCGCTGTTTAAGCGCATCAGTAGCACGTAAAGCAGGGAAGACATCAGAACCACAAAGCCAAGGCCTTTAAGCATGGAAATCATGTAGGTGTTTTCAAAGTCACCGAAGAACTGAGCCAGCATCCAGTCGCTGCCGATGATCCATAAAACGCCTGTTAGCAGGTAGATGAAGACAAGTTTGCGATAGCGGTTTTTATTCATGAATACTACTAAATTTAACGCTATCTGCTTTTTAATGCGATGCGTTGGGCTGCCTGAAAAATACACTCCTTTGCCGGGTTTATCCGATACCCACGCATTTTAGCTAAACTTTAGTATAACAACCAACTTTGCGTTACTTTTTTGTAAGGAGGGCATTCCCAGCTAAGGCGACGCAACTATATTCTCAGTGCAAAACTTATCTGCTAATAACGACAACCAATGCTCAACAAGCTCCCAAACAATTGTTCAGTCTGATGCGTTAACGGCGTTTCCCCGGGCGAGGCATTACAATAATAGAATGAAAAAGCTTATGAATACTTTACGTAAGCCGTCAGAATTAAATTTCACCTGTCTTTATGTTTATGTTTTTAAATGTTTTTTATAAACAATGTATTGATAAGAAATAAATCACCTTTCGCACAGTTTTAAAAACCGGACCCGCCATAGACTTTAGCTTACCGACTGTCGGTAAACGCTGACTCAGGCAGTAAACGTCAGCTATACGCTTAAATAAATATTCAAAGGTGAAACGATGAAAGCTCTTATTCTGACAACTGCTCTTACTACTGCGTTTGGTATAGCCTCTGTTAGCGCAGCCCCATTAGATACCGTTACAAAGAACAAACTCGTAACGGTTTGTAAAGTGATTCAGAGTGGTAATAAACTCGAATTGCTAAAAGTGATGCGCCAGCATCGTTTAAGCTACGATAAGGTTATTAGTGATTTGCGCTGTAACGGTATGTCAGTAATTGCGTTTGCTGAGCAAAGCAATAATGATGTAACCGCCAATTATCTGGCCTCTCGGGAGGCATCAACTCAACAAGAGTTGCTGGTAAAAGTGGAAAATTAGGTAAATAGTGTTGTAGCAGGAGCCGGGTTGTATTCCCGGCTTTTCTGTATCTGAAGCTTTAGTTATTGAACATTATCGAATCTGATATAGGCTTTAGTGCCTACATACCTCATCCCTTGATTACGCCAGCAACGCTGTGGCGTAAAATTTCAAGCGAGTGCGCCTCAAACCAGGGATTGCGCGCCTGCCAGCGGTTATTGCGCCCGGACGGGTGCGGCAGCGAGTATGCATTGCCTGGTGACTGTGTGGTGAGTCTTACTGCCTCAGTCAGGGTTTTATACTCTGGCAGATAATACTGCTGAGCATAGCGACCAATGTATAGCGTGAGCGCTGGCTTTAGCTTTGCCTGCACTTTGGCGTGCCAGGTAACGGCGCAAATTTTAGGCGGTGGCGCATCAGCGCCATTTTTATAACCGGGAAAACAAAACGCCATCGGCAGATGGGTAAAGATTGGCGAATAAAACTGCTCGCGGTTAACGCCCAGCCAGACACGTAATTTGTCGCCACTGGCATCATTCCAGGGTTGGCTGCTGTCGTGCGCTTTTATTCCCGGTGCCTGACCAATAATTAAGATGCGTGCCTGCGCTTCAATTTGCACAATTGGCCGCGGTGGATAGGGCAGGTTACCGGCGCACAGTGTACAGCTTCGAATCTCAGCCAGCAGCGAGTCGGCAGCGCTTGTCATGGCTGGTCTCCCTGAGCGATAGCGGTGAGATCCTGCTGCAGCGACTGGGTAAGCCAGTCGGTCATGGATCGCAGGCGTTTGGTTTGCAGTTTTACCGGTGCATACAATAAGTGTACTGGCAGCGGGTGAGGCTCGTAGTCGGGCAGTAAGATCTGCAAATTACCACGCTTAACGGCGTCACTTACCTGGTAATGTAAAAAGCGGCAGTAACCCACGCCGGCAATGCAGGCGTCGAGCGCAGCGTCTACCTGATTGGTTATTAAGCGAGGTTGCATGGCCACCGACATCAGTTTAATGCCATGTTGAAAATGCCAGTCTTCGGGGTTATCCAGCACACTTAGATGGACACAGGGCTGGCCGGCGATATCCTGCGGGTGTGCAGGCGCTGTCTGCCCGGCCACAAAGTCAGGGCTGGCGCACAGCACATGACGCATTGAGCCTAACTGCCGCGCCACTAAATCATGGTTGCCGATGCGACCAATCCGCAGAGCGATATCAATCCCTTCACTGAGCATATCCACCGGACGGTCGAGTAACACCAGGTTGACCTGCATTTTTTGGTACTGGTTAAGGTAGGCGTTAATTTTAGGCACGACATGGCATTTACCAAAGGTCACCGGGGCGGTTACTGTCACTTTGCCCAGGGGCTCGGCCTGGCGATCAATAAGCATACTTTCAGCGTCGTTTACTTCGGCCAGAATAGTGCGGCAGCGCAGATAATATTCCCGCCCTTCATCAGTAATGGCAATTTGCCGGGTGTTGCGATTAAACAGCCGCACTTTCAGGTGGTCTTCCAATGCGGCAAGCGTGCGCACTACCGAAGTCAGTGAAGTTTCCAGGCTGTTGGCTGCCGCCGTTAAGCTGCCCTTATCGGCAATCTCAACAAAGACTTTCATGGCTTTTAATTTGTCCATATTGGCCTTATTAGTGCGAAAAACGGTTTACAGAAATTAAATATCGCATATTTTTTGCGAAAAACAGACAAGTTAAGGTGGCTTTGAATTATTTAACCTTCTTTTAACATGGAGAGAAAGCATGAAATTGTACGATCTTGAGCTGTCCGGAAACTGTTATAAAGTTCGTCTGTTTGCCGCCTTAGCTAATATTGAGCTGGAAATTGTGCCAGTGGATTTTATGGCTGGAGAACACAAAAGTTCAGTGATGCTGGCATTAAACCCATTTGGTCAGTTACCAGTGTTAGAACATGGAGAAGTTGTGTTGCGCGACTCCCAGGCAATGCTGGTTTATCTTGCCCGTTTATATGATTTAGAAAGCTGGTTGCCTTCCGACCCACAGCAAATGGCCGAAGTACAGCAATGGCTGTCTACCGCCGCCAACGAAATTCAACACGGCCCTAATGTGGCCCGATTGGTGGATAAGTTTGGTTTTGAATTTGATAAGCCAACTGCGCTGGATATATCAGCGGGTATCCTGAGCTTACTGAACGATCACCTGGCCGAGCATGACTGGCTGGCGCTCGGGCATCCAACTATCGCTGACTGTGCCGTGATGCCATATGTAGCGATTGCGCCGGAGGGCGGTATTTCACTGGATGATTACCCGCATATCCTGGCCTGGATAGATCGCATCAAGCAGCTACCTGGTTTCATTGGTATGCCAGGGCAGGTTTAGCAGAGATAAATTCTGTGGGTTTGATGAATAGTTACATGTCTTATTACATTGTTGGTTGAGCAAAATAATTATCACGCTTAGTTTCACAAAAACCTCCCATTACAGCGGGAGGTTTTTTAACATATTAAAAAGTCATAAATAACAGTTTCTTGCATGGTTTTTTCAAGGTTGGGAAATGCTATTTGCCACAAAATTCATTTGTTAGGTTCAGGCTGTACATATAACTATTTATCAAATTAATGTCAGGTATTCGTTCATTTTTTGGAAATTGTGTAGTAAATATTGTATGTTTCCATTCGCAGTTACATTTAATCGTACCCTTCATCTATACAAAGCGTGGTAAATACGTATGTCACAACAAGATAGCAATGCTCTGAACACTTCACGTGATGATAATGCAATCCAGGATCGTTCGATTGTTGAAGAATTAGCCGATGCAAAAAAAGAAATCAATGATCTCAAAATGCAGATCATGTGGATGGAACGTCATTACGAATAAAGATAAATTGCTGGTTATCACCGGTAAAGTATCAAACCACCTTTCAGCGCAGCGACAGCAATCATAATGCCTTGGCTTATTAAGTCTGCGCTTTTACATTATGTTAGCTTTTAGCGATGTTAAGGTTAAAGAGTACCGGAATTGGTGTGATTCCTGACTAATAACAGTATCAGAGGTGCAAGGCCATTTTGACGACCTTACAGCAATTTTAATTTTGTAGCGCTATTCCAACACCTTAAACTCGAGCAGTATTCGCCGCTTCTGATTTTCCCCTAAAGCCGTCGGGCAGTTTTTTACTGTTGCTTTTGCATTAATCCAACCCGGTAACACTATACCGCCATGCTTTGTAAAGTCGAAATTTACAGTCTTATGCCGCATAAGGCAGCTATGACCGATATACGAGCATCTGTAATTTTCCCGGTTAGACCTGCCATATTAATTATTCAAAGCGAGTCCTCATAAAACTGTAAAATCGAATTATTTGAGAACTACAACGCCTGTGACAGCAAAGATTTTAGTCATTGTGGCAGACATAGCTTTACCAGAGATGCTTATGGTTCTATTGAGGTAGAACGTTAATACAGATAAGCATCGCCTGAAGGGCTTACACTCAGTTGTTACCGCATTAAGCCACTATAATATAGGTTGGTAAAAGCACCTTGCTGGTATACATCATCAATATTAAAAGCAGAATTCATCGCTTCCGCCGCTGATAATAGTTATTCCATTCAATACACTGGTATTAAAAATAATGCATTGTTGGTCACATTTTACGCTGCAGATCAAAATCGCAAAAATTAGGGAAAAACAATTAGATAACTTAATCGTTTAAGTTTCTTTTGAGTGAGCATAATTACCTGAATGCGTCGCGTAATAGACAATTTTGTGTTTTAGGTACTCATATTTTCCCTGGCCGAAACTCAATTAGCCAAAAGTTGAATAACCGGTTTTGGCAAGTCCAACTAATATGATTTAATGCAATATTTATATTTATTCATGTAAATAAAGGGCGTCTATGATCATGTCTACCGACAAACCCCAGTTACTCATTGTTGATGATTCAACAACGGATCTCATCATTTTAAAGGAAATGTTGGGTAACGATTATGCGTACAGTGAGGCCAATAACGGGCGGGATGCGGTTGCATTATGTGAAGCAGGTAAATCTAACCCTCTGGTGGTGTTACTGGATGTTAACATGCCGGAATTAAACGGCTATGAAACCTGTATGCAACTCAAAGCCTGCTCGGGCTTTGAGCATGTGGAAGTTATATTTATTAGTGCTAACCATTCTTTTGAAGAAAAACAACGTGGTTACGAAGTCGGGGGCTCTGATTTTCTGGTTAAGCCGGTAAACCCGGAAGAATTACGGCAAAAAGTCAGGCTTGCTATCGAACGTTCTGCTGTAAGAGAAGAATACGAAACACAAACAAAGTACGCAATGGACGCAGCAATGACGGCCATCATGGATGCTGGTGAACAAGTTAATGTTGTGCATTTTTTACGTGATAGTTTTCAATGCAAAACAATGGATGAACTGGCTCACGCCATTGTGAATGCTACTTCAAATTTTGGTCTGTCCAGCACAGTTCAGATCCGTACTCCATCAAAAGTGATTACAGTTTCGTCAAATGGCACCTGTCCGCCATTAGAAATCGAAATGCTGACATCGTTAAAGGAGATTGGTCGTATTCACCAACGCGGAAAACGGTTAATTTTAAATTTTAACGATATTTCACAACTGGTAAAAAACCTTCCCGAAGAAGATGAAAACAAATGTGGACGTTATCGCGATCACCTTGCTTTGATCTTAGACGGAGCGAAAAGCAGAGCCGACGGCTTGTTAGTTATTGAACAAATGAAACACTTACTTGAAAAAACTGAGAAGTCGATTGGTTCGATACGTGATTACCAGCAGTCTCAGAAAGGACGTAACGTGAGGATCATGGACTCAATGCTCGAAGAAATGCATGCGGGACTATTTGATTATGGCTTAACGGAAGAGCAGGAAACGGTGCTGTTGAAAATGGTGGAGAATTACTCAGACAAGGTATTTAAGGCTTACGAAGATGGTTTAAAGTTAGATGAAAACCTAGAAGACGTGTCCGAAACCTTGAAGCGCTCTATCAGTAAATTTTTTAATAGAAACTATCATCAGGTTACAAATAGCTAAATTGTTGCAACAGAGATTTCAGAAGAGTTTGATATGTCAAAAATAGTATTGGTTGTGGATGATTCGATTTCAATTCGTCAGGTGCTAACCATGTTTTTAAAAGTGAATGGATACACCGTACTCGAAGCTGAAAATGGTCAAAAGGCCCTCGAACAATTAAATGGGCAACCCATTAATTTAATTGTAAGCGACGTTAATATGCCGGTAATGAATGGCTTGGAATTTGTAAAGAATGCTCGCAAAATTAAAGCGTATCAGGAAACGCCTGTACTAATGCTTACCACAGAAACGGAACAGGATTTACGCAACCAGGCCGAGTCTTATGGGGTGAAAAACTGGTTGGTGAAGCCTTTTCAGCCTCCAATGTTTATCTCCGCCGTGTCACAGATTATTTAAATTAAACACTAAAATGCCAGCTTTAAGTTATCTCTGATATCGAGGGCTGGCACAGTCCGGGACCGGCATTTTTTCCATGCTATCAACACGACGCTCGGGCATGCGGCTCATCAATTCATGCATTGCTGATAACGCAAGAATGCTTTGTTGGTGACCGCTTATGAGCCTAAAAAGGCATCTTAAGCCTGAATCCATCATACTCTCTGAATAGATATGTCTCTGTCTGGCGATTTATTGCTAAACTGTTGTTCTGTTATAAGGGAACGCCATAACCGAACAAGAGCTGAGTAAGCCAAAGAGGGACCATCTGTGCTATTAGCCGAATTTCACCTGCAAGCAGTGAATATCATTCAGATATTAAGCCTGTTCACCGGCTTGCTGGGGATTGCTTTGCTGGCGGGCGAACGGCGCTATAACGGCCTTATTCTGGCGCTGTTAATGCAGAGCCTGATGATGGGCTTTAACTTATATGAAGAACTCAATGCTGGCGACATTGGTTGGTATATTACGCCGGCTTTCAGCCTGTCTTTGGGGCCTATTTTTTATCTTTTAGTGCGGGTGTTACTGGTTCCCGAGCAACCCTTAACTTATCGCGACAGCGCTCACTTTTTACCAACGCTAATGGCATTACCTTTAACACCCTATCTGCAGTGGATGTTGCTGGCCGGTGCAGTTAGCCAGTTGGTTTATTTTGCACTGGCATTCAGGTGGTTAAAACGCTATCACGCCGCTATGGCAGAACGTGAAGCCGATACTGAGCGTAAGGGCTTGCACTGGCTGTTTAATACGCTGGTGGTAATGCTGGTATTGCTGATCCTGGACATGGTGCGGGTGAATTTGCAGAGCGTTACTACTGAGCCCTTTCGCAGTACCTGGTATTTGCTCGACCAGAGCGCGTTTTTACTGGTGTTGTGTGTTGCTATTGTCGGGCTTATTCGGCAACCCGCGTTGTTTAACGGGCTCAGTGAGGTTGAGCAAACTAACGCTGAACCAGCGCCTCACGAAGACAGTCAGGCTGCTGCTATCTTTCAGGCATTGGATAGTCAGATCCGCGAACAACAATGGTATTGTCAGCCGCGCATTTGTTTGCAGGATATTGCCGGTTTTACCGGCCTGTCGGTAAAAGACATCTCCTGGTCAATTAATACCGGTGGCGGTATGAGTTTTGCCGACTACATTAATCAACTGCGCATCAACCGTGTGGCTGAGTTAGCCAAATCCACGCCGGATAAAACCTTGCTCGATCTTGCCATGGATGCCGGCTTTAGTTCTAAATCGTCATTTAACGCGGTATTTAAAAAACACACCGGCAAAACACCAGGCCAGTATCTTTCGCCGCTGCGGGCGCGGGGTTAAGGGCAGCAGTACAGAATTTTTAAAGGTCCAAAATAGCGTTTAGCAGGTGCAGAATCCTGATCCTGGTCGCCCCTCGGCCAGCGCTGGCGCAAAGTAGCTCCATACAAATTACATCGGAGCTTTCAATGAGAACCTCAAGCGTTAATTTTATTCCCATCAAAGCGATTGGCCTGTCGATTTTGTTTATCTGCAGCATTCTTTTGTTGTCGGTTACCGCTCTGGCAGTTTATGTTCATTACGAACATGGCAGCACCGCCTTAACTCTGTTCCGTCCGCAAAGTCATATTCTGACTAATGTGAATGTGCTAACGCTGGACGAGGAACCGGTGCTGAGCGATCAGGCGGTGATCATCCGGGATGGCCGGATAGAAACCGTGCAATCATCAGCATTACCACTACCTGAGGATTTACCGGTAGTGAATGGTAGTGGCCGCTTTGTAATGGCCGGCCTGATCGATTTACATGTGCACGTGCTTGACCGCAGCTATGCCAAAATGGCCCTTGCCACCGGGGTTACCACGCTGCGTAATATGGGCGGCTATCGCTATCATCTAAAGTGGCGTGACGAACTGGAGCAGGGCGACTGGTTTGGTAGTCAACTGGTGCTTTCGTCACCCATCTTTAACAGTGTGGAGCAGGGCGATCCTTTATCCCACTTTACAGTGAATAGCCCGCAAACGGCTCGTCAGGCTGTGCGTGACTATATCAATCAGGGCTATGATTTTATCAAAGTGTACGAAGGGCTCCATGCAGAGGTGTATGAGGCGGTGCTGGATGAAGCGATGCAGCTTGGTGTGTCGGTGGCTGGTCATCCTTCCTACGATTTGATGCAACAAAATCTCGCAGCTCATGCCAGCCTGGCAAGCTTTGAACATGTGGAAGAAGTGTTCGACGGATTTTTGCACCAGCAACGTAATCCGCAAAAAGTTACGCTTGCCGCTGATTTTCTGCGAGAACATGAGGTACCACTCATTCCAACGCTGGCCGTAAATCAGGAACTTACCTTGCTTAGCACCCAAAAACAGGCTTATCTGAGGCGGCAGGATCTCAACGCGATCAATCCTTTTGCGCGCATGGTTTATGAGCAGACTTCTTTTCAGCGCTGGTTAGGGTCATCAGCGGAGCTGGGTGAGTATAACCGCAAGGTGGATGACTATCTCAATGAGTTAACGCTTAGCCTTTATGAACACGGCGTGACCCTGGCGCTTGGCTCCGATGCAGGGGCTCTGGTGGACGTGCCGGGGCCGGCCACTATTCGTGAGGCGTTACTGATGATTGAAGCCGGTATTCCTGTAAAAGAGGTATTGCGCAGCGCCACCATCAACGCAGCAGAGGTTTTAAACCGCAGTAACGAACTGGGCAAAGTGGCAAGGGGTTATCGCGCCGATTTGGTGGTCTTAAACAACAACCCGCTTACCGAGCCCGAGACAATGCGACAGCCACAAATGGTGTTTCAGGAGGGCAGGCTATTTACCGCGTCTGACCTGGCAACGCTTAAAGAAGAAGGACATCGTCACAGTTCTCTGTTGGTAAGTGTGGCCCGGCATCTGATTCATCTTTTGAGCAACTAACACATTTACTTTGACCCGTACTGAACTACCTTTATACCAGCAGTAGAAGCAGGTTAAAGACAGGCCTGATGTAGTTGATAGTATGGAGAAATGGATATGATGTGGCTGAAGCGCTTCCTGGCAGGATTACGGGAAGCCCGAGCACCTTATTACACTACCTCGTTAGTAACCAGGCCTGATAGCGTACCCCCGGCAAAGAATGGCATCCCCCTGGAACTCGATGCGGCTGACGAATATGCCCGGGAACGGCCAGATCCAAGTGCCGATGCTTACCGTCAATACTTTGAGGTCGGGGCGGATGAGCTGTTTCTGCTTAAGGACTACAGTGTTGATGAATACTCTGAACCGGGCCAGCGCCTGGAGTATTTTGATTTCATTCATCGCCTGGCTGACGGAACCTTTGTGGCTCGCTATCAGGTAGTCTGTGCCGGGCTACCTGAACGCTCTGCCTACAATTACCGCTTATACCGTAAATACGATGGCAACAACCGCAAGCTGCTCCAGGCCGATCTTCCCTGAGTCAGAAAAAACTCTGCCCGCTTTACAACCGAATCAAAATAAACCATATTGGTGCATTGAGCAGTCTTATTCGAGTCGAAAGGATGTTAGCAAGTATAAGTTTCGCCCAGCGTCAGCGTTTGGCCTACATTGATTTTTGTTTGTTGTTTAAAGGGGCGATCTACCGTCAGGACTTGATCAACCGTTTTGAAGTGGGCTTGTCGGCAGGCTCCCGTGATTTTAATTTGTATAAGGAAATGGCGCCGGACAACCTGGAATATGACTCAAGGGAAAAGCGCTATTTTCAAACCAGCCAGTTTAAGCCGTTATTTGAACATGACGCCCAGCGTACGCTAACTAAACTGGCCAATGATATTTCTGATGGCTTTGATGCCATTGGTGATATTCATTTTCCGGTAGAAGCGCCGTCGAGCCTCAATGTGCCGGATATTTTTATTGTCGCAAAACTGGTCCAGGCCATTTTAAATAATCGCGCAGTGAGTGTGATATACACGTCTTTGTCGAGTGGCTCTGCTGCCCGGGAGCTGGTACCGCATGCGATTGTCGATAATGGTCTGCGCTGGCATGTACGCGCCTTTGACCGCAAAAGTCAGAGCTTCCGTGATTTTGTACTGACTCGGGTCAGTAAGGTCACACTAAAATCAGAACCCGCCGCCAACGAACTGGCTGAGTACGACAGTGAGTGGCATCGGATGATCCCATTACAGTTGGTGCCGCATCCAAAGAACGTGAGTTTCCCCACTGCCATTGAAATGGATTACGGAATGGAAAACAGCCAGTTACTGATAAACGTGCGGGCTGCCATGGCGGGGTATTTACTGCGCCGCTGGAATGTAGACTGCACCGAGCGCGGCACACTGGAAGGGGCCGAATATCAACTGTGGTTACAGAACCGGTTTACGTTACGCGATGTGGATAACCTGGCCATAGCGCCAGGCTACGCAGAGCCGAAATAAGCGACTACGTTGAGCCATAAATAGCGGCTGGCGGGAGCTCGGCTCCCGCCGGTTGATTAGCCTGCCAGGGTGGCACGGATCACCTTTTTGTTGATTTTGCCCACAGACGTTTTGGGAATATCATCAACCAGGGTGATGTGTTCTGGCACCGCCCATTTTGAAATATGCCCAGACGCAACGAACTGCTGCAAGTGCTGCTGAATATCACTGGCGCTAAGGTCGTTGTTACTGGCAACTACCATTGCATGAGGGCGTTCTCCCCATTTTTCATCCGGCATGCCCACCACGGCAACTGCCGCAACAGCCGGGTGCTGACTGATAAGATCTTCCAGTTCGATAGACGAAAGCCATTCACCGCCGGTTTTGATAACGTCTTTAATCCGGTCTTTAATTTCTACAAAGCCATTGGGATGCACGCTCGCCACATCGCCGGTATGTAGTCTTCCGCCTTCCCAAAGCTCTTCCTGTTTAGCTGGCTCTTTATAATACCCCTGGGTGAGCCAGGGTGTTTGTACGGTAACTTCACCTACATCACTGCCATTGTGTGCCGCGGATTTGCCACTGGGCTCTTCAATGCGCAAATCAACCAGGTTGGACGCCACGCCGGTCAGGGTTCTGTATTTAAGCTGTTCCTCGGCTGGCAGCGCTCGCTGCGCTTTATTTAAATGGGTAACGGTAAGTAGCGGGCAGGTTTCCGACATGCCGTAGGCGGAATAAATATCTGCCCCTTTGTCCATGGCTGCTTTGGCCAGTCCTTTAGGCAGCGCACTGCCGCCAATAAGGATCTTCCAGCCATCCAGCCGCGTTTCGTGACCTTTCTCGCAGCCCAGTAGCATTTGCAAAATAGTGGGCACACAGTGCGAAAAATCGACCTTGTATTGCTTTATCAGGTCAACCAACAGATTGGGCTCATAGCGCCCCGGATAAATCTGCGTGCAGTTAAGCATCACAGCCGCATAGGGAACGCCCCAGGCATGCACATGGAACATCGGCGTGATGGGCATGTAAACCGAATTGGAACGCAGCAGTGGCAAGCCTTCATAGCTGCCCAACATGCCCACCATGTTGATGGTATGCAGTACTAACTGACGATGGCTGAAATACACACCTTTGGGATTACCGGTAGTGCCAGTGGTATAGAAAGTGGTAGCGACACTGTTTTCATCAAAATCGGGAAAATCGCATTCGCTGCTCTGCTGCGCCAATAACGATTCGTACTCGCCAAGCACGCTTATATTGGGCGTGGCGGGCGGCGTTCCGCCGTCACTCAATCTAATGTACCCTTGCACGGTGGGAAGCTGCGTTGCCAGCTGATCGGCAAGGGGAAGAAAATCATCATGCACCAGCACCAGTTTATCTTCGGCATGATTCATGGTGTAGGCCACCTGTTCGGGTGACAAGCGAATATTCACATGATGCAAAATGGCGCCCAGCATGGGCACAGCAAAATAGCATTCAAGGTAACGGTGACTGTCCCAGTCCATCACCGCGACGGTATCACCGGCTTCTACTCCGGCGGCTTTCAGCGCATTGGCCAGTTGCTGCACCCGCCGGGTAAACTCACTATAGCTAAAAGATTGCTCGCCGCGGTAAATGATCTGGTTGTCTGGTTCAAAACGGCCGGCTGAGGCAAAGATTTGTTTAATCAGAAGAGGGTAGGCGTGGGCATTTTCTGCCCCTTGAAGAATTTTTACAGGCATCACACGGCTCCGGTGTTTAATGAGGTGTCTTGTAATAGTGTTGTTTTAAAAATGTTAACAAGCAATAGGTTGGCGTGTTAAGATTTATTATTGGCGTATAAAGATAAGTGTGGCCGTATGACCTGCACTTACAAACCTTAGGGTGCCCGTGTGAAAGACTATAATATCGCGCAATCTCATAGTGTTATAGGCAGCTGGCCGCTGGTGATCAGCAGGGCAATGAATGCTTACCAGCTCGACGGTCAGAGTCTGCTTAGGCGTGTGGGGATAGATCCTGCTCAGGCTGCTCAACCCGAAACCCGTTATTCTCTTGCTAAGCTTAATCGCTTGTGGCGTCTGGTGGAGAGTCTGACTCAGGATGAAGCGGTAGGGCTAACGGTAGCCCGGTTTGTCCGACCCACCTCATGGCAAGCACTGGGCTTTGCTATTTGGGCCAGTAACACGCTGATGGCGGGTTTTGAGCGTCTGGCCGCTAACTTCCGGATGTTTGCCGATTACGGCACGCTTAAGATCAGTGAGTCGAATAATCTGGTCGATATTAGCCTGCATAAAAGCCTTACCATTGACCATTGGAGCGCGACTGAGACCGACGCATTTATGGGCACCTGTATGCTTACCGCCAGGCATATTTTTGAGCCCGGTTTAGTGCCGTTGCAGGTATCGCTGAGTCGACCGCAACCTGCAGATCCAACGCCCTGGCAGCGGGTGTTCAAGTGCCCTGTGTTTTTTAATGCGGCCCATGACACAATATCTTTTAGTGAAGCGGTGATGCATCAGCCGCTGTTAACTGCCAGTCCGGAGCTCGCGGCACAAAATGATGCGCTGGTAGCCGATTATCTGGCGCGCTATGATCGCAGCGATTTGCGCGGCCAACTGGAGTCGTTGCTGTTAAATCACCTGCCACTGGGCACACTAACCCTTGTGCAGGCCGCACAACGCCTCGGGCTGAGTTCGCGTACCTTACAGCGACGACTGGCTGACAAAGACTGCAGCTTCCAGGCTGTGGTGGATGCTCTACGCAGTCGGCAGGCGTTATTATGGGTAGAAACCGGTCATTTACCATTAAGTGAAGTCAGCTATAGATTAGGTTTTAACAATGCCGGCAACTTTACCCGTGCATTTAAACGCTGGTATCAGCAAAGCCCGAAACACCGGCGCCAGCAGGCTTTATCTGATTAACTTTCTGGCTGTTTCTTATCCTAAAGTATGAGCGATAATTAACCTGTTCAGCTTGCAGCATATCACTCCTGTGCATAGAGTTTAGTAGCAGACAGTTTTATGCGTAAGCCCGGGAAAAGAGATTTGTTGCGATACTATATGATAATGCTTACGGCGTTTGCCGCATTGCTAACCTGGCCGGTGGCAAGTGAAACAGGCGCTAAAAAAGTCATTGTTGGCGCACAGCTGACAGGACTATTCCACATTCCCGGCGAACACGAAGGCCCCGGGGTTTACCACGAAATTCTCCAACGTGCGTTGGTAGAAAGCGGGCTGGATGAGCAGGCTGAAATCATTGTTATGCCCATGTCGAGGGCCAAGCGCGGATTTGTTAATAAGCAATTTGCTTGTTATGCGCCGGGGATAGCGACCTTTGATTTGGAGGATGTCAGCCTCGAGTTGCAGGATGTGCTGATCAGTGTGCCGTTAAATAAGGCTATGGTGAGAGTGATTTCCCGCGATGAACAACACTTAGTTCGCCATGCTCGTGATATTCCGAATCATGCAGTACTAAGCATTGTGCGTGGTACGCCGTTGAGCAAAGAAATGCAGCAAATAGTCGATCGCGTGACGCACCTGTTTGAAGTCAGCAGTGAAACGGAAAATGTGCAGATGCTTAATGATAATAAAGTCGATTATATCTTTTCGTTTTATCCGGATGTGTTGTTTGCCTACGAGGAACTGGGGATGTCGGAGCTGCCATATTCAATGGAGTATTCGCCGCTGACCATGCACGATACCGTGATTTGTCACCCGGGCCACAAACCCCTGTTTAAAGCTATTAACCAAAAGCTCGAAGAGTTTGCCCGAAGCGGCGTACTAAACCAAATGCTGGGTGACTTAAACATGTTTACCGAGCCCCAAGAGCCCGGCAATCAGTAACGGCGGTTAGTCTTTTTGATTTTTTAACTGCTCTTCTGCATAGCCCTTTGGCGGTGGTGTCCAGCCTCGCCGTCTAGAGTGGTTGTCGTGCAGATCCGATTTAAGCGCGTCATCAATCAGTTGTTGTAACTCCATAAATAGCTCACGGTAGTTATTATCAAACCGCTCGCCACTGGCATCGTCTTTCCAGGCTTCGTAAAGTACGTCACTCTGCTGAGCTTCAATATCGCGGTAGGCATGCTTTTGCCGTTCAGCCTGAAACGGGTGTACACCCAATGTACGGAGTGCCTGAGCACCCATTTCCAGCGCTGAATGATAAGTTTCGGAAATCAGGTAATCAGCACCCGCCTGACGTAACCGGTAGCCATGACCACGGTCGAAGGCGCGCACCAGTAGCTTAAGTTCAGGATGGGTTAGCTTTATGTATTTCACCATTTCAACCGCAGTTTCCCGGTCGTCTATAGCGATTACCATTAAGCTGGCTTGTTCAATGCCGGCGGTGTCGAGCATGCCCGGTTTTGAAGCGTCACCAAAATAAGCCTGAGTGCCTATCTGGCGCATCAGATCGACCTGCTCTGAACGAATATCCAGGATCACCGTTTTAAAATCGTTAGCCACCAGTAAGCGATTAACTATCTGCCCGAAACGGCCGATGCCGGCAATAATCACACTGCCTTTATCGTCTACCGTGTCATGCTGGCGGTTGCCGCTGCCATGCATGTAGCGGGGCATAATGACCCGTTCAAATAAGATAAACAGTCCCGGCGTTAAAAACATCGACAGGGCTACCACCAATTGCAATAACGCAATCAAATCGGTGGCCAGCACGTTGTTCTGAGCCGCAAAGCTAATTAAGACAAAACCAAATTCGCCGGCCTGGGCCAGGCTAAGAGTTAGCAGCCAACGATTACTGCCTTTTAAATCAAATAGCAGAGCAATCAGAAAAAGTACCAGCGCTTTTAACACCATCACCCCTAGGGTGATACTGATGATCAGTACCCAGTTTTCGGTGAGCGTGGCAAAGTGAATACCAGCTCCTACAGTAATAAAGAACAGTCCTAGTAGCAGTCCTTTAAAGGGCTCAATATTGGCTTTAAGTTCGTGACGAAATTCACTGTTGGCCAGCACCACGCCGGCCAGAAAGGCGCCGAGGGCAGGGGAAAGACCAACCAGCCCCATTAAAGCAGCAATGCCAATAACCAGCATCAACGCCGTAGCGGTAAAAATTTCACGCAGTCCCGAGGACGCCACAAAGCGAAACAGCGGCCGGCTCAGGTAATGGCCGCCAACAGTGACAAACGCTATAGAGGCGATAATAACTAACCCGTACAGCCAGCCAGGCAGCCCTTCCACCAGACTGTCGCCATGGCCGGCGTTCTGACCCGCCGTCTCATTAATAGCACTTGCCAGCTCAGGTAATGCCAATAACGGAATAAGCGCCAGCATGGGAATAACCGCGATGTCCTGAAATAGCAGAATGGAAAAAGCCCCTTTGGCTCCTTCGGTTTGTTGCAGGCCCTTTTCCTGAAAGGTTTGTAATACAATGGCGGTAGAGGAGAGCGCGAAGATAAGGCCAATAGTCAGTGCTACCTGCCAACTCAGGCCGGCTATCATGGCAATGCCGGTGATAACCGCTGAGGTGAGCAGCAACTGTAAGCCGCCCAGGCCCAGTAAACGCAGCTTCATGTTCCATAAGGCTTTGGGTTCCAGCTCCATCCCCACTAAAAATAGCATCATTACCACGCCAAACTCGGCAAAGTGTTGAATGGCGTTGGTTTCCTCACCCACCAGGCCGAGCACCGGGCCAATAATCAGGCCGGCAATTAAGTAGCCCAGTACCGAGCCCAATCCGAATCGCTTGGCCACCGGCACGGCTATAACCGCCGCCATTAAATAAATAAACGCCTGAAGAAAGTAACCGGTCATTGGTGCAGGTCCTGCTCGTCAAAATAGCGGGTGAGGTTTTCCAGCTTACGCGCTTTACTGATATCCAGCTCGCCTTTTGCCAGGGTATCAAGCAGTTTAATCCATAGCGCCGAGTGTCGGGTTATGCGGTGCTCTTCCTTTGCGGTGCGGGAGCCAAATAACGCAAAAGGAGCCAGATAGGTTAACTGGGTAATACTGGCCATTTGTTCTAGCGGCTGCAGTAACTGGCGCAGGGTAAAGTGATTAAATCCATCGGTCTGGTAAGCTTCTTCGCGCCCGCCAGCCGACACCGCACAGAAAAATTGCTTACCTTTAAGTGCATCGCCCCCTTTGCCATAGGCGAATCCGTATTCAAGTACCAAATCCTGCCACTCTTTCAATAATGCCGGGGTTGAGTACCAGTAAATGGGAAACTGAAAAATAATCACATCGTGCTCAAGCAAGCGCTGTTGTTCACGCTCGATACTGATATTAAAGTCCGGATACTCGGCATATAAATCTACCGCCGTCACAGCCTTGTGCTGTTTGGCGGCGTTAAACAGCACACTGTTGACTTCCGATCTCGCCTGGGACGGATGCGCAAACAATAACAGAATACGGCAGGAGGACGAGCTTGCTTCATTAGACATTCAGGGTCCGGTACATAATTGAGTCAGCTAAAAAAATGAGGCTTTTATCAGGATATTCAAGTCTTACCACAGGCTATCATTCCCCTGCCGGTTGTTAAACTTATCAAAGAATTGGAAATGAAAAGAAACGGCGTTGTAAAGGCTGCCTGCGGGGCGTTGAATCAAGTAAAAAATGGCATAACTTACACGTATTAAGCATAGAATTACTTTGCATACATAACGTATAATGTGAATCATCAAATAAAGAAAGCAATAGTCCTTCCGGCTAAGATTACGCTGTTCAAACAGTGAACGGTTGGTTCTGTATCCCTACAAATACACTCGCGTTTTAGTTGTTTACTCTACCAGGTTTATAACACCAGTTTAAACAGGCGCACACTCATTGATTTAACTGGCTTCGGCCATGTGTTTAAGGTTGTTTATGTCTGCACCACAAATTAAACAGGGCGCAGCGGTCTGGCCTATTCTGGCTATGGCGCTCGGAACCTTTGTTCTTGGACTTACCGAGTTTTCGGCAATGTCCATGCTGCCCTTAATTGCTGAATCTTTCAGCGTCACTCCCTCGTTGGCAGGTAACGTGATCAGTGCTTATGCCATCGGTGTGGTGATTGGTGCGCCATTGTTTATGCTGCTGACCAATAAAACCAATCGTCGCACCGCGTTAATTGTATTTACCGGCATGATTTTGCTGGGTAATGGGTTAAGCGCGATAGCATCGTCCTTACCGGAACTGGTGGTTTACCGGGTACTGTCCGGTTTACCTCATGGGGCTTATTTTGGTACGGCGTTGCTGGTTGCTTCCGGCATGGCTCCTAAGGGTAAACGTGCAACTTATATGTCTAAAGTCTTTGCTGGCCTTACTATTGCAACCATCGTGGGCGTGCCCATGGCAACCCTGGTTGGGCAAAATCTTAGCTGGCGGGTGTGTATGGCTATTGTGGCCGTGCTGGCGCTGATCACCATGTTTTTGATTTACCGTCTGGTACCCAGCAGCCCGGTAACCAACCCAACCCGGTTGCGGGAAGAGTTCGGCGTACTGAAAAACAAATTGGTGTGGTCTATCTCCGGCATTATCTTTGTTGGTTTTGGCGGCGTGTTCTGTATTTATACTTATCTGGCAGACACCATTATTAACGTAACCGAAACCCCGGAAGTGACCATTTCCATTGCCATGATGATGTTTGGTATTGGCACCACAATTGGTAATCTGGTGATCAGTAAACTGGCCGATCACTCGCCGTTAGCCACAACCGGTATTGCTCTGTTATGCAGTGTTGCCATTGCTATCATGTACGTGTTTGCCGCGACAAATATCTGGTGGTTATACGTTACGGTATTCCTGCTTGGCGCCAGCGTTGGCCTGGCTGCCGTAATTCAGTCGATGTTGCTGGATGTATCGCCCACCGGGCATGCCATGATTGGTGCACTGGTTCAATGTTCCTTTAATACCGCTAACGCAGTCGGCCCCTGGGTAGGCGGCGCTTTACTGGCGTCAGGCGCTTCGTTTAACGAAACCGGCTATGCTTCAGCCATGCTGTTTGCAGGTGGCTTTATCATGTGGGCTCTCAGCTATCTGCAGATGCGTAATCGTAACATGTTGCCAGCTGCGAGCTAACATATCATATGATATGTAAGGGAGCGTTAGCTCCCTTTTTAATGATTTGAGCAACAGGCTTTGGCGTAACTTGTAAGGCTGGTGTGGGTAATTTGTAAAAGTTGTAAAACTAACCATAGTTTTGCCCAAATAACCTCATATTTGCTTTCAGAGTTATTGCATCCTGATGAAATCTCGGGTTACTCTGAATTAGCGAAATCGATTAAGAGACGCCTCAGACGAGAATAATAACAACAACCTGTTGATTGATATCTGGTAAGAAGTAATAACAATAATTCAAAAGTTACCCGATCAGTTACGCTATACAGCTCCAATTTTCTTCCACATTCAGCGTTTGGCTGAATGACTTAGGACCTTGCCTTTTTGCATCATAGCGATGCGTTATTAAATTGAGTCTGGGCATCGTTATTCGATGGCAGATACGTTGCAAGGAACTCTCATGCAAGATGAATCGCTGGACCAAAAGTCCATCTTTTCGGTATTTACAGAATATAAGTCGTCGCTTGCCAGAGTAGTAAAACGCTACTTAAGAAAAGAAAGCGACGTAGATGATATATTGCAGGAAGCGTTTCTTCAGACCTACGCTGCAGATCGTTCTACACCTATCCAATTGCCTAAAGTCTATTTATTTAAAACGACCAAGAATCTGGCAGTGCGTGAAAACTCAAAAATATCGACAAAATTAACCGAATATATAGAGGATTCTGGCGACTCGGTTCTCATTAGTGATGATAAGGATGCATTTGAGTTGTTGTCTGAGCAGCAGGAACAAAAACTGTTGCTTGAAGCAATTGCATTGTTACCGGAACAATGTCAGCGGGTAACTAAACTCCGGTTAATAAATGGTGTTAGAATTAAAGACATTGCTGTCATGCTGAATATTTCCGTTAGTACCACAGAAAAACACATAGCCAAAGGGCTTGAAAGGTGCGATGAATATGTGCGTCAAGCATTATCCACGGCAATTCAGCAAAAAGACAATGTAGATAACAAGCAAAAGCAGAGTAACTGATAATGACTCAGGTGGTTAACTTTCCATCCTCAGAAGATTCGGTAAGCCGGACAGCTGCACTATGGGTGGCCAAAATGGACAGTGGTGAGCTTGATGCTGATGAGCAACGGGCATTAAATGAGTGGATAGCGCTTGATCCGACCCATAAAGCAGAGCTGATTCGTTTAGCAAAACTGTGGGACAAAATGTCTGATATAGGCCAAAGAGAGGCCGGTAGAGAAAGTCTCTCTGAGAATTCACCAGTAAAAACACAGAAGCGTAGCAAGTTTAAAGAATTTGCTCTAAAAACAGCTGCGTGTTTAGCTATTGCGCTGGCGATTCCTACCGCTGTATATGTTCAGGAACGGTCGTCGGCATTATCGACAAATGGCCATTTTCTCACCGAAGTAGGGCAACAGCAAAATCTTGAATTAGCCGATGGCTCCGAGATCTTTCTGAATACAAATACGGTGATCGATGTTGATTATACTCTTGAACGTCGTGTGATTAATTTGCTTAAAGGTGAGGCAAACTTTGACGTAGCACCGGATAAAACACGCCCGTTTATTGTTAAGGTAAGAAATGGCGATGTCCAGGCGCTGGGTACCAGTTTTTCAGTGCGGGTAGCTAACGATCAGGTCAACGTGCTGGTTTCGCATGGTACTGTCAGAGTTAATGCCAGTGATAACGCGCCTGAAGCTTCTTCTCAATCAACCAATCCGCTTATTCAAACGCGTACTTCTGTCGTGGTTGGTGCGGGTAAGCAGGTTATTTTTAATGAGAAAGCCGTTGATTCTGTGACTCAGCAAGATGAAGTGTCACTGGCGCAAAAGCTTTACTGGAAAAAAGGTTTTCTGGCCTTCGACGATGAAAATTTGTCGTCGGTGGTTGAGGAAGTCTCGCGATATACCAAATACAACATCGTCATTGCCGATCCCGATATTCGTTCTTTGCGGGTCGGTGGTTTTTATCCGATTGATAATCTTGAAACTGTATTTACCTCATTAGAGATGAATCTTGGTCTCAGGGTTAAAAAGGTGGGTGAAAATGCTTACTACATCATGAAATCTTCATGATTGTAACGGCAATTTTTAGGCTTCAAATAAAAATATTATAAATTATTTTATTTGGAGTGGTGGATTTTTTCTTTTCGTTTCTCTTAAGAGGTAAGGCTAGGTCATCAATGGTGGAGACTGTTTAGTCTTAATAGACCATTGAGCGGTTTAGCCCAGAGTGGGAAATTAGTTGATTAGTAAGGTTTGTACATTAGTAGCGTTTTTCCTGCTGATTGAATGTGTCGCAGTATCTCCCGTGCGAGCGCAGTCGTCTGCAGAGCAAAAAACGATTTATTTCGACATACCTGAGCAGTCAGCAAGTGATGGGTTGCGACGCTTTGCGCAGCAATCCGGATTAGCTTTAATTTTCCCGCAAACACTGGTGGCCGAATGCAAAACCAACGCATTAAAAGGTCATTACCTTATTGAAGAAGGCTTAAATAAGTTGTTAGCCGATACCTCCTTACAGGGTATTGTTCATTCTGGCTCTTCCCTTGTGGTAAAGCCAAAGAATCCGGCGCAAAAACAACAGCAACCTTCTTCTGACAACTTTGAGAGAACAGAAGAAATGAAAGTGAAAGGTTTGAAGGGAACGCTTACAGTAGGGGCGGCCGTTGCTGCTGCACTCGCATCCTCACAATTATCTGCGCAAGAAGTTGAAGAGGCTCAGGAAGCCAAAGCAGGTAGTGAATTTGAGAATATCGTTATTACTGGTGTTCGCGGTAGTCCGCGTTCAGTAATCGAAAGTCCAACGCCCATCGATGTGTTCTCTAGTGAACAGTTGGAGCGTCAGGGGCAAGTTGGCTTGTTTGAATCCTTGCGTTATCTGGTACCGTCGTTAAATCTGCCGCAGCGTGCTGGTGGAGGTACTGCAACATTTATCGCTTCAGCCGGACTTCGTGGTTTAAATCCCGATCAAACCCTGGTATTGGTTAATGGTAAACGCCGTCATAAAACATCACTAATTAACACCAGTACAGGCTTATTCAGTGGTTCAGCAGGTGTGGATTTGAATATGATCCCATCGTCAGCGATAAAGCGCATCGAAGTATTGCGGGACGGCGCTTCCGCTCAGTACGGCTCAGATGCGATATCCGGTGTGGTCAATATAATCCTCAAAGATAACGCCGAAGGCGGTAAGGTCACTACCAGTACCGGTGCTAACTTCGACCGTGGTGATGGTGAGGTTAAAACACTGGGTGTGAACAGCGGTTTTAACATTGGCGATGATACTTTCGTTAACTTCTCATATGACTTTAACGACAAGAAGATCTCGAACCGTGCGCGCCCGGTGGCTTTACCTGAAGACGGTGGCCTTGCCTTTTTTCCGCAGTTAGATGATGGCAGTTACGACCCACGTGAATACACCATGGATCGTTTAATAACCAAGAACTTTGGTAACTTTCCGCAAACGGTTAATTCCTTCGCTTTAAATGCTGGTATGGAACTGGATGCGGCGCAGGTGTACTTATTTGCTACCTACGCTACTCGTGATTCAGAATTGATTTTTACCTACCGTCGTCCGACCGATGCGCGTAATGTGCCGGAGATTTATCCATTTGGTTTCCGTCCGGTAGAAGAGATCCGCGAAGATGATTTTGAAGTGGTTGCCGGGGTGAAAATGTACGCCATGGGCTTCGACTGGGATGTCTCGGCTAGCTATGGCTATGATAAGGCAGACTGGCATAACCTTGAAGGGCTAAATGCCAGTTTGGGAGTAGCCAGCCCAACTTCATTTTTCTTAGGTGAAATGAACGCTGACGAAGCCATAGCCCAGTTTGATGCAACACGTGCAATTATGCTTGATGGCAGTGACATGCAGTTCTCGTTTGGTATGCAATACCGCTACGAAGGCTTTGAAATTGTTCGCGGTGAAGAGCTCAGCTACCTCGACGGAAATACTGGTGCCGCGCCTGGCGCCCAGGGCTTCCCTGGCTTTGAGCCTGCCGCTGAAAACGATGTTTCGCGCAATAACATAAACGGTTACGTGGATGTATCATGGGATGTCACCGACAAGTTATTTGTAGCAGGGGCGATGCGCTATGAAAGCTTTACAGATTCTGCCGGTAACGAGACTCTCTTTAAACTTAATTCCCGATATGAAATCACTGATGAAGTGGCATTCCGTGCTTCTGCCAGCACCGGTTTCCGCGCGCCCAGTATTCAGCAGCTTGGTTTCCGTGGTAGTCGTGGTCAGTTCGTTGATTTGGACAACGATGGTGATGCAGAAACCATTGTCTTGCGCCAGACCTTACCATCAACTGCACCAGCAGCCCTTGCTCTGGGTGCCGAGCCGCTCACACCTGAAAAATCCACAAACTTCAGTGCTGGCCTGACATTCACCCCGGCTTCAAATCTGTCGGTGACGCTGGATGTGTACCAGATTGATGTGGACGATCGGATTGCAATGTCTACCCAGTTTAACCGTGGTGATACTCGTGCAGCAGCGGGTGGTGGTTCAATTGGTGATCAAATCTCACTGCTTCTTGATGCCGCAGGGTTTGACCAGTCGCTGGGTGCGGTAAACTACTTTACCAATGCTATTGATACGCAAAGTCGTGGTGTTGATGTTGTTGCGACCTGGTCACCTGAACTTTCATACGGTGATATCACCTTAAGCGGTGCTTTTAACTACAATTCCGTTGATGTAGTGCATGTGGATGACAACCCGGAAGAACTCTCGGGGTTAGTGTTAGCCGACGGTTCGCAGATTGAACAGTTTGATCGTGCACGTTTGGGAACGTACACCGATGCGGTACCTGATTACAAGTCAACATTTTCAGCCAATTATGCGATTGATGGCTGGTTAGTCAATGCCCGCGCAACCTTGTTTGGCCCATGGAAAGTCATTGCCGCCACGGCAGAACAAGATAGAGACAACGACGCCCAGTGGATCGTTGATTTAGAAGCTGGCTATGTGTTTGAAAACGGTGTTGAACTGTTTGCCGGGGCGAATAATATCTTCAATACCTATCCTGAAGAACGTTCGATGAATGCCTTTGGAACAGGCTTTTACGATACCTATTCACCTTATGGATTCACGGGTGGAAGCTGGTATCTGAGAGCAGCCTACGCCTGGTAACCGAATGAGCTTCGTCAGCGGGGCCTTGAGGTTCCGCTTTTCTCCTTCTCAATAACAAAGAATTCGATTATGACCCACATAAGAAAGCTAGTATTACTCGGCAGTTTGCTGAGTCTGTTTTTAGTTGGCTGTGACTCGTCGTCTACAGGTTCTGTTGAGCCTCAGACTACCGAGACAGCGCAACGAGCTACCGGAACAGAGATAATCTGGGATAAATTTGGTGTGCCCCATATTTATGGGGATGATGCTGCTGATGTTTTCTATGGTTTTGGCTGGTCCCAGGCCAAAAGCCAGGGCGATGTTGTGCTGCGATTATATGGCCAGGCCCGAGCCCGCGGTGCTGAGTACTGGGGTGCAGAATATGAAGATACCGACAAATGGTTACTCGGCAATGACGTACCTGAGCGAGGTAAGCTATGGTATGACCAACAATCCGATGCCTTTAAACAAAATCTGGATGCTTTTGCTCAGGGAATTAATGACTATGCCACAAAGCATGGTGACACTATTGATCCGGAGGTGCTAAAAGTACTGCCGGTAACGGGGGTAGATGTGGTTACCCACGCGCATCGCCTGATGAATTTTATTTATGTGGCGAACCCGCGACGAGTGATTGGCAATGCGGCGCCACCGGTGAAATCTGGATCCAATACCTATGCTGTCATGCCACAAAAATCCAAAAGTGGTCATACATTGTTGTTGCAGAACCCTCATTTACCCTGGGTAACCGGATTCTTTACCTATTATGAAGCACATTTGATTGGGCCGGATTTTGAAATGTACGGTGCAACACAAGTGGGTTTACCCGTGATTCGCTTTGCGTTTAATCAGAATATGGGGATATCCAATACCGTTAACGGCATGTTGGGCGCAACGTCTTATCACCTGACGCTAAAAGATGATGGTTATGTGTTTGACGGCGAAGTACGAGATTTCGAGTCGCAGACTAAATCTTATAAGGTACTGCAGGACGATGGCAGCACCGTCGAAAAATCATTGTTGGTAAGAAAGACCGTGCACGGTGCTGTATTTGAACGTGAGGATGGCGAGGTTATCGCCCTGCGCGTAGCGGGTCTGGACCGTCCGGGCATGCTGCAACAGTACTTTGATATGCTTCAGGCCAAGGACTTTGAAGAGTTTCAGACCATTATGAAGCGACTGCAAATACCGACCTTTAATATCACTTATGCAGATAAGGCCGGTAACATCGAATACCTTGATAACGGTATTTTGCCTAAGCGTGATTCGGGCGATATGGCGTTCTGGAAAGGACTTGTACCGGGCGATACGTCTGAATACCTGTGGAGTGACATCCACAGCTATGACGAGTTACCCAAAGTTATTAATCCGCCCAGTGGATTTGTACAAAATGCTAATGATCCACCTTGGGTTGCTACCTACCCACCAGTGTATAAACCAGAAGACTTTCCTGATTATGTTGCGATTAAGGGGCCTATGTCGTTCCGAGCTCAACAGGCAGTAAAAATGATGGTGGAACGCGACAAATTAAGCTTTGATGATTTTGAGGAAATCAAAACGTCTACCTATGCGCTGATGGCTGATCGTATGCTGGATGAGTTGCTGGCTGCTGCCGCTGATGATGAAGATCCTGATATGCAGGCTGCGGTTAAACTGCTCTCTGAGTGGGATCGCACATTCGCTGAAGACAATCGGGCAGGTATGCTGTTTGAAGCTTTTGCTACTGAATTTTCTGGTCCGCCACCACGTTTTCTTGGCAAAAATAATTATAAAACGCCCTGGTCTCTGGATGCGCCAATCACTACACCAGTTGGTCTGAACGACGCTGCGGAAGCCGTTGAAATGTTACGGGTAGCTATTGCGAAAACCAAAGAAAAATACGGCAGGATTGATCCGCGCTTTGGCGACATTAACCGTTTCATTATTGAAGACGTTAATTTACCCGGTCACGGTGGTTTCGGTAATTTGGGCGCGTTCAATGTTATCACCTGGATGGATCCGGATGGTGACGGAATTCGCGAGCCATTTCACGGTGAGACTTGGGTTTCTATGGTTGAATTCTCTACGCCAATTAAAGCGAAAGGGATGATGGCGTACGGTAATTCACGACAGAAAGGGTCGCAGCATTATTCCGATCAATTGCAATTTTTGCATAACGATGAGTATCGGACGTTATGGCTGCAACGTGACGAGATTGAAGCGAACGCTGAATCAAAAGAAGTGATAACACAACCATAGGAACAACACATGAAAAAGACAATAATTAGTCTCTGTGTTGTGACCTCATTCGCTGCCTGTGCGCAGGCGGCGACAACACAGAGTTTTAGCTCGGTACAAACCGAAACGTTTGCCCAGAAAGGCTCGGTATCCCAGGCCTGGGGAGACTATGATAACGACGGTGACCTGGATTACCTGATTTCAATTAAAGGCGGAGAAGTCAGATTATATCGCAACGACAACGGAATGTTCGTTAGCGTTGGCGCTGAACTTGGGTTGCCTGTTTCTGGTGATCAAATTCGCGGCGTGTCCTGGGGCGATTATGACAATGATGGCTACCTGGATATTATCGGCGGCTCTAATGAATATCCCTTTGCCAGCCGTTCTTATGTCTGGCATAACGAACAGGGTAAGGGCTTCAAAGAAGTTGGCGTGGAGACAGGCCTGGCCAATTACGGTCGCATTAGTCGGCAAACCAACTGGGTTGACGTAAATAACGACGGTCAGTTAGATGTGTATGCTGCTGACCGTGCCGGTGCAAATGCTCTGTTTTATAACCAGGACGGTAAGTTTATCCCGGCTGGATCCGAATCAAAGATTTATGACGTGCGCTGGACAGTAGGCGCATGCTGGTTTGATATCGACAGCGATGGCGACCTGGATTTGTTTCTGGCTAATCAAAACGGTCAGACCGATGCAGTGGCCAGAAATGATGAAGGAATATTCACTGATATAGCCAAAGAACTGGGTATGGACCAAAGTGGCCGCTCCCGCGTCGAAGGTGGCGTGGGGTGTGCCGTGGGTGACTTCAATAATGATGGGCATCTGGATTTGTACGTGGCGACCTACGGATTAAACCTGCTATACCAAAATAATGGTGATGGCAGTTTCACCGAAGTCGGCAAAACATTAGGAGTTCAGGACCCGGATCATACTGTGGCCGCGGCCTGGGGCGATTATGACAATGACGGATTGTTAGATTTAATCGCGGTAGGCTACCACAAGGTTGATGGCGTATCTGAGCCTTACGGCAAGTTGTATCATAACACCGGCAAAGGCTTTGAGATTGACGAACGTTTCCCTGAACTGGTCACTGCTGGTGATCATGGTGTTGAGTGGATCGACTATAACAATGATGGTGCATTAGATCTCTCCGTTACCGACGGCTACGGAGATACTGGTGGTCATTTTGTTTTCCAGAATCATCTGGATGACGATGCAAAAGCGAGAATGTTGTCGATTCTGGTCACTGACAGTAAAGGCCACTATACCCAGGCCGGTGCTGAAGTTCGCTTCTACAATCAGGCGGGTGAGATCCTCGGTACCCGAATGGTTTCTACAGGTGGTGGTTACAATGCGCAGAGTGCCCGGCCGGTTTATTTTGCGGCGCCAGAGTTGGCACCGGTTACGCTAAAAGTGACGTTTATGGGCGAAGAAAAGCCCCTTGAAGTAACGCTCACGCCAGCGCAGTTTTCGCAACGACCTTTTCAGATAAAGCGACCATAATAACCCGTAAAGCGTCCCTAATTATCTGTTGATTGATCAACATGGCAAGGTTGTGACTGGCCCGGTTTACCATAACGGCTAACCGGGTCAGTTACACATTCAAAGTTAAAAAGCGCTGGGATTTAACCCACCATCAAGCAGGATATTTTGCCCGGTGATATAGCCGCCATACTGGCTGGCCAGAAAGGCGCAGGTATTACCAAACTCTTTCGGATCGCCAAAACGGTTGGCCGGTACTTTTGCGGCCAGGTCTTTAGCGACCGTTTCTTTGTCGTTACCCGTTCGGGCCATGCCCGCATTTAACACGCCGTCTAATCGGTCGGTAGCAAAGTAACCCGGTAAAATGTTGTTGATGGTAACGTTTTTGTCGGCCACGGTGCGGGCGATCCCGGCTAAAAAGGCTGTCAGGCCAGCGCGGGCACCGCTTGAGAGATCCAGTCCGGCTACCGGCATTTTAACCGTCATCGAGGTAATGTTAATGATGCGGCCAAAGCCACGTTCCACCATACCATCCAGCACCTGCTGCACCAGGTTAATCGGTGTTAGCATGTTCATATTGATGCCGTCCACCATGGCGTCATTGTCCAGTTCACGGAAGTCTTTTAGTGGCGGTCCGCCGTTGTTATTAACCAGAATATCGGGTGCGGGGCAGGCTGCTAAAAGTTTTGCCTGACCTTCTGCGGTACTCACGTCACAGGCAACTGGCGTAACCGTCACCCCGGTGGCGATCGCAATTTCTTCGGCTACCTGAGCCAACCGTTCCGCGTTTAACCCGTTGATCACCAGATTCACTCCGGCCTCTGCCAGTGCCTGAGCACAAGCCCGGCCCAAACCGCGGCTTGAGGCACACACGATAGCCTGCTTACCTTTAAGTCCTAAATCCATACAACCAATCCTTATCTGTTGTAACCTGTTGGCATAATGCCAGCAGGCCGATAAACCATAGTTCCTCATCTTACCGGCTTGCTGCGCTATGAAAAG
The DNA here is from genome assembly GCA_018222405.1 of Gammaproteobacteria bacterium. Lineage (GTDB taxonomy): Bacteria > Pseudomonadota > Gammaproteobacteria > Enterobacterales > Alteromonadaceae > Alteromonas. Next base: position 92,143 of record JAAFAI010000012.1, on the reverse strand, counting down.
GAGCTCTGTCGTTAATTTAAGCGAAGTCAGCGAGCGGGTTAGCTATGCGCTTGCGGATTAGGAAGTGGTGGCAATGAGATATAAACGCTGAAGTCATTGTCGCTATCGCCGGGAGAAGTGGTCACGGTTAGCTCACCCTGATGAAATTCAACAATACGCCGCGCCAGAAACAGGCCCTGACCAATACCCAGAGGAGCTGCCGCGCTATCTGGTTCGGCTAGCGGAGGAGTCACTGAGGTATTACTGATTTGATTACTGAATCTGAGTGATTTATGCTCAAGTGAAATCGTCAGCGTGTTATCACTGCCATGATAGTGGGCATTTTCAATCAGATTGCGAAACAGCAGGTAAAGCAGGGTCTCATTAGCGACGACCTGGTAATTATCGGGCACCTCAATGTTCAACTGAAAGTCGGGCCGCAATCCGCTTAGTGATAGTGTCATGGTGACATCCTCTAACACACTCAGCACATTAAGCGGGCGCATTTGCCGGCTCTCTTCCCGGGCCAGGGCGGTGAGTACATCCAGCGTTTGGGTGAGTCTATTTAATTGGTTACGAGCTTGTATTTCTTCGTCCTGTGATAACGGGGCGGTTTGATTAAGCGTATTTTGCAATATGCTGATCGGCGTTCTCAATTCATGGCTGATATCCCGGGTAAACTGGGTTTCGCGTTCAAGCAGGTGGGTGAGATTGTGCCACTGTTTTTCGATGGCGCGGGCTAAAAAGCCCACTTCGTTATCCGGCAGGCTGGCGGTAAACCCGGCCGGAAATAACAACTGAGGGGTATCGCTTTCCACCCGTTGACGTAAGCGGTTAAGTGGCGCGACGATTTTCTCAACACGGCGCATCAGAAGCCAGGAACACAGGGCAAAAATCAGTGTGCCCAGAAAGGCGACCCCCGCCACATTCAGCGGCCAGACTTTATTGGTTACCGTAAAAGCATCCACTTCGGCATACAACAGGGCTCTCTGTTCGCTAAGTTGCAGCGTTACAATGTGAATGTTGCCAGCCTCGGTAATAAACTCAATCCGTTCCGGCTCCTTGCTATGCAACTGCTGAACGGATGGTGGCAGTTGTTGCCAACTGTTAACGATTTTCATCCATGGGTAGCGGGGCCGGGGCAGCGCACCAGTAGCCTGATACTGCTGTTCCAGATAACGCGCCTCGCTTCTTATCTGCTGGTTAATGACATTGTCTTCGATCAGGTAGCCGTACAATTGGGTGAATCCTGCAAAAATACACAACAGCAGCAGCGTATAAAGCAAAAATAGCCGTTTTATTTGTTGGCCAATCTGTTTCATGCCGACGCCTGCAGGCCAAATCCTACGCCATGAATGGTTTTTAACATGGGAAAGTCGAAGGGCTTATCCAATTGCTGGCGGATGGTATAAATATGCGATTTCAGCACGTCGCTGTTGTGAATATCATTACCCCACACCCGCTCGATGAGTTGCCGCCGACCAAGCGGCATGGGATGCGCTTTGGCCAGTGTTATGAGTATTGCCTTATCGGTGGCCGAAAGGTGTAGCTCCTGTTGCAGACGGCTCACTGTATTGGTGACTAAATCAATGGTCATCTCTCCAATTATCAGCTGTTTGGCCTGGTGCAGATCGCGCCGTTTGGCCAGTGACAAACATCTCACTAAAACTTCGTCGGGCTGGTAGGGCTTGGTAACGTAATCATCGGTGCCGGCAGCAAAACCTGCCAGTTTGTCGCTCAGCGCGGTGCGCGCAGTGAGCATTAATACCGGCAGTACCGACTCAGCCGTTTGCTTAATCCGCCCGCATAGCTCAATACCGTCGGTGTCGGGTAAAGATAAATCAAGGATCACCACGTCGTACTCAGTGTCTGCTACCTGCCTGATGGCATCTCTGCCAGTGCTTACCGCGTCGATGATGTGGCCGGCGTCAGTTAAAAAGCGCTCCAGTTGCGCCGCCAGTACGGCATCATCTTCGACTATCAGTATATGCAAAAACTGTTTCATAGGGTGGTTAGTGGTGGTTTTAATAGTTTAAAAACTCTCACAGGCGATGCGCTAAAACAAGTCATTGCCGCACTGTTTTTGCAATCTTGACCTTTTCTTGAAGTTTGCTTTGGTAAGGTTTGCTGGATTACTCAACAACAGGAATTAATCAGCAATGAGAACAGGCTTTATAGTGATATTGCTATGCAGTTTATTGGGTTGTGGCGGCATGAAAGAGTGGATCCACCCGGATGTGAATAAAGCCTTTACCGGGCAAACTTTCACGGCACAGCAATTACAGCAGGATCTGGATTATCTGGTGGCTACCATGAGTCGCCGTCATCCGGCTTTTGAACAGTATGTCGACAGCGAACAATTCACTGCTCAGGTTGAACGTCTCAGCGCTCAGCTTAAAGATAATATGACCCGAAAGCAGGCATTTGCGGTAATCGGTCAACTAACGCCGTATTTTAATGACGGCCATTCAATTTTGTTTCCACTGCTGGCCGAATTTACCTATGCTGAAGAAGCTGGGGTTCAAACCTTTCCATTCGGGGTGACCGTGCGGGACGGTAAAATACGTCTGGCCCGCACTTATCAGCGCAGTGACGATCAGAAAACACTGGCTGCCGGCAGTGAAATTATATCCATTAACGGTCATGCAGCCAGCGAGATTATTGCCCGCCTCACGCCACTCAGTCACGGTGAGTCGCCGGCCCTGCGTGAAAGCATGCTGTCGCTATTGTTTCATTACTGGTTATATGCTGTATTTGACGTAAAAGGCGATATACAGCTAGCACTTAAGGATAACGGCAAAACCACTACGCTAACTCTGCGTAATGACCAGCAATGGGAGCGGGCGGGCGCCGGGCAGGATGATAATGAACTGACATTTATCTCACCGCAGGTGGCCTATTTACGCATTGACTCGTTTGATGTGGATACCGAACAGGCGGCATATGGTGACTTTGTTGACACATCCTTTGAACAAATACGCCAACAGAACGCGCAAACCCTGATCATTGATATTCGCGGCAATACCGGTGGGCAGTCGGATGCGGGCGCGCAAATCATTCAGTATCTTACCGATAAGCCGGTGCCGCAGGGCTCTGTGGCTATAGAAAAACTCAACAGCGATACTAACGGCTGGTTTGGTTACCGAGGCGAGCCGGGTGAGGTAATTGAGTTGAGCGTCGAATCTGATGGCATGATTGAACCGGTAGATCCATCACTGCAATTTAAGGGGGATGTGTGGGTGGTTATCGATCGCATGAGTTATTCTGCGGCTATTTTGTTTGCCACCACCATTCAGGATAACCAGCTTGGCAAACTCATTGGCGAGCCTACCGGTGGTTTTGCAAACCAAACCGGTAACCTGACACCGTTTTACTTACCCAATACCCGTTTGCTGATGCTCGCGCCCGGCCGTTATATCGTGCGCCCCTCGGGTAACAAAGCTAAGCAGCCGGTAATGCCGGATGTCAGGTTAACCGACGATGCACTGGCCGATCCGCTGACCTGGTTAAAGACTCATCCGTTGCCATCGACATAATTTGTCCCATCGTTGCGATAAGTCACAAGTTGAGTCTGCTAACAGGCTCAACTTTCTTATAAATTTCCGTATACTGGGGAACAGATAAAGTCCAAAAACCTCGTGCAAAACATCTTTATCTGTAATGAAGCCAGCGTAAGACTGGTTCTGACAATCAGGAGTACCCTATGCCTGCCCCGATAAATACATTCAAACAGGCAATCACCGGTGACACAGCACAAATTGGTTTGTGGCTGGGACTGGCGAATAGTTATACCGCAGAATTACTTGCCGGCGCTGGTTTTGACTGGCTGCTAATCGATGCGGAACATTCACCTAATGATCTGCGAACTATTTTGGAACAATTGCAGGCCATTGCACCTTACCCGGCGGTACCCATCGTGCGTCCGCCCTGGCCGGATGCCGTGCGTATTAAGCAAATCCTGGATTTAGGCGTACAAACCATTCTGGCGCCCATGGTCGATACGGCTGAACAGGCAACCGAAGTGGTTGCGGCCACCCGTTATCCGCCAGACGGGATCCGCGGAGTAGGCAGCCCGCTGGCCCGGGCGTCGCAATTTAACCGAACCAGGGATTATCTGGAAACCGCTAACGACCAGGTTTGCGTGCTGATCCAGATTGAAACGGTAACCGGCGTAGAGAATCTCGATGCCATTCTTGAAGTAGATGGCGTAGACGGCATTTTTATTGGCCCGGCGGATTTAAGTGCTTCCATGGGCCACCTTGGCGATCCGGGCCACGAGGATGTACAAAAGGTTATCGAAACCTGCATTGCTAAAATCGTCAGGGCCGGTAAAGCGCCAGGCATTCTGATTGGCGATAAACAACTGGCATCCCGCTACATCGAGCTTGGTGCGATGTTTGTGGGGGTAGGGACCGATACCGGTTTACTACTCAATGCCTCAGCGGCACTGGCTGAGTCATTTAAGCCGGATTTGATTACGCCCGTGCCACAAACCGGTAAACGTTCGGTCTACTAGCCAATTACTGATTGAGGGTAAGCGAGATACTATGAAGCTTGCATTACTAGTTGCCACTTGTTGGTGTATTGCAGGTTGTCAGACAACGGCATCTAACTAGCAGCCAGCGCAGTTGCCCATAATATCGGAGTTTACCCTGCCCGAAGCCACCATAGAGACCCTCATCAGATTGTCTTACTGCTACGAACAGGCTACGGGTTATCGTAAGCCGCTACCTGGTTTCTGAGGTTACAGACTTTTAGGGGCAAGTAACTCTCTCTGGCTGGCCGCCTGTTGGCGCTGTTCGAGAAGTTTTTGGCGGATATGTTCAGCCGTTTTATCCGCTTCAACCAGCCAGTAGTAATCGAGCCAGCCGCCTTGAATTGTGTCCGCATCAGAGAACGTCTGCTGCCCGGTCATTAACGGGTAAATCAATAATGGCGCGGCGTTATCGCCGATTTTTTTCCTCAACCGCTGCAGGGCTTCTGAAGTCTCATCCGGCAAGGGAGTTAATGCCTGCAGCGCCGCATAGAAACGGTAATTGTGTACATTCACTTCAGGCGCCGTGTCGGCAATTCGGCTTTGTAAAAAACGAATGGCTTCCTCACTGTCATCGGCTTGCAGATAGTTTTGATAAAGCAGCGGCAACAGGCTAAAAATCCGATTGTCGAGTAGGGGCAACTCCAGCATAAGCTGGCGAGCTACATCAGTCGTCTGCTGTGGCTCAGTGAAGCGCCGTAAGCCTTGCCAGAACCTCGCTTGCGGTGTATCACCCAATAAGCTGGCGGTGTGTCTGAACCATTGCTCAGCCTGTTCTTGATCGCCAATTTCCAGGTATAACAGCCCTGTATAGGCCGAATTGACCTCTGAGGCGGAGTCGATGTCTGCCGACTGCAGCATACTGCTTATTGCCGCGCTTAACTGCCCCTGACGATGTAAAATTTTGGCCTGCCAGACATATGCCCAGGTGTAATTGCTGTCGATACTGATAGCGTTTTGTACCGCTTTAAGGGCTGGCTGGTATTCACTGCGCCAGAAATGCACGATGGCCAGGTTAACGTTGATCCACGGAGAGAGCGGATCAAGCTCATAGGCCTGCTGCGCGCGGGAAAGCGCTGCATCAAAGCGGTTACGGGCCAGCTCAAGCTCAGAATAAATATACAGCGCAGTAGCGTGATTAGGCTGGCGACCGAGAATGCCGTTCAGGGTGGCTTCTGCTGAACTGAAATCGCCCGCGGCAGTATTTATGATTACGCTGGCCAGTAACGCGTTGGTTTCCTGTGGATTGTTACGCAATGCCGTAGAGATTGCTGCACCGGCCTTTTGCAACGCTTCTTCGCGGGGCATAAAGGCATCATGAAAATCATGACGGGCGTACAGGTAAGCCAGCTTGCCATGGGCAGCTGCAAAGTCGGGCGCGAGCGCTACAGCCTGTTGAAAAGCAGCTTCAGATTTATAGATCCACTCGCTGGTTTTACCGTTCATCAGCCAGTAGTTGCCGCGCAGGTAGTACTGGTAAGCTTCAATGTTGTCAGGCGATGATGTCTGGGCAATCGCAGTGTTAATAGTCTGTGGCAGTAGTGCTTCATTCAGGCGTCGGGCTATATTTTGCTGAATAGCAAATAAGCTGGATGCGGTATTGGTGTAACTTTCAGACCAAACTACCCGGTCGCTGTCAGCATCAATCAGGCGCACGGCAATTTTAAACTCTTCGTCAATACGTCTGACGCTGCCTTCAACCAGATAACGCACGCCTAACGAGCTGGCTACATCCGACAAACTGTTATTATCTGAACTGGTCACCGCCAGGGTAGAGTAGCGCGATGGCACGTCGAGGTTCTGGTTCTGGGTAAGCGAGTTGGTGAGTTCCTCGGTAATGCCGTCGGCAAAATACAGCGTGTCATCATCGTTACTCAGCTGTCTGAGGGGTAACACCGCTACGGAAATGCGTTGCTCACCAGCCTGGGTTGTGTCGTCTGTTACCGTTTGATTGAGGGTAAACACAACTACCGCCACCAGTACAAATATTGCCGCAGCAACAAACAAGGCCTTATTGCTCAATACCGGGACAGGGGAAAGCGCTTTTTGCGGTTCGGATGTTTTTGTTGGCGCTGAGTCTGTTGGCGGCTTTACCGTCTCCTGAGCAGGGATATCTGTAACTTCAGCCTCTTTACTATCTGCTGAAGGCGCAGGCTCTGCTGGTGACGGCTTACTCTGCCAGTTCACTTCACCACGTAATCGATAGCCTTTTTTGGGCACGGTCTGGATCAGCCGGCGTTGCTGACTGTCGCCGAGAGCCTGACGCAACTGAGAAATTATCCGGGTTAATGCTTCTTCTACTACCACCCGGCCATTCCAGACATCGCGCAGTAATTCAGTACGCTCCACGGTGTCGCCGGCATTGCAGGCAAGCAGATAAAGCACATGCATGGCCTTGGGTTCGATGCGCCGAATATCCTTGCCTGTTCGGATAGTGTGATCGCCAATATCCACCACCATGGCGTTTATGGTAAAGCATCCTTTGCCGGGTGGGGGGTTAAATGCCAACCTTAGGTCTCCGAAATTTCATTAGGTTTTATTGTAACTCATTATAAAAAAAGAAATAAATAATCTATTAGTTATTCTTTAGGTTTTAATTTGTTGTTCATCAGGCAGCCTGGTGAATCGTGCTACATACTCAACCAAAATTTAAACAAGTAGTGGCCTTTTGGTTAACAAGCAGTGTCTGCATGTCGACAGAGGATAAGGCTAACAAATAACTGTTCGTTGTGTTGAGGAAAAAACTATGTCTTTCATTAACCGTATCAAAAAGCCGTTGCTCGTTGCTGTATGTTGTTCATTTTCCGGTGGCGTAATGGCGGGTAGCCAGGTTACCGCTGAGTCGTTTCAATTAAAAACCAGCATTCGCGATGTCAATGGCGTGCGTGAAATTGAGCAGGGCGACTTTGCTAAAGGGATTGCCCGTACTAAGGCAACTCTGGCCCGCACCAGTGTAAGTGTAAACCGCTTACCTCTGCTGAATAACCTCTGCGTATCTTACGTAGCGGTTGGCGACTTAGACAGCGCAAAAGCGCATTGTAACGAAGCCGTTGATGTCAGCAGCAACAACGTCTTTGCTCTTAACAACCGTGCGGTAATGCACTGCCTGGCGGATAACACGCCAGCATGTATTGCTGACCTGACCCTGGCCAATGAAAGAAAAACCAAGCAGCGTATTGTTTCGCAAAACCTGCAGCTGGCCAAACAACGTGACTTGCTGAGCAGAAACTAATTTACAGATGTTCCCTCTGTGAGCTGTAGCCCCTGCCAAAAGGGGCTCTTATCGGGGTATTGGTAACACGGATTACCGTTTATACCCCACAGGCTGTTTAGTCAGTCTGCAGCCCCGGCCTTGCCGGGGCTTATTTTTTTGTCGGCGAATGTTTTTGCAGCTTACGCTGCAGGCTGCGCCGGTGCATACCCAAGGCTTCTGCCGTTCTGGATATATTACCGTCGTGTTCGTCGAGGATCCGCTGAATATGTTCCCATTCTGCCTGAGCCGCTGTCAGCGGTTTATGCTCCACTGTTGCGGTTGCAGGTTGCCCATCTAGTCTACTGATAAGTTCATTAAAGCTGGCAGGTTTCGCCAGGTAGTCTGTAGCACCGTGTTTCATCGCGGTTACCGTGGTGGCAATACTGGCGTAGCCAGTAATGATGATCAGGTGCTGTGGCTGATAACGGTCTTTTAGCGCACTGATATACTCAAGCCCCAGTTCATCGTCAATCATCATGTCCAGTAAAATGGCATAGCAGGGCTGTGCCAGCGCTGCCAGAGCATCACTTGCCCGCGCAAAAGTGGTTACCGAGTAATTGCCGGTAGCCGTAAAGCGCCTTTTTAATACCGCCGTGAGGCGGGTGTCATCGTCGATAATCAGCAGTGGTTTAATCAACTGTGGCCTCTTTTTTAGCTAAGGGCAGCCCAATGACTGTTGTGACCTGATTGCCGCTTTTTTCCCAGCTAACCTTGCCGCCATATTTTTCAATGGTGGCGTTCGACAAAACCGCGCCCACGCCAAACCCCGACTCACTGTGAATAAACCGGGAACCCAACAGCTCTTTGGGGAACGCGGTATTGTGACTAACAGGGTTGGTTACGGTTAATCGTAACTGCTCACTCTCAGCCTCCATACTGAAATTCACTGCTTCGCTGGCTGCGGCATCACAGGCATTAATAACAATATTGGCCAGTGCCGGGATCAACGTTCTATCGCCTTGAATACAGCCGTTGTGGGGCATTTGCTGTGGCCAGTTTATTTGCGCTTCCGGTCGCGCCAGAATAATCAGGTGACGAATAGCGCGTATCAGGTTGACAGGCGAATAATCGCTGGTGCGGGCTTCACGCACATCGTCGGCCACGTCCCGCCAGTTTCTCAGCAGTATTTCTAACTGCGAATACTGACTTTGCAGTTCTGTCAGTAACGTTAGATCGCGGTTGTCGGCGAGTTCTTCCAGTATCAATCCCATGGTTTGTACCGGCGTAGCTGCATCATGGGTAAGCTGGGCGGCGGCGGTGCCGATGGCCAGTAACTGTTCGTCTCTGAGCTGGCGTTCCCGAAGCTGCTGGATGGCCGCGGTTTTAGCGCTAAGCTGTAAGCGGAAATAAAAGATCACCGTGGTAACCAGCAAACTGGTTAATATAAAGCTCAGCACCATTCCCTGGGCATGGCTTTGCATCATTGCTGAGTGGTGGCCGGTGGCAGGCACTACGAGCTGCAGTGCCTGGCCCAGAATACTGATGGCCAGTACCACGAAGCCCGCCTTAAAGGGCAGTAGCATCAGACTTAACACCAGGGGTACCAGCAAAATGCTGCTGAAAGGATTGCTGGCGGCCCCGTTCAGGGCAATGGAGAGATTGACCAGGCCAATCTCCAGTAACGCCAGCAGCAGGGTAATGCCTGTGGGAATACGACGCCGGCCGAAAATAAGCAAAAACAACAGCAGTAACATGTCAGCACCTGTTTAAATCATTGGAGTGAGTATAACGGAGTTTGAGTTGCAGGGATTGACCGGGCGCAACAGAGTAAAAAAAGAAAAGGTGTGGCATTCACTGTCCGCAACAACGAGTGAGCCAAGCTGCCACACCTCTTTCCAAGCCTTTAAAACTGCCACTGAACGCCGGCATAAACAGCGCGCCCCATGCCAGGCACTGCAATACCATATGGAATACCGTTGAGAGACATTGTCATTCCCTGACCGGTGTAGGCGCCGCCGGTCGGGTTGAAGTAAAATTTATCAAGCAGGTTTTCAACGCCGGCATCGATTCTGAATGATTGCCACTGATGACTCACCTGCAAGTTCAGTAACCCATAGCCTGCGGTTTGTATTTCATTGCGGATGGCCGAAACTTTTTCTTTGCTGCCTGCCAGCACCCATTCCAGACTGCTGTGCCAGCCTCCAATCCGGTGCGATAACGTTAAGCTACCCTGGACTGGGAGCACCTGATACAAACCTGAACCGGTATCTCTATTTTCTGCGCTGGTGGCACTCAGGCTACCATCGAGTTGCCAGTGGCCACTCTTGCTGTGACTGATATGCCAGGTCCCACTCACGTCGGTACCATAAATACGGGCCGACTGGTTTGCATAGCGAAGTACGTTAAAGCGCTCCGGCATCCATTGAGTGCCGGCGGCAACGGCATCTATGTAATCGACAATGTAGGTGTAGTAGTTGGTGATGGTAATTGCGTTTTGTTGCGTATCCTGCCATGTGATACTTGCCGATACAGTATGGGCTTGTTCCGGTTCCAGAGCGGCATTGCCCATGTAACCATTGCCGTCGCCAACCAGGTTGTTCATACCGGCTGCCATCATCCAGGACGACCACGTATACTTTTCATATAAATTGGCTGAACGCACTTTGTGCGCGTAACCAAATTCAATGTTCAGCGCCTTACTGGCCTGGTAGCGTGCAACAAGGGTGATATCAATGTTGTGGTCGGTACTACTGCGCGAACCGTTATTAAAGGCCGCGGCCTGCATCATTTGCATGCCCGGCGCGCTGGCACCATTTGCATATCCTTCAACCTCACCGGTTTGCATGGCCACATTTTCATAGCGCAGGCCATACATCAACAGCCAGTTTGCACTGGTAGCGTGCTTTCGCTCGGCATAAATAGCCATGCGATCACGCTGGCCATCATTAATATTTAAAAATGTGCCCGGGCCCATGCCGCCGCCGGAGGGCGTCCAGTAGTCGTCCAGTGCGTACTGCTGCAGCTCTAGGCCAATCCGCAGCACATCGTTAGCGGCCAGATAGTAATCGGCCTTTACAGTCAGGCCGTTGTTGTCTGATTCGCTGTACATTGGCATACCTGCAGCACATGTGCCTTGCGGATCGCCCATAAAACGAATTGGCGTGCATGGCATGCCCATCATTGCGTTGCTGCCATACCAGTATTGTTTATCCGGACCAAAGTCCATCATATGGTCGACTTTTTCGTGATAAAAACGAGTGGTTAGCTGCCCCCAGTCGGTGTCGCGGTGCCAGGCCAGATTGAGATTGATTTGTTCATTATCCAGTAAGTCCATGCGCTGATTGGGGTAGAGTTGTTGGGGCATGTCCTGATAATTCAGTCTCGCATCAATGCTGTTATTCTGGTTAAGCTGCCAGGCTAATCGCAGAGAATGATTCTGTGTTTCATAGGCCGATGAGCCAACTTCATCCAGAGCAATTTGGTGACCCGGGCGTCCGCTGGCGGTCTGGAGCTTAAACTTATCTGCGGCTCTATAGTTGTTGGCGTTACTCCAGCTACCGGAATAGCTCAGCAAGGTAGTGTCGGTAAGATAACTGACTTTGAGGTTTGCGCCGTGAGCATTGTTATTACTGCGGTAAAAGCCGCCGACCTCACCGGAAAACTCCGCTCCGGCACGGGTGAGAAATTCTGGTGGTAATGACTCGGCGATAATAGATCCGCCGAGACTATCGCCGCCAACACTGACCGGCGCTAATCCGGCATATACCGTTAAAATGCCCACATCATTTGGTGCCATGTAGGAAAGCGGCGGGTTCATATGATTGGGGCAGGAAGATATCAGGTCCATACCATTTACCTTTACCCGCAGACGGTCATCAGCCAGACCATGGATCGCTGGCAGGCTGGATAATCCGCCAGTGGCATTTAAATGCACGCCGGCTATGCCCCGCAACAGGCTGGCGGTGTCGGCAGTGGCAGCGCCTTTACGGTTAATGTCGTCTTCGTTAAGCACCGCAGTATGCGCGGCAAGAGACTGTCCGATACTGCCTGCCACAGTTATATGTTCTACAGTCTCATCATCAGACTGGGGGCTGGCGTAAATCGGTACAGAGAGTGGAGCGCAAGCGAGTCCAATCGCGATGGCAAGCTGGCAAGGCCGCCAGCGAACAGGCAAGGGGTGTGTCATTATTGCTCCTGAGCATCTATATCAGGCGGATTGGTATTATTGGTCGTTATTCGCCTGAGTTCAGCAATGATAGCTAAAACAGGGGGTTAGCCAATGCGGCATATTGTCGCACCGGCCAGAGCAGTTTAGACGGGAGGCTTAGCGTCGGGGGAGTTCAACTTGCTGACATGCACCTACCTGTTGCTGACAACCCAAACGGATCCCGCGGGCAAGTTGCCGCTGATTGAGATGATGTTGCTCGATGTCGGTGACTGGTGTATCTGGCGTGCATTGTAGCCGGCATTTTCCGCAGGTACCGGCACCACCGCATTCTGAAGGGAGATGGATGCCATGCCTACTCAGGGCATTAAACACCGTGTCGTCCGCCCGGGCTTGCAAGCTGGCGGATTCGGCGTCGGAACCAAATTTTACTGTTAGCGTACAGGCCGCTGCCTGCTGCTTACCCGTTGGGCCTGAGCGACTAATTAATAAGTACCCGCCACTCAACGCTAACAGGCTGGTGGCAATGGCAAAAATGACGATTAGGGGGTGATTAAAAAAGCCGGTGCCGGTGTAATCCATGAAATGCAGGGTAAACATCAAATCATCGAAGCGTTGCCGGTCATTGGTGTGCCTGATGACATGCCCGGTTAAAGCATCGAGATAAACGGCGGTATTGAACTCATCGGCAAACCTGACCTGCCATAGCGGATTTTGTTGGCGGGGCAGGTCCTCTATCGGCGGTTTCAGCAGTACTGGTTCACCTGCCCGTGCGCTGCCTGAATAGGCCTGGCGGGCTATAGTAGCCACCTGTTCAGCACCGATTTGCCAGGGCTCACCGGTAGTGGCATCGAATATCCGGCGCTGGTGGGGAAAATAAGCGTGTGACGGTTGATTGTATTCAAACTGATAATAGGGTGCACCAAGCACCCAGATAATCGAAACCGCCACCGGCGGTGGGGCATCTATCGCTTGCGGCGGATAAAGTTCAAGGCCGGGCAGATAGCCTTCATGCTGCACTGGCTGTCGGGTTGGGACATTGTCGGCGCTGTTCATCAGGCTGTTAAAGTACAAGCCGGTGAGCAACCACACCAGCAGTTGAATGCTTACCAGCAGGGCCAGCCATTTGTGCCAGTTGGCCATCACCAAGCGGATCATAAGGCGGCCTTTTTGCGGAGGGTAAAACGCAACAATAGCAGTGCCATACCGCTTACTGCAGCCAGCACAGCGAGCAGCGAAACCAGTCTTAACCAGCTGTTGGTTACATTTTCACCGTCGTCATAGTCCATGATGTGAAGTCGCCACATCCAGTCGAACAGATACCAGTAGTTATGCCGGCGGCGGAAGATGCGCCCGCTTTGTTGTTCGATATACAATGTGGATGAAGCAGTATCGTCGAAACTCACTACCCAAAGCGGGTTTAGAGCACCGCTGGCATCGCGGCTAATTAATGGAGAAATAGTGTTGATTGGTGCTGTGCCGGTGTAAGCACTATCAGCAATTTGCCTGGCCTGCTCCTGACTCAGTAAATCCAGCGGAGTACCGGTTACGGCATCAACCACATGAATGGCACGTTGCCCGGCGGCTGAAGTAAAACGGTACACTGGCTTTTGCAATAACGTGACCAGCTTAATATCGGTTGCATCCGGGTAATCAGCGAGTAGTTGGGCTGTTGAATAGCTGATGTCTTTTAGATGAAGCGGCGCTGTCTGCGGGTGGGTAAGTGGTTCGCCATGGATAAAATGAATATCCAGACAAACCATATACAAGCCAGTAATGGCCCACAGAATAAACTGTAAGCCCACCAATCGCATCAGCCATTTATGGAGTGTTCTCGCTTTTTGTATCACAGATTAACAGCAGTGGCCCAAAAACGTCAGAAAACCACATATCAGCAGCAACTGCAATTGCGTTTGTGTTTTTCCAGTTTACCCACACCGGGATTAAAGGTATTGGTAGGATCAATACGCTGGTAAAAATTGGCAAGCCCTTCTTCTGCTTTATAAAGGTGGCCAACGTTATGTTCCGCCGGGTATTTGGCGCCTCGACTGTCCAGGATACGGAGCATTTCCGCCTTAACCTCTTTAGCATCCACGCCTTTTTTCAGGACATAATCCTGATGGAAAACGTGACAGAAGAAATGCCCGTAATACAGCGATTTGTCGATTTTATCGGCAAGTGACTCGGGCAGTTTCTCTACCCATTCATGCTCGTTACGGCGCAGGGCAATATCCAGTGCGAGGATGTCACCCACCTCTTTCTGATGAAGCAACTGATAGCGCACCGCTGCGCCAGCGGCAGCAAAACGATGTAAAAAGGCACTGCCTGACTCACGCTCGGTGCACTCGAAGAAGCCGCCTACCTGTTCGTTGTTGTCAAAAAACGCTGGTAAAAACGCCTGCGCTTCGGCAATTCCTTCATCGCTCATTTTGAGGATAAGGTGATGCTCATACTTTTCACGGTATTCAAGCATACGATCGGGCAGGTGTTCGCGAAGCAACCCCGAAACACCTTGCATGAGGCGGTCGGTGAGGAAGTCCGGGACGAAAGAAACCTTATTGAGTACCGCGTCGATGCGGCCTTTCAGAGCGAACATTTTGGGTAACCGGTCGGTGCCCAGATGTTTTACGCTGAGAAAGGTATCTTTGCCGTATTTTGCCGCAATATCAAAAATTTCGCGGTGAATATATTCGCCCACTTCCGGCAGATGAGTAAATTCAGCCAGAATGTGGCGGCGCAGCCGGGTTAGTGTATCCGGATTATTAGTACCGATATAAAAGGTTTTTTCCTGCTTAGCTACCGCGAAGGTGTCGAGTCGAACAGCAAATACGGCCAGTTTACCGGCACAGCCACTGGCCTCGTAAAGTCGGCTGGTATCGGCGTTAAAGCGGCTGGGGGTATCGGCATCCACATCGCGCAATCGCTCGGTGTAATCGGATGCGCTGGCCTTTTTATCACTGGCTGTGGTGGTGTGATCAAAGTTGCCGCTTTCTAAATTAGTGAGTATCTCCTGTGGCGTATCGCCCAGCTCAATATCCAGGTGATTGACCAGCTCCAGTTTGCCCCCGGCGGTGACCTGAGCAAAAAGCGCAAGCTCAGTGTAAGCCGGTCCACGCTTAACCAGCGCGCCGCCCGAGTTATTGGCAACACCGCCCACAATGGATGCGCCTAAACACGAAGACCCAATCACAGAATGAGGAGCCCGGCGTAACGGTTTAAGTGTGGTTTCCAGTTTATGCAACGTGGTACCCGGAAAGCTCAGTACCTGTTCACCGTTGCCCAGCACCACCAGGTTATCCATAGCCAGAGTATTAATCACCACTACTTCACGGTCGTAGTCATCGCCGCTTGGTGTTGATCCTTCGGAGAGGCCGGTTTTGGCGGCCTGCATGATAATGATGCAGTTATTATCGACACAAATTTGTAGCGCGTGCCACAGTCTGAGTAACGTATCGGGAAATAACACCGCCAATGCCGTGCCGGAGCCTGAGCGCCAGCCCGAGCGATAGTGCTCGGTGCGACGATCGCCGGTGGCTACCTTGTCCTCACCGAGGAGCTGGATAAATTGTGAGAGGATAGGGGAATGACTCATTGTGTTGCTCCTGTACTCAGACCCGGATAAATCATTGTTGCGAAACCGTACTGCATTGTCAGCCTAACGGGCCGTTTATATTCAGGCCATAAAGCGCCAGCATTAAGATAGCGCCGGATAATGCCACATAATAAAACGTGGGTAACAATGTTTTACGCAAAGTGGTACCTTCCTGACCCAGCAAACCCACCGTAGCACTGGCTGCCACCACGTTGTGGATAGCTATCATGTTGCCTGCGGCGGCGCCCACGGCCTGGCCGGCGATGATCAGTGCCGGCGACAGATTAAGGCTCATGGCCGCCTCAAACTGAAACTGGCTGAACATCATATTTGACACCGTGTTAGAGCCGGCAATAAAGGCGCCTAATGCGCCGATGGTCGGGCTGATCAGCGGGAAGGCCTCGCCAAACAGGTTGGCAAACAATAATGCGCTGCTCATTGGCATGCTGGGTAGTTCGGCTAAGTTAACGCCGGAATTAATGAACAGGCGCACCATGGGAATGGTAAACATCAGCACAAATCCGGCTCCGACAATGGTTTTGCCGGAATCTTTCAAGGCAGTGATAAAAGTGTGCTGGCGGCTTTGGCCATGACTTTGAAATACAATGGCTACCAGCGCGGCAATTAAGAGCAGGCCGCCGGGCAGATACAGAGGGCTAAAGGCGGCATTCACGCCAACTTCACCAAGAATATCGCTCATGCCAATACTAAGGCCACTGAGCAGAGCTTTGACTTCATCTGATACCCGGGAAATCACTAACAGCAGTGCCACCAGAACATAGGGTGTCCAGGCTTTAAATTGCGACATTGGCTGTTTGCCGACGTAATCATTAGCATGTATTTCCAGCATACCGAGCCAGGCATTCGGCCATTCGGATTTCGGCGCAAAGTCCCACGGTGTGCGAGGCATCAGAAAGCCACGCTTTGCTGCGTTAACGACTACAAAGAGGCTGAATAAGCCGCCGATCAGTGAAGGAAATTCGGCACCCAGGAAAATGCCAGTCAGGGCATAGGGCAGGGTAAACATAAGTCCGGCGAACAAGGCAAAAGGGGCAATCGCAAAACCTTCTTTCCAACTGCGGTTACGGCCAAAAAAGCGGGTAAGGAATATTACCATCAGCAGAGGCATCAGGGTGCCAACGATGCCATGGATAATGGCGACCTGGGTGGTAATTAACTGGATGAACTGTTCCCAGCTCCAGCCTTCCTGAGCCAGCTGCTGGCTGATGGTGGCGGCGTCGAGCCCGTTATTAACGCCAATAATAATCGGTGTTCCCACCGCACCAAAGGAAACCGGTGTACTTTGTACCATCATGCCAATCATAACCGCAGCCAGCGCCGGAAAGCCCAGCGCAACCATTAGCGGTGCGGCTATCGCTGCCGGTGTACCAAAGCCGGATGCGCCCTCTAAAAAGGTGCCAAAACACCAGGCGATGATGATTGCCTGCACGCGGCGGTCGGGTGAAACCTGAGCAAATCCCTGACGGATGGTTTGAATAGCACCGGTATGCTTAAGGGTATTGAGCAGGAAGATAGCGCCAAACACAATCCACAATACAGAAACGGTTACAATAAGCCCCTGAATAATAGAGGCCGCCACCCGCTGCCCACTCATATCCCATACCAGCAGGGCCAGTAATGCGGTAGCTGCCAGTACGGCGGGCATGGCTTTTCGGGCCGGCCATTGCAAGCCCAGTAGCAGCAGGGCAGATAGCCCGATGGGTAATAATGCCAGCAAGCCAAGTGTGACATCACTCATAGCGTTTCTCCTGAATCGGTATCACCCAGAGGATGATATTGTGCAGATAGGGTACATTTTTTTAGCGTTTTGGCCTGCTATCAAAGTGTCATGTTTCGACGGTGTAGTAATAATGTAACAGACTTTATTTTATGCAGTGGACTCTACAACTGTACTGACTGTTAATCTATATTCAGATCCAATATGATTGTTTCCTTTTTTGCACAAATAAACGAGGCCGGACGCGTAAAATGGTAAAAGCAGATGACATGTTATTGTTTGTCCATGTGGTGGAAGAAGGCTCTTTTTCCAAAGTGTCGGCAAAGTATGAAATAACCATGTCGGTGGTCAGTAAGCGGGTGGCTCGGCTGGAGAAAGCCCTTAATGTGCAACTGCTCTATCGGACTACCCGCAAGCTTAGCCTCACAGATGCCGGCCAGGCACTCTATAAAAAAGCTAAACTTGCTCAGCAGGCATTGCAGGATGCCGAAGACGTGGTTGCCGGTTATAGCAGTGATATTCGCGGGCGAATTAAAATAACCATGCCGGTGGTGACGGCTAATCTGGTGCTTAACCAGGCATTAGTCGAATTTTGCGAACAATACCCGGGCATCGAAGTAGAGCTTAGGGTGACTAACCGGGTGGTGGATATTCTTGATGAAGGTTTCGATCTGGCGATCCGCACCGCTAATCTGGCCGATTCTTCGCTGGTGGCCAGACGGCTGGTGGACTCCAACTGGGTAGTTTGTGCCACGCCCGACTATCTGCAAACCTACGGTGAACCGGAACACCCCGATGATCTGGAGAAGCACCATTGCCTGCTCTACAAGTATGAAGGCACCAAACCTGAAGCCTGGTTGTTTCGGGTCGATGGAGAGGATAAGCTGATGGCGGTAAAGGGCCGGTATCGCACTAACACCCTCGATACTCTCAAGCATGGCGTGCTGGCCGGGTTTGGACTGGCTTACTTACCCCGCGCCCTGATCCACGAAGAGCTGGAGGCGGGCAAGCTGGTGTCGGTGTTGTCGCCCTATGTTGGCAAAGAGCTGGGCATTTATGCGGTGTACCCGGGCTCACGGCAGCCCGACAAGAAGCTCAACCTGCTGGTTGAGCATTTTCGTCAGGCGCTGCAGCGCAAAAAACAGTATTTTGCTTAAAACGACATTTGCGCAGAAACCTGCAGATAGTCTGAATCCACCGCCAGGATCCCCTCATCGTCAATGGCGTAGTTGCCGTATTCCACACCCACTTTAAGATGTTGGTTGACCTGCTTGATAAGGTTAACGCCCCATTGTGAACGTTTCTTTTCCAGCACATCCGTCTCGGCGGTTCCGTAATAAGCGGTTGAGCGTAAGCTATCACTCCAGTGATGACGGTAGGAAAAGCTGTAGGCCAGAGTTTGTTCCACTTCAGTTTCGTCGGTGGCCGGGTTGATGACGATATCCGGTGTCATGGCTGCTGAAGCATAACGACCGGGCTCACCACCAGTAATTTGAAAACGAAAATCATCGCGCTCAAATACTTTGAAGAAACCTGCAATATTCGCGGCAAAAGCGGTTTCATCAATACCGCCTTCATCGACCTGACGGATCATACCGGCAAGGGCAACCCAGCCCCAGTCGGCGTTGTGAGTGTAGCGGGTAACAAAATCAGGGATAGATTCATCCGGGTCGGCATCGTCACCACTTAAACCAATGGCACTGGATGGGGTGCCAATATCACCATCCCCCCAGGTTTCCGGGTTTTCCAGGGCAAATTCCCAGTTGCCATAGGTGTAACGAACCAGTACCGCACGCATAAAGGCTTCACCTATAAACGGGCCGCCAAAGTCCAGGGTTTCGGGCATGGAGCGTACCGGCATAAATGTGCTCCAGGCCTGACCTGCTGTCCAGTTCTGATAGGTAAAATAGAGGTGGCGCAAGCGTGGATTTGAGGAATTGCTGATAATTTCGTTACCGCCACCGCCGTAGAAGTCGATTTCTACGAAGCCGGTAATATCCCCATAATCGACTTTTAGGTTAACCCGCGATTCCCGCACATTGAAGCCGGTATGGGAGGTGTCGGTAGGCTCACCACCGGGGTAATTAGCGACCCAGTAATCCTGATAAGCGATGTTGCCATTCACGTGGCGGATGTCCATTTTTACATAGCCACCGATAGAGACCACGGCTTTATTATCGCCTTCACCTTGTTGATAGATTTCGATGGCGGCAACCGGGGAGGCGAGCCATACCGAGGTTAACCCTGCAGCAGCGAGGGTCTTTAAGTTGAATGCATGCATAGAAAAACCATTATTTTGAGTACGAAAAATCAGCCACGTAATGTACGAATAAACCCGGTGGCGATATATGCTTAATGAAGAACACATTGTTTCTAAAAATGCATAAATGAATCCGAAGAGAGTCATCATAGAAGAAACACCTGAATACAGACTTCAGGCATGTAACCAGTGTAATCAAGAACAGAAAATGCATACTGATGCAGGTCAAAAAAGTCACTGGGATCAACAGAGTTCATTTACGCGCCGCAAGCATAACGGCTTGATAAACTGCTGTCGTGCTATTGTGCAGCAATGGCATCCGTTTGCTTAAATGCTCACCAGTTATGTAAACGAGTTGGTTGAATTGTCATAATTTCCTGTAAAAACATGGGGTAGGGGATAGATTGCAGCGGAATAATCATTGTACGAGCTGGTTATTTAGGTAATATACCCACATTACAACCTCAACCGCTGAAGCGCCTAAAGTGAATTCACAAAGTCAGGTTGCTCTACTGGAATTAGAGCCTCAGGAAATTAAACATGCCAAAGTGATCTCGGGCGTGTCGCCCTATGTACTGCGCAGAGTGTTTGGTTTCTGGGTGGTGTTTGTAGCGGCGATTGGTGGTCTGGTTACGGTAGCGCCGGATTTGTCACAAACCTTTATCACCATGACCTTAGTGGTATTGTTGTTATTCACATTTTTGATTTTTTATCAGAGTCGCATAGCCGAAGGATGGCCGTCAGTTATTCACTATCATAATGCTATTGGAGTGGTGCAGGACCCTGTCGCCCGCCGATTCTTATTCGTTGCCGATAATCTGGTAACCGATGCTAAACCCCATGTGCTGACGCCCAATAAAAAGGCGGTCGCCATTCACTTCGACGACGGTCAGTTAACCGAAGAAGAAAAATCCCTGTTACAGCAGGCCATCTGGCCGGAAGATAACTGTCTGATTGCCCTGAGTTACTTTAAAAAGCGCGAAAACATCTGTGCCACAGTAAAATCGGTTGCAGGCATCAACTGATCTTATACTTTTGGGTAATATCTTCACACTGTCGAGAATTCGCTACACTTTAGCCAGCCCTTTTCTTATCTTAACTTAAATAAATTATTTAAAATCAGTAGTTTAACTTTTGGCCTGAATTTCGCAATAGTCACTTCGAATTCTCAATCGGAGCGACATTATGAAACGTTCAGTGCTTTCTTTAATGGTTGTAGGGGTAATTACGGCATCAGCCGCGAGTCCGGCTTTAGCCGATTCAAAGTGGGAAGATAAGGCTAAGGATGCCTGGATAGATGGTAAGGCAGAAGCGACGCTTCTTTTTAACACCCATCTGAATTCTTTTGACATTAATACTGACGTACAGGAAGGGGTGATCATCCTGACCGGTAAAGTGGACAGCAGCGTGGATAAAAAGCTGGCCGAAGAACTGGTGATCGGCATCGACGGTGTCGCGTCAGTGGATAATCGTCTGACTATCATCGAAAGCGATGATGAAGAGATGCTCAGTGAAGAAACCTCCAGCGATCTTACCGACGCAAAGATTGCTACTGTAGTGAAATCCCGTTTGCTTATGGATACCGACATTTCCGGTCTTGACATCGATGTAGATGTTGAAAACAGCGAAGTCACTCTTAAAGGTACTGTGGGCAGCGAAGCCGAGCGTGCATTGGCAGTAGAAATTGCTAAAAACGCCTCAGAAGTTAAATCTGTAGACGACCAGCTTTCAGTGGTTGAATCCGAATAAACTTGTCTGCGGTTGGTCGTGTTGACCAACCGCTTTTTTTTGCATGGAACTGCACATGAATAACAGCGATAACAACTCATCAGCAACGAACGCAACACCCGGCATCTTTAACTGGTTTGCCCGCTATGAAGAAGCGGCACATCCGAGCCAGTACGAAGTCAATCTGCCGTCAGCTGATAAACAGGAAGATGAATAGGTAGCCAGTGGTGCTACCGGTGCAATATCCATGAGTGGTAATACAAGCAGCGACGTGGTCAGAGCGAATTGGACTTCTGACTACGAACACTAACCAATCAGACAACCGTGGTGATAGCAATGCGAAATTTAACTAAATGGGCATTAGGATCTCTACTGGTTTGCAGCGGTGTTTTGGCAGCCAGTCAAACAACAACAGTTTCTCAATCGGTAAACCGCTCGGTATCCGGGTGGGTGAGCAGTGAAGCAGCAATGCAGGCAACGTTGCACTCCGAAGCGCTTACAGAGCTTGAGGAAAGCGTTGCTGCAACGCAGTTTGACAGTGCCGATCGTATGCATGCGTTGCGACTCAAAAGGATCATGTTTTATATCACTCAGGCGCGTGCTTATGAACAGCAAAACTGGCAATACAACCGCGATGATGCGGTGCAACGAGCCAGTAACATATTGCGCCATCATCAGATGAAGACCGGACAAGGCAGTTATGTATTATAAAGTAGTATTTTCGGCAGCGCTGCTGGTGCTGACGGGGTGTTCGTCGGTACCACCGCCGGCTCAGACTGACGAAGCGGCTATACAGTCTGGCAGCACCAGCGAAATTCAGGCTACCAGGGAAGAACAGCTAAGTGCCGGTAAGTCGGTAACCATAACCACCTCGCAGGGTGAAATAAATGTTGCTCCTGCGGTTGTGTCGGTGGCCAATGCGCCCGCGACCAATCCGGCCACCGCGCCGCAATATTACGATCCCTGGGAAGGATTTAATCGTTCTGTGTTTGCGTTTAATCATGCCGCTTACGAATATGTGTTGATACCGGTAAGTGATGGCTATAAAGCCGTGGTGCCCCAGCCAGTGCGCTCTTCCGTCGGCAATTTTTTTGCTAATTTGCGTGAACCGCTAAATCTTCTGAATAACCTTTTCTCAGGTGAAGTGTCTGATGCCGGTGCTAACCTCGGACGTTTTTTAATTAATTCTACGGTTGGATTACTGGGGTTATTCGACCCTGCTACCAGCTGGTTTGAAATTGAGCCTAAAAGGCGCTCAGTAGGCGACACTCTGGCAACCTACGGAGTGGGCTCGGGCCCTTACCTGGTGCTGCCGCTACTCGGTCAAAGTGATGTGAGAGGCGGCTTTTCGGTGTTAACGGAAGGCTTTATCCATCCGGTAAATCACGTTGCCGATGCGCCACAAAATTATCAGCTCAGAGCCTTTGATGGCGTGGATGATTTTTCAGAGCAGTCCGAAACCTACCAGAATTTATATAAAAATGCCGACGATCCCTACTTGTACTTCCGAAATCAGTATTTACAGGGACAGGCCAGGGATTTGATGTATGAAGAAAACACTGATCAATAATCTTGCTACCGGCATAGTGCGCTGGCGTTGGGCGGTGGTTATTGCTTTTGCCGCCTTGCTGGCGCTGGCCCTGACCGGTGTTGGCAAGTTCAGGATTGCCGCTTCAGCCGATACCTTGCTGGTGAAAGATAACAAACTTTACATCCAGACTCAGGTCGCCCAGCAAACCTTTAATCCCGACGAGTTTATCCTGTTAGCTTACGAGCCCCGCGAGCACGATGTGTTCAGCGACCAGACATTCAGTGATCTGAGCCGCTTGCAGCAGGAAATTAAACAGATCCCGCGGGTGGAAAGTGTCACATCCATTTTAACGGTGCCTCTTATCGACAGTGCTGACGCGCTTTCCGGTCAGACTGATGTCAGCAATCTCACCTGGCAACAACAGCGTTATTCCACTACGCGGATGAAAGAGCTGGTCAGCGGGCACCCGATTTTCACTGATTTGCTCATTAACCGCGACAACACGGCTACGTCTATCCAGATTGTGTTTAAACCTAATCCGGAACTGGTGAAAATTGACCAGCAAATAACGGCTATTCAGGCGCACCTGCTCAATCGCGAACTGAGTGAAGAGGAGCAAGCGCAACTCGATGCCCTTAAAGCCCAGGCCGAGCCACTGCGCGCCGCGCTCACTCAAACCCGTAAGCGAGAAATTAATCAGTTAAACGAAATTACCCAACCATATAATCAACGGGCCAATACTTATCTGGGAGGCTCTTATGTGGTCGGGCAGCACCTGATTGATATTATTAAATCTGACCTGGTGATTTTCGGGCTCGCTATCGCACTGGTGGTGGCGCTGTTACTGGCTATCTTATTTCGCCGGGTTAAGTGGGTGGTATTTCCGCTATTGAGCTGTGGCCTGAGTGTGACTCTGACTATCGGTGCGTTGGGCTGGGCAGACTTACGCGCCACTGTGATTTCGGCTAACTTTGTCGCGTTACAAATTATCCTGACGCTGGCAGTGATGATCCATATGCTTGGCAGTTACCGCTATATTGCCCGGGAACACCCCGATACCGGACAGCACAAACGGGTGGAACTGATGCTCAAAGACAAGCTCAGCCCCTGCTTTTTTGCCTCGCTGACTACCAGTGTTGGCTTTGCGGCCTTGCTATTCAGTGGCCTTGAGCCGGTCATTTCCTTTGGCTTAATGATGTTGATTGCAATGGTGATTTCGCAGTTGGTGAGTCTTATTCTGTTCCCGGCACTGCTGGCGTTGTTACCGGCTGGTAGCGAGGCGCAGGATTACGGCTTTATTCGTAAACTGTTACGCCGTAGTCGTCTGCTTACTCTTAACAGACCGGGGCTGACGATTGCCGGTACCGCGCTTATTTTTATTGTGCTCAGTGTGGGCATCACCCGACTCAACGTAGAAAATTCATTTATCGATTACTTTGCCGACGACACTCAGGTGCATCGTGAACTGGCGTATATAGATAAGGAGTTTGGCGGCACCACGGCACTGGATATTATTCTCACCGTAACGGATAAGCCGGACGATCCGTCATTAATTATCAGTGCCGACAGTGTCAATCAGTTGCAATTGGTACAGCAGGCGGTAACCGCTTTTGAGGCAACCGGCAGCGTAACGTCGCTGGCCAATTTTACGGAGCTGGCCACCCAGCTTAATAATGGCCGACCGCTCACTGAGTATGAACTGACCAGCATTTATTACCTGCTTAACGAAAAAGTGGTAAATCAACTGGTGGGGGCATATTTTTCTGAGCAAGACCAGCGCTTACGTATTGCGATTCGGGTACAGGATACCACCGCGGGCCTCGATCGTGAGCAGTTTCTGAATAACCTCAGACAGGACTTGGCGAGCGTGGGAATAGATAGCGAGCAATATCAGTTAACCAGCCTGTTTGTGCTATATCAGGATATTCTGAGCCGGTTATTTGACTCGCAAATCACGACGCTGGGACTGGTTTACATCGCATTAGGCTTGGTGTTTCTGGCGATTTTCCGCTCACTCAAAGTTGCCCTTATTGCGCTGCTTCCCAATGTATTAACGACTCTGGCGATTCTCGGCGTGATCGGCTGGGCGGGGATACCACTGGATATTATGACCATCACCATTGCCGCTATCGCTATGGGCATTGCCGTGGATGACACCTTGCATTTTGTGCACGGTTACATGGCAGGGTTAAAAGACGGCGAGGGGCAGGCTGAAGCGGCGGCTGAAGAAGCCTTTAAACACAGCGGGCTGGCCATTTTGATGACCACAACGGTAATTGCCGTGGGCTTTTCCTTATTCGGCTTTTCTGACTTTCTGCCCAGTGTGTACTTTGGTTTGTTAACCGCGCTGGCCATGATCATGGCACTGGTTGCCGACCTCACTTTACTGCCCGCGTTATTAAACAAGCTGGTGGCAACGCAGTCTGCTCCGGCTCAACCGCAAGGAGATAAAGCCAATGTCTGATGTATTGCGTAATGGCTGGCTTAAAGATATTTCAGCCCGCTTTTTTGCCGGACTCTTTATGTGTGTATCCGCCACAATGATTGTGATGGCGGGGCTGCACTTTTATCAGGGGTTCGCACCGGATAAGGATTTTGTGTCAGCGGTCATTAAAGCGGTTAATGATTTATTTATTGCCCTGGCAACCTACGAGCTTGCCATGGGGATATTTAAGGAGTACCGGCATAACCAGGAAGATGATCTGTTTATGTCTATTCGCCGCACGGTAACCCGTTTTGTCAGCGTAGTGGTGATTGCCCTGGTGCTGGAAGGCCTGATTATGATTATTAAGTACAGTCAGCTCGATCTTGCCGGTAACCTGTTTTATCCGGTGGCAGTAGTGGTGGCGGCCAGTTTACTCCTTATGTCACTGGGGCTGTTTCTGCGCTGGTCTCGGGATGTGTAAACTACAGGCGTCATTGAAGTCGTAAAGTAATTCGGCTATGGTTATGTTTATTAAGTCATTTTAAGGAAGGAATGATACTATGCACAGACCGTTATCGTATTCTCTGGCTCCCCTCGCACTGGCCTTATTTTCAGGTTTATCATCAGCCCAATCAGAGGCGCCATCGGAAGCTCCCTTAGCTGAACACATTGCCACGGTTATTGAGGCGCAGCCAATCAAACGAGTGGATCCACAATATCCGTCGATGTCGGCCAGAAAAAGCCAGGAAGGCTGGGTCAGGGTGAGTTTTGTGATCAACAAAGAAGGCGAAGTGGAAGATCCGGTTGTACAGGACTCCAGCGGATTAAAAGCCTTTGAAAAAGCGACCCTACGCGCGGTTAAACGCTGGCAGTACAGCCCGGCAATGCAGGATGGGGAGGCCATTCAGCAGTGCCGTAATATGGTGCAAATTGATTTCAGGCTGGCCGGTTCATCGGGCGTTACCCGCAAATTCATGCGCCGCTATAAAGCAGTATCAGAGGCCATTACTAACAAAGATTTACCGCTGGCCGCCGAGTTAATCGCCGAAATGAGAGATGACCAGCTGTGGAATCATACAGAAAGTGCCTACTTCTGGCTGGCCGACTCTTATTATGCCAAAGCCACAGACGACACTGCCCGGGAACTCAAAAGTGTGCGTCGTGCGCTGGCAGTAGATACCGACGCGGTTCGTAACTCGACTAAGCAGTATTTGCTAGAGCGAGAATTTGTGCTCGCCATCACCGAAAGTGAATACAACGAAGCCATGAAAGCTTATGACAAGCTGGAAAAATTAGCTGAAGAAAAGCCAGAACAGCTGGCTCAACTGGCTCCTTATGCCGCGAAAGTAAAAGAACTGGTGCAGGGTAGCGAACCAATGATCCGCAAGGCGAGCATTGACGAGGAAGGTCGCGTATTTCATCAGCTCAGTCGCAACGCCTTTGCACTTGATATTGCCGAAGGTGATTTGGATGAAGTTCAGATCCGCTGTGACAATAAACTTTCACGCTATACTGCAGTGAGTAAATCGGAGTGGCACATCCCGTCGTCCTGGGGACAGTGTTCTGTATACGTGTCCGGCTCTCCCGGCGCGCAGTTTGAAGTGGTTGAGGTAGGTGACTATATCGGCGAAATTTAATTCGCCGATGGCCTAACGTTGCCAGGGCGGAATATCTTTAATCTCTGCTGCAAAGGCTTTGATTTCTTCTACAGTTTTGCTGGTATTAACACGCTCACAAGAAGCCGGTTGGTGGGCCAGGCTAACTCCCTCTCGGTGAGCTGTTTGCGGGCGAACCGGGCGTCGCGTAAAACCGCCGCCGCAATTCGGGCAAACATTGCTCAGTAAGTCATTTACGCACTTCAAACAGAAAGTACACTCATAAGAGCAAATCATCGCTTCTGTCGCATCGGGCGGCAGATCGCAATCACAACCTTCGCAATTGGGCTTTAAAATGAGCACGGGATTCTCCTTAATTTGTTCGAATACCAATTCACACGGGGTTATTTTCTTACTGTGATTTAGCGTACACTATGCCTTTCTTTTTGTTGCCTCTTTGACTATGAATAAAACGCTTTTTTCCCTCTTCCTGGCCTTTTTCTCTCTGCATAATGTTTACGCTGATACGGTGCGTGTTGCAACATTCAATGTCAGTATGGAGGCCAGTAATTATCAATCGAAGGCAGTCTCTGAAAATTCCGGTGAGGTATTACTTTCCTTGTTAGGAACCGGTGAACATCCGCAGATTCGTAATATTGCCGAAATTATTCAACGGGTAGCACCGGACATTATTCTGCTCAACGAATTTGACTATTACCCGGATGCAACGCCAACGGCTATTTCTTTATTTGTTAGCAACTACCTGAATAAAAGTCAGCGGGGCCAGGCAGCGATTGATTACCCTTATCAGTATATTGCCCCGGTAAATACAGGGGTGGCTACGCCCTTTGATTTGGACAATAACGGTGAGAAAACCGGTAACGCAGGTGATGCCTATGGTTGGGGAATGTACCCCGGTCAGTATGGTATGGCGCTGCTCTCGCGCTATCCGATTGATGCGGCCGCGGTGCGTACCTTTCAGCATTTTTTATGGCGGGATATGCCTGACGCCCAGCAGATCACAAAACCGGCCAGCGGCGAGCCGTGGTTTACTCCCCAGGAGTGGGCGGCGGTAAGGCTTAGCTCAAAATCGCACTGGGATATTCCGCTAACCATTAACGGTAAAAAATTACACATTCTGGCCATGCATCCCACACCGCCTACCTTCGATGGGCCCGAAGATCGGAACGGCAAGCGCAATCACGATGAGATACGGCTGATGGCTGACTATTTAACACCTGAGCGAGCGGAGTATATCTATGACGATAACGGTGAAAAGGGCGGGTTTGCTGGTCAGCGTTTTGTTCTGGTAGGTGATTTTAATGCGGCTGATATAGGTGATAAGCACCGTCCGGGAGTGATTGAGCAATTAACCGAACATCCGTTGGTTAACAGCAGTGTGATCCCGCAAAGTGAAGGCGGCAGCGAGTCGGCAGAGGAGTCTTACAGCAGCCGTTTTACCGCTTACTGGGGGGCACGTGCCGATTATGTGCTGCCCTCTAAACATGGGCTGACAGTGCAGGGCGGTGGTGTGTTCTGGCCTGTAAAAGCATCGCCTTTATACCGGCTGGTGAAAGACCGTCAGAGCAGTTCCGATCATCGTTTGGTGTGGATGGACATTGTTATCGACGAGGATTGAAACTGCGCCTTATCGATTACGTCAGGGGCGTTAAAAGTTGTAAGAAATGATACCTCAACATTAACGGCTCTGATAAAATCACCGGCCTCAGGAATGACCAGCGCAGCTGAGTTTCAGGTAGATTATTTTACATCGGCAATAAGTGCTGCGGGCATTTCCTTTTTCTTCTCTGACAAGTAAGTTTTTCCAACGCAGGAGGCCTGGTTTGGAAGTGTTAATTGAGCGTATGATGTACGCATCCCGGTGGTTACTGGCGCCGATTTATTTTGGTTTATCGCTGGCACTTATTGCCCTTGGGATTAAGTTTTTTCAGGAAATATTTCATCTCTTACCCCACGTGCTGGAAATCAGTGAAGCCGATATTGTACTGGTAGTATTGTCGCTGATTGATATTGCTCTGGTATCCGGCCTGATCATTATGGTGATGTTTACCAGCTATGAGAACTTTGTTTCCAGTATTGATTTAAAAGAAGGGACAGAAAAACTGGCCTGGCTGGGTACGTTGGATACCGGCACGCTTAAAAGTAAGGTGGCAGCATCGATAGTGGCAATATCATCGATTCACTTACTGAAAATTTTTATGAATGCAAAGAATATTGAGAACGAAAAGCTCATGTGGTATGTGCTTATCCACTTAACCTTTGTGATTTCAGCGTTTGCCATGGGCGTGCTGGATAAGAAAAGCAAAAAACATTAAACGCAAAAAGGGCAATGTGCTACCACGTTTGTAGCGACACATTGCCCTTCTGTTATGAGTGCAGATTAGCAGTCGTCGTCTTCTGCTTCCATGCCTTCTTTAACATCTTCACAGGCATCTTCCACAGCATTACCCGCATCGGTTACCGCTTCATCGATAGCTTCACCGGCATCTTCGGCTTCACCATCGCCACATGCGATAACTGAACAAGCAAAAGCAGCGATAACAGTCATTTTAAGTACATCAAGTAATTTCAACGTTTTCATAATAATCTCCCTGATTGGTTATTGAGTTTGTGATTGACTACGCTCTTGGGGCTTTGCCGCGAAGCGCGCCAGCAACCAAAGAGATAACCAGTAATACTACAAATAAGAAGAACAGAAACTGTGCGATACCAGTTGCTGCACCGGCGATTCCACCAAAACCGAAAACTGCTGCGATAATGGCAATGATAAAAAATGTAATTGCCCAACCTAACATGATGTCTCCTTTAATTTCATCTAATGTCACAGTGATATATGCTTATCTTGTGCCAATGATTAAGTTGTTGATATTTATTATTAAAGTGAAGGTTTTTTGCATTGCTTAGTAAATCTTTGATAATTCGTTACAGGAGTTAGTGCATATTTTACAGACTACGACGCTGTGTTAGGCTGACATCACTGCCGATAAGCTTTAGGATCGGTTAATATTGCTAAATTTCACCCGGAGAACCCATGGCCAACAGTCATTCCGCCTTTATTGGTCTTATGCAGCGCGCCCGTAATGTAAAACGCTGGCCGCTGATGGCGCAGTTTCAGTCTGAAATGCTATCTACCCACATTTATGAAGCGTCGGTCATTGCCCATATGCTTGGCGTAATCGCCAGGGAAGTCTATGGGGAAGATATTGAGCCCGACCGGGTAGCTGCCATGGCAATCTTTCATGAAGGCAGCGAAATTGCCGGTATGAGCGACATTCCAAGCCCGGTGAAATATCACGACCCGGAAACGACACAGGCAATTAAAAAACTCGAACGACGGTTTGAGCAAATGCTGATTAAAACGCTGCCAGAGCCGCTGCAGGCCTGTTATGAGCCACTGATACTGCAGGATAAAAATGACGTGCATGTGCGCCTGGCCAAAGCGGCCGATGTCTTGTGTGCCTATCTCAAGTGTGATTATGAGCTGGCTAAATCGAATCACGAGTTCTCCAATGCCATGGAAGAAATGGAGATACAGCTGGAGCGTTACCGCGAAATGCACCCTTGTGTGGATTATTTCTGCAAAGTCTTCTTGGAAGATGCCAAAGGTACACTGGATGAACAAACCAAGGATTTGGACTGGGTGGAAAATGCCAATCAGGCAAATTTAAAAGCAGCCGATTAGTGGCTGAGTTAGGTTTTTATTGAACGCAGGTGTGATTTATTTGCCCGCTCGCAGCGTTCAGCTACGTTAGTTGTTTATATATTTTTTGTCGGAGTCGCCGACGCTGACCAGAGGGTGTAGTGCGACCCGGTGACCGTGAACCACTCTGGACTCCCCGCAGCCCTTATCAGTGAAAAGCGTCATCGTCCCTGGCAGAACAAATTAGACCGTCAATGAAGGCACATCACTGTGCCGCATCGACTGAATCCTCATCCATGATGATTCTTCCAGTTTGTTATGTATGCCAGAGACGATGACAATACTGAAGAAGGGCACAATGATTTTTCTTTCTTCGATTTAGATACTGCAGAGTTTTAGATTCAAAGCAGAACCACATAACTTGTGAATAGAACTAATTTCATCAATTGGATTCAGCTATCGGTAAAGCGGGTGACAGGTCTTGCTGGTCTTTAACAAAGGTTTCTTTTACGCGCTGTGACATCAGCATGTATGGGATCCAGATGAGAGCACCAATCAGTGTTCGTACGAATTCTTTGGTCGTGTCAGGATCAAACATGGGCTCTTGCGGTAACACAATGGATACTAACCAGGCATCAGCCGGAATAAAGACCAGAGAGGAAAGCACAATACCAATGTAAAATGAGGGAAACAGCCAGTGGTGGGTGAAAAACAGATAAATTAAATAAAGCGAAGCCAGGAAAAGCCCCACATTAAAGGTAATTTCACCAATCAGTAATGGCCCCCATAAAGGATGATAGGCCGCGGAGT
Source organism: Gammaproteobacteria bacterium (assembly GCA_018222405.1). GTDB lineage: Bacteria > Pseudomonadota > Gammaproteobacteria > Enterobacterales > Alteromonadaceae > Alteromonas. Next base: position 60,932 of record JAAFAI010000012.1, on the reverse strand, counting down.
CCGGATTGGTTAGTGCGCCCCATATGTCACTCTGTAGCAGCGGCTCATAAGCGGGGAAGGTATTTATTAGCAGCCGAAAAGGCGCCAGTACGACTCCTATACCAACTAAAATTAACCAGCCACCGAGGCGCTTTTTCTGCGTTGACGGGGCGTCGTTTTTTGCGTCCATGTTACTGTTTTCCTTTGCTACTCATAGCCCTGAATTACTCATAATAAGAGCATGCAGGACCAACTACGTTCCATACCAATCGGCATAGAGGTTTGCCCACTCAGCAAGACTGTCAGGCTTTTTGGCTAGGCTTGGTTGCACAGGTTTGGTGGTTCCAAATCAAGCAAGCGTAACAACGCCAGAAAGCCTGACAGCTCGCCCTAAGGGAATTGCCCAAAGGGCGTGGCCAAAACGACTTACATCTGTGTTGCGTCCCCTGGACATAGATTGACTATGCCTCAGTGAACGCGTCGTGATCTAAGTCGTTTTCGACTAGCCCTCAGGGATCACTCTGAGAGGGTAAACTTCTACGCCGATTGGTATCAGTAGCTTACGCCATATTATTACAGCTGTCGCGTTAAATTTATGACGCCGGAGCAGGGGATGTTGTCACTGGTCCGGGCGGTAATTTTGTTTATAGATAGGGCTGTGCCGGACTACTTCTCCGGCTGGCCGGCAAGCTCGCGACTGAGCTTTTCCAGGCATTGCTGATGACGGGTGGTAATCGTGCGCAGGTTTAAAGACAACGGGGACGGAGTCAGCGAAGTCAGGTTTTCTTTGAGACTCGCCAACAATCGTTGTTCTATTTCAATGAAATCGCGAACATGACGAATTGAAGGGTAGTGCTCAAGCATTGACTGAAACTGCTCTTTCACCTGTTCCGTCAGCGCATAATCATATCCGCTATTGCTCTCTGCCTCCATTAGTCGCAGGGCGCGAAGCTTCTCGGCTCTCAGTACCCGTAAACACGCGCGCTGTTGCGGCTGCTGATTGCTCTGCTGAGCGGTTTGGTAAAGCTCAGCGCCTTGATTAAAAAGGTCTTTAAACATTTTGATGGCACATTTTCCGGTGTTCGACATAACCACAGTTACACCCCATTTGTTTGACCTTTGAAAACGCTTATCTCAGTACGATAGCGTCTTCGGGGATCGGTTCGAAGCGACCATACTGGATGGTCATGGCATAGTATTGCATGCCAGCTTCAGACGTATCGCCTGAAACGGGATTAGGCGTCGATACCTGCTCACAGCCGGATACCGTGCACTGCTGATTAGAGGGTAAACTGGAAGCGGTGACATCGCCGGTCACTGCGCCATCAACCGTTTGAGACTGAGGGGCGGCAGTTATCACCTGTTGATCGGTCATTGAAGGCATAGTTACTGCCTCGCTTGATACAATGCGATACCAGTTGTAATCACGTTCCAGGCCAATCTCTTCTGCTCGTTGCTGGCTGTATTGTTCCAGGGTTTCGTCACTGGTTGCGCTATTAGCTTTGTAAAGAATTTTAAATTTTCCCTCAGACAGTCGATGTGATGAATAGCCTACATCGCGGGCCGACTCTGCCGCCTGATAGGGCGTTGCTGTTAATCCGGAACCTGCGCAACCGGTTAGCATACAAGTGGTTACCACAGCGAATACCAAAGCTCTGATCAACGCTGCATCGCTGAATAGTCTGATTAATAGTTGTATGTCCATGTTGTTTTCCTGTTTGCGTCTTCGTCAGTAAGCGGGTGTTGAAAAGGTTTGTTGAGACCGTTACCGAGCGAATTTAACCAATGCTTACAGGAAGGAGTGCAACGCTTATGCCATCAATATAGAAAATTATAAGTTTTTGATATTTATGATTTTACTATGGTTTCTGCAAGTGAGGATTAACAGTTATAGAAAATGGCAGTGTAAAACTTGCAAGGGGTTAGCTGCAAAAGTTCAACACTGCCAGATCAGCTTTACTTACAGGCTTAAGTAAAACCTGTGCAATGGGTAAACCCTCTAGTCGGGCCTTATCCGGCTCGGCGCCACTGATTATGGTTACTTTCAGGGTGGGGGCAACTTCAGCGATTGCTGCGGTCAGCTCATAGCCGTCGGTATCGGGCAAATGCAGATCCATTAGCACATGGGTATAATGTGCCGGGGCATTAGCCACTTTTTTCAGTGCCTGTTGACCATTGAGTGCAATATCTGCTTCGTAACCTAATGAATTCAGCAGCAGGCACATTAATTCGGCCGCGTCTTCATCATCTTCCACCACCAGTAAAGACGACTTCTGCTCAGCAGTGCTAATTTCTTTCGGGGCAGATGGCTGTGTGGCTGGTAACAAAAAGGTACTGAGCACTTCACTTAAATCTTTACGATCGATAGGTTTGGCTATCACGTTGTCAAAACCCTCGGCCAGTAAAGATTCTCTGAGCCCCTTTCGACTGGCTGCCGTAACGGCTACTACCGGTGTTTGAATGCCGGAGGAGCGCATGGCCTTTAAACAATCAATGCCATTCATCACCGGCATATGTATGTCCATTAACACCAGGTGAAAGGGCTCACCGTTATGCTCTGCACTGCGTATTTTTTCCAGTGCGTCGGCACCATTCTGTGCATAGGTTACCTGAGCGTGACTCATGCTAACTAAACGGCCTGTGAGGCGGCGAATTTCTCGTAAGTCGTCAACTATCAGCACCCGGCCGTCGAGATGTTGATTAATTTTAAATTGGGCGGGAGGGCTTTCCGGCGCTTCCAGGTTCAGGCGGATAAGATTCTGTTCGGTGCTGCCCATAGCATTGATACAAAACCAAAAGCGACTGCCTTCGCCCTGGGTCGATTCCACATTAATTCGACCACCCATACGGCTGACTAACTCATTGGAAATCGCCAGTCCGAGACCCGCGCCACCATGGTTAGCGTGGATCAGATCCTCAATTTGCTCGAAAGGTTTAAAAATGGTTTCAAGCTTGTCTGCCGGCATGCCAATACCGGTATCTTTTACCGCAAAACAAACCCGCTCACTGTCTTTATCGAATTCAACATTGATTGCCACTTCGCCAGTGTCGGTAAATTTAATCGCGTTATTAACCAGATTGATCAGAATTTGCCGCAGTCGGGTAGGGTCTACCTTGATGTATTCGGGGATTAGGGAACTGGCGCTAACGGTTAAAACCAGACCTTTTTCACTTGCCTGCATAACCATCAGGCTATAAAGGTCGGTTAAAAAGCCGTTCAGATTAAGCGTTTGTGGCACCAGCTCTAACTTGTTGGCCATGATCCGCGACATATCCAGCAAATCGTTGAGCAGGCTAAGCAAATGTTTGCTGTTATTAAAAATGGTTGAGAGTTCTGCGTTAATTCGCTCATTACCGGGACTGTCCAGTAACAGCTCGGTATAACCGAGTATGGAGGCCAGCGGGGTTCTGAGTTCGTGACCAAGGTGGGCGAGAAATTTATCCTTGGCTTTGTTTTGCTGTTCGATGCGATTGCGCTCCAATCGCTCGGTTTCAATTTCCCGACGTACCAGCGCGTAGCGAATAGTCCGCATAAAACGCGGTGTGTCGATTTCGGCTTTGGTTAAAAAGTCTTCGGCACCGGCGCGCATTACCCTATCGTCAACAATACTGTCGGCCTGACCAGTGAGCACTACCACCGGAATGGTTACGGACAGACCTTTGAGTTTTTCCAGCACGTCCATGGCATTTTCCTGACCCAGCAGGTAATCGAGCAGGCATAAATCGAATGCATCCGTTTGCAAGTGCTCAATGGCCTCTTCACCCGTTTTGGCCCATACCAGCTCGAATACTGGCGACTTACACTGCGAGAGTGAGTCGGCGGTCAGAAAATAATCGTCTTCGTCATCTTCAACCAGCAGTATGCGAACATGGTCAGTCATGGGTTACCAATGCCTATTCATTGTGGGGGAGTTCAACAAATTCTATCCAGTAGCGACCGATAGCGCGCATCAGATCTACCAGTCCTTCAAAGTTAACCGGTTTAGTAATGTAAGAGGCTGCGCCGAGATCATAACCGCGGATCATATCTTCTTCTTCTTTCGAAGTCGTCAGGATAACCACCGGAATACTGCGTAAGTTGGGGTCGGCTTTGATGTGCTGCAAGGCTTCCCGGCCATCCATGCGCGGCATGTTCAAATCCAGCAAAATCAAACTCGGTCGGGGAGATGTGGCAGGATCGGCAAATTTACCCTCCCGGCGCAGATACTCCAGCAGTTCAACACCATCCTCAACGCAGTGTAAATTGTTAAGTACCCGGCCTTCTTTTAACGCATCAAGCGCCAGCAATCTGTCGTCTTCATCGTCATCGGCCATTAATATGGTGACGGGTAAGCTACTGTTCGGCATGACTTATCACTCCCTGTTGTTGCAAATTGGTAAACGGCTGGCCGTCTTCTGGCAGATACAGTTCGAACCTGGCGCCCTGGCCGGGCTCACTAAAGGCTTCGATGGTGCCGTTATGACGCTCTACGATGCGGCGGCATACTGCCAGGCCGATTCCGGTACCTTTATACTCTGAGCGCCCGTGTAAGCGTTGGAACGGCGCAAATATTTTTTCGGCAAAGCTTTGTTCAAAGCCTATACCATTGTCTTGTAAGGTTAGTTTAAACCAGCTCAGGCCTGGCAACAGATGAAGGTTTTCTGCCTCCTCTGCATCGATAGCTTCATAGCGCAAAGTAATAACCGGTGGCTGGTCTGGTTGGGTAAATTTGAGTGCATTAGACAGCAAATTCAGGAACAGCTGACTCATTTGTGAAGCGTCGGCTTTCATCACCGGCAATGAGTCGGAATGAATTTCTGCCTGCTTTTCTTCTATAGTGATTTCGAGATCTTCCAACACCGAGGCAACGACCGTATTTAAATCGGTATCCTCAAAGTCTTTGCCGCGGGTAGTTACCCGGGAGAATGACAATAAATCACTGATCAGCATGGACATGCGCTCGGCGGCATTGAGCATGCGGCGCAGAAAGTCCTGACCACGCTCATCCAGTACATCTTCGTAGCCAGTGCTGATGCGATTGCCAAAGGCGCGGATTTTGCGCAAGGGCTCCTGCAGATCATGGGAGGCAACAAAGGCAAAATCTTCCAGTTCGCGATTGCTGCGTGACAATTCTTCTGCGTAAACCTGTAACTCCACGGTACGTTCTTTTACCCGTGATTCAAGCACCAGGTTATGTTGCTGCAATTCTCGTCTGTGGCGGATGGTTTCGCGGATGTTCATACGTAGTAACATGAAAATACTGATCACCAGCAGCCCGGTGGTCAGTGAGGAGATAATCAGGTTAGTGACTGAGTCTGAACGCAATGTGAGTAGTGAATCAATGTGCTGTGCCTGTACTTTGTATTCTTCTTCGGCAATTTGTTCAAACACATCTTCAAACTCGTTGTAGAATTCCAGTCCAACGTCAGACTCAAAAATGGCAATGGCTTCATCTTTGCGGCCCTGACGCGCCAGTTCGACCGTTTCGATAAGCTCTGACAGCTTGGCTTTAGAGAGAGCTACCAATTGTTGCAGTCGCACTTCCTGTTCAGAAAAGTCCGAACGAATGGCGTTGGCTTCTACCTGTTCTATGATGTTGTTGACTTTGTTGAGCGTTTTTTCGTAGTCAACTAAATAGCGCTCCCGCTCGGCGAGTAAAAAACCGCGCTGACCAGACTCTGTTCTGAGTACGGCCAGGTGCAGGGTGTTAATAGAGTTAATAACCTGGTTGGTAGTAAATAACCGCCGTTCCAGAGAGGCCAGCTCATCCATGGTGTGGATGGTGTAGGTGGAGTTGGCGGCAATAACAATGATAACCAGGGTAACCAGCAATATCGAAGAAGCTGTATTGCGGATAATGGTCTTCATTCTATCGGACTGCCTTCACCGTTTGCCTGAGGAGAAAACTGCGCTACCAGATCACTCAGGCTATCGCTGCAGTCTTTGCTGCCGGCAATAATTTTATCCAGCGCCACCATGGCTTTATCTTTTGGCACGGCGCCTTCAAGAGCCAGTTTAATCAATTCCGACTGCATGGTTATGCGATTTAATGGCCGGCGCGCGTCGTGCACCGCCTGTTGTAATCGTGCAAATTCCCCTTCATCCATATTGTATTATTCCGAATCACTGTTAAGGTCGCCGTAGGCATGTAACCGGTTATACAGGGTTTTGGTACTGATCCCAAGCATTTCTGCGGCAGTGGTTTTATTGCCTTCTACTTTTTCTAAGGTCGCGTAAATTAACTCTTTTTCGACCTCTTCAATGGTTCTGCCCGCCTTCAGCCCCGTCGACAGCGTTTGCTTTTTGGCAAACGGTGACTCAATGGTTTTGGGTAGTTCGATATCGGTGCCTTCCGGGTCGCTCATAATGGCAGCGCGGTGCACAAAGTGGCGCAGCTCGCGAACGTTACCCGGCCAGTCGTAGGTCTGCAGTTTTTCCAGCTGCACTGGCTGCCAGCGAAACTGACTGCCATTTTCTTCGTTTAGCTGGTTAATAAAGTGTTCTGCCAGGAGCGGAATATCTTCCTTGCGTTCCCGTAGCGGCGGGATGGTAATGGGGAAGACGGCTAGACGGAAATAAATGTCTTCACGCAGTACTTTGCTTTCAGCGATTTCTTCCATGCTGCGGTTTGTTGCCGAAACAACCCGGCAATTTACCGGCATTGCCTTGGTGCCGCCAACCCGGATCACGACTTTATTTTCCAGTACCCGCAACAGGTTGGGCTGCATGTCGATGGGCATCTCGGTAATTTCGTCGAGGAAGAGAGTGCCGTTTTCTGCTTGCTCAAAAACGCCTTCCTTGCGGCCTACAGCACCGGTAAACGCGCCTTTTTCGTGGCCAAAAAGTTCACTGCCGATAAGTTCTTTTGAAAAAGCGCCGCAGTTGGTGGCCACATACGTACCTTCACAATCAGACGCCTCATGAATCGCGGCAGCGACCACTTCCTTGCCCACACCACTTTCACCCAGCAGCATCACATTGGCTTTGGTTTTACTTACCCGGCCAATTAGCTTGTAAAGCTCCTGCATAGGTGCTGATTCACCTATAAGCTGACCAAAATGCCTGGTAATGGCAGTGGTTGAACGTTTACTAACAGCTTGCTTCTTGCCCTGCAGTACCGACTCTAAATCTTCCCGTTGAATGGGCTTTACCAGATAATCAATGTTCGGACCACACATGTCCTTGATGATCCCTTTTACCGAAGGATGACCGGTGATCAGGGTGACGCGGGTATTCCGCTCGGGCTGCAGCGATTCCATCAGGTGCAGACCTGAGCCGTCGGGTAACATGAAATCCAACAGGATATGGTCAAATGATTCTTTAGAGAGCCACTCGCGAGCTTCGGCGAGGGTAGACGCGGTTAATACTTCATGACCAAGAAATTCGATGATTGTGCAGGCAACGTCAGTAAACTCCGCGTCATCATCCACTAATAATACGGTTAACATTATCGCATCCTTGTATGTTGATTATTTGGTCGATTTAGCTGATACGACAATGGGTTACATTAAGATCATCAGCTTTTAGTTTAATTACAGGGTTAGTTGTTATCCAGTGAGTCGGCGCTGGGTAGCAGCATGGTTTGATAACGTAACTCACCAATGAAAGCCCGGGCAGCCGGACCGAGCCGATCGCCGTCGGCAAAGCACAAGTGGAGCATAGCTTTGCGTAATCCGCCCTGCTCCATGGGTAAGGGCTTTAGAGTGCCATCTTCAAGTTTATCGCTAATAATTGCAAGGGGTAACCAGGCAAACCCTAAGCCCTGACTGATTATATCGATAGAAGTGCGCACATGACTCACGGTCCAGCGCTGTTCCGCACCGAGCCAGCCGGACTCGGCCTTGCGCTCAGTGGAAGAGTCGCGTACCACAATCTGACGGTAACTTTTAAGGTCATCCAGGCTCAGCGTGCGGTTTAACTTGTGTAATGGATGGTTAGGATGGGCAACGGCGATAAACTCAATATCGCAAAGGTCTTCACTGAAGCCATTGGGATAAGGAAACGGTGAAATACCGATATCCACGTCACCATCCTTGAGCAGGGTGTTGGCGCCGTTCAACACCGTTTCCATCAGTTCAATACGCAGCAACGGGTACTCCTGAGACACTTTATTTAGCGCGTGATAGAGCATTTGTGGCGGAAAAATAATATCTGCCGCCACTCGTAAATAGGTTTCAATGCCCGATGTAAGGCTGCTGGCGACACTTTCGACTTTGTGGGCCTCTTCCAGTAGAAAGCAGGCCCGGCGGTACATTAACTCGCCGGCTTCGGTCAGGGTGACACGACGCCCTTCATTGAGGAACAGAGTGAGATCCAGGGCGTGTTCGAGTTTCTGCACCGCATGGTGAATGCTGGACTGACTTTTATGGACCTGTTCAGCAGCCTGATTAAATCCGCCGGCTTCCACGACGGCCTTAAACATGCGCCACTGTTCAAGGGTTGCTTTTAACATACCGGGTAAACTCCACGAAAAACTGCCTTAAATGGCCCGCTTATTGTTTTTTGCGAGCTTACACCGGTTAGTCAATTAGTTAAACGCCTTTTGAATGGTTGGCACGTCGCAGGTCATTACGGCTATATGCTGATAGCCCATTTTTGCCAGCTGCTCGGCGGCGAGCATGGCCCTTGCACCTGAGGCGCAGTGCAGGAAAATTGGTGTGCCGGGATCCTTAACCAGTTCCAGCATTTTCATTTCAAGTACGCCGCGGGGAATATTAATTGCGCCCTTGGCTGGGGAGTTAGCATGCTCCGCAGGTTCTCTGACATCAATCACAAAGCCATTGAGTTCCGCTCGTTCTTTGGCAGCTTCTGCCGCGGTGACTTTTCTGGGGGCCGGATCAATGGCCGCTAAACGTTCAGGGATAGTTAATAGCATGATGACCTCTTGTACAAAATAAATTATATTAGTTAAAGCTAATATTGAGGGTTGCTCTTGTCAACAGCAATCGTTGATGAGATAAGTACGTTCAATTTTGTGATATTAAATGATAACCATTACTTGCTTAGGCGACCAGTTTGCAGTTCAATATGCCCATAGCGTGCAGTGAGCCTGAACAAGACAAGGTAAAAGCTATGGATCCATCGCAAATGCTGAGCCGCTCTGAAGAAGCTGAGCAATTTCTAAAACAACTATCGAATAAAACCCGGTTGATGGTGCTTTGCTCTCTGTTAGAGGGAGAGCGCTCGGTGACTGAGTTGCTTGACGACGTGCCGGTAACCCAACCTGTGCTTTCGCAGCATTTGGCATTACTCCGCGAAGCTGAGTTTGTTGCCACTCGCCGCAGCGGCCAAACCATTTATTATCGTCTGGCGGACAACCGCATTATTCAAATCATGAATCTGTTGTACGGTTTTTTCTGTGCGGACAATTAGTCCGCACTTACCGCACCTTCCAGCTCTTTCTTGCTGATATCCAGCTCAATGACGTGGCCTGCCCAGTCAATTTGTAAAATATGACGACAGTCAACTTTGACCCGCTTACCGCCGGGCAGCCAGTCGTTAAGATTAATGATTAAGTGCGTCACTGACCATTGCGGTAGCCGGATCACAAAGTCCTCCACATGGCCCGCCTGGCCGTCACTTAGTGCGATGGTGTAACCGGTGAGTTCGTCACAGGAGCGCAGGTGCGAATTATCTTCCTCAACCTCGGCATGCTCCTGGGCAAAATTATCAACCAGTTCCAGAGGGTGGGCATATTCGCCCCAGGCACCCGGGCCTGTCCAGTAGTAGCCGTAGCCAAAATATTTGTACAATAACGACTCGTACTCACGGGAAACAGGCTGGTGTTCTTCAAGAGATGGGCTGCTCTTAAGCGCCTCTTTGGTAAGAGAAACGGCCAGAATTTCTTCATCTGCCTGTAAACTTTCAATGGAGACCGGGGTGATAACCACCTTGCGACTCAAGGGTAGCCAGGTGTTGGTATCGGCAACGATATATCTGACGATCCATTGGGCATCGTCAATCAACACATCCTGACAGCCACCAATATCGCCATCTGTGGCGTGAATGGAATAATGACTTAACTGCGAGAAACGTGTTTCCATAATAACCTCCTTGCTTTACTGACCGGAATGACCGGGCACTAATTTATAAGGTGTGGTGCGTAGGACGGATCACACAAATGCCCATGAGCCGGGTTGATCACATTTTTATATTGAGTGTAGACAGGAGAAAAGAAAAAAGACAGCCGGCAGTCGGGAGACTGCCGACGGGTGTATGCTGAATGACGGGTATACGGCGGTAACAGTTAAGCTACATCAAACTCGTCGTCAGAGTAATCCTCGTCATAGTCAGACTGATTACTGGCTGAACTATGCAGGGTATAAAATTGTTTGCGGTTGCGCGCCAGCCTGATGTATTTCAACCAGGCTTTTTCCAGCAGACTGCTGGCTTGCTGCTCACCTTTAAGCACCGCGATAAAGCGTTGCTCTTCGGCGTTCTCCGGACTCAGTTCACCAGACTCCAGACCGGCCAGGGTTTTACCATAGGCGCTCAGCACGTCGGCTTCGGGAATACTAAAGTCACCTGACTTACGGAAACCGTAAGGAAAGTGTTGGCGATCGATAAATTGCTTAGCGGGTACACGTATATCTGTCGTCTTCATGATACGAATTCTCTTGGTTGAGTAATTTCGTGCACTTTTAATTTATAAAACCGCAAATGAAAAACAAAAAATTTTTACCTTCACAATAAAAAAAATTGTTTCACAAAACTGCCATCTTTTGACTCACAAAATGAGCGATAAAAACCAGTCATACTAAGGGCTTTATAGCCCCCTACAGCGCTGGGATGAGGTCTCGTGAGCGATGCTTTATGAGCACAGAAAAATATAAATTGGTTAAAAAACGATCAGAAATAAAGTTTGTCGTGACGATAAAAACTATTCATTTCCTATTTTTTAACAGCGAGGAATAATAAAGGTGTTAGTGTTCAACCAACCCAGAGAAGACAATGAGCAAAGACTATCGTTACCAGCGGGAAGAATGGGACTCGGTAGATGACGAAGATGGTGGCGATTTCCGCAAAGACCATAAACGTCAGCAATCTATGAAAGACAAGAAGAAGGCGATGCACCGACGCGATAAGCAGCGACGTGCTCAGCACGATAGCTTCGAGTGAACGCCAAATAAAACGGGCCGCCCGGCACGTTTTATTTTACTTTACTAAAAACTTGTGCCAGCTTATGCGTATGGACGAGAGTCATAGTACGTATAAGCATGGACATTCGTTTTCTGACCACATTTGTAGAAGTAGTAAAAACACGTCATTTCGGCAAAGCAGCCGAGAACCTTTATTTAACCCAATCGGCAGTTAGCGCCAGAATTAAGCAGTTGGAAGAATACTTCCACACAACCTTATTTGTGCGTCACCGTAATAGCATCCAGCTCACGCCAGCCGGCGAACGGCTGCTGCCTTATGCCGAGCAGCTTAGTGCTACCTTGCAACAAGCTAAACAAGAGCTACAGCGCGAGGCCGGTGAGTATCTGGTGTGCGGGGCTGGCCAGTTAAATAACGAAATCTGGATGCCTGAGTTGCTGCGGCAAATTCATGGGGCGTTTCCCGAATGGGCGATTAAGGCAGAGGTACTGCCTTCGGAACAGATTTCCCGGCAATTGCATGACCGCAGTATCGATATTGCATTTTCCAGTGAGCCGCTGAAATCGGAAGAGTTTACCGGGCAACTGTTAAAGGCGATACCGTTGGGCTTGTTCAGTATAAATCAGGCCGAAGTGGACACCGGACCGGAGCAGTTTGTGTCGATAGACTGGGGCAGTAAGGCCCGTGACGAGCTCCTGACCCGCTTTACTGAATACCGGGATGCTAAGTTTACTACTAACTCCCTGCGTCTGGCCCTGGCTACATTGCAGCAGGAGGGTGGCGTAGCAGTGTTACCGGTTGGCCTGGACTGGTCACAGTGGGGGCTGGAAAATGTGCGCTGTATTGATCATTTCACTCATGCGCAGTGTAAACTGTATATGTATTATATGAAGTCTGTCAGACGTTCCATTGTGCCTGATGTGGTGAGTGTGGTGAGTCAACACTTTACCCAGGACGTATAATAACAGAGCAACATGCTCAGCCTGAATTGAAACAAAGAGAATTATAATGCTGAAAGACGACGAATTTATTAGCCAGAATCCGGAACAACGTCTGGCGAGCTTTTTTGCAACGGTAAAAGAGCAGGGTGAATTGTTTATCCTTAATGATGATGATGGTTGCGTAATGCTGACCTCAGATGATGAGGAAGGCGTCCCGGTGTGGCCAACGGCCAGCCTGGCCAGTATGTGGGCCGATCAGGAATGGGCTCACTGTGAACCCAAAGCGATTACTCTCGATGTCTGGCTATCTCGCTGGACTTCTGGTTTGTCCAAGGACTTTCTCAACGTCATTATTGCCCCCATGCCAGCCGAGGAAAGTGAGCTAATGGCCCCGGAAGATTTTGCCGATAAGCTGGCCTGAGCTGAACCATAATCCGCAATAAACGTAATAATTACCGGGGTGTGTTGGCTTTGCTGATTAAGGTCAATAACATCCTTGATAAAGACCATCATAATCGCGTCTTTGTTATAGCTTTAGTGCCTGTCTGCATCGACGGCTGTGCTGTAATAAACCCATTTCGCAGATCACAACTTTCAGGCAGCAAATCGCTCAGGAGGAGACTATTTCAAGCTTTTCAACCTTAACACCCGGTGCAAATGATTTATGGTTTTTACCCCTGGGCGGAACGGGTGAGATTGGCATGAACCTCAATTTGTACGGCCATGACGGTCAGTGGTTGATGGTGGATTGCGGGGTCACGTTTGATGAACCTCTGGTGGCGCCATATCTAAATCAGACCGCCAACTCCAGGCACCATATCGTGGCACCGGATCCATCGTTTATCGTTGAGCAGCGAGAGCAGCTGGCTGGTCTGGTTATAACCCACGGTCATGAAGATCATGTCGGTGCCGTGGCGGCATTGTGGCCACGTTTACGCTGTCCGGTGTTTGCAACCCCGTTTACGGCGGAAATTTTACATCGCAAACTGGGCCAGGTAGGCCTGGCTGGGAAAGTCCCGGTTCAAATAGTCAGTCCTGATGCCACCCTCTCCGTCGGGCCTTTTGTGCTGTCCTGGCTGGCAATTACCCATTCGATCCCGGAACCTCAGGCGCTGTTGATTAGCACCTCTGCAGGCAGCGTTTTTCATACTGCTGACTGGAAAATTGACGCGCAGCCAATCAGCGGCAAGCCATTTAACGCCAGTCTTTACCGGCAATTGGGTGAAACTGAATTACTGGCATTGGTTGGAGATTCCACCAATGCGCTAAAGCCTGGCTTTTCCATTTCCGAGCGGATTTGTGCCGAGGGCCTGAATACCGTTATCAAACGCTGCACCGGCAGGGTGGTTGTGAGCTGCTTTGGCAGTAATATTGCCCGCCTGATGTCACTGGCGCGTATTGCTCAGCAAACCGGGCGGTATATGGCGTTGTTAGGACGATCCTTGGAAAACATGCATGGTGTTGCCAGGAAAACCGGTTATTGGCCTGACGAACTGGACGTGTTGGAAAAGGCACATATTGGCTACCTGCCCCCGGATGAGGTGCTGGTGGTTGCCACTGGTAGTCAGGGAGAGCCGCGCGCAGCGCTAAACAGAATGGCCATAGATGCTTCCCCTTATTTTGAACTGGAGGCCGGTGATACGGTGATTTTTTCCAGTATTGTTATTCCCGGTAATGAAAAAGCGGTGGAGCGACTGCTTGAAAAGCTGCGTAAAAAAGGCGTTGAGGTGGTGTTATCCGAAGACAGCGAGGTACCTATACATGCCAGTGGTCACCCTTGTGTTGAGGAGTTGAAGCTGATGTATCAGTGGACAAAACCGCAGATTGCCATCCCGGTGCACGGCGAGCCGGAGCACCTTGAAGCTCATGCCGCGGTGGCTCGTGAGATGGGCGTAAAGCGCACTTATGTGGGTCGTAATGGCGATTTATATCTGCTCGCACCGCAACCGGGGATCCGTCGTGCCAGGGTCAAAGCAGGCAGAATTGCAATTGATCAGTCCTGATTAATTCTATGCAACATGTCATTTGAGCTATGCCTGAAGACATACCGGAATAAATACCTTGTGGTGAGATTCCTGCCCCAACTTCTGTCCGCACTATCGTGTTTTTCTCTATAAAAGTATAAAATTTGCGCTTAAGCTGTGTTTTATAGAGCTTACGAATACAATTAATAGCGTTTCTATGCTATGAATAATAAGTCTGGTGCGGCTTATACGCCCCGGATTGCATAGCTTCCATAATTCCATAAACAGATAATAATACTCCGCACAAACGGGGAAGGTTGAATATTTTAATGGTTAGTAGTTGGTTGTTCTCCACAATGTCTCGCTGTCTGCTATTTTGCTGCCTGTTGCTCAGTATCCCGCAAGTGACCCTGGCGGTTTCGCTTAACAGCGAACCGTTGGTAAGTAATCCACTGGGTACGGTGTTATCAACGCAGCAAGGCCTCAAACAGGACAGCATCCAGGACCTGCTAATCGATAATGACAGTTTTTTGTGGATCGCTACCGAAGGGGGCCTGGACAGGTTTGACGGACACCGCGTAGAGCATATTGCTGGCGAAGACGGACTGCTTGCTTCTACACCGATTCAAAACCTTTTCCTGGACAGTAAAAACCGTTTATGGATAAGCACCTTCTATCGTGGCCTTTATCAACTGGATTTGGCAACCAACAAGCTTCGCCTGGTGATGGAACTGCCACAACTGGAAATTACTGAGTATAACCAGACGGCCGTGCAGTTTATCGAGATGGCCAACGGCGATATGCTGGTATTGTTCGATCAATCGCTGGTGTTTTACGACACCAGCAATGACTCCCATGAAGTGTTATACCAGGTAAATTTACAGGATAAAGACCGCGCACCCTATTTCAGAGACATGTTGCTGGTTGATAACATGCTATTAATCGCGTCTTCAGAAGGCTTGATGATCGCTGACTATTCGGCGCAACAGCTTACTTTTAAAGACATTGAACACCGCGTCGATGAAGACTTTAATTTCGATAATGGTAATACCAAAAGGTTGTTACTGGACGATTCCGGCGCGCTTTTGGTCGGCACGGTTTCCGGCCTGTATAGCCTACCCTGGGAGTCGTTAAAACGGGCACACCGGGGCGATGGTGTGGTGAAGGACAGTAAGCTGATTATTCCGGATCGTAACATTTGGGAGTTGCAAGCAAATAACAATAATTTAGTGTGGATTGGTTCTGATATTGGTTTATTGCAATTGGCACGAAAAGACAATGTATGGCAGGCCTCTTACGTATTAGAACCGTCAACCGGTGATGTGGCCCTTTCCCGTTCTGACGTTCGGTCAATTACGCTGACTTCTGATAACAACCTGTGGATTGGCTCCTACTTTAACGGGGCATTATTCTGGTCGCCGAGCAGTTTCAATTTTAAAACCGTGCAAAATCAGGGCAACAAAAAGCCGCTTAGTGATAATGTGATTTGGTCAATTTTTGAAGACAGTGACCAGACATTATGGATAGGTTCAGATAATGGCCTGACGCACTACGACCCCGTCAGTGGAGACAGCCAGTTTTATATGGTCGCCGATGGCATTCCAGAGCCTTACAGTATTCACTCCATCGTTAAAATTATGCCGGCCAGCGAACCGGGTAAATTATTGCTTTCAACTTACAATGGCATGGTGCTTTTCGACAAGGCGAGCGGCGATTACAAACGATTGAACTTTGGCCTCAGTTCAGAAGAGGCTGACTACGTAGCGGGGGCTTCATTCGGGCCTGACGGCGAATTGTACTATTATGCCAATCATTTATACCGCTACAATTTTGAGAGCGAGACGCTGACCAGACTGGATATTCTGGAAGACCAGATAGCATTAAATCAGGTAATGAACTTTATCGGGATAAACCCCCTTAACCCCGAAGAAATGTTGATGGCCACGTACGATGGCCTGTGGACCTTCAATGTTATCACCCAGCAAGCCCGGCAACTGCATCGGTTACCAGAGCGACTGGTCAATACCGAATTGTGGCCCGATGTAGTCAATCTGGACGGGCACGTCTTGTGGGTGGGTTACCCTGGATACGGCCTGGTAGGCCTTGATGCTACTACCTATGAAGAACGTTATCATTTTGGTCGTGATGCGCTGGGCCAGGCGGTGGTATTATTTGATTTGCTGGAAGATGATGACGGCTATTTTTGGTTTAGCTCGCTCAATGGCATCCACCGTTTTTCGTCTACCGAACTTACCTTTACTCAGTATGAATATGGCCGGGAACTCAGTATCGCCGAGTTTAACCAGGGAGCGAACGCAAAATTACAAGATGGCCGCATAGTATTCGGCTCGCCAAAAGGATTGGTGTTTTTTGATCCGCACACATTAAATCAGATTAAACGGTCCCAGTTGTTATCGGAGGAATCCCGACAAATGGTGATCACCGGTATTCAGTTATCCTCCCGCGACCTGAACCTGCCTAAACAAAACCTGGCTAACACTCACCTGAAATTGTCCCATGATGACTATGGTTTAACCATTGAGTTTTCGTCCTTGCTGTATCATCAGGACAGGGATGCGCAATATAAGTATGTGCTAAGCAAGGGCAAGCAAATTCTTAGTGAAGATGTTACCAAGGACACCCGGGTCATCCTGCCCTCGTTGGCAGCGGGTGATTACCGCTTTGAGGTGATGCCGGTTTCACAGGCCCGGGAGCGGACCTTGTTGCCCGCCAGCCTGAGCATCCATATGGCATATCCACCGTTCGGCTCGCCTTTGGCCTATACCCTTTATGCTCTGGTGGTTGTAGGCTTACTGGGTGCTTATCTGGTAAGTCGTCACCTGCAGCTGCTGCGCTTAAAACAGGCTCAGCAGCAGGTCAAGTTATTCGGTAATGCTTTTCGCCATACCAGTGACTGGGTGGTTATTTTTGATGAATCTCACTTGCCAGTGGCGGCGAATCCGGCCTTCGAGAAGGCCTTCGGTATCAGCGATAAAGAACGTCTCGATCGCCAGCTTTACCGGGTATATCAGCAGGTACCCAAGCTGGAAGCGCAGCTATCAGGCCACCTTAAATTGCTCAGCGATGATGCGGTTTGGAAAGGCGAGGAACGCATTCAGACGCCTGACGGACGCCAGTATGATGTACTTATAGACATTAATCGTATGACAGGCGAAAAGGGCGGGGACGATACTCACTATCTGGTGGTAATTTCTAATATTACCGAGCAGAAAAATGCCGAACGTAAGCTGGTAAAGATAGCCAACTTTGACAACCTCACCGGTCTGGTGAATCGCAGTTTGCTGCTAGACCGCCTGGAGCATGCTATTGATTCGGCGGCAGCGCATAATCACACCGTTGCGGTATTATTCGTTGATCTTGACCGCTTTAAAGGGATCAACGATTCCCTTGGTCATGATTATGGTGACAAGCTGCTCAGAGTAATTGCTAATCGTATGCTTAATCAGGCTTCAAAGAGTGATACGGTTGCCCGCTTGGGCGGTGATGAGTTTGTTATTGTTATGGAAGAGGTCGAGAGCGAGTCAGCGGTATCAAGTTTCGTATCACAGCTTATCGAATCGATTGAAACTCCCATTTCACTGGGTAAGGAAGTCCTGCGGGTGTCCTGCTCGGTGGGGATTTCATTTTTCCCTGATGATGCGACCGATCCGGCAGAATTGCTTAAACAGGCCGATGTGGCCATGTATACCGCCAAAAAGAATACCCTGAGCGCGTTTATTTATTACACCAAGGAAATGAACGAGCGGGCAATTGAGCGCCTGGCATTGGAAAACCGGGTGAAGTCGGCTTACGAAGAACAGGTATTTGAAAACTATTATCAGCCCATTGTGAATCTGACTACTGGCAAAACCGAAGGGGTTGAGCTGTTATTGCGTTGTCATTTTAACAATGAATGGATTTCACCCGCCGCGTTTATTCCGGTACTAGAGGAACTACGCCATATTATCGAACTAACCCGTAAAGCAACCGATACCGCCATTACTGATTTACAGCAGTGGTACGCAGAAGGCTATACCGGCTACGTATCCATCAACCTGTCGGCACTGCACTTTAAAACCCATTTTGATCTTGAGTACATCGAAGAGCGCTTAACCGAGGCTGGATTGCCTCGTACAGCCTTACGCTTTGAAATTACCGAAGGGGTACTGATTGATAAATCAGACGAGGTGCTGCTTGAGCTGAAACGCATCCGCGATGCCGGCTTCAAGCTGGCACTGGACGACTTTGGTACCGGTTATTCGTCGTTGAGTTATCTGCGCCGCTTCCCGCTGGATGTGTTAAAAATCGATAAAAGCTTTATCGATGACGTGAAGGAGAGTGTGGAAGAAAACGCGCTGGTACAAACAACGATTAATCTGGCGTTAAGTTTAAAAATGGACTGTATTGCAGAAGGTATCGAACACACTGAACAGGTTCAGTATCTGCTCAATCACGGTTGTTATCGAATGCAGGGCTATTTCTTCTCGCGACCGGTGAATGCCGAGGCTATCAGGCCATGTCTGTGTAAAACCTGGTCGGCGCCAGATTAACTAGTCATTCTGGTCAAAAAAAGCCCGGTTCTTTTGTAAAGAGGCCGGGCTTTTTAGTGCTTCGCCATCAGGCAGTTTTAATATTCAATGGAATAGGCAAGTTGCGGAATCGTTGGCCGGTCGCCGCAAACAGCGCGTTTGCCAGCGCAGGGGCCGCAGGCGGTGTTGGCGGTTCACCCACGCCTCCTGGCAGGGCTTCGGTGTCGATGATTTCCACGTCGATACTCACCGGGGTTTGCGGCATGCGCGCAACCAGGTAGTCGTGGAAATTGCTCTGCGTGATTTCACCATTAAGTGCGGTGATCTGACCGATAGCACAGCTGATACCGTAGATCAGACCGCCTTCGCATTGCGCCTTAACATGATCGGGGTTGACTACGGTGCCCGCATCAATAGCGATATAGGCTTTAGGAATAGTCCATTCACCACGACTATTAACCTTTACCTCAATAACGGCAGCTGAATAGCTTAAAAATGACCGGTGCGCGGCCAGACCCAGATATCGGCCCTGTTGTTCGCGCTTGTCCCAGTCTGCCATGGCAGTGACTTTATTAATGACATTCTTGAGTCTGGCGGTATCCACCGGGTAGTCGTTGAGATCGTCGCCATAGTTACCATATTTGGCATTACTGGCGGCAAAATCAATGTGCCTGTCTTTCCCAATCAGTTGCAGTAGGAAGTCCTTGTGGTCAACTTCGGTTTGATGAGCCAGCTCTGCCACAAATGACTCTTTGGCAAACGCATGGTAGACATTGGCCACACTGCGCATCCAGCCGATACGCACGTGAGCATTGGCTTCACCACGCTCCAGTTGCAGGTTAGGGACATCAAACGGTGTATCCAGATGACCCAAATCCAGTTCGCCATCGCTGGGCTTATTGGCTGCCGGATTAAAGGTTGATGAAATTGGCGGGAAGACCGTTTTATGATACCAACCGGTAACGTGATTATTATCATCCAGCGTTGCGCTTAAGCGCTGGCCACTGACTGAGTGGTAATAACCGTATTTAATATCGTCTTCACGACGCCATACAACCTTAACCGGACGACCGGCTTGTTTGGCAAGCAGGGCAGCCTCTACCGCAAAGTCTGGCTTCGCTTTTCGGCCAAAGCCACCGCCGAGTAAGGTAACGTTAATGGTGACGTTTTCGACCGGTATTTTTAATGCCCCGGCAACTTGCTGACGAGCCGTTTGTGGCGATTGCACACAAGCCCAGACTTCAGCGCTATCATCGGTTACCACAGCGGTTGCAGCCGGCGGTTCCATTGGGGCCTGGGCCAGGTGCGGCGCATAATAACTGGCGTCAACCACTTTCGCGGCGTCGGCCTTGGCCTGTTCAAAATCACCCAGCTTACGCATCACTTCGCCTGGTTTGGCAGCGTTATCTAACAAGGCCTGTTGGTAGTCGTCGGAATTGTAGCTGGCATGATCGCTGGTTTGCCATTCGGTTTTCAGCGCGTTACAGGCCTGCCAGGCAAGCCAGGTATTGGTGGCCAGTACCGCGATACCCCCCAAAGGATTAAACAGTGCCGGAGCAGAAGCCGATGGCATGTCGATAACATCGACCACACCGGCCATTTTTTTCACTTCAGCCTGATTAGAGGATTTTATACTGCTGAATAATACCGGCGGGCGTTGAATAACCGCGTAGAGCATATTGTCCATCACCACGTCCTGACCATAAACGGCCGTACCAGTGGTCATGCCGGTCAAATCAACGCTGGGCACGGCCTTGCCAATTTGTGTCCACTGATCGCGGGATTTCAGCTTTAAATCACTTGGCTTGGGTACCGGTAACTTAGCTGCTACGGCGACCACATCGGCAAAAGCCACTTTACGGCCTGTGGGTTTGTGCACGACAAAGTGCGCCTGGGTCTCGCATTCATAGGGATCGACCTGCCAGCCTTTGGCTGCTGCCGTACACAGCATCAGAGCGGCGGTTGCGCCGGCTTCGCGTAAACGCTGGAAGTTGCGACGTACACTGCGGGAACCATCAGTGTTCTGATCGCCATACCTGGCATCGCCGGTTGCCTGTTTAATGGTAACCTGCTGCCAGTCGGCACCCAGTTCTTCCATCATGATTTGCGGGATGCTGGTACGCACCTGTTGACCCATTTCTGAACGGTGGCAGGTAATTTCGACTTTTCCATCTTCGGCAAAGCTAATGAAAACATTGGGGGCAAAACTGTCTGACTCCGGCGCATTGGCAAACATTGCGTGCCCACGGGTGGCCGGCAACAGGGCCAGACCAAGAGTAAAGCCTGAGGCTGTAGCGCTGCGTTTTAGAAACGTTCGGCGGGATTGGGAAACGGTTGAATCACTCATTTGGTCACCTTCACAGCGATTGATTCCGCCGCTGACTTAACCGCAGCGCGAATACGTGGATAGGTACCACAGCGGCAAATATTGCCCGACATGTGGGACTCGATTTGTTCGTCAGTCACCGGCTGTTGTTTATCGACCAGTGAAGCCGCCTGCATCATCTGACCACTCTGGCAGTAGCCACACTGCGGCACGTTATGTTCACGCCAGGCTTGTTGTACCGGGTGTGAGCCATCTTCAGAAAGGCCTTCGATAGTAGTGACAGCTTTATCACCAATTGCTGCCATAGGAAGCTGGCAGGAGCGGGTAGGTTCGCCGTCGAGGTGTACCGTGCAGGCTCCGCAAAGAGCCATACCACAGGAATACTTGGTACCGGTCATCTTCAGTTCATCACGGATGAACCAAAGTAACGGCATACTGGGATCCCCCTGGTAGTCAAACTCCTGTTGATTAATAGTGATTTTCATAACGTTCCTCTTTTTATCCCTGACGATAGCCTCGTTAAGTGGGATTAGATCAACATGTTCACGTTGATGATTCAATAAAAACGGGTGAATCGACGGCACACCACGACTAAGCTCGGCCGATTAAAACAACTGTTTTAACCCATTTAACCACAATTCGTTAGCTTTATTGCCCTTGTTTTTGTAAAGTCTTTGTTAAGTATTCTACAAATAATAATAACCAATAGATATAAAAGGTGGAAACGACAATGTCACATGCGTCTGCAGACCACACAACTTCTCAAGTAATGTCGCCTCTCGAATGCTTTTATTACCGCGAACAACATAGCCCGGATCATCCTTGCCTGGTGCAACCGGTAGAAGGGAGCTATCACACCTATTCCTGGGCAGAGGTTGCTTCTCAGGTGCGCAAGCTTGCCTGGCGGCTGAGCAATATGGGCCTGGATAAGGGCAGTCGTGTAGCTATTTTGTCTAAGAACTGTGCCGAATGGCTGATGGCTGATTTGGCGATCATGCTGGCCGGACATGTGTCTGTGCCGATTTTTGCCACCGCGGGTGAAGATACCATTCGTTACGTGCTCCGACATGCCGATGTGAAAGTCGTTTTTGTTGGCAAACTGGATGATGGCCCGAAGCAGGCGGCGGCCATAGATGATGAAATTACCACGGTTTCCTTTCCTTACCCGGGCGTGAAAACCACTTATAGCTGGGCAGAGTTCAGCCATTGTGACAGCTTTACCGACAGTCCGACACCGGGCCCTGATGAGCTAATGACAATTATCTACACATCGGGCAGTACCGGCAGTCCTAAGGGCGTTATGCATTCTTACAGTGCCATGGCCTGGGCGGGTGCCCAGGCGAAAACCGATCTGTCACTGGGGGTGGATGACCGTCTCCTGAGTTATCTGCCTTTGGCGCATATTACCGAACGGGTATTAATTGAAATGGCGGCGTTACAATCGGGCATGACGCTCTATTTTATCGAGTCACTGGATACCTTCCAGCGTGATGTGCAGGAATGTCAGCCAACCTTATTTGTGTCAGTACCGCGGTTATGGACTAAGTTTCAGCACGGTATTTTGCACAAACTATCACAAACCAAACTCAATATTTTGCTGCGCATACCGGTAGTTAGTGGCCTGATTAAAAACAAAATTCGCAATGGTCTGGGGTTATCTCAAACCAAGCTGTGCGCTAGCGGATCTGCGCCGTTACCACCGGTGATCACTGCCTGGTTTGAAAAGCTTGGCATCGAAATTTGTGAAGGGTGGGGCATGACAGAAAATGCCGCACTGGGCACGGCATGTCTGCCGTTTCGCAAGGATAAGATTGGTTGTATAGGCCGTCCCTGGGGAGGTGTATCGCTCAAGCTATCTGAACAACAGGAGTTGTTGAGTAAGTCGCCGGGCAACATGATGGGCTATTACCTCGACCCGGAGCGGACGGCCGAAGCCTTTACCGACGACGGCTATCTGCGTACCGGAGATAAGGCTATCGCCGACGGTGATGGTTATTATTCTATTACCGGTCGTATAAAAGACATCTTTAAAACCGCTAAAGGTAAGTACGTCACACCGGCGCCCATTGAAGCCAAACTGATGGAAAACAGTGTGATTGAGCAGGTTTGCGTAACGGGGGCGAGCTTACCTCAGCCCATTGCGTTACTGGTGTTATCCGAAGAAGCCCAGGAACAGTCAAAAAATCAGATTACGGCTTCCCTGCAACAAACGTTGAGTAAGATCAACGGTGGGCTGGAGAGCCATCAGCGACTCGATCACCTGGTGGTGATGGCCCAGCCCTGGACCATTGAAAATGATTTGCTGACACCAACGCTTAAGGTAAAGCGTCATGTTCTTGAGGAGCGCTTTCCAGAAGTGATCCATCAGGCCTATCATGACAAAGTCGTCTGGCAACATCATTCAAACTAAGGACTAAGGAGATATTATGAAACCTGGCAAAGGATTGTTATTAGGCTGCATGCTGATGGGCTTTTCGGCCGGCGCTCTGGCCGACCTTGCGGCGTTAAATGACGCCGCCAAAAAGCTTTGCAACAAAAGTAAGGTTTGCCTGCAGCAGGAAATGGCCGCTGAGGACGATTTACCACCGGGTATGGCTGCCATGCTTGATAACATGATGGGCGAGTTGTGCAAGCAGTACATGTCTATTGCAACGGTGGGCGAAAATCACGAAATCATTGAGCCGGCAACGGCGTGCCTGAATTCTATGGCAAATAAAAGCTGTGATGAGCTGTTAAACGGTGAAGAAACAACCGCAGCCTGTCAGCGCTACGAAAGCGTGGCCGAAAACTACCGCCAGTACTCAAGGGGGAGTGCACCCTAGCCGCTGCTACGGATAGGGTGCAGCTACTCATGAAGGGTAACGCTGTTGTAAGCCCTGATAAACCTCATCGGCATAGTCAGGGTTGTTAATATCCAGTGCATCCAGCACATCCACCAGATGCTCATTGTCTTCGCGACCCTGCCAGGTTTTTTGATAGGTGCCGGCTTTGTAACCATTATCCTGACGGAAAAAGTTCAGCACGTTTTTACCGACATACTGACGGTAGAGTTCGTCACCGGACATCTCGCACTGTTCAACAATATGCATAAACAATGGCACGCTGAATCGTTTAGCGGCACACAGACCCGCCATTAATTCCAGATTATCCAGTAATGCCTGCTTCTCGATGGCATAGTCTTTACCGTCAAAGGTCACCATGGGCTCGGCTTGCTGAGCCAGTTGTGCCGCCAGCGCATGAGCCGTTGCTTCAACATCGCCATTATAATCAATAATGCTGGCCGACAGGGCAAAGTGCCAGATATCCACCAGTTCCATTTGCAGTTGTGGCAGGTCTTTGTGCTGTGCTTTCCACCATTTCCAGCCGTGGTGTTCGATTGCCTCCACTGACTCCACCATCGCGGCGCGTAAATAACCATATCCGGCGGTTAACCATTGTGGGTTTACTTTGCAGTTCATTTTATTCTGCAGCGACAACATGGTGTTTAATTGTTGTTGAGTAAGCATAAATTACCTAATTTTGGGTTTGCTGACGGAGCGGCAATGCGCAGCGTGAGGCATGGCTTGCTGTCCTGATTCATAGGCGGCTAGTCTACCACGGTGGAATAGCGGGATGAACGCTGGTTTAGGCAAAATCATTATTTTGGGTAACAGAGGAGCAATGTAGATGCACTTTTAATGAGCGCGTGCACCAATATGAGGAAGCATTAGAATTTATACGATTTGCGCTATTTTTGTAAATGCTTGATTTTTAATGTTTTAAATGTTGGCATTTATTCTGCAATGCCATAATTGTTAACTGCGCTGGATTCTGGCGCTAACTTTGGCCGGTGCCAGGCAACGCCGGCTCAAAGTTGTCAGAATATGGCCCGTAACCTTCCCCATACAGATTTTTCGTGTCCTGAGGTCTGTATGGGTTTTTTTATGTCCAAATTCTGTTGCGCAATAATATAGCCCACTGCGCATATTTTGGCCAGTTAATTTTCCCGCATATTTCTAAATTCATCCTTAAGGTGCATACTAGGTGTTCATTCGGTAACAGGAACACCGACGCTTTGCTCACTCTTTATCCGTCAAATAAACTCGAACATCTAAGCTTTTTGCTGGCTACTTTACTCGACCGCCAACCCGCAGCAGGTCTCAGTCCGGACGTGATTCTGGTAGAAAGCCCCGGTATGCAACACTGGCTGAGTATGGAACTGGCCGCCAGCCGTGGTATCGCCATGAATATTGACTACCCGCTACCGGTCCGCTTTATGTGGGATACCGCCAGAGCGGTACTCGGGCCCGACGCGGTTCCCCGGGAGTCACCATTCCGACGGGAAACTTTGCGCTGGCGGATCTACGACTTGCTGACCCAGCCAGAGCAACTGGCTCATCCGGCGATGTCGCGGGTGTTACGGTTTCTGGATAAAAGCCAGGCCAATGGCAGCGGCCATTTACAAACCCTGCAATTAGCCGTGGCGCTGGCTGACTTGCTCGAGCAATATCTGTTATACCGGCCTGACTGGCTGCTGGCCTGGGAGCAACATCAGCAGGTAGTGGCAGAAGACGCCGATGAAGTCTGGCAGGCGCATATCTGGCGACTGCTGGTGAGCGACACGCCTGCGCATCCAGCGCGTTTACATGAGCAAATGGTAACGGCTCTGCAACAGCCATCCGAGGCGGTGATTAAAGCGCTACCGAACCGTATTATTTTGTTTGCCATTAATACCATGGCGCCGCAGTTCGTGGCGTTTTTGGATGCTCTGGCGCAATGGGTGGATGTACACCTGTTTCACTTAAATCCCTGTGTGAATTACTGGGGCAATCTCGCCAGCCGTGGTGAGCAGGCCCGAATGCTTCGTGAACAGGGGATTACGGCCTGGCTCGAACAGGCACAGGAAAACCCGCTGTTGGCGAATCTGGGCCGACAGGGCCGGGATCTGTTTAATCAGCTTACCGAACTGCAAAGCTATGAGATCAGCGCATTCGATATGCCTGCGCCGGAAGAAAAGTCAGCGCAGACATCGATGTTGAGTCAGGTGCAACATGATATTCTTGAAGCGAGTAGTGGCAGTAGCGACTTTCGCTGGACACCCGGTGATGACAGCATCCTGATCAATTCTGCTCACAGCACGCTGCGAGAGGTGCAGTCACTACACGATTATTTACTGCACCAATTATCTGAGAACCCGGCGCTGCAACCGCGGGATATTCTGGTCATGTGCCCGGCTATAGAGGAATATGCACCGGCTATCGAAGCGGTGTTTGCCAGAGTCGGTACGGTAAATAGTGACGATGATGCCTCGCCGCGACTGCCCTGTACCATTGCTGACCGTTCGCCACTGGATGCCGATCCGCTGGTGGCGGCATTTTTGTCGCTATTATCCTTACCCGACAGCCGTTTCAGTGTCACGCAAATTCTTGAATACCTGAGTCTGCCGCCGTTACAACGTAAATTCAGCCTCACGGATGAAAGTCTCACGGTCATCGAGTACTGGCTGGAGCGGGCGAATATCCACTGGGGACTGGACGGCAGTCATAAAGCACAGGTAACGGAATCTGCCGCCGACAGTGACATGTACAGCTGGCACTGGGGCTTGCAACGCTTATTACTGGGAATGATTAGCGAAGATGCCACGCTCTTGCTGGATAACTGCGTAACGGTGCCAGACGTAGAAGGGCAGGAAAGTGTTGAACTGGGCAGGCTGATGCTGATTGTAGAGCAACTGCAAATTCATAATCGTGAGCTTGCCCGTCCGCGAACCGCCGATGACTGGCAGGTGTATTTAAATACCTTGCGGGAAGACTGTTTTATCCCGGGCAATGACGATATCGACAGTTGGGAAAGCATAGGGAAAAGCATTGCTGACCTGGCCTTACAGTGCCAGCAAGCTGGTTTTAGCGGGGAGCTGAGCCTGGCCGAAGTGCGCGATGTGTTGACTAAACGCTTTGCCACGCCGGATGCCGGTAACCATTTTATGACCGGCCAGGTTACCTTCTGCTCCATGCTGCCTATGCGGAGCATTCCCTTTAGCGTAATTGGCATTCTTGGCCTCAATGATGGGGATTTCCCGCGCAGTAACCCGCCGGGCAGTATTAATATGATGGCTCGTCACCCGGGGCGCCTTGGCGACCGGTCCCGCCGTCAGGAAGACCGCTACCTGTTTCTGGAAGCATTAATATCAGCCCGACAGGCACTTTATCTGAGTTTTCAGGGGCGCAGTGCGTTAAATAATGCTGAGCGCCAGCCCAGTCTGGTGCTACAGGAGTTAATGGACTTTCTCGGCCAGGCCTACGGCTGGGAGCAAGACGCGGTGCGACAATTGCCACTGCACCCGTTTAGTCCGGCAGTGTTTAACAGCCCTCGGCCCGCATACAGTCAGGGCTGGTACCGGCTGGCACAGTCCATTGCCGGACTACAGAATGAGGAAACCGACAGCGTTATTGAGGTGTCGGCAACCAGTCATCAGACCCGCCAGCTCAGCGCTACCGACATGGCACGTTGTTTTGATGATCCACTGGCCTGGCTGGCCCGGCAACTGGGCCTCAGGCTGGAACTCGATAACCGCCTGTTAGAAGACAGTGAGCCATTTGAAACCAATAAGCTTAGCCGTTATCAGTATGTGAATGAACTGGTTGATAATCCGGCAAATACCAGTGCCGACCAGCTCTCTGCAGAGTTTTTGTTGAGCGGTGAACTGCCTGATACCCCCATTACCCGCGCTGAGCTGGCCAGCTGGCAGGAGGCTGCAACGCTGCTTAATCAGGCAGTGCCCGGTGGTGACGAGAACCTGTTAGCGTGTCGGGTGAGTTTAAGTGGCTGGCAATTGTATGCTACCTGTTATCAACAGGACGAGACCCTGGTGGCTTATCATGTGGGGCAACATCAGATAAGGCGTAGCTTAACGGCCTGGCTGACCATGCTGATTGCCAATAGCCAGGGCGTATCGCTACCGCTGACCCTGCATTATATTGACTGGAAAAAACAGCCACTGGCACTGAAATCAGAAACCTATCAACCTTTAACGGCTGATGAGGCCACTGCGCAGTTGCACAGGTTTATTGAGGCGATAAAGCAAATAGAAGCGGGGCCCAGTTTACTTTATCTGGCGGTGGCCGAAGCGTTTTATAAGTTTGCCGGTATGAACACCGACAGTGACGACTGGCACGAGAGTAAAGAAATTGCTAAACGCTGGGAGGATATCACCGACAGCAATAATCCCTACAGCAAGCTTGGCAGTAACGGATACTTTAACTGGTTTTACAACTATATTCCGTCTGCTTCGCAGCTGCCTCTTGAGCAACTGGCCGAACTCTACTGCGCTTTTCTGAGTAACTTCAAAAGGGGAAGAAAATGACCGCACAACATCTGGATGTCATTAATCTGCCCCTGTGCGGACGCCACCTGATTGAGGCCTCCGCCGGTACCGGTAAAACCTTTAATATCACGCGGATTTATTTACGTTGCCTGCTTGAGCAACGCCTCACCGTGCAACAAATACTGGTAATGACCTTCACCAAAGCGGCCACCGAGGAAATTCGCGGTCGTATTGCTGCCACGCTGCGGGACGCCCTGGCTTACTGGCAGGCGCGCACCCTTGATAAGCCTTTCGACTCAGACCCGGTACTCGACGAACTTTATCAGCGAGTTGCCGCCGAGGAAGCGTTAGCCTTACTGCAGGCGGCACTGCTGGAGCTGGATGATGCGGCCGTATTTACCATCCATAGTTTCTGCAATAATGTGTTATCCGATATGGCGTTTACTTCTGCAGCGCCGCTCGAGCTGGCGCTGGCAACCGATACCCGGGCAATGTATTTGCAGGGCTGTGAGGACTTTATCCGTAAAGTCAGCCGCGATGAGGAAGCCTTTGCGCAGCTGGCCAGTCATGGCTGGCATACTCCCGAACAGCTGTTGAGTGATTTTCTGCCGTTAATGGAGTTTGCTAACCCGCCGCACATAGCTTCAGAACAACAAATTAATGAACAGTTCGATGCGGCGATGGATAATCTGGCCGAGCAATATCAGCCGCAGGTAAAAGCGTTGTATAGCGCATTGGTGGATAACGAAACGTTGTTTTTAACCACCGTCATTAATAAGGATGAAGAGCGGGCCAGAGAATGGCAGGTGATCCTCGACTGGCTGCAAAACGGCCCGTTAATGGAGATCCCAGAAGAGTTAGGTAAGTTTATCAATGGCAATCGCTATCGCGCCAAGCGCGAGGGCATTACTGAAGCGAAAGCCCTGATCGAACCGGCTAAAGTCTTGCGTACAGACTTAACCAAAGCCGTGGATAAACTGGCTAAGTCGCGTCAGGCGCTGCTTGATAAAGCGCCGGTCTATGCGGTGGTTTGTGAGGCGGTGGCGTTTGTACGGGATTATGTCAGCAAGCAAAAGCAGCGCTTAAGTACGGTGGATTTTAACGATCTCATTCGCTTGCTGGCCGCGCAAATAGATACCCCGGATTCGCCGTTGTGTGTGCAACTGCGCCAGCGCTATCCGGTGGCGCTGGTGGATGAATTTCAGGATACTGATGCCGATCAGTATCACATTCTGGCTAACGTTTATCCCGGGCAGGATAGCGAGTCTCAGGTGTCGACCACCCTGTTAATGATAGGCGATCCTAAGCAGGCCATTTATGGTTTTCGTGGCGGTGATATCTTTACCTATTTACAGGCCGCAGAGCAGGCGGAATATCGCTGGGTGATGGATACCAACTGGCGGTCGGTAAAGCCCATGGTGGATGCTTATAACCGGTTGTTCTGGGGCACAGCGCTGAGTCAGGGGCGCCGTGACCTGTTTAACTTTGGGATCACTTATGAGCCGGTTAATGCCAGCAGCGGCGCTAAAGCCGCTAAGACGCCGCTTAAAGATGCTGCATCAGACCGAAGTGCACTGACATTTATTGCCGACGAGCCTGACGAAGACGCCAGTAACAGTAAAGGCGCAACGCGCCAGCGTCTGGCTGAGTTACTCACCAGAGAAATTGTGCGTTTGCTGGCTCAGGCCCAACTCGGGGATCGTAATGTACAGCCTGCTGACATCGCGATTCTGGTACAAACCGGTAAAGAGGCCACCATTGTTCAGAGTGCGCTAAAGGCGGTGGGCTTACCCTCAGTATACCTGTCTAACCGTAACAGCCTGTTTGCCAGTGCCGAAGCCGCCGATACGCTAATGGTCCTGAATGCTATCTGGCATGCCCATGATTTGCGCCTGGTCAACGGCATTATCGCCAGCCCGTTACTGGGCCTCGATCGCCAGCAGATCCAGACGCTGCTCACCGACGAATACGCCAGTGACTGGGATGCACTGTTACTACAGATTGCGCAGTGGCGGGAGATCTGGGCACGGCGCGGCGTTATGGCGCTGCTGCTGGCGATGTTACAAAACAGCTATCATCCGCACCAGCAGGAGGCCGAGCGGAGTCTGACCAATTATCAGCATCTTGCCGAGGTGCTCGAGGAGACCGCCAGGACCTATAATCAGCCAGGCCATTTACTTAACTGGTTACACCGTCAGGTGCGTCAACCTGAGCAGGCCCAGGAACACATTCAACGCCTCGAAAGTGATGCCAGGCTAATTCAGATTGTAACCCAGCACGGCTCGAAGGGCCTTGAATACCCCATTGTGTTTGTGCCTTTTGCCAGTGAATACCGCGACCCGGTGAAGTTTGGTAACAGTCAGTCCGAGGTGTTGCGCTATTACGATCCGCACAGTGCCAGCCAGCAAATGGCCCTTGGCGCAGCCCCGGATGTGTTGGCGCGGGTACGCCGGGAGGGCGAAGCCGAATCCATGCGATTATTGTATGTGGCTATCACCCGGGCTTCTCACCGCTGTTATCTGGGCGTGGGGGAAGATAAGCTCAGCGAACAGTCGGCGTTAGGACAAATTATGCGCCGCGCGGAGTTTGATGACTGGCGTTGTGCTATTGAGGCGCTGATACAGGAAGGCGACGGTCATACTGCACTGATAAGTGAAGTAGCGGAAGAGATCTTGCCGGCGGCGCAAATTGATGCGGTTAAGCTCAGGTGCGCAACCTTTGAGCGAGCGCTTGAGGATAACTGGCGGCTTTATTCGTTCTCGGCACTAACCCGGCAGGCGGTACACACCACTTTCCGCCATCGAGAGGCAGAAGCCGCAGCGACAGAGACTAATACTTTGACGATGATCGCAAAAAGTGAAGCACTGCGTTTTCAGCTTAAAGCCGGCGCCCAAAGCGGTAATTTGTTACATGACATCCTGGAAGTGACTGACTTCAGTGCGCCGGACTGGGCGGAAACCGGGGTGGCGGTTGCCCGCCGTTATGGCATAGACGAGGCAGAGCATGAGGCACTGTTTAGATGGCTCGACGAGGTACTGACAACCCCCCTTGAATTGACCGGGGCAGGGCCGGTAAAACTGGCCGATTTGGCCATGGCCGATACACTGCGTGAAGCGGAGTTTTATTTCCCTCTGCATCAGGCAGATCGCCGCGCCGTAGGGCGGATTTTACAGCAGCATCGCCAGTCTCAGGGTGGTGAAGCCTTACCCGCCGTGCTCGAAGGGGTCAGGCTGGAGGGCATGATGCATGGTTTTATCGATTTGATTTTTTGCGTCGACGGCCGCTATTTTGTGGCTGATTATAAGTCCACTATGCTGGGCGACAGCCCCGAAGACTATCAGCCGCATAAACTGAATCAGAATAACCAGCAGCATTATTACGACCTGCAGTATCTGATTTACAGTGTGGCCTTGCACCGCTTTTTAGCCCAGCGCATTGAAGATTATGATCCGGATATCCATTTTGGTGGTGTGGCCTACTTTTACCTGCGTGGCATGTCTGGCACTTTTCCGCCCGGAAGCGGCGTGTTTTCCCATCCTTTATCGGCCGATTTGATTGCTGAGATGGAACTGGCGCTAACCGGTAAAGTTATGCAGGAGGCACTGTGATGTTTGCCAGTTATTCCCAATGCACCGCGCGCCTGGCGGATATTGAAGCGATTGATTATTTCTTTGCCCGGGAACTTACCGGCCTGGTGGACAGCAGCAACGAGACCGACTTTTGTTTATTGCTGGCGCTAAGTCGGGCCCAGCGAATGGGTAACAGCTGTCTGATCGTAAGCGAACTGGCCGGTGAACACTTTTTTGCCCATAGCGATGAACCCGACAGCGGAATTATATTTGCTCAGCAGGATGAGTTGCTATCGCGTGCCGAAGCAATGGTTAAACACCCGGGCATGGGCGGTCGGTTGCATTGGTATAACGGGCGTCTGTACACCGCGCGCTACTGGCAATTTGAGCAGCAACTGGTTGCCAGCATTGCTGAGCGGAGCAATCCAAAACCCCTGACAGACGAGCAGACGGCGTCATTATTACAAGCCTGGCCAAGCTTGTTTCCGGTGCAGCAATGCGAACAGCAGGACTGGCAACAGGTGGCTACTGCATTGTGCGTCAACCGTTCCTTTGCCATGTTATCGGGTGGCCCCGGTACCGGTAAAACCTATACCGTGGCCCGCTTACTGATGGCGCTGCAGGTAGCCTGGCAGGGCACATTAAACGTGGTGCTTACAGCGCCTACCGGCAAAGCTGCCCAGCGACTCACTGAATCGGTGGATGCAGCGCTGGCGCAATTTGCCGGTCACCCAACGCTGGCTGCGTACAGCAGTGCCATGCAACAGCCAGCTATGACCTTGCACCGGTTACTGGGCATGCCGCGCTGGGGGATTCAAAGCCGGTTTAATCAGCATAACCCGGTGCCTGCGGATGTGATCATTGTTGATGAGAGTTCAATGATTGACCTGGCTCTTATGACCCGCCTGTTCAGGGCGTTGGCACCGCAAACCCGCGTGATCCTGGTGGGCGATCCAAAGCAATTACCATCGGTCGAGGCAGGGAATGTGCTGGGCGATATTATTGCCGCGCTGGGCGCTGAATTAACGGACAGTGTTGATAAAGCATCTGCCGAGCAGTTTGCCCGCCTGTGCCCGCATTTACCGCCATTATCTGTGAGCACCGACAACCAGCCGGTGGCCATGCACTTTGCCCTGCGCCGGGCCCAGCGCTTCAGCGGTCAGTTGGCTGAAGTGGCCAGTGCTATGAATAACGGCCAGATTGATGGCATCTGGAATGAGTTAAGAGTGCTTGAGGGCGGCCAGTTGCACAGGGTTGAAGGTGTGGCTACCAGTAATTTCAGTGCGCTGGAAAACCACTTTGAGCAACTGGCAGCAAACTGGTTTGGCGCAATTAGCCAGGCTGCTTCACTGCCTGAAGCCATGGGCCATTTGCAGGCCGGGCGCTGGTTAACACCATTCAGGCAGGGAGACTGGGGCGCGCTGGCGCTTAATCAGCGCATAGAACGCTTATTGTCGCCGGGCAGTAGCCGCGGCTTCTATAAAGGCCGGCCAGTCATGATCACCGAGAACCATCATGGTCAGCGCCTGTACAATGGTGATATTGGTTTAATCTGGCCAGATGAGCGGGGCGTGCTTAAAGCCTGGTTTGCCGGACAAGACGGCTCATTTCGGGCGATACCGGTTATGCGCCTGCCTCAGCACGAAACCGTGTATGTGATGACCATCCATAAATCCCAGGGCTCCGAATTTGACCGGTTATTATTATTGGTGCCGGAAGCGCCTTCGCGTCAGGCTGCCGGCCTGTATAGTCGTGAACTGGTGTATACCGGCCTGACCCGGGCTAAAACCGGAGCAGTGCTGGTCACTACCCAGACGATTTTGCAGGACGTTGTGACTCGCCGCCAGCAGCGCAAAACAGGCTTGCCGCAACTCCTCGCCGAGGCTATTGGCGTTAATCGCTGAGTGGCACCTCATTGAGGTGCTGCTGCCTTTTGGAAGTGGTAAGCTGATTGTTAATATCCACGAAATACAGTAAACAATCTGATTTGGCGATGTCACTGCGCGTGGTCACCATAAAAAATTTCAGCGGCCGGGTGACCGTGAGCTCACTGTTATCCGCACAGAAATAGTCGCTCAGGAACTCCTGGGGTTGCTGGCCGGCCAGCCTGAAATGTTCCAGCCGGGCATGATCCAGCCAGCCTAATACCTCACCGGGGCGGGTTATACCAAAGTTACGTTGTTCGATATCCTGGCGGATGGTGACATTGGCGCCAAACACGGGCCGCTCTGCATAAGCCAGCGTGGCATGGCGATGAATCTCCAGACGTTTGGGCTGTTCCAGCAACTCAATATCCTGACGCGGGGCAAAAACATCCTCAGCTGTCAGATAGGAGCGTAAGCCGTTATAGGCATTTAAGGTGGCCAGCTCATCCATGGCACCACCGGATTCGATGGTAACGATGGGGCAGCAAAAAGGCACTTCCATCAGCGAGCCCAGCTCAATATCGGTATGAATAAACCAGCGGGTAAAGTGCGACGCCAGCGCTGTATACTGGGTGCCTAACCGGGTGGAGACGCTGAAAGCCGGGCCGCTGCCGGAGGTATTATGTACATCAACAATGGCTTCAGGCGCTAAATCCACCAGGTAATCCAGTACCTGCTTGGCCAGCATACCCGGTGCATCGGTATAAGGCGGTTTGAAACAACGGTTAATGTCCCGGTGATCCGGCAACGCCCGATGGGTATACAGAGGCTCGTGCCGGGCGGCATCGACCGAAACCACCATAAAGGTAGTGTCGGCATAGGGCTTAAAGCCTTCTTTTAACAGGCGGTGTAAAGCCTGAAAACCAGACGGTTCGTTACCGTGTAACAACGTCGTGACAGCTCTTTTACGGCGGGTTTTACCGGGCATACAGATAATTGCCGGTCCACCCAGCATCTGTAGAAAACTCACGCTGGAATCAGGGATTTGCTGTGGAAC
This sequence comes from Gammaproteobacteria bacterium, assembly GCA_018222405.1. Classification (GTDB taxonomy): domain Bacteria; phylum Pseudomonadota; class Gammaproteobacteria; order Enterobacterales; family Alteromonadaceae; genus Alteromonas. The sequence continues at coordinate 26,322 of JAAFAI010000012.1, read as the reverse complement.
CGGCGCATGCAGTATTTTAAAGCCGGGCACAGCAGGTGTGGCTAATCTGGCGGTTCCCATTGCTACTCCCAGTAGGCCACTGGTTCACCACCGTGGCTCAGTTGATAGTACCGGCGACAAAGTTCGCCCAGTACTTTTGATTCAGGATATTGGCCCATTAAGGTTTTATAGGTGTTTAACTGCCACATGGCGCCGGTCTGCCGTGCGGCCAGGCGATGCTCGATAATACCCAGGTAATGATCCCGCTCCTCGCGACTCACGCCGATTTTTGCCAGTCCATCGTCTGCCTTACCGATTAGATCAGACAGAATTGCCGTGACCTTATATTCCTTTAACTGATGCTGGTGTTTTTGTGGCCACAGGATTTGTGCATTCAGACCGGACTGAGCACAGCGGTAAAAGTTGTATTCGGTATAGCGAAAAGGCAGGCGCTGTAAATACTCTTCAATGTGATCTGACAATGCCTCAACGAGGCCAATCTGTAAGGCAGCATTGGCCAGCATATCCTGATTGGTGGGACCGGCTGGCAGACTGCGGTATTCAATGCGTACGTGACCGTTTTCACCCGGTTCGAATACCGCGCGGTTCCAGCTCCATACCGTACCGTGATGTAAGTTGAGCTCAGCGAAAGGTTTGCTGGCGCCGTTTAATCTCTCTGCAGTCACTGGCAAGACCGCCGGGTACAGGGCAACGCTCTCGGTCAGGCAGTCGGTTATACCGTTGCGTAGCCAGCCGTGACCATAACTTACCCTGGCTGGCTGACGCCACTGGGTGGCATTGGTGTCGCGATAATCGATTGCCTGTTTGAACAGCGCAATACGCGTTTCCTGCCACAGCCGTTTACCCATGAAGAACGGCGAGTTTCCGGCCAGAGCCAGCACCAACGGTGAGATAAGCTGCGCGGTGTTGTAGCAATCCGTAAACCGGCTGTGTGCAATGCGATGATGCAGTTGAAAAGAGGTGTTAGCGCCCTCCAGCGTGACATCATCACAGGTTGTGCGCACCACATCCTGGCCATGAATATCAATGTCGAATGGCGCGCCACGCTGCTCACTGAGTTCCTGGGTGAGCGCTTTATAACGGGGCCGGTTGGTAAGGTAGTCTTCGGTTAAATGACTACCTGCTAGTGTGGGGAGTATGCCAATGGCCATTGCGTGTCCATCGAACAGGCTGGCGGTTTGGTCGACCACCCGACTGGCCTTGTCTAACTGTTGCTGAAGCTGCGAGAAGGGCGTACCGGCGGCGTTAACCGGCTCAAGGTTGAACTCCAGATTGTATTGATTTAATTCTTCCTGAAGGCCATCGATACGGGCTCTCTCGAGAATGGCTTCATTGATGGGCGCCGGGTTAAACTGGCGATTAACCAGATAAAACTCTAACTCGGCACCGAGACTGACTTCGTCGCGGTTGTAGCAGTCGCGATTGAGTTCATGTTTGACCTCGCACAGTTGTGCCTGCACCCGTTGGTCGAACAGTGCACGTTGAGCGTCTGTAAAATCATGTTGTTGAAAATTAAGACCCATGCTTTCTCTGTGTCAGTTAACAATACTAAGTGTAGCCTATCGCTGAGCAGAGTAACGACAGGTGGCAAAATGCTCCTTGATACAGATCAAGCCAGATCACAACTGGCTGACCGGCATATTTTTGTTTGCGATAAATCAACAATCGCCATGCGCAATTGGTCGGCGGTAATAGCGGTTTGGTCAGTCGTGACTGGATTTATGCGCTCGCTTTGGGTAGCGTAAACTGGCTACCTATAATAATGTTTAAAAACCGGAGGGAATTCCGTTGCGCGTTTATGTTCTGCTAGCCAGCCTGGCGCTGATGGCCGTATCGCCTGTATGGGCGGAGACCATCGCATCCTTTACCAAAGATATGCAAAAGCAAGCGGGGTTTATTCCCGTGTATTACAGCAGTGAAGACGATAAGGTTTATCTGCAAATTGAAGCGCTGGATGACCCGCTGTTATTCCAGTCCAGTCTGCCCCATGGTGTAGGCTCCAATGATATTGGCCTGGATCGCGGTCAATTGGGCGCCACGCGTTTGGTACAGTTTGAGCGCTACGGCAATAAGCTGCTGCTCAAGCAACTTAATACCGAGTACCGGGCAAGTGCCGATAATCCGGCTGAGCGAGCCAGTATCGATGAGGCGTTTGCCGATTCGGTCATTGCCGGCTTCACCATTGTGGCCAGTGATGATGACAGCGTGTTAATTGACTATACCAGTCAGTTACTAAGCGATATTCACGGTGTTGCCGAACGTTTGAAAGGCCGTCAGCAAGGCAGTTTTAAAGCCGATCCGCACCGCAGCGGCGTTTATCTGCCGCGGACCAAAGCGTTTCCTTTAAATACGGAACTGGAGGCACTGGTTACCTTTGGTGGCAACGGCACCGGCGCGTATTTACGTCAGGTTACACCGGATGCTGATAGTGTCAGTGTACACATGCATCATTCTTTTATTGCCTTACCCGACGATGGCTATGAGCCACGTGAATTCCACCCGTTTTCCGGTTACTGGAAACACAGCTGGCAGGATTACTCGGCGCCGATTACCGAACCTTTGGAACAGGCCTACATACGTCGTCACCGACTGGCCAAAAAAGACCCTTCAGCTCCGGTCAGTGAAGCGGTTGAGCCGATTGTTTACTACCTCGATCCTGGCATCCCGGAGCCTGTAATGAGCGCCTTACGCGATGGTGCAAGCTGGTGGGATCAGGCGTTTGCCGCGGCCGGCTATAAAAATGCGTTTCAGGTAAAAGTATTACCCGAAGGCGCCGACCCCATGGACGTGCGTTACAACGTGATCAACTGGGTTCACAGAGCCACCCGGGGCTGGTCATATGGCTCGTCTGTGGTGGATCCGCGTACCGGTGAAATCATTAAAGGACACGTTACCCTTGGCTCGCTTCGGGTGCGTCAGGATTACCTGATAGCACTCGGGTTAACCAGCCCGTTTACCGGTGACAGTGAGGCAGCCGAAGAGCAAACAGAAATGGCGCTGGCACGCATTCGTCAGTTATCGGCTCATGAGGTAGGCCACACGCTGGGTATTGCTCATAACTTTGCTGCCAGCGAAAATGGCCGCGAATCGGTGATGGATTATCCGCACCCGAAAATCGAGATTAAAGGCAATCAGCTCTCTTTAGCCAATGCCTATGATACCGGCATGGGAGAGTGGGATAATTATGTTATTGCCTACGGTTACCAGGACTTTACCGAGGCAACAGATAGTGCTGAAGCGCTGCAGGCTATGGTGGTTGAAGCTCGCGAGGCGGGATTGAAATACAAGTCAGACGCCGATGCCAGAGCATCCCGTCATGGCTCATCCGATGGTCATATGTGGGATAACGGGGCGAACCCGCTGGCCGAATACGATCACTTATTAAAGGTGCGTGATATCGCACTGGCAAATATGGGGCTGAACACTATTGCTTCGGGCAGCAGCCTGTCGTCACTGGAAAATGCGCTGGTGCCAGTTTATCTGTTACATCGCTATCAGCTCGAAGCGGTGGCTAAGCAGGTAGGTGGTGTGCACTATTTCTATGAGAATAAGGGCGACCTGGATAAACCCATGGGGGTTAAGCTGGTGCCATCAGAAACTCAGGTTGAGGCGATGATGCGTTTAATTGATGCATCGAGCGCCGAGGTGCTTCACATGCCTCAGCGTCTGTTATCCCTGATAACGCCGCCGACTTTTGCAGAGGCTGAAACCCGCGAGCAGTTTAATGGCCGGTTAGGACGGGTGTTCGATCCGATTTCTGCCGCCGAAAGTGCTGCGGCTTTCAGCCTGGAACTGTTGCTACACCCTGAGCGATTAAATCGCCTGGCGTATCAGCACAGCCGTCAGTCCAGTATTCCGGGTGTGGATGATTTGATCCGCAAGATTTTCTCCGTGCATTTTTATCGTCAGCCTGAACCCAGCGATAATCTGGTGGCCCGCCTGCAAATGGTGGCACTTCAGAGTGTGATGAGCTCACTGCAAAATGATGCCACGTCACCAGAAGTGAAACTGGCGATCACCGCCGAACTGATGACGCTGACGGAATGGCTGGAAGATGAAGAGAAAGTGCCGGGTTACCGGGCGCTGGAGCATTATCTGGATCATTATCTTGAGACCGGCGACTGGCAGATGGACTTCAAAGTGAAGCCTTTGCCACCGGGCTCGCCAATCTAATCCGGCGATGTCTTTAAATCGAAAGAGGGCTTTTTAGCCCTCTTTTTTAATCTTATGCCGCCTACTTGAGTAGGCGTCAGCAATTTTGGTATTGCATTGCGATGGTTGCCGGGAGTTGGCCAAGGAAGATGTTTATAGTTTTTGTCGGAGTCGCCGACCGCGACCAGAGGGTGTTGTGCGACACCCTCTGGACTCCCCGCAGCCCTTATCAGTGAAAAGCGTCATCGTCCCTGGCAGAACAAACTAGACCGTCAATGACGGCACATCCCTGTGCCGCATCGACTGAATCCTCATCCATGATGATTCTTCTAGTTTGTCGTGTATGCCAGTGACGAAGACAACACTGAAGAAGGGCACAAGTGTTGTTCTCTCTTCGATTTAAACAGAGCGCCCATTTTTTTGTGGGAAGCGCAAACCACCTTCACCGGTAAGTTATTATGTGTCCTGCTGCCGGGTGAGGTAAAAGTACTCGGTGAAGCATTTGTACAGCTGGGTACCGCTGAGCACTGAGGCTGAAGGAAAATGCAGCATAGGGATCAGATCGCATGGCGCATGAATATCGTGGCTGCCTTTGTCATTGTCCAGCTCGTCGATGTTAAGTACGCGCGCCAGTAGCTCGCCCTGTTTAACGTGCTGACCGGGCTGTGCACAATATTCCACCATGCCTCCCCAACGGGTGAACAAGGTTTTATAGTCTTTAAGCGCCACGCCTATGCGGTCCATAACTGCCGGACTAACCTGACTTTCGGGCAATAAGCCCTTTACGGTCAGATAACTGATAATGCTGCGGGCATCGATTTCCCCTTCGGCAAAATCAATCACTTCCTGACTGCCCATTTCCAGCGTAAACGCCTCGATGCCAAAATCAATGTCGCGGTTATCCCTTTGATTAAGGCTATCGGTAAGTGTCCACCAGGGGCAAAAAGTGGCTTCATCCAGAGCGCCGGCAAACACATTAGGGATAAATATACAATGGGGGAAGTTAAAGGCCTTTGCGCTCTCGCGCGCATATTCCGGAATATAAATGTGGCGGGTTGACACCGGCCCGTTATGTAAATCCAGCACAAAATCGGCGTCCAGCGCCAACTGTTGCAACCGCAGGTTAAGTTGCTGAGCCAGACCCAGCCCCCAGGGGCTGGCCAGCTTACTGGCGATGGCAGTGCGTAAATGGTCACGAAAGCGCTGTTTGATTGAGGTCACCGATTCTTCCGCTGTGACTGTATTAACAAAGGCGGCTATCTGTTCTGGGTCGTAATAATATCCGCGGTTCCAGTTGGTACCGTTTACCGGGTCAAACCGACCGAGGGTATATTCTCCGGCCTTGATGTTAGTGCCCACCGGATTACAGTTTGGCACCAGCACAATTTCGCCGCAAATAGGCATTGCCTGCAGCCACTGAATAAGGTGGTAAATCACCACGTTACCCTGAACTTCGGCGCCGTGAATAGAGCTTTGAATATATACTTTCGGCCCTGGCCGCTGTCCTTTAATGTGATACACCGGGACATTCATACTGCGGCCTGACGCGTTCTGAGCGACACGGATATGTTGTTTATTTACCTGATTGAGCATAACGATTCTTTATTTACTTGTTTTGGTGGGTTGGCAAACCGGGCACTGCGGATCGACCGGCACCGTAAATTGTTGCCAGCTAAGCGACAGGCCATCGTAAGTGAGTAACTGACCAGCGGGCAGTACCTGTTTGCCCATTAGCCAGAGCAAGGCAATGTGCGCCTGTTGAGTGCCGATGGTGGCGACCACAGGGGTAAAGATACCGGCTTCCACGCAGGACAGCTCCTGTTCGCTGAACAAGCGGGTAATGCACTGATAACAGGGGCTGTGATTAAGCGGATCAACCATTAGCAACTGACCTTCAAAACGAATGGCCGCACCACTAACCAGTGGCCGTTGCTGCGCGTAACACAAGGCATTAATTTGCTGTCGACTGGCTGGATTGTCGGTGCAGTCCAGGACCAAGTCATGCTCGCTAATGGCCTGTCGCAATGCCTTATCGTTGAGCCGTGTGGGAACAGTCCTGATACGACAGTCGGGGTTGAGTTCGTGTAATCTGTCGCGGGCGGCGTGTACTTTAAACTGGCCAACCTGAGCGCGGCTAAATAGTATCTGCCGGGGCAGGTTGGACACTTCTACCTTATCATCGTCGACTAAGGTAAGCTGGCCTGTGCCACTGCTGCATAACAGCTGGGCAGCCGGACATCCAAGCCCGCCGATCCCGATGATCAGCACCCGGGCATTGAGCAATGCTTCCTGGCCTTCCAGGTCAATCTGGGGCAGCACAATATGGCGATTATAAGTGACTGCCTGGGGATAGCTGAGCGTATCTGCCATGGTTAGACTTTTATCCTGTTATATTTCAACGCATAATGTACCAATTCGACAGTCCTGTCGCAGCAGATTTTTAAGGACCATCATGACTACCGCTTCCGAATCACTGGCTATTGCCATATTAACCGTATCAGATACCCGTACCCTGGATACCGACACATCAGGTCAGTACCTGGTTGAGGCCGTTACTGAAGCCGGCCATTCTGTGGCCGACCGCCAACTGGTGATTGATGATATTTATCAGCAACGGGCCATCGTTTCGGCGTGGATTGCTGATCCCGCGGTGGAAGCCATTCTGGTGACCGGTGGTACCGGTTTTACCGGCCGGGATTCAACGCCCGAGGCGCTTAGCGTACTGTTTGATAAAACCGTCGACGGTTTTGGCGAATTGTTCCGCTACCTGAGTTTTCAGGAAATTGGTACCTCCACCATTCAGTCGCGGGCGCTGGCCGGCTTTGCTAATCGTACCGTTATCTTTTGTCTGCCTGGCTCTACCGGCGCCTGTAAAACAGCATGGCAAGGTATTATTCGTTCACAATTAGATGCCAGCTTTAAGCCATGTAACTTTGTTGGCCATTTAAAGGGCAATCACTAGCTATGCAGTTGTCTCATGTGAACCAACAGGGCGAAGCCAACATGGTGGACGTCAGCGGTAAAGCGGTGACTACCCGTGAAGCTATTGCCGAAGGCGAGTTACACTTAAGTGCTGAGGCGCTGGCGCAGGTTAAAAATAACAGTGCCGCCAAGGGCGACGTGCTGGCAGTGGCCAGAATTGCCGGTATTCAGGGAGCAAAACAATGTGCCAGCCTGATCCCCTTATGTCATCCTTTGGCGCTGAGTAAAGTGGATGTCGAGTTTACTCTCGATGAGCAGAATAACCGCATAATTACCCGTTGCCGCTGTAAACTTAATGGTCAGACCGGCGTGGAAATGGAAGCGCTGACGGGCGTTAATGTGGCGCTATTGACCCTGTTCGATATGTGCAAGGCGGTGGACCCGGCTATGATAATGACCAATGTCCGGGTGCTGCACAAGCAGGGCGGTAAGAGTGGTGAGTGGAGTCGTGATGAAGGTTAAGTTTTTTGCTCAGATCCGGGAAATCACCGGCACCGAGTCGCTGGAAATGGTGGTACCGGCTGATGCCACCATCGAAGGTGTGCGTCAGGCGTTAATGGCTAAAGGCTCAACGTGGCACGAAGCGCTCTCGGCCAACGTGCTGTGCGCCTGCAATCAGACACTTTGCGATGGCACCAGGGCCGTGTCTGACCAGGATGAAGTGGCGTTCTTTCCACCGGTTACCGGAGGATAGAATGTTTGCACGGGTCAGTGAAGCCGATTTTAGCCAACAAGCATTGTACGATGAGCTTTGCGCACATAGCCTGGCCAGTCAGTCTGGCGCCGTGGTCACCTTTACCGGCCGGGTGAGAGATTATAATGCCGAAGGTGCCATCGATGGAATTGAACTGGAATACTATCCGGGGATGACCGAGTCCGCCCTGCAGCAATTACTTGAGCAGGCAACAGCGCGATTTGAGCTTACCAATGCTGGCATCGTACACCGGGTGGGGCGGTTGCCGAATCAGGCACAAATTGTTTGGGTCGGCACTTGTGCAGCGCATCGCCAGGATGCTTTTAACGGAGCGTCGTACATTATGGATATGCTCAAACAATCGGTGCCTATCTGGAAAAAAGAGTGGGCGGGAGACACCGCAAATTGGGTGGCCGCCAAAGGTACCGACAGTGAGGCGGCAATGCGCTGGCTGACTGAAGATAAGGACGACTAACCGGCCATGAACCAGATTATGCGGTGTTTGTGGGCAATTATTGTGACTGTATGCGCAACTCAGGTGGCCCACGCTGCGCCATCCATCAATGTAGCAGTAGCAGCAAATTTTGCGGCACCACTGCAAAAGCTGCTGCCCGAATTTGAGGCGGCTTCCGGTATTACGGTGCGGGTAAGCGTTGGCTCGAGCGGCGCACTATTTGCGCAGATCCAACATGGCGCGCCCTATGATTTATTTTTATCCGCCGACAGTAAACGCCCTCAGGCGCTCGTCGCATCTGGCAGAGTGCAAAGGTCTGCAGTGCAGACCTACGCGGTTGGCCATCTGGCGCTGGTGGGCAACATTGATGGTCTCAGCGATCCACGGTTAACGGCGGTGGGTACCAGAGTCGCCATCGCCGAACCAGACATAGCCCCATACGGACGAGCAGCTAAACAGTTACTGGAACAGCTTAGACTGTGGGAAACACTTGCATCGAGGCTTATTCGCGGCACTAACATTCAACAGACACTGCAATTCTGGCAAACCGGCAATGTGGATGTAGCGTTTATTGCTGCTTCTCAATGTGTTATTTATCAACTGACTTGCCAGAGACTGCCTGACAACTATGCGCCGATTATTCAGCAACTGGCGGTCACCGGTCAGGGCGAATCCGCTGAAGCTGCTAAACAACTAGCCGCATTCCTGCGCAGTCCACAAGTACAGTCTCAGCTGGCTGAAGCAGGGTATGCGCCGCTCGCGTCAGGCCCGTCTGAGGGAAGTCGTTAAGCGTGGAATTTTCGGCAATCTGGCTTACCCTCAAACTGGCAGGGCTATCAACGCTACTGCTGATGCTGGTTGCTATACCGGTAAGCTGGTGGTTAAGTCGCTGGAACAGCCGCTTTAAGGCCGTAGTGCAGGCCTGTGTGGCATTACCGCTGGTATTACCACCCACTGTACTGGGGTTTTATTTGCTACTGGCTTTTGCGCCCGACAGCCTGATTGGTGAACTGTGGTTAACTGTTACTGGTGAACGTCTGGCGTTCACTTTTGAGGCCCTGGTATTTGGGTCGGTCATTTACTCATTTCCTTTTGCGGTGCAGCCATTGTATGCCGGCTTCACGCAGTTACACCCGCATTATTTACACACCGCAAAAATGCTCAACTTGCCCTGGTACGTGCGATTGCAACGCGTTGTCTTACCGGCTGTCAGGCCCAGCTTACTGATTGCTGCCGGGTTGAGTTTTGCCCATACAGTAGGAGAATTTGGTGTGGTACTGATGATAGGTGGTAACATTCCCGGAGAAACCAGGGTGGTGTCTATTGCGCTGTTCGATCAGGTGGAGTCGCTCAACTATAGCATTGCTCACCAACTGGCTGCCGTATTGCTGGTATTTTCGCTATGTTTACTGATTGCCCTTTACTGGTTGCAGGGGCAGCGGAGGCTTAAATGGAATGTCATGTAACGGCTCAGGCCGGCCAGTTTGCGCTGGATATAGCGCTATCGACTGTTGCTGAGCCAGGTTGGCTTGGCATAATCGGCCACTCCGGCGCTGGAAAATCCACCTTTTTGCAGACGCTGGCGGGGCTTAATGCTGGGTTCAATGTAACCGGCCGCTGGCACGATAAAGATCTCAGTCAGCTCGAAAATGTGGTGCTGGTGAGTGCCCAAACGCCACTGTTTCCGGCACTCAATGTGGCAGGCAATCTTGAGCTGGTTGCCCGTCATAATCAGCAACTGGCCAGTGTTAACACCATCGTGGCGCTGTGTGAATGCACTGCCCTGATGTCCCGGCAAACCAATGAGCTGTCAGGCGGCGAACTACAACGAGTAAAACTGGCCCGGGCGTTACTGGCCAATCCAGCGCTGTTGTTATTGGATGAGAGCTTCAGCGCCATGGATCGTGCGCTGCGCTTTGGCATTTTACAAAAACTCAAAGCTTACCTGAGTCCGCACGTTAAAGTGATTATGGTGAGCCATGATATCAATGACATCATAGTGAGTTGCGACCATCTGAGCATTATAGAAAGTGGTCGTTGTGTGGCCTGTGGGCCGCTCAGTGAAATGCTTAACCCAGCCGCCCACGATACTCACGTTTCACTGCCATTAATCAGCGTGCTGCACGGTGAGGTAAAAGCGCGAAATAAGGGGGTTAGCCAGATATCCATAGGCAAGACATCGGTTAACGTGGTAGATGAATCAGCTATCCCGGTGGGTCACTCTGTACGGCTATTGCTTCCCGCCAGTGAAGTAACGATCGCCACTGAAAATAGCACGGTGCTACACACGAATTGTCTGCAGGGTATTGTGCAATCAGTAGTTTCTTATTCGGCCACACAAAGCGCGGTAACAATGGTGTGCGAGGGGCAAGAGTTAGTGGCGCTGCTGGATAGCTATGACAACCGGATTAATGCGCTGCAGGAAGGGCAGTGGGTATGGGGGTATTTTAGTGGTCAGCAAACGCTCGCCTGATGCAGCGTTACATCAGCATGCCTTATTGTGCTGCTCAGTGCTGCCCTGAAGCCGGGCTTTGCCGGCTAGTTTAGCCTCGTAAAGGTACAAGTCAGCCTCACTGAGAAGTTGCTCCAGGCCGGGCGTATTATTCGTTGGGGATACCACATACCCGGCGCTGATAGTGACCTTTCCCAGTGGACTGGCTTCGTTATCGATAGATAAATTGCTAATGGCGTCTACCATCTTCTGGCCAATTTCCCGACATGCTTGCTGTGTGGTGTCGGGCAAAAATATACTGAATTCCTCGCCACCAAAACGCACTATACTGTCGTGGGGGCCGGGTAATTGCTCTTTCAGTGTTTGTGCCACGTCGAACAAACACTTATCACCAGCCACATGCCCATAACGATCGTTGAAGCCTTTAAAGAAATCTATATCGATCATGATAACGCCCAGGGATTTGCTGTCGCGGGACAGGCGTTTGAGCTGTGTTGGGATTTCGGTAAACAGGTAGTAGCGGTTATACAGGGCGGTTAACTGATCCTTGAAGGTCAGTTCGGTTAATAAATCCAGGCGCAATTTACTTTGCAATAAGTTTTTTACGCGGTGCACCAGGGTCGAGGCAACAACCGGCTTTCTGACATAATCCGAAGCACCTGCCTGCCAGCACCTATTCTGTGTTTCAGCATTGCCGTCACCAGTAATAAATACCACCGGGCAAGCCGATGTATTGCGGTTTTGCTTTAACTGCTGGCAGAGTTCTATACCATTTAAGCCAGGCATGTTGATATCGAGAACAATGAGATCCGGCGGTTGCTTTTCGCAATAGGCAATCACCCGGGCCGGATCATGAAGAAATTCGCACTGCACAATATCATTCAAAATAGTGGTGATTAACAGGCAACTGGATTGCTCATCATCTACCACCAGCACTTTACAATCGGCTAAACCTTTACTGGCATAAACAGAAGCTTCTAGCGTGGTGTAAGCGGTTGTTTGTGTCATTGGGTTGTACTTTGCTGCTTTTTAGTTGTTCTGATGGCAAGCTTGCCGCTAAGCGTTACTTCACCCCTAATGACATCCCATGTCGGCTCGTAGTTATAAAAGTGTAGATCATTACTTAAAATTTACAATTGATAGCGCTCAAAGTCAGGATTTATCGTCAGCGCGGAAAACGAGCCAATAATTATGTTCCATTTGTCGTAATAGCCGGAAATTATACTAAGATTAAATGACTGCGCACAACCAGTGCGAAGACCAGATCGGGTATACAGCTCTCTACAGGGGTCAGCGTTTGAAAAAAGTATCAGTCCGGGTGTATTCGGTCATTGCAACATTTATTATTATTGTCGTTGCAATGATTGCCGATCACCATATTACCGCTTCCTATAACAAGTCTGTTGTCGAAGATGTGCAAATAAACCTGCGGGAAGTGGAAGCGTTGATTAAAAACGAATACGCTTCTTATCGGGATGACATTTTATTCTTGCATTCAACCCCGCCAATTAGCGGCTTAACCCGCGCGGCCAACAACAACGGCCTGGATCCGCTGGATAATACTACCACCGCACAATGGCAGAACCGGCTTTCCAATATCTTTCGCGGTTTTGTCGAAAATAACCGGGCCTATTACCAATTACGCCTGCTTGACCAGCAGGGCAAAGAGACCATAAGGGTAGAGCGCAAAAACGGCAGGGTTGCAGCCGTTAGCGAAAGCTATCTGCAGGATAAAAGTGACCGCTATTATTTCACCAGCACGAAGTTGCTTGCTAAAGAGCAACTCTTTGTGTCGAACATTGATTTGAATCGTGAATTTGATCGGATCGCATTTCCTCACCAACCCACTTTGCGCGTGGCGTTACCCATTTTTTCCGATGGTCAGTTTTTTGGTGCGCTGGTAGCCAATATCGATGTCTCAGAGTTTCTTGATGACCTAGATGTGCTGATTGGAGAGCATCTGAATATTGTACTGACCGATAACGAGCAATACTTTATTAAACACCCTGAGGCTGAACTGAAATTTAGCCGTGATCTTGCGCCAGAACGCAAGTTTAGTAGTGAGTATAAGATTAACACCGCAAAGATCGCTGGTTTAGTCCGCTATGTTAGTGCCGGCATCGGGACGTCTAGTTTGGGATTAAGCAAAAGTATTCTTGTTGCTGCGGGTGAAACCGGTCTGCTGCATGTGTACTTGCTGGTAGACGACGATTATTACCTTGGTCAGTTGATGACCCGGCGAGTGGAGTCGATGGCCGGACTCGCCGCCGTGCTGGTGTTTGCGGTGTTTGCACTGCAGTACCTTAGCACCAATAACCAGCGATTAAGCAAACTACTCGCGGTAGCTGAGGAGGCGAAGGCGGCCGTGGACGTAGCTGAGGATGCGGTTATTACGGTTGGTCAGGATTGGCGCGTGAATACCTATAACCACGCTTTTGAACGGATGTTTTTGCTCGAGGAGAATAGCGGCAGCGAGCAGAAGTTTACCGACTTGCTACGCCAGATAGGCGCTGTAGAAGTGGCAGAGTCGCTTGAGTTACATCTGGGGACAGGGGTGAACGGTGTGGAATGGCATCACCAGAGCAGCGTTGGTAACAGCAAGTGGTATCATTGCAAAGTCAATAAAATTAATAATTCGCAGGCGGAGGCTGCTTATGCAGTGGTTATTCGTGATATTACGCTGGAAAAAGAAAGCCTGATGAATGTCGCTGAGAGCAACCGTCAGCTGGAGCAGCAGGTAGAGCTGCGTACCGAAGAGCTCAGAAAGGCCCGTGACGAAGCGTTAGAACTGAGTCAGCTTAAAACAAACTTTATTTCTACTATCAGCCATGAAATGCGTACACCACTTAATGGTATTGTAGGCGCGACAACACTTCTACGTGGCGAGACTCTCACAACCAGACAATCACAACTGCTGACCATGGCAGAAGGTAGTGTGGATAACCTTAAGCGCCTGATCAACGACATCCTTGATCTGTCTAAAATTGAAGCCGGAAAACTGGAGTTGGATTTTCAGAATTTTAATCCGGAAGCACTGATTGAGGGTATCACCAGTACCATGTCGGTGGTGGCGAGCCAAAAAGGGCTGGGTTTTTACATTGATACCAGTGAGTTAAATTTCACTCTGGTACACAGCGATCCGCACCGGCTTACTCAGGTAATCAATAATGTGCTCAGTAATGCGATTAAGTTTACCGCTGAAGGCTACATATTACTAACAGCCAGAAGCGAGGTTGAACATAATAAGGCCTGTCTGGAAATTGAAGTAGCCGATACCGGCAAAGGGATAGCACCAGAACATCAGGATAAACTATTCGCGGCGTTTAGCCAGGCCGATGAGACTATTGCCGCCAGATATGGCGGCACCGGCTTAGGATTATCGATTTGCCGGGAGATCCTGGAGTTGCTTAACGGTACGATTTCAGTCGAATCTGAAGAACAGTCGGGCTCGACATTTACCATTAAGGTTCCCCTTGAGTTGTGGCAAGTAAGAGAAGAAGAGACGCCACGGCTTGCAGACTGTAATGCTGGATTGGTAATTGAGAGTGAACCGTTGGAGCAGGTGATGCAACACTTATTGGTGTGTAACGGTGCAAAGCCAATGGGGTACAACCGGTTGCTATCTCAGGCCGAAGCCCTGTCCTGTTCTTATCTGTTTGTAGAACAAAGCTGCAGCTATTATGGTGCTTTTGCCCATTACTGGCAGCAATGGGTGGCAGAAGAACAGCCGCTTCCAGTCCTGTTTGTGATCGCCAAAAGTGCATCGGATGCCGATCACAGTTTACCGCAGGCTACTACTCTGATTCAGCCACTCTACCGGTCTGTTTTCCTCTCTAATGTGATCGATAGCAGAGCAAAAAGAACGCCCTTATCGGTTAATACTGTCGATAGTCGACGCAGTTCTGACATGCCCGGTGGGCATGCTTTAGCGACCGCGGATATTAGTGCAAAACAAATTTTAATTGTTGATGACAATGAGATTAACCGCCAGGTAGCTGAATTTATCCTCGAACCGTACGGGCCAACAGTGTACAGCGCCGTTAACGGTGAAGCCGCCATTGAGCAGTTACGCAATAACCCGAATATCAATCTGGTTTTAATGGATTGCAATATGCCGGTGCTTGATGGTTATGCTGCTACCAGAGCGATACGGGACGGACAGGCTGGTGAAGGGCACAGTGATGTTCAGATTATTGCCATGACGGCTAACGCGCTGAAAGGTGAGAGCGAGAAGTGTTATGAGGCTGGCATGAATAATTATCTGACCAAACCCATTGATTCGGGTGAGTTTATGGAAAAGGTAACTGCCAGTTTACGCTTAACCGATGTGACTACGGGGACTGAACGAGATGATGAGGAGCCTGAGGAGATTATCTGGCAATGTGACGAAGCATTGCTGCGTCTGGATAACAATAAGACGCTACTCAAAAAGCTGCTGTCACTGTTTATTAATGAAAGCCATGAAAAACGGGCAACGCTCGCGCAGGCAATCAACGCTGAAGACAGGGAAAAAGTGCGCTTCATGGCCCATGCATTTAAGGGGAACGCGGCTGATGTTGGTGCTAACGCGCTGAAAGAAATGCTGACTGAGCTCGAATATGAGGCGAAAACTGTGACAAAAGACGACATGCAGGCGATTTACGAGCGTATCGTTCTGCAGTTGCCAGCACTAATAGCGCAATTTGAACAATTTATCGAAGACAACTAGCAACTTATGTCAATAAATTGTCGAGCGTCAAATTAGTGACTACTAAAGTTGTATGGCGCTTTGTTAAAGGAACGTATATAACTTAACAAAAATGTGGTTTCGGAGTACTTAGGTGAAACACATCGATCAATGTTCAGTGTTAGTTGTCGATGACGATGAAATTACCCGATTAATGCTAATAGCGGTATTAAGCGATATCTGTCATTGTGAAGCGGCAGGAAATGCTCAGGAAGCATTTAACTTTCTGGCAGTTCATCCGGTTGATTTGATTGTGCTGGATATTCAGATGCCGGATATGTCGGGCCTGGAATTCTGCGAAAAAGTCCGTGCCAACAACAATTTTGTTAAAATCCCCATTTTATTCATTACCTCTTCGGTTGAGCGCAATATTCAGGAAGCCTGCTGGATAGCAGGTGGTAATGACTTTGTAAAGAAGCCGGTTATCAGTAATACCCTTAAGCAGCGTGCTGAGAATTTACTGAAGAGTAAAATTGTTGCTGACTCGATGTTTCACACAGGTTATGACGATCCGCTTACCGGTATGAAGACCGAGCATTATTTAATGAAAGAAGTCAGCGGTCATCTGCAATACTGCCAAACCAATAATCAGCCTTTCTCAATGCTGTTAATAAAAATTGCTGGTATTCACGCTATCAACGAGCATCAGGGCTTTCATCATGGAAATCAGGCGATTCAGGCTGTCGCCCGGGTAATTGAGGGACAACTTACCTTGCCTCTGAGCAAGTGCTGCCGGATCAGTGGCGCCACTTTTGCCATCAGTTTACCCAATGTTAGTGAACAGCAAGGCCTGGAATTTACTGGCAAAGTGAGTGATGCAATGGGCAGATATCTTTTCAGCGATGGCACAAAATTACCGTTAAACATCCGCTTTAAATCGTCCATCGCCAGCTGCGATGGTACTACCGGCTACGATATGGACGCCTTAATGAGCCAGTGTCATACGGCACTGGCAGCCAATCCGGTTGGCAATTATTTAAAGCCCGGCGGAGCTGGCTAAATTACCCGTGAATATCGGCGCTGGTGAACCTGTTTGGCCAGGTAGGCGTCGAAAGACATACTGATGATGCGGATAAGCAATCGCGCTTTTGGGGCTACCCGGATATGCTGCGCGGTGACCGATACCAGCCCATCGTCTATAAAGGGATCCAAAGCCGCAATGGCATCGGCAAAATAGGCATTAAAATCAATATCCCACTCTGACTCTATATCGCAAATTGCCAGGTTCAGGTTGCACATCAGTTGCATAATTACCTGTCGGCGCAGCATGTCATCGCGGTTTAACAACACACCTTTAGTGGTGAGATTTGCTGGTTCATCCAGCGCCGCATAATAATCGTTTAGGGTTTTAGGGTTCTGGCCATACATATTGTAAACGGCAGAGATAGACGATACACCCAGACCCAGCAGGTCGAGATCGCCCCTTGTGGTATAGCCCTGAAAGTTACGGTGCAGGTCACCCTGACGCTGGGCGATGGCAAGTTCGTCATCGGCTTTAGCAAAATGATCCATGCCAATGAGTTCGTAACCCACTTCACTCAGGGTAGCCATGGCCTGTTTCATTAACGCCAGTTTAAGCTCGGCAGAAGGCAGCCATTCGTCTTTTATTTTACGCTGTGCTGCAAAACGCTCCGGCAGGTGTGCATAGCTAAATAAAGAAACCCGTTCCGGCTCCATGGCTTTTACGGCCGCCAGGGTGGTTTTAAAGGTTTCCTCGGTTTGATGGGGCAAGCCATAAATAAGATCGAGGTTTACTGACTCAAAGCCAACCTGTCTGGCATGCTCTACCAGGCCGGCAATATGGGAGGTACTCTGAACCCGGTTAATTGCTTGTTGTACATTGTAGTCGGTGTCCTGTACACCAATGCTGATGCGGCGGTAGCCCCCGCTTGCAAGGGCGCTGATATAGTCGGTGTCGACTGTGCGGGGATCTATTTCGATACTGCACTGAGCATCGTCAGCAAAGTTGAAGGCCTTTTTTAACAGTGCCATTAGACGCTGATGTTGTTCAGGCGAAAGAAAGCTCGGTGAACCGCCGCCGAGGTGCAATTGCTGTACGGTGTAATGGCCGAAAGCGGCAGCACGCAGGGTAATTTCTTTACTCAGATAATCCAGGTAGCGGTCTGCCTTATCGGCGTGGCGGGTAACCACCTTATTGCAACCGCAGTAATAGCACAGTGAATGACAGAACGGGATATGCACGTATAACGATAAATCCTGCGCAGGACTGGTTTGTGCCGCCGTCATCAGGGTAGCATCACTTACATCGTTATTAAATTCCAAAGCGGTAGGGTACGAGGTGTATCTCGGACCGTTGATGTTGTATTTATTAAGTAGCGCCGGGTCAAAAAAATCGATAGTTTGCATAGGCTGAATTCATCTGTTTATCGTTATGGGAACCGGATAGTTCCTGATAAGCCGTAGCATACAGACTCTGCGCAATGACGATTTGATCTCGTTCAATAAAAGCGGCGAGGATTGGTATTAGTTACCCGGTGAAAAGGGAACACCGGGAAGCCAACAGCCGTAATTAAAAATGGGTTCTCAGGGTAATACCCCAGGTACGCGGCATGCCCGGGTAAGCCATGATCTTGCCCGCCTGAACCGGCACGTCAAAACCATTTTTAGCCACGTACTCGGTATCAAACAGGTTTTTACTCCAGACAATTAACTGGCTGTCCCATGCCGGCATTTCCCACATCCAACTGGCGTTAACCAGATCAAAGCTGTCGAGATGTTTGTACGGATCGTTGGTGTCATCCATGAAGAGATCACCGGTGTACAGATAATCCACGCGGACCGTGGTGGGGAAGCTAAAGACGTCAATATAATGCTCAATACCCAGTGTATAACGGGTTTCTGGTTCAAAACCGACCCGATCGCCGGCCCGTGAACAATAGGGATCTTCAGGGTTTTGACGGCCTGGGTCGTCAATGCCGGTGTGCCAGGTATAGGCAACCCAACAGGTACCATTGTCAAACTCGTCAAAGGTGGCCAGTGTGCGGGCGAAATTTAACGATATCTGAGTAGAAGCAACCGGTAACCAGACCAAATCGAATTCAACGCCTTTGGTACCGATGCTGCCAGCATTTTGCAAATTATAGCCAGTCCCGGTAAAAGTGGATGCCTGAAAGTTGTCGATATCCGTTTTATGCAGGGCAAGATTAAAGCGTAAATCGTATTCAGGGAACTCCTGCTTAAGACCCAACTCCCAGGCCCGGGAAGTTTCGGCTTTAAATACCGGGTTAAATCCAGGCGCTATGCGGTCGGTATTGATACCACCAGACTTAAATCCATTCGCCCAGGACAGGTAAATCAGGCGCTCATCATTGGGCTGGTAGCTAATTTTAACCGTACCAGAAACATTGTCATCGGATAAGGATTCCTGCATGGACGGTCGCGGCAGGATAGAAGCCGTATTAAGAAAATAAAAGCCCCAGCCCGGATTTTGAAACGGTGCGATGGCTGCCAGCGAATCCGCACCGGGCATCTGCATGGTGGCAAGCGCCGTGGCGATATCTGTTAAAGCTGGCACAGCGGCATAGGGGTTAGGAATATCCTGTGGTTGAGTAGGTAAACCATTTATACCTGGCCCAACTTCGCTGAATTCACCGTTTAGTGTTTTATCTTCGGTGGTCCAGCGGACCCCGGTAGTCAGGGTCCACTGTGGCAGAAACGACCAGTCTGTCTGGGCAAACACTGCGTAACTGTCCTGGGTCTGATCGGCACTGTGCGGGAAGTCGGTGCCTCCCGGCGTGGCTGGCGCCACCGGTGCTATCAGACCACCGCTTAATGTACTTAGCGTATTAATCCCTTCAATAAGAGGCTGGAGTTCGGCTGCACTGGTGGCAAAAAAGGCCGGAAAATCACTGCCAATCATATTATTGAAATCGAGGTCAAGGCGCTGATGAAAGTAAAAGACACCGGCAATGGCAGATAACGAGGGCGAGGCATAGTGAACCCTTAGCTCCTGTGTCACCGCGCGTTGGGCTGAGTCATTGGTGGTGGAGAGTAGCTCGCCGTCGGAGAAGTCAGAGTCGATATAGTCAAAGCTATCAAATTTTCTCAGTGAACTGACAGACACCAGAGATAAGGTGTCGCTGATTTGCCAGTCGATCTCTGCTGACACTCCCCGGTCTTGCATGGCTGAACGCGGCGAGGTACTGAGTGCCGTGGTGAAATCGAAATACTGCGCCTGGGTAAATACGCGGCCGCCAATTAATGGCGAGGCAATAAGGCTATCGGTACCATACTTACCCGCTATCTCGTTTGCCTGGGCGTTACCCTGCCAGGTGAGCGCTGCACAACAGCGCTCGTCGAGTTCTGCATAGTCGGCTATCACTCTTACCGACACGGCATCCGTGGGAGTATACAAGGCTTGCAGACGAAAGCCTGAGCGGTCGCGGTTGTTAAGGTCTTTGCCGGGGTGAGTCTGGTCAGTTACCCAACCATCACGACGTGCGCTGAAGCCGCTCGCCCGCATAGCCAGTACGTCGTCAATCAGGGTTACCGATTTAGCACCGCTTACGTTGAGCGTATTGAAATTGCCGGCAGTAACCTGGAAAAAGCCCCGCCCATCAAAATCGGCTTTAACGGTATTAATAACCACTGCACCGGACGGCGTATTTTTACCAAACAAGCTGCCCTGAGGACCTCGCAGAACTTCTACTGACTGGATATCGACCAAGTCGTTAATCACCGAGTTCTGGCGGGCACGATAAACGCCATCTACATATAACCCCACCGAAGACTCAAAACCAAAGTTTTGCGAAGAGGTACCAATCCCGCGAATGGCGAAGGCACTATTGGTTGCACTCTGGCTTTGAAATGCTGACAGGGTAGGGACACTGCGTTCGATATCAAAAATATCGAAACTGGCTTTTTCTGCTAACAGCTCACCACTTAGTGCGGTAACGGCTACTGGTACTTCCTGTAAGTTCTGCGAACGCTTTTGCGCCGTAACTTCAATGGTTTCCAGCCCGGACTCGGGTACAACAGTAGAAGATTGTGCAAACACTGAAGAAGAAAGAATTGCGGTAGCCAGCAATGACATTGCCGGCACAAACGTTCGTGAAAGACACGAAGAATGAGAAGACTGAAGTTGTTGCATGGGTTGCATAGATAGCCCTGACTTTTTATCGGCAGTAATTGGCGCATAGTGTAGTGACAATTAGGCCTGAGGGGTAGTCAATGAATGCAACAAATTGTGATAACTAATAATTGGTACAGGGGTAGTACGGCAGTAATTTACCGACCAGCTTGTTGTCCCGGCTGTTGATTAGCACCGCTCAAAGATAACGCTGGCGCTGTTGTGAAGGTATTTTCAGACCGATTATTTTTTTTGATGTATTTACCGAGTAACTGATCTACCGGCAGACGTGAAGAGTCTGCACGTAATTTTTTAATCAATTGTGGAGAACTGGCGCCAGAAGCAGGTTGGGTATTATGCTCGTTGGCCATGGTCGTACCTGTGAATAAGCAGCATGTCAGCAGGCTAAGGGTAACGATTTTAATTTTCATAATACGCTCGCTTTTATTGATCTCGGTCAGCAACAGGTCTATTACACCTTAGTTGAAGATGTGATGACACATTGAGAATCATACATTGGTATTTAAGTTAATACGTTATAGCTGTAAGTGTATGTTTTATGGTGATTTATCAAAAAAGGAAAGGCGCCCTAAGGCGCCCCACCGCAGAGCCCGGAGCTCTGCTACCATGTTGAAATGTTTACATGGCTATCATGAATTCGTTATGAGTCTTAAAGACGGGCGAGTACTTCTTTAGCAATGGCGTTGTCTTGCATGCCGTTGTCATTGATCCAGGCTTGCAGTGTTTTACCGTCTTGCTCTGGCTCGCTTAAATCACGGCTTGGCATTTTTTTCACCAACAGAGTGCCCACTTCAACAGCGTTATTTTGCAGCGCTGTGCGGATGAGGCTTTGGCCGTTGCAAGAAATACCAGCATAGTAATCACGGAGTTTTAACCGGTAGTCTGACTGAACATCACGCATTTTTTTACGCAGTTCGCCTTTATCATCAGCACTTACGATAGTGCAGATATTCGCCAGTGCTTCTTCCACGTCGGCGTGGGCAGTAGCGTTGATTCCAAAAGAAGCAGTTAATACAAGGGCAGCAGTTTTAGCAAATTTCAACATGGTAGTAATCCTATTAAGTTTAGCAGTCTTAAAAGTTTGTTTTGTTGAAGCTATTAGACCCCAAACTAACATTCGCTTAAACAGCAGGGCTGATACATTGGTATTTATTCTTATACTCTGTGGTTGTGTGGTTTTTACCATTCAAAATCAGTTGGTTAGATTTATTCATAGTCAGCTAGAAAGGAAAAAGGCGCCTTGCGGCGCCTTTCCAATGCAGGGGACTGCTATGCTCCCTGCAACCATGTTGAACAGCTTACATGGTTATCATGAAAGAGGGGGAATGTCTTACAGACGATCCATTACTTCTTTAGCAATCGCGTGATCCTGCAGGCCATTATCGTTGATCCAGGCCTGCAGTGTTTTACCGTCTTTTTCCGGCTCACTCAGGTCGCGGCTGGGCATTTTTTTCACCAGCAGGGTACCTACTTCCACAGCGTTGTTTTGCAGCGCGGTGCGGATGAGGCTCTGACCGTTACAGCTAATGCCCGAGTAGTAGTCGTGCAGTTTTAAACGGTAGTCTGACTGCACGGCACGCATTTTTTTACGCAGCTCACCTTTGTCGTCAGCACTTACGATGGTACAGATGTTAGCTAAAGCTTCTTCCACGTTAGCGTGAGCAGTGGCGTTAATACCAAAAGAAGCAGTTAATACAAGAGCAGCAGTTTTAGCAAATTTCAACATGGTGGTAATCCTCGTTAGTTTTAGCAGCCTTAAAGGGAAATAATTTTGTTTGCTTTGTTTTGTTGGGTCTATTAAACCTAAAGTATAAGGTGGGTAAAACAGCTTAGGTGATACATCGGTATTGGACTTGATACCTTTTCATAGTGTCGTAAAGAATCAGTAAATCAGTGGGTTGTGGTCTTAACAGGGGGCTTATGGTTAAAATGAAGAAAAAAGGCGCCTCTCGGCGCCTTCTAAATGCAGGGGACTGCTAAATTCCCTGCAACCATGTTGAACTGTTTACATGGCTATCATGAAAAGGGTACGTTGGCCGCTTTACAGGCGATCCATTAACTCCTTGGCAATGGCATGGTCCTGCAGACCATTTTCATTGATCCACGCTTGCAGCGTTTTTCCGTCTTTTTCTGGTTCACCCAGTTCACGGCTAGGCATTTTCTTTACCAGTAGCGTGCCAACTTCAACGGCGTTATTTTGCAGGGCAGTGCGGATTAAGCTCTGACCATTGCATGAAATACCTGAGTAGTAGTCGTGCAGCTTGAGACGGTAGTCCGATTGAACAGCCCGCATTTTTTTACGTAGCTCGCCTTTATCATCGGCACTTACGATAGTACAGATGTTGGCCAGCGCTTCTTCAACATTAGCATTTGCGGTGCCGGTAAGCGCCAGTGATGCAGTTAAAGCAAACAAAGAGGACTTAACAATTTTCAACATGGTTAGCTCCTTGAAAGATAGGTTATAAGTTAAGTTAGGTGGTCAATCAGTTGTTTGTTTTGTCACAGTCATTAAAGCCCTGTCTGCAGGATTGGTAAATTGCGCGGACGATACATTGTTATGAAGTTAAATACCTTTGAGCGTGATGGTTTCCGATTTTACCTGTGTAAGATTTTGAAAAATATAAGATAAGTTATTTTTGTTGGAGCTGTGGAAAGTTGAAAATGCGGTGGTTTTACTGCTTTAAAAATGAGTTTTGCTGGCCTCGCAGGGTGCTGCGAGGCCCTGAAGGTTACTTAGTTCAGGCAGCGTGTTGATTTAAGGGTGGTGCAAGAAACGCCTGAGCGATATCGATTAATTGCTGGCGTACCCAGCGGTGGGCCGGATCTTCGTTGGCACTGACGTGCCAGTACACATAATAATCGAGGGGCTGTAAAGCAAAGGGGAGTTCACTCACGGCCAGGTTGTAATGTTTGGCCAGGTGTGACGGTAAACAGGCAAGGAGATCTGTTTTTACCAGTACGCTGGGGATGGTAAGAAAGTGATGACTTTGCATGGCAATACGCCGCTGGTGGCCGAGCTTGGATAATTCAATATCCACCTCATTGGCCTGTTCCTGGCGTTGGGACACCTTTATATGGCCATAAGTCAGGAAACTTTCCATAGACATGGGTTCGCAAAATGCCGGATGTTCCGGCCGGCCAACCACTACAAGACGATCTTCGGCTATTTTATGACGCGCCAGATATTGATCGGTAAGCGTCTCGCTGTCGGCATAAAAGTCGAGTTGTCCACTGGCCAGGGCATTTACCACCTGTTTTTTATCAATGTCGTAATTGGTGATGGTAATGGCGGGTGCCTGGGCTTCAATTTTTGCAATCAGCCGCGGCAGGATGCTTGCCTCAATGAGGTCCCGACAGGCAAACTGAAAAGTTTTCTCAGCCACTTCCGGATTAAATTCGCGACTTTGTAAGACACTGTTTCTTAACAGTTCCAATGCCTGGCGGGCAGGACCGATAAGGTTCTGTGCTACCGGCGTAGGGCTCATTGTATGGCCGGTTCTGACAAACAACGGGTCGTTAAGCAGATCACGAAGCCGGGCCAGCGAATTACTCACTGCCGGTTGGGTTATGCAAAGGATATCAGCAGCTTTGGTAAGATTACCTGCGGTATATATGGCATCAAATACAGCAAACAGGTTTAAATCGATTCGGTTTAAATTCATGTGAGAAGTGGCCCAACCAGTTAACTGCAATCATTATTACCATTATTAATAGAAAATCAACATTTCTATCACATTGGTTGATTGTCAGACCAGTTGGGGCACTGCTAAGAACGTTACTAATTCCCTTAGTTTTTGTCTGCGGCTTCTTCGAGCTGTTCACCGGCTTTTTTGATATCTTTGCCGAGTCCTTCCATCGTTGCACAGCCCGTTGTCATACCGGCAACAGCAATTAATCCGAATAAAAAAAGACGTACATTACGAAACTTCATGGGATGTCTCCAAACAAAATTAAAACTGTTTTTAACTATCATCGCTAGGACTATCGCCGTCTTCACTGGCCGATGGCTGGGAAGCACCATCATCTGTTTGGTTTTCAGGTAAAACAGAATCGTTAAGCATAGCGTTGAGTTTCTCGCCTCCCTTAGCACCAAAGTCCAGCGTGCGAATGGGAAAGGGAATGAGTATATTAGCATCGCTCAATGCTCGCTGAATGGCAACGATTACCTGATGTCTTGCCGCCAGAAAACCAGGTTCGCCCGGATATTCTATCCAGAACCAGACCAGCAAGTTAATGCTGCTGTCGCCAAAGGACTCAGCCCACACACCGGTTTCTTCTTTTCTGATCACAAAATCAAATTCATTAACGGCTTCTGTTAGCACTTCGGCGGCTTGCTGAGGATCGTCCGCGTAGGATATCCCAACCGGCACTTCAACCCGACGATGACAGTTAACGCTGTAGTTGGTAAGAATATTGCGAAACAGAATCTTGTTAGGAATGATTTCCCGCTGGCCAAAGAATGTCATTACATGAGTGTTGCGCAGGTTTATTGCTTCTACGTTACCAAATACGCCTTCAGCTTCTATGACATCACCAATCTGAAAGGGTTTCCGCACCCCCATGGCAATGCCGGCTATCAGGTTTTCAGTAATGTCCTGGAACGCAAAACCAATAGCCAGCCCAACAATACCCGCTCCGGCCAACAATGAGGTTACGGTTCCCCGCAGTCCGATAAAGTCCAGCGCGATAAAAATGCCCGCGGTTGCAATGGCCACTTTAATAATGGAGGTGAGCAAGCCGACAATTTGCGTGGAATCAAAGGTGCGGGATAACACGCGGTGAGCGAGATTACCGACAATTTTGGCTAACAGTCCAAAAGCCATGGCAATAAATATGGCCACGGCAATATTAGGCAGGTGTTTTATACTTGCTTCGACCCAACGTTCAAGCTTTTCATTTATCAGTTGCCAAAAAGTATCGAGTTGTAGTGCTTTCATAATTCTCCACAAACAGACTGTGAGTCATCGGGTTAATCGTCTGAAACGGGTGTTGCAAGCAGCGCACCAGCAGCTATTTATATTTAACTGGCTGATTTAAAATTGAATTTATGTTGAGATGAATTAGGTGGCAGCGTGGCGTAAGTAAAATTTTCCTGCTAAACACGAAAGGATTACCCTGCTGCATGGATTACTTTACAGTTGCTAGCATAAAGAAAGCAGATGTGCCTTTGTTGGGCAGCCGACATTCGTTATGGTAGTTAACGACATCAGCAAACAAGGAGTCCTTATGACCACTAAGCTAAATGATACTGAAATTGCAGAGCAACTGGCCGCCTTAAATACAACCTCTGTAGAGGGAAGTTCCTGGCAGCGCGATGGCGACGCTATTACCTGTACATTTACTTTTAAGGGGTTTATTGGCGCTTTTGGCTGGATGTCACAAATTGCTATCTGGGCAGAGAAGCTCATGCACCACCCTGAGTGGTTTAATGTTTATAATAAAGTTGAAGTCAGATTAACCACCCATGATGTGGGCGGCCTTAGCGAACTGGACTTTAAACTGGCGCAAAAAATGAATCTTTATTTTAAATAAATGCGTAGTAAATAGTATGCTTAATAAGCGTTGTGGTGGGTAATTAACCGGTTGGTCAAAAAATTGAAACAATTCACCAAACAGGCCTTGCCAACCTATAATCCCTATGTATAATACGCACCACTTGAACGGCACAGCGAACTACGCGGTCCGGTTCAAACCAGTTCAGACGCGGGATGGAGCAGTCTGGTAGCTCGTCGGGCTCATAACCCGAAGGTCG
>JAAFAI010000040.1 GCA_018222405.1 Gammaproteobacteria bacterium | reverse complement strand
TCCAGTTGAGATAATTATCCCTTAACTGGCTGTGTGAATCTATTGGAGCACGTCAATGTCGCTGCTTATCTCACGCAAAACTTCAGGCTCTGGCCCGTAAATTCTCGCTTCAATTGCCGCTTTTGCAGAAGGGCCTACTTGAAGCACTTTTACCTTGTATTGCACATTAGGGAAGTCTTCTCGCACCAGCTCGATAATTTCTCGCACCAGCTCAATAATTTCTCGCATACGAGCATCACGAGACTCAACCGTATCTGTATTCATTGCGGTAAACATGGTGGCTACATTGACTTTGATTAACGTGATGGCTAACAAGCAATTATGTCGTGTGCCAGGGCGCACTGGGCCACAAACAGGCAGGCGGGCGTCGCCATTATACCCTGCCTGTTTGTGCCCCATATTTAAAAGTTAGATGCTTCATGTGCTCACAGTTGTTTTGAAAGAACAAGACTGCTTATTTCTTGAATATTAGTATAGTCTTGCGCGAGATATAAAAACTGGAGAAAGCTATGAAGAACTGGATATTTTTATCCGCGGCTATCATTTGTGAGGTAATTGCAACATCTAGTCTGAAGTCTAGTGAGGGTTTTACTAAATTAGCTCCTTCGTTACTTGTTGTTGCTGGTTATGGTGCAGCGTTTTATTTGCTTTCACTCACTCTCAAATCAATTCCTGTTGGAATGGCATATGCAATTTGGTCAGGTCTTGGAATAGTTTTAGTGACTTTAGTTGCTTGGTTAATGCATGGGCAAAAACTTGATCTTTGGGGTGCTGTTGGAATGGGGTTAATTGTAACTGGGGTTGTTGTGCTCAACTTGCTTTCAAAAGCCAGCGTGCATTAATTTGCAGCGCATCTAACATGCCAAGCAAGCGGGACAATTACACGCAGGCTCCCATCACTTCGTTCCGTGTTATAGCCTGCGTGTAATTGCCCCTTCTTGGGGTGTTGATGTCCGCTTTAGATAAATTACTAGCTCTACAGTGAGCTTGGTGGGTTTTGCCGAAGCGTCCGCTTTTGACCAATAACAGACTATTTTGGTCATGAGCCGTGTCTCTAAATTCAACCGCTATTTTTAGTTAATAGTGAGCTTTCAGGTTTGATTTCTGATTTCGATTGGATAGGGCACGTTCACTGCTGGTTTTGCTGTGCCTGACGACGTTTTTCTTTTCTCAACTGCCAGGCTTTGCGAACCGAGAAGCGCCAAAGCCAGTTCAGCGTATAGTAGCCGGTTAAACCAAATACCACCGAACAGATCCCACAGCCAAGTAAGAAAGACGGCCCGATGGTCGACAAAGAGCTGACAACCCAGTCCCAGGTAGGCTCAAAGTGAAAGGCCTCAGACTTGGTCCCAAGGACAGTAGAGCCTACCAGATAGGCGCCGTAGAATATGGGAGGCATGGTAAAGGGATTAGTGATCCAGACTGTCGCTATAGACAATGGCAGGTTCACCCGGCAGGGAATTGCGGTGGCCGCCGATAACCACATTTGAAAGGGCACTGGCCAGAACGCAAAGAACAATCCGATACCAAAAGCACCGGAAGCGGATTTTCGGTTCAGATGCCATAAATTGGGCTCATGAAGAATGCTGCCAAAGATTTTTAAGGCCCGATTTTCCTTTATCGAATGCGGATCAGGCAAATAGCGTTTTATAAACTTCTTCGGCATAAATCTAACAATCTTTTCTCAAACAGAGTCACTGGTGAATACAAGCATGCTAACAACTGCGGCGACAGCATTTAGCGGCGCAGTGATTTCAGGTCGCTGGTGGTCAGAGCTGCCCCACAGCGGGTTGCCGTTTGTGCTGGCATTTATATCACTATCAGCCACGGCTTTACTCATAGCTGAGTATTGTAACGCAAAACGATGGCAAAAACCGTTACGCTTTGCCTTGGTTGCGATGGCTGCTGCAACTGCTGGCCTTTTTGTGGCAACGAGTGTAGGGCAATCATACCTCAAGTGGCAACAGCTTGGTGGTGAAATTCAACAAGATGTCATAATTGAGGGACGAGTTGTTGGTTATCAGCGTTTTGCCGACTACGACAGACTAATCCTGACCGATAATATCGTGGAGCAGCATGTCTGGGAAAAGCAGTGGGCGATCCAGTTACATTACTACCGGCCGCAGGCAGCGTTTACTACCGGCCAGCGTATCCGGGCTGCTGCCAGAATCAAACCGGCCCGGGCCATTGCTAATCCTGCGGGCTTTGATATGCAGCGCTGGTATGTGAGTCAACGGATAGTTAAAACCGGCTACGTGCGCGGCTATCGCATTGCACTTATTGAGCCTGATACATCTACCCGTAATCGCTTAAAGTCCAGACTAACCTCATTACAACTGCCGGGCGAGAAATGGCTGCTGGCTTTATTATTCGGTGAGCGCCAGGAATTTACAAAATCAGACTGGCAGTTGTTACAGCAAACGGGAACTGCCCATCTGTTTGCTATCTCTGGCTTGCACCTGATGATTGTGGCAGGCGCAATCCTTTTTGTTTTCAGAAGCTGCATTGCGGCGTCTGCCTGGTTAACCTTTTCCTTACCGAAAAGTCTGTATCTAACTGCTTTTATTATGGTACTGGCTACCTGTGGCTTTTATGCCTATCTGGCTGACTGGCAAACCGCCGTTTTGCGAGCTTACTGTGCACTACTGATCTTCGCTGTGCTGCATTTGCTTAAACTCCGTTTGTCGAGGCTAACTCTGGTGTTATCAACATTGTCTGTGAGCATTTTGTTCGACCCCATGGCCGTTTACGGCGCGGCTCTGTATCTGAGTGTGGGGGCGGTGGGCATAATCATCTGGTTTCACTGGTGGTGGGAAACGTCATCCCGCGGTGGTAATTGGATTAGGGGAGTGGTGCTGTTACAGCTCATGCTGAGTGTGCTTATGGCGCCGCTAGTGGGCGCGCTGCTGGGGCAGGTTAGTTTGATTTCGCCGTTGATTAATTTACTGATCGTACCGGCAATGTCATTGCTGGTGATCCCTTTGTGTCTGCTGGGATTGTTAATGCTCATCGTTTTGCCGGTTGGTCATCCCATCACTTCCTGGATTTTGTATGGTTGCGGCAAGGTGCTCGAATGGCTGATGCAGCAACTTGAGCAAGTGGCCAATTTTGTTGGTGACTATGCGGCTTTTCCGGTATTCACTTCCACTTTATTGATGGCCAGTTTGATAGCGCTGTTACTTATTTTAGCCCCGCCTTTTAAAGGGCGATTGCTTTTGTTGATCATTACGCTCTTGGCTTGTTCTGGCGGATACCTGCCGTTAGCAAGGAAAACGGAAGACTGGCATGTACATGTGTTTGATGTGGGGCAGGGCAATGCCACACTTATCAGCCGCAACAGCAAGGCTATTTTGTTTGATACCGGCGCGTCCTTTACCTCAGGGTTCAATTTTGTAGAGGCTGTTATCCGCCCCTTTTTGCAGATCCGCGGCTTGCAACTCGAACGGGTATTTATCAGTCATTTCGATAATGACCATGCCGGTGGGTTAGACTTTATTCGTAAAACGTATCCTGAGCTTGCCGTTGTTACCCCAAAAGATAACTGCCATGCAGGTGGTAAATGGCAGTGGCAGGGCTTAAACATGCAGGCTTTGTGGCCCCTACCTGATTCTAAAGTGGGGTGGTCGGATAACGATGGCTCCTGTGTGATTAAAATATCGGATGGCCGCTTCAGCATGTTACTGCCGGGCGATATTGAGCAGAAGGCGGAGCTCGCGCTGTTGAGCTTACCTGAAGTCAGTCAGGAGCTGACGTCAAACATCATACTGGCACCACATCATGGCAGTAAAACCTCATCATCCACTGCCTTTATCGAACAGGTAAAGCCGCAATTTGTGGTGTTTTCTCAGGGCTGGCTTAATCGCTGGGGCTTTCCTCATCAGCAGGTTGTTGAACGTTACCGGAGTGTGGGTAGTCAGGCATTGTTTGTTAGTGAGAGCGGTCATTTGCGCTTTGACATTACCGGCAACGGAATCAGTACTTATGCTTATCGGGAAAGTCAGCACAGCCGCTGGTATCATAAAACGTTTGTAAAGCAGTAAACTGCCCATAAATAAAGACATTCCGTGCAATCGGTTTTGACAACGTGAATCGATTATTTTGGTGTGTCATGGGTATAGCAGGTACAATGGCGCCGATTTTTATAGTAAACAGTGAACTATGCAACAGAATGACACTCAAGCATTGCCGGTAAAACGGTTTTTTAGCTACCTGAAAGCCTATAAACTTGCCTTTATTGTGGCATTTATCGGCATGGTGGGTTACTCAGCACTCGATACCTTTGTGATTTCGCAGGTTCAGCCTGTTATCGACCGGTCGCTGAACAACCAGGATTACGGTTATTTGCGTATGGCTGCCTACCTGGTGGTACCGGTTTTTATTCTGCGCGGCATATTTAACTTTATGGGCAGTTACGCACTGAGCTGGATTGGGGCTCAGGTGGTAATGACCATGCGTCAGCAACTGTTCAGTAAGTATATTCATCTGCCGGTCAGCTTTCACGACCAGCAGGCCAAAGGTAATCTGATTTCTAAAGTTATTTACGATACCGACCAGGTGGCCCGTGCGGCGGGTAAATCACTGGCGATTCTGGTTCGTGAAGGTGCCCTGGTGATAGGGATCCTGGCCTGGATGTTTTATCTCTCCTGGCAGTTATCACTGGTGTTTTTGTTTGTCGGGCCCGTGGTAGCGGTAATCGTCACTTTTGTTACCAAACGCTTTCGCACGGTTAGCCGCAATATTCAGAAGTCCATGGGCAATCTTACCAGTGCGGTTGAGCAGGTGGTAAAAGGCCATAAAGTGGTTTTGATGTTTGGTGGCCAGCAAAAAGAGCAGGACCGTTTTGCTAAAAAGAATAACAGCAATCGCCAGCAGACCATGAAGCTGGCCGTTACGCAAACCCTGAGTGTGTCGAGCATTCAGGTTATCGCTTCTGTTGCCCTGGCGGTGGTGCTGTATATCGCCAGTACGCCGGGTATGCTGGCCGAGCTTACTGCGGGTACCTTTGTGACCATCGTTTTTTATATGGTAATGTTGCTTAAACCGCTAAAGCAACTGACTACGGTTAACAGCGAGTTTCAAAAAGGCATGGCGGCTTGTCAGAGCATCTTTGCCGTGCTGGATGAGCAAATTGAAAAAGACACCGGCGTACTTGATGCCAACGCCGTAAAGGGCGACATACGCTTTAACAATGTAACATTTACTTATCCGGGTAAGCACACACCGGCGATCGATAACATGAATCTCGATGCCCCCGCCGGCACCAGTATTGCGCTGGTGGGCCGTTCTGGTAGCGGCAAGTCAACCATGTCTAACTTACTCACCCGTTTTTACCTGCCCGAGCAAGGGCAGATCACTCTTGATAACACCGATATCAACGAGTTTAAGCTCACTGAGCTACGCAAAAATATCGCCCTGGTATCCCAGCAGGTAACTTTGTTTAACGATACCATCGCTAATAATATTGCCTATGGCGTGGCTGAAAACGTCTCCCGTGAGGCGGTTGAAAAGGCGGCTAAACTGGCTCATGTAATGGAATTTGCAGAGTTGCTCGAAGATGGTCTTGATACCATGATTGGTGAGGATGGCTCTGCATTGTCTGGCGGACAGCGCCAGCGAGTGGCCATCGCCAGAGCGCTGCTGTTGGATGCACCGGTATTAATTCTCGATGAGGCGACTTCGGCGCTGGATACCGAATCAGAACGGATGATCCAGGATGCCCTGGTAACACTGCAACAGGATCGCACCAGCATTATTATTGCTCACCGGTTATCCACTATCGAAAATGCCGACCAGATCCTGGTGATCGACCAGGGTAAGATTATTGAGCAGGGCAAGCATCAGGACTTACTCAACAAGGGTGGTGCTTATGCGCAGTTACACGCGCTGCAGTTTGGGGAGTAGCAATGTCGGCGCTTAACCGCATGTGGTATGAAGGGCGCTGGTATCAATGGTTGTTGTTGCCCTTTACGCTGCTGTTTTTTCTGTTATCAGCGTTACGTCGATTACTGTTTCGTCTGGGCGTCAAAAAGACCGTAACACTGCCGGTGCCGGTTATAGTGGTAGGCAATCTCTCAGTCGGCGGTAACGGCAAAACACCATTGGTCGTGGCGCTTTGCGAGAGGCTTCAACAGGCCGGCTACAAAGTCGGTGTGGTAAGTCGTGGGTACGGTGCTAAAACCACCGAGTTTCCTCATCAGGTTAGCGCAAACGATTCAGCCCCCATGGTTGGTGACGAACCTTTATTGATAGCACGGCGCACGGGTGTGCCGGTGGTTATCGATCCCAACCGCCCCCGCGCAGCACAGCAACTGGTAGAGCAAGGTTGTACAGTGATCATCAGTGACGATGGCTTGCAACATTACGCGCTGGGCCGGGATGTTGAGTGTGTGGTGGCCGACCGACGATTGTTTGGTAACCAGCAATTGCTGCCGATGGGGCCGTTACGTGAGGGTCTCTGGCGGCTTAAGACCATTGATTTTTTAATTTTAAATCAGTCTGGTGAGGCGCTTGAGTTACCAAATATCAGCAATATGCCGACACCGTTTCAAATGTCTTTGCAGCCCGGCAAACTGATTAATGTATTGCGTCCCCAGTTACAGCGAGACCTTGTGGAGCTGGAACAGGAATCTCATATTACCGCCATGGCAGGTATTGGCGATCCGAGTCGTTTTTTTAACCAGTTAAAAGAGATGGGCGTAAGGCTTGATCATTGCGTTGCGCTGGCCGATCATCATGCTATCGGTAAACAGGATATTCCAGACGGCTGTGTGATCATGACTGAAAAAGACGCTGTGAAGGCGGTGGCGCACGCCCATGAGAACTGTTGGTACCAGCCGGTAGATGCGGTGCTGGCCGAAGATTTTTATACTCAGCTCATTCAGCGTATTGCACGCTGAACAAAAATAACAAAGGAAACACCATGGCATTTGATAGAAAGTTGCTGGAAATAATAGCCTGCCCAGTGTGCAAAGGAAAATTAATGTACACAGAGAGTAATAATGAGCCTGGCCTGGTATGTCGTTATGACCGTCTGGTTTACCCGATTAACGATGGTATTCCGGTATTACTGGAAGAAAAGGCTACGGCGATTTCTCTTGACGAACTCGAAGCACTGAAAAAAGGATAATCTTGCCCATGGATTTTACGGTTGTCATTCCCGCTCGCTATCAGTCCAGCCGATTCCCCGGTAAACCGCTGGCGAATATTCAGGGCAAACCCATGGTGCAACACGTGGTAGACAGGGCCAATGAGGCTGGTGCCAGCAAGGTCATTGTTGCTACCGATGATGAACGCATTGCCAGTGTGGCCGCGCAGTTTGCTACCGTGGTGATGACAGCCACCACGCATACATCCGGCACCGA
Organism: Gammaproteobacteria bacterium; assembly: GCA_018222405.1. Classification (GTDB taxonomy): domain Bacteria; phylum Pseudomonadota; class Gammaproteobacteria; order Enterobacterales; family Alteromonadaceae; genus Alteromonas. The sequence continues at coordinate 21,378 of JAAFAI010000040.1, read as the reverse complement.
GCGTATTGCCGAAGTGATCCAGACCCAGCAGATTGCCGATGACACCATAATTGTTAATGTGCAGGGCGACGAGCCGTTTGTGCCTGCCGATAATATTCGTCAGGTGGCGGCCAATCTGGCAGCCAATCCGGATATGCAAATGGCAACGCTGTGCACGCCCATTGCTCACGAAGATGATGTATTTAATCCCAACATCGTAAAAGTGGTCTTTTCGGCATCGGGTAAAGCGCTGTATTTTTCCCGCTCAGTGCTACCTTTTGCCCGCGATACTATGATGCAGCCTCCGGTGAGTGCGGATCCCGGCTTGTATTATCGCCATATTGGTTTGTATGCTTATAGCGCAAGCTATGTTAATCAGTACGTGAGCTATGAGCCGTCTGCCTTAGAACAAATCGAGTCGCTCGAACAGTTAAGAGCCTTATGGTATGACGATGCTATTCATATTGAGGAAGCGCTGTCGGAGCCGCCGGTAGGAATAGATACACCGGATGATCTGACTAATCTGCTGGCCAGTCTGGCAGCGGATAACTAACAGCTCATAGCAAGCGTAACGCGCATAAGGAGTCATCATGAATGTTGTTATTACCGGTGCCAATCGTGGCATTGGCCTTGCCTTGGTGAAGCAGTATCTGGCCGGTGGCCACTCGGTTTATGCCTTGTGCCGCAACAGCTCAGATGCGCTGAATGCTACCGGCGCTGAAGTAATCAGTGGTGTGGATGTGAGTGTACCAGACAGTTTACCGCAAGCGTTGGCTTCGTTAAGTGACGTAGATATTGATATTCTGATCAACAATGCTGGTGTGCTGGCTAATGAGGCGATCACTGACTGGCAGCCCAACACCATCGATTATCAGTTCAGAGTGAATGCCATGGGCCCATTACTGGTTACCCAGTGTTTGTTAAAACAGTTGTCATCAGGTAGCAAGGTGGCCCTGATCACCAGTCGAATGGGCTCAATGGCCGACAATGGTTCCGGTGGATACTATGGCTATCGGATGAGCAAGGCGGCGCTTAATGCCGCAGGTGTTTCCCTGGCTAATGATCTCAAAGCCGATGGCATTGCAGTTGGCCTGTTTCATCCCGGATTTGTGCAAACCGAGATGGTCGGCGGTAATGGAGATGTCGACGCCGACACTGCCGCGGCCAGTCTGGTTGCCCGAATTAGCGAACTGACCCTGGCCAATACCGGGCGATTTATTCACGCTAAAGGTGATGAGCTACCCTGGTAACAGGGTTACCGAGGCGGATTACTCCGCCTCATTTTCTGTTTCGTCCTGCTCTTCAGACATTACGGCCCACATGTCATGCTCATCGGTATGGATGACTTCAGCCCAGACGTGCTGGCCGGGTTTAACATCATAAACCCCATTTAAGTGCACCACACCATCTACTTCCGGAGCATCAGCATAACAACGACCAACCGCGCCTTCAGCATCCACAGAGTCGATGACTACCTGATATTCCTGACCAATACGCTGTTTCAGGCGCTCAGCGCTAATTTCACCCTGCACGGCCATAAAGCGTGCCAGACGCTCTTGTTTAACGTCTTCATCCACCGGGTCGGGCAGATCGTTAGCCACAGCGCCCTCAACCGGTGAGTAAGCAAAACAACCGACCCGGTCGAGCTGAGCTTCACGCATAAAGTCGAGTAATTCCTCAAACTCTTCTTCTGTTTCGCCCGGAAAACCAACGATAAACGTAGAGCGAATAATCAGCTGAGGACAGGCTTCACGCCATTGCTTAATGCGTTCCAGCGTGCGTTCTGAACTGCCCGGGCGCTTCATTAATTTGAGGATGCGTTTGTTGGCGTGTTGGAAGGGGATATCCAGATAGGGCAGGATCTTACCTTCGTTCATCAGCGGGATAAGGTTGTCTACATGAGGGTAGGGGTAAACATAATGCAGTCTTACCCACATACCCATTTCGCCAAGCTTTTCACATAATTGTTGCAGGTGAGTTTTCACCGGCATACCGTTCCAGAACCCGGTGCGATGCTTCATATCCACGCCATAGGCACTGGTGTCCTGCGAAATCACCAGTAATTCGTTAACGCCGGCATTTTTTAAGCGCTGGGCTTCATCGAGAATTTCGCCAATAGGGCGGCTCACCAGATCGCCGCGCATTGATGGAATAATGCAGAAGGTACAGCGATGGTTACAGCCTTCGGAAATCTTAAGGTAGGCAAAATGACGAGGCGTGAGTTTAATACCGTGATCCGGAATAAGGTGTTCAAACGGGTTATGCTGAGGCTTGGGCAGGTGGTCATGCACCTGATTAACCACTTCCTCATAGGCATGAGGGCCGGTTATCGCCAGTACATTGGGGTGTACTTCACGAATTTCATCTTCCTTAATGCCTAAACAACCGGTCACAATTACTTTGCCGTTTTCAGCCAGGGCTTCGCCAATGGTGTCCAGCGATTCCTGCACTGCTGCGTCAATAAATCCACAGGTGTTCACGATAACCAGCGCGGCATCATTATAGGTAGGTACTACCTCGTACCCTTCTGTGCGAAGCTGAGTAAGAATTCGTTCTGAATCCACCAGGTTTTTCGGGCAGCCGAGGCTCACAAAACCGATTTTTGCTTTCGCAGTATCAGAGCTATCTGTCATTTCTGATTGCTGCTTTAACACCGCTTTAGGTCCTTCCAGTGTGGTGGTTTGTTTCGGGTCAAATTTTTCAACGGTCATAGTGAACTCTGATGGTGTGCGACGGCAGTTTCAAAAGGGCGCAGATTATACCCAAAAAGATTGTTAAGTTCACCCGGCGGGCCAGACGATTAATAAAAATTACCGGTGTTTTGGATAACAATTGGCGTTACAACAGGGATAGATTAAGGACATGCCGTCAATTAGTTAAATCGAGAGCTTAAATGCGGTAACCAGAAGTGGCACTAAAGAGGTTTGATAAACCAGGCAATATTCATTCTTGCCCGTGGTGCGGCTGTGCTAAACTGGCGCAAATGCCAGCCCGGAATATCAGCTCATGCAATCTGCCCGCGGTGTAGTCAGGTTTGCTTTTATCCGGTGAAAGGCCGGGTATTAACGAAGAGTCATTTTTCTGAATTTAAAGTCGTTTATGATCCCCTTACCACTTAAACATTACGACGAAGCCGGTACAGTACTGCCGCCGCGATGGTTTTACTGGATGCTGGCGATTGCCTGTCGCGATCTGCTGCTGGTGGCGGCGTTTACCGCTATTCCGGCTGAATCTGACAGACTCTATCGCATTTTCTTTCCGCACAGTGACGTTCTGTGGCTGCAAATTGCCGTAACAATACCTTTTGTGCTGGTGATAGTACTAATGAGCTTCAGGGAACATTTGTGGAAGCGAGGGTATACAGGCTGGCGTTTACTGATAAAACCGCTTTGCACTCTTGGAAGTCTGTGTCAGTTGTTGCTGATTGGCAGCTTTCTGGAGCGCGCCGGCTGGCAGTTTAATGGTTACCTTGGTGCGGTGGCGTTGCTGATGATTGCGTTGATGTATATGGTTAACCGCAGTCATCATCTGGCCATCATGTTACATGACTGGCGTCAACCGCCAGCCAGGGAGCAGGCAGAAGAATAAATTACTGAGTGTTATTTGCCAGTGCCTGATCAAAGTAGGCCTTAACACTTACCTGACTGTCATTAACCAGTCGTTCATAACAAATTCCGGCAAAGGCATAAGAATACTCACCAACATCCAGCACCACATAAGGCGCGCTTTTATCAGACTCGTCATACCGCCAGCTGCCGCCAATCAGGTTGCGCATGACTTCACCAATGTAAGCGCCATAAATATTACACAGCGTGAATACCGCGTTATCTTCCAGGGCCTGATCCTTAAAGCGGTCGATAAACGCCAGCAGCAGGCTATCTATTAGTTCGATGCTTTCAGCGCTGTAGTCTAACTCAATGTTAAACATATCCCGACTGGTACCTACAGCGTCTTTTGCGCTGTCTGCCATCAGTTGTTCTAGTTCGTGTTGTTGCATAATGGCTCTCCTTTTGCGGTATTGTGCGCGAGGCTTGGCGAAATGTCGAGTCGGTAACGTGTTAAATGCCGGTAAGCTTATTGATAAGCCTGGCGGCGGCAAACATACCAAAGGAGGCGGTTACCATCACGGACGCACCAAATCCGGAAGCACAATCAAGGCGGGTGCTGCCATCGGTAAGAGACTTGTTATGACAAACCGAGCCATCGGGCTGTGGGTAGCGAAGTTGTTCAGTGGAATAGATACATTCTATACCAAAGCGACGTTTAGGGTTTTTGGTAAATCCGTAGTTACGGCGTAACTCGTTGCGAAGTTTTGCGGCTAACGGATCCTGAATGGTTTTAGCCAGGTCGGCGCAGGTTATCTGGGTTGGGTCAACCTGACCGCCGGCTCCGCCTACGGTAACCACGGGTAATTTATTGCGTTTGCAGTAATATAAAATACTCGCCTTAGCCTTGATGGAGTCAGTAGCTTCTATCACGCCATCGTAACCACCGGCCAGATGCTCCATAAACGTATCAGGCGTAACAAAATCCTCGATAACATTCACTTTGCACGCCGGGTTAATTTGACTGATACGCTGAGCCATTACCATCACTTTGGCCTGACCAACGGTATCATTTAAAGCATGGATCTGGCGGTTGGTATTGGTAACACAGATGTCATCCAGATCAATCAGGGTTATCTGACCTACACCCGTTCTGGCCAGCGCCTCAGCACTCCACGAGCCAACACCGCCAATGCCAATGACTGCAATATGCAGCCCGGCAATGTGCGTGGTTTGTTGCTCGCCATATAACCGGGCAACACCGCCAAAGCGTTGTGAATCAAACATTTCAGACCCTTTTTGGTTGATGTTAATGATGGGACGGGTACTATCGGGGTGAGTTTAGCATTTTTCAATAGAATACCCATGTCTGAATGTGATTTTGCCATCGTCGGTGCTGGTATTATTGGCGCTGCCGTGGCTTATAAGCTGAGTCAGCGTCAGCCCGGTGCCCGCATCATGCTGTTTGACAAAGAAACGGATTGCGCTGCCCATCAGACCGGGCGTAACTCCGGGGTGATACACGCCGGGGTTTATTATGCGCCAGGCAGCTATAAAGCCCGTTTTTGCCGCGCCGGGCTGGAGCACACCTTTGAATTATGCAGGGAATTTGGTTTGCCCCATGAACAGTGCGGCAAGCTGATTGTGGCAACGAGCGAAAAGGAGCTGCCCGCACTGGAAGACTTATATCAACGCTGCGTACAGAACGAACTCCAGCCACAGCGGCTAACAGCGCCTGAAATAAAGCGTCGTGAACCAGCCATCAATGCAGTGGGTGGTTTTCTTGTCGCGCAAACCGGCATCACTGACTACAAGGCTATCACGGCCTGCCTGTTACAGCAGGCAAGCGCTCAGGGTCAGTGCCAACTGCTTTATCAGCATACGCTTGAGAGTATAGAGGGCAGTAACAACGGCGTGTTGTTACGATTTTCCCATCCGCGGGGCGAAACCGCAGTGAAGGCGGCTAAATTAATCAATTGCGCAGGCATTTATAGCGACGAACTGATCCGGATGCAGGGGCTTGAGTGTGACTTTAGAATGCTGCCGTTTAAAGGCGAGTATTACCGTTTAAACCGCAAATACGATGACATCACCCGCCATTTAATTTATCCGGTACCGGATCCGGCGATGCCATTTTTAGGGGTACATTTAACCCGAATGATTGGCGGATACACTACTGTGGGGCCAAATGCGGTACTGACCACAGGCCGGGAAGCTTATAATAGTTTATTCAGCACTGATGCTGAATGGTTGCACCTGTTTGCCCACGGTGATGTGTGGAAATTGCTGTGGCGGTATAAGCGTGCTGCCGTTAAAGAGTTGTATTCGTCCTTGTCTAAAACACATTATGCCAGACTGGTGAGCCGCTATTGCCCCGGCATTTCCGCAGCAGACTTTTTACCTTATCGCGCTGGGATCCGTGCTCAGGCCGTGGATAGCAAAGGTATGCTAATACACGATTTTAAGTTTGTGGAATCTGAACATGCATTACACGTTGGCAATGCGCCATCCCCGGCGGCCACCAGCGCCTTACCCATTGCTGATGAGATAATTAACAGACTGTTCTAAAACATAGAACAATCAATCCAAATGTTCCGTTAAGCCGTTTAGACAGATGTGTGTTCCACTTAGCACGCAATCATTTATCTTAAACGGGAGAGCATCATGGGCTTGTTAATTGACGGCAAATGGCACGACAAATGGTATGACACTGATAACAGCGGCGGTCGGTTTGAGCGTCAGGACTCGTTGTTCAGAAATACCATCGGTGAGGGCAGTGAATTTCAGGCAGAAAGTGGCCGCTACCATTTGTACGTCTCTCTGGCCTGCCCGTGGGCACACCGCACGCTGATAATGCGCGAACTTAAATCTCTTAACGCTCATATTGGCGTTTCGGTTGTCAATCCGGAAATGCTCGACAAAGGCTGGAGTTTTTTACCGCATAAGGGCAGTACCGGCGATACGCTCTACGGCCATCAGTTTATGTACGAGATTTATTTACGCCAGCAGGCAGATATTACTACTCGTGTTACGGTACCGGTGCTGTGGGATAAAAAGACCGAAAAAATCGTCAATAACGAATCGGCTGAAATAATCCGCATACTGAATACCAGTTTTAATGACATCACCGGAAATCACACCGATTATTACCCCGACGCTTTACAATCTGAGATAGATGAAGTGAACCAGTGGGTGTACAACGATATCAATAATGGCGTATACAAAGCGGGGTTTGCCACCGAGCAGCGGGTCTATGAAGAGGCGGTTAATGCGTTATTTGCTGCGTTAGATAAGGTGGAAGCGCGCCTGGAAAAACAACCTTTCCTGGTGGGCGCAACGCTGACCGAGGCTGACATTCGTTTATTTACCACGTTAGTGAGATTCGACGCTGTGTATCATGGCCATTTTAAATGTAACCGTAAACAAATCCGTGACTATCCGGCTATGTTTAATTATATGAAGCGCATTTATCGTATGCCGGGCGTGGCCGATACAACGAATATGGAGCATATTAAACGTCACTACTATTACAGTCACACGATGATTAACCCTACTCAGGTCGTTCCAGTAGGGCCCGATTTGTCTTTATGGAAGTAAATAAACAATGACTAACCGAACGATTAAACAACTTGTTAGTGGTATGCCAACCCAGGATGGTGCCGGGGTAAGTTTAACCCGGATTATCGGCCAGCGTTTATTACCCAATCTCGATCCGTTTCTGATGCTCGATTTTTTCGGCTCGGATAAACCTGATGAATATATTGCTGGCTTCCCACCGCACCCGCACCGCGGCTTCCAGACGGTAACTTATATGCTGAAAGGGAAAATGCGCCATCGGGATTCTGTGGGCAACGAGGGAATCATTGAAGATGGCGGTATCCAGTGGATGAATGCCGGCAAAGGCATTATCCATGAAGAGATGCCTCAGCAAACCGACGGCCTGCTCAAGGGCTTTCAACTGTGGGTGAATCTGCCGGCAAAAGATAAAATGTCGGCACCCGGTTATCAGGATATTCAACCTGACGAGGTAAAAACGGTTACCGTGGGGCAGGGGATCGCGGCAAAAGTGCTGGCCGGCACACTTAACGGTGTTAACGGCCCGGTTAATACCGCCAGAGTAAAGCCACTATTTACCGACCTGCACTGGCAGGCAGACGCCTTTGCAACCATACCGGTAGCTACTGGCCACAGCGCCTTTGTTTATTGTTATGAAGGCAGCCTTGACGTTAGCGGCGAGACCATTGCCTGCGGCAAACTGGCAGTATTGAATGACGGTGATGTGCTCGACGTGACTAGCAGCGAAGCCGGCAAGGCGATTTTAGTTGCTGCGGCTCCGATTGGCGAACCCGTGGTTCAGTATGGCCCCTTTGTGATGAATACCCAGGCCGAAATTCAACAGGCCATCACCGATTATCAACAAGGTAAATTAACGGCTTAACTATCGATAAAAAAGTTAACGGGTTGACGGGAAATTAAACAAATTCCCGTCGACTAGTCTGTCCTGCCAATTTATTTCGATAAATTACGTTGTGAATGTTGATTGCCCTGCAGTCCTTGATTAACATGGGTTAAGGAATAAATAAGGGAATAAGCAGACAACCAACGCTTGCAATTCGCTCCCGCAATCAACAGGAACCAACATGAAACCAGTCGTATTAGCCGGTGGCTCTGGCAGCCGTTTATGGCCTAAATCCCGAGCAGCCCTGCCTAAGCAGTTTCTTGCTTTAACTTCAGATCAAACCATGTTGCAGGAAACACTGCAGCGCCTGGACGGCAGCAGTGCTGCTAACCCCATTGTGATTTGTAATGACGCTCACCGTTTTTTAGTCGCTGAGCAATTACGACAAATGGGCGGCGATCATGGGGGTATTATCCTGGAGCCTGTCGGACGAAACACTGCACCGGCCATAGCTCTGGCAGCTTTGCACGCAATGCAAACGGATGATGACCCGGTATTACTGGTACTGGCTGCCGATCATCTGATCAAAGATTCTGCTGGTTTTCAGGCCGCCGTCAGTAAGGCTAACGAGCTGGCGATGGATGGCAACCTGGTCACTTTTGGTATTGTGCCTGATCAGGCTCACACGGGTTATGGTTACATTAAGGGCGGTGAGGCCATTGGTGTTGGCATGAAGGTGGATGAATTTGTCGAGAAGCCAGACCTGGCTACGGCGCAACAATATGTTGATTCCGGAAATTACTTCTGGAACAGCGGTATGTTTATGTTTAAAGCCAGCGTCTATCTGGCTGAGCTGAAAAAGCATGCACCTGAAATGTACAGTATCTGTGAGCAGGCAATTGCTTCAGAGAGCAAAGATTTAGACTTTATCCGCATTGATCCTGAGATCTTTGCTACCTGTCCTGACGACTCTATCGATTATGCCGTAATGGAGAAAACCGCGCTGGCGGCTATGGTACCACTGGATGCTGGCTGGTCTGATGTAGGCAGCTGGTCGTCACTGTGGGAAACGGCAGATAATAAAGACGAAAACGGTAACGTGATTGTAGGTGATGCGATTCTTGAAGGCGTAAATAACAGCTATATCAATTCCGAGGAGCGCTTGATTGCTGTGGTGGGTCTTGATGATGTGGTAGTGGTAGAAACCAAAGATGCCGTAATGGTCGCCAACAAAAACAAAGTGCAGGACATTAAAAATGTCGTGAACAAGTTAAAGGCTGAACAACGTCCTGAATTCCAGTTCCACCGTGAAGTGTTCCGCCCATGGGGTAGCTACGATTCCATCGATAATGGCAAGCGTTTCCAGGTTAAGCGCATTACCGTTAAGCCGGGCGAAAAACTGTCTGTTCAAATGCATCACCACAGAGCGGAACACTGGATTGTGGTATCGGGTACTGCCAATGTGACCATCGGCGAGAAAACCCAGTTAGTTACCGAAAATGAATCGGTGTACATCCCGATTGGCGATGTGCACGCGCTGGAAAACCCGGGCAAAATCCCGCTGGAACTTATCGAAGTGCAGTCGGGGGCTTATCTGGGGGAAGACGATATTGTCCGCTTCTCTGATCGCTACGGCAGAACCGAGTCAAAATAAGCTGAGTAAAAACAATTATGACAACACCTATTACCTGTTTTAAAGCCTATGATATCCGGGGTGAGTTAAACACTCAGCTTAACGAAGAGGTCGCTTACCGGATTGGTTTTGCTTTTGCAGAAGAATTGTCGGCTAAATCTGTGGTAGTGGGCGGTGATGTTCGTCTCACTTCCACACCGCTGAAACTGGCACTCAGTGCTGGCCTTGTTGATGGCGGCGCAGAAGTCACTGATATTGGCATGGCGGGTACCGAAGAAATTTACTTCGCGACCAAACACCTTGGCGTTGATGGCGGAATCGAAGTCACCGCCAGCCACAATCCGATTAATTACAATGGTATGAAACTGGTGAAGGCCGGTTCGGTACCTATCAGTGGCGATACCGGCCTGAATGCGATTAAAGACCGCGCCGAAGCGCTCAACAGTGACTATGTGGCTGAGCGTCTGGACTTTTATGCTAAAGGCGCCAAAATTGACGCTGATGCATTCTTTAATGGCAAAGCGCACATTGCGACGGACATCCTGGCAGAAAGCGGCAAATACCATCGTCATCTGAACATGGACGCGTACGTCTCGCACATTTTATCTTACGTTGATATCAATAATTTCACGCCGCTGAAAATTGTAACCAACGCAGGTAATGGCGCCGCCGGCCTGGCGCTGGATGCCATTGAGAAAAAACTGCACGAGAAAGACGTGCCGATTGAATTTGTTAAAGTGCATCATAATGCCGATGGTACGTTCCCGAATGGTATTCCTAACCCATTACTACCTGAAAATCGTGCCGATACCGCTAATGCGGTAATCGAAAGTGGCGCCGACTTTGGTATTGCTTGGGATGGCGACTTCGATCGTTGTTTCCTGTTTGACGCTGACGGTAACTTTATTGAAGGCTATTACATAGTGGGTCTGCTTGCTCAGGCGTTCCTCGATAAGGGGCCAGGCAAAATCATTTATGACCCACGGGTGTACTGGAACAGTGAAGACATTATTAAGTCTGCTGGTGGTACGCCGATTAAATGTAAAACGGGTCATGCGTTTATTAAAGAGCGGATGCGTCAGGAAGATGCCGTGTACGGTGGTGAAATGAGTGCTCACCATTACTTCAGGGATTTCGCTTATTGTGACTCGGGAATGATCCCATGGTTGCTGGTGGCAGAGCTTATTTGTACCCGTCAGAAGTCGCTGGCGTCTATGGTGAAAGAGCGTATCGAAGCTTTCCCGTCGTCGGGCGAAATCAACAGCAAATTAAAGGATGCTGATGCAGCACTGGCACGGGTACTTGAGAAATACCAGCCACTGGCAGAGGTAATTGACGAAACCGATGGCATTGGCCTGGAATTTGGTAACTGGCGATTTAATTTACGTAAATCCAATACTGAGCCGGTGATCCGTCTGAATGTTGAATCGAAAGGTGATATTGCTTTGGTTGAAGAAAAAACCAAAGAATTGCTGGATTTAATTAGAGCGGAATAAGCCAGTCCGATTCAATTATTCAATAAAAAACACCAGCTTCGGCTGGTGTTTTTATTTTAGAGGCTTAATTGTTGGCGCTTAGCGGGTGAAAATCATCAGAGCGTGAGATAACACCACTACTGTGGTTAACTGCATACGCAATTTGGTATAAGCAACAACCATTTCTTTTGGTAGGGTAAGCACCTGTTTGTCGTAAAACATCATAAGCAGGTAACTAATACTTAGTACGCCTAATACCCAGGGTGCGCCTGTTTGGGTTAAACACACCCAGCCTACTATGGTCGGTAACATTGCCACATACATCTGATGAGCAGGCTTATTGCTGCTAATGGCATCGTACCAGTGCACGCCACCAAAGAACGACAAGAGGACGGCTGAATACTGCGTAAAGTAAAGATAGACCAGCGACTGCGGCAGGATATCGGTAAATGTCAGCGCATTTAAACCAATAAAAGGCAGCAAACCGGCGTAACCTAATTGTTTTATGAGAGGTTGCATCGTTATTGAATTACCTTACTTATAATAAATATTTAAAATTTATTACGAAAATTTCTAATCGGTGGATTATTTAATCCGTCACATAATATCTTCACTTATTAATTTAAAATCGCGCACGCAATTTACGTTAATTAAAAGTAAATATAAAAGTTAATTTATTGTTAAGTTGTTAATTGGTAATAAAAAAGGCCCGCGATGCGAGCCTTTAATTTTTAACAATTAAATTAACGTTATTTAATTGGCGTATATTTGCGCTGAGTGTGACCGGTGTATAACTGGCGAGGACGGCCGATCTTTTGAGCAGGATCAGACATCATTTCGTGCCAGTGTGAAATCCAGCCAACAGTACGTGACAGGGCAAAGATACAGGTAAACATGTTAGTTGGAATACCGATTGCCTTCAGTACGATACCAGAGTAGAAATCAACGTTCGGGAACAGTTTCTTCTCGGCGAAGTACGGGTCTTCAAGGGCAATACGTTCCAGCTCCATTGCTACGTCCAGCAGCGGATCCTGAACATTGAGCTCTTTCAGTACTTCGTGACAGCTTTCGCGCATCACTGTAGCGCGTGGATCGTGGTTTTTGTACACACGGTGACCAAAGCCCATCAGACGGAACGGGTCGTTTTTATCTTTTGCACGATTAATGAACTCAGGAATACGGTCTACAGAACCGATTTCTTCCAGCATATTCAGACAAGCTTCGTTAGCACCACCGTGGGCAGGGCCCCAAAGTGAAGCAACACCTGCAGCAATACACGCATACGGGTTTGCACCAGAAGAACCGGCTAAACGTACGGTAGAGGTTGATGCATTTTGCTCGTGGTCGGCGTGCAGGGTAAAGATACGGTCCATAGCACGCTCTACCGCCGGGCTGATTTTGTAATCTTCAGCCGGCACAGAGAACATCATGTTCAGGAAGTTAGCCGCGTAGCTCAGGTCGTTACGAGGATAAACAAATGGCTGACCGATGTTGTACTTATAACACATGGCTACCAGGGTAGGCATCTTCGCAATCAGACGGTGTGCACAACGTACACGCATGTCAAAATTAGAAACGTCCAGGTCGCTGTGATAGAAGGAAGACATCGCACCAACAGTACCATTCAGCATGGCCATAGGGTGGGCATCGTTACGGAAGCCATGGAAGAACATGTGAATTTGCTCATGTACCATGGTGTGGCGTTTGATAGTGTTTTCGAATTCTTCGTATTCTTCTTTATTCGGTGCATCACCGTGCAGCAGCATGTGGCAAACTTCAAGATAGTTAGCGTCACGTGCCAGTTCGTCGATTGGGAAGCCGCGGTGTAACAATACACCTTCTGCGCCGTCGATAAATGTGATGGAAGACTCGCAAGATCCAGTCGCCAGGAAACCAGGGTCGTAGGTGAAATAGCCGTGTTTACCTAGGGCACGAATATCAATCACATCTTGTCCTGCTGTACCAGACAAGATAGGAAGTTCAATTTCCTTGTCGCCCGCTTTCAGAATGGCTTTTTGATCTGCCATAAGTTGCTCTCCTCAGAATTTTCTTTATCGGGATATTACTCAATTTTGAGCAATCCGGTGGGAAAAGTGGCGTATTTGTACTTTATTATGCAGTAACAAGTCAATTTTATTACTTATATTACACATAAATATTCTAGATTGTTCTAGATTATACTGGTTATGTAGTACCCGGGATCAAGCATTTTTATCCTTTCTACGACCTAAGACTAATGTCCTAATACCACACAAAAAATTGTAATTATAATAGGTCGTGGATATACTCTGGCCTACTTAAATTGACTGAATATTTATTCTGTTAATTAAGTAATAAAATATTCACAAAATGTTAACACCTCATTGGATGAGATAATTAACTTAGTAACAATCAGAATCACTCTGTCAGGACTCAACACGAGAGTGATTTGTCCCTACGGATAAAACAGGCAAAAATTGTGAAAAAGCAAAGACCAGTAAATTTAGACCTTAACACCATTAAATTTCCTCCCTCTGCTATTTCGTCAATTCTCCATCGCGTAACCGGTGTCGCAATGTTTTTTGCGCTGCTGTTTGTGATCTGGGCATGGGCCGTTTCGGTATCATCTCCAGAAGGCTTCGCCAACGTGCAGGCTTTAATGGATGGATTGATTGGAAAGATCATTGCAATCGGTACAGCTTCTGCGCTGACCTATCACATCCTTGGCGGTATCCGTCACGGCATCATGGATATGGGTCACTGGGAAGAGCTTGAGTCTGGTAACTTAAGTGCGCAAGTTGTTATTGGTTTGTGGGTGGTACTGACAGTAGTTATAGGGGTTGCGTTATGGTAACTAATCAGGCAAGCATCAAGCGTAACGGTGTACAGGATTACGTTTCTTTACGCGCAACTGCGGTAATTATCGCAGTCTACACATTCTTCATAGCTGGATTCTTTATCACGACTGAAGAAATCACTTTCGACGTATGGCAGGGTTTATTCTCTGGTATTGCGATGAAAGTATTCACCCTCGCTGCATTGGTTTCCATCATGATCCATGTTCGCATTGGTCTGTGGCAGGTGTTAACCGATTATGTTAAGCCAACCGGTCTGCGCGCTACCATTCAGTACGTTCTGAATATTATCGCGTTTGTATACGTGGCCGCTGGTTTGTTTGTTTTGTGGGGAGTGTAAAATGAGTTTACCCGTTCATGAGTTTGACGCCGTCGTAATTGGCGCCGGCGGTGCAGGCATGCGTGCAGCACTGCAAATCTCGCAGTCTGGCAAATCCTGTGCATTATTATCTAAAGTGTTTCCAACCCGTTCGCACACGGTATCCGCTCAGGGTGGTATTACTGTAGCGCTGGGTAATTCCCATGAAGATAACTGGGAGTGGCACATGTACGATACCGTTAAGGGTTCCGACTATATCGGCGACCAGGACGCTATCGAATATATGTGTAAGACCGGCCCCGAAGCCATCATCGAGATGGAAAACATGGGTCTGCCTTTCTCTCGTTTCGAAAACGGAAAAATCTATCAGCGTCCTTTTGGTGGCCAGTCCAAGAACTTTGGTGGCGAGCAGGGCGCTCGTACCGCAGCAGCGGCTGACCGTACCGGTCACGCGTTACTGCATTTGCTGTATCAACAAAATGTTAAAAACAAAACTAAAGTATTCAGCGAATGGTACGCACTGGACCTGGTTAAGAACCAGGATGGCGATGTAGTTGGTTGTACGGCAATCGACATCGAAACCGGTGAAGTGGTTTATTTCAAATCTAAAGCCGTTGTTCTGGCAACTGGTGGTGCAGGGCGTATTTACGCATCGACCACTAATGCACACATCAATACTGGTGACGGCGTGGGCATGGCCCTGCGTGCCGGCGTTTGTGTTCAGGACATGGAAATGTGGCAGTTCCACCCAACCGGCATTGCCGGCGCGGGTACCCTGGTAACAGAAGGGTGTCGTGGTGAAGGTGGTTACCTGCTCAACAAAGACGGTGAGCGCTTCATGGAGCGTTATGCACCGAATGCTAAAGACTTAGCCGGTCGTGACGTAGTTGCCCGTTCAATGATGACCGAAATTCGTGAAGGTCGTGGTTGTGAAGGCCCATGGGGTACGCATATTAAACTTAAGCTGGACCACCTGGGTAAAGACGTTCTTGAATCACGTCTGCCGGGTATCCTTGAGCTGTCACGTACCTTTGCGCACGTTGATCCGGTTAAAGAACCTATTCCGGTTATCCCAACCTGTCACTATATGATGGGTGGTATTCCGACTAACGTTGATGGCCAGTGTCTGACGCTGGACGAAAACGGTAACGATAAAGTCGTTAACGGTCTGTTTGCCTGTGGTGAAATCGCATGCGTTTCCGTACACGGTGCGAACCGTTTAGGCGGCAACTCACTGCTTGACCTGGTGGTGTTCGGTCGTGCTACAGGTTTACATCTTGGTGACAAACTGGACGAAATGACCCCAAGCCGTGAAGCTTCAGAATCTGATCTTGAAGGCGCCATGGCGCGTTTCAATCGTTGGGAAGGTTCAGAAAAAGGCAAAGGCGAAGATCCGGTTCAAATCAAGAAAGATTTGCAGGAGTGTATGCAGCTTAACTTCTCGGTATTCCGTGAGGGTGATGCAATGGCCGAAGGTCTTAAGCAACTTAAAGAGATTCGCGAGCGTCTGCAAAGCGCACGTCTTGATGACAAGAGTGCCGACTTCAATACCCAGCGTATTGAGTGTTTAGAACTTGATAACCTGATGGAAACTGCTTACAGCACCGCTGTGGCAGCAAACTTCCGTACAGAGAGCCGTGGTGCACACAGCCGCTTTGACTACCCGGATCGTGATGACGAGAACTGGTTATGTCACAGTGTCTACAACCCGGCGACTGAAGATATGGTTAAACGTGATGTCAACATGGCGCCTAAGCTTCGCGAAGCCTTTCCGCCAAAAGTACGTTCATACTAAGAGGGGTTAGATCATGCAATTAACTTTTTCGGTATACCGTTATAATCCAGAGGTGGATAATGCACCTCGCATGCAGGATTACACCCTGGACGTGGAAGAAGGCCAGGATATGATGGTGCTGGATGCACTGATTCTTTTAAAAGAACAGGATCCAACATTATCGTTCCGTCGCTCTTGTCGTGAAGGGGTTTGTGGTTCTGATGGCATGAACATGAACGGCAAAAACGGCCTGGCGTGTATCACTCCATTGTCAGCATTAGGTTCAGGTAAAGTGGTTATTCGTCCGCTGCCTGGATTGCCTGTAGTGCGTGACCTGGTTGTTGATATGACCCAGTTCTATACTCAGTACGAGAAGATTAAACCGTTCTTAATTAACGACAGCAAACAGCCGCCTGCGCGCGAACACCTGCAGTCACCGGAAGAGCGTGCTAAACTGGATGGACTCTATGAGTGTATCCTTTGTGCATGCTGTTCAACATCTTGTCCATCATTCTGGTGGAATCCGGATAAGTTCATCGGACCAGCCGGCTTGTTGCACGCCTATCGATTCCTGATTGATAGCCGCGATACTGCAACAGACGAGCGATTGAACGATCTGGATGACGCATTCAGCGTGTTCAGATGTCACGGTATCATGAACTGTGTAAGTGTATGTCCTAAAGGACTCAACCCTACAAAAGCAATTGGACAGATTAAGTCCATGCTTTTACAGCGGGCTGTTTAGCAATTAACTTGATTACTGATCCAGTAACAAGTGAATAATGCATAAATGGCCATCCTTATGGGGTGGCTATTTTTTTGTAAATGTGGTCGGGTTAGACGTCCGACCTGATAGTTTTATTGACAACCTAGCAAGGCACAATAATGCAAGAAAGCGTGATGAAAGCGTGGTGGGACTCATCGCACATGGCTGGAGCCAATGCTGCCTATGTGGAAGCATTGTACGAAGCCTACCTTGACGACCCGCAGAGTGTCTCTGATTCCTGGCGTGAAACCTTTGACGCTTTACCCAAAGTGGATGGGGTGGAATTAGAAAGTAACCATAGCCTTATCAAAGACCAGTTCCGCAAACTGGCGTCTCTGGGACCACTGGCCCGTTGTAGCAGTGGGTCTGCTACCACGGCGAGCAGTAATCAGTCTGACCAGAAACAGGTTAAGGTGTTGCAGTTAATTAATGCCTACCGATTCCGTGGGCACCAGCATGCCAACCTCGATCCGCTGGGATTGTGGAAACAGGAACGGGTCAGAGACCTGGAGTTGTCGCATCACAATCTATCCGAGACGGATTTTGATACGGTTTTCAACGTTGGCTCTTACGCCATCGGTAAAGAAACCATGCCATTAGGTGAACTGTTTAAGTCATTAAACAGAACCTATTGCAGCTCTATCGGTGCAGAGTACATGCATATCACCGATACTGAGCAAAAGCGCTGGTTACAGCAACGTATTGAATCAGTTGAAGCGCGTCCTGAATTAGATCGCGATTCGAAAATTGATATCCTCAAAGGGCTGGTTGCCGCTGACGGTATGGAAAAATACCTGGGCTCCAAGTTTCCGGGCGCCAAGCGTTTCTCACTGGAAGGTGGCGATGCGCTGATCCCGATGCTCAAAGGGCTTATCAAAGAAGCCGGTTCACAAGGCACCAAAGAAGTTGTTGTGGGCATGGCTCACCGTGGTCGCCTCAACGTGCTGGTTAACGTACTGGGTAAAAACCCGTCAGTACTGTTTGACGAATTTGGTGGCAAGCACGACGAGTCGTTAGGCGCCGGTGACGTAAAATACCACGCTGGTTACTCATCTGACTTTGCCACACCGGGCGGTAATGTTCACCTGGCACTGGCTTTTAATCCGTCACACCTGGAAATTGTTAACCCGGTGGTTATGGGTTCAGTTCGTGCTCGTCTCGACCGTCGTGAAAACAGCGCTCTAAAAGTACTGCCGGTAACAATCCACGGTGACTCGGCAATTGCCGGTCAGGGTGTGGTTCAGGAAACCTTTAATATGTCGCAAACCCGCGGGTTTGCAGTAGGTGGTACGGTACGAATCGTTATCAATAACCAGGTTGGTTTCACCACCTCGAAAATTGAAGATACCCGTTCCACCCAGTACTGTACCGACATCGCTAAAATGGTTCAGGCGCCGATTCTGCATGTTAATGCAGATGACCCGGAAGCGGTGTTATTTGTTACCAAGTTAGCGCTTGATTTCCGTAACAAATTTAAGCGTGATGTAGTGATTGATCTGGTTTGTTATCGTCGTCATGGTCACAACGAATCGGATGAGCCGAATGCTACGCAGCCGGTGATGTATCAGAAAATTAAGAAGCATCCTGTACCGCGTGAAATTTACGCAGACCAGCTCATTGCCGAAGGTGTACTGGGTAAACAGGACGCCGATAAGCTTATCGAGGATTACCGGGCTGCTATGGATCACGGCGCCTGCGTTGTTGAAGAGTGGCGGCCAATGACCGAGCACAGTGTTGACTGGCATCCGTATCTCGGCCACGACTGGGATACGCCATATGATGGCAGCATTAGTCTCGATGAACTTAAGTCACTGGGCGATCGCCTGGTAACGTTCCCGGAAGACGTAAAACTACAGTCGCGGGTTAACAAGGTTTATAACGACCGTAAAGCCATGATTGCCGGTGAGCGAAACCTTGACTGGGGTATGGCCGAACTGCTGGCCTATGCATCCATAGTTAAAGGTGGCACGAGTATCCGTCTGACCGGTCAGGATTCAGGTCGTGGTACGTTCTTCCACCGCCATGCGGTATTACATAACCAGGCTGATGCTTCAACGTACATGCCGCTACAGCATATCAGCGAAGATCAGGAAGCTATCGAGATTTATGACTCGGTATTGTCTGAAGAAGCGGTTATGGCTTTCGAATACGGTTACGCCACAGCTGAACCCACTTGTCTGACTATCTGGGAAGCGCAGTTTGGTGACTTTGCCAACGGTGCCCAGGTGGTATTTGACCAGTTCTTAAGTTCAGGTGAAGCCAAGTGGGGGCGTTTATGCGGTCTGACAGTGCTGTTACCACATGGTTACGAAGGACAGGGCCCTGAGCACAGCTCAGCTCGTCTTGAACGCTTCCTGCAACTGTGTGCCGATCATAACTGGCAGGTTTGTGTGCCTTCAACCCCAGCTCAGGTGTTCAACATGATCCGCCGTCAGGTGATTCGCCCAATGCGTAAGCCATTGATTGTGATGTCACCTAAGTCACTGCTGCGTCATCCTATGGCGGTTTCTACACTGGAAGAACTGTCTGAAGGTGTATTCCACAATGTGATTGGCGAAGTGGATGAATTGCCAGCCAAAGACGTAAAACGTGTGGTGATGTGTTCTGGTAAGGTTTACTACGACCTGCTTGATCAACGCCGTAAGAATGAACAAACCGATGTCGCCATTATTCGCCTGGAACAGTTATATCCGTTCCCGCAGGAAGAATGCGCGAAGATCGTGGCTGAATACAGCCATGTTAAAGACTGGGTTTGGTGTCAGGAAGAGCCACAAAACCAGGGTGCCTGGTATTGTAGCCAACATCACTTCTGGCAGGTAATCCCAGATGGTGCCAAATTAACATATGCGGGACGTGCGGCTTCAGCGTCGCCTGCCGTAGGTTATTTATCCGTTCACAACCAGCAACAGAAAGCCCTGGTTGAAGACGCTCTCACGATAAAATAAGGAACAGAGATGACAATTGAGATAAAAGTTCCGGTTCTACCCGAGTCAGTTGCCGACGCCACGATTGCAACCTGGCACGTAAAAGCCGGGGACAGTGTAAAACGCGACCAGAACCTGGTAGACATTGAGACAGACAAGGTGGTACTGGAAGTTGTTGCCCCTGCAGATGGTGTTATCGGTGAGATTATCGATGAAGAAGGTGCAACCGTACTTGGTGAACAAGTGATTGCTAAACTGGAAGAGGGCGGTGCTGCACCGGCCAAATCTGAAAGCAAATCAGAAAGCAAAGCCGACGCTGAGCCTGCCAAAGATGAAGCTCCGGCGGCAGAGGAAGTAAGCGGCGAAACGGTGGATATCAAGGTACCTGTACTGCCTGAGTCAGTCGCTGATGCAACCATTGCTACCTGGCACGTTGCGCCGGGCGAAAAAGTCAGCCGCGACCAGAACCTGGTTGATATTGAAACTGATAAGGTAGTTTTGGAAGTGGTAGCGCCGGCTGACGGCTCTATTTCTGAAGTACTGGCTGAGGAAGGCACCACGGTAACTGCTGAAGAAGTAATTGCTAAATTCACTGAAGGTGCAGGTTCTTCTGCGCCAGCTGCTGCAGCCAGCGAAGAAAGCAGCGACGACGGTGACAGCGATGCGCTCAGCCCGTCGGTACGTCGTCTGTTAGCAGAAAAAGGCGTTGATCCGGCTAAAGTGAAAGGTTCAGGCAAAAACGGCCGCATCACCAAAGAAGACGTTGAGCAGTACCTGAAGTCTGACAGCAAGCCGGCGCCAGCCAGCTCAGCCTCAGAAGAAGCACCTGCAGCGCCTGCTGGTGAGCGTAGTGAAAAACGTGTGCCTATGACACGCCTGCGTAAAACCATTGCTAACCGCCTGCTGGAAGCGAAAAACTCTACCGCAATGTTAACCACGTTCAACGAAGTTAACATGAAGCCTATCATGGACCTGCGTAAGCAGTATCAGGAAGGCTTTGAGAAGCGTCACGGTATCCGTTTAGGCTTTATGTCTTTCTACGTGAAAGCGGTTACCGAAGCGCTTAAGCGTTTCCCTGAAGTTAATGCGTCTCTGGACGGTGATGACATCGTTTATCACAACTACTTTGATATCTCTATTGCGGTTTCAACCCCGCGTGGTCTGGTAACTCCGGTACTGAAAGATTCAGATACCCTGGGTATGGCCGGTATCGAAAAAGGTATCAAGGAACTGGCTATCAAAGGCCGCGATGGCAAACTGTCTATGGCGGAGCTGCAAGGTGGAAACTTCACCATCACTAACGGTGGTGTGTTTGGTTCACTGATGTCTACACCAATCATTAACCCGCCGCAAAGCGCTATCCTGGGCATGCACAAGATTCAGGATCGTCCAATGGCGGTGAATGGCAAAGTTGAAATTTTACCAATGATGTATCTTGCGTTGTCTTACGACCACCGGATCATTGATGGCAAAGAATCGGTCGGCTTCCTGGTCACCGTTAAAGAAATGCTGGAAGATCCAACACGTCTGCTTCTGGATGTGTAAGACTTTCGTAGCATAACTATATGTGAAGATGATACTCATGTATCATCTTCACATGCTGGTATTTGGGGACGGATACCAGTTGGGAATTAGTCGAGCCAGATATTGGCTTTCGTTTAAATAATAATCGGAAAGAAACACCATGAATTTGCATGAATACCAAGGTAAGCAGCTATTCAAAGAATACG
>JAAFAI010000039.1 GCA_018222405.1 Gammaproteobacteria bacterium | reverse complement strand
CGTCATCCCCGCATGCTCCACCCACGTCATCCCCGCATGCTCCACCCACGTCATCCCCGCATGCTTTTGAGCGGGGATCTCCTGAACGGAATGTCTCAACTAATCGAGATAGATAATTTGCTATGAAGACTAAACACTTTGTCGGGGTGCCGACTGCACCCAGAGGGGAGGTGGCTCCCCTCTGGACTCCCCCAGTTCTTAAATCGCGAAAAGCATACTTTAGCCGGGCAGGTAAAACCTATCGTCCAGAGAGGGCGTCCTGCCCTCGCTGGCCGGAGCCATCATCCATGATGCCTCTACGCTTTTACGTTATCTGCCCAGCTAAAATATCTCGCGATAACAAGAACCAATAAAAAGCAAAAGCAGCTGTTTCCACACCTATGGCCTTTTAGTTAGTTATGTCATTATCCCGATACTATGCAAGGAGATACCGGATAGCCGCAAGCGGTTTCCGGCATAACAGAATGGGTGGGCTCAAAAATAATCGTCACCGGGCTAAATTAAACCCGTCATCCCCGCATGCATCTCCTTCGCCACCCAGCATGCACTTCCTTCGTCATCCACGCATGCTCCACCCACGTCATCCCCGCATGCTCCACCCACGTCATCCCCGCATGCTTTTGAGCGGGGATCTCCTGAACGGAATGTCTCAACTAATCGAGATAGATAATTTGCTATGAAGACTAAACACTTTGTCGGGGTGCCGACTGCACCCAGAGGGGAGGTGGCTCCCCTCTGGACTCCCCCAGTTCTTA
The DNA here is from genome assembly GCA_018222405.1 of Gammaproteobacteria bacterium. Classification (GTDB taxonomy): domain Bacteria; phylum Pseudomonadota; class Gammaproteobacteria; order Enterobacterales; family Alteromonadaceae; genus Alteromonas. Next base: position 29,250 of record JAAFAI010000039.1, on the reverse strand, counting down.
AATCGCGAAAAGCATACTTTAGCCGGGCAGGTAAAACCTATCGTCCAGAGAGGGCGTCCTGCCCTCGCTGGCCGGAGCCATCATCCATGATGCCTCTACGCTTTTACGTTATCTGCCCAGCTAAAATATCTCGCGATAACAAGAACCAATAAAAAGCAAAAGCAGCTGTTTCCACACCGATGGCCTTTTAGTTAGTTATGTCATTATCCCGATACCATGCAAGGAGATACCGGATAGCCGCAAGCGGCTTCCGGCATCACAGAATGAGGGGATATCCCTGTTTTATCGCTGGAACGACCTGATTTTGCCATAATGTCTTTTTATAGTGAGTGGTGTAATCAATCGTAATCAAAAGGATAAAACATGGATAAAGGTGCTGCCGGAATATTGGCTTTGGGTATCTTCTTCGGTGCAGCAGCACTGGGAGGCCTGGGCGGGAATGCGTTAATCGAAGCCAAGCAGTGGGAGCGTTCGGTTGTGGTAAAAGGCTTGTCAGAGCGTGAGTATGTGGCTGATAAAGTAATTTGGCCACTACAGTTTGTTGAGGCTGGTAATGACCTCACATCTTTATACAATACCATGTCGGCTAATAGCGAGAAGGTAAAAGCTTATCTTATTCTACAAGGTATAGATGCCGATGAAATTACCGTAGGACTCCCTGAAGTCACCGATAAACTAGCCCAGCGCTATGGTAGCAATAATGGCGTGAAGTTTCGGTACAGCGGCACACAAACGGTTACCGTGTATTCTGAAGACGTGATGAAAGTACGCAGTGTGCAGCAAAGCTTAGCGGAGTTGCTCGGGCAGGGTGTAGCATTAAGTACTGAAAACTATAATGCCCGTACAGAGTTTATTTTTACCCGGTTAAACGAAGTGAAACCGGAAATGATAGAAGAAGCAACTATCAACGCCCGGGAGGTGGCAGAGAAGTTTGCCGATGATTCCAACAGCCAACTGGGTAAAATCAAACGGGCGAATCAGGGGCAGTTTTCTATTTTTGAAAGAGATAGTCAAAACCCCCACATCAAACAGGTGCGGGTGGTCTCTACCATTGAATATACACTGACTGATTAAAAACTATACTTTACGCCTGTGAAGGCGTGCTAAGCTTATAATATTGATTATTAAATTCTGTAACCATGGCAGACGACAAGCAGCCAGCTCAGCTTGAGTTTTTTACCATCCCGAGTCCGTGTATTGGCGTTTGTCAAAGCGGACCAAAAGGGTATTGTCAGGGCTGCTTTCGCTCCCGCGAAGAGCGGTTGTACTGGCTACAGATCGATGACGGCACGCGACGCGTAATACTCGACGCCTGTAAGCGGCGTAAGCGCTATTATCAACGCCGTAAGTCACAATCAAATAACCAATCCGATACGCAGCCGTTGCAACAGGATTTGTTTGGTGATGAGCCGGACAAATAACGCAGCGAGGTTTTAACGCTCTGATATACTTAATTTATGATCGAGGAAAGGTCACAGGGTAATGAATCAATTTATTGAATACGCAACGCAATCCTTTACGTTACCGGACATCTGTTTACGGCTACGTAATGTGCTGGACGATCCGCGCTCAGATATGGACGACATCGCCGCGCTCATCAGCATCGATCCTTCGCTTACCGCCAAATTACTTCGTCTGGCTAACAGTGCGCTGTTCCGCTTCCCTTCGCAAATAGAATCCATCACCAAAGCGGTTAGCGTTATTGGTGGTGAGGCGCTGTATAACCTGGTGCTGGCCGAAACCGCGAATATCGCCTTTAAGCATTTTGACAACCAGTGCCTGATTGTTGATAAACACTGGGAGCAATCGGTATTTACCGGCATGCTGGCAAAATATTTAGCTAAAGACATGAACGTGCGCGGCAGCGATCGTTTTTTTGTAATGGGGATTTTGCAGAACCTGAGTGAACTGGTGATTGCAAAATGCGAACCTGAGAAATATCAACAGTATGCGAAAGATGATTCACCGGGTACGCCCTGGGATCGTCAGGTGGCTCACTTCGGATTTTTATTCACCGAATGCAGTGGTTCAATTATGGAACAGTGGAAGCTGCCTATGCCGTTGTTTTATCCAGTTAAATTTGCCCACAATCGGGTCAAATTGGCTAGCGACTTAGACGTGTCTTTGTTAACCTGTGCAATACGGCTGTCAACGGCTCATTATCAGCGGGAACGGTATCCGGAGTTGGATATCATATCACCCGACATGGTGCGGTTGTTGCCGCTAGACGACGAAGTGTTACAAAACGCCAAACTGTTTGCCCAAAAAGAAACCAACAAGGTGGCAGTGTCTGTTTTGTAAACGCTCCTTAGGCAATAAAAACAAAACATAAAAACTGCTTCCATGTTACACCAATTTTTAATAAAGGCGGCGCCACTTGTTCTGGCGCTGTTTTGTATGTCGGCATTCGGCGCTGATAAAGATCTGATCAGTACGTTGTATCATGCCGACTTCGTCGAGTACGACGAAGATCAAAAGGATAAGTTTACGCTTGACGGTGAACTTGGGGTGATATTTGCCTCGGGCAATACCAACGCGACCTCAATTAAGAGCAGTCTTAAATCCGAACACGAAACCAAACGCTTCTCGAATAACTACTGGGTAGAGTTTCTGTATAAGGAAACCGAAGTAACCGTGGATGATAGCGTGGTCGACCAAACCACCGCACAGCGCTTATATACCTACGCCCAATCCGACTACAAGCTGGCACAGGAAAACCGTCGGTTATTCGTTTACGGCGATTATGAAGATGATCGTTTTAATGGCTACGACTACCGTTCATCCATTGCAGCGGGTTGGTCACAACTAATGTGGCAAAACGAAATCAGCGACTTTCGCTACAGTGTAGGGCCGGGTTATGCCTTTGCCAAATTTGATAACGGTGAACGGGCCGATCAGGTTGATGGCTTTATTGTCCGGGCCTCGGCAGAATATCATTACATCTGGCCGACCGGGGCCAAGCTTCGGCAGTTTGTCTCGATGGAAGCGGGTGATGAAAATATCAAGTCGCGTACCGAGACATCCTTAAGTGCTAATTTATTTGAATCACTGGCGCTAAAATTCTCATTCATCATGCAACATAACACCAGCCCGGTGAATAATGCGCAGTCATTAAACACTGAAACGGCCGTGACTATTGTCTACCGTTTTTTCTGAATTTAGTCCCCATGATGAATTGATTTTGCTCTGAGATGCTTTAACATAGCGGTTTCTAGCCATTGAGCGAGTCTTCTCCCCTCAGACTTGGCGAACAGGATTTGAATTTATTTAGGAACTCCCCGCATGAAAAAACTACTACTTGCCATCGCCGGTACCTGCGTTGCTGCCAGCGCTATTGCTCAGGATGAACCAAAACCATTTACAATGGATGGTGAGTTCGGTCTGATAATTACCACTGGTAACACCGAAACCACTTCTGCCACAGCTGGTATTACCGCTCAGCAAGAGCTTGAGAACTGGAGTAACGATTATCAAATCGAAGGCCTCTATAAAGAGGAGACGGTTATTCAGGATGGTGAAGAAGTAGAGCGAACGTCAGCACAGAAATTCTTCGCCTCGGCGCAGGGTAACTACAAGTTAGAAAATCCTGACCACCGTTTATTTGCGTTCTCCTCTTATGAAGATGACCGTTTCAGTAACTTCGCCTACCAGGCTACACTGGCCGGCGGTTGGTCACAAAAGATGTGGGAAACGGAAAACACGGCTTTTGAATACAGTGTTGGTCCGGGTTACTCGTGGGCTGAAACACAAGCTGGTGTAGACAATGATAGCTTCATTGTTCGTGGCTCTGCAGCGTTTAAATGGTTTATCTCTGATACGGCTAAGTTTACCCAAACAGCGAGTACCGAGGTGGGTTCTGAAAACACCAAATCACGTGCCGAGTCAGCATTAACTGCAACTATCAGTGGTTCTTTATCAATGAAGGTCTCTTTGCGTTTGGATCACAACAGCAATGTTGCAGAAGGCGTTGAAAAACTGGATACCGAAACAGCTGTTACCCTGGTTTACAACTTTTTCTAATCGTTATTTCTATGCGGCGTAACGACCGCGTGTAGATCTGCCAAAATCCCGGAAAATACGCCGTATTTATCCGGGATTTTTGTTTGCAATACCAGTCTTACCCATGCTGTCATCCCGGCCAAAAACTTAATATCATCCCGGCCAATAAAATACAGTCATCCCGGCCCCCGAGCCGGGATCTCCCAAACAGCCTGTTTCAGTTAAAACATATTGGTAGAGTAAGAGAAAGCCCAAGGAGATCCCGGATAGTTTCTGTGAAACTTCCGGGATGACGGAAGAGAGAAACTTTCGGGGACTATTTTTTATTCAGTCATCCGGCCTCCGAGCCGGGATTGCCCTCAGGGAACTCGTGAAACGTCTGGCAAAGTTAAAACAACCTGCTCTTTTTTATTTGGTTCTTTGTATCGCGAAATACTGTAGCCGGCCAGAACAAGTAAAAGCGTAGAGGCATCATGGATGATGGCTCCGGTCAGGAGGGCAGGACGCCCTCTCTGAGCGATAGATTTTACCTGGCCGGTTACAGTATGCTTCTTCGCGATTAAAGAACTGGCAGGTTTCCAAAGGGGAGCCATCTCCCCTTTGGGTGCAGTCGGCACCCCGACAAGATGTGGAGACTGCGGGGGGGTAATCAGTATTTTGTAGTGACTAAAACTGTTTGGGAGATCCCGGATAGTTTCTGTGAAACTTCCGGGATGACGGAAGAGAGAAACTTTCGGGGACTATTTTTTATTCAGTCATCCGGCCTCCGAGCCGGGATTGCCCTCAGGGAACTCGTGAAACGTCTGGCAAAGTTAAAACAACCTGCTCTTTTTTATTTGGTTCTTTGTATCGCGAAATACTGTAGCCGGCCAGAACAAGTAAAAGCGTAGAGGCATCATGGATGATGGCTCCGGTCAGGAGGGCAGGACGCCCTCTCTGAGCGATAGATTTTACCTGGCCGGTTACAGTATGCTTCTTCGCGATTAAAGAACTGGCAGGTTTCCAAAGGGGAGCCATCTCCCCTTTGGGTGCAGTCGGCACCCCGACAAGATGTGGAGACTGCGGGGGGGTAATCAGTATTTTGTAGTGACTAAAACTGTTTGGGAGATCCCGGATAGTTTCTGTGAAACTTCCGGGATGACGAGAAGGGAGTGATTCCGGAAAGACAATAGAAGGTAGAAATTCAGGTATGACAGAAACTTCGGTTTAACAGTCGCTTTTGATAACGTTGTATTATCCTTAAAAAAAGGCTGTCTTAATAAAGACAGCCTTTTGGATAAACTATTTGGTAAAGCACTGATTAGTGCAGTACGCGAGTTTTGATAGTACCGTTGATTTGCATTAATTCAGACAGAGCGTCTTCGGCTTTGTCGGCTTCCACGTCGATAACCACGTAACCAATGTCGGCGTTGGTTTGCAGGTACTGGGCTTCAATGTTGATGCCTTTAGCCGCAAATGCCTGGTTGATTTGGGTTAATACGCCAGGGCGGTTTTCGTGGATATGCAGCAAGCGAGAGCGATTCACGTTTTCTGGCAGTGATACTTCCGGGAAGTTAACCGCTGACAGGGTAGAACCGTTATCGCTGTACTTAGCCAGTTTGCCTGCCACTTCGATACCGATGTTTTGCTGCGCTTCCTGGGTGCTACCGCCTACGTGTGGAGTGAGGATAACATTGTCGAACTGACGCAGAGGTGATTCGAACTCTTCATTGTTCGACTTAGGTTCAACCGGGAATACGTCGATGGCCGCACCACCAATGTGGCCCGAGGCAAGAGCTTCAGTTAACGCATCAATGTCGACCACGGTACCGCGTGAGGCGTTAATTAAAATACCGCCCTTTTTCATTTTAGCCAGTTGCGCCTGACCAATCATATTTTTGGTTTCCGGCGTTTCAGGTACGTGCAGAGAAACTACGTCCGACATGGCCAGCAGGTCATCCATCGATTTAACCTGTTCGGAGTTACCCAGCACCAGTTTATCTTCAATATCGAAGAAGCGCACCCGCATACCCAGATGCTCAGCCAGAATAGACAGCTGGGTACCTATGTGTCCGTAACCAATGATGCCGAGTGTTTTACCGCGGGCTTCATAAGAGCCTTCTGCACTCTTGTCCCAGCCGCCACGATGCGCCTGAGCATTCTTTTGAGGTACCCGGCGCAGTAACAGGATCAGCTGACCCAGTACCAGCTCGGCTACCGAGCGAGTGTTTGAGAACGGTGCATTGAATACCGGAATACCGCGGGCCTGAGTAGCTTTCAAATCTACCTGGTTGGTACCGATACAGAAACAGCCTACGGCTACCAGTTTGCTGGCCGCTTCAACAACAGCCTCGGTAATATGAGTACGAGAGCGAATTCCCACGAAATGAACGTCTTTCATCTTTTCGATGAGTTCATCTTCCGGTAACGAGGTTTTTAAATACTCGATGTTGGTATAACCATTAGACTGCAGGGTTTCCAGGGCACTTTTGTGCACTCCTTCCAGCAGCAAGATCTTAATTTTATCTTTTGATAGTGAAAATTTGCTCATTACATCGCTCTCAGTCAGGGAATTTTTGAGACATCTGGACGTCTATACGGGTAAAGTACCACAAACTCCCGGGTAGAACAAAGCGCTTTGTTGCATCACTTTGGAATATCTAGGAACGAATTGGTCGTTTTTAGCCATGTCTGGCCCCGGCGGTTTTGCCAGGGCTTATCCAGTAGTGTCTGATGGATTTATTACCGTGTTGCTACACCGTCGTCGGTAGCAACCAGCACAATATCAGCGCCACGCAATGCAAAGATCCCGTTGGTTACCACCCCAGGGATATTATTAATGGCTTTTTCCAGCTCCACCGGGTTTAGGATTTCCAGGTTGTGCACGTCCAGGATCACGTTGCCGTTATCGGTTACCACACCGTCGCGGTAAACCGGATCGCCGCCCAGTTTTACCAGTTCGCGGGCCACATAAGAACGTGCCATGGGGATCACTTCTACCGGTAAGGGAAACTTACCCAGTACGCCTACTTCTTTGCTGTTATCCACGATACACACAAAGGTTTTAGCGACTGCAGAAACGATTTTTTCCTGAGTCAGTGCCGCGCCACCACCTTTGATCATGTGCTTGTGTTCGGTAACCTCATCAGCGCCATCAACATAAATAGACAGGCTGTCGACTTCATTGAGTTCAAATACGTCTATGCCCAGCGCCTTTAAACGCTCTGTAGAAGCGACCGAGCTAGATACTGCACCAGCAATCTGATGTTTAATATCGGCCAGTGCGTCGATGAAATAGTTAACAGTAGAGCCCGTACCAACACCAATAATGGTGTCTGGCTCTACATATTTTATTGCAGCGCGGCCTACCGCCTGCTTTTTCGCGTTCTGATCCATGCTAATACCCGCTGAAAAAAAGAGGCGGTATTTTAGCCGAATTTACCTCACTTCGCATAGGGAATTATAGAATCATCCGGCGTTAAAAACTGAATATCACGCCAGGAAATGAGCAGGCGTAAACCTTTGTCAGCGGGGGGAGATGATTTGCGTTGGCGTAACGATAAGATCCAATGGCACATCCCAGGGCTCAACGGGCAATTCATCAACCTGCTGGCAATCGTGGGCAACGCCAACCAGGGTAGGGCGGTTATCCAGGCTAGTAATATTAGCCAGGGTGCGATCGTAAAAGCCGCCGCCCATACCCAAACGATTGCCCCGAGCATCAAACCCTACCAATGGCATTAGCAGCAACTGATGTTGGCTTAGCGCGCGGATCGCCGTGCTGTCGAGTGCTGGTTCGCTTATCCCAAAGCGATTTAAAGTCATTGGTGTCTGCTCAGTAAAGGTCTGAAACAGCAGATGCTTACCGGTAAACGGGTGTAACACCGGTAGGGTAACCACGCCGTTTGGTTGGCAAGCTTTTATGGTGGGTGTTAAGTCGATTTCACCGTCATTAGCCAGATACCCTGCCACGGCGCTGTTTGGCTGAGTCATAATCGACTGAATCTGCTTGCAGAGTAAACGGGCTGCTTCACTTTGCTGGCCAGCGCTTAAGGCATTGCGTTTAGCGCGCAGTGATTGGCGCAGTGCCCGGCGGGATTGTGGGTTGGTGTTGGTCATAGGCGGAATAAGATGCCCTACCACGAGGCAGGGCTTAGTACTTTACAGCGCGTAAGTGTCGATAAACAGCTGGAAAAGCTCGTCGTGCTTCACGCCGGTGGCGGCCTGCACAAATTTTGCTTCGGTCCATAGCGGGCTGGCGGTGGTGCCTGGCTCTGCTACGACTGTCTGGCCGCGGTTTAGTTCGTCGGTGGATACGCGAATGTTGCCACGGGTAAACTCAAACAGTTCCGGCTTCACTAAATGCGCAATAGGGAAAGCGTCGTGGAAGAAGCACACTTTTTCATCGCGATTTTGTGAGTAAAAATCAATGTAGAATTGTGAGGCTTTTTGCATAAAGCCACCCATCACCGGATTTTTCTCTGCCAGAATATCTACAAATTTCGGGTCGGTCGGGGCAAACAGGGTAACGTCCAGACCAAACATTTTAACTTCCCAGTCGGCTGAGAAAACAATGTCAGCGGCGTGGGCGTCGTTCCAGATGTTCGCTTCAGCTACGGGGGTAACATTACCGGGAACAAAAGCGGCACCCCCCATAATGCTGATCCCTTTTACCAGTTTTGGTAATTCAGGTTCCAGGCGCAGCGCCAGGGCAATGTTACCTAGCGGGCCAATGGCTACCAAAGTAATCTCGCCGGGGTGCTTGCGGGCCATTTCAACAATGAATTCGGCCGAACTACGAGGGTCAACCTCGCGGGTTGAAGGCGGGTAATCGATGTTACCGAAGCCGTCGTCGCCATGCACAAAGTGAGCGTAGTCAGACTCGGGGCCTACCCAGGGGAGCGCCACACCTTTAGTAACCGGTACGTCCTGGCGGCCGGCAATATCACAGAGTGTAAGTGCGTTGCGCGCCGACATGCTAACCGGAATGTTGCCATATACTGTGGTCAGGCCAAGTACTTCTATTTCAGGTGACTGAAAGGCAAAAAAGATCGCCATAGCATCGTCGATGCCCGGATCCGTGTCGATAATAATTTTGTGCGTCATAATATTCTCAATTAATGCTTTTTACTCTGCCGTTTAGCCGGTGTGTTTCGCTAAAAAGCGATCGACTTCTTTGGCTTCGGGGATCGACTGAGCCGCGCCAGCCCGGGTGACGGATATGGCTGATGCCGCGCAGGCGCGTTTTAATGCCTGACGGGCATCCGCATGCTGACTGTAAGCCGCTAAAAAATAGCCTATAAAGGTATCGCCGGCGGCGGTGGTATCTACTGCATCCACTACAAAAGCGTCGACCTGAATGGTTTGTTGGTTCTTGAGCATAATCACACCAGCTTTACCCAGCGTGATAATAACCTCAGCATGTGACCACTGGGTTTTATAGTGTTCAATGATGGCGTCGAGTTCCTGCTCGCCGGAGAGCTCGGCAGCTTCCACTTCGTTGACGATCAGCAGATCGATGCATTCGTGGGGCAAAGACTTCACCGACTCACTCATAGGCGCCGGATTAAAGGCGACTTTGATGTGCTTTTGTTTGGCTTGCTGAAGCGTTTCGGCCAGGCCGCTGGTTTCATTCTGGGTCAATACCCAGTCGGATGGCCGGGCTTTATCCAGCGCATGCATGATTTCTTTGCTGCCGATTTCCTGATTGGCACCGCCAAACAGTACGATAGCGTTTTCGCCCGAGGGGGTAACCTGAATAATGGCGTGGCCGGAAGGCGCCTCGACACACTGTAAAAACTGGCAGTCGATGCCGTGCTTGATCAGGGTTTGCTTAAATGAGCTGTCTGACTGATTTACCTTGCCGACATGGCGAACTTCCGCGCCGGCTGCTGCCAGAGCGATAGACTGGTTGGCACCTTTGCCGCCGAGTAATTGCTGGTAGTTGGTCGATGCGATAGTTTCGCCGGGTTGCACGAAATGGTCGACCTGGTAGACATGGTCAATATTTACCGATCCAAAGTTTATTATTGCCATTATTAATTCCGTCGATAAATGGCGTCTCCCAAAGTGCCGCTGTCTATTGTTCGCCCTAGAACCGAAAAGTTCAGGGCGGAAGCATCATTATTACCGTAGGCTTCTCGGTACGAGCCGAGCTTGCTCAATAGTAACAAGTCAACTTCCTTGGTAAATAGCATCGGCCAGGGACATGAATAGACTGGCAAACACCCCAGGAGACATTGTTGTTAGCGAATTCAAAGGAGTAAGTTTACGCCCTCTGCGTCGCTATGCAAGTCTGTGATGAATAACTTGCGAAAGGTGATCATAGTAGAATCAGCCCTGAACTGCCAGACACGATACGTCATATGATATTCAAATGCTTATTTTGTACCCGCTTAGCTGTTTATATGAGCGGGAGTTTTGGATTTAAACCAGTGCATTTGTTAGCATTGGACAAATTGTTTATGGAATACCCTATGTCCACTGAATTTGATTCTTTAACCCAATGCCTTGCCGATAACGAGATGGTTGTGGATGGCGCTGAAATCCATGGCATGATGTGCGGCATGCTGTGTGGCGGCATGTCACTGAGTGAGCAGCAATGGCTGGTGGTACTGCAGGACACCATGAATCAGGGGCAGCCGCTGGCCTCTTCTGTGGTTTCACAATTGCAAAACCTGTTTAATGAAACCTGTCAGCAACTGGTCGATGGCCAGTTTGCTTTACGCCTGATGCTGCCAGATGATAATCAGCCTATTAACGACCGCGGTCTGGCATTGATCAACTGGGTTCAGGGATTTATGGCCGGGTTTGGTTTGTATCAGCAAAAGCTCAGTAATTGCTCCGATGATGTGCGCGAAGCGCTGGAGGATTTCTCGGATATCGCCCGCATGGAAGAACCCATGAACGATGACGAAGAGTCAGAGCAAGCCCTGCACGAAGTGGTAGAATACGTACGCATTTCTGCGTTGCTGTGTTTTAACGAACTGGGCCAGTCTCTGCTCGACGACCAACAAGACACGCCTTCTGTACATTAATGGTTACGGTAAAGCAATTTCGTCAGCGTCAAACCCGTCTGCTGCGCCAGTTACCGCCGTCGAGCGTGTTGGTGCTGCCGGCAGCGCAATTGGTTACCCGCAGCCGTGACACCGAATATGTGTTTCGACAAAACAGCGATTTCTGGTATCTGACCGGCTTTAATGAGCCCGACGCCTGGCTGTTACTCTCTAACCACGAGCGCTACGCCGGGGATTACCGCGCACTGGTATGCCAGGCTAAAGATCCGCAGCTCGAAATCTGGCACGGCAAACGGCTGGGTCCAGAGCAGGCGTTGGAAACGTTCAAGCTGGATGAAGCTTATCCCACCGATGTGCTGCCGGAGGTGCTGACCGAATGGCTCGAAGGTCATCAGCAGGTCTTTTTCCCGCAGGGTGAATTTGCTTTTGCCGATGAGGCGGTATTTGCCGTACTGGATACCCTGCGTAAAACACCGAAACAAAACTTAGCGCCCACGGCGCTGGTGGACTGCCGGCCGTTAATTCACGAAATGCGGTTACTTAAATCGCGTGAAGAAATTGCCGTTATGACCCAGGCTGCCGAAATATCAGCCCGGGCTCACTGCCGGGCCATGCAGTTTGCTTCGCCCGGCTGCTACGAGTACCAGCTTGAGGCGGAATTACACCATGAGTTTGCCATGGCCGGTGCCCGGCAATCCGCTTACGGCACCATTGTGGGTGGTGGCGAGAACGCCTGTATCCTGCATTACACCGAAAATAACCAGCAAATAGCTGATGGTTCCTTGATCCTGATCGATGCAGGGGCCGAATTTCACGGCTATGCTGCCGACATCACCCGCACGTTTCCGGTAAACGGCAAATTTACTGCTGCACAGGCGAGGGTGTATCAGTTGGTGCTTGATGCGCAACTGGCTGCTCTGGCGCAACTGAAAGCCGGGGTAACATTACCGGCAGTGACGGAAGTGGTGATTGAGGTTATTTGCCGTGGCCTTTGTGAATTAGGCTTATTAAAAGAAAGCCCGGAACAAGCGCTGGCCAGTAAAAGCTGGCGGCGCTTCTTCATGCATGGTCTGGGGCATTATCTTGGCCTCGACGTTCATGATGTTGGCGATTACCTGCTGGATGGCCAGCCCAGACCGCTGGCTGACGGTATGGTTATTACCGTTGAGCCGGGTGTGTATATACCGGTTGAAGACGATATTCCCGAGCAGTATCGCGGCATAGGGATCCGAATTGAAGATAATATCGTTATTACCGGTGAGGGTTACCAGATGTTAACCGGTGATGTGCCGAAAACCATTGCAGACATTGAAGCCTTAATGGCCGAGGGCTGAATGCCCGTAGAAGGATTAAACACAGTCAGTGGCAAAGAATAACCAGTCAGATATTGTTATTGTGGGTGGCGGAGCCGTGGGCTCAGCGTTGGCGCGTTTGCTTGTCAGGCAGGGCCGCCACAGTGTTACCTTAATCGACGCCAACCAATTTAGCCGGGATCCGCACAGCCATCCGGGGTTTGATGCGAGAGTAATCGCCCTGGCAAAACGCACCGAACAGGCGCTAACTGAACTGGGCGTAGATCTTAAAAAAGCCTTCGCTACGCCCATCGAACATATACTGGTTTCCGACCAGGGATTTATTGGTCAGACCCGCCTGCACGCCAGTGATTATCAGTTACAAAGTTTTGGCCAGGTAGTGGGAATTCAGGCACTCGGCCAGCAGCTTTTTCCCGTCGGGCTGCCAGAACTCAGCGTTCTGGAAGGTGTCACGGTTGATGAAATTAACCAGTCTGCCGATAGCATTGAGCTTCAGCTTAGCAATGGCAGCACGTTAACCGCCGGTTTACTGGTGCTGGCAGATGGCGGGCGCTCTGAGCTGGCGGATAAACTTAATTTCAAGCGTAGCAGCGAAGATTACGGCCAGTCTGCGCTGATTGCCAACGTGCAATTGAGCGAGCCACATAACGGTTGGGCCCACGAACGCTTTACGCCAAACGGGCCGCTGGCTCTGCTGCCCTTTGCTGAAGATGACAGCAGTGACTACGCTAACTGTTATTCGTTAGTCTGGACCTTAAGCCACGACGAGGCGGAAGCCGCCCTGAAGTGGCCACAGGCGCAGTTTATCAGCCGTTTGCAGCAACAAGTCGGTTATCGTCATGGTTTGATTAACAAGGTAGGCAGCCGTCACAGTTATCCGTTGGTGTTAAATCAGATCCGCGAATTTACCGGCCATCGTTGCGTGGTAGTTGGCAATGGCGCACAGGCGTTGCATCCCATTGCAGGACAGGGCTTTAACCTTGGGCTCAGGGATGTACTGGCACTGGCCGATATTCTGGAAAGCGCAAGCGACCCGGGAGTTTTTGCGGTGTTAAACCAATACCGGCAAACCAGAGTAAAGGATAAAACGACTACCATCGGTTTAACGGATGGTCTGGTAAGACTGTTCTCCAATCGCTATGCACCACTGGTGGCAGGGCGGAATGCCGGCTTACTGGCGATGGAATTTTGCGACGGTCTGTCGCAGAAGTTTGTTCGTCAGACCATGGGTTTTGGACAGTAAATCCAAATAATACAGGACTTAAAATATGTATCAGGCGGACATCGCAATTGTTGGCGCAGGCATGGTGGGACTGGCACTGGCCCGGTCTCTGAAAGAGGCCGACCTGTCGGTCATTCTGATCGACACCACTCCCATAGCCAAGCCTCTCTCAGAGCAGCCCGAACTTCGGGTGTCAGCAATTAACGCGGCCAATAAACAGGTGCTTGAGCAACTGGGTGTGTGGCAACATATCGACCAGCAACGCCTGAGTGCCTATACGCAAATGCAGGTTTGGGATCAGGATAGTTTCGGCCGGATCCAGTTCAGTAGTGAAGAAATGGGTACCTCTGAACTGGGGCATATCATTGAAAACCAGTCTCTGGTAAACGCATTACATCATCAGGTTAGTCAGCAGCCCAATGTGCAGATGTTACCGTCGACCCACATTGCCAAAGTGTTAAGCGGACAATCCGAAACCATGCTTATGCTGGACAGCGACGAAGTGGTGTCCTGCCGGTTGTTAGTGGGTGCCGATGGGGCTAATTCGGCTATTCGCAAATATGCTAACTTTCCGCTGACATTTAAGGATTACGGTCATACCGCCATTGTGGCAACCATCAAAACCGCAGCGCCTCACGGTAAAGTGGCGCGCCAGGTGTTCACACCGAACGGGCCGCTGGCGTTGTTACCCTTAAGCGAGCCTGACTTATGCTCTATAGTCTGGTCGCAAGACAGTCAGCAAGCCGATGAGTTACTGGCGTTGTCTAACAGTGATTTCGCCAAAGCCCTGCAAGTTGCTATCGAAGGCGACGTGGGCGAAATCTCAGTTGAAAGTGCACGTATGCACTTCCCGCTAACCATGCGCTATGCCCGCCAGTGGCTCAGCGATGGCCTGGTCATCATTGGTGATGCGGCGCACACGATACATCCGTTAGCCGGACAAGGCGCAAACCTCGGTTTACAGGATGCGTTTGCCCTGGCGGACAGCCTGCAAAAGCTGGCTGCAGAGCAGGCGGCGTTCCATCAGGCGCGTCAGTTAAGAGCCTTTGAACGGGCCCGTAAGAGTGAGGCGGTTAAGATGATTGCTGCCATGGAAAGCTTTAAACAACTGTTTGGTGGCAGCCATCCACTCAAAAAGCTAATCCGCGGCGTGGGTATGTGCACGGCCGATGCTATCCCGGCGATTAAACAACGTTTTATTACTCAGGCAATGGGCTGGTAAACAGCTAGTCCTGAGCCCAACCTTTACGCCATCGCACGCCAGCTTATCGCGCTGGCGTTGCAACTCCCGCCAAGTGGGCATACAGTAGCCAATACCAATCCGCATAGAAGTTTGCCCACTCAGCAAGACTGTCAGGCTTTCTGGCTAGGCTTGGTTGCACAGGTTTGGTGGTTCCAAATCAAGCAAGCGTAACAACGCCAGAAAGCCTGGTAGCTCGCCCTCAGGGAATTGCCCGAAGGGAGTGGCCAAAACGACTTACATCTGTGTTGCGCCCTCTGGACATAGAATGACTATGCCACAGAGAACGCGTCGTGATCTAAGTCGTTTTCGACTAGCCCTCAGGGATCACTCTGAGAGGGTAAACTTCTATGCGGATTGGTATAAACCTTTGATCATAATCAGGAGCATACCGGGTATGCGAGTGTTGAATGTATTACTGCTACTGAGCGGTTTAGCTGTATTTAACAGTCAGGCTGCACCGGCCGACGAACTACTTTCATTGCGCGAACGCGCACAAGTGCAGAATACCTTGCTGGCAAAGCGGGTGGAGCTACTCTTACCCCAGTTAATGAGCCGCAGCGGCATTGACATGTGGCTGATGATTAGCCGTGAGTACAATGAAGACCCGGTATTACGCACCTTCCTGCCGGCAGATTGGCTGCAAACCGCCAGACGCACCACTATTCTGGTTATCGCCAGGGATGAGCAGGGCAAAGTGCATACGTTGGCGGTTGCGCCTTACAAGGTGGGCAGTATGTTTGAGCGGGCCTGGGATAAATCTGCGCAGCCGGATCAGTGGCAGGCGCTGAATGCAATTATTAAACGTTTTGATCCCAAAACTATCGGCGTTAACCAGTCAGAAATCTGGGCCCATGCCGATGGTCTTGCCGTTACCGATCGTGCCAGATTGATGGCCGAACTCCCTGAAAAATACCAGTCGCGGGTGGTATCGGCCGAGCCGCTCGCCGTTAGCTGGCTGGAAACCCGCATTGATGCCGAGATTGCCCACTACAAGAAAATGGTAGCGGTCGCCCATCAGATCATCGCCGAAGGCTTTTCAGCCAAAACCATCACCGTGGGCCAAACTACAACTGAAGATCTGGTGTGGTGGTTCAGGGAGCGGGTGGCAGAATTAAAGCTTTCCACCTGGTTTCATCCATCTGTATCCTTGCAGCGAAGCGATAATCAGCGCTTTGATCATGAAACCACGTTTGACGATGATAAGGCCGAGGTAATTATGCCCGGTGATTTGCTGCATGTGGATTTTGGCATTACCTATCTGGGCCTTAATACCGATACTCAGCAGCATGCCTATATTTTAATGCCGGGTGAGAACAGCGCGCCGGAATACCTTCAGCAGGCGCTGCAAAAAGGCAATCAGTTACAGGATATCTTTACCGGTGAGTTCGCTGCAGGCCGCACTGGTAACGAGGTGCTGGCAAGCAGTCTGGCCAAAGCAAAAGCGGCCGGATTAAAACCGACGATTTATACTCACCCGCTGGGTTATCACGGCCATGCAGCAGGTACCACACTGGGTATGTGGGATAAGCAGGGCGGTGTACCGGGCGACGGTGATTACCCGCTGCATCTGAATACTGCATACAGTATTGAGCTGAATAACGCGGTGATGGTGGAACCCTGGGGCAAAGAAATTCGCATTATGCTGGAAGAAGATGCGTTTTTTGATGACACCGGCGTCTGGTATCTGGATGGGCGACAGACCCGCCTGATAGAAATTCCCTCGCGCTCAATGTTTACGCATAAGTTTTAACATCCAAACAAGAAGAACGAGATATGGATAAACGTACATTTTTAAAGTTAACCGGCTTAAGTAGCGTAAGTTTGTTGCTGGCTGGCAAGGCGGGCGCCGCAGAGCAGCATGAAGAGCTGGCTTCTCTGTCATCACTGGTGGGCGACTTGTCGCCCATTTCTGCCAGTGAAAGACTTACCCGGATCGCCCGGGCACAACAACTGATGTTACAACAAAACATCGATGCCATTGTTCTGGAACCCGGTGCGGCCATGGTGTACTTCACCGGTATTCAGTGGTGGCGCAGCGAACGGCTTACCGGGGTTGTGATCCCCCGTGAAGGTGAGATTGGCGTAGTTTGCCCGTTCTTCGAAGAGCCCAGTATCCGCGAATCCCTGGAAGTAGGCGATGATGTGCGGGTATGGCAGGAGCACCAGAGCCCGTTTGCATTAGTGGCGAAAATCCTGGCTGATCGCGGTATTAAAAAGGGCACCGTTGGCTTTGAAAACAGCGTGCGCTTTTTTGTATCCGACGGGATCCTGAGTGCTAACCCACAGCTGAGTGCGGTAAGCGCCGAACCGGTTACCCGCGGCTGCAGAATGATGAAGTCGGCGCATGAGCTTAAGCTGATGCATAAGGCCAATGAAATAACCCTGGCGGCTTACGGCTACGTGTATAAACGGTTGCGCAAAGGCATGTCTCAGACCGAAGTTAAGAGCATGATGAACCAGGCCATGGTGGCGCTGGGAGGCAGCCGGCCGTGGAGCCTGGCACTGTTCAACGAAGCCAGCGCATACCCTCACGGTACCCGCCAGCAACAGGTAATCGGCAATGGCTCTGTAGTATTGATGGATTGCGGTTGTGCGGTGCACGGATACCAGTCTGATATTAGCCGTACGTTTGTGTTTGGTGAGCCAGATAAAAAGCAACAGCAGGTGTGGCAAACTGTCCGTAAAGGGCAGGAAATCGCATTTTCGGCGGCGCAACTTGGTAAACCCGCCGGCAGTGTGGACGATGCGGTGCGCCAATACTATACCGAATTAGGTTACGGGCCGGATTATCTGCTGCCCGGGTTATCCCACCGAACTGGTCATGGGATTGGTATGGAAGGGCACGAAAGTGTTAATTTCGTTAAAGGCGAAAGTACCCCGCTGCAAGCTGGTATGTGCTTTTCTAATGAACCCGGCATTTATTTACCCGGCGAGTTTGGTGTGCGACTGGAAGATTGTTTATACATGACTCCTGAAGGCCCGGCCTGGTTCACCTCGCCGCCAGAGTCTCTGGCTGAACCACTGGGTAAACTTGAGCCTCTGAAGGCTTAAAATAAAGAGGCTGGCCGCGGCTGCCGCCAGCCTCTCTTAAACCGGGTTATTCCATCGGGGCTACCTTAAGCCCTACAAAAATGGTGTCATCCTCCTTGTCGTCGGGAATGATCACCGGGCCTGGCATTGGGGCTGGCATAGGAATAGGAAACAGGCCTGGTAAAGAAACTATACCTGCACCAGTAACGCTTAACAGTTGGTGAGGCTGAAGTGGGATAAGGGGTGTTTTACTCATGATTTTTCTCCGTAATTAAAAATAAACTGCCAGCTCATAGTAGTGCGTGTGACGCACAATGAGAGCTGACAGGAAGGCCGGAAAAAAGCCAGTATTGTCAGATGGTAAAATCGGGGTTAAGCATCGCTAAAACGGTGTCGATGAGAATTTTTTTACGTAACGGCTTAGTAATGTAGGCGTTCATGCCGGCTTGCAGGCATTCTTGTTTATCCTGTACTGAAGCATTCGCAGTGCACGCCACGATGGGGATATCTTTGTATTGCTCACCAGCCTTGCCGGTACGGATAGCATAGGTGGCAGCAAAGCCATCCATTACCGGCATGCGGCAATCCATCAGAACAAGCGCGATATCATTGTTGGTGTTCAGCAAGTCGATCGCGTGTTTGCCATCTTCGGCCGATAACACCGAGAGGCCTGCGTCCTGCAGCATATAAAAAGCAACCTCGCGATTAATAGGATTGTCTTCAGCTATCAGGATGCGACCTGTTGGTGCCACCATCTGGTGGGAGGGGATGAACGACAGATCGGCATTCTTTGCAACGTGTTTGGCTGAGCCCTGCAATAAGTCGAAAAGCTCATGCCGTAAAACCGGCTTATTAAGCGTATGAAGTGTATTGTCAGGTATAGACGTGGCGTTACTGGCAGTATTGCGGTCGGCAAGGATAGCCAGATTGGCGGGTAATGACCCAACCCGGTGGGCCTGTTTTTTACTGCTCCTCCAGGCGCTGAATTCAGTTTGTAGCGCAGCATCAATAATTAGCCAATCCATATTGGGCGTCATTTTTTCGCTGAACTCAGCCAGCGAGTCAAGCGAGTCAATTAATACAAAGCGAACTTTCCAGACTGCCAACTGTTTACACAGCAATCGCGCCTGACTGTGCAGTGAACTCAGCACGATAACACCGCCTACCTCCGGTAGCTGTTGCAGGCGTACCGGCGAAGTTAATGTTGCCGTTGCGGTAAACTGACTACCTTCATTGAGTTTACTGGTTACGGTGACTTTGCCTTTCATCATGTGAGTCAGGCGCTGTACAATAGACAGACCGAGGCCGGTGCCGCCAAAACGCCGGGTAGTTGACGAGTCGGCCTGGCTAAACGGCTTAAACAATACTTGTTGCTGGGCTTCGGACATGCCTATTCCGGTATCTTCAACGGTGATTTGAAGCAGAATATGTTCGCTATCCAGCGGAATGCCGTGCAGACTCAGACGAACCTCGCCCTCGGCAGTAAATTTAATCGCGTTAGACAGCAAATTGGTTAACACCTGCCCCAGACGTACCTCATCGCCGGTAAGTCGGTTAAAGGGTAAGTCACTCAAATCGACCTGGAGTTGTACCGGTTTTGTGCTCAGGTGAACTAATTGTTCCTCGACGATGCGTTGTACCAGTAAATCTATGTCAATAGGCGCGTATTCAAGCTCCATTTTCTGGGCTTCGATTTTAGAGAAATCGAGAATATCGTTGATGATGGTAAGCAAGGCACTGGCACTGGTGCGGGCCAGCTCGAGGCGGCGTTGTTGTTGTTCGTCACTGGCGTGCTGTAACGCCAGCTGTAACATACCCATAATGCCATTCATTGGCGTACGGATCTCATGACTCATGACGGCCAAAAATTCACTTTTGGCCTGATTGGCCTGCTCCGCTTCAGTTTTTGCCAGTTGCATAGCCAGTTCACTGGCCTTCACGTTGGTAATGTCGGTAGCCACACCCAAAATAAAAGATTGTCCCCGGGCATCCTCAAAGCGGACTTTCTTTGTCCACAGAGTACGGATTTCGCCGTTGGGAAACTGGATCTGCTCCTCGTTTTCTGAACTGCCTGAGGCAAAGGCCAGGATATCCATACGCAAAAACTGCGCGGCTTCGTCCTTGTTGTATTCTTCCACCGTTGTATACCCAATCACTTTATGCCGTTTCTCGGGCGGATAAAGTGAGATAAATTGCTCATTGGCCATCACAATGCGGTAATCGGTGTCTTTAACAAATAAGTACACCGGCAGGTGGTCGAACATTAACTGCTGAAAACTGGCCTTTTCGGCGAGCGCAATTTCGATACGCTTTTTGTCATTAATATCCGTGTGGGTGCCTGCCATCAGCACTGGCTCGCCCTTTTCGTTATAGTCTGTAACCTTGCCCCGCTCGAGAAACCACATCCATTCGCCGCTTTTATGCTGCATGCGGCATTCTAAATTGTAATATTCCGTGTGGCCCTGAACACAGTCGTGCAGTAAAGCTTTGGCTGTCTCGCGGTCTTTAGGGTGCATGGCATCAAATAGGGTATCTATCGACAGCGGGCCCAGCTCGTGAAGCTGGTAACCAAGCATATTCGCCCAGCGGGCGTTGAGTTGTACGCGCTTGGAAGGGATCTCCCATTCCCAGGTGCCAGCCCCGGTAGCCTCTACAATAAAACCAAGACGTTTTTTCTTAATTAGCCTGGCTTGTAAAATGCGCTGCCGGGTAATGTGCTCACAAAGGGTAGTGAGTATTTGCAAGTAATGCTGTAAGCGATCAAACAGCGCTTCATCTGCGGTAGTGCCAGCCTTTAGCATCACGCACAGGCTGAGTTCTATATTGAGTGGTTCACTGAATAAGGTAAGTGCTGCCAGCTCGTCGTGACAAGGCAGGGCAAAGTCGAGAATACCGGCGGGACAATGCCAGCGACTCTCGGCCCGGAATTGCCCCAGCAAAGACTCGATAAAATCGCTGTCCAGAGATTGCTCGGTAGTGAAATAAAGCTGATTCCACAGCGAGCGCGAATGACACAGCAGCATAGCGCCATCGAGACTCAGGTGATCGGTGAGTGTCTGAAACACCGGGGTAAGCTGGGCGGCTTCCTCTGCATTCATGTCACAGGTTAACAAGGAATAGTCATCGTCAACCAAATTGCTGTCTATGGGGGTACTTAGCATATTTTCGAAAAACAGGGTCTTTGGGCAAAGTATAGTGCAAAGTTGCGATCCCCCAAGTTCTGATGCCGATTAACCTTCTCTTAATCGACGAGTAATAAAGTCTGCCAGTGTTCTGCTTACAACCGGGTGCTGGGTAGACTGAATAAACAGGCATACGTTGATCCCCCCCAGGGCCGGCAGGTTGCGGTGTTTCAGCTCCATCAGATTCGCTGGCATACTGGAGCGGGCCAGTGCAGTGATGCCAAGGCCTTGTTGAATCGCCGCTACCAGGCCGGATAAATCGGCGTTGGTGTAACTTATCTTCCAGGCCGTGGTTTGTCGTTTAAGGTGGGTTATCACGCGACTGCGATAAATACAGCCATCGGGCGCCAGAACCAGAGCAATATTCGGGGTGATCAGAGGGTGCGCCGGATCGCCAACCCAGACCACCTCATCTTCCAGGATCACATCGCCATCGGTTGCCTGCTCGGGGTTTACCAGCGCCAGAATCATGTCAAAATCATTCCGTCGTGACGGGTGAAGCAGTTCGCGGCTCAGCGCTGAAGTCACTTCCAGTGAGACATCCGGATAGCGTTTGGAAAACTCGCCAATCAGGCCGGGCAGCAAGGTTGATGCAAACTCATTGGGGATCCCTAATCGCATGCGGCCGCGTAGCGGGGTGGGATCCAGGCTACGAAAAATACTGTCGTTAAGTTCCAGTAGCTCCTTGGCCTTTGGGTACAGCCAGTTGCCATCAGAGCTCGGTAAGTGCCGTTGACCTACTTTAGTGAACAGCTTTTTACCCAGTTGTTCTTCCAGTTTTTTTATTTGCAGGCTGATGGCAGGCTGAGAGCGCCCAAGCCACTGACCGGCCTTGGCATAGCCGCCTTGTTCAATGACACCAACAAAGGTGCGCAGGTTATCGAGGGAAAGCTGCTTCATCATAAAGATTAGTAATTCTGATATTTAAGCTTTTGTATATAAGTATTTTAAATGTATTGATAAGAATTTCCAATTTGTTGTCATTGCCAGGTCTCCCTATACTTTTATGCAACATCTTCACAATGTCGGGTAAGCCACAATGAGCAGCGCAACTACACAACGCACCGCGTTATACAACAAACACCTTGAATCAGGTGCCAAGATGGTCGATTTCCACGGCTGGGATATGCCGCTTCACTACGGGTCGCAAATCGAAGAACACCATACTGTACGCCAGGCAGCGGGTATGTTTGACGTGTCGCATATGACCATTGTTGACGTTACCGGCAGCCAGGCTAAAGACTACCTGCGTTACCTGCTGGCTAACGACGTTGAAAAGCTTAAGGACAAAGGCAAAGCGTTATACAGCGGCATGCTCAACGACGATGGTGGCGTGGTTGACGATCTGATTGTGTATTATTTTGATGCGACTAACTACCGCATGGTGGTGAACTCGGCGACCCGCGAAAAAGACATGAACTGGCTGAGAAAGCAAACCGAAGGCTTTGAGGTAACGGTTACCGAGCGCCCTGAGTTCGCTATGATCGCAGTGCAGGGACCAGAGGCTAAAGCTAAAGCGGCCGTGGTGTTTTCTAACGCACAGAATGAAGCGGTAGAAGGCATGAAGCCATTTTACGGTGTGCAGGCCGAAGACCTGTTTATTGCTACTACCGGTTATACCGGTGAAGCTGGTTACGAGATAATGGTACCGGTGGAAAAAGCCCCTGAGCTATGGCAGAGCTTGCTCGATGCCGGCGTAAAACCCAGCGGACTGGGCGCACGCGATACGCTGCGTTTGGAAGCGGGTATGAATTTATATGGCCAGGACATGGACGAAACTATTTCGCCGCTGGAAGCGAACATGGGCTGGACAGTGACCTGGGAACCGACCAATCGTGACTTTGTGGGACGTGCAGCGCTTGAAGCTCAGCGTGAGCAGGGCACCCGGAAGCTGGTTGGCCTGGTGATGAAAGAAAAGGGCGTATTGCGCGCCGGACTTAACGTCAAAACAGCAGAAGGCGAAGCGGGCATTATTACGTCGGGTACCTTCTCACCTACCTTGGGACATGCCATAGCCATGGCGCGTATTCCTGCGACTAACAGCAGCACCGTAGAGGTGGAAATGCGTAAAAAGTGGGTTAAAGTAGAAGTGGTTAAGCCCAGTTTTGTCCGCAATGGAAAAAGTGTTTTATAACAATTTAACGAAGAGCAGGAATACACATGAGTACTATCCCAAATGATTTACGATACGCGGCGTCACACGAGTGGGTTCGCCCGGAAGGTGACGGAGTTTTTACCATTGGTATCACTGAACACGCGCAGGATTTATTAGGTGATATGGTATTTGTTGATTTACCGGATGTGGGTGATCAGGTAAATGCAGGCGATGACGTGGCTGTAGCCGAATCGGTCAAAGCTGCATCAGACGTTTACACCCCAATCACTGGCGAAGTGCTGGCGGTAAATGAAGAACTTGAAGACTCGCCAGAGCTGGTCAATTCAGACCCATACGGTGACGGCTGGTTATTTAAAATCAAGGCCGACGATGTGGCTGAAGTAGACGAGCTCCTCGACGCTGAAGGCTACGCCGCCAGCATCGAAGACGACGAATAAGTCTGACGTTACAACATTGATAATAAAGGGGCGGTATTGGCCCCTTTGTTTATTCTTTTTACTCTATTGCAGATGCTTAACGAATTATGTCAAACGCTTCAATTTCACTGGCTCAGTTAGAGCAAAAAAATGCCTTTGTTGGCCGTCATATTGGCCCCAGCGAAGAAGAAATACAGCAAATGCTGGACAAGGTGGGCGCCAGCTCACTGGATGACCTTATTGAGCAGACCGTGCCAAATAGCATTTGTCTGGATAAACCAATAGAAGCCGGCGAAGGCGCCACCGAAGTTGAAGCGCTGGCAGCGCTTAAAGCGACCGCCGCAAAGAATAAAATTAACCGCTCGTTTATTGGCATGGGGTATTACGATACCCACGTGCCAAACGTGATTTTACGTAACGTGCTGGAAAATCCAGGCTGGTATACCGCTTATACGCCGTATCAGCCGGAAATTGCCCAGGGACGTTTGGAAGCTATCCTGAACTTCCAGCAACTGACCATCGACTTAACTGGTCTTGAACTGGCCTCAGCCTCATTGCTGGACGAAGGTACCGCGGCGGCCGAAGCCATGGCGCTGGCCAAACGGGTATCCAAAAACAAAAAAGCCAATCTGTTCTTTGTGGCCGATGACGTGCACCCACAAACCCTCGACGTAGTGGAAACCCGTGCTGAGATGTTTGGTTTTGGCATTATTACCGGCCCTGCCGAGCAGGCCGCCGATCACGAAGTGTTCGGGGCGTTACTGCAATACCCTGGCACCACCGGTGAAGTAAAAGATCTTACCGACACCATTGCCGCGGTGCAGGCCAAAAAAGGGATTGTAGCGGTTGCCACCGACCTGATGAGTCTGGCGCTGCTGAAATCGCCCGGGGAATTAGGTGCAGATGTAGCCTTGGGCAGTGCCCAACGTTTTGGTGTACCCATGGGCTACGGTGGTCCACACGCCGCCTTTTTTGCCACCCGTGATGCTTATAAGCGTTCATTACCAGGCCGTATCATTGGCGTAAGTAAAGACACCCGTGGTCGTCAGGCGCTGCGTATGGCGCTGCAAACACGCGAGCAACATATTCGCCGCGAAAAAGCTAACTCAAATATCTGTACTGCCCAGGTACTACTGGCCAACATGGCTTCATTCTACGCGGTTTACCATGGTCCTGAAGGCATTAAAACCATCGCCAGCCGTATTCACCGTTTTGCCGATATTCTGGCTGCCGGTTTAACCAAAAAAGGCCTGGCACTTAAGCACTGCACTTACTTTGATACGCTCACCGTGCTGGTGGATAATAAAGAAAGTGTAATTGAAAAAGCGCTGGCACTGGGCCTCAATCTGCGTGCAGATCTTGAAGGCGCGTTGAGTATCGCGCTGGATGAAACCACAACCCGCGACGACATTCTGAACCTGTTCAGCGTATTAATTGGTGACGATCATGGCCTGAGCATTGACGACCTTGATGCCCAGGTGACGACTCAGGGCAGCCAGTCTATTCCGGGCGACCTGGTACGTACCAGTGACTACCTTACGCACGAAGTGTTTAACAGCTATCACTCAGAAACCGAGATGCTGCGTTACATTAAGAGCCTCGAAGACAAAGACTTAGCGCTTAATCACTCGATGATTTCTTTAGGTTCATGCACCATGAAGCTGAATGCTACGGCCGAAATGATCCCGGTTACCTGGCCTGAGTTTGGTCAGCTGCACCCGTTTGCGCCGCTGGATCAGGCAGCAGGTTATCAGGAGATGATCAGCGAGCTCAGCGACTGGCTAATCAGCATTACCGGCTACGATGCGCTGTCTATGCAACCTAACTCAGGTGCTCAGGGCGAATACGCCGGTTTGCTGGCCATTCAGCGCTACCACGAGAGCCGTGGCGAAGGGCATCGTAATGTGTGCCTGATCCCGAGCTCTGCCCACGGAACAAACCCGGCTTCAGCGCAAATGGTCAGCCTGAAAGTAGTGGTGGTTGCCTGTGATAAAAACGGTAACGTAGATCTCAACGATTTGCGTGCTAAAGCAGAAGAAGTGGGAAGCAATCTCTCTTGTGCCATGATCACGTATCCTTCAACCCATGGCGTATACGAAGAAACCGTGCGTGAAATTTGCGATATCGTGCATCAGTACGGCGGTCAGGTGTATATGGACGGCGCCAACATGAACGCCCAGGTAGGGATTACCGCACCTGGCTTTATTGGCTCAGACGTATCGCACTTAAACCTGCACAAAACGTTCTGTATTCCTCACGGTGGTGGCGGCCCTGGTATGGGCCCTATCGGCGTAAAAGCGCATTTAGCGCCATTCCTGTCGAATCACACGGTGGTGGATATTGAAGGTGCGGGTAAAGACTGTGGTGCGGTTTCCGCCGCGCCATGGGGTAGTGCATCGATTCTGCCTATCAGCTACATGTACATCAAAATGATGGGCAGTGCAGGCTTACGTAAAGCTACCGAAGTTGCCATTCTGAACGCTAACTATGTGGCGCGTTCACTGGAAGGGCATTACCCGGTACTTTATAAAGGTCGTAACGGCCATGTGGCACACGAATGTATTATCGACCTGCGCCCGCTGAAAGAAGCCTCCGGAGTGAGCGAACTGGATATCGCCAAGCGTCTGAACGACTATGGTTTCCACGCGCCCACCATGAGCTTTCCGGTAGCTGGAACGCTGATGATTGAGCCTACTGAGTCAGAATCGAAGTTTGAGCTGGACCGTTTTGTAGAAGCCATGATCCACATTCGCGAAGAGATTGCCAAAGTGGAAAGCGGCGAGTGGGATGCCACCGATAACCCACTGCACAACGCACCACACACTCTGGCCGATATTTGTGACGACGACTGGAACCGTAGCTATGACCGCACCACCGCGGCATACCCGGTACCTACCGTTGCCCGCAACAAGTTCTGGCCAAGCGTAAACCGTATCGACGATGTATACGGCGACCGTAACCTTATGTGTAGCTGCCCGCCACTGGAAAGCTATATTGAGGAGTGATTAGGTTGATGACTAACTGCAATTAAAATTGTGAATGCGACAATTAAGTTTGTGAATGCAATTAAAATTGTGAATACGTAGATAGGCAAAGGCGAACCGTTCGGTTCGCCTTTTTTATGACTTAAAAGTTTAGAGAGAGCTCCATGAAGAGAATCAAGTGTGGTTGGTCTTTTGAGTATTAAATGACATACTGGTTTTAGAGAGTGATGATGTTGAAATCAAAAATATAATAAATTTATTACTGCATTGTTGGCTTTATTTTTTTAGAGCTCCTGTTTTAGGATATCTTATGCAGTTTCGAACATTAAAAGGAAAATATCGGTATGGCACGGAAAGTTTTTTTTAGTTTTCATTATCAGCGAGACGTCAGGAGAGTAGTTCAGGTAAGGAACTCCTGGGTCGTAAGGCGTGATGGTGAAGCACAGCCTTTTTATGATAAAGCTGAATTTGAGGAAGCTAAAAGAAGAGCTGGTGGTATAGAAAAATGGATTGAAGATCAACTTAAAGGAACTTCAGTAACAGTAGTTTTATTTGGCGCTGAAACATTTGATCGCAAATGGGTTCAACACGAAATTAAGCGCAGTTATGAGTTGAAAAAAGGCATTATTGCTATTGATATTCATCGAATCAAAGATCCGCAAAAGGGCAGTGACGTTCAAGGTAAGAATCCGCTTGACTATTGGTATGTTGAAGATAATGGGCGAAAAACATACTTTTCAGATATGTACTCTACTTATGATTGGGTAAATGACGACGGATATAATAACCTCGCAACTTGGATTGAAGATGCTGCAAAAGCCGCAGGACGTTAGTATGACGGGTATTTATGAGTTTGCTATTTTAGGCTGCGTCACTCCAGAACAGAGTCAGAATTTAACTAATACAATAGGGGAAATGGCTTCTGATTTTGACCTTAATTTGGAGGAAGAAATTAAAGTTTATGATGCTAACTCAGTTAATCAGCGTGACAGATCTGCTGCTTTTTCATCGGTTTATTTTGGCGGAAAGCCACATGTAGATTTAGATGTAGCAGAATCCTTATTTCGTGAGAGTGTTCCAATAATACCTGTAGTTACCAATTTAGAAGAATTCTCCCAACTAATACCTGATTTTTTGCAGGCAAATAACGGCTACAGCATCAATAAAAATGATCAGGAAATGAGAGAATTAGCTACATTGATGTTGGAGTGTGTGGGCCTATTGCGACGTCAAAGACGAATATTTGTAAGCTATAGACGAACAGAGTCACGCGATGTTGCGTTGCAAATGCACGACTTGCTTATCGCAAAAGGCTTTGATGTCTTTTTAGATACTCACGATATCCGACCAGGAGAGCCATTTCAAGACGCTCTTTGGCATAAACTTTGTGATTCAGATGTTCTCATAATGCTAGATACACCAACTTACTTTGAAAGTAGGTGGACACGAGAAGAAATTGGGCGTGCTCGTGCTAAGGAGATTCATGTTCTTCGCGTAGTTTGGCCAAATCATGAGTCGGACAGAATGTCAGATTTGGCTGAAACAGTTTATTTGAAAACTGAAGATCTAGAGAAAGACAGCGGACCACTGACACTCGAAAAAATAGATGAAATAGCTTTGAAAGTGGAGTGCATTAGGAGTAGAAGCATAGCTGCAAGGTATATGTCTATAACTGGACGTCTAAGAGCTGATGTCGAAAAAATCGGTGCTAGCTTTGAAGGTATTGGAGCACATCGAGCAGTGGCTGTTCGTCTATTAGACGACCGTAAACTTTGGATATACCCTGTCGTAGGTATTCCAACTGCTGAGATATTAAATGATATTGCAGTTAAAGCTCAGTCAAATGATGGGAATGAAATTCCAGTTCTTGTCTATGATGATATAGGAATTAGGCCATCTTGGTCTGAACATCTTCAATGGTTAGATGAAAATATAAAATCTGTTAGAGGTCTTAAAATAACCCATGCTGCATGGGCGCTTGCTGGGTGGGAGGTCTAAATTGGAAGACTGTATTTTTTTATCAGCAAGTGTTCCTGATCCAAGGCGAGCACCTAAATATTCAGCGTCATCGAACTCGGTTGCTATTACTTCAGCCGTAAGAGCATTAGTCCATGTAACATTGGGACGAAGGATCTTAGTTTGGGGAGGCCATCCAGCTATAACACCAATGATAAAAGTTGTGGCTGAGGAAATGGGGGTCGATTATGGGGAATGGGTGAAATTATATCAATCGTCATTTTTTGAAGATAAATTTCCTGAAGACAATAAAAATTTTAAAAATGTAGTTTATACAGAAAACGTACAAAATGATCTAAGTAAAAGTTTATTCCGGATGAGAGAACGTATGTTTAATGAAAATAAGTTTAATGTAGCTGTTTTCATTGGAGGAATGGGGGGGATTGTTGATGAATTTAATTTATTTCAGAAATGTCATCCAGGTAAGAATGTTCTTCCAGTAACATCTACGGGTGGTGCTACATTAGAAATAGAAAAAATAATTAAGAAGAGTAACCCTGAGCTTTCAGATAGTGATTTACATTTTGACATGGATTATGTCCGGCTTTTTCATAGAAAATTAGGTATATCTCCTAAAGAAGAAAGGTTTCAGAGTCCTAAATTTCAGCCTAAGGATGTTAGACAAAGATACTGGAAAGGTAAGTAATCTACAATTCAGATGAACAAATTCAGATTAAGGTGAATTAGTTCCGACCAGATCTGACACATCTACTTGAAAAGATGAGAGTTACCCA
>JAAFAI010000011.1 GCA_018222405.1 Gammaproteobacteria bacterium | reverse complement strand
GCCTCCTGTTTAATGCTATGAAAAACTGAGGCGACAACTATCCTGACACAGGGGGTTATCATCAATCATGGCTTTTACATCCAGGAAATTTCTTTTTATTGGCAGCTTAAGATCATCTACTACATTTAAACAATGCTTTTGAATTAATTCAAAAATGTGTGTACGTTGTTCACTTACTTCCCACTTTTTATCCTTGGTTTCAATAAAAGGGCTGTGCGGTACATACACGAAATTCACAGCTTCAGCTATCTGTGTTCCCAATAAGGATGTTACGACTTCGGCTTCAAACTCATTTAACAAGCTCAGAAATTCATTATCGGTACTGTAACCGCCAGCCTGATTAAACTCTGACTCCCGAATTAACCCTAGACTGGACGTATGCCCCCAATAACGTTTTCCGAACATTGGAATTGAAATATATCTAATGGTTGGCAGTTCAACTACCACGTTTAAGGCTCCATGCTGCTCACAAGACTGTAATTCAACGTTTCCCGTAGACAAAGACTCTCCAACTTTTAATGTTGAGTGATTTGATTAATGTGCATTCTGCTCATATCGAACAAACAGCTCTTTTTGGGCTTCAGGTAAACTTTGCCGACCAAACAAGTGCTTTATTTTTTGAATATGCTCTTGTATGTAATGGGTAAACCATAGGTCATTACGATTCAACAAAACGTTCTTGCCAATTTCATAAGCGATTGTATTCACCACGCGACAAGAGCCTAACACTAAATATTTTTTCATCATTAACTTTACTAATTAGTGGGTTAAATGAATTACTGTAACCAGAATCTTAACCCTGAGAAGCCTTTCGGATTACTTACTTTTTTGCCATTTGTGTCACAATCTCATCAGTTTGAGCAACCATGAGATCTTTAACCGACACATAAATCAATATATTTGCTATCTTCTTACCGTCGACCAGCAGGATGGCTTTGTTGTGTCCTACTTCAAAATGACGCCAGTACAGTCTGAATTGAAATCCACAATTTAACGGGCCTTTACCAGAAGAGGAAACATCGACTCTGGGCATGGAGGCTCTAGCCTCGCCCACCAGATTTTCACCTCGAAAAATTTGTACACTTGCAGGAGAATGAACGCCGCCTTCCTGTTCACCAGCAACCCAGCCAGCGAAGTGGTTTATATTGATATGGTCAGCGTGAAAAGACCGGGAATTTTTATCGATGTATTTGATAAAACTCTGGTGTTTACCCGGTTTTACCATTCCTGAACGAATTAGCTTTTGCTTGAGGCGAGACAGTATCCTGAACATCTGGTTTCTTATTACTTTTGTTAATCACACAATGGTAAACACTGCGGCGCTTATGCTCAACTACTGAATACCGAATGTAAGCGATTAAAGGCCTTTAAGTGTGGTTTTAATCTTTTTAATGAACGCTGCCAATGTGAAACGGCGCTTATTACATTTAAGTATTCGCTGTTCATCTAAGATTTTGGTACAAACTCCATGCAACTCGGGTTGCTTCTCAATATTTTGCTTATACTCCCAAAGTAATACTTCTAATCTTTCCTTATCTACACCTGAATGCTCCAAAAACTCGAGAAGCAGCCTCTGAAAAACAGCCTCACTAATGCCCTGTTTCCTGAACTCGCGCTTATCCTGAGCGGTTAAATTTGTTAAAAATACTGCGCCGTATTGCAACTTATACCGCTCAACAAAACGTAACATCTGGGGCTGGATGTTTTGCCTCACCCGGGACCGTTTTGCATCACTCAACAAAGAAAAGCTATCCTGGCCGTTTTTATACCCCTGACAAAACCGATCGAGCAAATGATGTAAGTTTGTATCGGGCAGTTGATTAAACCACCGTTTAAACTCAAGCGCCTCAAAAACATAAGAGGGGTTGATATTAGCAGGCTGTGGTTGAGATATTTTTGTCATGTTCAATGCTTCACAAAAATCACTCACTACATCCTGATTCGTAAAACGGTTTCTGTCATATGCTCTGAGGACGAATCGGGATATTCCGAATTGCCCGATTAGCTTATCCAGATAGTCGAGCGTGCCGGTCTTTGGACTATCAGGGACATCAAATACCTCCGTTTGGAAGTGGCGTTTGACTCCCTGATTGTAGCCAGACTCCATGGTTTCCAGAGGATCACGCACGTAAGCCAGAGCTACCGCATCTGGCGCCGCTGTAAATAATGGCTCAAGACGTTTAAAGAAAAACTCGGAAGACAACAACAAAGTGTGCGCGCCTTTATTCTTCGCTTCACTCAGACTTTGTTCAAGTTTTTCAGGTGAGAACGTTAGCGAGCGGTCTTCATTCCGCTCAAATACAGCTTCTACATTACCCGAACTTACGCCATTGGTATCCACTGTATGCTCAGGGTAATAAACACCTTCCTGAGCCAGCAAAGCAGAGCGATTTATCAATAACCAGTTCTGAATGGCTGAGCTACCGGTTTTCGGTGGGCCTAGGTGAATAATAACTTTAAGGGACATACCTGTTTTTACAACGGTTAAATTGCCGGTATGTTCCCTTTATTTAATCCGCCTTGCAAGCGCTTATCAGGCAGCAATATGCTCCCTGTTGCCAGATAAGCTGCTATGCAACTGACGCAAAGCTGGATTAATGTCGACATTGCTCCTTGAAAGCAATGATACATATTTATCCAGTAGCAATGCCCTGCGCTGATCGTATTTAGCACCGTTAAAATTTACTCTCTGAAGTACTTCTTCCAATGGCGCATTAGCCGCTATCTGGTTGCTCATGACATAAGGTAACTGCATCAAATCTGCCAGTTCATGAGTTCGCGAGTCGTGAGGAAATAAAATACAGGGTGTTTTGGTTTGCCAGGCCAACATATTTCCGTGCATGCGTGTTCCTACAGACAGGTCGACACTGCGCAACTGATTCATCCACTCTGCGGCAGAGAAAAACACCTTAAACTGACTCTTTACAAATTTTTTAAATGCAGCGGGCGTTAGTTGCGGGCACAAGATATTATGTATGCGGTTTATAGTCCCCTGCTCTACGGCAGAGAAATCGCCATTGGCCATTTTCACCAAAGCTTCCGGCGCCTGATTCACATACATTGCGTTTCGCTGCTGCCCCCAGCTAAAAGCAGTGCGCATCAAGTCACTCATAGACTCAGTAATATCCAGGTTAAGCGCTAGCGTATCAATTTGTGACAAACTTCTTAGCTGACGCTCCTGCAGTATGCCGAGGTTTTCTTCACAAGAAATAAAATTGGACGGGCAGCCAATCACTTCAACATTATTAACCCCGTTAGCCTGCATAACTTCTGCAGTAAACTCTCCTCGCACGCCCACACTTACCGCGCGTTCGGAAATCACCTTCATAAAGCGCTTTGAACCCGGTTTAAACTGAGGCTTTTCGGTGATGTTTTTAGCCTGAACTCCAAGCCCACAAATAATTAGCGGTAAATCAGCTTTTTCGAATAAATCGGCCAGGATACTCATGTCCCAGTCTGGGTTAAGTTGATTCGCTGCGGGAAACACGACTGCATCAAAGTTGTTCTTCAAAAATTCGGGCTTAACGCCCCAACCAAGAAAAGATTTATTCCCCTCAATGTGCCGGTTCATTGCATACCAGAACGCTAAGTTACCCGTGTTTAAGCCACATTCTTTGAAAAGCTGCTCTGAAGTTTTCTCGAAGCAGCCATTGATGGCTCCCGGCTGTCCAATAACGGCAATTCGTTTGTGTGGCATAGTTGCACCTGAATAACGTGTAAAACGTTAGAGTACTGCGCCAACGTGACGATACAGCT
Source organism: Gammaproteobacteria bacterium (assembly GCA_018222405.1). Taxonomy (GTDB): domain Bacteria; phylum Pseudomonadota; class Gammaproteobacteria; order Enterobacterales; family Alteromonadaceae; genus Alteromonas. The sequence continues at coordinate 155,884 of JAAFAI010000011.1, read as the reverse complement.
ACACCTATTTGACGTATTTTTGACAGCTATATGACAATTTGAAGCCATGACTAGTAAGAAGGCGCCAGCCTTGCGAATCGCTCGATTGACTGACAGATCACCAGGTCGGGCTTATGCTTTTTCACCATGCCAATGTTCATATCGGGCGACCAGATAAATATCACTTCAGCGAAATAATGAGCAAACCACCAGGTGAGCTGATGCGCATTGATGCCCTTTTCAAAAAAAGAATTACCAAACACCAGCACGCGCTTTTCACTCACCGGAATGTTGTTACGCCAGTGATAAGTTCTTCCTATATGTCGTTTATCAGGAGGAATAAAAGATGTTACCAATTCAGGCTTAGATGACGTTACAGGAAATCTGGATGGTGACACATCGTGTTCGGAAAGTTTATAGGGAGCAAATTTTTTGCCAAGGTCACCACACATTGTTCGGAGCCGATTAAATTCAGGCTGAGAAACAGGCGCTAGCTCCAGGTGCTCTAAAATAGCCTCAAATACTCGCCAGCATCCGTGGCTATTGAGGTGGCTGTCCGTCTTAAAAAAGTAATCTTTACTAACATCATCACTGAGCGCTTCCAATACAGAAAACCATCCTGGCAATTGCTGTGCTTCAAGGTGTCTTAGTAAAGGAGAAGCTCCGTTAATTTCCCGATAATAGCTGCCAGGAATGACACTTTGTTTTTCAGGAATTACCATTTGCAACAACTGACAGTCATATTGCTCCAGTTGCGTAAAACGCTTTGCAATGATCGCCCGCCACTTTTCTGCCAGGTCTTCATTAAGTTGAGCGTCATGATCAAAAAGTTTATCGACCTTGTTCGAACCACCATACAAAAACAGGTGTCCATCCTTGCCTGTGATAGCAGTTTCGTAATGCGATTTAATCCCTGCCGGCAGTAAAAACTCTGACACCGAATCACTTAATTCATGATGCTTGCCCGTCTTTAATGACTCAGCAATTAACTCGGGCTGCTGTATAGAAATATTTTGCAGCAAAGCATTGGCAAATACGAGATTATAAAAATGCGCTTCACTTTTAACACCAGCTAGTTCAATTTCTCTCTCAGGCATTGAAGGAATTGTATAGAAATCTCTTCCCAGACAATAGAGTACTGAGGCTTCGGCAGTGTCTCTTAAACGTGGTTTTAAAAAGAGCCGAAAGCCATAAAGGTTATCTTTTTTGTAGTCACTGAGGCCAGGGCGGTGCCATAACTCGACCCGTTCTACCCAATTTTTTCCCTGATACATCACTATAAAATTTTGCGGTTCGGGATTATCACAAGGGCTGGTAACCAACCACCCCATGACTTGTTTACGAGTGCATCGTTCAATGATGCCATGAATACCTTTAAATTCCGGGGCTCTTTTTGACAGCCTGTTGAGTAGCTTTCTTAGCATAAATTGCCTTTGTTTTTATTCCACTACGGATATTACCAGTACACCTTTTCGACGAAGTTCGGACTAAAGGTTTAGAATCTGTTTTGAGGTGTATATACTGCGCAGAAATATAACGCTTATTTTCACTAATTATCACAGCCTCTGGGTGGTAAACGCTGGTTTATTCCAGCTTTGCGTTATTACACACTATGGAAAGATTAAATGCGATTTATTATTCACCTGGGTTTAGGGAAAACCGGCTCCACTTCTATTCAACATCACTTTCGTCAACATTTTGAGGCTTTGCAGGAACAAGGTGTTTTATACGCCGGACTTCGATTTGAAACACTGGGTAAAAAGGAAGCCTGGCAACGTGGCGCAGGCACTTATACCAGGCTCAGCGAAGCAGAGCTTACCGAGCAATTTAAAGGTTTTGCCAAGCAATATGTGGCTTATGCAGAATCTATTAATGCACACACTATTGTATTATCAAATGAAACCTTCTCTGCCCAACTTAGCCGTTTAAAACCTTTTTTTGACTGGCTTGTGGCAAATTTTGCAGTGGAGTTCTCGGTGTACGTGCGAGATATCGATTCTTGGTTAGTCTCCGCTTACGAGCAGTGGGGGCTCAAAGACACCTCTAAAAGCCGAAATGTAATGACGTTTGAAGAATTCGCAAAATCTGGCAGGCATCGTATCGCCGGAGATTGTTTAAACCAGTTAGCTTCATTTGGATATCTGGCTCAAACGCACATTAAAAATATGCATCACGCTAAGAATAAAGACGTAACCGAGGATTTCTTTTCAACGTTTAATCTGCCTCTTATTGCACCGCCGCAAAAAACAAACGAAGCAACTAATAAGCGCCAACGAGCATTTTTCTATTTATCGAACTTGCACAGAAAAAAGAAATTAAAAGTAAGCTCTACATTAAAGAAAGAGCAGGCTCTGCACAGATCCGGGCCTCATCATCAGAAATTTGTCACACAGTGCAGACCGACACAGGATGCCCTTATAGAAGAGAGTATTCTGAAAGAGAAACGGCGAGTAAACCGTTTCCTGCCTGCTGACGAAAAGCTGCCAGATGATGTGAAATTTAAAGCAGTGGATAACAACATTGATGCATTTGCGTTCAACCTCATGGATTCTCACATTAAGTATGAGCACTTGCTTGAGGAGCTTGATAGTGAATTGCTTTTAGAGTCAGCCTCAAAATTGGAATATATTGACCTCAATCTCAGCTTGAAGTTATTGAAATTAGCCCGTGCAAAGCGACCTAATGGCAAAGTCATCAATGATAAAATTAAGGCTTACGAAGCCTTACTTGCTGATGGTCACAAAGCAAAAGAACAAAAAGGAAGGCTGAAGAAAATATTGTCTGCAGCGCTCGGTAACCTGAGAAAAAGAGCTTAACCGACAAACCGTTTGGCAATTTGCCTGAGCTTGCTGCCAAGCGTCTTTTTTTTCTGAAACCGGCTAAAGAGATCCACTAATGCCTGGTCGTCTTTTCCGCAATCTTGCTGGCTAAGGGCCTGACATATTCGTTGGTACAGGTCGGGATTAGTCATACTTAACTGACGACTGACCAACTCAATGGCGCCTGGCAAATTGTCTTGCGATACCACAGCCAGGTGCTCACGTTTACTTACCGCATTTAACAGCATTCTGGCATTTTTTATATGATGCTGAGTATGGAACAGCCTCAAATTCTGGATACATTGTTTCAAATGGCGGGCTTTTTTATCGTCAGGTAGTAACGAGTAATCAGTTATGCCAACTGTCACTGCCTGCAGTGCCTGATCAATTTCCGCATCGAGCTCGGTTAACGTAAAACGGTTTAGCCAGCGTTTTGTCTCAAGCGCTTCAAATGTATATGAAGGGTTAGTCTTTTCATTCTCAACCGAATAATCGAGCTTTAATACAGCAAGGAAGTCCGCCACCAAATTAAATGATTCCGTCGACTGCAAATAGGCTCGAAAATAAAACTTCTGCCGCGGAAGCTCGGTGGCAAGTCTGGATAAGCGGTCCAGAGTCGTGGTGTGAAGATTGTGACTGAAAACCAGCGCTTCGGCCTTACCATGGCGTTTAACACTCTGGTTATAGACCGATTCAAAAGTTTCTATCGGACAGCGGACATAAGCAATAAAGCGAACCTTGGTAAAGGCTTCCGCCAATGCCTCAACATGATAGAAAAAATGCTCAGAAGAAAGCAGTAATATTTGCTTATCACTGCGCTCAAATTCGCTTAGCAGCGCCTCAACCTTGTTCTTATCAAGGTAGAACTTACCAGACTCTTCGGATAATACCGTGTGAACATGGCCAGAACTGATGCCATTAGGCCCGAGTTCATAAGTTGGATACATGATCCCATGACCACTTAACCACTCGCGATGCCCGAGCAACCACTTCTGAATGGCGGATGTGCCGGTTTTCGGCGGGCCAATGTGGATCCAGACCTGTTTTGCCACGCTATTTTACCTCAATAACACTTTTATTGACTAAACAGACCAGCCCTGGTTGGCCCGATTAGAAATATAAGAAAGCGAAGTCTTGTTTTGCCTTGCCCCAGTTAAACGACCATAGTGGATCAGGTTTACGCCAGCCAGGGCCATAATTAACCATTAACAGTCGTTCAGGATTAGCAGGTAAATAGAGGGTTACACCATCATGCTGTAACGTCTGTAGAGGTAGTACGTCGGCTGTTACTATCTCCTTGCGACTAATAGGATTCATGCTGCAGTAATCCCCCTCAATAAAGCCGGTAAAAATATCGAGGTTCTGACCGCCAGGTGTAGAGCACCACAGATGCGCTAACCCTGAAGGCTTCACATTACATTTTTTTGATTGCAGGAATGTGACGATGTTATTGCGCTCTTCGAGTACCTTGTGCTCATCGCTTTCTTTACTAATATAGCAAATATCCACGTCATCATCGTGAGCAATAAACTGTCCGTCACGGACAATGCCTAATAGTGTACCGGAAGAAATAAATGCGGGTACGCCAAACTCTTCATTCAACCATTTCAACAGTTGACCGAGCTCGGATGCGACTTTCTTTTTCTCTGATGCACTGCGCATCTCAAAAGTACGCATAAGGCCGTGAGGCCCGAGAGCCAAACCTTTATCCTTAAGTAACTCGTTTACACATTTCTGGTATTCAAGCGCCTGAGCATGATTACCGGATTTTTTTAGCTGGCTAATTAACACCTGACTTGGGCCGGGATCGAGTATCATTGCATGCAACAACGCTTTTTCTATGTTCCCCGGAATACTTCCCTGAAAGGTTTTAAGTACAGACCAGTTGTCGAATAACTCATGCCACGTATGCAGGTCTTGCGAAACCTCTACCCGCAAACTCAATGCCCGGGTAAAAAACTCCCCCTCGCGATTATAGATAACAATCTTATCGAGGTTTCGAATGGTCATCAGGTCAACGATAATCCAGGGATTTCGCTCTCTTTGGGTGTGGAAGCCACAACCACCGTTCTTCTTACCGTTTACAAACCCTCTGCCATCATACTTTTCTTCGTTGTTGTAAGTGGAGCTAATAATGGTTTGCTTATTCGGTGCGATATTTCGCCCGTCTTTATTGAAGATCTCAATAGTATCCAGATGGAAGGACACCTCGGTCTGAAGACTTAAGCGAACAAACCTGGCTTTTCTGTCAGTTTGGATAACCAATGGATCTTTACTCTTGGCGCCTTTGAATTCGCGCAGAGGATTGCTCGCTATATGTTCTTTGAGAGCTGCCAGTGACTCTTCACTTAGTAACGGCTCCTGAGAGTCGGTATCCTGTTCTTCAGACGGCTTACTTTTAAAAAACTTAATCATAAATAATATCTACCTGGCTTATAGCTCAAATGTTGGATCGGGGGTTACCCAGCCAGGCCCATAGCGATCCTTTAAAAAGCCTTCCACTTTACCGGGAATATTAAAGGTCGACCCTTTAAACTCTAAGGTAGTAAGCGGTTCAAATAATGCTCTATTCACTTCTCTGGTCTTATATCCTTCCATATGCGTCCAGACCTTTTTAGGTTTATCGGCAATGCGATATATAAAGAACAAATCCATGTCGAAGTCTTCAAAATAACAATGCATATTGAGGCTACTAGGAGTGGGCAAACGGCACTTCACTCCGGCTTTTTCAAATTCAATCAGCCACTGTTCTGAAGCCTGTCTATAGTCCAGTCCTTCAGGTAAGTCGACAACCACGGCCAGATCAACATCGTCATCGTGAGGTAAGAAGTCACCGTCCCGGTAAATACCAAGAAGTGTCCCATAGCAAAGGAATGCGTCGAGCCCAAACTGTGCTTTAATAAAATCGCAGAAACGTTTCATTCTGCTTGCCAGGAAAGCTGAATCTATTTCCTGCAGTGGCACTACCAGGCCATGCCTTGCGTAAGTAACACGAGGAATAAAGGAAGCGCTCTGTGCGCCATTCTCTATACCTTCAAAAAATACCGGCAGCAGATTTCTCTGACCATTAAACAATGCTTTCACAGCCCGGGCGTGGGAAATTCGATAAGTCGCCATAAAATGTCCAAGCCGGTCACTAAATGGTGCTGTCCATTGCTTGCCAAGCAGCCATTCCATTACCTCAATAATATTTAACCGGGCCTGCATGTTTTCCAATGTGGAATCGAGCGTAACCCAGTTTTTACCGTCTTCACTTGTTTGAATAAGCCGTTGGACAAAGGCACTGGCACTGTAGTAACCGCCATGCCAGAACGTTAATTCATTAACCTTTTCCGGCGACAGTTCGCTCTGAAATATATGCACGCCCTGCAACATCCAGTTTTCTGACTTCAGTTTGAAAATGCCTTCATCAAACCTGGTGGTTGCATTGGTTTGTAATGAACTCTGCTGACCGTTACATTCGACGCACAGCTCAAACGGGCGGGATGACTTCTGCGCAAACGCCACCACTCTGAAAAATCTATTGCCCTTAGGTACGGTTAGTTTAAGACCATCCTCTTTAGAGCCGGCCAGATCAGGTGTGTTAGCGCTGATTAGCTCATCTGCCTTCACTAACTCTGCCAGCAGTTGCGATTGCACATCGACTTTTGACTCTTTGGCAGTAAGCCATTCGACAAACAGGCTCTCAATTGAGTTACCGAGCGCTTCATGGCCATTACTAAGAAGGTGGTCTATGAGCCCCTTGATTTTGCGGTAGCCACTCTCGGAAAACGCCTGAGTCGCATCTTTACTTATTACTCTTGAATATCTGAGTAACCGTTTTCCATTATCAGCATAAGCACTAACAACCATGCCTCTGGAGCGGATGCCCCAGGTATCCTTGCGGTTACAAAATTCGATTGACTCAACCTCTACAGGTTCTGGGAAAGTTATCTGCCACCAGGGCTTTAACTCCCGTCGGGAGTGCACAGAGACGGTATTACGCTCGTCTCCTTTTATTGCCGCTTCAGGCTCTGGTAACACATCTGAAACAGAGCTCATCTCGCATTTAGAAGGGCCATCGTATCTGACCAACTGACCATCTGCGGTCTTCACCCAAACGCCAAAGAAATTAAAATTAAGGATCTCCGGCGCCTCATTGATTAGCTCAATCTTAATTGAACTTACCGCCTTCTGAACCCGAATATAGTAGGGGCCGATATTTCTCAGCGGCCCGTATACAAAACCTGGTAGCCGGCTAATTAAGGGAAGACCTTCGACAACGTTGATTTGTTGAGAATTTTCTTGATTGATTAGGCTTGCTAAGCGTTTTCCATTTGCGGGTCTATCTGTCCATCGTGAAAGCAGGGCTGTTTTCTTCGCCCACTTTTTTAACGTTTGCATAAATCCTTATCATTTCTATACAGAAGAGGCTCAATAGTATCTTACCGCAATAAAAATGTCATAAGGATTTCACAAACTTTTAGTATCGCTTAATCACGATAAATATATTTTCTGATGCGCTGTAACGCACTCATTCAGAGACAACACAGGCTTAATATTTTGCTGTAGTTCGTCCCTTATCTCCGGTGACAAAACACAACGTTCTATGACATTTGCCAGATCAGCGGGATTGCCATGCCGGAAATGGATGCCATCCACACCATCTTGTACCTTTTCACTCATTCCACCAATGTTACTCACTATTAATGGGACTTTGCAGGCCAGCGCTTCCTGAATCACCATTGGTGAGTTTTCCCACCACACCGAGGGGACAATCGCCCAATCTACGGCATTAAGCAATTCTGGCATCTCATGTTGCTCGTAAGCCCCCTGGAAGACTACAGCCTTACCTACTTTTTCTAATAGCGCTTTAACTGTTTGCTGGTAGCTCCCTTCCTGCTGATCCAGATTTGCACCATGGATTTCTACCCGGACTTTCTTTCGTATGGGTTTCGGTAATAAGGCAACCGCTTTTAGTAAAATATCGATACCCTTGTAGGGGTTAACCTGACCAAAAAAAGCAAAGGTATGTTTAACCGAATCATGAAGCTTTTGTACGTTCTGAGAGGAGGCAGTGTGTCCTTGCGGATGACCATTCTCGATAACCGAAATCTTGTTTTCATCAAGGCCCCAGTCTGCGTATCGTTGCTTTAAAAAATGCGAGGGGGAAATAAAGTGATCAACTGCGGCAAAATGCGTTTTTATATATTTTTCTCTCAGGAAGAAATCGCCCGGCTGGAGAGAGCTGAAACAATTATGGCAATCTCTGGCGCTAGCTCCATAGCATAGTTTTCCGTTAGTCTTCAGCATCAGACCTTTGTTATGGCAAATGGCCAGATATTCGTGCAAAGTCAGAATAACTCTCGCATCGGGTAAGGTGTTCCGTATCTCTGTTAAGATTTCTATGCCTAACAGGAAATAGTGATGTAAGTGCACCACGTCAGGTTTAATTAACAGCAACAGATCCCTGAATTCCTGCCATAAATGACGGGTTTTAAGATTAGAAAATAAAAAGCTGTCATCCATGGTGGTATGAAACAGAATTTCTCTCTCGTCCTTACGGGATGAGAAGGCTGCTCCCCCGTGAGGGGTTTGAGCTGTACGGGCAAGAAAAAATACATCTTCCCCTTGCTTCTTCATCGCATTGTAAAGGTTATACGCAGCCACTTCGGCCCCACCTTTATTAAAATCAGGGTGGCCATGAGAAATGATTAAAGTTCTTTTACCTGACATACTCACTATGCAATTTCCTCAAGTAAAGAAGACCACTTGTTCATTTGATGAACCCCATTCACCAGAGTTAGTTTAAATTTCCAATCTCCCTGATCTACCAGATTTTGTGAGAGCCTTTCGAGGTGATACAACCGGACAGAGGATGAGCAATAAATTTTCAGACCTTTATCGATAACCTTTAAGCAAAGGTCGGAATCTTCAAAATCACCTAACACATAAAGCGGGTCGAACCCCCCAATTTCTTGATAAAGCGACTTATCCATGAACATACAAGCGCCGGTAGTAATTGGTACCTCAAAAACCGGTTCCTTATGCAATAAAGACACAGGCACACCTTTATAGGGATGATGATTCATCAGAATACCCGGATAATGAGAGTCATGTCTGAACTCCATACCAGCATGTTGCACTGTATCATCTTCATAAATCAGCGTAGCGCCCAGAATGCCACAATCTGCTGCCGCGCTATGTTGCGTATTTAGCTCTGAAAGCCAACCTGTTCGCGATGGCAGAATGTCAGAATTCAGTAAGAGTAATTTTTCACCTCTGGCATGACTTACGCCCAGATTATTCGCGCCAGAGAAACCCCGGTTGAAATCAGAATAAACAACCTTAAAAGGAAATTTAAAAATTTGATAAACACCAAATGCCGTAATATTCACCATACGGCTTATCTCAGGATCGTCTACTACAAATATCACTTCGACATTGCGAAATTCGTTATCCGAAGAAAATTGTGCAATTTGATGCTGAATAAAATCAAACCTCCCGTAAATCGGAATAACTATCGAAATCTTCGGGTTTTCCAGTTCATCACCCAATACCTGAACTTCACTAGAGGTAAACTTCGCTATTCTTGCCTTCCAGATTTTTTGAATTTCAGGTAACACGTGATTTTGAGTTACGGAGAAAAAATCTTCATCATGAACGTTGATACCGTCCAGAATCCGCTTAATTTTTTGCACATCTTTGTCTAAGCTGCGCGATATTTTGGGTGCAGCAATAGCCTTTTCGTCGACATCAAACCCCATGCGTAGCAAAAAGTTAATGGCTTTATCTCTGTCGGTGGCAACATGTGCCAGTATTTCAGAAGGGCTCCCTGCAATACCATAACGTTGCTCACTAATCGGAAAATGATGATTGTCTGACACCAGTTTAGTGTCATTCAGTTCCGCGATAGTACCATCGAAAGTCAATAGAAAGCCGAAGCAATACTGGGAACTGGAAAGCCCCATTGAATTGACTACGTCCTGTCGTTCAAATATGAGCAGTTCAGACTCCACTCCCTCTACAATAAGGGATGAGTTGGATAATGGTGACAGGCGGTCCACAAGCCACCCACAAACAATCACCTTGTCGTCCTGACTGCAAACCCAATCGATATTGAGTACTCGCTGTTTTGAAAGACGTTTAGCGACGCCCGGTAATCTGGCTTTTATTATTTTTTTGACAGTAGATTTCATTGCAAATAACTCTGGCGTTAGATTTTTCTTAGCAGATCGACTAAGTGATCCGCTACGTTCTTCGCTTCGTGTAACTTTTCGGCGTTAATTTCGCGGATAACGGTTTTTAATTCAGTAGTAGAAATATCTTTCGTTCTGGGGAGATACAGAACTTTGACTATGTCATCCAGATCATCAAATTTTCCGGCCCAATCATCACCGATCGCGAAAATTTCTGCTTTTTCGCGGATAATGTCTTCCCGCTTCTGTTCCCAGGTATTCTCCTGAAATACATCATCTACATACCGACATGAAAGTAAGATTTCTTTTCTATCTGCGAATGGAATGATTACCTTTTTACCTTTAACCTTATTAAATTCGTCAGAGGATAAGCCAACAACAAGTCTGTCTCCGAGATCTCTGATTCGTTTTAATAATCGGACGTGGCCCACATGAAATAAATCAAACGTACCATATGTGATTACTGTCCTCATTGATGATAAATTCCTAATCGCTATTTTGGTTACCATGATACAACATCAAACTGCCCGCCATACAGGAGTTCAGCAATTTGATGTTGAATAAAAGTTTTTTATTTAACTTCTTTTAAGAAGGGACAAGCTCTGAGCAGTGCAACGGGGTCGAACTTAATTGGTCTGCCGTCAAAGTCGAAATGTTCATGTAGTACTGACACCTCCAAGCCAAGTCGCTTAACATCATAAGTCTGACCATAACGAACTTTGTCTACCGACAGGAAGTAATCAAAGAACTTGAATTCACCACCTTTTGGCGTTTTGGAACTTAACCAGGCATTTGGAATGCCGTAGGTATCAGCAATAATAAGACCATGCAAAGATGATGTAATGATGGCCTTACAGGATTTCATCTCACGAATAACTCGTTCGATATCGCCAGTTCCAAGGTCTATAAGTTTAACCCCTTTGCCAGGCTTTACGTTCAACCATTCTTTTTCCGACCATCTGAGTACAACCCCCACTTCATGCTCCACCTTTACCTCGGGGTTGTACACTAATGGGGAGAGCAACGCTGGGTCGCCGTAAACTGCGGGGCAATTGACACCATTATTTTGTACCAGGCAGCGAGTCAGCGGACCACGGACAGCATGATATTTTGCATTGTTACTAATTTGGCCAGACTGCTCTGTACCAAAGGACCCTGAACCCCATACGATTGAGGTATCCTGTGCTCTGGAGAGAATGGAACCTGTTGAGATATAAGTTGGCTTTTTCAATAACTTTTTATTTGGCTCGGTACCAACACGAACCAGCTTCGTTTCAATACCCGTAAGTTTGGTGACTAACCAAGGTGATAATAAATCGCCAAAATTTGGATTCAGTACCCAATAAGTCAATGGGATCATTTCATCTTCTAGTAATAAATTCTCGTGATCAACTTCGAATTTTGTTAATGGATTTTCTTGCTGGGGTTGGCTGGCTTGTTGTTTAGATTTGAAAAAACGGTTGAACATATGACTATTAGACTTAACTGACAAAAAGAAATCAGGTTATCAAAAATTAGTCCAGACGTCATAACTATCACGAATATGAAGGCTTCTTTTTAATAGACAAACAGACCATAAGCTCTTCGTTTAATCAAACGCCAGACCTAATTTTCCTTTTGCAGATTCAGTAACTAGGTACAGTTCAATCTATAATACACTCACAATACAATTTAGACTCCACTTCACAAAGGAGACAATAATGTACGAATTAAACTTAACTGAGCAAGAAGCTGTATCTGGTGGCAACCCACTTTTAGTCTATGTTGTAAATTTAGTAGTCGGTGGTATCGTTTATGATGGTTTAAAAGCCGCTTACGAAGAGCTCTCAAACACAGAATATGGGGAGACTACTGGTGGAAATATGCAACGTGGCAGATAGTTGGCTATTTTGATTATAACCATATTGATGTCTATTCTCGTTGTATAATCCCTAGATCAGGCCAAAACCAAAATGCAGTCGGTTGCAGTAAGGCCTTTATTCAACTACCAACTAACCAAAATTGATAAAAATGAATACTGCAGACTCCCAAAGACATGCACTTTACCTTTACTTAGCTATCGCCTCGTTGATAGTTTGCTTTATTTTTCAGACTCTATACAGATCGTTTATTCTAAATAACCAGATTTACGATTTTGGAATTGCCGGCTCTTCAGTCAGTTTTTGGGGCCCATTGTGTGCAATGTTCTACTTTTACTATCGCGATGTTTCAGCAAACACCTTTTCTATTGCCATAACAGCGGTGCTTGGTGCTTCAATCTATGAATTTATCCAACCTTTTTTCAAACTGGGTTACTTCGACTGGTTAGATATAATAGCATCCTGCCTGGCTGGCCTGCTTTTTCCCTTAATTGTTTACATAATAGTTAAGACTGGACTTACAGATTAGTCATAACGAAAGAAATGACTTTTCATTAAATAAAGCTCATAAAACAAAAAACCCGCCAGCGGCGGGTTTTTTAATCGAATCGGTTAAGCGTGAGCTTAGCCGTTATCGAGTAATTGCTTACTCTTCAGTTGCTTCTACTGCTTCTTCTTCAGCATCTACAACCGGGCGGTCAACTAACTCAACGTATGCCATAGGCGCGTTGTCGCCAGCACGGAAACCGCATTTTAAAATGCGAAGATAACCGCCTGGGCGAGTTTCGTAACGAGGACCAAGCTCGTTGAACAGTTTACCTACTACTTCTTTATCACCAGTGCGAGCCATTGCCAGACGACGGTTTGCAACGCTGTCTTGCTTAGCCAGAGTGATAAGAGGCTCAATTACGCGACGTAATTCTTTCGCTTTTGGTAACGTCGTTTTGATCACTTCGTGCTTGACCAAAGAACCGGCCATGTTTTTAAACATAGCTTGACGATGGCTGCTGTTGCGATTCAACTGACGACCACTCTTACGATGGCGCATAGTTTTATCCTTCTAAAAAATCAGTTTCTTTTAAACCTGATTAATCTTTTTCAGCGATGCTCTCAGGTGGCCAGTTTTCCAGGCGCATGCCCAGAGAAAGTCCACGTGAAGCGAGAACATCTTTGATCTCAGTTAGCGATTTCTTACCTAAGTTAGGAGTTTTAAGTAACTCAACTTCGGTACGCTGAACCAGGTCACCAATATACTGGATAGCTTCTGCTTTCAGACAGTTAGCAGAACGTACTGTTAATTCCAGGTCATCAACCGGACGCAGCAGAATAGGATCGAACTCTGGTTTCTCTTCTTTCTGCACTGGCTCAGAGATATCGCGCAGTTCAACAAACGCATCCAGCTGTTCAGCCAGGATGGTTGCGCTACGACGGATGGCTTCTTCAGGATCTAAAGTACCATTCGTTTCCATATCAATGATCAGTTTGTCCAGGTCGGTACGCTGTTCAACACGCGCAGATTCTACGGTGTAAGCAATACGCTCTACTGGGCTGTATGATGCATCTACTAATAAACGACCAATTGGACGATCATCTTCTTCAGAGGAACGACGAGTTGACGCTGGAACGTAACCACGACCCATCTCTACTTTAATACGCATGCTGATTTCAGCTTCGCCGGTTAAAGTACAAACTACGTGCTCAGGGTTTACGATTTCTACGTCACCATCATGCTGGATGTCACCAGCTACAACAGGGCCAGCGCCAGATTTCACCAGAGTCAGAGTCGCTTCGTTTTTGCCTTCTAAGCGTACCGCTAAACCTTTAAGGTTCAACAAGATCTCGATTACATCTTCTTGAACACCTTCTTTGGTGCTGTACTCGTGAAGGACGCCGTCGATCTCAACTTCAGTTACCGCGCATCCAGGCATGGATGACAGTAAGATGCGACGTAAGGCGTTACCTAAAGTGTGGCCAAAACCACGCTCCAGGGGTTCCAAAGTTACTTTGGCACGAGTAGGAGAAACGTTTTCGATCTCAACTAATCTCGGTTTAAGGAATTCAGTCACAGAACCCACAATGCTTCCTCTTTAGTTAGCTTTACTTAGAGTAAAGTTCGACGATCAACTGTTCGTTAATTTCGGCAGACAAGTCAGTTCTTTCAGGAACACGCTTGAACGTACCTTCCATTTTGTTGCTGTCTACTTCAATCCAGGTTGGCTTCTCACGCTGTTCAGCCAGTTCCAAAGCAGCCGCGATACGCGCTTGCTTTTTAGCTTTTTCACGAACAGAAACCACGTCTTCGGCAGTAACGTTAAACGATGGAATGTTTACCACTTTGCCATTTACTAAAATAGCTTTGTGGCTAACCAGCTGACGTGCTTCGGCACGAGTGCTGGCAAATCCCATACGATAAACTACGTTATCAAGACGCTGCTCAAGAAGTTGCAACAGGTTTTCACCGGTGTTGCCTTTCAGACGAGCCGCTTCTTTGTAGTAGTTACGGAATTGCTTTTCTAAAATGCCGTACATACGACGGACTTTTTGCTTTTCACGCAGCTGCACACCGTAGTCAGACAGACGACCACGACGGGCACCATGTTGACCAGGCGCAGTTTCGATTTTACATTTAGAATCGATTGCGCGAACGCCGCTTTTCAGGAACAGGTCAGTTCCTTCACGACGGCTAAGCTTGAGTTTTGGACCCAAATATCTTGCCATGTTCTTTCTCCAACTGTCCGTCGATTAAACGCGACGTTTTTTCGGTGGACGACAACCGTTGTGAGGAATAGGCGTCACATCGGTAATGTTTGTGATCTTGTAACCTGTAGCGTTCAGGGCACGGATCGCAGACTCACGGCCTGGACCTGGACCTTTAACAAACACTTCAAGGTTTTTCAGACCGTATTCTTGCGCGGCTACGCCGGCACGCTCAGCAGCTACCTGTGCAGCAAATGGGGTAGATTTACGTGAACCACGGAAACCAGAACCACCAGATGTTGCCCACGCAAGTGCGTTGCCTGAACGATCTGTGATAGTCACAATTGTGTTATTGAAAGACGCATGGATATGAGCCATACCGTCTGCAACCTGACGTTTAGCGCGCTTACGCGTGCTACGAGCTGGTGCTTTTGCCATAACTTATACTCCCCGTTTACTTCTTAATTGGCTTACGAGGACCTTTACGGGTACGCGCATTAGTTTTAGTGCGCTGACCACGTAGAGGCAAGCTACGACGGTGGCGAATACCACGGAAGCAACCCAGGTCCATCAAACGTTTGATGCTCATAGAAACTTCACGACGTAAGTCACCTTCCACAGTGAATAACGCCACTTGTTCACGAAGCTTCTCGATTGTAGCTTCATCAAGCTCTTTGATTTTTGTATCTTCTGCAACACCAGCGCCTGCACAAATGCTTTTCGCACGTGTAGGACCAACGCCGAAGATTGCCTGAAGGGCGATCACAGCGTGCTTGTGCTCAGGAATGTTAATGCCAGCGATACGGGCCATTAACAGCACTCCTCTTAATTATAGTCGACGGCCTAAAAAGCCCGATAGGATACTTACCCGTCGAACAAATTGCAAATAAAAGGTGATTAATTGTTATGCGCCGAAAGCAGAACCTGATGTCAGGTTCTGCTTACAGTTTTAACTAATCATTCACCGCGTTAGATTAGCCTTGACGCTGCTTATGCTTAGGGTCAGAGCTACAAATCACGCGCACAACACCGTTGCGCTTGATGATTTTGCAGTTACGGCAAATCGTTTTTACTGATGCACGAACTTTCATTACATCACTCCGTAGTAGGCTTATCTTAGCGGCCGTAGCCTTTAAGATTCGCTTTCTTCAGAACAGACTCATACTGACTGGACATCAGATGGGTCTGCACCTGTGCCATAAAGTCCATGATAACAACTACGATAATCAACAGTGACGTTCCACCGAAGTAGAAAGGCACGTTCCACGCAATCAACATGAACTCGGGCACTAAACAAATAAAGGTTATATACATTGCGCCAGCAAGGGTCAGGCGAGTCATTACCTTATCGATATAACGTGAGGTTTGTTCCCCCGGGCGGATGCCTGGGATAAATGCACCGGATTTCTTCAGGTTGTCTGCTGTATCACGCGGGTTAAATACCAGCGCAGTATAGAAGAAGCAGAAGAAGATAATCGCTACTGCATATAACATCACGTACAACGGCTGACCAGGCGAAAGCAATAACGCCACGTCCTGTAACCATGCCATTGATTCATTTTGTCCAAACCAGCCCGCAATCGTGCCAGGGAACAAAATAATACTGGAAGCAAAGATTGGTGGGATAACCCCGGCCATGTTTACTTTCAGTGGTAAGTGCGTGCTTTGCGCAGCATAAACCTTACGGCCTTGCTGACGTTTTGCATAGTTTACCACAATACGACGCTGGGCGCGTTCTACAAACACTACCAGGTACGTTAAGCCTACTACAATGGCGCCAATCAACAGGAGTAACAACATATTGATGTCACCCTGTCTTGCTTGTTCCGCAGTCTGACCTATCGCTGTTGGCAGACCGGCAACAATACCAGCAAATATCAAAATAGAGATACCGTTACCGATACCTCGCTCGGTAATTTGCTCACCCAGCCACATCAGGAACATTGTCCCAGTGACCAAGCTTACTACCGCTGTAAAGTAAAATCCGAAGCCAGGATTAATCACCAAACCACTAATCAGGTTAGGCAGGCCGGTAGCAATACCGATAGACTGGAACGTTGCCAGTACCAGCGTTAAATAACGCGTATACTGACTAATTTTACGTCTGCCTGCTTCACCTTCTTTTTTCAACTCAACCATTGGCGGATGCACAACAGAGAGCAGCTGCATAATAATGGATGCAGTAATGTAAGGCATAATCCCCAAAGCCAGAACTGATGCACGCTCAAGCGCACCACCGGAGAACATGTTAAACATTTCTACGATAGTACCTTTTTGTTGCTCGAACAGTTGCGACAATACTGCAGCATCGATACCAGGAATAGGTACGTATGAACCTAACCGGAATACTACAATCGCACCAAGTACGAAAAACAACCTTGCTTTAAGCTCACTCAAGCCGCTTTTTGCGCCCGAATCCAATCCTGGTTTCGCCATTTAGCTTATTCCTCTACTTTACCGCCAGCAGCTTCAATCGCCTCTTTGGCACCTTTAGTAACCTTCAACCCGCTAACAGTAACAGCACGTGATACTTCACCGCTCTTAAGTACTTTAACGAACAGTACGTCTTTTTTAATCAGACCCGCTGCTTTTAAAGTGTCTACAGTTACTGTGTCGCCTTCGACCTTAGCGATTTCAGTCAGTGTAACCTGATCGGATACAAAGCTCTTACGAGAGGTGAAACCGAACTTAGGCAGACGGCGCTGAATAGGCATCTGACCACCTTCGAAGCCTGGCTTGATAGAACCGCCTGAACGGCTGGTTTGGCCTTTATGACCACGACCACCAGTTTTACCAAGACCAGAACCGATACCACGACCGACACGCTTAGCGCTTGTCTTTGATCCTTCGGCAGGAGAAATTGTGTTTAAACGCATGTCTTACTCCTCCACGATCTCAACCATGTAATATACACGGTTGATCATGCCACGAACGGCTGGGGTATCTTCGAGTTCACGAACATGGTTGATTTTACGCAGGCCTAAACCTTTAAGCGTCGCTTTGTGCTTTGGCAGACGGCCAATCGCACTTTTAGTTTGCTTTACTTTAATCGTTGCCATGTCTGATTACCCCAAAATTTCTTCTACAGACAATCCACGTTTAGCAGCGATACCGGCTGGCGAGTTCATCTCGGTCAGCGCGTTAACGGTTGCACGAACAACGTTGATTGGGTTTGTAGAGCCGTAACATTTTGAAAGTACGTTCTGCACACCAGCTACTTCAAGTACTGCACGCATTGCACCGCCGGCGATAATACCGGTACCTTCTGATGCAGGCTGCATGTAAACTTTAGAGCCAGAGTGACGACCTTTAATAGGGTGCTGCAGCGTGTGACCATTAAGGTCAACGTTAACCATGTTACGACGGGCTTTTTCCATCGCTTTTTGGATAGCGGCTGGCACTTCACGTGCTTTACCGTAACCAAAACCAACACGGCCATTGCCGTCACCAACTACTGTCAATGCAGTGAAGCTGAAAATACGACCACCTTTAACCACTTTTGATACGCGGTTAACGGCAATCAATTTTTCAAGCATATCACCTGTTTGAACTTCTTGTTTAGCCATTATTAACTCCTAGAACTGAAGGCCAGCTTCGCGAGCTGCATCAGCTAATGCTTTAACGCGACCGTGGTATTTGAAACCGCTACGATCGAAAGCCACATCTTTGATGCCTTTTTCGATAGCGCGTTCTGCGATTGCTTTACCTACTAAAGCCGCTGCTTCAGCGTTGCCAGTTGATTTCAGATCTTTAGCCAGATCTTTTTCAACCGTAGAAGCCGCCGCCAATACTTCAGAACCGCTAGGAGCGATTAACTGAGCATAGATGTGGCGAGGTGTACGGTTAATCACCAGGCGATGCGCGGCCAGTTCACGAATTTTAGCGCGTGCGCGAGTTGCGCGACGCAAGCGTGCTGCTTTCTTATCCATCGTATCACCCACCTACTTTTTCTTAGCTTCTTTACGACGTACATGCTCGTCTGCATAGCGAACACCTTTACCTTTATAAGGCTCTGGTGGACGGTAAGCGCGAATGTTCGCCGCAACCTGACCAACTACCTGCTTATCGGCGCCTTTGACGACGATTTCAGTTTGGGTCGGAGTTTCAACTGTAATACCTGCTGGCATTTCGTATGCTACAGGGTGAGAGAAACCCAGAGTCAGATTCAGTTTGTTACCTTGTGCCTGAGCACGGTAACCAACACCTAACAGCTGCAGTTTTTTCTCAAAACCTTGCGATACACCCTGAACCATTGAATTTAACAGAGCGCGAACAGTACCAGCCTGAGCCCATGCGTCAGGGAAACCTTCGCGAGGTAACGCCTTAACCTGGTTCTCTTCCTGTACTACTTCAACTGCGTCGTTAAATACGCGGGTCAATGTACCGTTTTTACCTTTGATTGTGACTTCTTGACCTGAGATCGAAATCTCTACGCCAGAGGCGAGGTCAACAGGGGCCTTTGCTACACGTGACATTTCAACTCCTCCGTTACGCTACATAACCGATGATCTCACCGCCCATGCCTGCTTTACGCGCAGCACGGTCAGTCATCACACCTTTAGAAGTTGACACGATAGCAACACCTAAACCACCCATTACTTTTGGCAACTCATCTTTTTTCTTATAGATGCGCAGACCAGGACGGCTTACACGTTCAATTGTGTCGATTACTTGCTTGCCTTCGAAGTACTTAAGGGTAACTTCTAAAACAGGCTTAACGTCACCAGATACAGCGAAGTCTGTGATATAACCTTCAGCTTTAAGTACGGCAGCAATTGCTACACGTTGCTTAGAAGAAGGCATAAGTACAGAAACTTTCTGTGCCATCTGGCCGTTACGGATGCGGGTAAACATATCCGCGATAGGATCTTGCATGCTCATATCAGCTACTCCTTACCAGCTGGCTTTTTTCAAGCCAGGGACTTCACCGCGCATCGCTGCTTCACGCAGCTTGATACGGCTCAGACCGAACTTACGTAGGAAACCATGTGGACGACCAGTTACACGGCAGCGGTTTTGCTGACGAGACTTGGCGCTATCACGTGGTAATTGTTGCAGCTTCAATACAGCATCCCAACGCTCTTCTTCAGAGGCGTTAACATCGCTGATAATCGCTTTAAGCGCAGCACGTTTTTCAGCATACTTAGCAACAAGCTTTGCACGCTTTACTTCACGAGCCTTCATTGATTCTTTTGCCATAACCCTACACCTTATTTTCTGAATGGGAAGTTGAACGCACTAAGTAATGCGCGCGCTTCTTCGTCAGTGCCAGCACTGGTAGTGATGGTGATATCCATACCACGAACTTTATCTACCTTATCGAAATCGATTTCAGGGAAGATAATTTGCTCGCGTACACCCATGCTGTAGTTACCACGTCCGTCGAACGACTTAGCGTTCAGACCACGGAAGTCACGGATACGTGGAATTGCAATCGAAATTAAGCGCTCTAAGAATTCCCACATGCGCTCGCCGCGCAGGGTTACTTTACAGCCAATCGGATAACCTTCACGGATTTTAAAACCCGCTACTGATTTTCTTGCAACTGTGACTACAGGCTTCTGACCGGCGATAGCCGTCATGTCAGCTTGAGCATTCTCAAGTACCTTTTTGTCAGCAACTGCTTCACCTAAACCCATGTTTAGAGTGATTTTTTCAATCCGAGGGACTTGCATGACGCTTTTGTATCCGAACTGCTTCGCAAGTTCAGCTACTACTGTTTCTTTATAGAAATCATGCAGTTTCGCCATCGTACTCTCCAATAAATTAAACGAGTTCGCCGTTAGACTTAAAGAAACGAACTTTCTTACCGTCTTCTGTACGGAAACCAACGCGATCAGCTTTACCCGTAGCCGGGTTAACTACCGCAACATTAGAAACGTGAATGGATGCTTCTTTCTCAATAATACCGCCAGCTTCACCCAGTTGTGGGTTAGGCTTTTGGTGTTTCTTGACAAGATTTACACCTTCAACGACTACACGGTCATCAGAATTAAGAACACGCACGACTTTGCCTTGCTTGCCTTTATCTTTACCCGCTAATACGACTACTTCATCATCACGACGAATTTTATTAGCCATTATCGTGACTCCTTATAGTACCTCTGGGGCCAGTGAGATGATCTTCATGAAGTTATCACTTCTCAGCTCACGGGTTACCGGTCCAAAGATACGCGTACCAATTGGTTGCTTGTTTGCATTAAGCAAAACAGCCGCATTACTATCGAAACGGATGGTTGAACCATCTGCACGACGAATGCCTTTTCTAGTACGCACCACCACTGCGTTCAGTACGTCACCTTTTTTAACTTTACCGCGAGGAATTGCTTCCTTAACAGTAACTTTGATGATGTCACCGATACCTGCATAACGGCGATGCGAGCCACCAAGAACCTTAATACACTGAACCCTGCGAGCGCCGCTGTTGTCAGCAACTTCCAGGTTAGTTTGCATTTGGATCATGATTAATGCTCCGCTGTTAATTATGACTCTCTCGAGTCTCCGATTGTGCTAAAAACGATCATATTGACCATTTTTAAACCATACCCCGCTAAAAAGGGCGCGAAATAATAACAGAAAAGAATCAGGGAGTGTAGCGGGAATTTGAATTATTTTTAGCTAATCGCGGGTTTTATGCGTTTAACTGTTAAAATATCTTTCCAATTGGCGTGAATGCCGGAATTTGCTGGCCGGATGCGTAATGAAACATCCGACCGAGGGTGCGTAATATAAGCTATTTTGGCTTAATTTACGATCTTTATTTCGTAGCCAGAGCTCGTTTCGGCGGGCTCAACGGTAATAAAATAGTTTTTGGTCTCATTAAAGCCGTAAAGCGGATACCGGAATAACAGGTATTGTTCTTCGTTACTGTCTTCATGTACGGCAATCACTTCATAATAATCTGCAGGCACCACATCTGAGTTGGTCTCGGCAAAGCCAATATGCTGAGTGCTGTATTCGGCGGTATCAATGGTTTCATCGTGCCTTACCATGTAAAAGTCGACATCGCTGTAATCATCTACGAGGTTCACAAAATTAATGGTTTTATCGTAGGCCTGAGAAGCCGAACTCTCAACAAAACTCAGTGAGGCCAGAGACGTACCATTCTGGTACAGCACAATAGCCTTACTTTCACTCTGATTAAGCGTAATGAGTTTGTTGTTCATGGTAGTCAGGCTGTCATCAGCAATACTGGCGGTAATTCGGTAATCACCGTATTCCACTTCGGTAAACTCCCCTACCTCACCAGGCGCCAGCTCTATGCTCATGGCCTCGTCCTCATTATCACCGGTAAAGGTAACCGTTACCGGCGACTCGATATTCAGACTATTATAAATGCGATACTGGGAAGTAGCGTCGACGTCTGTCACTTCGTACACCGTGGTAGAGTTCAGAAGTACGTCCAGTGCCATACCGTTTTGAATAGCACCGGATAAGTCCCGGGTAATCAGCACGTATTCTGTGTTATATGCCAGGCTGAGAGTTGGCGTTTCAAATATCACTTCATCAGAGCCCGGTTCAGTAAGGTAGATGGTGTACTCGTCTTCATTAAAATCGTCGCTGTCGTCATCGCCATCCCAATACGTGTATTCGGTGAGTTCACCACTGGTTATCGTGCCAAGATAATTAGACGCCTCGAATGGGTCGCCTGAATCGCTCATATACAAATCGAAAGTGGTGGTGCTGTCGAACATGGTTGAGGTGGCCATCAGCCGGAAATGGTCTTCCAGCGATTCACGGTAATATTCGTAAGTATCAAACACCGGCGCTTCAAAGTCGCCACTTAACACCACCAGCGTTTTGTAGGAGGTTTTGAGGGTAACGGTAATAGTATCGATCACCACTTCCTGGTCGTCGCTGTCGATGCGATAAAACTCCAGCTCCAAATCGCCCTTTTCACCGGAAATAAGTGCACTGGCATCACCAAACTGGGCGTAGCCGAGGTCCGAGCCGTCCACTTCTCGCATGTAAACGGTGGCGCCATTCGGTGAGCCGTTGTAAAAATGCAGGTAAGCTTCATCGTAATCGCTGTTGGTAGAACTGCCTGAGCTTCCGCAAGCCGTTAACAGCACGGTTAGCAGTGCAGCCATGGCCAGGCGCATTATTATTTTAGAATGGGTGAACATGTTTGTGTTGGTTCCTTGAAAAAATCAAAAGTCACCTCAACAGACGCTCCGTACCCTAGTTGGTTCGCCAACCTCGCGCAGCTTTGCATTCCTTAACACTTCTTTGCGTTGGGGGCTTAATTTTTCATATTGAGCCTTAAGAAAAGCCCCAAAAAAAAAGCGGCCGGGAGGCCGCTAAAATGGGAATGAAGTGAAATGTACCGGGTACGCTCAGCTTAAAAGCTAAAACGCGTGCCCAGTGTAAAATTACGACCGGGCAATGGCGCCTGATCTTTCAAAAATGACGTATGTACCCGGGCTTCTTCGTCAAACAGGTTGTTAGCTCTTACATATACCGTCCAGTCCTGCGTATCAGACAAACGATAATCTACCGAGGCATTCACCAGGGTGTAACCATCAGTGGCGGTTTCATACGCAGTGGTTTTCGTTTGGTCGTCATACCACACTACCGATAGCTCAGAGCTTAACGCTTCACCTTCATAACTGATGGTTGAGCCTAGCCGCAGAGGCGGAATGCGTGGCAGGTTATCGGAGTCGATTTTGGCACGAATGTAATCACCAAACACACTCACACGCCAGTTGACGTTAAGATCAACAAAACCTTCCGCTTCTACACCGTAGATGGTGGCATCATCCTGATTGAAGTAGTACACCGGAGTGCCTTCTTCCGCGTGTTCCTCAAGCTCTTCGTGATCTTCATGGCCTTCTTCCTCTTCTTCCTCGTGGCCATGGGCCAGCGCAGTCAGATCGGTGGCACTTTGATAAATATAATCATCAGCCTGATTGTAGAAAAACGAAAGGGTATAGCCGCTGTCGCCGCTAAACTTGCGGAACGTCAGATCGATGTTATTACTCACTTCTTCTTTTACGCTGCGCAGGTTTTCAGACACTTCACCATCTTCGTCCATGTCATACACCAGCCCTACCTCAAAGGTTTGCGTTGCCAGGTGCTGGCCGGCAGAGAACAACTCCTGCTGGCTGGGTGCGCGTTCGTTACGGGATAAGGTTAGCGCTACCGAGTAACCGGGGGTATATTCCCAGTTTAAACCTGCTGACAGCGAGCTACTGGTAAAAGCATACTCAGCAAAATCGAACACCCGTTCATGCTCTTCATGTTCGTCTTCATGGTGCTCTTCCTCATGACCTTCCTCGTCATGATGCTCTTCTTCGTGTTCTGCGACTTCGAGTTCGAAGTCTACCGTATCCGCGTTATATGTGGTGCGCTCCAGGCGTCCGCCAAGCTCAAGGATCAGGGAGCCAAATTTCTTTTGCTCTACCAGAAACAGCGCCATGCTCTCGGTTTCCGTTGGTGGTGTATAGGCTTCATCACCGTCGGCGGCGTAATCGCTGTTGTGATATTGCAAACCAAACACGCCGTGCCAGGCATCAATGTCTGCATGGGTAGCTGCCAGCCGAATATCGCTGCCCTGATTGGTAAAGCGAGTTCCAACCTGACCATCTTCAATCTCGACGTGCTCGTAATCTGTATAGGCAGCGGCAAATTTCAGTGAGCTGATACCTTTAAATGGCGAGTACCATTCACCGGCAGCCTGATAACGAGTCATGTCTACATCCAGGTTAGTGCCTTCCTCACCTGCATGCTCGGCATGTTCTTCTTCGGTTTCACCTTCATGCTCTTCTTCATGAGCGTGACTGTGACCCGGCACGCCATAAAAATTGTCGAGCTTTTCTACCGCGAAACCAAAGTACCCTTCTTCGTCCACCAGAGAAAGACCCGCCGTTATATTGGTTGTATCCATGGCACTGCTTTCCAGGGTGCCCGGTTGCTCATCGTCATCGGGCGTTACCGAGGCGTAACCCGGAATATCGGCGTTGTCGGTTTTGCGTTTAAAACCATCTACATGAAAAGCGATATTGTTTTGTCCGCCGGTCAGGTTAAAGCGGCCGAATTTGCCATCGTTAACCGTGGCGTAGTTGGCCTCCACATCGCCTTCGATGCCAACGGGAACTTCACTGGGTATACGATTATCCACCACGTTCACCACGCCGCCGATAGCACCGCTGCCGTATTGCAGGGTAGCCGGGCCGCGCAGTACCTCTACCTGAGTGGCACTGGTACTGTTGGCCGCTACGTTATGGTCCGGGCCAATACGCGATACGTCGGACACATCCAAACCATTCTGCACAATTTTAACCCGTGGGCCATCGTTACCGCGGATCACCGGGCTACTGGCAACAGGGCCAAAGTAAGTGCTGTGTACCCCGGGCGTGTTTTTTAACGTTTCGCCCAGGGTTTCGGCCTGAATTTTTCGCAGCTTATATTCATCAATTACCGATACCGGGGTTACCGACTCGAGCACAGAAGAGCCCAGCACACTGGCGGTGACGACAATATTTTCAACCGATACGGGCGTGAGTACAAAGTCTGCGACCTGATCACTACTAATATCGCCAAGGTCGTTATCGCCATGGATATAATCCGGCGAATACACGTGCAGATGTACATGAGGCACCTGCACGCCGGTAAATTCATAATTACCCTGTGCGTCGGTAAAAGTAACCTGTTTGGAGCCTTCTATACGCACTTCAGCGCCAGCGACAGCCTCTCCGGCTTCGTTAGTCACTTTACCCTTTACTGTGGTTGCCGAGGCAACCTGGGTAGTTAATGCCATAAAAACTGCAGCACCAATTATGGTTCGTCTTTTCATTGTTTGTTTGACCTTGAATCTGTCGGGATAAGTTAATGTTACAATATAACATTACCTTCTTTCTGCCATTTTCGTCAAGCGCCAGTTACCGCTGAATTTATTCAGGTTGTCGTGCCTCAGCCAAAAACAAACCATAAAAAGTAAGTAATCACTATTACTTAAAGTTCACATATAAATATGTGTAATTGAGTTGGAAATATGTAGATTAATAATTATCACCCGTGGGTACGATTTATAGCTGTATCAGTCAGGACTATTCCGTTATGGTGAAAATAGCAGCAATATCTCATCAATTAGTTTTTATTCCCGGAGGAAGTATGGGCATTCGTCAGTCGGTTACACGGTGTATTTCGAGTGTTATTTTAAGTTTTGCCCTGATTGCCGGCGTAAGTTCTGCCGCTGAATTTAGCGCAGGGCCGGTGTTTCAGGATTATGGAAAAAAGGTGCTGGTGGAGGGAGTCGAATTTAATGCTAACACGCAGTTTAAAGTGGCTTTTGATGTGGCAAAGGGCGCTGAAGCCGGTAAATTGAACCGTCAGTTTGATAGTCTCGCGCGTTTTATTAACATGCATGTGGCCAGCGGCGTTCCTGCAGAAAATATTGAACTGGCGCTAGTGGTGCATGGCAGTGCCACCTTGGATCTACTAGCGGACCCTGCCTACCAACAAAAGCAGGGCGCAAAAAATGCCAATATTGCGTTATTAAATGCGCTGATGGCAAATCAGGTACGCGTTATTGTATGCGGTCAGTCTGCCGCGGCCCATGGCTATGCTAATGAGGCTTTTTTGCCCGGCGTAGAGGTGGCGCTATCTGCGATGAGCGCTCACGCATTGTTACAACAGCAGGGTTTTACCTTAAATCCTTTTTAAGCAATCCCGTTTACAATTGTCAGGCGCGGTTTACCGGGAATGCCAGTACCTGTTCGATGTGGGTGTAGCCGTGTTTAAGCATTAAAATACGATCAATGCCCATGGCCACGCCTGCACAGGCAGGTATACCCGCCTCTAATGCACCGAGGAAACGTTCGTCGAGCGGTTTTTCCTCAAACCGGAAAGTGCGACGTAAACGATTGTCGTGCTCAAAGCGTTTGCGCTGCTCGGCGGCATCCTGCAATTCATGAAAACCGTTCGCCAGCTCGGTACCTTTAAAATACAGTTCAAAACGGTCGGCTACCCGCGGATCGTCGCGGTTAATTTTTGCCAGCGACGATTGCGAAGCCGGGTAATCATAAATAAAACACGGATATTGCTGGCCAATTCTCGGCTCAATTTCATAGCTGAACAGTAATTGCAGCATACCGTCATGATCGATGGGATATTCATCACTGAGATCGATATGGCAATCATTAAAGACTTCCGCAATACGTTGTGTACTATCACTTAACGGGTCGAGGTTCAGATACTTTTGAAACGCCAGCTGATAGGTCATGCGTTCGGTTTGCTGCGCGCCGATAAGCGCTTTAAGCAGATCGCTTATTTCATCCATCAAGGCATGGTGATCCAGCCCTACCCGATACCATTCCAGCATGGTGAATTCGGGGTTATGTAAGCGCCCGAAGCCCTCATGGCGGAACACCTTTGACAGCTGATAAATGGATGTCTGGTAACTGGCCAGTAAGCGTTTCAACGCAAATTCGGGGGATGTTTGTAAATACAGCGTTTCATTGTGGCCACTGTTGCTGTAAGCGAAGTTCGTTGAAAAGCCATCAATAAAAACATCGGTAACGGTACCGTGAGATAACACCGGCGTGTCAACTTCCAGCACACCACGTGCGGCGAAAAACTGGCGAATGGCAGTGTAGAGTTGTGCTCGCTCGCGCAGGGCTTGTAATGAGGCGGTAGGCCGCCAGTTATCTGGAGTTGTCATAGGATACGCTGGTAAGTCTGCGTACCTGTCCGGTTGGAAGGTACGCAGTGAAGGGATTATTTTTGTACGCGGGAAACGTATTCGCCGGTACGGGTATCAACCTTGATAACTTCGCCGGTTTGCACAAACAGCGGTACGCGAACCACGGCACCGGTGCTTAGCGTTGCAGGTTTACCACCGGTGCCGGCAGTATCGCCTTTCAGGCCCGGGTCGGTTTCGGTAATTTCCAGCTCAACAAAGTTTGGCGGGCTCACAGTGATAGGTGTGCCATTCCATAGCGTGATGGTACAAACATCGTTTTCTACCAACCACTTAATATTCTCACCCACGGCTTTTTCGTCAGCAGCGATTTGTTCGAATGTTTCATTATTCATAAAGTGGTAGAATTCGCCGTCGGTATACAGATAGGCCAGTTCCGTATCCATTACGTCTGCGCCTTCTACTGATTCACCGGAGCGAAAGGTTTTTTCCAGCACTTTGCCAGAAATCAGTTTACGAATTTTAACCCGGTTAAATGCCTGGCCTTTACCCGGTTTAACGTATTCGTTTTCAAGAATGTTGCAAGGTTCGCCGTCGAGCATGATTTTCAGGCCCGCTTTGAACTCGTTAGTGCTGAAATTAGCCATAATTCCTCAATAAACACTGTAGGTTTTAGTTTTAGTGGCGCAAATAATACAAAAAAATAGCATAACTGTAGAGCAAAACTGGCAAAAAGAGTTGGCCTGTGGCTTTACTGATCCATTTTCACTGCTCAGTTACCTCAATCTGGACCCCACTGACTTTGGCTCCCATGCCGAAGCCCGTCGTTTATTTCCAATGCGGGTGCCGCGCTTTTTTGCCTCATTAATGGAAAAAGGCAACTGGCAGGATCCTTTGCTATTGCAGGTGTTACCCAGCAATCAGGAATTTCTCACCGCGCCTGGTTACAGTGAAGATCCGCTTGCAGAGCATGATACCGCGAATCCTGGCCTGTTACATAAATACCACAGCCGTGTACTGTTGATTGTAAAAGGCGGCTGCGCGGTAAATTGCCGCTATTGCTTTCGTCGGCACTTCCCCTACGCCGATAACTCACTGAGTAACGCTGAACTGGAAAACAACATCGCCTATATTGCTGCGGATCCGGCTATCGACGAAGTGATTCTCTCCGGCGGCGATCCGTTGATGGCGAAAGACAGCAAACTTGCGGCACTGGCCGAAAAAATTGCGGCCATTCCCCATGTAAAAAGACTGCGTATCCACACCCGCCTGCCGGTAGTCATGCCCTCAAGGCTCGACGCTTCTTTCTATCGCTGGTTTGCCGGGCTACCCGTGCAACGGGTTCTGGTATTGCATATCAACCATGCCAATGAAGTGTCGGCTGAACTCACCGAAAGGCTTGCGCCGTTGCGTCAGGCGGGAGTCACAGTGCTCAATCAGGCGGTATTACTAAAAGGCGTAAACGACACCACTGAGACTCAGGCACTATTAAATGAAAAGATGTTTGCTGCCGGCATTATGCCTTATTACCTGCATCTGTTAGATAAGGTACAGGGTGCTGCGCATTTTGATATTGATGTAGAACAAGCCAGAGAAATAATGGCCGGAGTGATAAAGCGATTGCCAGGCTTTATGGTTCCCAAACTCGTAACCGAAATCGGTGGCCAGCCTGGCAAAACGCCGGTTGACTTACGTCTTTATCCGCAAGACTAAACCCACAGGTTCAGTCAGTGTTACGCGAACGTATCGATGTTGGCACCGATAGCCGGGTTGGCGGACGTAGGTTTTGGTACGTCAGCGGCTGATTCCAGCAGCTGAAGCGTCGCTTTTCCTTCCTGCTCTTGCTGGCCCTTAGCCAGTTTGAGAGAAGCCAACTCAAGCGACGCACCGGACGTTCCAGAGGCACCTGCACCTTGAATATCCATACCAGTTTCCTTATTTGCTTGTAGCAACGTTAAAAAGTGGGCAGAATTGCCCACCTCACTGCTATATCGGCAGACCTTAACCATTCTTTAGTCTTTTTTTCTGTTTTACTTAAGGAGCGCTCTTTGGATTCTGTTCACCAGCAATTACAGGAAACGCTACAAACACTTTATCGCAAAGCGGTGGATGCCGATCAGATCCTTGATCAGCTGCAGCACCAGCAACAGGGCAAGTTTGCTGCCATCTTTGCCGACGACAGCGGTTTTACCACCCGCTCAAAACGCTTTGGCCCCTATGTAGAAGAAATCGCTGCCGACTGGCAGGCCCTCAAACAACTTAGCGATGAAGACGCTAAACAGGCACTGGTGCCGTTAGTAAAGAAGATAGAGCTGGCATTAAGCACCCTGCAGCAATTTGCCAGCAGCGTGAAAAAGTAAGAAAAGCAAAGGCTGCCGCTATTCCTGATATAGCGGCAGGTTATCAATACGCTGTTGAATCTCAGCAACCTGTTTTCGGTATGCAGGGCTGTCTACCTCACTGTAGCGGTGCCGAAACTCCTGCTTGCTCAGTCCTTCCGGTAAGCCACCGATGTAGGGCAGAATGTCCCGTTCACGAAGGCCCTGCTGCGCCAGTTCCTGGAGCCGCACCGCACTGTCTGGCTGAGTAGCGATACGGGCAAACGCCATTCCCGACATATCTGCAGCCAGATCAACAAAACTGTAGCCACTGCCGCCCATGGCCCGGTCCATGAGTTCCTTAAACTCGCCGATGGCCAGGGTCATGTTTTGTTGGGAAAGAATTTGCAAGGCTGCAGAAATGGTAAAATGACGTGCCAGATCGTTACGCTGAGCCAGCACGGCCGGTGCTTTAGACTCAACCGGCGAATCCCCTTCTGGCTGCGTTGCCCCGGCCAGGCCGCTGATTCGGTGATCGCCCAGAAAGATAGCTAAAGCCAGCAGCGCAGCCTGATTATGCATTACCGGTTCGCCCTCTTCGCTCAGTGAAGCGGCCCGGCTGAGCATCAGGTTAAGGTAGTTAGCAACAGACTGCGGCGACGGCGAACGTCCTAATGGCGAGCCATTAATGTAAGCCAGGTAATCGGTAGTTAATTCGCCGAGCTCATCCACACCAGTACTGATGTTTTCCCGGGCAACATCGATTTGCTGCAGTAATTCATCCAGCGGCCGCATATCCAGCACCAGCCGTTCATCAGACATGGTAATTTGGGTGATCTGATTTGCAGCGGTACTGGCTACATCACTGCTGGTAAAGCGGTCCACCAGCCATACCGCACTGGATAAAGCTGTGTCTCCCGGCACCACCAGATTACCAATCCTGACGTGGTCGATATTGACGCCCTCGCCCGGAAACACCAGGGCAGAAAGGTTAATGTAAAAATCACTGGCCGGCGCCGGTAACGCAATACTGGCGGCAATTTGGGTTTGTTGCGTTTCTACTTCTACAGCCCCGTTAAAGCCGGGCAAGGCACGCTGGGCAAATCCCATCAGACTTTCAAACTGTGCTTCTGACACCTCAACGCGCTGCTGAGAATGGCGATCTTCAAGGCTGTTTTTTAACTGCCGAAGTAAGGCATGCACTGTTTCAGCGTTATCGACCTGCTGCGAAGATACGCGACTGACTTTGGGCGAGCCGTCTACCACCAGCACGGCAAGCAGGGTTAACGCTGCAACAAACAGCAGTACAATAATAAACAGAAATCGGCCGAACATGTTTTTGGATTTCCTATCAGCACCGGGTTGGTTAGTTAGCTAAATTGCTCGTTAGTCCACTCAGACAAGCTTTGATATACCGCGGCCGCGGCAGAAAAGTCATGGCCCAGGGATTGTTCGGTAGGTACCGCGACACAACGCAGTCCGGCGGCTACTGCAGCAGCCAGACCGTGCTCAGTATCTTCCACTGCCATCGCCTGCTCTGCTGCGAGGCCCATTTGTTTAAGAGCCATCAGGTAACAATCGGGGGCGGGTTTACTGTGCTCCACGTCCTCTACCGCTACTACGCACTCCACCCAGTCGGCAAAGCCGTAACATTCCAGGGTACGCTGCACCGAATACTTACTGCCGCCAGTTACAATGGCAATACGCAGCCCTTGCTCATGACAGAGCGTCATGGTTTCCAGTGCGCCAGGCATTAGCGGAAAAGGCGCTTTATGCAGATGCTCTTCTGTCAGCCGGGTTTTCGTATTAGCTAACTCCGCCGGCGCAGCTGATAAATTGAAATCCCGCACCACATCCACGCCATTTTGCGAGGTGGGCACACCCGCCATCGTCTCATTATAATAAGCGTCGGTTAAGTCCACACCATAAGGCGCAAGCGTTTGCTGCCACAACTTAAAATGCACGGCCTCTGAGTTTATCAGGGTACCGTCATGGTCGAAGAGAATGGCTTTTGGCAGCGTGGACTGTGACATGGTGTGCAACTCACTGTTATTTAGAATCGTTGGTATAGCGCTTTTAAACTGGCCAGCCTTGGCATGTTTACCTTAGGATTCTGCTGAAAAATCACAACATTGTAAAATGGTTTGTACTTAAAGTACTGTTATCCCCGCCAGATTTTCTGTCACTTTTTATAGCAGTATATCCCTGCCACCCACTCATTATAGAAGTATCCAGGAAAATAGCAGACTTTGCGGCGTTAAGTTACAGTTCTTCGCTGGGCGGATCAGGCGCAAAGACACTCTGCATAAATTCAAAGAATGCTTCTGTTTTTCGTGTCGTTAAACTGTTTTGTGGCTTTAAGAACCATACCGGTGCCTCGCCAGAAGCCAGCGTTCCGGGAAGCACTTCAACTAAGCGGCCGGATTGCAACGCCTCACGAATGGCAATGTAAGATTTTATGCCAATACCATGGCCGGCGAGCAATGCCTGGGTCATATAATCTGAATTGGAAACGGTAAACCGGGCATCAACATTAAAGGTGCGCACCTTGCCAGACTCCTGCATTTTAAGCTGACGTTGCCAGGGCAAAACCACCCAGCGGTGCTCGGCTAACCGGGCGAGTGAGTCCGGCGTACCATTACGCTCCAGATATAGCGGCGACGCACACAATATCCTATGGTTATCACACAGTTTACGAGCCAGCAATGCTGAGTCTGAAAGACTCCCGACCCGCACTGCAACATCCTGCTTATCTTCCACCACATTGACAAACTGGTCGTTAATCAAAAACTCGAGTTTCAAATCAGGATACTGCTGCTCAAACGCCATTAGTCTGGGCATCACAAACTTAGAGAATATCCAGGGTGGCATAGTGACTCTTAGTACGCCGCTTATGGATGACCGGCGCGCGCCAATCTGATATTCCGCATCACGCAACGCTTCCAGAATGGCACATACCCTCTGATAAAAAACTTCGCCAGCGGAAGACAATTCCAGTTTACGACTGTCGCGAAACACCAGCACAGTGGATAGCGCTTTTTCCAGCTTACTCAGACGCAGGCTGACTGTGGCCACAGAAACATGCTGCGCCGCTGCAGCACCATGAATACTCTTGTTTTCGACGATACTGACAAAGGTTTGTAAGTCGGTCAGGTTATACATTTATGATTTAAGAATCTTAAACAAAGGTTTCAGTATTAAATACTTCATTTAATAAACAAAAACAATAAACTTGGTGATATGTTTACTTTTTGAGGACCGGTGTGATTAAACGCATAATTGGAATTTTGTTCACTTTTGTACTAATAACAGAGGCAATCATTACTGAGGCTAACCCCATGCCAGAACAACCAAAAGTCATTATTTTTGATGTTAATGAAACCCTGCTGGATTTAGAGACCATGCGTGAATCAGTAGGCGCAGCACTAAACGGTAGGCAAGACCTTTTACCACTATGGTTTTCAACCATGCTGCACCATTCGCTGGTATCAACAGTCTCTGGCGAATATCAGGACTTTGGCAAAATAGGTGTTGCTGCATTAATGATGGTGGCGCACAACAATAGTATCGAAATTAGCGAAGACCAGGCAAAAGATGCCATTGTGCCGCCGCTACTCAGTTTGCCAGCCCATGCAGATGTAAAAGCCGGGCTCAGCCAGTTAGAGTCGGCGGGTTATAAGCTGGTAACACTAACAAACTCATCCAATTACGGGGTAACAACACAGCTTGAAAATGCCGGACTGACTGATTTCTTTGTTGCTCGAATGAGCATTGAAGATATTCAGGTGTATAAACCTGATTTGCGTGCTTATCGCTGGGCATTGGAAAAACTCGGCGTTAAACCAGAAGAAGCACTGATGGTTGCTGCCCATGGCTGGGATGTCGCTGGCGCCAAAGCGGCAGGTATGCAAACGGCGTTTGTGGCCCGCCCGGGTAAAGCACTCTACCCACTGGCTCAGGCACCTGACTACGTGGTCAAAGACTTAAACGAACTGGTGCAAGCACTAAGTCAGCGTTAACAAGCAGATTCTGCTTATCCGGTATTACAGCAGCATCTGTTAAGTGCGTGGATAATCACTCCACGCCACCGTCGCAAAAGCTGGTAACAGGTCTAGGAATACATACTGTACTTTGCTTTAAATTACAGTAAGAGAAACGCCCGACACCAGGTTTGCTATTACTTTGACTTAACTACTGGCAATTTGGAATTGTCGCCTACTTACTTCGTATTCTGTTGGTAATGCTGTCATTGCACCGAGTTTTTCACAGACATAGGCACTGACTTTCTGTGCAAATTCAACTGTTTCCACCAAGTTTTCAAACGTCATTGCGTTGATAGAAGTATAAGAAGACAATTTAAATAAAGTAGCGCCGATGAAGGCGTCACCAGCACCAGTGGTATCAACAGGGTTAATTTTAAATGCCGGTACCGTGGTGGCATTTTGCTGAGTGGATAGATAACACCCATTGCTCCCGCGGGTAACAAAAATGGTCTTCACCCCGTAGCCATGAATTACCCCGCAACCTTTTTCCATTTCATATTCACCGGTCAACAACTGGAGTTCTTCTTCGCTGACTTTTACCATGTCTGATAGTTTGAAAAACGTGTTGCACATATCGATAAAGGACGGCAAATCGTCTTGCCAAAGGTCCGCTCTATAATTTGGATCAAAGCTGAGCAGCATATCCTTGCTGGCACAATGCTCAGCTAATGCAAAGTACGAAGTTTTTAATTTTCCCTCTAAAAAGGCAGTCGCAGAACCAAAATGACAAATCGAGTTGCTGCAGCCAGCCGCTGTTATAAACTCCTCTACCAAAAATTCGCCATCAGCACCGCGATTAAAAACAAACTCCCTTTCACCGTCATCCTGTATAGTTACGAATGCAAGCGTTGTGGGTATATTGACCTGCTGTACATGATTGGTCGCCACCGCGAACTTTTCTAATTCACCCACCAGGTAGGTACCAAACGCATCATTTCCTACCGCTCCCAAAAACTCAGCGCGACCGCCGAGCCTACCAATGCATGCAGCAACGTTCGCAGGGGCCCCGCCGGGCTTTTTTAAATACACTTCTGTGGGGTTATCACAGTCGCCGATACCAGTACAAACGAAGTCGATTAGTGCTTCACCAATACAAATTACATTTTTGCTCATCATTGCTCACTTTCAGAATCAGAAACCACCTTCATGATAGGTGGCTTAAACAATGCAGACAGCCAGAGAGCTGCCTGCATTAACTTCATATTTACTCGCTCCGGATAAATCGTTGAAGCTCTTCGACCGAAATAGCTTCATCGCGGGTGTAAACCCCAACTTGTCGCTGTTCCAGATCATACAACCGGAAACTGAGTGCCCTGAAGTCATTGATATAGGCAGTACCGATACCGGTTTCCGGATCGAGCCACACATCCAGTTTTACACCCTCTGATAAATTCATAGGGACCTCTACCTGAGCATCCAGTGTACCAGCACTTACCTCTTCATCTTCACTCACAGCCGGTAAGTCCGCATTCCTGAATTGATCTGCAAGCAAATAAGGAAGAGCTGTGTCAGAGCCATCATCCGGGTGGTTATCGATCAATCGGATAGAGGCTGTCTGTCCGATATACTCAGAGACATCCCAGGTTGCCCATGCCATGGTAAACTTATCATCAGCTGTCTTTTCAGCATCACTGCCGGACTGACTACGTACTACCTCACCGTTGACGAGCAATACAACAGCAGTCGCATTCGCGCTATCGAAAGGGTTGGAGCCGCCACCAATTAGGAAGTTAATATAGGGTTTAGTAATTTCAAAGGATGGGCTGTCTGCGCTGCCCGTCGCACCAAAGCCAATCCAGCCCAACGCAGTACCGTCTTCCTCAAACCCATCACCAAAGCTTGAAAACACCCGCTCACCGACGTTATTCGCAACGTCACCGCCCCACCATCCGCCGTCCAGCTTGACAAAATCACCGGTCACATTAGTAAATTCATGAACTGCCAGAGTATTGTACTGTCCACAGCAGAATTCAAAGCCAGCCACGTTTTGATCAGGTTGTTCCGCTCTGGCAAATAACGGCTCGCCGGCCAACGCAGGCGTTGGGGTAACACTAGCACCTCCCGTGGGAGGTGTATCGCCAAAGTAGAATGATGCCAGGTTGCTGCGCGTATCCAACTCCAGTCTGGCAACTTGTTCGCCTTCTGCGTCCGAAGGGAAATAGAGCCCGACCCTTCCCTCATTAGTCTCACTTTTTAGGGTCATCGAGAGACGGTTTTTATCTGTGTTCGGCGCCATAGTAAAGGCAGATGAAGATAGCATGGATATTGGTGACTCATCGGATACAGCACCCTGTTGACGCTGAATATCAGAATTTACTTCGGTAGCAAATTGGCTTTTGTATTGAGCGGGCATTTGTACAGCGAGCTCGCCCGACACAGAAACATTTAGCTGATGGATCGCAAGATCGCCACCAAACGTACCAACACCAGCATTTGTTCTGCTAATTTTATGCGGGATCCAACCGAATAAAAGTGTGGCATCTTCTGACGAAGCCGTGCGTCCAGCATAATAAAATTCGCCATCCAAGGCAGCGAAATTAGCCAGTTCCCACCCGGCTTCTGACTGTTGTAGATATTTAATATCCCTTTCTCCATCATTCTGATCGGAGAACAGCATAAACTGACGGTCACCAAAGTCGACCCAATCAGGCACTTCCAGGTTGAGCGGAGTGTTCATTAAAAACAGAGGTTCCTGAGGATCCCAGGTCGACAGATTATCGGACGTATACAAACCAATAGCAGCCTGATCGTTATAGCGAGTAGTGATCAGCATCCAGTAATTTCCCGTCGCCTCATTCCAGAAGACTTTTGGATCCCGAAAGTCGAAATCACTGTAACCATTGCTGCCTGTAAAGGTATCTTCAGGCACTTTGGTAAAGTCTGATAATGTGTTGTCGGTCGCCACAGCATGCATAACAGCTTCAACCGGATTAAAGTCAGCATTATGCCCGGTAAAAAACAGATGTGTTTGTCCCTGAGCATCTTCAATAACACTGCCTGAACCGGTCCATTGATCCTGAGTATTCGTATCGCCGGTAGCTTCAAGTACCCGCTCTGGAAAACTCCCTTGTTGCAAATCGGTTGTTTTCGTCAGATACCAGTCGTGAAATGCAGTGTCGATTAAATAATAAATATAGAATTCGCCATCCCTATAGAACGGATTGGGGTCGGCCATGACTAAAGGCAGTGAAATACTGTGATCATCGGGCTGACTAACAAAGTCATCTACACTGGGCTCAACAGCCGCAAAATCCGCCAGGCGGATCTCGTCCACCATGAGGAAAGCGAGGTTGTCATCACCCTCACCGTCATGATGATCAATAATTTCAAATACTGCCGTTTCACCCAATAATGCACTTACATCCCAGGAATACCAGTCAACCTGAGATTCCAATCCATTACCTACGGCCTGTCTCACCACTTTACCATTGACCCGGAGCACTGCAGCGGTGGCGTTGTCAGATGAAATGTCGTTAGTACCGCCACCAATTAAGAAATTCAAAAATTGATGGGAAATTTCGAACGGAGGAGAACTCAGGGTACCGGTGGCCCCATCGCCAATCCATCCCAATCCGGTTCCATCAGCAGCGAAACCATCACCTCGACTGGAGAAGACACGGTCTCCCTGGTGATTAATTATATCTGCTGCCCACCAGCCGCCATCCAGCTTATCCATATCGCCGGTTGCCCGAAAATCATGATTGGCATAAGTATTGAATTGGCCGCAACAAAACTCAAATCCAGCAATATTCTGACCAGGATCAGATACGCGCTGAAATGCTGATATCCCTTCAACTGCAGGGTCTACAGCAATGTTAACCTGCGCCAACAGCTTACTGCTGGCTTCTGGAGCAGCGGCGGCTTCTTCTGCTATGCGAATTTCGTCAACCAATAAATAAGGTAAGGAACTATCAGAATTATCATCGCTGTGATTGTCTATAAACCGCAGTTGAGCTGACTGTCCTGCATATTCAGCGACATCCCAAGTTACCCAGCGCATACTCATAGGCGTATTGTCACCACTAGCCTGTCGCACCACAGTATCGTCAATAACTAATGCCAGTGCTGTGCTATTAGGCTCTGAGACGCCATTGCTGCCTCCACCAATCAAAAAATTGATAAAACGATCGGTAATTTCGAAGGCAGGACTTTGCATTGAACCCACAGCACTAAAACCGATCCATCCCAGGGCTTCGTCCTCTGCGCTAAAGCCGTCCCCGAAACTGGAGAAAACTCGCTCACCAGCAACACCAGCAACATCAGCGCCCCACCAGCCACCATCCAGCTTGTCAAAGTCACCGGTGATATCGTCGAAACCGTGTTCTGCATAAGTGTTGTACTGACCACAACAAAATTCAAATCCGGAAAGCACTTGTTCAGTGTTTTCCGGATTAGTAAATAATGGCTGACCGGCGGTTTCAGGGTTATCCGTGATCACTACGTCTTCAACTGGATCTTCTTCGGAATTACCACTATTGATAACATCTGAAGCCGTCTGCCCTTCTTGTAAAACAATAAGTTCAGCGTCAACTTTATTTTTAGCCGGGTCGTCAGAACAGGCGCTTAGCAAAAGAGTGGCTAACACCACTGTTGAAACGCTCCCGGTAAAATTGTAAGTATTCGGTTTTTTCATAATATCCTCCATAGCCGCCAGGCGCGCTATGTTTGCTTTTCTGAATCGTTTGGCATGACGATAAACTGAATGTGTCGATAACCTTAAGCGGCTACCACCAA
Source organism: Gammaproteobacteria bacterium (assembly GCA_018222405.1). GTDB lineage: Bacteria > Pseudomonadota > Gammaproteobacteria > Enterobacterales > Alteromonadaceae > Alteromonas. The sequence continues at coordinate 117,617 of JAAFAI010000011.1, read as the reverse complement.
TTTAAACAACGTTGTCTTTTTGTAGAATAATGTTGCCAGAACAAAAACACAACATTTTTTTTACAATGCAGCGGACACTAGTAAACAAAAGATTTGGCAGGGATATGGCTAAACTTAATAAAAATGTGTAGCTTTAAGCTCTTAAAAGAAGCAATAACAGTGGAAGCCATTTACCATGGTGACGATTAAGGATGTGGCTGCGCATGCCGGCGTAGCGTTTAAGACAGTCTCTCGGGTGGTTAATAACGACCCAACGGTAAAACCAAAAAACAGAGAAAAGGTCCTGAAGGCTATTCACGAACTGGGCTACAGGCCTAATCGGGCAGCACAAATGACCCGGCGGAAAAAGTCAGGCATCATTGGCTTTATCGCCGATGAGTTGCTTAGAGTACCCTATACATTCGATTTAATTCGAGGGGCTCAGGACCTGGCATGGCGGCATAATAAAGAGCTCATGGTGCTGAATGTCAACGTTGATAAATACAGTGTTGAAGGGGCTGTAGACCACCTGTTTGAACATCGGGCAGAAGGCATTATTTATGCGGCAATGTATCATCGGGAAGTGTCGGTACCGTCTCAACTTGCTGAAGTACCGGCAGTACTCGCCAATTGCTACGACAGTTCCGGTTTGTACCCATCGATTGTTCCCGATGAAAAAGAAGCGGCCCGCGAAATAACACAAACTTTGCTGGATAAGGGTTACCAGCGAGTTTTATTTCTAAACCTGAATGAAAATATCATCGCTGGCCGACTACGCAAAGCTGGTGTTGAACAAGCCTTTGCGGAAAATAATCTCAGCACCGAGAATGTGGTGATCGAATCTGTAATCGTTCGCGAGAACCAGATCGAACGCTCTGTCGCCAGGGAGCGGGCTGCGGACTTGATCACTCGTTTCAAGCCTGATGCTATTTTGTGCGGTCAGGACCCAATTGCTGTGGAAGTCTATTTTGTCGCTCAGGCACTCGGTCTACAAGTTGGTAAAGACATTGGTATAGCCAGCTTCGATGACTGGGACATTATTCCAACGCTTTTGCAGCCGGGTTTAACCACCATGGCGCTACCGCACTATTATATGGGGCAATGGGCGTTTAATTATCTACTTGACGGACGTAGCGATAAGATAAGGGAGACGGCGCGCTTCTCGCTGGTCAACCGCCAGTCATTTTAGCCATTTCGGCAGAGTGTCTTCCTGTACGACCTTCGAGCCACCATGCTGAAAGTAGCAGGTTAATAGTGACAACGCCACCCAATACCAAATAAGCATTAGCAAAACCTAGCTCATCATATAATTCGCCCACCAGAGGTGACAAGAGCGTTGTTACCATTTGGGTAAAAACATGAAAACCAATAAGGTAAATGGTTGCTGAAAGCCGGCTATCAAAATTCACCACGATATACTTGAATATTGCGACTAACAATAAGGGTAATTCCAGTGCATGCAGCAGTTTGACCATTGATATTGATACCGGATCGTCAACTACCCCAGAGGCTAGCATTCTGAGGGCCATGATGGCTCCACTTAACAGCAGGCCTTGTTTGGCACCAATTCGATTAACAATGTAAGGCGCAATAAACATCATTGCAGCCTCAATGAAAACCTGTAAAGAGTTGAGGTAACCGTAAAACCGGTTCCCATCTGCGACTGTGGGAAACAAAGAAGAGAAATAAATTGGGAACTGCTGGTCGTAAATCTGATAGAGGCAAGATACGCCCATAACATAAGCGCTTAAACGCCAAAGTTTAGCCTGTAAAAACAGAGCAAAAACTTCTGATAAACGCACTTTGTTGTAAGTTGCAGATGCACTCCTCACCGTTGAATCAGGTAACCAGAATAAGCACAATATAAAAGCTATACCGGTAAGACTTGCCAGCATAAAATTGAGATCCGGATTGAGGTTAAATAAACCACCAGCAACAAATGTCGCGGTCGCCCACCCCAACGATCCCCATAGCCTGACTTTGCCGAATTCAACTTCGTGATGCCGGCCCAGCCGCTCAATAAAGGCCTCGAGAGTCCCTACTGCAGCGCCAAAAGTTGAAGCGCTGTAAACCGCTCCCACCAAGGCCCCCACCAGAAAATACGATTCCAACAACGGTTGGTATACATATATAAAGAAAGGCCCTACTGCTGCCATCAGCACACCCAGTACAAATAGCAATTGTTTGCCGGTCCCGAGACGATCCTGCAGCACGCCATAAGCGGGCATTATTATAAGGGCAGCCAAAGCGTTGGTGGCAAAGACCAATCCTGTCTCTTTCCCGGTAAGACCCAGAGTTTGGTTTAACCACAGGGGAAACAGGGAGTAACAGAATGACCACGTCAGGAAAAAAGCAAAAAAGGTTATTGCAGATGACCAGTATGCCGAGTTTAACTGCCACTTCATAATATTATCTCAGGCGTTTATTTAGCTTAATCAGATGACCATACTGAACCTAACCGCTCAAGTGAAACCTGATACAATGGCTGGGAGTGCTGCCCTACCCGCATCGTATCGTAAACCGACTCAGGAAACACCAGTGATGTCATCACCGTAGTGCCATCATCAATGAACAGTTCCAATGACGAACGGTCGACAACCACCGTGACGTTAAAGACATCGTTCACAGTGGTTAGCTCACCCTGCTGAATATCGCCAAACTGTTCATCAAATGCTGTTTGTCCCGAGTCACTGCGGTCCAGACTGACAATCGCCTGCTTTGGATCAATGTTAATCTCAACATATTCATTTTGCGAGTTTTCCAACCGTACAGATACTGGCGAAGTTGATTCCCCCCGTACCGCAAAAGAATAGCGAAGAGCTGACATTCTGCCACTGTTATCTATAGATGACAGGCTGATAGTTTCACCTGGTGACAGACGATCAGACGCCCTAGTGACCTCTACAAGAGAATCCACCTCACTCACTAACTGACTTTGCACCCGCAAGCCGTTGTTAGTGCGTACAAGATGCAGTGATCTGGGCAACGTCATGGCACTACGCCATTTTTCTGTAGGTACCTCATTGGCATACAACCAGTTACTCATCCAACCCATAAAAACATGACGCTTTTCTTTGCTACCCGGCTGTTTAAAAAAGGTAACACCGGCATAGTTATCAGTGCCGTGATCAAGCCAGACCGCGGGTTCCACTCGATTGGTAGCGGGTTGCCCGGCAAAAACAATGTCATCAATATAAGTATGCCCCCAACTTGCAGACTCCTTATCAATAATTCTCAGATAAGCGGAACTCCCTAACCAGTTACTCACATCCCAACTGGCGTGATGCAGCGTTTCCCTATTAAGGCCTGTGGCAGATTTTACTACCTTGCCATCAATTATCAGTTGCAGACCCACCCGGTCTGGATGATGACCGCCCCCAACTCTGAAGTTAATGAAGGGTTCGGTGATGGTGAATACTTCAGAAGTAAGTGAGCCTGTCGCCCGGTCTTCGTCAGCGAAGCTGTTGGCAAGGTATTCACCGGTATATCCGGAGGGTGGGGGCTGATTTGAGTGTCCACCCGCTGTAGGCGCGGCCCTGAATGCGTTGCCTCGTGCTTGCCATTTGCCAGCGCCGTTTTCGAAATTTTCAAACACAGTACCAGCGGGGAACATTGCCGCCGTTGGCGTCAGCTCTCGTTGCCAGTCCGGGTCAAGCACAAAGTGCTTACCGTCAAAGTCTCCAACAAAGTACTGGGTTGCTGAGCCGCCGTTTGGGCCTCCCGGGGAGATACTTACCAGTAGCACATAACGATATTCATCGCTGCCTTCAACTGGCATTCGTAACAACTCAGGACATTCCCATACCCCACCGTGACTCCCTATTTCCTCACCAAAGGTACTTTGTAAAGACCAGTCTTTCAGGTTGCTGGAGCTGTAAAATCCAATGTGGTCTTTTTGTGCCAGCACCATGACCCACTCCTGGGTAGTCTCATGCCACATGACTTTGGGATCACGAAAATCCTTGATACCGGGGTTTTCGATAACCGGATTGCCCGCATACTTCTTCCATGTTCGTCCATTATCGAGACTATACGCGAGAGCCTGGGTCTGGTAATCAATTCGCCCTTGTTTTTCCATCGCCGCATTGTGGTAAGTATAAAGTGCCACGATTGGAGGGTTTTCTTTGCTGCCCAGACCACTGGAGTTATTCCAGTCGACCACGGCGCTGCCAGAGAAAATCGTACCTTGTTCATCCGGATAAAGTGCTATAGGAAGCTCTTCCCAATGCATCAGGTCTTTACTCACTGCATGTCCCCAATGCATTGGTCCCCAAATTGAATCGTCAGGATTGTGCTGAAAAAACAAGTGATATTCCCCATTGAGATAGAACATGCCATTGGGATCGTTCATCCATTTTTGACTGGGAGAGAAATGCACCTGAGGGCGATGAATTTCGTTGCGGTCTGCCTCGACATGCGCTATCGGGTTCTCGACTTTTGGCGTGGTATAATTCATAGAACATCCAACCAGAGTTGAACTAATAATAAGACTTAAAATTGATTTCATAACAAACGTGACTCTAATTTGATAACGCTGAGGAAACATCTTCAAGTGTCTTTCCTTTCGTTTCTGGCATCATGAAGCGAACGAAAAGCAGTTGTAAAAACATAGCGAAGGTGAAAAAACCAAACACTTGGGCGGCCGAGAAGCTTGACAGCACTTGTGGCATTAACAACGTAATCAGAGCCGCAAAGACCCAATGTGTGCCACTGCCCAGAGATTGCCCCTTAGAGCGCACCGCGTTAGGAAATATCTCAGCGATGAATACCCAGATAACAGCCCCCTGTCCTACTGCATGTGCAGCAATAAATACAAAAACTGCCCCCACCACAAACGCACCACCAATCTGGTAACTAAAAGCCCATGTCACGGTAGCTAAAGAAACGATATAACCTATCGAGCCCACATACATTAATGACTTGCGGCCAATGCGGTCGATCAAACTTAGTCCTACCATAGTGAATACCAAATTAACCAGGCCCACACCGGCAGTAGACAACAGCGCCGCACTGCCATCCATTCCGGCCATATCGAAAACCCGTGGCGCGTAATAGATAATAAAATTAATACCCGATAATTGGTTAAACGCGGCGATCATGAACGCCAGAAGAGCAGGCAAGTGGTATTCCGCTTTGAACAACGACTCACTTTTGTGCTGTGTTTTATCATTTTTTACCGCGCGAATCGTTTGCTCTATATCATCACTTTGCAACATCTGAAAAACGCGTCGCGCTTCTTTCTCGTCGTCTTTGTGAAGTAACAGCCACCGGGGGCTCTCCGGTGCCTTTAATACCATCAGGAAGTAAACAAGGGCGGGTAATGCTTCCACCCCCAGCATGACCCGCCAATCCTCGGTAATAATGCCGGATAACAGATAGTTGGATAGAAAAGCGACCAATATCCCGAATACAATCTGAAACTGGTAGGTGGCTACCAATCGGCCTCTGATTTTCGCAGGCGCAATTTCCGAGATATAGGCTGGAACCGCAATCGAAGACACTCCGACACCAAGACCGCCTATAAACCTAAGAATGGCAAACGTATAAGGGTCTGCCGCCAGGGCTGACCCGATGGCAGAAAGCAGATAAAGTACGCCTATAAGTACCAACGTTTTTTTCCGCCCTAAACGGTCACAAGGCCAGTTGCCCAGTAAGGCGCCAATAACCGTTCCCCACAGCGCCGAAGACATCACAAATAAGCCGTGAAAAAGTGGTGTCGTTTGCCATAAAGACTGTATCGACTGATCGGCTCCGGATATCACCGCTGTATCAAAGCCAAACAGAAATCCGGCAATGGCAACGGTGAAAGACCAATAAACTATTCTATTCATGTTGTAGTTCGTACCTTATAAACATTGGATAAACACCGGGCCTAATAGCCCGGGTTTTGTACATAAATACCGCCACTTAAATTAATCTGCTGATTTGGGATTGGCAGATATTCATGTTTATTTTTAGTAAACGCGGCATCTTCCAGGTAAGGCTTTCTGCCGCGCTCTGTCGTCAGGTATTCATCAATAGTTTCCTTCGCCACTCCCCAGCGAACCAGATCAAAGAAGCGATGTCCTTCCAGGCCAAGTTCGACACGGCGCTCCCAGCGCAGCGCCTGTTGCGCTTGTTCTTTACTAGTGAAAGTATTATAGGTACCGATGCGATAGAGACTAACGTTGTTGAGCCTTTCAGTACTGGCGGCCGCTCGCTCCCGTAGCCGATTAATAATCGGGGTAGCTTCTTCCCAACGATCGAGTTCAATAAGCGCTTCAGCCTTCCATAACAACACATCTGCATATCGAATCAATACTGTATTCAGCGAAAATATGGGGAATGGGCCATTTTCACCACGGCAATCACAGTCTGGATGCTCCAGATCCTTCATGCCTGTGTAGTTACCGTAGATACCTGGTGCCCTTGCCCAGCTATCTCCGCCGTGAACAAGCTCCGGATCGTATTTAAAAGGCTTCCCTTCCATAGCCACCGTGTGATCGAGCCGCGGATCGACATAGTCTCTGTCTACTTCGTAAACACTATCGTTAAATGTTCCAAAACGAGGCAAACCAGCATTATCTGTCTTAAAAGCATTGACAAAATTCTCAGTCGGCACATGAAATCCGCAACAACCAAAGCCACCAGACATCGGCGCATTAAGGGCACTTGACCATGCACCTCTGCCATCTGGGCTACCGTCGTTGAGAGAACGCTGGATTGCAAATACAGATTCCCGACCATTTTCAAATTCAATCAAAAAATTTTCTGCATAGTCATCGTATAACCCATACTGGCCACTGGCTTCAATTTCATCTACCAGGGTAACGACTTCCTCTAACTTCTGCTGATTAATACTGACCACATTATGCAATTCATCTTGCTCGTAGGCCTGATAGAGTAGTGTTTTAGCTAAATAAGCCTTGGCTGAAAGCGCTGAAGCTCGCCCGATATCCTGCTGAACATCCGGCAAGTTGTTCATGGCAAACCGGAAGTCTGCAGCAATCTTGTCCCAGAGTTGCTGATCACTCAGGTCGCGATTAGTAGTCGCTAATACTTCTTCCTGCGTCATAGTTTCATCTATCCACGGGATATATTTATGATGTATTTTCAGGTCAAAATAATAAACAGCTCGGAGAAAGCGTAATTCTGCCGCTTTTGCATCAGCATCAGCCAGATCTCCTGTGGGCGTGTCGGCAATTACCTGTAACGCGGCATTGGCTCGCGAGATGCCGGTATAGTTACGCGTCCATTTCTTGTTATTGAGGTCTATCAGATCGGGCGGAAATGACTCCATATCAGGAACCAGAGGCTCATACATTGACAGAGCATGGTATGCAAAAATATCCGATGGGCCATTGCCACCTTTATGCGCGTCGCCGGCACGCAAGTTACCCGTAGGCCAAAGGAAATTAGGCGCGGTATAGTGATCATTACCCAGGTATGAATAGGTTGCGATTACCAGAGCATCAATATTTTCTGTTGTCGCCACCTGCTCTTCAGTTAAAACAGCCTGAGGTTCGCTGTCTAATTCACCACTACCACCGCACGATGCGACCGACAGCGCAAAAAGACTGCTTGTTAAAAGTTTATTTATACGATTCATAATTCTTAATCCAATATCCTGTTCACTTAAAAAGAAACTTCCAGACCAAGGGTAATTCGGCGAGGGACAGGAAAGACTTCGTTCGGGGTTTCGGGATCTTCACTCAACGTGCCATCTGGCGTGATGGTCAGGAGATTCTGTGCCTGTAAGTAAACTCTTGCGTCGGTGACACCAATACGGTCAACAAAATCCAGGGTTGGCGTATAGCCGATGCTGAGGTTGCGTAATTTTAGATACGTCCCTTCCTCCCAGAAAAAGCTTGATTGACGCCCCTCACCATTATTATCAATGAGGGTGAGTGCCGGAACATCGCTATCAGCATTCTGTGGTGTCCACGCATCGAGTGTTCGCGCCCCATAATTAGAGCCAATATTCAAAGAAGTGAAATCTGTAAATAAACGCCAGTTATTGCGAATCTGACCGCCTTTCACTCCCTGCCAGAACATATTGAAATCCCAGTTTTTATACTTGAACGTGAAGTTCATGCCATAAATGAAATCCGGATCGGTATCGGCAAAGAAATCCTGGTCGTTTTCATCAATCACACCGTTACCATCCAGGTCCTGCCAGCGTATCCGTCCTGGTGCAGCGCCCGACTGACTGGCGTGCGCATCAACTTCCGCCTGACTACGGAAGATTCCATCTGCCACATAGCCATACACTGAGTTAATTGAGCGCCCCAGGATAGTTTTGTCCTGCCCATTACCGCCAAACGAATTCACCACATCTTCGGGCAGAGCCGTTACCGTGTTTTCGGCCGATGAGATATTGAAATTAATATCAACCAGTAATTCGTCTTCGAGCAATCCGGTATCGATCCACTTTTCATATCCCAACACGAGCTCCACGCCGGCATTTTCAATTGTGCCGCCATTCACCCATTTTTGAGCCCCCTCGCCAAGCGTAGCAATGGGTTGAGTAAGAGTGAGAATGTCGCGCGTTTCTTTTTCAAACCAGTCAAAACTGCCATACACTGTGCTATCAAATAGTTCGAAATCGACACCCAGGTTTATTTGCGTAGAGGTTTCCCACTTGAGATCTGCGTTACCAGTCTGCGCGCGGACGAAGCCAGAAGGTAACGTGCCGCCATTCGCACCGGTAATATCATAGGCCGTACCTTCATCCTGCTGATTGGTGAACAAGGACTGTGTGGCATAGCGAGGTACGTAAGTAGTGACAGTCGCGTTAGTGGGAATTTCCTGATTGCCAGTCTCACCCCAGCTTCCTCTCAGTTTAAGCGTGTTAATAAAGTCAACGTCAAAAAACGACTCATTACTCACCACCCAACCTATTGATGCTGCCGGGAAGTTACCGTACTCATTTTCGTCGCCAAATCTGGAAGAGCCATCACGACGAATGGTAAACGAAGCCAGATAGCGGTTATCATAATTGTAATCAGCCCGGGCAAATTGAGAATCCAGTGACCAGGTATCTCCTTCACCTTCTACGCGAACGTCGGAAGTGGCCTGAGACAAATAAGCGAACGAACGATCATCAGAAGCAAAACCGGAGCCAATGCCTCGGGACAGTTCTCGTTCATAGTTAATCTGCTCAATACCCACTAGAAAGTTCAACTTGTGCAGATCATTGAGTACCAGTTTATAAGTAGCCGTACCGCCGGTAATAATACTCTGGCTCCAATTATCCTCTACCGTCAGCCGGTCAGCACCGCTCAGTGAGCCCGCGGTATATGCACGAGTAAAATTACGGAAGTAAAACTGGCTATAATCAACTCCAACATTACCTCTTAGAACGAGATTTTCGATTGGAGTATATTCAACGAAGAAATTTGCCATGACTTTATTGTAGGTGTGACCGTTATCCCGGTTTTGCTCAATAATCCGTACTGGATTATCTCTGTCGGTAATTCCCGGCACCGGACCACCCCAGCCACCCACATCATTGTAAACGGGCACGATTGATTGCTGCTCAATAGATAACCCGAGTATCTGACCAGCAAGATCATTGATCAGGTTGGCTTTTTGGTCAGTAATAAGAAACGTTTGTCCGACCTTAATCTTGTCTTCTACTACTTCATGCTCTGAGTTCGCTCTGAAAGACAGTCGCTCAAACTTTGAACCATCGACGATACCTTCGGCTTCAAAATATCCAATTGAAGTATAAAATGTTGATACGTCATTCCCCCCTGCAACTGAAAAGTTCATATCTGACACTTTTGATGTTCTGGTCACTTCATCGAACCAGTTAGTGTCAGCCGGACGCTGAACCCCTTCAGGATCGGTATAGGTAGGTAATATGACTGAGTATAATTGTGGGCTCTCGAAATCCTGATTCCAGTCAAAGGTATATAACGGACTAGCGGAATTTGGGTTTGAGCCGTCATTCACAGCGGCCTGCCACACGACAGCCCCACGTTCCAACGTATTGAGTGGCTGCAAATCATAGTCGTACTCTTCGATACTTTGGTTATAACGGAAATTAAAATCCAGACCGTCATAGCCTTGCTTCGTAGTCACAACAATTACGCCATTGCCGGAACGGGCACCATAAATACTTGCAGCTGCTGCATCGCGTAACACCTGCACATCGGCAATGTCATTACTGTTAATTTCATGTAATCCGGACTTCGTTGGTATCCCGTCAATGATATAAAGCGGATCATTATTGCCTAACGGTCCTAACCCCTGGCCACGAATCCTCACGGTGGCAGTCGAACTTGGATTACCTGTGGTGGTTATTTGTAAACCCGGCACCCGGCCCTGCAGATTTTGCATTATGTTGCCTGCCGGTAGATCAATAATATCCTCGAGGTCAACGGTCGCGATTGCCCCGGTCAGATCGGTTTTCTCAACTGCGCTGTAACCATAAGATATTTCAATGACCTCTACTTCACTCGGCGTTTCCACCGGTTCTGCGTCTGACTCTGTTTCCTGTGCCTGTAACGGCAGTGTCATTAGCATTAAAGCCAGAGGAGCGGGTTTTATTGCCGCGCGCAACTGGTTTGCTAATGGGTGCAATTTGTGGTCTCTCATATCGCGTCCCGAAAGTTGAAGTGGTGTTAAACTCAATTAAACAACGTTGTCTTTTTACCTTAACTTAATATTAATATCAAGATCAACAAAAAATTAACAATACGGTGATATTGAAGATAACGGAATTGCCCGACATGACATCAATCAACTAATTATCTCAGTCTCGATTGAATTGAAGTAATTTCAGTTGGCTGAGCTTATTGTTGTAGTGGTTCTTTACTGAACAGACGCGATCGCCATGTTTTATCCCAATTATTCGGCGAAATTAATGGTTGAAAACTAAAGAAGTTAGCAGTCAGCATTTACCCAGTTAGCTGACTGCTGTTGTGACAAGGAATCAACTTAAAAACTAATGTGCGCATAATCCGAATACAGAATTCCCCCGGTAACATACTACAGAGCTCAACCAAATTTTTGGCCCAATGTATAGCAAACATCCATAGCATGGCAGTATTGTATTTGCCAAACTGCTCGTGACTTAATCAAACCACCTCGGCCAGATTACCTTTGCTTTCCAGCCAGGTTTTACGGTCGCCGCTGCGTTTCTTGGCTAGCAACATGTCCATCATTTCGAGCATTTCGTCATTATCATCAGCGGTTAACTGCACTAAACGACGGGTATTAGGATCCATGGTGGTTTCACGCAGCTGCAAAGGGTTCATTTCACCCAGACCTTTAAAGCGCTGCACGTTGACTTTGCCCCGCTTTTTATCGGCTTCAATGCGGTCCAGTATTCCCTGCTTTTCGGCTTCATCCAGCGCATAGAACACTTCCTTACCCACATCAATTCTGAACAGTGGCGGCATGGCAACGTATACATGACCAGCATTAACCAGCGCACGGAAGTGACGCACAAATAAAGCGCATAATAGGGTAGCAATGTGCAAGCCGTCTGAGTCGGCATCGGCCAGAATACAAATTTTACCGTAACGCAAACTGGTTAAATCTTCGGAGTCGGGATCAATGCCCAGCGCCACCGAAATATCATGAATTTCCTGCGAGCCGAGTATTTGCCCGGAGTCCACTTCCCAGCTGTTAAGTATTTTACCGCGCAGCGGCATGATAGCCTGAAACTCGCGATCGCGGGCCTGTTTGGCAGAACCACCCGCGGAATCCCCTTCCACCAGGAACAGTTCTGACCGGGAAATATCCTGAGAGCCACAGTCGGTTAATTTACCTGGCAACGCCGGTCCCTGAGTGACCTTTTTACGGGCGACTTTTTTATTCTGACGCAAACGGCGCTGGGCATTGTTAATACACATTTCGGCCAGCGTTTCGGCGATGTCGGTGTGCTGATTCAGCCACAGGCTGAATGAATCTTTCACCACGCCGGATACAAACGCCGACGCCTGACGCGATGACAGGCGCTCTTTGGTCTGACCGGCAAACTGCGGATCGTGCATCTTGGTAGAAAGAATATATGCACAGCGATCCCAGATATCGTCGGGCGTTAATTTAACCCCTCGTGGCAGTAAACTGCGGAATTCACAGAACTCACGCATAGATTCTAACAAGCCCTGGCGCAAGCCGTTAACGTGTGTTCCGCCCTGCGCGGTAGGGATGAGGTTTACGTAACTTTCGGTGGTCAGTTCGCCTCCTTCGGGCAACCACATTACAGCCCAGTCAGCCGCCTCGCCGTTACCACTGAAACTGCCGGTGAAAGGCACATCGTCGGGCACGGTAATGTAATCTTTGACGGCGCTTATCAGGTAATCCTGTAAACCATCTTCATAGTGCCACTCGTGCGTTTCCTTGCCGATCTTATCTTCAAACTTGATCCGCAGACCGGGGCATAGCACCGCTTTTGCGCGCAGGTTGTGACACAGTTTTGCTACCGAGAATTTTGCCGAATCAAAATATTGCGGATCAGGCCAGAAGCGCACGCTGGTGCCGGTATTGCGCCGGCCGCAAGTATCGATAACGTTGAGGTCTTCGGCTCTGTCGCCATCAGCGAAGGCAATAAAATAGACCTGGCTGTCGCGACGGATGGTAACTTCCACCCGGTTAGACAACGCGTTGACCACCGAGATCCCCACACCGTGCAAACCACCGGAGTACTCGTAGTTTTTATTGGAAAACTTACCGCCGGCATGGAGCTTAGTCATGATCAGCTCAACACCGGAGATCTTTTCTTCCGGGTGAATATCCACCGGCATACCACGACCGTCATCCACCACTTCCAGGGACTGGTCTTCATGCAGTACCACTTTGATATTCGAGGCATGCCCCGCCAGTGCTTCATCGACACTGTTGTCGATCACTTCCTGACCAAGGTGATTAGGGCGGGTCGTGTCTGTGTACATTCCCGGACGCCGTTTAACCGGCTCCAGACCATTTAGGACCTCAATTGCATCTGAATTATATTGATTCGACATTGTTGTGATTATTCTTCGTTTGAGCTGCACACGTGTTGCAATGGTAGCGTTGTAAACAGACGCCACCAGCACAACCTTTTAACTGATGTTATCAGGGGTCTGGTAGAAGCGCAATTTGACCTAACTTTGGGTTGCTTCGGCCGAATTCAGGAAAGCCATAATTCCTTCAAGGTGCGCTTCGTAATTCACAAAACTGTGATCGCCGCCTTCCTCTATATACACATCAGCGCCGGTGTAATGCTCTACTGCCTGACGGTAATCAAGGGTTTCATCGCCGGTTTGCAGCAGCACTTTATAGCGCTCGGGATGGCTCAGTTGCGGCTGATAAAACTCACGAATATGGCCAATGTCATCTTCGCTAAGAACAAAACGTTTATTGGTGTAGGGGTTTTCATGTTCGCCCAGATAATCTTTAAGCAATTCAAAAGGAGTTACCGCCGGATTAATAAGTACTGCTCTGCCGCCGTATTGCTCGATTAGCCAGGTTGCCAGATACCCCCCCATGGAACTGCCAATCACTCTAAGGCCCCCGGAGAGTAAATCCGGATGCGCTTTCAGCAGCGCCTGCAGTTGCGCTTCAAGTTCGGCCGGGCTATTGGCTAATTCCGGGCAGATAAAGGTTGTGTCAGGTAAATGTTGCAGCAGGTACGCCCGGGTTTGATTGGCTTTTAACGAGCTTGGGGAGCTTAAGAATCCATGTAGGTAAAGTATCGACGCCATAACGACTCCTGTTTCTTTATTGCGTTATCCGGTGTATGCGGGAGGTAAAAGTCCCATTTTCTGCCCATTCAATTACCCGAAATCCTGGTTTCTCGCTGGCCAGGCCGAACTCGGCTGAAAGTTGCCATTGCCAGCACGAAGAAGGTACTCCAAGCACTGGTATGTCGCTGAGCTGGGCCTGGTTTTCGGCGTGAATGTGACCATGTAATACAGCTTTTACCGGCTGCTCTGCAAGCCAGCGGGCAAGCGCCTCGGTATTTTGCAGCGCATGATTATCCATCCAGCTGCCCGTAGCAACCGGGTGATGATGAATTGCCAGCAGATGCCCGGCACCCGGCGCTGTGGCGATACTGCCTGCAACGCTGGCCAGTTGCTTTTCATCAATCATCCCTAGCGTTCCCTCAAGGCGGGTATCCAGGCCGTGAATGTATTTGCCTTTGAGCACCCAAGGCGTATCAGATTGTAGCCAGTTGGCTTTAAAGACCTGATCAAAATAGGAATTATTGTCGTGATTGCCGGGGATCACACGCCAGGGTATTCCCCCTGCCCAACGGTTCAACAGAGTAGTAAATAACTGATAACTGGCCACGCTGTCGTCGCCGGAGATATCACCGGTAAATAACAGACCATCCGGTTGTTGCTCAACGGCGGCAACCAGCACAGCACTTAGAGATTGAGCGGGATTAATATCACCGTAGGCGGATAATTCGGGTGATGCAAATAAATGACAGTCAGATATCTGGATCAGCTTCATTCAGGTTGAGGCAATAGGTTGTGCGTTGTGATTCAAACAAAAATTCAGCCACTCAGTTAAAAATAAATTAACCATGTGCTTTTCGTTGCGCAGACGCATTTTGGCATTGGGGTAATCATAAGAAGGCGCAAGCGCACCGGCATTCTGACTGGAGGTTACCTCTGCCATTCGAGCATCATGATACAGCCTTACTGTCATGGATGGCTTAAGATAACCGGGTGTGGACACATTTACCTGCTCCACCAGGATGGTACTGGTGTAACGTGCCGACTCAATAATCTGTATGCGATAAGACAACCCCAGTCCGGCCGTAAACCGGTAGGTGAGATCCTCGGTATCGCAGTCGGGTAACATGTTTAACAGATGCACATAATTACGCTCGCAGATTGCCTGCAAGGTAGGTAAATTAGGTACATATTTACGCTTGTTACTGGTCACCGGACTGCCACTGCTCTAACAAAGTGTGTTTGTTCATAAAGAACCATTGTAACGCAATTATGCTTGCAGCGTTGTCTATTTTACCTGATTCGAGCCACTCACGGGCTGTGTCTTCTGCCACCCGGTGGACTAAAATATCCTCTGATTCATACTCCAGTCCATGCACACCACAAGCCTTGGAAGCATCGGTGCAGGCCACGTATACATGTAATCGTTCGGTGGTGCCGCCAGGGCTCGCCAGGTAACTCAAGGCTTTGGTAAGGTGAGCGAGTGCAATCCCCGCTTCTTCCTGTGCTTCGCGGTGACAGACAGATTCCTGACTTTCGCCCTCATCAATGATCCCCGCGATAATCTCTATCAGCCACGGGGAATTGGTGGTGGGCAGTGCGCCAATCCGAATTTGCTCAATCAACACAAACTCCTGACGAACCGGATCGTAGGGCAGCACCGCAACCGCGTGGCCCCGCTCAAAGATTTCCCGGCTGATGTTACCGGTCCAGGTACCGTCGTATTTTTTGTGCGAAAAATCATAGCGAACCATCGTGAAGAAACCTTCGTACAAGGATTCGATTGCGGCGATTTTGACGTCTTCTGAGTTGAAACGTTGAATTTTCGCTGTCATTGCATTCTCATTTATTGGTTAAACCAGTTAATATACGCGATTGAGTATTTACGATCATGAGTGTATATATAATTTTCGTATAAACGCGCTCAGACAAACAAGACACATATTCTGTTACACTTACGCAAGCTCTGTTACGACTTAGTTGTGTCTTTTATTATGCGATTTTTTTAAAGTACACCAATGTAGTTGAAGTGAGATCGTCATTTGGGTGCATGGTTCGGGCAAAGGCATACCCGTTAACCATACTAGCTTAATTTTGCTACCCATATCACCCATTTAGTTAGTAAACACAGTTGAGATTGAAGGCACAAACATGAAAAAAACACTTTTATCGCTAATGCTTGGTCTGGGAATGACCACACCGGTATTAGCAGATAGCTTATTGGACGTTTATCAACAAGCCATGGCCAACGATCCGGTTGTTAATCGTGCAAAAGCACAACGCGATGCAGCTTATCAGGCCATTCCAATCAGCCGTGCCGCGCTGTTACCACAAATTTCAGGTTCATTGGGATACACTACCTCTACCAGTGAATCTACTCAGAACATTCAACGTGAAGATGAAAACGGCAACCCGACTTTCGAAATTGTTGATGTAGAAGTTGACCGTGATTCAACCAGCTGGGGCATTGACCTCAATATGTCGTTATACGACCACTCTCGCTGGTTAGGTCTGGACCAGGCTGAATTATCCGCCGAGCAAAGTGATGCAACATATGCGGCAGCGGTACAACAACTGATTGTTCGCACAGTCACAGCCTATCTGGATGTACTGCGCGCGCAGGACAACCTGGACTTTGTGCAGGCAGAGAAACGTGCCATCGAGCGCCAGCTGGAACAAACCAAACAGCGCTTTGAAGTGGGCTTGACCGCCATCACCGATGTACACGAAGCACAGGCTAATTACGACAATACCGTTGCTCAGGAAATTGTTGCTGAAAACCGTATCGAACTGGCTCGTGAAGCGCTGCGCGTGATTACTGGTAAATATCACGATCGTCTGGATGTGCTGGATACCCAACGTTTTGCCGCTTCATCGCCATCGCCACAGGCCGTTACCGAATGGCTGGACATCGCCGAAGAGTCTAACCTGACCCTGCTGGCGCAGCGACTGGCCATGGATGTAGCGAAAATGGAAATCGATATTGCCACAGCGGGTCACTACCCGACGCTGGGCTTATCAGCATCTTATGGCAGTTCGAAAACCGAAATTTCATCGCCGTTTTTCACCAACGAAACGCCCTTTCAGGATAGTCAGAGTATTGGGGTAAATGTTTCTGTGCCGATTTATCAGGGCGGTCAGGTATCAGCGCAAACCGATCGTGCCCGCGCATTGTTTATCAGTGCCGGTGAAGATTTAGAACTGGCTCACCGTCAGGCCATACAGTCGGTGCGCAGCTCTTACAATGATGTTAAAGCCTCCATTTCAACCATCCGCGCGCTGGAACAGGCGGTGTTATCTGCAGAGAGCGCGCTGAAAGCCACTGAAGCAGGCTTTGATGTGGGTACGCGCACCATTGTAGACGTTCTTAACAGCACCCGTAACCTTTTCAATGCGCGCGCTAACTTGTCTGGTTCGCGTTACGACTTTATCCAAGCTATGGTTACGCTGAAACAAGCGGCTGGTAATCTGACCGCCAGTGATCTTGAGCTGATTAGTCAGGGCCTGAAAGATGCGCCTATGGACAGCGAGTAATTAACTTTGGCAAGACTCAAAAAACGCGCCCTTGCGGCGCGTTTTTTATTGGCAAAATGGCTTATCAGGGCCTGGATGTGACTTGCAAGGCTTCGAGGCGCTGGAGGATTTCTTCCATAGACGCCTTTATTTGAAGGGTCTCTTCGACACTCGGCGCATGGTTATTTAATTGTTCTGCCAGTTGCGCTAATTTAGCTTGCAAACTTTCACTGCTGTCGTCCATGATACGGCCTGAAAAATTGATATTTCACAATCATATAGTCTTATTTCACGATTCTCAAACGAAACTAACTGACCATGAAGGCATCTCATCTCCAGCACAAATTTGAACAGGTTCGAACTAATAAAGTGTTCGAACTTTTTGTTATCGCAGTCATTTTATTTTCGGCACTACTGGTAGGGGCAAAAACCTACGACATGCCGAGCACGGTTAATCAGGTCACCAATGTACTCGACTGGCTGATTAGCGCGTTCTTTTTAATTGAAATCACCATTCGTTTTTTGGGTGAGAGAAACAAAATCGATTTCTTTAAAAGCTTCTGGAACTGGTTTGATACGCTGATTGTATTAGTGAGTTTATTGCCGCTGGAAAACAGCGATACCGCGCTGATAGCCCGACTGGTGCGAGTATTCAGGGTGCTGCGGATGATATCTATCATTCCGGAATTACGCATACTTCTGGTTTCCCTGATGAAGGCCTTGCCACAGCTTGGTTATGTAATGCTGCTGATGTTTATCATCTTTTATATTTACGCAGCCATCGGCAGTACCTTATTTGAAGACATCAACCCTAAGCTATGGGGCGACATCACCATTTCACTGCTTACCCTGTTCAGGGTCATGACCTTTGAAGACTGGACAGACGTAATGTACGAAACCATGGAAGTCTATCCATTAAGCTGGTTCTTCTACCTGAGCTTTATCTTTTTCACCGCTTTCGCGTTTTTAAATATGGTGATTGGTATAGTGGTAAATGTGATGGAAGAAGAAAACGCCAAGGCATACCGTGAGGCCCATAAGGATGAACCCACCATCAATGATATCGCCGCTCATTTAAAACGGTTGGAACAAAAAATTGATGGCATGCAGCGAAAAGAATAATCGCGCTTTAAAGGGCTTAACCAACCTGTTCAGGAGATCCCGGATAAGCACTACATGCTTTCCGGGACGACGGAATAATTGATACCGGCTCAAGGCTGGAATGAAGATGTTTTATTAGCTCGCTTTCGCACTCATATCAATGCTAATCAAACCTTGATATCCCCGGAAACGCTTTGCGTTATCCGGGGTCTAAATGTCATCCCGGAAGGCCCGAAGGGACTATCCGGGACCCCCTTGCATGTTATCGTGGGTCGAAAAAATGTGTCCTCAAAACACACTAACATGCTTAGACAGCCTATTCAGGAGATCCCGGATAAGCACTACATGCTTTCCGGGACGACGGAGTAATTAATACCGGCTCAAAGCCGGTTTAATGACAAAGTGTTAAAACCCACCTAACGTGGGTACTTAGCAGCTTCATTTTTACCGGGCAGTGAGGCTTTGATGAAGTCGCGGATATCATTATTAGCGGACTCCAGATCCTCATGGCGCAGATACATCATATGGCCACTGCGGTATCCTTTAAAACTCAGGCGATCTTTCATTTTACCACTGGCATCAAGCTGCCATAGCGTGTATTTGGCGTCGAAGTAATTGGTCGCGCCGTCATAGTAGCCTGATTGGATCATCACATGCAGATAAGGGTTAGCCGCCATGGCCAGGCGTAGGTTTTCACCGGTTTTATCGTTGCTACGATCCCAGGGGTGAACCGGGCCAAACATGTTGTACTTCACATCTGTTTTATAATTCAATACTTCACGTAAGTAATAGTTAAGCGCCGGCGTAAACGAGTGAAGCCACGAGGTGAGTTCAGCATTGTAATCGGGCCGACTGCCGCTGTCTTTGCCATCAATTCCCAAATAACGGCTATCGAGGCGACCGACGGTTTTACCTTCTTCACGAAGCAACTCTTTCCAGTAATACCCGGGACTCACATCCAGATTGTTTTGCTCTACGGCTTTCTCTGATAGGCCGGAATAGGCTGCCACCTGCGCAACAATCGCCTGTTTTTCGGTTTCACTGATAAAACCGCCCCGGGCAACCGCCGGCAACAGTTTATTCAGCGCAAAGGCTTCAACCTGCGGCAGAAATTCTTCCAGCGCCATATTCTGATACTCAGGCGCCAGCAAGTTGTGGTGCCAGGCGGTTGCAGCAAAATAGGGTAACCGGTTTGCCACGTCTACCGGACCGTCACGCTTAATGCCTAAATCTGTTGGTGATACCAGAATCACACCGTTGAGATACATCCACTGGCTATTTTGTAATGCCAGCGCCAGGCCGGAAACCCGAGTGGTTCCGTAGCTTTCGCCAATCAGGTATTTGGGCGAGCGCCAGCGGTTATTGCGGGTCACAAAGGTATTTAACCATTCTGCCAGGTACTTAACGTCGGCATTAACGCCAAAGAACATCTCTTTCTGTGCGTCTTTAGAAGGTAACTCGCCTTCTTCGCTTTTGAGCACGCGGCTATAGCCGGTGTTAACCGGATTAACGTAAACGATGTCGGCCACATCCAGAATGGAATAAGGATTCTTTTTCACGCCGTAAGGCTGTAGCGGGTAGCCCTCGTCATCAATGTTCAGGATCACCGGTCCGGTATAGGCAATGTGCATCCACACCGAGGCTGAGCCTGGCCCGCCATTAAAGCTTATGACCAGCGGCCGGGAGCTGTCTTCTTTTATATCGCTTCGTTTATAGTAAGTGTAATGCAGGGCGGCCACCGCATCACCTTCGTCGTTCCATACCGGTTGGGTTCCGGTAGTGGCAGTGTAGTTAATCCTGTCGCCGTTAATTGTCGTTTTATGTTCGGTGACCACAGTACTATCTGGCTCAATGGCGCGGCCATAGTTTTCTGCATAGCCAAACGGCGACGCCAGTAGAGAAATGCCTACGGTCAACGTGAGTAGTGATTTGATGAGTGTCATTGGTGCTCTCTTTTTTATTGTCGTGTCACTTATCATCATGGCACAAAAAAAGGAGCTGGTTGAGTGTTGTCAGGCATGCTGCCGGATCCCGGCGATAATTGGCTGCAAAGCTGAGCAACCAGTGGTTGGGTGGTGATACAAGTCGGCGCTTGTATCACCACAATAAAGCTTACAGGTTATATTGCTGTTCCAGCTCGGCTACCCGGGCTTTGGAATCGGCCGCCTCAAAAATGCGATCTGCCAGGCGACGTTTTGCCAGCGGTGTTAAGTCCATCTTCAGCAACAGTTCAATGTAGTTGAGATAAATTTCATCACTGCGCACCTCTTCTGACATTACGCTATCGTAGATCGCTTTCGCGTCTTCGGTTTCGCCTTTATCAATCAATACCTGAGCAAGGGTGTCGGCAATCTCCGGCGCCTGAGGCACTATCCTGAGCGCTTGTCTGGCATGCTCTTCGGCAGCATCCAGCATACCTTCCTGATGTTCAAGGTAGGCCAGGTTATTCAGTGCGATAGCATTTTCCGGTTGCTTTTCAACAAGCTGGCGATACACATCGACAGCCTCACTGCGATCACGCTGAATGAGGCGCTCTGCGTACAGCAACATGGCCTGGGTGTTGTCGGGATTGTTTTCTCTGAATGCCGTAACCAGTTCAAAAGCCTTGTCTGGCTGGTCAGCCATTTCGTGGGCAGCCATGGCTAACAGCAGGTTGCGGGTATTTGGGATGGCCTCGTAAGCAGCCAGCGCATTGGGAATGGCTGCTGTTGGATTATCCCGATAAAGCTGCAACCGAGCTCTTATCCCTTTAACGTAAGGCAACTGCTTTTCTTGCTCCGTCAGTTGGTCAAGGATGGCTTCGGTTTGCGGAATTTGCCGCAACATGGCGTGAAAATGCGCTTTGACTATCTCGATTTGACGGTCCGGACGCTTTTCTAAAAAGCCGGCGGTTAACTCTACACCATTCTGGAAACGGCTTTGTAAATCAAGGATCATAGCCAGGCCAAGCACGGCCGTTTTATGGTTTGGCTGCTCACTCAGCCAGGCCTCGTAATGCGTTTTCGCTTCGTTTATCCGCGAGCCTGCCAGCAATAACCGGCCTTTGGTGTCCCAGAATAAATCAGGCGTGTCATCATCAAGCTGTACCTGCCCGATAAGTTCAATGCCATCAGCAACCCGTTTTTCGGCCAGGTAGACTCTGGCCAGAATGGTTTTTGGTACATCGTCGTCCGGATTACGGGCAACCACTTCCTGAATGGTATTCACCGCTTCGTTGGCTTTGCCCATTTGCTTTTGCACAATGTAGAGTAGCGCCAGCGATGCCTGATCGGTTGCGTCTATAGTGAGCGCCTGATTAATAGCCTCCAGCGCCTGCTGTGGCTGTTCCTGCACCATAGCCAGGGATACCCGCTGGATTTTAGCCTTAATGCTGTTATTGTCTAACGCCTCGGCCTTGGTAATGGCGGCTTCAGCGGCTTCGTAGTTTTGCTGAGCAAGGTAAACTTGTCCTTTTACCAGCCAGGGCTGGGCATTTTGCGGCTCGGTTTTCTGCCAGTTTTCTGCCACTTCCAGCGCTTTATCGAACTGACGGGTGGCAATGTAGGCATTGGCCAGCGTTTGCTGCCCCAGGGTAAGTTCTGGCGCTCGTTCAACCGCGGCTTCCAGATTGACCAGACCTTCGGCATCGTTAATCGACAGCTGTAATACCCCAATTCGGGTTAAGTCTTCTGCCGAGGTGGCAATAGGTACAGACTTTTCAATCATCGCCTTCGCGTCGACTACATTACCGCTTTGCAGTAACTGATATCCGGCTTTAGAAAACAGCATGGCATCATTTTCGGCTTCGCCATCGACTCTGGCCAGAATATCTGTAGCTTCTTCGTTTTTGCCCTGTTGCAGCAAGCTGTTTGCCAGCATTCGCAGCGCTGCATGAGACGGTGGTAAATCAGAGGCAATCATCGACAGATGGCGGGTGGTAGCAGCATAGTCTTCTAACTGATAAGCACTAAAGCCGGCTAGCAAGCGGGCCAGCGGATCATTACGACCATTTTGAATTGCAGTTTCCAGGTGCTTGAGGGCGACGCTAAAATTACCCTCACGCGCTTCAATGACGCCCTTAAACTGATTAAGCAAAGGATTGGTAGCGCTTTGCTCCAGCAGATCATCCACTAATGGTGCGGCATCTTCGAAACGCTTAGCATCCATTAGAATAGCGGCAAGAATAAATTTGGTCTCGGTGTCATTCGGCGCCACGTCCAGATACGCATCGTAAGCGGTCACGGCGGCATCCAGATTACGTAAATACATATTCAATCGCGCTTGTTGCATCAACACGTCTTTATTAAGCGGCGCCTGTTGGTGCAGAGTATTGATGGCTTGTAATGCGCCTTCATAGTCGTCGTCGAGTACCTTACCGAGCGCCAGCGATAGCCCCTTGTACACGCTCGATGTATCTATCTTTTCAACATCGTCCAGCAGGACCCGGGCTTCTTTGGTCTTATCCAGCCGCAGCAAAGCTTCGAGCTTGTAGTAGGTTACCTCGGCCCGTTTCACCGGCGTCAGACCGTCCACGTTGTGGTTAATCTCTGACAGGGCGACTTCTGAATTGGTTTCCTGATAGGCCCTGGTGATAAGCGGTAGCACTTCGCTGACTTCATAGCCGAGATCCAGTGCCCGGTTGAGTTCTTTTTCCGCCGCCGCAAAGTCTTTTTGTTGCAGATAGAGTTGGCCAAGTTCAAAACGTGCGGTGGGATCCTCAGGGTCTTTCTGGATGGCACTTTTATATTCAATAATGGCCGACTGGTTATCCTTCGCCTCAACAAACTGGCGTGCTGCGAGCACATGTTCTTCACTGGTTTTCTGACCGCAACCGGTCAGTGACAGGCTGGAAATTCCCAGCATTACAGCAGCTAACACCGCGTTACGATTAAATGACTTTCTTTTCATAAAGCTTACCTTGCAAATGATTCCCAGACTTTCCGTATTGTTACAGCGACTAATACCAATCAGACGTGGTATCCGCACTACTATTGGCCTATAATAGTGTTTTAATAATCAGCTGGCTCTTCTGCTATGCCCCATCCGAGTTATTCAGGATCCGTAATTTAATGACCACAAATGTCGAACTGACCTTCACAGACCTTAATCTTCCGCAGCCTATCTTACAAGCCCTAGAGAAAGTTGGCTACGAGAAACCGTCGCCAATTCAGGCGGAAAGTATTCCGTTACTACTGGACGGACACGATCTGTTAGGTCAGGCTCAAACTGGTACCGGTAAAACGGCAGCCTTCGCTCTGCCCATGCTGGCTAATCTGGATATCGAAGCCAACTATCCGCAGTTGCTGGTACTGGCCCCTACCCGGGAGCTGGCCATTCAGGTGGCCGAGGCGTTCCAGGCCTATGCCAGCTTCTCTAAAAAAATCCGTGTACTACCGGTTTACGGTGGTCAGTCATACGATAACCAGATCCGCCAGTTAAAACGTGGCGTTCAGGTAGTGGTTGGTACCCCGGGCCGGGTTATCGATCACATTAAACGCGGGACACTTAAACTTGGCCAGCTCAAATTTCTGGTGCTCGATGAAGCCGACGAAATGCTCCGCATGGGCTTTATTGACGACGTAGAACTTATTTTAAGTCATGCCCCGGCAGAGCGTCAGACCGCGCTGTTCTCAGCAACGATGCCCGGACCGATTAAAAAAATTACCGAGCGTTATTTAAAAGATCCCAAGCATGTCAAAATCGCCTCTAAGGTAAGTACCGCCAGCACTATCCGCCAGCGTTACTGTCAGGTTGCCGGTCACCACAAACTTGAAGCGCTTACGCGGATTATGGAAGTGGAACCCTTCGACGGCGTTATTATCTTCGTGCGCACCAAAACCGCAACGCTGGAATTATCAGAAAAGCTGGCCGCGCGTGGTTATGATGTAGAGCCATTAAATGGCGATATTCCTCAGAATGCGCGAGAGCGTACTGTTGATCGCCTGAAACAAGGCAAGATTGATATTCTGGTTGCCACCGACGTAGTCGCCCGTGGCCTTGACGTAGAACGCGTCAGTCATGTTATTAACTTCGACGTGCCCTACGACACGGAAAGTTATGTACATCGTATCGGTCGTACCGGCCGTGCAGGGCGAACCGGTGACGCTATCCTGTTTATCTCGCACCGCGAAAAACGCATGCTGCAATCGATTGAACGGGCGACCCGGCAGACTATCGAAGCCATGCCGATTCCGTCGATCACGGAATTGAACGAAACACGTCTGAGCAACTTTAAACAAAGCATTTCCGAAGCAACCAAAGACGACAGTATCGAAAACCTGATGCCGATTGTGGACATGCTGCGCGAAGAAATCGAAGCCAGCCCGGAAGTATTGCTGGCCGCACTGGTAAAAATTGCTCAGGGTGATGAGCCGTTACTGCTAAAAGAATCAGACCGTCCGGACTTACACAGTCAGCCGCGCCGGGATCGCGACTTTGATAGCAGCAACCGTCGCGACCGCGATGGTGGCAAAGGCCGTGATGTACGCCGCAAGTCACCCCGTGAAAGTCGTCGCCCGGATGAAGGTAAGCAGCGCTTCCGCATTGAGGTGGGGCACGTACACGGTGTTAAGCCCGGCAATATCGTAGGCGCCATTGCTAACGAAGCCAATATCGACAGTAAGCACATTGGCGCTATCGAAATTTATGATAATTTCAGTACCGTAGACTTGCCAGAAGGTATGCCGGCAGACACTCGCCAAACCCTGCAGGGTACTCGCGTTGCCGGCCAACGTCTGGCGCTTCGTGAATGGTCTGATAAGCCACCAGCAAAAGGCAAGGGAAAAGGCCCTGGAGCTGGCAGAGGCAAACCTCGCGGTAAATAACGTTAACGTCTAAAAAATTCTTTTTTATTCGTTTGAACAATATAAAAAACGGGGCACACTAGCTGCAATTGGAAACACTGAGAGTTTGATATGCGCTACTTCCCGTTATTTATAGATACACAGAACCTGCCCTGCCTGATAGTGGGGGCGGGTGAAGTGGCCGCTCGCAAACTCGAACTGTTATTGAAAAGCCAGGCTCAGGTAACGGTAGTAGCACCTGAAATCTGTGGTACGGTCAGGCATTTGGCCAGTTCTGCACAGGTTAACCTTCATCAACGTCCCTTTGAAACCTCAGATCTCGACCATGTCAGAGTGGTGTTTGTTGCCACCAGTGACGAAGCATTAAATGCTGAAATCCATGCCGAAGCCACGGCTCGCGGCCTGCTGGTAAACGTGGTGGATAACACGCCTTTGTGCGGGTTTATCACGCCGTCGATTGTCGATCGCTCCCCTATCGTGATTGCCATGAGCAGTGGTGGCCATGCACCGGTATTGCTGCGTTATATGCGCCAGAAGCTGGAATCGTTGATTCCTGCCAATATCAGCAAACTGGGCGCTTTCTCGGAGCGTTTTCGTAATAAAGTAAAAGCCTCGCTGGCATCGGTCACTGCGCGCCGCTATTTCTGGGAGTCAGTACTTGACGGCGACATTGCCGAAGAAGTTACCCAGGGCAATAACGAAAAAGCCGAGCAAAAATTTGAGGCAGCTCTCGCTGCCGCTGCCGCCAATAAACAAACCGAAGGTCAGGTGTATTTAGTCGGTGCCGGGCCGGGCGATCCGGATTTACTGACCTTTCGGGCTTTGCGCCTGATGCAAAAGGCCGATGTGGTGGTGTACGACCGCCTGGTATCGCCGCAGATCCTTGAACTGGTGCGTCGCGACGCCGAAAAAGTGTACGTTGGCAAAGCCAAAAGTGTCCACACAGTACCTCAGGACGATATCAATCAGCTGTTGGTAAAATATGCCAAAGAAGGTAACCGTGTTGTGCGGCTTAAAGGCGGTGACCCCTTTATCTTTGGTCGCGGTGGCGAAGAGATCCAACGTCTGATAGAAGAAGGCATTTCCTTCCAGGTAGTACCAGGAATTACCGCTGCTGCCGGTGCAGGCAGTTACGCAGGCATTCCACTTACGCACCGCGATCACGCGCAGTCTGTGGTGTTTGCCACCGGCCACTTAAAAAACAATACCATCGATTTAAACTGGCCGTCGCTGGCACAACCAAATCAGACCGCGGTGTTTTATATGGGCTTAACCGGCTTGCCGATTATCTGTGAACAGCTTATTAAACATGGGTTAGCCGCATCGACCCCCATTGCGTTGGTACAATCAGCAACTACCCGCCAGCAAAAGGTGATCACCGGCACGTTGGCAGATATGCCTGATCATCCACAGTTAAGTGAAATAGCGCCGCCAGCCCTTATCATTGTCGGCGGTGTGGTTAGTCTGCAAAAACAACTTAACTGGTTTGAACCGGGCCAGCCTGCTTAAGCTGCACGTAAGCTGAAAAATTGCGCTACACTTAAAGGATGACTCTGTTAAGTTGCGCGCAATGAAATGTATTAGCTTTATAAGTTGGTGTTACCTGCTGTGCGGCTTAATCAATGTTGCCCACGCCGAACAAACGGCTTATCGCCGTTCAGCCACAGCAGAGGGAACCCAGTACACCTTTGCCTGGCTTGATCACGATAACAAACCCCGTAAAATTTCATTTTTACTGCCCGATGACAGCAGCCAGCAGTTGCCTGTTCAACAGGTTAACTACAATCCTCAACTGGCACTCAGGGCAGTCGAGATAGAGTTACTCAAAGCTGCGCGGGATATTGATCCCCGAGAGGCTCGTTTTAAGCTGATTAACCGACATGATTCGCTGGAGTTCAGCTTAAGCGGTAAAGATGAAAAACGCCTCGATGAGCTGACCACTGAATTAAAGGAAACCCAGGAGACCGCTCTCGATAACTACCTGACCGAGCGTTATTTTCAGCATTACCAAACGCCCCTGTTACAAAAAGCAATTAAGCCCAACCACATTCGCTACATTGAAGAAAGCACGCTGCCGCTGATCCCGTTAGCCCAATCGCTGTATGATATTGTTGATGAGCAATCCAATGCGCGCTCTTACCTTAATCTGCTGCTAAGCTGGGCACAGACCATCCCCTATGACGAGCTGACCAATCGCGTTGCCAGTAATGGATCTGGCTTTTCGCCACCACTGGCGGTGCTTAATCAGAATCTCGGTGATTGCGACAGTAAGTCAGTACTCACTGCGTCTTTAATCAGAGCTTTCCTGCCGAATAACTCTATGCGACTCGTGCTGTTACGTAACCATGCTTTACTGGCGATTGCCATGACTCCGCTCACAAAAGATACCACAATGATGATAGACGGCATGCCGTTTATTTTGCTCGACCCTACCGGCCCGGCACAGATGAAGCTCGGTGAAGTCAGCAAATCCACCAAGCAGGAAATCGCCTCTCAACAGTACACACTTGAAGTTATTCCGCCCGCAGTGGCCAGACAATAGGGCACAGAGAGCGAACTAATGACATCCGTAGTGCCCTCAGTAGGCGTGAATTGGTGTTCAAAACGACGTCCTCCGTGTCTGAAAAAATACGCTTGAGCAATCTCAATATGATGCTCAGCGAGCAACTGAGCCCAAACCTGCATACTCAGTACCTCGCTATCTGTTAATACACCATCACACTCAAAGATACCAAGGCATGAATTACAGATTGGTGGGGTCATTTTCTCACTTCATGATTGCCTTTTGTAATGCTGCGCCGGCTACCCATCAGGGCCCCCTTCAACGCCACTACCTAGACCAACAAATAGCGCAATATCTAACGTCGCGATACACATAGTATTCTCCAATGCTTTTGTTTTTCTTAACACTTACACTGTTCCCAGTGTTAACCGTTTTATGCAAAAGCACCTTGCGCAGCAGAGCATATGTACATACTTTGCTTAAATCCGGTGTGCGTATGATATAGCTTATCGACAGTTTCCATTACTTGCGAAACTCGATTTTTTGGCACCAGTGCAACCACGCATCCTCCAAAACCACCGCCAGTCATGCGCACACCACCCTCTTTGCCGAGTACGTCATCAATAATCTCAACGATATAATCAATGGGCGGGACCGTAATTTCAAAATCTTCACGCATTGAAATGTGTGACTGAGCCATGAGTTCACTCACTTTATCAATACGCCCTGCTCTCAAAGCATAATACATGTCAAGAGTGCGCTGGTTTTCAGTAATGATATGACGTGCGCGGCGATAAACGGTTTTTGACATGGCTGGCTTATGTTGCTCCAGCAATGACAGTTCAGCATCACGGAGCGCCGTCACACCCATAATGTTTGCGCCTTCTTCACATTGCTTACGACGAACGTTATATTCACTGTCGACAAGTCCGCGCTTTACATTGGAATTGATAATAACGATGGCGTGAGAATCCGGTAGCGGCGTATACTGAAACTCGAGTGAGCGGCAATCAAGCAGCATTGCTTCACCCTGTTTACCCATTGCAGAAATCAACTGGTCCATAATCCCACATGAACATCCCACGAAGGTATTTTCTGCTTTTTGCCCTAACAGCGCCGCGTCTACACCTGTAACGTCAAGGTTGTAGAGAGACTTAAACATTTTCACTAATGCCACTTCAAATGACGCTGAAGAACTCAAACCTGCACCTTGAGGTACATTACCGGTGACCGCTAAATTAGCGCCTTTTAGATCGGGTAAAATGCCGAGTAGAACTTTGCACACACCCCGAACATAGTTAGACCAGGTCGCGGTATCAACATGCTCAATTTGATCAAGGGAAAACTGGACGCGTTCACCGCCGTAATCCAATGCCAAAACATCTATAATACGGTCCTCACGAGGTGTTGCGGCAATCCACGTACCGAAGTTAATGGCTACGGGGAAAACAAAACCATCGTTATAGTCGGTGTGCTCACCAATAAGGTTTACGCGACCAGGCGCCTGGATAGTAATTGCTGGCGCCAAGCCAAAAGCCTTTTCAAATGCCGCAGCAAGATCATAGTGTTGACTCATCGCTCTATTTCTCTTTGTAATGAATTGTCGATAAAGCTCTTAAACGTGCAGTAGCTTGTTCTGGAGTGAGGTCACGTTGCGTTTCTGCCATCATTTCATAGCCCACCATAAATTTTCGTACGCTGGCAGAACGTAACAGCGGCGGGAAGAAATGGGCATGTAGTCCCCATTCACAGTGACTGTTCCCATCGAATGGCGCACTGTGCCACCCCATGGAGTAGGGGAAAGAGGTTTCAAACAAATTGTCGTATTGCGCGGTTATTTTTCCAATGATGTCAGCCAGACTTTGCTGCTGAGATTCAGTCAACTGAACCAAGCTTTGAATGCCAAAACGCGGTAATAATAAAGTTTCAAATGGCCAGGCTGCCCAATAAGGGACAACTACGACCCAATCATCATTTAGACAAACTACACGCTCATCGAGCGCGACTTCCCGATTGCTATAGTCTAGCAACATACTGCTGCCATGTTGTTCAGTGTATGCCGAGAAATGATGCTGTTTTTTTGCCGCGAGTGTAGGTAAATGCTGTTGCGCCCACACCTGGCCATGAGGATGTGGATTAGAGCAGCCCATCATGGCACCTTTATTCTCAAAAACTTGAACCCAGGTATAGGACTCACCAAGCTCAATGGTTTGTTGTTGCCAGCACTTCACTACGCCAACGCGTGCTTCATGGGTAAGTTCAGGCAATGTTTTACTGTGATCAGGGGAGAAGCAGATGACACGACTGCATCCTTGCTCTGTGCTGAAAGTAAACAAGGGATCATCTGAACTGGCCTGCGGCGTATCTTGTTGAAGCGCGGCAAAGTCATTGGTAAACACAAAAGTGCCTTCATAGTTTGGGTTCACTTCGTCATTTACTCGCGTATTGCCTGGGCATAAATAGCAGGTTTCATCATAGCTTGGACGCAAGTCGTTGGACGGTGGCTCATTCTGCCCTTGCCATGGCCTTTTGGCTCGATGCGGAGACACCAGCACCCACTCTCCAATCATTGGATTATAGCGACGATGGGGATGGTCTGTTGGCTCAAAATCTACGGTCATGAGTTCTCTCACAGATAAACTGAATGCTAGCCTCTGGACGAAAGGTTAAACGTTTACCTTAATGTAAATAATATGGTATTTGCCCAAGAATAAAAAGTAAAATTATATCTTACTCACAAAAGATTCATCGCGAATATGTGTATGGTCAACTTATTCAGGATAAGCCACACCTGCAGAAAATAATGGTTGATTAGGTGTATCGCGAAACGCTTGCGGCTCCTGACAAATCGCCCCTCTATTCACTAATGCTGTATCTTGTGCAGCGCCTTTTAAAAGGGTTGGTTACACGCTTAAGCCGATGATATCGATAAATCGGGAAGTTTTTGCCAGATTGAGGCATAGTTACGGCAACAAGAGCAGGGCTGAAAGGGAATTGTTTACCCTTCATTGGACGAGTAAAATAAAAACATGGCTACAATAAAAGATATTGCCAATGCAGCAGGCGTTTCACTCGCAACTGTTTCGCGCGTGATCAACGATGGACCGAAAGTAGGAAAGGAAACCCGCGAGCGTGTAAAAAACATTATGCGTGAAATGGGTTACCGCCCTAATGCGAATGCCAGAGCATTGGTGACAAAGCGCAGCGCCTCTTTGGGCGTTGTCATCGCGGAACTCCTCGACCCCTTCTTCGCGACATTAGCGCACGGTATCGAAACCACCACACGTCAACACAATGTACAGATTCTGATGAGTGCAGGCTCCATTGCCAGGGAAACAGAATTAAAAGCCATAGAAACATTGCTCGAGCATCGCTGTGAAGCCATGGTTGTGCATAGTAAAGCCCTCGATGACGACACCTTGATAGAATTTGCTCAGCAAGTCCCTGGTTTTGTGCTGATCAACCGTCATATCAAAAAAATATCGAATCGCTGTGTTTGGCTGGATAACGAAGCCGGTGGCCGATTGATGGCGGAACATGTATTACATCAAGGCCATAAAAAACTCGCCGTAATTAGCAGTAAATATCGAATCGACGACCCCGTTGAACGACTCACAGGGATTAGACAAGCCATCCAGGCAGCAGGTATCTCATTACCTGATGAAAATATTGAATTTGCCTCACCCGATCAGGAAGGGGGAGAAACAGCGATTCAAAACTTATTGACGAGAGGCGTCGAGTTTTCGGCTGTATTAGCTTACAACGATGCAATGGCTTCAGGGGCTATGACAATGTTGCTCGACCACAATATACCAATACCCGCTCAGGTATCAGTAGTGGGTTACGATGACGTAATACTCGCCAAATATTGCCGACCGAAACTAACCACTCTGCATTACCCTATCGAGTTGATGGCAAGTAAAGCCGCTGAGTTAGCTTTACTATACGCTAGTGGCATTCGCCCTCAAGAGGGGATCACATATAAATACACACCAACGATTGTGAAGCGAGAGTCGGTAGCGCGAATTTAATCGCTACATCGACAGTTTGTATGGCGGTGTGCTCCCTGCATAGAAAAGGAAAACACAGGTTGCGTCAACATCGAAAGTAAGCTCGTTCCAAATGCAAAAGCGGAGCCCTTTGACTCCGCTCACACTTTACTCAGTGATTACATCTTAAAGTTAATCCCAAGATACACCACCCTGCCTAATGTAGAGCCACTAATAAAACCGTTCACATCATCAAAATACACTGCTTCTTCGTCAAACAAGTTGTCAATATTGATTGTTATTGAAGCCTCATCAACAAAATCAAATTCGCCCAAATCGTATTTCCCGAATAGATTTACTGTAGTTAACGAGTCCGCTGATGCAAAGGCATTTTCCCAGCCATCCGTATAAAGCACTCTTACAGAACCAACCATGTTGCCAGAAGTGGCCCCGACCTGAGCTAAAAGATTGTAGTCGCCACGTTCATCATTGCTTTTTTCATCCTGATATTCAGCTCCTTGAACAGGCTGGAACGTTCTATCCAATGTATAAGAGCCTGCTATACTTGCGTTAACACTACCGAATGAAGTTTGCCACTTTTTAGCAATATCAAAATCAATACCTGACAACTTGGTTGCTGTCATGTTGTTGCGACGGGCATCAAACAGCGCGTAAACAGAATTACCATCCGCATATAAACTTTCGATTGGCAGCCCATCTATACGCATACCATCGGTAGCAGATAATGCCTGTTCAAGTGTCGGATTAATAGTGTAGTAATCCGCATAACCTTCGGTGTTAAACAATACACTCGGAGTATAGAAAGGTGCCAAACTAATCGCGCTTGAATAATCAACGTCAAAATAAGTCATACTGACTTTAAGACCCTCAGAAAACTCAGGTGTCCAGTCGAAACCAACGCTATAAGACTCTGACTCTTCTGGCTTCAAACCTTCACTGCCGCCGGCAAGTATAATTGTGCCTCGAAGGAAATCTGCGTCCGCGGCATCTTGAGACAAGAAAGGACTAACAGGTAGGGTAATTGCGCGCGTATCAACAGCTGCGCCCGAATCAGCTAAGCTAGGAGCCTGAAATGATGTACCCCATTGTGCGCGTAGCCGGAGATTTTCAGTTGGGGAGTAATCCACACCGACTTTAGGGTTAGTAGTGCTACCAACATCGTTGTAACTGTCATGACGAATCGACGCGGTGAAATCTATTGTGCCAGCATCAACGTCGTCCAGAACAGGCACAATAACTTCACTGAATACCGATTTAACATTGCGTGATGCTGACGTTTCAGACATTTGAAGGGCGTCAGAGGGACCTCCACCAAACGACACATCATAGTTTTGCTTAAAGTATTCAGCCCCCACAGCAAGCATTACATCACCGGCAGGCAATGAAAGAATAGCACCGTCCAAGGTTAGTCGTACCTGATGATGAGTCTGCTTGGCATCCCCAAAAGTACCGTAATATGACAAAATATTATTTAGCACGGCTGAATTTGTTGACGCTACGTCGTAAGGGTTCAGAGCGGTAGACGTTTGAGTACCTGCCAGAGCAGCAGCCACAGCTGATGCGTTAACGCCTGTCTCTTCCCCGTGAGTGTCTGCCCATCCATAGCTGTATGCTGCTTTTAAACGCCAATAATTAGGTAACTCTACTGTTAGCTCCGGCATAAATGAGAATGCTTTGAATTCACTTTTATTTTTAGCGCCAGGGCCGACAACGTCAGAAAAGTTAAAATCAACAGTCTGTGATGTTTCATCGCCAATCGCCGAAAAATAAGGGTTACTTGACGTAATAGTACCTGATGCTCCCAAATCAGTTACTGCGTTGGTTGCATCCCCAGTGATATCAACGCCCCACTCACTGTAATAAGTGTTTAAATTGAGGAAAACATTGTCGGAAAAATCTTGTTCAAGTGACAGAAAAATAGTGTCTTGCTTTTGCTGCGGCACGTATGAAACGCCATCATTTGGATCGCAAAGGTTGCTTCCCGGTGCCATGGTGTCCATACGAAAACTTGTGCCGGCTACGGTTATATTACCAGGATCACACTGACGTGTTCGGTAATCACCTCCGCCATTCGCTGTATTGTCAGCCGTAATAAAATCTCGATCTGCTCCCAACACATCGCTGTTCTGGGCATGATAGAATGAGAGCATAGCTGCGCCTGAGTTCCATGAAGTCCCCGCAGTAAGGTTTAGAGTGCCGGCATTATAACTATCGCCAAAGCCACCTTCCAAATTAACTACGACGCCGTCTTTCGGGCGTTGAGTGATAAAGTTTACAACACCAGCTATGGCATCAGAGCCATAAATAGAAGAACCGCCATCCATCACTATTTCCACAGTACTCAGCACAGATGGCGGAATTGCTGCTGCGTTGGGAACTGTCTGAATAATCCCCGAGCCAGGTAGGCGCAAACCATTTAACAGCACTAAAGTGGTATTACCGCCGCCGGTACCGATATCCCGTAGTTTAGGCATCGGCATACCTTGGCCGATATCTGTCGCCATAGTTGGCCGACTGTTAAATGTACTGGTCATTTGCGGAATTTGTGCAAGTAGTTCGTTGCTGTCAGGCACACCGATTTCTGCCACATCATCCTCAGACAATCCAACTACGTTAGTACCTACAGGAGTAGCGCCGCGAATTAAAGTACCTGTTGCGGCTCCTCGAACTTCGATAACCTCTAGATCGGCATCCGGCTCAGACTGCTGAACCTGAGTCTCTTGTGCTAACGCGAACTGCGTGAATGTAGTTGCTATAACCGCCGAAAGTAAAGTGCGACGAAACACAGGTGTACTTTTTAGTCCTGAAAATGAAGTCATTTTCAACTCCTCGTGAGGTTGTGAGAGTGGTAGATTTAAAATTTAGCAGTTTGTAAATTTTTTAAGGCTGCCAAAATAAAATTAACATTTAGGCAACAAACTACATCCGCAATCACAAACAGTCAACAACAATCATAATAAAATAACTGTGATACCTCCTATTAATAAAACAAATAATGTGAGGTAAACGTCATTTAAAGCTCATCATCCAGAGTGAGAAAGTGCTTACAAATAAACATAAAATATTGTTAATTAGATATTTTAAATTCCATCCCGCCCCACATACATCTATTGAGAGTGCGCCATATTTCTATTTCTTAAATATCTCCAATCCACTTCCTCTTTTTGTCTTCCAACCACGTTTGTTAACATGTTGACAACATAGCTATTACTAAGGCAATATGACAATCACTTTCAATCATAAATAATCAGGCTAAATATTTAATATACTGAACATTAAATATTGATTCTTAGTACATATTGGAGATCTGAATGCGCCATCTTTTGCTTATTCTTGCCATGATAGGGCAAGTCTCTTTACTCTTGGGGTGCAATGGAACCCAAACAAGACAGACGGATTCGTCAGCCCGATTCCACCTTACGGCATTAAAAACGGAATACCGAGACCGACCTATTGGTATTGATGTGCTAACTCCCCGTTTTAGTTGGCAGATGAATGCGGTAGACGGTGTAAAGGGGCTAATGCAGAGTGCATACAGACTCCGGGTGTCAAATGAGAATGGCCAATTAGTGTGGGATTCGGGAAAGCAGCAAACGGACAAGGCCCTGCATATAGAGTACGACGGTCAACCACTTAGTCCCCGAACAGACTATATTTGGGAATTGACGGTGTGGGATGACCAGGGTAATAAGAGTCGTGCGAGATCTTCGTTTGAAACCGGATTACTAGACACCACATTGAACGCTTGGAATGGTGCGAGTTGGATTGGCGGGGATGATGATTCACTGACACTTTACGGTGACTACTTACCCTTGTTCCGTATTCAAGCAAATATCACTATTACCGAAGGTGGAACAGCTGGCGGTATTGTTTATGCGGCAAACGATCCGCGTTTTATGGACAAATATAAAAATATCTATCAAGTCGCAAGTAAGGAAGATGAAAGCTATTTCAAAGTTGAGTTAGCAGTAGAAGGCCTTGATAACGGGAGTCCGGCAAAACTAAATGTGTATCGCGCTGGATATACGAAGAACGACACCCCTGACATACCGGTGAAATCTTTTGATATCAAAAAGTCAGTGATCAACGAGAGTAATCGCTATAAACCTCATCATTTACTCATCAATAATGAATTCGGTTATGTGACAGTCCAGTTAGATGGGGATCCAGCGTTCTGGATAGGCGCAGAAGCAAAAGAAAAGTCTGGCTTTCAGTTAATGTTTCCGCCACCGGTTGAAGGCGCTACTGTTCAGTTAAATCCACTTGGTCACAACCATGATTATATTACCTATGGAATGCTTAACGATATAGGTGTAGCTGCAGATGCCGGTACAAAAGTCATTGTTGACAACCTATCGGTCGCTAATATGCATACACCCCATAGTGTGCTATTTGAAGGCAGTCAGCACATTTCCGAGTTTGCTGAGAAGTCCGGCCAAGCTCAAGGTTCAGAAGGCGCGATAAGCTTTACTGGCTCAATTGAAAAATCTCTGGTTGTGGTGGACACAAAAGCCAACGGTATGCCTCGATTACGCACAGAGTTCAATGTGCCAGATAAGACAATCTCCAAAGCCCGTTTGTACGTAACGTCACGCGGCATCTATGAGTACTATGTTAATGGCCAAAAAGTAAGTAATGATTACTACAATCCTGGTTTAACTCAGTACAATCAAACTCACCTCTATCAAACGTACGACGTAACGTCCGCAATCAAGCGTGGAGAAAACGCTATGGGAGCGCAGCTTGGTGAGGGTTGGTGGAGTGGTCTGCTTGGTTTTGGAAATGCTTGGAATGGCTTTGGTGACAGACCATCACTGCTTGCTCAACTTATAATTTCATACGAAGACGGCTCTGAAATCGTTCTCGTTACTGAGCCGGATAGTTGGCAAATTAGCGACACTTCACCGGTGCAGTATGCAAGTCTATCCATGGGGGAAGTGTATGATGCCCGCATAGCCAAAGAGCAACAGGATTGGTCTACAACTTCTTTTGAGAGAAATTGGAAACCCGCTGTTGAAGTGCCTCTAAGTTCTGTCAAAGCTAAAAACATGCAACCCAATATGATGCTTCCGCCACAAACATTATCTTATGAAGGCATGAAGCTAATTGGTCAGATTGGTGAACCGGCGCGTGAATTTGCAACTGTACAGGCAAAAAGTGTGGAAGAAGTCCGTCCCGGCGTGTTTGTTTACGATCTGGGCCAGAATATCGTCGGCGTTCCTCGTCTGCACTTTTCTAAAGGAAAATCAGGCGAGGTCGTAACTGTTCGCTTTGCAGAAATGCTGTATCCGGACTTACCGGAATCAGGCCCGAATGTGGGAATGATAATGACGGAAAACTATCGCGCCGCGCTCAGTCAGGACATTTACATCATGACTGACGGCGAGCAAACGTTTGAGCCTCATTTCACGTCTCATGGTTTCCAGTACATCGAAATAACGGGCATTGACAAGCCTCTGCCGCTTAATGCAGTTAATGGCGTGGTAATAAGTTCAGTACAGGAACTCACCGCCCACTACGAGAGCTCTAACGAAAAAGTAAACCAGCTGTGGTCAAACCTGACCTGGTCAAATGTTGATAATTTCCTGTCTGTACCTACTGACTGCCCTCAGCGTAACGAGCGTATGGGCTGGTCTGGCGACATCAACGTATTCGCTCCTACCGCCACTTATGTGAGCGATGCGTCTCAGTTTATGCGTCGCCATTTACAGGCTATGCGTGATACTCAGGCAGACAGCGGACGGTATGCTGACATAGCACCGGTTGGCGGTGGTTTCGGCGGTGTGCTTTGGGGCGTGGCAGGTATTACCGTGCCGTGGGAGACCTATTGGCAGTATGGTGATAAAGCCTTACTGGCAGAACACTATGCTTCGATGAATAAGTACATGACATTCCTACATAATTCAATCGACAGCAAAACCGGCTTAAGCACAGACTCGGGCTTAGGTGACTGGTTAGGTCTACAAAACGATCAGCTTGGAGCAGATTATCTCGCTACTGCCTATCACATTTATGCACTTGATATTATGACGCAGGTTGCATCGATATTGGACGACGACTCACAGGCCCTCGAATACCGGACTCAGTATGATGAGCGCAAAGCCTTCTTCAACGACAAGTTTGTGAACGATAAACTGCAAACCGTTGGCCTGGTTGGCGGCCCACATATGTTTAACCCCGTTGCCCCCCCCGCCGAATGGACGGTTGCAGATACACAGACTTCTTTTGCTGTTGGTCTGGCGATGAACGCGTTTAATGAAGACAATGCAGCAGTGATGGCGGAAAAGTTGACCCGAACGGTTTCATCAGAAAACGTCGACGATGCAGGAAAGACCCATCCGGCCTACTCGCTGATGACAGGCTTTATTGGTACTGCCTGGATAAGTAAAGCGTTGTCAGAAAATGGCTATACGGATGACGCTTACCGCTTGTTGCTGAACGATCAATACCCATCGTGGTTATATCCAATCGACCAGGGTGCGACAACAATCTGGGAGCGCCTGAACGGCTATAGCGAAGAAAATGGTTTTAGCGGTAATAACAGTATGAATTCCTTTAACCACTATTCTTTTGGTGCCATCGGAGAATGGTTAATCAGTCACTCCGGGGGGATTCAGCGTCTGACCCCGGGCTTTAAATCCTTTGCATTAAAACCGGAATTTGACCCGCAGAATGAAATCGACTGGGTAAAAGCAGAATATGATTCGCCCTACGGAAAGATTTCCAGCCGCTGGCAAGTAAGAGATAGTAAGTTTGACTATCAGGTAACTATTCCTGCCAACACAAAAGCAACAATTTCGTTACCCGGAGCGCAACAAGCATTGAAGATTGATGGCGAACATGTGAATGCCAGCGAGTACGTGACCAACGTTACCTATGCTAACGAAATGAATACCTTTACATTAGGCTCAGGCACGTACCAAATCACGGGCGCCGTTAGCGAATAATGACCCTGTCAAGGACAAGAAAAATGAAAAAGCATACAGCAACATTGAGTAGTGCCTGCCTTATCGCTACCGCTATGCTCACTGGTTGTAGCGAGAAACCCTCGCACGACCAGACAGAGCAACCGAACAACGATGCCACCCAGGCTAATCAGTTGGCAGTGCAAACTACCAGCAAAGCGGTTATTGAACAGGATGGATTAACCTTCCGAGATTTGAATGCCGATGGCAAACTTACGCCTTATGAAGACTGGCGTTTGCCTGTTGAGCAACGCGTTACCGATCTGCTGGCCCGCATGACACTGGAAGAAAAAGCCGGTGAAATGATACATGGCACGCTACCGGGTAAGAACGGGTTTGCGGGGTTTTCCCAGCAAGGTTATGACATTGATGTCGCAACATCGTTATTCAAGGATAAACATATTGGTAGTTACATCAGCCGCCTGAATATGTCTCCTGCAGATTTGGCGGTTGAGAACAACAAAGTGCAGGCGCTTGCTGAAACGACCCGTTTAGGTATTCCAGCCATTATCAGCACTGATCCACGTAACCACTTTCAGTATGTACTGGGCGCCAATGAGACCACCGATGGCTTCACTCAGTGGCCGGAGCCCCTTGGCTTCGGTGCGTTGAACGACCCGCAAGTAACCGAACAGTTTGGTGACATCACCCGCCAGGAATACCGTGCAACGGGTTTTACAATGGCATTGTCACCACAGGCAGACCTGGCAACGGAACCTCGCTGGTCCCGTATTATCGCCACCTTTGGCAGCGATGCTGTGGAAGTGAGCCAGCAGGTTGGCGCTTATATCCGCGGCTTCCAGGGCAGCTCTGATGGCATTACACCCGAAGGTGTATCAACTGTAACCAAGCACTGGGTTGGCTACGGCGCAGCGGTAGAAGGCTTTGACGGCCACAACTACTACGGCCGAAATGCACAGCTTGATGACACCAGTATCGAAGACCACATTCGTGCTTTTGACGGTGCCTTCGAAGCAAAAACGACTGGCATCATGCCTGCTTATCCGATTTTGCATGGCATCACGGTTGACGGTGAACCGGTAGAAGCGGTGAGTGCGGGTTATAACAAGCAAATTTTACAAAATCTGCTACGACGCGATGCCGGCTTTAAAGGCGTGGTCATTTCAGATTGGGCGATAACCCGTGACTGTAGTGAAGAATGTAAGGCGCCTACCAAGCCACAGGGAGTGGGCGAAATCGCCACTCCTTGGGGAGTGGAAGACTTGTCTATTCCAGAACGTTTCGTAAAAGGTATTACTGCCGGTATTGACCAGTTCGGTGGTGAAGATCAACCTGAAATCATTGTTAATGCAGTGAAAGAAGGCAAGCTGACTGAAGACCGTATCAACGAATCTGCTAGCCGTATCCTTGCGCTTAAATTTGAACTGGGTTTGTTCGACAATCCCTATGTTAATGAACCGAATGCAGCAACAAATGTAGGTAAGCCTGAATGGCAGCGACTGGCACATGAAGTCCAGGCCAAATCTCAGGTTCTGCTCAAAAATACTGAGACGCTGCTCCCTCTGGCAGAGACCATGAAGAAAGTGTTCGTTGATGGCTTGAGTGCAGAAGCTCTGACAGCCCGAGGTTTTGAAGTGGTTTCAGACCTTACGCAGGCAGACTTCGCCATCTTCCGCTTTTCAACACCAAGTGAAAAGCTTCACCCGAATCATTTCTTCGGCAGCCGCCAAAATGAAGGGCGTTTGTCTTTCGACGAGGAAGACGAAAAATATCAGAAAATGTTATCTGTCAGTCAACAGGTTCCAACAATCTTGTCTGTTTTCTTAGAGCGTCCCATAGTTTTGGGTGAGCTAAACAACACCGCTACTGCTATTCTTGCAAACTTTGGTTGTACCGATGATGCGTTAATAGATGTAATTACGGGAAAGATACCACCTGTTGGTACTTTACCTCTTGAGTTACCATCGTCCGATAACGCTGTGGAATCACAAAAGGCTGATTATGCCGACGACAGTAAGGAACCTCTCTACAAATACCGATATGGGTTGAAATATTGAATTAGGCCTTTGTTATAAAAATTGAAAGTGGATCGGGTTCTCTCCCATCCACTTCAACTACGAGCTTACGATTAATTATTATAGTTGTAATACCTTCTGTTTTTACATTAGGACGATCCCGCTCCTCGCAAAGCGCAACAGGGAAGACTGAGAGGGTAGAAACCTCGAAAAAGGTTGTAATGAAACCAGCGAACTAACTGGTTTCACTCCATGTTAACGCGAAATCTTACAGATGATGCTCGGCAAAATCTGCTAAACGGGAGCGCACCACGCCATCAAGGTTAATGGTGGCACTGCCAGAGAAGTCCTTAAATTTCTCAACCAGATAGGTTAAACCCGATGTCACCGCTGACAGATAATTACTGTCGATTTGCGCCAGGTTGCCACTGCATATCAGCTTAGTACCTTCACCGCACCGGGTAATAATGGTCTTAAGTTGCGATGCGGTGAGGTTTTGTGACTCATCCAGGATCACTATGGAGTTCTGAATGCTCCGTCCGCGCATAAAGTTAACTGACTTAAACTGAATATTGGCTTTTTCCATAATGTAACTCATGGAGCCTTTGGTGTTTTCGTCGTGTTTATGGAGCACTTCCAACGAGTCGGTAATTGCCGCCAGCCAGGGCGCCATTTTCTCTTCTTCCGTGCCTGGTAAAAAGCCAATGGATTCGGCGATTTCCGGCGTATTACGGGTCACAATAATCTTATCGTACATGTTCCGCTCTACTACCATCTCCAGTGCTGCGGCTAATGCCAGCAGCGTCTTACCACTGCCTGCCGGGCCGGTCAGGATCACCAGATCGATATGCGGATCAAGTAAGGAATGCAGGGCCATTGCCTGACCGATATTTTTCGGATTAATTCCCCACGCATGGCGCGACATCAGACGCTCATAACCGAGGTCAAGAATTTCCATCTGGTCGCTGTCCATGGATTCCACCAGGCCAGCAAACTGATTACTTTCGTCGAGTAGAAATTCGTTAATGTACGCCTCGGGCAATAACGACCGCGGTACGGTATGAATGGTATCGCGGCCCTCGGAGCGACTGTCTACCGATTTTACGCGCTCCCAAAAATCTCCCTCAAACTGGTGATAGCCACGGGTCAGATACTTAATGTCTGAAATCAGCTGATCGGTACGGTAATCCTCAACATGAGCTAGCCCGGCCCCTTTGGCTTTGAGGCGCATATTAATGTCTTTGGTGACCAGCACCACTTCCTGCGAAGCGAACATCGTTTGCAAATGCAATGCAACATTAATGATACGGTTGTCATTTTCGTCACTGGCAAAAATCTGCTGTGACTCGGTCATATTCAAATCAGCATAAATCGATAACGTCCCCGTCGGTCGGTTATCACCAGCGCCGAATCCACTTAGTGGCACGCCCGCCA
The DNA here is from genome assembly GCA_018222405.1 of Gammaproteobacteria bacterium. GTDB lineage: Bacteria > Pseudomonadota > Gammaproteobacteria > Enterobacterales > Alteromonadaceae > Alteromonas. The sequence goes on along the minus strand of JAAFAI010000011.1, from coordinate 75,699 downwards.
GCATGTCTTCGGGCGTCGCATCACGCAATAAATCTTCCATGGCGCGAATACAGACCCGGGCATCACGGGCAACGTCTTTCTTGCTGTCTTTTATATAATCCAGCTCTTCCAGTACCGTCATGGGCACCACAACATCATTTTCTTTAAAAGAGAGGAACGCGAGGGGTTCGTGTAGCAGGATATTGGTATCTAGGACATATATTCTGGTGTCTGCATTGCTTTTTCTTGGCATCCGTTACTCCAATGAACATGACCAAGCTCGTCTTATTGTCGACGTGCTATTACGAGCCGATGTACACGGAGTTACAAGCCGACTGACACTCCGCATCACATCGACCATCAACTCCACCATAATCCAGTTTTTAAAACTATTCACTTTTTTTTGGCATTTTCAGGCAAATTAATTTTTATCGCCTGGTTGCCTGATCATCAGGTACGACAAGATTGTAACTGATTGCTATATTGAGCAAGACAGCTAAGGCGGGGATCAGTACAATACGCCCCCCGGTTATCGCGGAGTAGTTTAATATGAGTACCGACACACAATTTGCCATTGGTCAGCGCTGGCTGAGTAACACCGAAACAGAACTGGGCCTGGGCGCGATTATTCGCGTGGATTTCCGTTCCATAGAAGTGTTGTATCCAGCCACCGAAGAAAGCCGCATTTACACCAAAGCCGATGCGCCACTCACCCGTCTCACGTTTACCGAAGGTGAAATGGTCAAATCGCAGGAAGGCTGGAGCTTGTGTGTTGAGTCGATCACCGAGCAACAAGGTGTGTTGATTTATCATGGTGTACGCGAAGATACCAAACAGGCCGCCACGCTGGCCGAGCCCAACCTCGATCACCATATTCGTTTAAATCAGCCTGAGAAGCGGTTATTTAACTACCAGTTTGACCACCCCAAGTGGTTTGACTTACGCCATGGCTCGCTAACTAATGAACATGCTCACGCTAAATCGGACACCATTGGTCTGGTGGGCGCACGTATCGAGCTTATCCCTCACCAGTTGCACATTGCTTCTGAAGTGGGTCGCCGCTATGCCCCACGGGTGCTGCTGGCCGATGAGGTTGGCCTGGGTAAAACCATTGAGGCAGCGCTGATCATCCATCAGCAAATTCTTACCGGCCGTGCGTCGCGGGTATTAATTGTGGTACCGGATACCCTGCTGCATCAATGGCTGGTTGAAATGCTACGCCGGGTTAACCTGGCTTTTGCTATTTATGACGAAAGCCGCTGCGTGGCACTGGAAGATGAAAGCGATAACCCCTTTGATAACGACCAGCTCATCCTGTGTGGTCTTAACTGGCTGACCAGCAACCCCAAGCGTCAGCAGCAGATCCAGGAAACGTCCTGGGACTTACTGGTTGTCGATGAAGCGCATCACCTGGCCTGGTCTGCCGATGAGCCGTCGCTGGAATATCAAACCATTGAAAAACTGGCCGAAGCTACACCGGGTGTATTACTGCTTACCGCTACACCGGATCAGCTCGGTCACGAAAGTCACTTTGCCCGCCTGCGTTTGCTGGACCCTGCGCGGTTTTATGATTACCCGGCATTTTTAAAAGAAGAGTCGCAGTATACTCAACTGGCAGAAGCGGTTGCACCGCTTATCGAAGGCGATGAATTAAGCGCGGAGCAAACCGCTCAGTTAACTGCGCTTGCGCCTGAGATCATGGCGCAGTTTGACGATTTAAACAGTACCGAAAACCGCGATGCCATTTTGCATCAGCTTATCGATTGCCACGGTACCGGCCGGTTATTATTTCGTAACCGCCGCGCGGCTATAGAAGGATTTCCGTCGCGTCACCTGCATGCTTATCCGCTGCCTAAACCTGAGCTTTATGAGAATGACGAAATTACTTCGTTAACCGAAGCGCTCTATCCTGAACGTCAATCGGCGCTTATTGATGTCTGGCTGGATGCCGACCCTCGGGTGGAGTGGCTGTTAAACCTGTTGCCCGACATCAAACCGGAAAAGGTTCTGTTAATCTGCGCCAGTGCCGCCACCGCCCAGCAATTAGCGGAGCTTATCCGCGTACGGACGGGTATTCGTCAGGCTGTGTTCCATGAGGGCATGAGCATTGTAGAGCGAGACAAAGCCGCTCACTACTTTGCCGATCCGGAAGACGGTGCACAAATCCTGCTGTGTAGTGAAATTGGCAGTGAAGGCCGTAACTTCCAGTTCGCCCATCACCTGGTGCTGTTTGATTTACCGCTCACGCCGGATCTGCTGGAACAACGTATTGGCCGACTCGACCGGATTGGTCAGACTCAGGATATTCAAATCCATGTGCCTGTAATTGAAGAGTCTGCTCAATCGGTACTATTAAAGTGGTACCACGAAGGCCTCAATGCCTTTGAACAAACCTGCCCTACCGGCGGTAAAGTGTTCGACACGGTGGAAGAAACCCTGGTAATGAACTGCCTTACCCCGTTTGACACTGAACTTCAGCAGGAGCTGATTGAGCAAAGCCAACAGCTTAACGCCGAGCTCAAAGCCAAACTAGACGCCGGGCGCGATAAGCTGCTGGAATTAAACGCAGCCGGTGTAGGCCGGGTCGATACGCTGTTGGAACAAATCGTTGCCCAGGACAGTGCCAGCGAGTTACCTAAATTTGCCGGCCGATTGTTTGATGCCATTGGTATTCAACAGGAAGAAAAAGGCCAGGACTGTTTTATCCTGCGCCCCAGCGAGTCCATGATTGGCCACCTGCCGGGCCTCGACCCGGAAGGCATGACGGTCACCTACCGTCGTCGCACCGCCACCACACTGGAAAACGTGCACTTTTTAACCTGGGATCATCCGCTCATTCATCATGCCATGGAAATGGTGATGACCGACATTTACGGTAAGAGCAGCGTGGGTTTTGTGGCAGATACCAGCCAGCCTAAAGGCGCATATTACCTGGAAACTCTTTTTGTGTTGTCGGCTAAAGCGCCTGCGGCACTGCAACTGGAACGCTTCCTCCCGCCGACGCCAATCCGCTTGTGTCTGGATGCCAAGAGTCAGCCATCGGATCTTGATACCACAGCCCATCGCCCGCTCGGCCGCAAGGTAGCAACACAGTTAGTACAGGCGCTTACGCCGCAGTTGCAACAGCATTTACAGCATGCCCGCGAGCTGGCCCATAAACAGGCAAATCACGTTCTCGGCGAAGCCATGAATGCAATGCAAACCACTCTGGGCGGGGAAGTACAGCGTCTAAAAGATTTACAACGGCAAAATCCGGCTATTCGTGACAGCGAAATCGAGTTTATCGAAATTCAGATGGCAGCGTTAACCAAGGTGCTGCAGGAAAGTGACGTGCAGCTCGACGCCGTACGAGTGCTGGTAAACAATCCTTAAGGTTAGCGAAATAAATATAATGAGTGCCAACCCGGAATTTGTTTATCAGCCGCCACTGAGCCCGTTTTTAAGCTTGTTGTATCATGATGACGACGTGATTGTGGTTAACAAGCCCAGCGGGCTGCTCAGCGTGCCGGGCAAAGCACCGGAGCATCGTGATTCGCTAATTTCCCGTATTCAACGGGTTTACCCTGATGCGAGGATCGTTCACCGCTTGGATATGGCCACTTCCGGGGTAATGGTGGTGGCTCAGCACAAAGACAGCCATCGTCAGCTTTCGCGGCAATTTGAGCTACGCCAGACCGCCAAGCGATACTTCGCCAGGGTAGCCGGTGTACCCGCGCAATTATCAGGCTCAGTAGATTTACCGTTAATTTGTGACTGGCCCAACCGGCCGAAACAAAAGGTTGATTTTGAGTCTGGCAAGCCTGCCCTCACCCATTATGAAGTGGTACAAGAAGATGTTACCGAAGCGCTGGTAGCGCTTATCCCGATAACCGGTCGCTCCCACCAGCTGCGGGTCCATATGCTTGAAATGGGCCACCCCATCCTGGGCGATCGCCTGTATGGCACACCCACCGTAATTGCCAGCGCGCCGCGGCTACAATTGCATGCAGAAACATTATTATTTACCCACCCGGCGAGCTGTAAACGCATGCGGTTCAGTGCGCCCCTCCCATTTGGTCACTACCAGCCGGATATTTACCGGGAAGCGACGCCAGGCGCTTAATGTTTGCGGATCATCGCCGATAACCTACTATTATTAGTGTTTGTCCGGACCCGCTTAATTTAGTCATGAATCGCCTCTTAGCCATCATCAGCGTTGCTTTTATCCTGCTTTTACTGGTGGTTTACAGTCGCCCGGTAACGGCGCTGACACTGGACGATCTGACCCATTATTTTCATGACGAGGATTTACTGACGCTTGCCGTAGCCGACCAGCAAATTCCGGCCCTTGAGATCCAACCGAGCGTCCCCTTAGTGCGCGGTACTGCCATTATTCTGGTATCCCTTCAGTCACAATCGATTAATCTGGATACCGGCCTGGTACTGGCCGAGAGCCTGGGTGAAAAAGGCTGGCGCACCTTGCTTATTCCCACTGACTTTAATCAGGCTGAGGCTACTCAGCCAGCTACGGTAACCAGTGATAAACCGGTGGCTAACCTGCTAACGGCGCCGGTGGACTACGATGCCTACCGGCTGCAAATAATCGGTTTGATTAACGCCGCCTATACCCATGCGAATCAGTTTAAAGGCTACACGTTTATTATTGCTGAAGGCATGACCAGCGCGGTGTTACTCGACGCCATCCACAATGGGTTGGTCAGTGCGCCGGACACGCTGGTGAGCGTTGGCGCTTTCTGGCCGGCCAGAACCCAAAACAATGCGCTGGCCGGGATGTTGGCCCAGAGCAGCTACCCGGTACTGGATATTAGTTTGCCGTCGCTGAGCCAATGGCAATCCGCCACTGTTGAGCAGCGCAGAAATGCCGTAGCGATGAGTTTGAAGCAACTTTATCGTCAACGCACGTTTACAGCGCAGCAAAGTTATGGCGGTGCCGGCGACCGACTGCCCCGGCCGGGCAGTGCCTGGTTAGGCACCGAAATTTACAGTTGGTTACGCTATCTCGGCTGGTAGTTAGCCGGTTTATTCTCGCCCTTAATCGAAAACTACTGAAGTCTCAATGACTTTATCAATGACCGAAAGTTCTTCTAAAACCGCTCACAATTAAGACCGACAATTCTCTTACAGCCCACGCTCAATAAGGTATCCGAAGACATACGGGGGTGTACTGCAACTCGTCGCATTTTTGCAATTCTACCGGTGAATTCAGAAATTTGGACTATACTTCGTTTAGGTTTTTTTTAGCGGATTGTTAGCGTGAGTATCAGTCAATTTATTGAGGAGAAATCCCGTCAGCTGTGTTTTTATTTGCGCGCTTTCTGGCAGGGCACCCTGAATTATCAGGAACTCAATTATTTTTTCTGGGACACTCTTGAGGAGTGGTCTCTTTATCGCAGCGACGATCTGGAGCCCAGCACTCATAAAGAACGCGTCTTTTGGCACTTGTTGCACCAAATACATTACTGGCGCGAAGATCAGCTTATCGACGATGAGATTTTACGCGAAGAATTAACCCATTGCGTGGCTTACCTTAAAGGCGAGTCGGTGTATCCCATGGATTGCATCGGGATCCGTCCTTAGCACCAGAGGTATTACCCGCTCCCTCTTTAGCCAGACTTTTACTTGCAGCCACAGGCTATCCGTGATCCAATAAGCGCATAACAATAGCTAAAAAGAGTCTTCCTCAGTGCGCAATTCCCTGGCCATTTTCCGCGACAAGCGCTTATTCAGTATTTTTGTTTTTGGCATTGCCAGTGGCTTTCCCTGGGTCATGATTGGCTCTGTGCTTTCCGCCTGGCTAAAGGATGAATCGCTGTCACGCTCAGCCATTGGACTGTTTGGCGCTATTTTTGCCGTTTATTCCTTTAACTTTTTATGGGCGCCGTTACTCGACCGAATTAAGCCGTTGGCGCTTGGTCAACGCCGTGGCTGGATAGGGCAAATGCAGTTGCTGATCATTGGTTGCTGTGTGTGGATGTCGACCCTCGATGCCCAGAGCTCGCTGTATCAGATTGCTCTGTGCGGTTTTATTATCGCCTTGAGCTCTGCCACCCAGGATATTGCCATTGATGCCTTCAGAATAGACACCATTGCTCAACACGAGACAGACGCCATGTCGGCAGCCTCCTCGCTGGCCACCGCCGGCTGGTGGACAGGCTACGGCGGGCTCGGCGCGATACCGTTTTTGGTGGCCGATTTGCCCGGCTGGGAATGGCAGCATATCTATTTATTGCTGGCCGCGATTATGACGTTATGCCTGGTGGCCACGCTGGTGGTGGCTAAAGAGCCACAGGTAAACCGCCAAGCCATGCTGGATGCCGCCACCGCGCGCTATCAGGCATTACTGAGTGCTGGCGACAGTCTTTTCGGTAAGATATCAAGCTGGCTGTTAGTCAGCCTGGTCGAGCCGTTCCGGGAGTTTTTCAGCCGCAACGGCGTAAAACTCGCGCTGCAGATCCTGCTGTTTGTGTTTTTATTTAAAATTGGCGAAGCGTTTCTTGGCCGGATGAGCATTGTGTTTTACAAGGAGATAGGTTTCAGCAACAGTGATATTGGCACCTACTCAAAATTGCTCAACTGGTGGGTCACTATTGTATTTTCCATTATCGGCGGACTGGTGAATATTCGCTATGGTATCTTCCGTGGCCTGTTTATAGCCGGCATTGCCATGGCGGCAAGTAACCTGATGTTTGCCTGGATGGCGGAAATTGGCCCGCATAAGGGCTGGTTTGTGGTTACCATCGTTTTAGATGGCTTCACGTCGGCATGGAGTACTGTGGCCATGGTGGCCTTTATATCCCTGTTATGTAACCGCGCGTTTTCGGCCACGCAGTATGCCCTGATGGCGTCCTTAAGTGTTGCCAGCCGTACCTTGCTGGCCTCGGCCAGCGGAATTCTGGTGGATGCGATGGGCGGTAACTGGGCGCTGTTTTTTGTTCTCACCGCACTGATGGTGATCCCCAGCCTGGTCATTCTGTACCGGCTGAGGCATAACATAACAGCGATTGAAAAAGGCAACACCGCCGGTTAGTTCAGGCAGGGTTATTTAGTCCGCAGAATAGCCTGATTACGGCCGCTTTCTTTGGCTTCATAGAGCGCCTGATCGGCTATATCCAGCCACTGCATCTCATTGAGAAAAGCAGTGGAGAACTCTGCCAGTCCCAGGCTTACGGTAAACCTGATGGACTGCCCATCATGCGTAACTTCAGTTGCCTCGGCCGCCTTGCGGATCCGTTCCGCCACCTGCATTGCTCCATCGCCACTGGCATCGGCCAGGATAATGGCAAATTCTTCACCACCATAACGACCAGCCAGATCGGTTTCACGCGTCTGCTTTTTAATGATTTGTGCCAGGGTCTGAATCACTTTATCACCTGCCTGATGACCATAGTTATCGTTAACCGCCTTAAAATGGTCAATATCAAGCATCACGGCCGTATTGGCCGACTCACGGCGCCTTGCCAGCCGATACAGACTCTGAAATCTCTCCTGCCAGTAACGACGGTTATACAACTGAGTGAGTCCGTCAACGCGACTCATTTCGGTAAGCTGATTATTCAGACCTTCGATATTCAACCGGCTACTGGCCTGGTCTGTTACATCGTAAACCAGCATACACATACGCTCGACCTTCCCCGTGAGCGATGACAAAGGAAACAGGGTCACGTTCTGATACATGACGTCCAGTTCGGAGGTAATGGGCCGGTTACAGCCAAACTTAAACAAGTAAGGGCGCTGCTCCCAAATCAGAAACACCGGAGATTTAAGGTTAAATACAGGCTCTGCTTTTAGCATTAACCAGTCTTGTTCAATCTCCGGAAAATACTCAAAGAGCGACTTACCAACAATCTGGCTGGGCCGCAGGTTACTGTGGTTTTCCATAAACTGGTTCCACACTTCCACCTTAAAGTCACGGTCGAGCACCACAATCCCGACTTCAAGTGAGCTCAGTAAGTCATGTAACCAATGCTGGCGGCTAAGTTCTTCCATTACATCAGTGTTCACGGCATTAGTCCTCAATATCTACCAGTCGTGAATAAATACGCTCCATGGAGGTATCCGGGAACAGCAATAACAACTCAAAATGAATGTCCCGCTGTTTGATGCCGTAACCAATTTCCACCGCCATAATACGATTCCAGCGCTGTTTGGTATTCGCCAATAAACTCTCCAACTCGCGGTTACGCCCAAGAATAATCGGCGACGAGTGGCTGAAAGTAACATTAAGTTGATCAGACAGAGCATTCAGGCAGGCACCAATAAGGATATTGGAAATATCCATCAGCGCTTCAAGCTGCGCAGGCGCTGCCGACAACTGGTCATAATTTAATAGCTCAATGATGTTTTCAAAATCAGTATCATTGAAAATCACCAGCGCCTCACCGTTGATACCGGCACTCACAAACCCTTTGGACACTGCCGAAACACTGTCATTTCGGTTCACCTCGGCAAAGGCCATATGCAGTTCGTTGTTCTCAATGATATTCACATTGGGAATAGGTAAGTCGATAAACTCGCCTAACTGACGAGCAAGGTTCTCACCTGCCCGACCCATGGCCACATTAACCAGTTCCCGATAAGCATCCAGCTTTTCGCTGTCGCTGCTGCCGGCCAGGCTTGTTTGTTGCTTGCGTTGCTCGGAACGGGCATCGCCGGTGTAAATGCCGTACTGCTTGAGTAAGGTAATAAGCTTTTGGTTGTCGATAGGTTTACGAATAAAATCCAATGCGCCCATAGCCAGCATACGAGTGCGCGCTTCAGGTTGCACATCCCCTGATACGGTGATCACCAGACAAGGTAAATCTTCCCGACGGATAACCTCCATGGTGGCATAACCATCCATTACCGGCATATTCAGGTCGAGAAACATCACATCGCCTTTTCCGGCGCGGATCATTTCCAGTGCTTCCTGACCGTCTTTGGCAAAATGTAACAGCACGTCCCAGCCATCGGGAATGGCCCGGGCCATCTGCTTTCTGGCGAAAGCCGAATCGTCGCAAATCAGTACATTGGTTTTACTCATAACCCACCTTAAATGGCCACCGGCGCTTTAATGTGTGGATGCGACTGATAGTTTTCTAAAGTGAAATCATCAATGCTAAAACCAAAGATATCCTTAACGTCTGGATTGAGCCGCATGGTCGGGCGCGCAAAGGGTTCACGGCTTAGCTGCAGCTCAGTTTGCTCAAGATGGTTAAGGTACAGGTGGGCATCGCCCAGAGTATGAATAAATTCGCCGGGTTGGAGGTCGCACACTTGTGCCACCATCAGGGTAAGCAAGGCATAGCTGGCGATATTAAACGGCACGCCAAGGAAAACATCACCACTGCGTTGATACAGCTGACAGGAGAGCTTTCCTTCCAGCACATAAAACTGAAACAGGGTGTGGCAAGGCGGTAACGCCTGCTTGCCGTGGGCCGCGTTGTCTTTCGGCGACATCGTTGGATCAGGCAGTACCGACGGGTTCCAGGCGCTTACAATCAGGCGGCGGGAATCAGGGTTGGTTTTAATCTCGTTGATCAGCGCGGTAATCTGGTCGACGGTCTCTCCATCCGCGCCGGTCCAGCTGCGCCACTGATGGCCATAAACCGGCCCTAACTCGCCCTCATCCGTGGCCCACTCGTCCCAGATCGAAACGCCGTTTTCCTTGAGATAGGCGATGTTGGTTTCGCCTTTTAAGAACCACAACAGTTCATGAATAATGGAGCGCAGATGGCACTTTTTGGTGGTAACCAGCGGAAAGCCTTCATTCAGGTCAAAGCGCATCTGATAGCCAAATACACTTAATGTTCCGGTGCCGGTTCTGTCTTCTTTTTTAACGCCGTTATCGCGGATGTGGCGCATTAATGCTAAGTACTCTTTCATGCGTCGTCTAGCTCTTTACCGTTTTGTTAGCAGGTGTTGTGGTGACACCATTCTTTTTATAGGCATATACCATTAGTCCCAGACCACCAAGGATCATCGGGATACAGAGTAACTGTCCCTGGCTCAGGCCAACCTGATACAAGCCAATATGGGCGTCAGGTTCGCGGTAAAACTCAACAATAAAGCGAAACGCGCCATACCCCATCAGGAATAAGCCGCCTACCGCACCGGTTGGTCTTGGTCGCGCAGAATACAGCCAGAGAATAATAAACAGTAACGCACCTTCCAGGGCAAATTCATAAAGTTGTGAAGGATGGCGTGGTTTTGGACCGGCGCCCGGGAAAATAATCGCCCAGGGTACGTCGGTAGTGCGACCCCACAGTTCAGCATTAAGAAAGTTACCAATACGGCCGGCACCGAGGCCAATGGGCACCAGTGGTGCAATGAAGTCTGCCACCTGCAAAAAACTGGCATTCAGGCGTCTGGCCTGCCAGAACATAGCAGCAATCACGCCCAGCAGACCGCCGTGGAACGACATCCCACCGGTATGAATATAAAACAGGTAGAGCGGATCCTGCAAAAATAAGCCAAACTGGTAGAAAAACACATAGCCCAGACGGCCACCAATAATCACCCCGACAAAGCCCCAGAACAGCAGGTCACTGAGTTGATCGCGGTTCCACGGTGAATTGGGTAGCCGCTTTTTAGCCAGCAGATAAGCGGCAATAAAGCCCAGCAAATACATCATGCCGTACCAGCGCACGCTTAGTGGCCCAAGACTGACAATAACCGGATCGATATTGGGAAATACCAGGAAGTCTGTTTCACCCATGTACTAATTCATTCCTATAATCATGCGGATACTCACTAACACCAGCAGCCCCGCTAAAATCTTCTTAAGTAATTCAGTTGGCATATTCTGCCCTAACCGGGCGCCAAAGCCAGCAGTAAATATAGAAGTGGCCATAATGCCAAATCCTGCTGGTAAGTAAACATACCCCAGCGACCAGTCGGGTAAACCGGGTAAATTCCACCCCGCGTGGATAAAGCTTCCGGTACCGAATAACGCGATAACCAGACCGCTGACTGCGGCACAGCCAATTGCCTGACGAATTGGCACCTGGAACCAGACCAGCGCCGGTACCAGCAAAGCACCGCCGCCAATGCCCATCAGTGCCGAGATGGTTCCTACAATTGCACCCACGGTAATCAGGATGGCCGGCGTATAGGCCTTGTTCGAGGCGGTACGCTTGCCGAATACCATTTGTGCGGCAATGAGTATGACTAATCCGGCAAACACTTTGGTGAGAATATCGGCCGGCAACATGCTGGCCAGTTGAGCTCCGGCGATGGCACCAACCGCAATACCGGTACCGCTTAAAACAATCACCCGGGGCACAATATTACCCAATGAGTAATGTGCTTTGGCAGAGAAAAAACCGGTGACGATAATGGTGAACAGAGAGGTGGCGATGGCCATGGGCATCGCCAGTTCATGGCTAATGCCAGCAATACCGGTAAGCAGCGCGGAAAGCACCGGCACAATAATCAGGCCGCCACCGATGCCGAGCATGCCAGCCAGTGTCCCGGTGAGCATTCCCAGAGCCATACAACTGACGAAAATGAGTAGCAGAGGATCCAATCTAAGTCTCCGTAATGATTGAAGTTGCCAGCATACCATAAGTCCACCTCACAGAGGCGTTAGCATAGCCCTGTAATAAGACGAATTTAAGAACCGGCCCGGACTAAGCCACCGAGCCCTTTAACTTCCAGATACTGATTGATGTGATTAAAGACTTCTTCGTAGCTGTCGGAGGTTAATGCACAAGACAGCAGTGACTGCGCCTCACTGAGATTTACATTGCGCACCACCCAGTTAATTTTTCGCAGGTTAAAGGCATTCATACTGAGTTTTCGATAGCCCATCCCCATCAGCAGGATAGCGCCACCCGGTTCACCGGCGATTTCCCCACACACTGATACCGGTACCTGATACTGGTCGGCCTGTTTGGCAATGTCATACAAGGCTGAGAGTACAGCCGGATGGTAGCTGTTATACAAGCTGGCTACCCGCGTGTTGTTTCGATCTACGGCGAGCAGGTACTGGGTTAAATCGTTACTGCCGACTGAGAAAAAGTCGACCTTTTTAGCCAGCTGCGGTAGTTGATACAACACCGAGGGGACCTCAAGCATTATCCCCAGACGCGGCCGATAAAGGCGCTCACCTTTGAGCCTTGCCTCTTCTTCTACCTCGAAGAAGGCCTGCTCCACCAGCCGGCGTGCCTCATTTACTTCGCCAACACTGGAAATCATCGGCAGCATAATACTGAGATTTTGCAAGCCAATACTGGCGCGTAACATAGCGCGGATTTGGACCAGAAAAATTTCCGGATGATCCAGGGTCAGACGGATCCCACGCCAGCCCAAAAACGGGTTTTCTTCGGTAATCGGAAAGTACGGTAACGGTTTATCACCGCCCACATCCAGCGTACGCATAACAATCTCGCGATTAGGCGCGCTCATCAGAACATTCTGATACAACTCAACCTGCTCGCTTTCAGACGGAAAACGCTCACGCATCATAAACGGAATTTCCGTACGATAGAGCCCGATGCCGACTTTTCCGGAACGCACTGCGGTTTCAATTTCGGCGGATAAACCAGCGTTCACCTGCAAATGAATGCGACAGCCGTCTTCACTTTCGCAGGGCTTGTCGGCTTCTTTGTCGATGCGCTCTGAGAGGAGTTTTTCTTCCTCTATCAGTTGACTGAACTCAGCCTTGATAGCCTTTTCAGGCGACACAATGACCTCACCGGCATAGCCGTCGAGGAGAATTTCTTTTTTCTCAAGCAGAGTCGGCGACACATTCTGACAGCCCATAACCGCCGGTACGCCCATGGCTCTGGCCAGAATAGCAGCGTGGGAGTTATTGGAGCCACGAATGGATATTATGCCGGCCAGAAACTCCTTGGGGAATTCCGCCAGCATTGGCGCGGAAACTTCTTCAGCCACCAGGATGCTAGCCTCGCTGGGGCGATCGCTCACTGATTCCGTCTTACCACTGATCACCTGCAGAATATTGACCAGGATCCGGTTGGATAAATCCACAATATCGATGGCCCGTTCCTGCATATACGGATCGTCCATCGCCTCAAACCGGGCAGCATAGGCTTCCACTACCAGCTTGAGTGATGACGCAGCATCCCAACCATCGCGGATTTTTGCCTCGACCTCCCGACCCAGACTGTTGGCATCGAGTAATTGATGGTAAAGCTGAAAGATTGCCCGCACATCATCGGGAACCTGGCCTTCCAGCCGTTGCGACAGCGCTTCAACCTGAGTACGGGTTATCTCTACCCCTTTGCGGTAATAGTCAATTTCCTGCTGAGTATTATCTGACTGCTTTACAATCCAGGTAGCCAGCGTGTAGGCCGCATGAGGGGAATAACCCACACCCATGGCCAGGCCCGGTGAACCCGGCACGCCGCGCACATTCTTTTGAATATGGCCGGCATAAATACCCGCAATCGGGTTCAAGGCGCCACGGGTTTCGGCGTGGGATATTTCCAGCGCTATTTGCGCCGCCAGCGTAACCAGAAAGGCTTCTTCATCTTCACTGAATTTACGCTTGGCGCTTTGCTGCATGGTGATAACACCCAGCACCTTACGCTGATGGATAATAGGGGTACCAAGAAACGCGTGATAACTTTCTTCTTTAACTTCCGGGTAGTGTTTAAAGCGGGGGTGGTTGGGCGCATCCTGAATATTGAGCGGCTCTTCACGCTGCCCCACCAACCCTATGAGGCCTTCAGAAAAGCCAATTTTAACCAGCTCTACAGCGTCGGGGGCGAGGCCGTCGGTGGCTTTAAGAACAAAAGCCTGAGAGTTATAGTCGGCCAGGTAAATGGAGCAGGAGTCAACGCCCATGGTTTGCTTAACGCGTTCAGCCAGGCGAAACAATGCATCGGTCAACCGGGGGATTTGGTTAACCTCCTGAACGATACTCTTAAGTACCGTTAGAATACTGCTTTTTTTACCCGTTTCTGCCGCCAAGAGTGACCCTACCCTTATCCGCGTCGTTTGCGACGATGCTGCTTTGAATGATGATGCTGGTGTCGCGGCTGAGAGGTGATCACCGTCCCGGCAAACTCTTTCATTACACGGCGGTAGACATCGCGCTTAAAGGACACCACATTTCGCACCGGGTACCAGTAACTCACCCAGCGCCAGTCATCAAATTCCGGATGACCGGATTTCAGTACATCTACGTCTTTGTCCTGGCAATCCAGCTGCAACAAAAACCATTTTTGTTTTTGTCCTATACAAACCGGATTACTGCCTTGCCTTATTAACCGTTTGGGCAGTTTGTATCGCACCCAGTTTCGGGTCACACTCAGAATGCTGACATCTTTCGGCGTCAATCCTACTTCTTCGTGCAGTTCACGATACATTGCCTGCTCTACAGTTTCCCCTTCATCTATTCCGCCTTGGGGAAACTGCCATGAATGTTGGCCATAACGTCTTGCCCAAAATACCTGACCTATTTTGTTGCAAATCACTATGCCCACATTCGCACGGAATCCATCGGTATCTATCACTCAGACTCCCGGGCACTTTATATTGTTCTGTGTTAGCATTCTTTCACAAACCTTTGTGCATGCAAAGTATTTATCACATATGTTTAACGTAATGGTTTTTTAAGGGATAGAAGGTTTGCAAGTACCAACCTCTGCACCCGCTGATTTATCTGAACTGGAAAGCCGCGCTCAGGCGATTGCCGGATTCACTCTTGGCGAACTGGCTGATATGGCTGGCATTGCCATTCCTCGGGACTTTAAACGCCAAAAAGGCTGGACAGGTCAGTTAATTGAGATCTGGTTAGGCGCCACCGCCGGCTCTAAGCCTCAGCAGGATTTCCCGGAGCTCGGGGTTGAGCTTAAAACCCTGCCGATAAATCAGTTCGGGCAACCACTGGAAACTACTTACGTATGTTATGCCCCCTTACTGCTGCCGCCGTTAATCACCTGGCAAACCTGTAATGTCAAAAACAAGCTGCAATGTGTTCTGTGGGTACCCGTTGAGGGCGAGCGCCAGATACCGGTTGCTGAACGGCGCATTGCCACGCCTTTTCTGTGGCAACCTGACGAAGCTCAAAACGCCCTGTTACAGCAAGACTGGGAAGAGCTCACCGAGATGATTGCACTGGGTAAGGTTGAGTCAGTGACGGCCCGGCATGGCGAAGTCATGCAGCTTCGCCCTAAAGCAGCCAGTGGTCAGGTGTTAACCGATGCTCTGGATGCCGAAGGCAATAAAATTAAGACCCGCCCGCGGGGTTTTTATCTGCGTAAACAGTTCACCAGTCTGATTCTGCGGACTCATTTTCAGCAATAATCATGGTTACCCGGTTTTGCCTTTGACCTGAATCAAGCGATGGCGTCAACGGCTTTGCATATAAATAAAGACTTATATACAGTCAGTACTCAGAATCAGGCTGGCCCCGGAGAGTAACCATGGCATTATTAATTAGCGAAGAATGTATTAACTGTGACTTGTGTCCGGCGGAGTGTCCGAACGAAGCCATTAGCATGGGTGACGAGATTTATCAGATTGATACTGCACGTTGTACTGAGTGTGTGGGCCATTACGATGAACCACGTTGTGTGGATGTATGCCCGGTTGAATGTATTGAGCAGGACCCGGCGAATAAAGAAACCCTCGATCAGCTGGCAGAAAAATACGCCGCCATGTATGCGTAGCGCCAGTGGCGCTTAATCTTAGCGGCGGCTTTCGAGGTATTTTAAAAAGCTGCGACTGGCGGTGCCATTAGCTCCCAGCTTAAGGCGCTTGGTAACACTGTCGAGTTTAGTGTCAGAACCCATTAATACCTGCTTGGCATACTTCATTCGATACTGGTAGATAAACCCACGGAAATGGGTTTTCTTACCCGCCAGTAACGCCAGGCAAATATCACTGGCAGACATGCCGGCCCGTTTTGCGAACACTGCCAGAGTCAGGCCGATTTCTTTGTAAGCTTTTTGACTTATCACCGCGGCTTCTGCTCGTTTTAATTGCGCCTGAGCGGTACTCTGCGACATTTTCGGAGCTTTACTCATGGCGTCGTGGTCGAAGGGCGACGGTGACGGCCGGTGAGCACGGCTCAATTGTGCCAACAGCACCAGCGTGGTGAGCGCCACTCCCAGATGAAACCAGGCCAACCAGAATGTCAGCGGTAAAAAGCCAAACGCAACCGCGGCAACCATAATCGCCAGGCAGAAAGCCATGCCGACGGCAAACCCATTGGCGCCGCTCAGCCCTTTAATGTGATACATTTCGGTATCCACCACTTGTAAGGGTAATTCGTGGTGGTATTGCTGTAATTGCTCAATCAGCACAATACTGATGTACAAAAATAGAAAGGCCGCAATCAAACAACTTAAATACACAGCCCAGTAACTAAGCGGCTCTCCAAGCGGTGCAAACCCCGGCCATTGGTGCCAGTCACTGCCATACAGCCAACCCTGAATAGCCACTAGCATCAACAATCCAATCCCTGCCACATAACACGGCCACAGTACCAGTTTTGGCTTACGCCACAGCATCGAAAGTAAGTTACGGTAAATACCGGCCAACAAGACCGGCATTGCTACCACAGCCGCCGCTGCCAACCAGGGTGAGGCGCCGCCAACAAGCTGCCATAATTCACTGCTAAGCAGCAGCGGCCAGCTCAGCATGGCCAGCCAGAATCCCTTATAGCTTTTCGCTGCAACCTTGTTCCTGCTGACTTTAAACAGCAGGCACAGCCACAGGACAGTAAGCGCTCCTGCGCTCCAAAGAGGGATCATTTGTTGAGTGGACATTATGTTTTATGTTCCGTGGTAATCGGTTACCAGTACACTTCGCCGGTCATGGCAACCTGACGACTTCTTTCCATCACATTGAGCAGCCCATGGGTTTTCTCATGGACCCACTCCAGCAACTCCTGTTGCTCAGCCAACTCGGCATCAAAAATTGACTTTTTCAATAATAACAAAGCATTGAGTTCATCGATACCGATTAAAATATCCAACCATGGCGCTCGAAAGTGACCACGGCTGTCTTCAAACATATCGGCCAGTAAAAAGCCGTTAAACAAGGTCTGGCGCAACAGCATTTCTACCGACGTATAGTTGGAAGCGTACATACGGCGCTGGATAGGCATGGTTTGCAGAATGGTTTGCCAGCCCTGCGATAGCCAGCCCTTAGCATGCTCCATCAGCGGCATATCATAACCTTTTACCTCGGCTCGCCAGGGTTTGCTTTGCAGCATCTCAGCAATAGCGAGTTTGAGCTTTGAGGGCGCGGGCTGAAAAAGTCGGCTGGCCGGATCATGGGCCTGTACCAGTCCGGCCTGACGCCCCTGTAAATAGCTGATCAATGCCGGATAGCGGGACAGCTTCTTATTAAACAGACTCTTCTTCGACAGCAACAAACGTAAACTCTGCAGATCGTCCTGCCATAGCCAGTTATCGGCATAACTGAGCAGTTGCTTATGCAGTGTCAGCATGGCCGGGCATTGCAAAACCGGTAAATACAGCGACACTGTTTGCAGCAGCATTCGCACTGCCCGGGTAACCTCAGTGAGCATTTTGGTCGCGCCGGTTTCAAAGTACAGGTGTTCATGTTTCTGCCAATGCACCAGGCCGCATTCCAGCGCCCGGCAAAAAGCTTCTTCGGTAGAAATATTATCTTTAAGGGGCAGGAAGTCCGGTAACGGCGTTACTTTGTGGGAAACACCGTGCAGTAACTGATAACCCTGGGCCGCTTTGGAGGTATCACTTAACCTTGCCGGCAGTGCATCAACCAGCCGATTTGCCAGCTCAAACATACGGCCGAGCTCGCCGCTTTTTAACTCAAGTTCGATTTCGCGGATTGGTGCTTCCTGCTGTTGTGCAGCAACTTTACCGTTATCGTAAACCAGTTCAATTTCAGCATCGGGATAACTGATATCAAAGATAGTCCGGTTAAAATGTGTGCCGAACTGCTTTTCCAACTGTTCGTTTAGCTTGTCTGCCTGATGCCCTGCTGGCCACGGCACATCACTAAACAGGGTCAGGTCGGGTTCCGGACTATCCAAATCAACGTTAAATTCCAAACGCTGATGCAGGCCGCCGCTAACCTGCCCGGTGGTTTTTACCGTTTGCTCGTAGCGACCATCGGCACCGCGCACCCGCATGCCAATTTTATTTTGCTGAAACAAGTGATCAGTGGTGTCGTAATAATCATTGAGCAGATCAATCTGACCTTTCTCCTCAATGGAGATAGCCTGCGAGGTTAAGGCGGTAAAGAAGTTGTTTTTAAGTGCGGGCAACGGATCTTCGCGCAGCACAAATTTGATTTCGGTTTCCGACATGGAACAGTCGTACTCATAAGCAGTTGCGAGATAGTCCGGCTACATTACCTGCCGATGGGTTATTTAGCAATAGGCGTCACGCGCAGAGCACCAGCAATAACAATGTATGTCGGGAAGCACTTGCCTTTCATGGTATCAGCCCCTAACATCAGAGCATTATTTTATGATGTAGAGACACTCATGCGCCTGCTACCTTTTCTTTTCGGCCTGGTTATTGTAAGCCTGCCAGCCGCGGCTCAACAATCTTCAGACAACTTAACGGCCGATAGCGATCACTATATTGCCGATAACCTTATTGTTTACATGCATTCCGGGCCGGGGCGTAACTACCGGATCCTGGGCTCTATTGAAGCCGGGTTGCCGGTAACCGTGCTGCAAACCAACAGCGAAAATGATTTTGCTCAAATCAGCGATGCCGACGGTCGTGAGGGCTGGGTGGAAACTCAGTATCTTATCGACACCATATCGCGCCGGGCGCAATTGCCGCAGTTGAGCCAGCGTTTGGCCGACAGCGAACAACAGCTCAACCGGGTACAGTCACGCAACACCCAGCTTAGCCAGGAGCTGGCACAGGTAAAACAACAAAATGCTCAGTTGGAAGCGGCGCTGAATGAATCACAGCAGTCGGTATCGTCGCTGGAGGCGCAAATCAGCGATCAGGATACCCAGGAGCGTTACAGAATGTTCAGTTATGGCGGTATCGTTGCGGGCGCAGGTGTTTTACTTGGTATTATCGTGACCTTTATTCCCAAACGACGTCGCCGCAACGACTCCTGGATGTAATAGTTTTCCTGACCCGATCAAAAAGGGCGCTTGTTAAAGCGCCCTTTTTTGCTTTTTGACAAATGAGTTATTCGTCTTCATCCACCATGGTCATCAGTGAGGTATTACCGCCTGATGCCGTCGTATCGATACTGATAGTCTTCTCAGTCATCAGACGCTGAATCAGCTTATCGTTATATTCAGCGGTAATTACCGGCAGGATAGCGCCCTGACGTTCGGCCAGCATCGCAGTAATGTGAGCAGTACGCTCGGTATTACTGTCGACGACCACCCCGGCCAGTTGCTCATCCATTAACAGCGCATCGAGGTGGCTTAGTCTGGCAACCTGGAACACACCATCGGGCGCACCTACTGCCTTAAACTTCTCTTTCACTGCCAGCGCCTCTTCGTAGAACAAGTCAGAAACAACAGACACCACGCAGTTACCGGTAGCCAGGGCGGACACGATAGACAGCATCCAGTATTCAAATGCCACTTCCTTATCGGCGAAACATACCAGTACGCCGCGAGGCTCAAGGTAAAGTTTATTCGATTCACCCGTTGGACCAGGCAGTACAGTGGGCTTCGCAAGCTTTTTATCGATGCTGATTAACTGCGAGCGGGCAGAAGCCAGTGTGCGGTTAAGGTCATCGGCTAACTCCTCAACAATATCTACCGTTGCCAGTTTAGCCAGCAGCTGACGTACCTTGGAAATCCGCTCATGCAGTGGCAGATAGCGCCAGGTTTCTTCGGTCTCGGTAGCCTTACGCATAATGGCAGCCGCTTCTTCGTACTGGGCTTCACCACCCGACAACGCATCATCGATACTTTCAGGCTCTTCCAGAATGGTTGGTTTCGGCGTCGCTTTTTCCATCATCAGGCGCGACAGGTAGTTTGGGCCGCCCGCTTTGGGCCCGGTGCCGGATAATCCACGGCCACCAAACGGCTGAACGCCCACAATGGCACCAATCATATTCCGGTTGATGTACACGTTACCTACGCGGGAACGTGCCGCCAGTTCATAGGCCCGCTCTTCAATACGGGAATGAATACCCATGGTCAGGCCATAACCGGTATCATTAATTTGCTTAAGCACTTTATCCAGCTCTTTACCTTTAAAGCGCACTACGTGCACAACCGGACCGAACACCTCGCGTTTTAAAACGCTTAAATCACTGATCTCATAAAGGGTTGGCGGGAAGAAAGTGCCGTCTTTGGCGCTTTCCGGCAGCTCTGACTGATAAAGCAACTTGCCGTTTTCCTTCATGTATTCGGCATGCTCCTGCAGCGAAGACAGGGCTTTCTGGTCAATGACCGGGCCTACATCGGTACTCAACCAAGACGGGTCGTCGATGGTCAGCTCTTTCACCGCACCGGTGAGCATTTTGATGAGGTTGTCGGCAATGTCTTCCTGAACAAACAGGACCCGCAAAGCAGAACAACGCTGACCGGCACTCTGGAATCCGGAATGAATAACGTCATCCACCACCTGCTCAGGCAGTGCAGTTGAATCGACAATCATACAGTTCTGGCCGCCGGTCTCGGCAATCAATGGCACCTGTTCGCCACCACGCTGGGCCAGTGTTTTGGAAATCAGCGTACCGGTTTGGGTGGAACCGGTAAAAATAACCGCTTTAATGCGCTCATCCGGCAGTAATACGTTACCTACATCCGGTCCTTTGGCAATAACCAGTTGCAAGGCGTTATCCGGTAAGCCCACCGAGCGCATCATCTGCACCGCACGCAGGGCAATCATACTGGTTTGCTCTGCCGGTTTGGCCACCACGGTATTACCGGTTGCCAGCGCGGCAACCACCTGACCAAGGAAAATGGCCAGCGGGAAGTTCCACGGGCTGATACAAAGTACCACGCCACGAGGTACCAGACGTTCATCCTGACTAAGCTCCACAGCCCTGGCAGCGTAATAGCGACAAAAGTCCACGGCTTCACGAACTTCGTCGATAGAATCCTGGGTTACCTTACCCGCCTCACGAATACAAATCGCAATCAGCTCGTCCATATGCCGTTCCAGGGAATCCGCGACCTGATTCAGCAGCATCGCCCGTTCACTGGCAGAGCGCTCCGACCACTCCTGGAAACCACTTTCGGCATTATCGAGGGCCTTTTTGATTGCCGCTTCATCGGCATAATGGTGATAACCCACAATATCGTTGAGGTTGGCCGGGTTCTTCACCGCCACCGCACCTTCCGGCACATCTTCTGGCTGCACAACGTACTGACGTGCATAACGCCCTAAGTTGTACTTGAGAGTGTTAACGGTATTCAGATCGGTAAGATCCATGCCTTTGGAATTGACCCGCTCCGGAGCAAACAGCTCTGAAGCCTTATTAATTTGCTTGTTATAGCGGTACGTCAGACGCTGAGTCAGCTCTACCGGGTCCTCAAGCAGCGCCTCTACCGGCTTGCTATCGTCCACAATGGCGTTAACGAACGAAGAGTTAGCGCCATTTTCCAGTAAGCGGCGTACCAGATAAGCCAGCAGATCTTCATGAATACCAACCGGCGCATACACCCGGCACTGTATTTGTTCTTCGGTAACCACCTGATCGTACAGGGTATCGCCCATACCATGCAGACACTGGAACTCAAAACCCTGCTTGTCATCACCGGCCAGCTCAACGATAACCGAGGCGGTGTAGGCGTTATGCGTAGCAAATTGAGGATAAATCGTATCCCGGTATTCCAGCAACTGATTAGCACAGGCATGGTAGGACACGTCGGTAGACGATTTACGGGTGAACACCGGAAACGCATCCACGCCGGCTGTTTGGGTAAGCTTAATTTCGGTATCCCAGTACGCCCCTTTTACCAGGCGAACCATCATTTTACGGCCAACATCCAGGGTCAGCTCGCGCAGCCACTCAATAACATGTATGGCACGTTTCTGATAAGCCTGGACGGCCAGACCAAATCCTTCCCAGCCATCAAGATCCGGATCGCGGAATACTTTCTCGATAATATCCAGCGAAGTCTCAAGCCGGTCTGCTTCTTCCGCATCGACTGTGAGGCCAATATCGTATTCCTTGGCCATCATACACAATGATTTAAGTCTTTCTGGCAGCTCTTCCATCACCCGCTCATAGTGAGAAAACTCATAGCGTGGATGGATTGCTGACAGTTTTACCGAAATACCGGGCGACTTTCGCGGCCCTTTACCGGCAGCGGCTTTACCAATTACTTTAATAGCTTTTACATAGGCATCGTAATAACGATCAGCATCGGCAAAGGTGCGGGCCCCCTCACCAAGCATATCGTAAGAATATACATACCCTTTCTTTTCTTTTTCCTGTGCGCGTTCTACCGCATCTTCGATGCTTTCGCCCATGACAAACTGACGGCCCATCACGCGCATAGCAATATTCATAGCCCGGCGGATCACCGGTTCGCCAAGGCGACCCAAGGTCTTTTTCAGCAGGCCAAACTGCTCGCTCTTACGTTTGTCGGCATAGTTAACCATGTTGCCGGTAAACAACAGGCCCCATGATGAAGCGTTAACAAACAGGGATTCACTGTTGCCCAGGTGCGGGGTCCACTGACCTTTGGATAATTTATCGCGGATCAGTTCGTCCTGGGTGTCTTTATCCGGCACCCGTAATAACGCTTCCGCCAGACACATTAATACCACCCCTTCCGAGGTAGACAGAGAATATTCATTTAGCAGAGCGTCAACGCCACCGTGGCCCTCCTGCTCACGCCGAATCTTAAGCACCATGCGTCGGGCGCGTTCCCATGCCCGGCTGCGGGCGCGGGGATTGACTTCGGCAATCGGCAGGATCTGATCGACCGCGTCAGTTTCGGGGATGCGATAATAATCGCGGATCAACTGACGGATCGGGCTGGTAGTCGTAAACGTGCTTTTAGTTAACATTGAACCCCTTGTGTACTTTCTGTCGTATAAAAATTAAGATTATCACCGTTTTTTAACGCGGCAGTTTGAATACAGATCACTGTTTTATTTGTAGAAGCGCCTTTTGATGCGCTTTGTTAACAAAGGTTATGTATTCTAACCAAGACGACTGCGCCGGGGTATTCCCCCCAACCTGCCCGTGACGAGAAAGCCGGTGAACTAACGTAAGATTTTGTTGCCACATTAACCGGCCAGTTTTTGCGCGTCAAGGCTGAGCCGGTGCACTGCGTCGCTGTGCGATATCTAACAGCCTGACGGAAATGGCGTGTATTTCAGTAAAGGAGCAAGTTATGCAGAGTCGAGCCGCTAAATTTACCGTCTGGATAGCAGGGATAATTCTCACTCCGGTGATTATCTACTGGCTGTTTGCCGATATGCTGATTAAATCAGTGCTGGAAGCCCAGCTAACTGAGGCCCATGGCGCAGAAGTAAACATTGGCAGCTTTGAGCACAGGTTGTTCCCTCTGGAAGTCGAAGTTTCGGAGATAGGCTTTACCGATCCGGCTCAGCCACAAAACAATCAACTGGTAGTAGGACGTCTGGCCGGCGATGTGGAACTGATGCCCTTATTGTCTGACCAACTGATTATGAATCAGGTAGATTTGCTGGATGTTGCCTTTAATCAGCCGCGTCCTGCGCCGGGCAAAGTACTGCGCCAACCTGAGGGACAAAGCTTCGATGAACTCCTTAGCGAAGCGAAAGAAGCCCTGCCAACGGTAGATGAATTGCTGGAACGTTCGCCACTGAAAACGACCGCGGCAGTGGAAGACGCCAAAACAACCTACGACACCTACGCCACCGAGCTTAAAACTGACTATCAGGCGTTGCCAGACAAATCCCGCCTAGAGTTTTACAAAGCAGAAATTCAGAAACTTCGCGACACCGACTTTAAAAATCCGGCAGAAGTAGTAAAAGCCAAAGCAGTTTTTGATGAATTAAAGCAACAAATTCGCACCGATAAAGAAAAAATCACCAGGTTCAGAGAAAAGGCCAGTGAGGCAAGAACCGCAATGAGCGGCGCTTTGAAAACCTTAAAAGCTGCACCAGAGCAGGATTATCAACTGCTTAAAGGTGTTTATGCTGGCGATCAGGCCGCCCTGTCACAGCTAACCGAAGCGGTATTTGGCGATAAAGCGGCTCAGTATAACCGCTATTTATTCAGCGCCTTTGATCTACTGGTGCCCTTACTTAAGGGCGGCGAAACGCCGGTTGCAGAGGATCAGTCCGGTACGTTACTGCAGGTGTTAATCAGGCAGGCCAACCTGTCCGTTAACTGGCAGGATACCTTACTTACCGGTGACTGGAAAAATATCACCAACCAGCACTCGGAATTTGGCAACCCTACTACCTTCATACTCAATGCCGCTGCCGACGGTGCCCAAAAGTTTGCCACGCAAGGGCAGTTTTTTATGGATTCTGACGGGCTGGATGCATCGCAGACCTGGCAGATTGCCGGCTTATTATTAGACAGTGTCTCGCTGAGTGATAATCCGCGCCTTGACGCCTCCATTAAACAGGCCTTACTGGCGGCCAGCGGCTCGCTTAAAATTACCGATAACGTGCTGGATGGTTCGGGCACCGTCGATTTGACTAAGCTGACCATGGCAGCAACGGGCAGCGACAACCTGACCAAGGCCATTGCCAGCCTGCTCGACAGTCTGCAGCAGCTTGATATGACTATGAACATTGGCGGTACCTTAAGTGCCCCAGACTTTGGCTTTTCGTCTGACCTCGACCGCCAGTTAGCCAACGCGGCACTATCCAGCCTCAGCACCTCACAGCAGGACAAACTCAACGAACTGAATAGTAAATTACAGGGGTTGGTAGGCAGTCAGGATGACAACCTGGCCAGCGAGCTGGGCAATATATCAACCTGGATGAGCGCCACTCAGCGCGATGAAGCCGCATTGCAGGAGTTACTGCAGGCGACCTTTAAAAATGCGGTGGAAAAACAGAAAGACAAGCTGCTGAACAAACTGTTCGATAAACTGGATGGACGTTGAGCATCCGGCGCGGCATAATAACTTCGATTAATTCGAACAGGTGTTCATTGTGTGGCGAGATCGGGCAATCCTTTTTATTCTGCTGGCGCTGTTAGGTGCGCTGCAGTATCGCCTGTGGCTCGGGAAAAACAGTATTCCCGACTATCTGGCCAAACAACAGGAAGTGCAAAAGCAGCACCAGCAAAACGCCAACCTGGTGCAGCGTAATGCGCTGTTAAAGGCTGACATCAGCGACCTCACTATTGGCCTTGAGGCGGTTGAAGAAAGAGCAAGAAACGAGCTTGGCCTGATCAAACGGGGTGAAACCTTTTACCGCATACTGCCCAGCGAAGATGACTAAGTGGCACAGTTAGCGTTGGTTTCATTAATCCCCCCCAACAATGACCATCAAAAAAACAACAAAGAGAAACAGACTTTTGAGCACAGCTAATATATCCATTGTTGCCGTGGTTCCCGCGGCGGGTATTGGTTCACGGATGCAGGCCGACCGCCCTAAGCAGTATCTTACCATTGGCTCGCATACGATTCTGGAGCACACCTTATTAAAACTGGCGGCCCATCCCGCCATATCCCGGGTGGTAGTTGCCCTGAGTCCCGACGACCAATACTTTAGCCAGTTGTCGCTGCAGAATGCACCATGGCTGACTATAGTAGACGGAGGCGCAAGTCGCGCTGAGTCGGTAAACAATGCCCTGGCTGAGTTAGATAGCAACGAGTGGGCGCTGGTGCATGATGCCGCGCGTCCCTGCGTAAACAGTAGCGACATTAGCCGCTTAATTGAGCGCATTGATGCAGACAATTTTGGGGGCGGTATCCTGGCTACGCCGGTTCGCGACACCATGAAACGCGCCAGCGCAGAGGCTGCCAACCCGGTAGTGCTTAAAACGGAAGAGCGGGATAACCTCTGGCATGCGCTGACGCCTCAGTTATTCAGAGCTGATAGATTGCGTGATGCGCTGGCGGCAGCATTATCGGCTGGCGCAGTGGTCACCGATGAAGCCTCAGCCATGGAATTTGCCGGTTACACGGTTGAGTTAATCGACAGCGATCCGGCCAACATCAAGATTACCCGTCCGGCAGATTTGCCGCTGGCGCAATTTTATTTACAACAAAGCAGGTAAGTGACACATATGCGGATCGGACACGGTTACGACGTTCACAAATTCGGCGGCGAAGGCCCGATTACTATTGGTGGTGTATCCATCGACTATGAACAGGGTCTGCTGGCCCACTCAGACGGCGACGTACTTATCCATGCCCTCTGCGACGCATTGTTAGGCGCGGCCGCACTGGGCGATATCGGTAAGCATTTCCCGGATACTGACAGCGCCTATGCCGGTGCCGATAGTCGCGGATTATTGCGTGATGTGATAGCCCGATTACATAACCTGGGCTATAAGCTGGTCAATGCTGATATGACTATCGTTGCCCAGGCGCCCAAGATGGCCCCGCATATTGCTACTATG
The DNA here is from genome assembly GCA_018222405.1 of Gammaproteobacteria bacterium. Classification (GTDB taxonomy): domain Bacteria; phylum Pseudomonadota; class Gammaproteobacteria; order Enterobacterales; family Alteromonadaceae; genus Alteromonas. The sequence goes on along the minus strand of JAAFAI010000011.1, from coordinate 49,311 downwards.
CAGCAACTGTTGGCAGAAGACTGCGCCGTTGACACCGATCAAGTCAATGTGAAGGCCACGACCACCGAAAAGCTCGGTTTTGCCGGGCGTAAAGAGGGCATTGCGGCACACGCAGTGGTGCTGATTACTAAGTGAATACCATGCAGTTAAACACGGAACACTGGCAGTACCTCAATGATAAGCCCGTCGCCAGCGGGCTGCTGAAACAACAGGTCGAAGACTTCAGAGTGACCGAAGAGCTTGGCTATACACTGTCCGGAGAGGGAGAGCATATCTATATCGAGCTTGAGAAAACCCAGCTCAATACCGCTTTTGTGGCAGAGCAGCTGGCCAGTTTCTGCGGTTTGCCACTCCGGCAGGTCACCTATGCCGGCCGCAAAGATAAATATGCCGTCACCCGGCAGTGGTTCGGTTTGCATGTCCCGGGCAAAGCAGAATTTAACTGGGACGAATTTACCCTTGAGGGTACGCGTATTCTGCAGGTACAGCGCCACAATAAAAAGTTACGCACCGGGCAGTTAAAAGGCAATAATTTTGAAATTACCCTGCGTGACGTGAGCGACCCGGAAGCGGTAATAAACCGGCTCCACCAGGCCGCCCAACAAGGCGTACCCAATTATTATGGCAGTCAACGCTTTGGCATCCAGCGCATCAGTGAAAGCGGCGAGGTAAACCGTGGCGGTAATCTGCTGATGGCAGAGCGCATGCTAAATGGCGAGGTCATTAAAAATCGCAACAAGCGGTCTATGGCATTATCAGCGTTACGCAGCTGGTTGTTTAATGAAATGCTGTCGGCCCGCATTGCCGAGGGCCGCCTGCAGGCCATTTTACCCGGTGATGTCATCAACCTCACCGGTTCTAACAGCATATTTGTTGCCGATAAGGAAACTGAAGTCCTTGCCGAGCGATTAGACCGACAGGATTTATCCACCACTGTCCCCCTGTGGGGCAAGGGCGATATTGGCTCAGCCGAAGAAGCCAGAGCGGCAGAACTACAAATATCCGGCGGTTATCCAGAGGTAACATCGTTTTTAGCCTACCAGAAACTCAGCATGGAACGCCGCGCTGCGATTATTTGGCCCCAACGGCTTGAATGCAATCAGCAAGGTGATACATTAATCATACGGTTTTTCCTGCCCTCAGGCTGTTTTGCTACCACGGTTTTAAGAGAATGTCTGCTTACCACCGAATTAGCCTGATGGAACACATTTCCTGTAGATACAACCGGTAAACGTTAACAGCTTATGAAAATACTACTCAGTAATGACGACAGCGTTTTTGCCAAAGGCATTGCTACCATGCATGCAGCGCTGGCAAAACAGCATGATGTAACGGTCATTGCCCCCGACCGCAACTGCAGCGGCGCGAGTAATGCCTTGTCATTGCATCAGCCATTGCGCATTCAGAAAATGGACAGTGGCTTTTTTGCCGTAAACGGCACGCCTTCTGACTGCGTCCATCTGGGCGTTAACAGTTTTCTGGAAGAGGATCCTGAACTGGTGGTTTCGGGCATTAATCATGGCGCCAATCTGGGTGACGATGTTATTTACTCCGGTACTGTTGCCGCCGCCACCGAAGGGCGTTACATGGGTCTGCCAGCCATTGCGGTGTCGCTGTGCAACTATGACGGTGGGCATTTTGAAACCGCAGCCCGCGTGGTAGTAGAAGTGATTGAGAAATTAATCACTCACCCGCTGCCTGCCAATCAGATTCTAAATATTAACGTGCCGGATCTCCCCTACGAAGAACTAGCAGGTGTGAAGGTTACCCGTCAGGGTCGACGCCACCGCGCGGAATCCATGGTAAAAGCCAAAGATGCCTTTGGACGACCAATTTACTGGTACGGACCGGCCGGTGCAGAACAGGATGCCGGACCGGGAACGGATTTTCATGCTATCGCTCATGGCTATTGTTCTGTCACCCCGTTAAGTGTTGATATGACAGCCCGCGACAGTATTGCAGAAATGGAAAAATGGCTTGAAATGTAAGCCCGACAAGAAAAATAACCCGTAACAAGAATTAATGACACATGAGAACAACAAGAAAAGGCGATGCACTGGCACAGCTGCTGTGCGACGAAGGGATTTCGAATCAAAAGGTGCTCAATGCAGTAGCCAGTGTTCCCCGCGAACGCTTTTTACCGGATGCATTACAGCATAAAGCCTATCAGAATACGGCTTTACCCATTGGTCAGGGACAAACCATCTCGCAACCTTATATTGTTGCCAAAATGAGTGAGCTGCTGCTGGCAGCCCCTAACCCCGCCAGTTCAGTGTTGGAGATTGGTACAGGCTCTGGCTACCAGACAGCCATTCTGGCATTGCTGTTTCCTCAGGTATTTTCGGTTGAGCGCATCAAAGCCCTGCAATTTCAGGCAAAACGGCGCATGAATCAACTGGATTTACATAACATAAAAATGAAACACGGCGACGGCTGGAAAGGCTGGAGCAGTAAAGCCCCCTATGATTGTATTATTGTCACTGCTGCCGCCAGCAGCGTGCCCGACGCTCTCACCGACCAACTCAATGAAGGCGGCCGACTGGTGATCCCGGTAGGCGATGATCAGCAACAATTGTTGTGCATCGATAAAATTGAGGGCGAGCTGCACAGCACCACTGTGGAAGCCGTTCGTTTTGTGCCCCTGGTGGCCGGAGACCTTCTTTGAAACTATTCCAACCTTGTTACGACCTGGCCTTGCGTTGGTCTAAACACCCGGCCGCCAGTCGATATCTGGCCATACTAAGCTTTGCCGAATCGGTGATTTTTCCTATTCCGCCTGATGTCATGCTGGCACCTATGTCACTCTCACAGCCTTCCCGAGCCTGGCATTTTGCTCTGATCACCACCCTGGCTTCCATTGTGGGTGGTGTAGCCGGTTACCTGCTGGGCTTTTTTGCTTTCGATACGCTACTCCAGCCATTCATTGAATCATCTGGTTACGCGCACAAGCTGGAAACCGCCATTGGCTGGTTCGAAACCTACGGCGTCTGGGTGGTCTTTCTGGCCGGTTTCTCTCCGATTCCCTATAAAGTCTTTACTATCAGTGCCGGCTTCCTACAGATGGCTTTTCTGCCTTTTTTAATCGCATCTGCGATAGGCCGGGGTGCGAGATTCTTTTTAGTGGCATCACTGATGAAGTGGGGCGGCGCAAGAATGGAAGAGCAATTGCGTAAGTACGTGGAAGTGCTCGGCTGGGCAGTGGTAGGACTGGCGATTGTCGCTTATTTGATGCTACGATGAAATTTTACAGCACTAGCGTAATGCGCGTTGTCATTAGTCTGATTGCCAGCATAACGTTAGTGAGCTGCGCTGGTCCTAAGCGCCCGGCTCCGGTGGTAGTGCTTAATAGTCAGCATTATCCGGAAGCCGAGGAAAAGCTAACCCAATACACGGTAAAGGCCGGTGACACACTCTATGCGATTGCCTGGTACACAGGGAATGATTACCGGGACATAGCGAAATGGAATTCGTTGTCTGAACCCTACAACATTTACCCCGGTCAAACACTGAATTTACAGCAACCGCGAAGAGTGTCAAAAAAATCACACACTGTCAATAATGTGACTGGTCAAACCAGCAAGCAAAACCCAAAAATGTCTATTGACCAAAAAGATAGCCAGGCGTATTGTGATTGTGAATCAGATGTTAACAACACAAAAGGAGTTGTGAGTAAGCCCAAGATAAATGGTTTTCCACAACGTGTTGAAAAATGGATATGGCCTGCGCAAGGTCGAATCGAATTATCAAACAGTAACGGTCAGACCACCCAAACAGGGGTCGACATTTACTCAAATCAGGGCAGCGAAGTCGTTGCCGCTGCATCAGGGAAAGTTGTATACGCTGGTAATGCGCTGCGCGGATACGGGAATCTAATAATAATAAAACATACCGAATCGTTTTTAAGTGCTTACGCCCACAATGACCGGATACTGGTTAGTGAGCGGGAGTGGGTTAGCGCGGGCCAGGAAATTGCGAAAATGGGCGATACCGGAACTACGAAGGTAAAGCTCCATTTTGAAATACGCTATCGGGGAAAAGCAGTAGAACCGATGAAATATCTACCAATCAAACAATAACAATAAATAATAATAATAATAATTAAGAAATCAGGAGAACGTCGTAAGGTAAAACAACGCAGGAGATACAGTTGTGGGTCAACAAAATATCGCTGTCATCGACGCAACACCCCAAGACGAAGTAGACAACATCGGAGTTAATGAGAATATCAAAGACGACGAGTTGTTAGATGAAGAAAATGAAAAAACCAAGACCGAAACGTGGTTAAACCAGGAAGAGGTCTCTAAAACACTGGATGCAACTCAGTTGTACCTGAGCGAAATTGGCTATTCTCCTCTGCTCACCGCAGAAGAAGAAGTGCATTTTGCGCGCAGAGCACTCAAAGGCTGCGAGGCATCCCGTAAACGAATGATCGTTAGCAACCTCAGGTTGGTAGTGAAAATTGCCCGACGTTATAACAATAGAGGCCTGGCACTGCTGGATCTTATTGAGGAAGGCAATCTTGGATTGATTCGGGCGGTGGAAAAATTTGATCCTGAACGTGGATTCAGATTTTCAACTTATGCGACATGGTGGATTCGTCAGACTATCGAACGAGCCATTATGAATCAGACCCGGACGATTCGGTTACCAATTCATGTGGTGAAAGAATTAAACGTTTATCTGCGTGCGGCGCGTGAACTGGCTCAGGAGCTGGACCACGAACCAACGGCAGAAGACATTGCTCTGCATCTCGATAAACCTATTGATGAAGTCAGCAAGATGCTGCGTCTGAATGAACGGATCAGCTCCGTTGATACTCCCATCGGTGGCGAAAACGATAAAGCACTGCTCGATATTCTGGCCGATGATAACGAGTCCAGTCCGGAAGACGAACTTCAGGATAGCAATATTAAGCAAAATATTGTGTCCTGGTTGCAGGAGCTCAACGCCAAGCAACGTGAAGTGCTGGCAAGACGGTTTGGTCTGATGGGTTACGAACCATCTACGCTGGAAGACGTAGGCGCTGAGATTGGCCTGACCCGTGAAAGGGTACGTCAGATTCAGGTAGAGGGCTTGCGTCGCCTGAAAGACATGCTAAGCAGTCAGGGCCTGGATTTAGAAAGCGTCTTTAGTCGCCTTAGCTAATCAGATAAACAAACGCCCCTTAGATAGGGGCGTTTTTGTATTTATTGTCTGTCCAGGGTGACAAAGCGATAAGGGTGCGGGTTTTTCTCGTCTGGCTTGCATGCCTGTTCTTCAACGATCAACCAGTCGCCATCAGCCTGATAGTCCGGAAAATGGGTATCACCGTCGGTATCTAAATCTATCAGAGTGAGATACAGGCGGTCGGCCCTAGCAAGCAGGCTACTGTAAATTTTACCACCGCCAATAATCATTATTTCTTCGGGCGCTTGCTGTTGCGCCTGGTAGAGAGCATCTTCGATAGTATTAACCACTACGGCATCTGCCAGTTGATAGTTGCTATCAGTAGTGATGACAATGTTCAGTCGGCCCGGTAAGGCCCTGCCAATCGACTCGTAAGTCTTGCGCCCCATGATTACAGGCTTGCCAAGCGTGGTGTGTTTAAAATGTGCCAAATCCGCCGGCATATGCCAGGGCATCTGATTATCTTTGCCAATCACCCGGTTGTTCGCCATTGCGGCAATCATCGCTATTTTCATCTTTACTGCCACCTTACTGCTAAAGCCGGATTACTTACGGTAGATCACTTCGACATCGTAATCGTCGTCATCATCGTCCCAGTCGTCATCGTCGTCATCCACTTCAGGTTCCGGGTTATAAGTATCCCACTTAAACTCAACTTCACGCTTATCCTGCTCTTCCTCGAGCTCGTCGGGCAGATTTTCTATAAAGTTCATAATCTCGTGACACAGCGGCTCAAGGCCGAGGCGCTGGAAAGCAGAGATATAGAATACAGGGCCGTCCCATTCAAGCCTGTCGACGATTTGCTGGCACAACTCTTCGGCTTCTTCTTCGAGTAACAGATCGATTTTATTAAATACCAGCCAGCGCGGCTTGCCCGCCAGTTTCGGGCTGTATTTCTCGAGTTCATTAATGATCGTAATGGCATTTTCAGCCGGATCAGACTGATCGGCTGGCATTAGATCAACCAGATGTAACAGTACCCGGCAACGCTCCAGATGTTTAAGGAAGCGAATACCTAAACCTGCACCCTCGGATGCGCCTTCGATTAGCCCCGGGATATCCGCAATAACGAAGCTGCGTTGTGCATCCTGTCTGACTACACCTAAGTTAGGTACCAGCGTAGTAAAAGGATAATCCGCTACCTTTGGCTTGGCCGCAGATACCGAACGAATAAAGGTGGATTTACCGGCATTCGGTAAACCTAACAGGCCAACGTCAGCCAGTAACATCAGTTCAAGTTTAAGGTTACGAATTTCACCCGGGGTACCGTTGGTTTTTTGCCGTGGCGCCCGGTTAGTACTACTTTTAAAGCGAGCATTACCAAGCCCGTGGAAACCGCCCTGCGCTACTTTTAAACGCTGACCATGACGGGTTAAGTCGCCCAGTACTTCCTGGGTATCGGCGTCGGTGGCGCGTGTACCTATGGGTACCAGCACGGTAAGATCTTCACCGGCCTTTCCCGTGCAGTTACCGCCCATACCATTCTGGCCACGTTCCGCGCGGTGGAATCGCTCAAAACGGTAATCAATAAGGGTGTTCAGGTTCTCATCGGCTTGTAAGTACACACTACCGCCGTCACCACCGTCCCCACCGTCCGGACCGCCTTTAGGGACATATTTTTCGCGACGAAATCCAATGGTACCGTTGCCGCCATCACCTGCTTCAACTCGAATTTCAGCTTCATCTACAAATTTCATGTTTACCCCGGACCGAACCCTAAACTTTTAAGTGTAACTCACTTTATCGAAGTGCGTAGCTGCTACAGCCGTTTCTTCACTCCGATAATTATAAACTGCTATGTTACCTGCAATAAAAAACCCCGCAAGCGCGGGGTTTTTTAAATCAGTAAACGATTGCGCTTTATTCAGCAACAATGCTCACAAACTTACGGTTGTTAGGTCCTTTAACTTCGAACTTAACTTTACCGTCAGCTAATGCGAACAGGGTGTGGTCTTTACCGATACCCATGTTGTTGCCAGCGTGGAAACGAGTGCCGCGCTGTCTAACAATGATGTTACCGGCCAGCACAGACTCACCACCAAAACGCTTAACACCTAAACGTTTACTTTCTGAGTCGCGACCGTTTTTGGTACTACCACCAGCTTTTTTGTGTGCCATGTGTCTATGCTCCTATTATGCGTTAATACCAGTGATTTTCACTTCAGTGAACCACTGACGGTGACCCGCTTGCTTACGCGAGTGCTTACGACGACGGAACTTAACGATTTTTACTTTATCGCCACGACCGTGTGTAACAACTTCAGCAGTCACTTTACCACCGGCAACATATGGTGTGCCGATTTTAACGTCGTCACCATTGCTAACCATTAATACGTTATCAAACTCTACACTGTCGCCTGGAGCGACTTCGATCTTCTCGAGACGAACGGTTTGACCTTCGGCCACACGGTGTTGTTTACCACCACTTTGGAAAACCGCGTACATAACTTTCTCCGCTCTGCGCCTAAATTTATTGCGCTTTCAATTCTAAAACAGGGCGCGAATTGTACGTGAATCAATTTTCGATCACAACCCCATAATGCGAAAAAAGTTTATTTTTCGAGCGAAGTTATCGTTCCCCGGCCAGAGCGACCATTTTAACAGGTTTACCAGCTAACCAAAACGCTTGTTTTTATTGATATTTATCAACAATTTCAAGCTCATGCGATTGGCATCTGTTGCCATACTGTAGATTGTGTTTGTCGTACAGTCGCTGGGATCGCCATACACCGATCCCAGGATCGCGTGTTGTTTGTCCCGGCAGGGCTGTTAATTATGGCGAAATTAATCTAATTCACTGGATAGACGGTAATATTTATGTACAATCTGCTGCCAGTCAGCTTACACGTACCGGACACTACGAGACGCTATGAATATTGATCAAATTAAAGCATTGGCCGAATCCGACATGCAGGCAGTTAATCAACTGATCCAGCAACAGGTTGATTCGGATGTTGCCCTGATCAATCAACTCGGCTTTTATATAGTGAACAGCGGCGGCAAGCGCCTGCGCCCGTTGTTAACCGTGTTGGCAGCCAGAGCATTGCAAATCGAATCCGGCCAGCACCACACCCTGGCGGCAATTATTGAGTTTATTCATACCGCCACGCTGTTACATGACGACGTAGTAGATGAATCAACCATGCGCCGCGGCCGCGAAACGGCCAATGCGCTGTTCGGTAACCAGGCCAGTGTACTGGTTGGTGATTTCCTGTATACCCGCAGCTTCCAGATGATGGTTGAACTGCAAAGTATGCGGGTGATGGAAATACTGTCTGACTCCACTAATCGGATCGCGCAGGGCGAAGTGCAGCAGTTGATGAACTGCAACGATCCGGATACGACCGAAGCCAGCTACTTCGACGTGATCTACGGTAAAACCGCTCGTCTGTTTGAGGCTGCCACCCAGTTAGCGGCAGTAATCACCGGGCAAACGGCTGAGATTGAACAGGCTATGCAGGCCTATGGCCGTCACTTAGGTACCGCCTTCCAGCTGGCCGATGATATCCTCGACTATGAATCAGATAGCGATGCCATGGGTAAGAACGCCGGTGACGACCTGGCAGAAGGTAAACCTACCCTGCCGTTATTATACGCCATGTGGCATGCCGGTGATGACGATGCAGCGCTGATCCGCGAAGCCATCGAAAAAGCCAACGGTTTACCTCATCTACAGCGTATTGTGACTGTGATGAACGACACCGGAGCGCTGAACTACACCCGTCAGAAAGCCTTTGAAGAAGCCGATATGGCAATTTCAGCGCTTAACGTACTGCCGGAAAGCGATTATAAGCAAGCCCTTATTGCCCTGGCGCATATCGCTGTAGACCGCAATAGCTAGAGGCTAAACCCCAGCATTCCTATCATAAAACCCAGGATCCCGCCCAGCGGCGGCGCCCAGCTGTTTTCCATGCGTACCTGAGGCGCAATGTCCTGTAATACGGAATACAGAATACCGCCGGCAGCAAACAGCATAATAGCCGACACTATGACGGTATATTCCGCCAGCACAAAATAGCCAATCAGTGCCAGCACAGGCCCCAGTAAAGCCATCAGCAGGAACATAAACAGAATTCGCCGTGCGCTGAAATGACCCGCCGCTTTAAGCTCACGGTAGGCATTAAAACCTTCCGGAAAATTTTGTACGGCAATCAACAGCCCCAGTAACACACTGCCGCCGCCCAGGGCAGCAGTAGTACCCAGCGCAATGGATTCGGGAACAAAATCAGATAGCATTGATGCCAGCTGACTGGCGGGAAGTTGTTTACGGGCCAGCCAGATGTCCAGCCCCATAAAAGCCAGCGCCCCCAAAAGGAAACTCACGCATGAGGCGGCAGTCCCAAGCTCCTGCATGCCATCCGGCACCAGCACCAGCGCCACCGCCGAAAGCAGTGCCCCGGCTCCCATGGCGAGGATGCCATGCCGAAGCTCTTCGTCGAGCCATGCCGGGAATACGCCTTCAACCCTGGCTAATAGTCCGCCGGCGGGCATGGCCAGCCCTGCCACAAGTGCTATTATCACTACATAAACAACTGACGGGTCTGTCACGCAATTCCCTCTGTTAACTGTGTTCCCGGCAGCTTACTGCGCGTTAGCTTCAGCGTTCCGTTCGGCAATTCTGGTCATATTTTCGTTGCTGTCACGATGCACGATAATGTTATCTTCAATACGGATACCGCCGTAGGGACGATAATTATCGACCACATCCCAGTTAATGTATTTGGAAGACTCACTGCTTTTCAGATCGGTCAGCAGAGACTCAATAAAATACAGGCCAGGTTCGATGGTAAAGACCTGCCGGGCTTCCACCGTGCGGGTACATCGTAAAAACGGGTGATCGTCTGGTGCAGGCTTGGGTGTGCCACGATCGTCCATTACCAGTCCGCCCACATCATGCACCTGTAACCCCAGGAAGTGGCCAATCCCGTGTGGGAAGAAAGTACGGGTAATACCCTGCGCCAGGCAATCTTCAGCACTCATGTTAACCAGTCCGGCCTGCACCAGCACATCGGCAATGCCTTCGTGGGCCGCCAGATGAATATCGGCATAATCCACCCCGGGCTTTAACTTTCCGGCCAGTGACAGGGTAAGTTTATCGAGTTCGCTGATGAGCTCTTTAAACGGATTATCCCCCACCGTATAAGTGCGGGTTATATCTGCCGCATAGCCATTGTAATTAGCACCGGCATCAATCAGAAAAGAACGATGCTGGTCTGGTTTGGCAGTGTCGTAATGCATATAGTGGAGAATCGAACAATGCTCATTGAGGGCAATGATACCGGTATAGGGCACATCGTTGTCGCCCTGCTGAGTAGCGGCATTGTATGCGAGGTTTATATTAAACTCGCTTTCTTCGGCAAAGAAAGCCTGCGCCGCCGCCCGGTGACCAGCCACCGCTATACGGTTAGCTTCGCGCATGCAGGCCAGCTCATAGTCGGTTTTATAAGCGCGCTGATAATGTAAATAATGCAGTGCCCGGTCGGGATTCACATTGGTAAAGCCCAACGCACTGGCCACTTCGATATACTCGCCTACATAGGCAAAATTGCGTTTATCGTAAGGCAGATGCTTTTCCACCATATCCGCCTGCCTGAGCATGACCACGTCGAAACAGTCAGTCCAGTATTCGTTGGGCTCAGGGGGCACTTTGTGCCAGAAGTCGGTGGGCCGGTAAAAAATGAGTTTGGGTTTATCCACCCCGTTAACCACCAGCCAGCAGTTTGGGTTATCGATAACCGGCAACCAGGCCTTAAACTGAGGGTTAACCTTAAAAGGATAATGGTTGTCGTCTAAAAACAATCGCTTGCTTTGACCTGAGTGAATAACCAACCCTTCCAGTCCTTCCCGTTCCACGGCTTCGCGGGTACGTTGCTGAAGGGTTTCAATATGCGCTGCATACAGGTCGTGATGCTCTGTCATAGTGCCTCTGTCGTTATCTTTTATGCTTATATTATGGCGCATAACACTACCACGCGCTTAAGGTAAAGTCAGGCTGTCTGCCGAGAGTTTCATGCGACTCAAAGTATCAAACAGATGTGACGGCTGGCCAAGTTGTACCTGGTAGATATAGCGGTAAGCCATCACTGCTTTAACATAATGACGGGTTTCCCGGTAAGGAATGTTTTCAATCCACACATCCAGCGATTGCTCACCATTGGTTGGCAACCACTCCATCACCCGCTGCCAGCCAGCGTTATAGGATGCCGACACCAGCACCGGATTATGATTGAGCTTGTCGTTAAGGTATTTCAGATACTGAATCCCAAATTCAAGGTTTTGCTCAGGCTGAAGCAGAGTATTATACCCTACCCGCTGCTTACTGATGTAATTGACGGTGCCCGGCATCAGTTGCATCAGGCCCCGGGCGCCAGCCGGTGATACCGCATCAACCATAAATGAGCTTTCCCGCCGGGCGATCGCCATAGCCAACGCCGGGTCGACCTCGTGCTGGGAAGCCTGCTGCTGAAACTCTTCGGCAAATGCCATGGGAAAACGGCGGCGCACATCGTTAAAGTAACCGGTTTGAGCAAAACCGATAATGGCCTGATCGTGCCACCCCCAATCACTGGCGAGCAACGTTACCGCCCGCTTTTCTTCGTTGGTCAGGCGCCGGTTCAGGTAATACCATTCACGCCGGGCTTCCACATAGCGGCCCAGCTTAAATAACTCATAGGCGCGTTGCACCGACGGCACCGTACTCATTCTGGCCAGGGTGTAGTCGCTCATTTCAAGGGGCTGATCGGCCAGCTCCGGCGGCTGTTGTAAACGGGCACTGGCCAGAAATCCATAATAATGCCGCTCTTTGGCCAACTCACCATAGAGTTGTTGCGGTATCTGCTCAGCACTCAGCTCTGAAAGTCCCCGGGCCCGCCAGTAACGAAAAGCGTCCTGGCGCTGCTCATCTGCCGGTGCGGTCTGAATGACTTCCAGCGCCTGCTGCCAGTCGTTTTGCCGCAGCATATAGGCAAGATGCCAGTGTCTGACGTCTTCTTCGGCATCAGGCACGTTTGCCTTCGCCAGCCACTCGCTGGCGTTATCATCCCCTTCAATCACCAGACTAATGGCGATGGCGCGATAGATTTGTCTGATTTGTGCCTCACTGAATGCAATTTTACCCTGCCAGTACTGAAAGGCTTTTATCGCTTTGGTTGGCGTCTGCCAGGCCAGTCGGATCAGGCCGTAATAAAGCACGGCCTTTTCCTGCTCCGGATACTTACGCGGAAACAGGCTGTATCTCAATACCGTAGAAGATGAACGACGGGTCTGCCGCCATAAATCCACCAGGTAATGATGCGAGGCAGGCAGCCTGCGCTGCAGATAGCCCAGCAGATTACGATCGCCGCCCCTGACTACTTTTTCGATGCGCCCCAAAACCTTATCGGTGGTCATATGGCCAGCCTGTTGCCACTGTTTAAATACCGGATCGCACTCATCCGGACGCGACTGACCTGATAACCACAGCGCATCAACCTGCTCAAACCAGTAGTCCGGATTGTCGGACTGCTGTAGCTGATAATGCAGATAGCGGCAGGTATATTTTGTGCCAAGCCCCGGTTGATAGGCTTCGATAAACGCCGCTTTTCTTTGTTGGTCGCTGAGTAAGTCCAGCCAGCGCTTGCGTAAATGAGTCGCCAGAGGGGTACCTGCATAGCGGGCGAGAAATTCATTAACGGTGGTGTCGGATAAGCTTTCCAGGGTGCGCTCGGCAAGTCGCAGTTTTAAATACGGCACCAGCGGATAGTTTGCCAGATCCTCAATGTCTTTATGGATAGCGGGTAGTTTGGATACCGGCAGTGTATTGAGTTGTTTCTCCAGGCTTAAAAATTGTTCGCGTTGCTGTTCACGCAGTTTGCCGTCTTCGGCCACTGCACACGGCGAAGCAAACCAATTCAGTAGCGTGATCAGCAGTACTAACCGCAATGCCTGCACAACATCTCCTTTTTTGCCCGGGCTATATAAGAGTCTTGTAGTGTAGAGACTCTGCGCCCGGGATGACAGCGATATTCGATGACTCGCTTTTATGCGAGTTTCAGGGCAAAAAGTAACCAACAGTGCTAACATCAACAACAGCATTGCCGGAATCGCCTGCCCGTATTTCTAATTTAGCAAAATTGGCAAAAAATGGCAGCGACAGGAATGGCTATACACAACTATAAATAAATTAAATATGCGTTAAAGGGCTTGAAAACGTTACCTTAGACACCATTGACTCAACATAATTGAAACACCTGTTTGAATTTTTGTTGATATTTTTCTCTGCATTGGAAAGAATCAGGGTTTTAAAGAAAACGCGCCTCCCTACAATTTTATTAATTTCACGCGTAACGCTGAAAGGAGACAACAATGATCTACGAAGGCCAAAATCTAACGGTATCACTGTTGGATAACGGTTTTGCTGAGCTGGTATTTGATGCCAAGGGCTCGGTAAATAAATTCGACCGCCAGACAATCAGTGACCTGGACGAAGCTACCCAGGCCATCGCTGCTAACAGCGATGTAAAAGGTGTGGTAGTTCGCAGCGCCAAGCCGGCTTTTATCGTTGGTGCCGACATCACTGAATTTACCGATATGTTTGCTCAGCCAGAAGAAGAAGTGCTGGCCTGGGTTTCCAAAACATCAAAAGTGTTTGACCGTTTCGAAGATCTGCCGGTCCCCACAGTGGCTGCCGTGAATGGCTTTGCACTGGGCGGTGGTTGTGAAATGGCACTGGCCTGTGACCTCCGCGTTGTAGATACCACGGCTTCTATCGGCCTGCCGGAAGTAAAATTAGGCCTGATGCCAGGCTTTGGTGGAACCGTCCGCCTGCCACGCATCATTGGTTCGGATAACGCGCTTGAGTGGATGACCACGGGTAAAGACAGAAAAGGCCAGCAGGCACTTAATGAAGGCGCCGTTGATGCCGTTGTTGCGCCTGAAAAGCTGACTGAAGCCGCGCTTAGCATGGTGGCGGACGCCGCAGCCGGCAAAATTGACTGGCAGGCTCGCCGGGCCAGCAAGAAAGCGCCGCTTAAATTAAACAGCAACGAAGCGATGATGAGCTTCTCTACCGCTCAGGCTTTCGTGGCTGCCAAAGCAGGTAAGCACTACCCTGCTCCACACATGATGGTAGAAACTGTTAAGAATGCTTCTTCACTGGATCGTGATGGCGCGCTGGCGTTGGAAAACCAGGGCTTTGTCAAACTGGCTAAAACCGATGCGGCAAAAGCGCAGATTGGTATTTTCATGGCCGACCAACTGGTGAAAGGCAAAGGTAAGAAGTTAGCCAAATCAGCCACTAAAGCAGTCAAAATGAATGCGGTACTGGGTGCCGGTATCATGGGTGGCGGTATTGCTTACCAGAGCGCCGTGAAAGGCTTGCCGGTAGTAATGAAAGACATTAACCAGCCCGCTCTGGACCTCGGCCTGTCTGAAGCCGCTAAGATCCTTAACAAAGGTATGCAGCTGGGTAAAGTTACGCCAGAAAAAATGGCTAAAACCCTCAACGCCATCACGCCATCGCTGGAATACAGCGCTATTAAAGACGTTGATCTGGTCATTGAAGCGGTAGTTGAAAATCCGAAGGTTAAGAGCATCGTACTGAAAGAAACCGAGCAGAACGTGGATGACGACACTATTTTGTGTTCAAACACCTCCACCATTTCGATTAACCAACTGGCAGAAAGCCTGGAAAAACCAGAGCGCTTCTGTGGTATGCACTTCTTTAACCCGGTGCACCGCATGCCACTGGTCGAAATTATTCGCGGCGAAAAAACCTCAGACGACACCATTGCTGCGGTAGTAGCGACCACGCTGCAAATGGGCAAAACGCCGATTGTAGTAAATGACTGCCCGGGCTTTTTGGTGAACCGCGTATTATTCCCTTACTTTGCCGGTTTCTCGAAACTGGTTCTCGATGGCGCCGATTTTGTTGCTGTTGATAAAGTGATGGAAAAACAATTTGGCTGGCCAATGGGCCCGGCTTACCTGCTTGACGTGGTAGGCATGGATACAGCAGACCATGCCGCTTCGGTTATGGCCGAAGGTATTCCTGAACGTATGGCAAAAGTCGAAAACGATCCGGTAACGCTGTTGTTCAACGAAGAGCGTTTAGGCCAGAAGAATGCCAAAGGCTTCTATAACTTCAGTAAAGATAAGCGTGGTAAGCCGAAGAAAGATGCGGCCCCTGAAGCTTATGAGCTGATTAAGCCTCATCAGGCAGAAGTCAGTGACTTCAGCAGTGAAGAAATCATTGCCCGCCTGATGATCCCGATGGCCAACGAAGCGATTCGTTGCCTTGAGGAAGGCATCGTGGCCAGTGCTGCCGAGGCCGATATGGCGCTGATTTACGGACTTGGCTTCCCGCCGTTCCGTGGTGGTATTTTCCGTTACATCGAAACTATGGGATTAGCGAACTTTGTCGAACTTGCTGACAAATACGCCCATTTAGGTCCGATTTACCAAATTACAGACGGCGTTCGTCAAATGGCCGCTGAAGGTAAATCTTACTTCGCTTAATCACCTTAGGAGACATAATCATGAAAGATGTAGTAGTTATTGACTGTATTCGCACACCCATGGGTCGCTCCAAAGGTGGCGTATTCAGAAACGTTCGTGCCGAGAGTTTATCGGCGCACTTAATGAGCGCCCTGATTGCCAGAAACCCCAATGTGGATCCGGCAGAAATTGAAGACATTATCTGGGGTTGTGTTCAGCAAACCAAAGAGCAGGGCTTTAACGTTGCCCGTAATGCCCAGCTGTTAACCGAGATCCCACGCAGTACTTCTGCGGTAACGGTTAACCGTTTGTGTGGCTCATCCATGCAGGCGCTGCATGATGCCACCAAAGGCATCATGACCGGTCAGGGTGACGTATACATGATTGGTGGTGTGGAGCACATGGGTCATGTGCCAATGACCTTTAACCTCGACTTCCACCCGGGTCTGGCAAAATATACTGCCAAAGCGTCTGGTAACATGGGCATGACAGCAGAACTGCTGGGCCGTCAGAACGGTATTACCCGTGAGATGCAGGATGCCTTCGCAGCCCGCTCACACCAGAAAGCGCATCAGGCGCATCTGGAAGGCCGCTGGGCCAGCGAGATTGTGGCCACCGAAGGGCATGACGCCGATGGCGTGTTAAAGATGATCGATTTTGACGAAGTTATCCGCCCGGAAAGTACACCAGAAACCATGGCTGCACTGCGTCCGGTATTTGATCCGGTAAACGGTACCGTTACCGCGGGTTCTGCTTCGGCGATCTCAGACGGTGCTTCGGCAATGCTGTTAATGTCGGCTGATCGTGCCAAAGAACTGGGCCTGACACCACGCGCTAAGATCCGTTCAATGGGTGTGGCTGGCTGTGACGCAGCGATCATGGGTTACGGCCCGGTGCCTGCTACCCAAAAAGCCCTCAAGCGTGCGGGCTTAACCATGGATGATATTGAGATTGCTGAGTTTAACGAAGCCTTTGCGGCTCAGGCGCTTAGCTGTATCAAGCAACTTGGCTGGCTGGATAAGTACGACGAATGCGTTAACTTGAACGGCGGTGCGATTGCGCTTGGTCACCCCCTGGGTTGTTCGGGCTCACGTATCAGCACTACTTTGATCAACCTGATGGAAGCTAACGACAAGTCAATCGGCCTGGCAACCATGTGTATTGGTTTAGGTCAGGGTATTGCTACCGTATTTGAGCGCGTGTAAGTCAGTACAACCTTATTGAAAGGGCACCTTAGCGGTGCCCTTTTTTTGTTATTGCCGGAAAATCTGAGCTTTACCTGCATGCTCGGCGTAGTAAACCCATTGCTGCTTTGTTTATGCCAGGGAGTTTTCATGAAGGTAATGATGTTCTTTTTTTTTCTGCTCAGTTTGTTTTCTTTTTCTGCGCACGCTGCTGATTATGCTATTGAGCAGGTGAAGGACAATGTCTATCGCTTTACCGCCGGTAACTATCATTCGGTATTTGTCACCACTGAACAGGGCACTATTGTTACCGATCCCATCAGCCCTGATGCAGCGACTTATCTCAGACAATATCTCGCCCAAAAAAAGCTTCTGCCAATAAGTTATATGCTGTACAGCCACAACCATAGCGATCATGTTAGTGGTGGCGAACAATTGGCCGGTTCTGAAACGGTGGTGATTGCTCACCAGCTGGCCGCCCGGGATATTGCTTTTACCAGACTGCCAACCCAGCAACCCGACATTACCTTTAACGACGAACTAACCGTTACCTCGGGCTCAACGAAGGTACAACTTGCTTACCATGGTGATAATAACGGCAAGGGTTCGGTGAGCTACCTTATTCAACCCGCCGGAGTATTACATGTTGTAGACTGGATAGTGGTGGGGCGCTTACCGTATAAAGATCTGCCCGGTTATGACATACAAGGTATGATCAGCGCTACCAAAGCGGTACTTAATCGCTACGATTTTGAGGTGTTTATCGGCGGCCATGCCGATATCGGTACCCGTGCTGATATTGAGCATTACCTGGCGTACCTGGAAGCACTATACAGAGCTGTAAGAGACGGCATGCTGGCCGGGAAAACGTTAACGGAATTACAGCAAAGCATTACATTAGCGCAGTTCAGCGATCTGAAAATGTATAACGAATGGCTGGCCGACAATATTAAAGGTGTGAACCAGTCACTGGTGGATGATTCCTATTTCAACTTTCGGGCTGACCTGGATACGACCTACTGACCGTTAAAGTACTGCGTTACCGCATCAAACAGGCTGGAACAGCGTTGGTAGCCGGAGGCCACACCATCGCTTTCATACTCCGAATCCACCAGATACAAGTGCTGTATTCCGGCATTTTGCCCGGCCTGGATGTCTGACATTTTGTCGCCAATCATCACCGAGCTTGCCAGGTCAATCTGATGTTCTGTGGCAGCAGCGTAGATCATACCCGGATTTGGCTTACGGAAATCACAATCTTTAAGGTATTCACCCTGTCCGTGAGTAGCGTGATGGGGGCAAAAACGTACATCGGTGATGATAACCCCATGTTGGGAAAACTGCTCACACATCCATATGGTAAGTACCGCAAATTGCTCCTCGGTATAGTATCCCCGACCAATGCCCGCCTGATTTGTGACAACAATGATGACATAGCCCTCATCCACTATACGTTTACAGGCTTCAAACACGCCGGGCGTAAACTCAAAACTCTCAGGCTCGCATACATAGCCGTGATCAATATTAATTACACCATCCCTGTCGAGGAAAAACGCTTTACGAGGTAACATCATGTTAATTTCCGCTTTTAATCACCTGCTTTCGCCGGCCTAATTTTCGATGTCTGCCAGATATTCAGCGTTAAGAATATCCGTGAGGGTGCTATTCTGAATATCGCTGGTCCAGAACTCAAAGTTTTTAAACCCGGCGTCAACAAAAAACGCCATTTCATTTCTGAAAGCCTGCTCTGTGCTAATGCCTGGTTCAAAACGCTCAGGTTCATCGGTGAAACTGGCAATGGTCTGACAGATAGCAAACGCATTATTCGCTGCCTGCTGCGCAACGCTGAATACCGGATATTCAGATTCACGAGGGTTGGTTGCCATGCGTGATGCACACCACCAGATAGCCACGCCGCAACGCTCGCCTATTGTGTCAAAGCAATAATCATAAGCGGTTTGAGCCAGAGCGGCACTATCAAAAACGGTATGCGCCTCGATAATAATGGACGTGGTAGGGAAGTAGGTCATGTACATATCAATGACGTCATTGAAAGCATCACTGAGGCGTGAAAAGGTGTAGCCGGCCTCAGCAAACCTTTGCTCATCCACACGCCAGTGCATCTCCACACCATTGGTCATCGCTGCGTAGGTAACGTATATCCCTGCGAGGCTGTCATGACTATCAAACTGAGCGCCCAGTTGGCTGACCAGAGCTTCTTTATAATCCAAGTAAGTCGAATCCCAGGGTAAGCAGGTTACTGCCGGGTTGCCCCTGAACGAATAGTCAAAGGTTGTGCACTCATCCAGCACCCATTGGGGCATTTCTTTGCTATCGATGATGGCCAGGTTTACCCTGTCACCCAGCGCCTCTGCTTCCTGTAGTTCCCGTTCTATTACCGAAAAATCATACTCTGCCGGGGCCGGATTTATTTCTGACCAGCTTAATCTCACCAGGGTGCCGGAAACATGAGGTAAGCCATTAATATGTTCAGATACAAAAGCGCCTGGATTATTGATATTAATGGTACCAGCACTGTTGAAGATCCCCTGCGGGTGGTCTTTAAACTCACCGGCTGGCGGTGGGTTAGTCACGGGTGGCAGAGGGGTTGGCGTTGGCGAAGTGGTTGTAGAGTTCCCTCCCCCACAAGCCGTTATCAGCAGTAACAAAAAAGTCAATAAGCCGGATAGTCGAAACAAAAGAGATTACCTCGTTAGTCTGCACGGTACATTGGTTATCAGAACAGCCCGGTTACTGCCGGCAGGCTGGATACTGGTACAGCAAAGTATGCTGGTAATCCCCGCTATTCTCAACTAAGGGATATCTTTTACGACAAACAAATACAAAACAGGCCCCTGAGGGGCCTGAGTCATTAGTTGAGTACTGTTACTTCAAAAGTGGTGCGTATTCGTTTTCCAGAATGGCCTTAAGAGTGGCATCCTGTAAATCTGCAGACCAAATCTCAAAGTTCTTGAAGCCCTCGCCAATAAAGAAGTCCATTTCATTCCGCAGTGCTTCTTCAGAAGTCCAGCCCTGTCCAGAGTCGAAGCGGTCTGGCTGAGTGCTGAAGTTACCAATGGTCTGACAAACCGCGAATGACAGTTCGGTAGCCTGTTGTGCCACATGATAGACCGGATACTCCGCCTCCCGTGGGTTAGTGGCCATGCGAGATGAACACCACCAGATGGCTACACCACAACGGCTGCCCAGAGTATCGTAGCAGTGGTTGAAAGCATTCTCTGCCAGATGCGACTCCTCAAACACGGTATGGATTTCCATCATAATTGGCGTAGTAGTAAAGGCCTCTGCGTACATATCCATAACATCGTTATAAGATTGCTCCAGACGATCAGGGGTATATCCGGCAGCAGCAAATTCGTTTTCATCCACGCGCCAGTGCATTTCGATGCCGTTAGACATGGCCGCATAGCTCATATAAACCCCGCGCAGATTCGGGTGAGAATCAAACTGTGCACCCAGACGGCTGACCAACTCGGCTTTGAATTGTTGATAGTGACTGTCCCATGGCAAACAGGTTGTCGCTGGCTGCCCCCGGAAGCTGTAATCAAAGGTTTCACACTGATCCAGTACATACTGAGGCATTTCTTTGCTATCGAGTATGGCCAGGCTGATACTGGCATCCAACTCTGCAGCGGCCGCCAGTTCATTTTCCAGAGGCGTAAAGTCAAACACACCTTCAGATGGATTAATAACTCTCCAGCTGACTCTCACCAGGCTGCCAGACACGTGGTCTTCACCGTTGATATCGTCACGGATAATGGTGCCACGCTGATCGCTTGAACTGATTACACCTGCACTGTGGAAAAGTCCCTGAGGTGCACTTTTAGTATCTGGCTCAGGAGTGGGTTCCGGTGTAGGCTCAGGTGTTGGCTCTGGAGTCGGCTCAGGAGCAGGCCTTCTGAAGATTGGGCGCCAGAAACTACGGGTAGGAGAAATCGCAGAGGTGGTGCCAGTGCGAGAAAATTTCAGCTGGGACGATCCATCGAGGTTATTGGTTTCCATACCTTTTCGGGTGAATTCAGTGTCACTCAGGCTAGCGGCGCCTGCAGAGAATGTTGCAGAGATTACAGCAGTAGCAACAACACTTTTGATAAAACCAGTCATTTCTATTTACCTCAAAAAAAACTTAAACACGGTTGCAATGAACGGGATGCATTAAAGTCTTTTTTGGTATTAATAAAAATCACCGGCACCATACGAACGTATATAAAACGGGACATGAAGCCTCGCAAATGGTTTTTACCAGGTTAAATTACGGCCCTAACTGAGTTAGCAAAAAGCACAGTACACACAACTAACTGTATGACAGAAAAGAGCTTTCGCTTTTAAGATTTTAATTCGTCTGAATCACAAGAAAAATTGTTGAGACAATCATATTAATTCGGGCAAACAGGTATTAAAAAATATAACCCAACAAATGAAAGAAAAGTGAAAACAGCCCGCAGTGATGCCTCAAAATTTAAAAAAGTAAGATAAAACAAAAGGATCTAGTAAAATAGGGTGACATTACGTTTGCAGACCAAGACCTTCTTACTATTTTAACTCGCCGGTAAGCCCCGGAACCTAAAAAGAAGTGTTTTTGCCAATGGTCTATGGCACGATAAATATCTCATACGATAACGATATCATGCGCATTAAACACCGCAGTAGCCCTACACGACAGGAGTAACACATGAGCCCGGATATTCAGGATGAAATAAAAGCGTCCATTGCTGTTAAGGAAGCAACTTTAAAAGATGAACATCTGCTATCTCAACTGAGCGAACTTATCGATGCTTGCCTTTCTTCACTTCAGCAAGGTGGCAAAATCATTTTCTGTGGCAACGGCGGCAGCTTTGCTGATGCACAGCATTTATCCGCCGAGTTTACGTCCCGTTTCCTGTTCGATCGGGCGCCACTGCCGTCGCTGGCACTGGGTACCAATAACTCAGCTATCAGTGCTATTGGTAACGACTACGGTTATGAATTTGTGTTCTCCCGCGAGTTACAAAGTATTGCCACCGAAAAGGACGTGTTTGTAGGCATATCCACCAGCGGTAACAGCCCGAACGTTATTGCCGCAGTAGAAGTCGCTAAACAAATGAACGTCACAACCTATGTGTTAACCGGTCAGAGCGGCGGTAAATTAAAGGCTCTCTGCAATTGCCTGTGCATTCCATCCCCTGACACAGCTCGAATTCAGGAGTGCCATATTTTGCTTGGCCATATATTGTGTGGGCAGGTTGAAAAGCGATATTTTAAAGGGTAGGTACTTGTTTATCACCCAAATAAAAAAGCACCTGATGGTGCTTTTTTTGGGTTTGTCAGATTTGGCCGCCGTTAATCAAAAACAGGCAGGCCGCTGGGTACTTCAGCAGGTATCATTCCGCCTCTTTCGAAGCTGTTCCAATCAGTAAGCGCTTTCAGGAACGCCATAATATCGTCTACCTGCTCAGAACTCAGGGCAACCGGCTGCAGCTCATTGGCATCAATAATGGTCTGACGTAAAACCAGATCGTTGTAGCCATCCAGATCGGTCAGGTCAAATTCGTCGTGTTTAGCCACTACCATCTGACTACCATCGTAATTCTCCAGAGATGTCAGCGGGTCGAGGTGATGTTCAATCACGCCTCGTAAAGTTGCATAAGCTCCATCGTGGCCATAAGGCGCCGTTAACCAGACATTACGTAATGAGGGAGTTTTAAACTTCGCCCAGTCATCTGACTGCCCTGTTCGTTCGGCGCGACCGCGGTCCTGCAACGGAAAGCGGAACTCAGGCCCCGGGCCGACCTGTGGCATGGCAATACCATGAAAGCCCTGATCCGTTTGAAATTTGCCACTGTGGCAGCTCGAACAGCCTGATTCACCATAAAACAGATTCATCCCTCGTACTTGTTTGGCGGTCATCGCATCGGTGTTACCTCGCAGATAATCATCAAAAGGACTGTTATCACTTCTGAAGGCAACAGCCTGAAACGCTGCAACCGCATTAGCATAGTGCTGAATCTGCATATCCTGAGCACTGAGTATTTCGCCCGGATAGGCATCCATAAACATTTGCACATATAACGGGATGGCCCTTAAACGCTGCATATAAGCGTTCCAGATGGCTGGAAAGTTTGCCGGACCGACGCGGGGCCTGACTACAGATGACACTTCGTTATCACCAATTTCGCCCATCATTTCCGCAAAATTGGTAATTGGAAATAATGACTGGCCGGCAAGCACATTTTCGATGTTGCGGGGAGTTGCTCTGCCTGAGGGCAAATCCAGGCGCCCACTGCTTATCTGGTGAATCCCGTTCCAGTTCATGCGAATGAACTCTTTGGCGCCAAGATTAAATAAGTGCGGCGCATGCCGGCCAATACGGGTGGTAATCGCCTCCGCCCCTTCACCCGTGGTTCGGTAACGGCCAAGGCCACGGCCGCCTTCTCCGACTCCCAGTGACAAGCCATCGCCACTGCTTAGCAGCGGGTTATGGCATGTTGCACAGGATATGTTTTGGTTACCGCTCATGATCTTGTCAAAAAACAGCATATTGCCCAGTTTAACTTTAGCCTCGGGAGGCGCGCCGTTATCATAATAATCGGCATCGGTTACCGGTTCAGGAAGTTCCTGAGCCTGCGCGCTGGTGAGCGCTACAGAAATTCCCAGAGACACAGCTATCAGTTTCAGTTTATTGGTATATCTGACCATTAGGTCTTCTCCTTGTTTTCCACCTCATTGCACCTACTGCTGTGCACCCAGAGTATTGCTGGTTTTTATATTTATATTTTTTTGTAATTTTTATGTTGCAAAATGAGCGCCATAATTTATTTCAATAAATACATGGATTTACAAAATTCAACATAAAATCTTGCCACCAGACTGAACAAAAAATCATCAATCTGGTGCAAAATCGCTTTGCTTACTCGCGAATTTGTATTTCTCTTTGAAATGGATATTCACTCGCAGGGTTAGCGCCAAAATCGCGACACCAAATACGCAATAAATAGGTGCCCGGCGGAAGCTGGGTACCATTGGCCGTTGTACCATCCCATTCGTAGTAAACGTCCTGAGCTCCTTCAACTCCGTCGTACCCACCACCAAGCTGCGTCCGCACCAGCTGATTGACAGTTGTAGCACCGCTTTCGTCAAAGATATGGATGGTAACGACGGCACTTTCTGATATGGAAAAACTAATACTTCCAGGTGTTCCAGTGGACAGATTTACATCCGTAATTTCGAGGTTAGTTACGTCGACAGGAACCGTGTCTATAATAACGTCAACCGAATCATTAACTGTTGTCCCATCTTCTGCGTCTGCGAACAATTCAAAAGTATACAAACCATTAGGGTAATAGACGTAACTACCCGACTCATCAGTTTCTTTGATACCATCCCAAAAAATGGTGGCAGAGCGTGAAAAGCCTGATTCAGCGAGAATTAAGTTATTATTTTCATCACTGAGTGTCAGTTCCCAGTTTAAGCGCTGATTAAACTCTGCATTCGCGATCCCAACATCAGTCCGACCATCACCGTTCGGAGAAAACGCCTCTCTGGCCGGTTGGAAATACTCAATAGCAGGGAGCCTCTCTTCTGCTCCTTCCTCATATACTCTAATCAGGCCGCTTCTTAACAGAGGTTGTCGATCAGCTGTGAGTGCAGTTATTTGGTACTGATAAATCCCATCTTCTACATATTCACCAGATTGGTTCCTGCCGTCCCACTCAATGATATGACTCTCGCTTAGTTTGCCGTTACGCGATATCCCACCACCGTTCTCCGTTAAGATGTCGATAAATGAAAGTAAAGAATCTGAGAACACAGCACTTATTTGTAAAGGGTCGTCTCTAAACTTATCGAAAAACTCAGGCAATTCGGTGTTGTCTACCACCAATGGAAGTCCCTCGGTTCCATAAGCAAGTGCAATTTCAAAGGAGTCGTAGCGGTTATCATCCCAAGCCACGATGTAGTTATTATCGCTATCAACTGCGGTATCAACGACTAGTGAGCCGTATTCACTGGCCGAAATTACTAACGGATTGCTAAACGAAGTACCGTTATCTTTAGACACCGAATAAACTGTTTCGTAATTTCCAGTGGTTGTATCTGACCACGCAGCTAAAAGGTCGCCTGTGGCATTCAATGCAAGAGACGCATAAATCGAAATCCCTTCATTGTTTGAAATGTTCTTCGGCTCTGAAAATGTATTTCCTCCATCAACAGATTTCACTAGCCAAACTTCAGCATCAGACAAACTCCCCGTTACAGGGTTAAAACTTTTCTCTTCGTCCCAGGCGATGTAAATAGTGTCACCATTGCTTTGCACATCAGGGCGTTGAGTCGTATTTTCCGAAGTGTAAATGGAGCGGGGATTTGAGAAAGTTTCGCCATTGTCGTCAGAGGTGGTGTAATAGACATCGTTCGATGTCGACCAGACGACTTCAATTTTACCTGCGCGACTAAGACTAATGGCAGGCTCAACAATCGTATTAACTGGCAGCTTTATTGGATCGTTAAAAGTAACACCACTATCCAGAGAACGGGAAATATTGATTGCTGTTGTAGAAGACCACACCACAAAAATATTACCTGATGTATCGATAGCAATCGAAGGCTCATTGCTTGGGTTATCACTGTTAGAAATGTTTCTTTCAGGATTAAGCTCCTGATCGCCGGAATTACGCGTTTCGCTTATCTCGTAAGCGCTATTTTCCTCGTTAAACTCTAAAATAAGATAATAAATATCTGCATAAACGGCTTTAGCTTCCTGCCAAACCACATGGATACTTCCATCCGGTGCGGAAGCTATATCTGCACGCTGTCCGAGTCCGATAACATTAGTTCTGGTGTTAGAAATTTTTTGGGGCTCTTGCTTCTCAAACCCTTCAATTTTAACTGCAGAATAGTATATTTCCGTACCATTTCGACTGTCAGTATTATCATCCCACGCCACATGATAATAACCGTTATTATCAAAAGTAATCGCCGGGCGAAGTGTAAGGCCTGGAGTTTCGGAGATATTAATTGGATTGAAAAATGCCACAGAAGGTGTAATGACACTTATATCACATGCGTCTCCGAAACCATCTTCATCACCATCTATCTGCTCTGAATTCGCAACCGTAGGGCAGTTATCTCTGCGATCGTGAACACCATCATTATCGACATCGCATACATCCCCATAATCATCTCCATTGCTGTTTGCCTGATCAGGGTTGTAAGTAAAAGGGCAGTTATCTATTTCAGCAGATATCGAGTCGAAATCTCGATCACAGAAATCTCCAACCCCATCTCCGTTAGTATCTATCTGACTAGGATTTTCGAAAAACTGACAATTATCGACAGTGTCTAAAATCCCATCATCATCAGCATCCTGGCAGGCATCACCAGGAAACGCATCATCAGAGTTTACCTGCTCAGGGTTATAGACAGACGGGCAATTATCTGCGAGGTCATCCTGTCCATCACCGTCAACATCACAGGCATCTCCCACTCCGTCATCATTAGTATCTGCCTGGACAGGATTATAATTGTTCGGACAATTATCGAGCACGCTGTTGACACCATCATTATCCTCATCACAGAGATCCCCGACTCCATCAGCGTTCGAATCCAACTGTTCCGGATCCTCAACGGCAGGACAGACATCGATACTATTTACAATACCATCACTATCAGTATCGCACGCATCACCAATACCATCTCCATTAGTATCAAGCTGATCAGCATTGCTCAGTGTTGGGCAATTATCGTTAAGATCCAGAATCAAATCCTGGTCGATGTCCTGGCAGGCATCACCTGGAAACCCTTCATCACTATTCCCTTGCTCAGGGTTAAATACAGCAGGACAATTATCGATACTATCTTCCAAACCATCGTTATCGATATCACAGAGATTACCAATACCATCGCCATTATCATCAAGTTGGTCAGGGTTAAAAACCGTCGGACAATTATCAAAAGTGCTGTCCAGAGCATCCCCATCACTATCACAGGCATCCCCAACACCGTCGTTATTGCTATCTTCCTGATCTGTATTTGCTATGGTAGGACAAACATCAAGTTCATTTGAGATACCATCAGCGTCAGCATCGCAGGCATCGCCTACACCATCGTTATTAGAATCAAGTTGTTCTGGGTTTGCTATCAGAGGGCAATTGTCGATGCTATCTGGTATTTCATCATCATCAACATTTTGACAGGCATCGCCGCGTCGGTTGTCGTCAGAATCCAGCTGATCAGGGTTGGCGATGTCGGGACAATTATCAATTAAGCTGTCGAATCCATCATTGTCCGGGTCACAAACATCGCCTACCCCATCATTATTGCTATCTAATTGACCAGGGTTAGGCTCAGATGGACAGTTATCAAGATTGGAGCGAATGCTATCGTTATCAATATCACAGGCATCACCAATTCCGTCTCCATTACTGTCTAATTGGTCAGGGTTATTTGTGGCCGGACAATTATCCAGAGAGGTTTCAAAGCCGTCATTATCACTATCACAGGCATCGCCCAGACCGTCCTGGTTAGCATCGAGCTGATTTTCATTAGCGAGAAACGGACAATTATCATTTATATCCAACACGCTGTCAGAATCAGTATCCTGACACAAATCCCCCGGGCCTACCTGATCGCTATTCTCCTGTAGTGGATTCGTTACCGCCGGGCAATTGTCAATTTCCACTGAAATGCCATCACCGTCTGCATCACAAGCATCACCCACACCATCATTGTTGCTATCCAACTGGTTGGCATTGATAACGAACGGACAGTTATCAGTGATACTGCGAATACCATCTTGGTCACTATCACATGCATCACCAACACCATCACCATTGGCGTCATTTTGCAGAGCATTGCCGGTAGCAGGGCAATTATCTACACTGTTCTCCACTCCATCATTGTCGGTATCACAAGCATCGCCGATCCCATCACGATTAGTATCAGTCTGATTGGGGTTACTGAGTAGCGGACAGCTATCGATAATATCAATCACGCCATCATCATCAATATCCTGACAGGCATCACCTCTGCGGTTATTGTCGGAGTCAGCCTGATCAGCATTGGCCACATCAGGGCAGTTATCCAGGCTGACGTCTATCCCATCACCGTCAGGATCACAAGCATCCCCAACACCATCAAAGTTGGAGTCAAGCTGTTCACTATTAGCAATTGCAGGACAATTATCAACGATGGCGGGGACACCATCTTCATCGTCATCGCAAGCATCGCCAGCGCCATCATCATTACTATCTAACTGATCGGCATTTGCGGTACCCGGACAATTGTCGATTGAACTGTCTATACCGTCCTGGTCTGCATCACAAATATCACCAACACCGTCATCGTTACTATCAAACTGACCAGGGTTTTGAATAAAAGCACAATTATCAAAGGTATCCAAAATACCATCATCATCAGTATCCTGACAGGCATCGCCCCTGCGATTATTATCAGAATCAAACTGGTCAGGGTTAGCCACATCGGCGCAGTTATCTATCAAAGAGTCGATGCCATCACCATCGGCGTCACACGCGTCACCAACCCCATCACTGTTGCTATCGTACTGGTCAAAGTTGGTTACTGCCGGGCAATTATCATCAATACTGCGAATGCCATCGCTGTCTTCGTCACAGGCGTCGCCTATCGCATCACCATTGCCGTCGAGTTGTTCAGGATTAAAGGTGGCCGGGCAGTTATCCTCGGTACTTTCAATACCGTCACCGTCGGCATCACACGCATCGCCCAGTCCGTCACCATTCGTGTCCAACTGGTCGGTATTGGCTAACAGCGGGCAATTATCGACCTCGTCGTCGATAGTATCGTTATCATTATCGGTGTCACACTGATTGATAATGCCATCACCATCCTGATCGCCAGCGTTTGGGTTTACCAGCGCGGAGCAGCGATTCTCTTCAGTATCCTCAACCGAGTTGCCTTCTCCACAACCGGCAAGAAAGCCGGTGCAAATAACAAGCATGAGTAAAACACTCAACATTTTCACTGACATTTACTCCCTGATATATCACTGCTGTACTGCCCTGGCATGCTGGTTAACGCTCCCAAAGATACAGGCGGCTGTCGTAGCTCTCGGCGACAACCCGCATATTCTGATTAATGAAATCCAGCGTCTCGGCATCGATGATCCGGGTTAAGCCGTCTACCGGTGCTGCAACAAAAAACACCCTGTCATGTCGACTCAGCACATCCTGAAGTTCTTGTTTATTTCGCAGTACCGGGTTACCGACAAACTTATCCACGTAATAAGGCCGCTGCTTAACCGTGTCGTACACCACCTTGCGATCGGTAATGGTTTGCACAAAGTAGTCACCTTTATTATCAACATAGTGCTCGGTAAGCAGTGGTATTGAAGTGATTAAAACGTCTGAGTTGCGCCAATACCGGGAAAGCGCGAGTGACACAGAGCGACCGTCCATGCCAGCTAAATCAGGGCGGTAATCCACCCGCATTGAATCAATGTTGCCGCTCATTAACCGATACAGGTGTAAGCCTCCCGCGCCGGCCGGGACCATCAACACTGCCATGATAAGCACTGCAGTAAGAACGCCCTGAGCACGAAAAAGCCGCCCTCTCACCTGGCCAATCTGACGCTGGATCAGCATTAGCAATTTTACAAAAACCGCGGCAACCGCGAGCAAAAAGACCGGTAGAACAAAGTAAAAGTAATGGGCGTTGTAATAGCCAAGTAAATTGGTTAATGACAAATAAGCCATCACTACAAACAACACCACAAAGCTCAGCTTGCGGTCATAAAACATGAAGATCAAACCAAGCAGGAAGAACAAGCTAAGCCCGATGTGAGTTTCAGTGAAGAAGAAATTGTTAATGTAATACCAGGGCTCGTAAGACGGCTGCGTGAATGTCAGTTTCGGTGTCGCCAGGTCGCTTTTGCCAAACCCAACCATGATAAAGGGTTCCTGTAGTAAGGAGCGGCGAATGCCCTGGGCGGCGACCACAAATATAATCAACACCGCCGCAATCCACAGGTTCGGCTGAAAAAACCAGCGCCAGTCCTGCCAGCGAATAACGATTGCCACAAAGGCCATAATGGGCAACACAAGCCCGGAGCCTTCCCAGCTCAGATAACTGAAAGCAAAGGCCAGTGCTGATAAACAGGCAAGCCTGAGGGAAATCCGGTCACTGGCAAGTAACCGATAAAAAGCGATAAGCGCCAGTAGATTGAAGAACTGAATTTGTGACGGATGGAAGCAATTCTTACCCCAGTATATCGCCCAGGGCGAAATCGCATAGAGCACGCCGGCGATGAGACCGGTTAACCGACCAAACCAGACCGAGCCACAATAGATAATTAACAGGCAGGTGCTGGTACCAAACAGTACTGCCGGAATGCGCAGGGCAAAGTCACTGTAACCCAAGGTCTTTACCGAGGCGGCCAGAAAGTAGGGCACCAGCTCATAGGTGGCCAGCTCAACTTCCATGCCGCCAACCATTAAGTACGGATAACCACGTTCCACTACCCCTCTGGCAAATCCTGCAATCGTTGCCTCATCTACCGTAAGCGCCTGTTGGTCTATATTGTGAAGTCGCAATAGCAAGGCGGCCAGCGCTACAACGGCGCTAACAATGTAAAAGGCAGTATTACCCAGCCTGAACTGATAATCGCGGTTCAATTCGCGAGGCGACCGGTTACTAGCTGGTTTGATAGTCGTTGCAGCCTGTTCAGCCAGCACCACAATGACCATCAGCATCCACACAATCACCATCAATTGCAGGGCATTTACCGAAAAGATTTGGCGCGCGTCGAATCGCACATCCTGAGCCATAAACCATGCGGCAACTAAACATAAGATGGCAATGGCATTGGCAAAACATGTGCTGGTGAGCTGTTTTTGCAGGCTCACTCCCAATAGTTTGAAGAGCGGTGCAACCAACAAAATAAACAGCACCACCATACCGCCTTGCAACCAGGGGCCGGCTTGCGCTACCGCAGGTGGGGTAAAGTTATCATTTACGATATATGCATAGGTTAGTGGCACTGCAGGAGCAGCGATTCTTACCTGCGCAAAATTGCTGCTCGCACGGATATCGTCCAATGCAGAATGGCCGCTACCGCCACCGCCATGAATTTGCCAATCAGGCGAAATAAACGTTGTGGTTATCTGATAATCATTCTGCCGGATAAGACCACCAGCTACCGCCGGGTTTACGCCATTATTCATCAGGTTGATTTCGATACTGTTTTCACCGTCTTTCAGGCGTGGCAAGACCGAGTTCAAGTGTAACTGCGCATCGGAAGGTGAAAAAATACCGCCACTAATGCCATTGATAATCACTTCATAAGGCACATCCGATGCTACCGCCAGCCATACCTGTTCTTCAAACTCCTGCTCATAGTTAAAGGTAGTGGAGAGTGAAACCGACCAGTGCTGTGAAGCATCCAGTACATATGAAGGTGGGCTGGGTAGAGCCAGTAATAACTCCGGAGGAGTGGTCACCTGCGCCATACGGTTGTCACCGGCAACCTGCACCGAACTGGTCCAGAATGAATCATCGTACCCTGTGTCGAACCATTTGTGGCGGCTGGTAGTTTGCGGATATAACGCCTGGCTTTTCACCATAGCGTCAGAAATAAAGGTCTGCCGCTGGCCCAGCGCATCGATAACGGTTAACTCGTATCGCAACGCAACCGTTGCCGGAAATGAAGAGCGATGCAGCTCAAAAGCCAGAACATTGCTGCCGGTTTGAATATGGCGACTCAGATCCAGTACGGCAGTGGCCTGCAAAGAGCGATTTTCCACAGATTTAACAGACTTACCGTTGGCATAAATCTGCAGGTTGTCTGTGCCTGACACTTGCAGCACTGCTCGCTGCGGCGCATTATCCAGCTCTATGGCATGGCGAAAGTAACCGTTAGCGCCAGCTGATTCGGTGCTGATCCACTGGCTTTGGGACCAGTTAAGTAGCGAACGGGGATTGGCTGTGTCCACTGACTGCAAATAGCCAAATATCACTGCACAGACAATCAGGATAATAAGTGTGAGACCGCTCCACCAATGCTCTGCTTTCATAATTATCCCCTATGTCCCGCTCAGACCTTTGACAGCCCGGTAATTCTTATCGCTATCCAGAGCAATAGACTGCTGATAGGCCTCTCGGGCTTCAGCAGGGCGGCCAAGCTGACTGAGACAATCACCTTTAGACGAGAAAACATCGGCCGACACGGAGCGGTTATGGGTGCGCTGCAACAATAATTCGGCAGTTCTGACACAAGCCTCAAACTGGCGGGTCTGCTGGTAAATGCGTAACAAGGCCGTTTGCCCGACGGGGTTGCCGTGAATTGCCAGCGAAGACTTAAAATGACTCTCTGCCAGTCCCCAGTCGTTGCGCCACAGATGCAGCAGCCCCATGCGGTTATAAGCATCCATGGTGATCCGCTGCTCAGTGCGAATATGCGCATCAACCAATTCCGGCCTGATACTGAGCTGCTGCTCTCCGGCGTTTAACACTGCGGCACTTGCCGACAAAATATTGGTATCGATAACTTCGGTAAACCGGCCAGCACTGAAACGCTGTTCAAGCTGATAAGCTTTTGCCAGCGGCGTCGCCGGCCCATAAATTGAAAAATACAGGTAAGAATGTAGCAGCGTAAATCCTGGCGAATAGGTCAGCACCGGATCGAGCGTCACCGCTTCATTGAAAATGCCAATGGCCACCGCAGGTTCGCCGTTATTAATCGCCCGTACGCCCTGGTTAACCTTCAGGTACGCCAGCGACACACTTCCCAGCCCGGCAGCAAAAAAGGTGGTCAGAGCAAAAATCAGCGCCAGTACCAGGGCTATCAGTTTGCGCTGGCTGCTAACAATACAGTAGAGAGACACTGCACAGCCGATAAGGATACTTAATTTGGCTCCCCAGCCCAGTATTCCGAGTGCCGCCCTGATGCGATCAGTAAAGTGATAAGCATCAAAAGCCAGCGCGGTTTCCACAGAGCGACCGGCATTAGGGATCGCGTTTAATGCCAGTATATGCTGTATATCGCGAAATGCCTGACTCTCAGTGATATAAAGCTGAATACGTTCACCGTCGAGCATACTTAACGACAAGGCAATACAAAACATCAGCGCGGTTAAGCCAAAGCATATCAATAAACGCAGCGTATACATGCGCATGGCCGTAGTTAAAAAGATCAACGCAGTCAGCCCCAGCACTACCAGCTTAAACTGGCCGTTTTGGTCTGCCGCCTGCAGGTCGGCTAAACGATATTCTCCGGTCAGAGGCATCACCACCCAGGTGCCGCCACTGCCCACCAGCATTAACAATGCTGCCAGTAATAATACGGGGTGTTGTTCGATAAAACGCCAGGGCCTGGTTGCCGTGTGCAATCCGGTTTGCAGGAGACTAAGAGCGCGCATCATCTAGCTCCCCGATGCCGAATTATCGGCCAGCCCGGCGCTGCCCTGGCGCTCTGTGAGCAATGCCAAAGCCCGTTTAATGTCTGCCGGTTTAAACACCCGTAACGCAAACAACCCGGCAATGTAGCTCACTCCATAAGCCAGCGAAAAGAGCACCTGTTCTATGACGCCTTGCGGGGGAGAAAGGTAAGCCACCCAGCTAATCAATAAACATAACAAAACCGGGCGAGTCAGTTGGGCCAACCAGGCATAGGCCAGTTGCACGCGGGATAAAAATACAATACACAGCAGGAAGTAACTCAGCTCGCCCAGCAAGGTCCCCCATGCTGCGCCGGTGGCGCCCATACGAGGTATTAGCAGTACATCTACCAGAGTATTAACGGCCAGACAACTCATTGCGGCCAGCAGGTAAAAACGCTGTTTCCCCAGTGCCATAAAGACATAGCTAAGCAACATGTTGACAAACAGGCCAATAATGGCAAACGCAAGGATCCGCAAAGCCGGTATTGCGCTGACATAAGTCGGCCCGTAAAAGAGCTCTATCAGGTTGCCGGCAGAAACAAATACATACCCGCACAAAGGGATGGAAACAATTAAAAAACCGGTCAGGGTTAACGAGAAGAATGCCGGCAGTTTATCCGGCTCGTTGCTGGCCAT
This sequence comes from Gammaproteobacteria bacterium, assembly GCA_018222405.1. Taxonomy (GTDB): domain Bacteria; phylum Pseudomonadota; class Gammaproteobacteria; order Enterobacterales; family Alteromonadaceae; genus Alteromonas. The sequence goes on along the minus strand of JAAFAI010000011.1, from coordinate 15,449 downwards.
TCGTGACATTGCCGGAAACAAGGGCAGACAGATAGCAAATGGGATCATGTCGACCACCTGAACCACTTTGTAGGCGGCGCTGAATAAGCCAACGGCACTCGCGGTTGCGAGTACGCCCAGTAATAAGGTGTCGACCTGCAACGTTAACCGGCGGATCACCATGGAAGCCCCGATTGGCACGGCATCTTTTAACAACTGCCAGGCAAAGGCAAAGTCACGACCAAAACCAAAGCGAATAAACCGGGTTCTTACCACCACAACGAAATAAACATACTGACAAAGGTTTGCCACTAAATACGCCATGCAAATAGCCAGCAGCGAAGAAGAAAACAACGACAAGTGGTAAAACAGGTAGATAAGTGCCAGCAGAATAACCTTGTGCACTACAAAGCTGATGGCGTTGTAACTCATCTGTTCAAAGGCCCGGCACACCGAGGAATAAACCACAGAATGATAGGTTGCCAGCACCGCCACGCCCATTATGATAGCAGCGCTTTGCTGCCTGGCAGTTTCGAGGCTTAACAACGCTATCAGAGCAACCAGGGTTAGGATCACCATTGACAGTGCCCATGCCAGCGACAGCACATTACTCATAATGTACTGTGCCCTGCTGGTATCCTTAGCGACTTCCCGAACGATCAGGTTAGTCAGCCCAAAATCAGCCACCAACTGACAAACACTGGTAATGGCGAGGATGTAAGAAAACACACCAAACTGCTCTACTCCCAGTAACCGGGCAGCCAACAGCACGATAATAAAACTCAGCAGTCCGCCAACGCCTTCGCTGGCAAAGACCATAATCAGGTTTTTTAAAACGCGCCCGTTGCCTGCCATCATTGATATCACTCAGACTGACAGATTTGGTTGCTGAACAGCGATGCCTCGGCATATTGCATCCAGGCCTGATTATAAGCGGCCAGCAAATTCAGTTGCGCGGTGATTTTATCATCTTCAGCCTGGACCAGTTCATCAAGCCCGGATAAGCCGTTTTCGACCCTTTCATTCTCACTACTGAGCATTTGTTCACGACGGGTCAGCTCAAGGCGGGCAACCTCAATCTTACTTTTGGAACTGGCCAGATCGCCGGCGATATTCGCCGCTTGCAGGCGCTTTATCTTGCGCAGGTAATCGAGCTCCGAATCAATCGCGGTAACGGTTTTGCGCAGCGCTTTAGACTCGCCGTAGTTACTCGCCACTGCACCCAGAGGATACTCAATGGTCAGACCAATTTCGCTGTAGTCTTTGCGCAGTGCATTACCAAAGTTATCTCCCGTACGCAATTTTACATACAGGCCAAGTGAAGGTTTGAGTTTACCGTACTGGGCATCGAGCTTGTCTTTTTCCAGTGCCAGCTTAGATTCCAGCAGAGTGATATCGGGATGCGCTGAAACCAAACTGTCCAGATCATTCATCTGCAGGCGCCGCTCGGTAATGGCGGCTAATTCTTTAAAGCTCTGTTGCGGTTGCGCGTTCAATAACTCGACATCGCGCTGAAGCATCAACAGCAGAAACTGATAATTAACTTCCCGTTGGCGAATGGCGTCGTCAAGCTGGTCTTTCAGACTGGCGTAGGCCGCACTGGCGGTGAAGAGGTCGTCAGTAGTACTTACTCCGGCCTCCACTTTGGTTTTCATATCATCCAGTTGCTGCTGACGTTTCACGACCAGCGGCTGCAAAACGTCACGCTGAGCACTGTACATCATAATGTTAAAATAATACTGGCTCACCAGGGTAAGCGCCTCACGATGAGCGGTGCTGAGTTGCGATTTGGCAACCGACAGTTGTGACTCCGCCTCAGAATTTGCCAGAGCCGACTCGCCTAACCACTTGCCGTCTTCGTAGAGCCCCCAGTTCATATCCACCTTCCCCTGCCAGGCTTCGCCTTTAGAGTAAAAGTTAGGTTGTTCCGGATCCTGAACCGCGCCTTCCTGAACTGCGAAAAAGCTGGTGGGCTGCCCTTTAGCCGCATACACATCAAGTCCAACGGTAACTTCCGGCATCCATTTATTGAGATCGGCATTTTCGACCCGCTGTTTAGCCGCATCCAGTTGCAACCGTACGTTAGCCGTCATATCGTCGGCTTTACAGGACATATCGATAAGCTGCTCATAGCTGTTTACCGGCACCGCACTGTGCGCCTGCAACGACAAACAACTAATAAATAATAAAAGGTATTTAGCTCGCATTGCCCATCTCCACACGATCTCCATCCTTAAGCGCCTGCTGGCCTACCACTACAATTCTGTCGCGTGGACTCAGTCCTGAACGAATGCCGACATACCCTTGCTCATAACCAATAATGGAAACTTCTTTAAGGTGTGCCTTCTGGGTCTCATCGATAACAAAAACAAACCCACTGCGACCATTACTACCAAGCAAGGCGATAGCCGGGATCCGCAGAGTGTCAGCAGAACCTCCCGCCAGTTCAATGGTGGCAATACCGCCCATACCAGGACGTAAAATTAGATCCGGGTTATCCACCTTAGCGTAAACAGACACCGTGTCGCTGATCCGGTCCACTTCATATCCCAGGCGCAGGATTTCAGCGGTAATAGTGCGTTCGGGAAATGCATCCAGCGACACACTCACAGGCTGACCCAGAGACAGTTCACCAAAGTATCGCTGAGCCACTTTGGCTTCTACATAAATAGGATTAGTCACACTCAGGGTGACTATTGGCATAGTCATGCGCACCTGAGTGTTTTCGAAGGCGGATACAGCTGTTACCACGCCGCCCACAGGCGCTTTCAGCTCCACCTGAGAATATTCAAACTCAGCCTTCTGCACTTCATACTGATTGTTAATAAGCTTCGATTTGGCCTGTTTTTCGGCCAGAGTGGCTTTGGTGAATTCGTCTTTGCCTACCAGATTCTTGGCAAATAGTGATTCCACGCGGGTGAAGTTTCGCTGCGCTTCCTCGTATTCCTCCTCGGCAATCTCAGCCACTGATTTGGCCAGTTCCACTTTGGCTTTGAGCTGATCTTCATAAAAACTCACCAGCACATCGCCTTTCTTAACCAGATCGCCAACCTGCACACGCACCCCACTGACCATAGCATTAGAGCCCGGATAGATGGGTAATTCCTGGTTTTCAACCAGGGTAGCCTGGGTAACCAGCGTGGCTTTTACCGGGGCGGCTTCCACTTCAATGACTTTTACCGGTATGGGTTTGTCGTTTTCTCTGGCATAGCTGGCATTGGTAGTACTGAGGTGTGCAGAAATGATATTTAACGCCCAGTTACCCAATATTAGTAAGGCGACTATCAAAACCACCAGTAAGGTGACAGACAAGCGTTTTTCCATTTTCTGGTTAGAACTGTTATTTGCTGTCATGATTCATCTCACTCACTTGAATCTGGCCGGTACCAGATTGATTAAAAAGCTGTTTATCTGCTGTCTTAAGGTTGGCGAAAAGTACCAGAGCGCCAGCGCGAAGCCGCCAAATATAAGCGTTTCCCTGGTCATAACCCACACGTTATGCAACGACAGTAACTCTGTCATCGATGCGTGATTAGGGCCGAGGAAAAGCGTTAAGGGAGCATGAATACGCTCCATATTAAATGGCCACAGGATTACGATACCAAAACTGGGGTTGATGCCAGGGTTAGGGCCAGTAAACCAATCAACAAACACATGACTGAGCAGCGTGGCAGACACCATGGTTGCCATAACCCGCCCTTTTCGCTCTTCCACGCCGGTTAACCGCGCAAGCAACCAGAATGTCAGGCCGCACAACAACGCAAACATTATTGAGTGGGTTAACTGCCCATGCAGATAGTGGTGATGCTTACCCAGTAAGGGGCCGACCAGTAAATCCAGATCCGGTGCGTTGGCTAAAAACACGGCCGCAAAAACGGAGCCGATACTGAGCGGACTCACCAGTTTCGGACTCACCAGACGACCTACCAATAAACAATCAATGCCACATAATGCGTGACCAAGTGTACTCGCCATAACTTCTCTTCTAATCCTGTTGTAAGGTGCTACTAAAAGTGGCTATTTCGCCTTGCAGCGCGTTGTTAGCTAAATCTGCGCTCCAGACCTCGAAATACCGTGCGCCCAGCTTTTCAGCTGCCTGCATTGCACTTAGCAGACTGCCGTTAAGTAACCGTTCGGGCTGTCTGGTCTGATTGCCTATCATCTGAATATTGCAAAACGAGAATTCACAGGCACTTTCTAAAAGCGGATACAGCGCCTGGTTCCAGCGTTGTGATTTACCACTCCACCACGCCGAAAACAGGCCAAATCGTTTGCCGTACCGAGCTTTGCCGAATTCATATATCTGGCGTGCGGGCTCCACAGAATCCAGCACTGGATGTATCTCTATATCCAAAGGAGTATCAGGGAATGCCTCAGCAAAATAAGTGATTACCTGCTGGATTGCCTTAATGTGTTTTTCCTGCGTATAGCCGGCATCATGCCATGGGCCCGATAACGGCGTTTCCGGACGTCCTGCAACCCGCTCTTCGGGCAGCTGCATTTCAAAGCCATTCTTGGAGGAATGAGTGATATGCAACAGCGCAATCGTCGGATTATCTGCATAACGTTTACCTAACTCTGCAATCAGCTTGCGCCAGTAAGACAGGTAGGTTGCGTCCCAGGGTAAAGGAATAGTTTCCTGACGATTGCCGCGACCTGAGTAACGGGTTTTAAATTCGTAGCTAAACGCTTTGGCTCCCTGCTCGTAAACCCAGGCAGGCGTTCGCGGCCCATTCAGCACGCTGAGCGTCACCCGCTTATTATGCTGACGGGCCTGGGCTATCAACGTATCGATGGCAGAAAAATCGTAACTAGCCGGCGCAGACTGCAGTTGATCCCAACCTACCCGAATCAGATTACCTGCAACGTGAGGCTGCCCGAGTACCCGATCACTCACTGTTGGTCCGGAGCTGACAAAAATGCCAGCCGGTGCGGTGCCCGTTGGCTTTGCTTTATTATTAACCTTTGGACTCTTGGGTAAAGGCTGGCCAACGCCACTTTCATTTCCAGATACTGGTTTTGTCGACTGTGGGTATTGCATATTATTACCGTGACAAGCAGTTACCAGCAGCAATAAAACGCTAAGGCACACCGGGATACGACGACAAAAGGTGAAAGGCCACAACCGCAATTTCATGATTGAGTATCCGCAACAGCTACCGGCCACTCTGGCCGCGTGGGAAAATAATATTCCGGCTGCGAAGCTAATCGCTGATAGTCTTCCGGTATACCCATATCGATAAACGGCCCCGCCGCTGCAACCGTGGCAACACCCTGAGCTAATAAGCCTGGCATGATGGCTTGCTCAAAAGAAAAGCTCTCCGGGCCTTCAAAGCCCGCAAAAATATCGCCCGGCAGGCAGTACACGCCAGCGTTGATCAGCCCAGCACGGGCAACGGGCTGTTTTTCATGAAAAGCTTCAACACAGCCGTTCTCACGTAATGTGACTTCACCATAGCGACTAATGTTATTAACCTTAGCCACTACCATTGCCATGTTGTGCTGTGAAGCAGCCTCCAGCAGTTTGGCAAGCGAAAAATCACAATAACTGTCACCATTGAATATCAGGTAACGTTCTGCCGGGTGGCTGGTAAAACAAAACCTCAGAGCCCCTCCGGTTCCCAAAGGCTCTGATTCAACCACCAGTTCAAGGCTTAAATCGGGCAGCAATGACTTTTGCGTGGCAATAAACTGTTCGAAGTGGGCTGACTTATACCCTACTGATAAAATGAATTCCCGCAGCCCTTTGGCATACAGCGCATTCAGCATATAAGCCAGATAGGGAATATGCCGAATAGGTGCTAACGGTTTAGGTACATCGCTAACAACACTGCGTAACCTTGTGCCGAGTCCACCGGCAAGAATGATCACTTTCATATCGCCCCCTGCCGGTTATTCAACATCAAAGCTAAGGTAATCACTGGTGACTCCTCGCGATACTATTTTGGCTGGGATCCCAACCACTGAGCAGTTATCAGGAATCGATGAAATCACAACTGAATTGGCTGCAATCACCACATTGTTACCAATTTCAATATCACCCAGAATCTTAGCGCCGGCCCCCACAAACACATTATTGCCAAGTACAGGTTTACCCCGCTTGTAATAATCGGCGCCAATGCAAACGTTTTGATTAACCGTAAGGTTGGTGCCAACGCGGCGCGGATCGAGCTCTATGCCAGCAAAGTTATGTAACACCAGACCCTTATCTATCTCTGCTTGCGGGTTAATCCGGCAATCTGTAGCCAGTTTTACCGGCGCGGAAAGCAGCCGGAACAGAGCAAGTAAGAGGAAACTCAGAACAGGAATATCCAGCTTGCTAATCTGCTGCTCACAGCGATAAACCATCACTGCCAGGGAGCCCCACTGTAATGTCATCTTTATGTATTTATTAACGAAATTATCGATGCGCGTGTAGTGGCGGCGCTTACGCCGCAAGTCTATTCTTAACGCATCAAACCCCGACAGACTATTCTGCATCGATGACTCTCCGCCGCTCGATAAAGTCGATGCGCAGATGTTGCTTGCGTCGCTCGCCTTTGCGGCGTTCCAGAATATCTTCCGGGACGGGCGTTTTTTGCGCCTGGCGTTTATCCCAGAACTTCGGTTGATAACTATCCCTGATGTACTGTTTAAGTAAGGGTTTGCGGGTTTCAAAATCGCGCTCTATCAGCATGTCATAAATAACCGCGATGCCCCTTGCCAGTACTTTCCACTCATAAAGCTCACCCAGAGTTTGCCGGGCCTGCGCTGCCACATACTGTGCTTTATCCTTTTCATCCAGCAGCATAGCAATGGATTTGGCGAACTCTTCAACGTTGTGATCTTCAGCCAGCACGGCAGTTTTCATGTGATGTAATCCCTTTGCCGCACCGGTAAACCCTGCGATAGGAATATTGCCGCACATGTAATTAAGAATTTTAACCGGATGACCGGGGCAGTCAGTTCTGGGTAACGTTGCCACGTCAGATAAAGCGAGATAATCGGGCAGTTTTTCTAGCTCCAGCCCTTTTACAATATCCACTACGTCTGCGATATCCAATGTTTGGATTTGTGCCTCAATAGTATCAAGGTCTTTTTGATTGGCGATATTCGACGCCAGAATCACTTTAAGTTCCGGATACTGTGGCTTAAGCAGATGAGTGGCATCGAGCAGGTAATCGATACGCTGAAACTTGTCGAGACTACCCGTGTAAATGACTATCTGTTGCCCTTCACGATAGCCATATTTTTCTCGCAGAGCCTGTTTATCCCGGGCAGAAAACATACTGGCATTCACACCGGCGGGTAACACCTGAATCTTATCGGCTCTGACGCCAACTTTAACCAGATAAGCTTTTAAAGAATCCGATACCGCGGTGACATAGTCGCCCATAAAAGGAATGGTTTTATCCAGTAAACCGGCCAGTTTGAGGGCAAACTTTTTTGACCAGATAAAGTCGTAGGTAACCAGTTCGTCGACCATATTATTCACCGCGTTATAAAGCATCGGCCGGCGGGTGACCAGTTTTGCCAGCCAGCCAATCAGTGCGCCCTCGTAGTTATGCGCGTGAATCACATCAATTTTATATCGCCAAATCATCCAGATAAGGCGGAATACCATTAGCGGATCGTAGACAAATTTTTCCAGCGTAGGGCCAACCGTAACCTTATCCTTGTTGAGGAAGGGGAACGACACGCGGTGGATTTTGGGTCCGACAACCGGGATATTTTCTTTAATCGGGTAGGTAAGAATATGTACCTCATGGCCCAGCTCTACCAGTGCTTCCGACATTTCTCTGATGGATGCCGGCGAACCATGGTTAGCGGGGAATGGGCATGCAGCTACCATCACAACTTTATGTTTACGGGATTCATCCATGACTGACAGCTACTTCCTTGTTAACAACAGGATGTGGCTCAACCACTGTGATCGCGGGCATTGCGTTCACACGCTCGTTGAAACCACCGTACATTTTTTCTAGCCCTGCCACGATGGCCGCAGGCTGGTCGCGCCAGGAGGATTTTCGGGTGCGTACCTCAAAAGGTTTATCACAATCGAAAAATGCCAGTACCTCATCAATTGAGCTGGCTAACTCCTCGTATTTGATAAGAATAATCGGGTGTCTTGTCAGCTCAGGGTTCAGCCAGTTATCCAACTGCCGCTCAAGACGAAACTCGTCGACGCCACGCTCAAGATAGGCCTCAATAGACATATTTTTCAGATCTGCGGCGGGTGTATCGCTGTTAGCATTCATCGCCTTGGCGTGCATAGACTGATAGCCACGACGAAAGACAGAGAGCACGCTGTTATAGGGATTACCAAACACGTAACCAAGCTTGATTTGAGTTTCGTCGTTATAGACCGCCGGTGAATAAGCATGTTCTCGCACGGTTTTATCGGCAATTGAGCCGATGTGCCGCGCCAAAGCTGTTGAGCCCACGCCGCCCATTGAGCAAAGGGCGACAGAAGGGCCGCGAAAGATCATTCTGCGTAATGCAGGCACCCGGTTTAGTAGCGATACCACGCCGTCGAGTTTTAACGATTCCATATTTGCGTATCCCTGCCTAGTAGTTGAGCTAATCGGGTTTGCTCTTCAGCATAGTAATCAACCAGTTGCTGCCGGCTTGCTGAGTCCATCTCAGGTAGCGGTTCTGATTTGGCGTTCATTTTTCTGACCAGCTGCGCCAGGCCAGACCGTTTGAGTCGCTCGGCAAACCCGGTAAGACCGCGTTTCACCATAAAGCGATAGGTTCTGACCAGCACGTTCTCAAGTTTTAAGAAGCGGTAGTTAACGCCCTGATTGCGTTTTTCCTCAACGCCCTCGGGTAAAAAATTGGTGTCTTTTACGCCAATGAATTCAAAGATTTGTTTATAGCAGGCGGCCAGATCGTGCTGCATTTCCTCGAGCACCAGGACCAGAATATTTTCTTTGGGGAAGTGTTCGTAAAAAGGTGCGAGATAGTCGGTGTAGTAGCCAAACTTTAACTTTTCCTGGTCGCGAATATACTCCGAAAAGGGGTAATCGCGACTGACGTCACCCTTGCGAATAAAATGCTGATAATCTGAGTAAGTACGCTCAACCGGATCGCGCACCATGGCGATAATTTTGGCGTCGGGGAAGTGTTTGTGTATGCGCTCAGCGGCCTGTGGGTGGTACATATAACTAATAGAGAACTCGCCTTTGATCTTACCCTCTGAGCCGGCGAATAAATCTTTGTACCAGTTAAAATCCTGCTGTTCGTAGAGATCACCAAAATAGTGAATTTCTTTGGGGTTGCCATCAAACACTTCGGGGTGCTGGATAACATTTTCATACAACCAGGTAGATCCACATTTACCTGATCCTACGCCAATAAAGTCAACTTTAAACTGTTCCTGAGACATCTAACTCTCCGACTCATCTGGTTTACGCTTTATCCGCGCGGGATTGCCCAGCGCCATGGTGTTGTCGGGAATATCCGTTAACACCAGGCTGTTTGCTCTGATCAGGACGTTATCGCCAATGGTTACTTCGCCTAATATTTTGGCGCCCGGTTCGATGCATACGTTATTGCCTATGACCGGCAGGTTTTTGCTGCCTCGCACATTGCCGACGGTAACGCCTGACCCCACTACGAAGTTTTCACCAATAGTTTCAGCCAAAATAAACAATCCACCGGTACCATTAAGTACTAATCCAGGCTGGATTTTGCAGTGTGCCTGAACGCTGATCCCTGTTACGCCCTGAGTGATGAAAAACAGTGGGTAATAAAGTACTTTACACAGCACTTTTAGTGGCTTGATATCAATTTCGTTGGCATAACGTCCAAACCGGTATACACAGGTTGCTAACCATGTGCGACTCAACAAGTGGCCTGCGCCGCTGCCATTTAAGCCACCATCAACAGCCCAGATACGCCGCTGCTCAGCATCAACTTTTAATTTTTTAAACATCCCTTTGAACCTTTATATGCGGGTCCGACCGAGTCCTGCGTTAATAGTTGTCGTCTTTACCAGCCAGCTTTTCTGACATCCAGTTAGTCTCACGGGATATAATCCGGGCCGGATTTCCCATCACGGTACAATTGTCCGGCACATCATTAATCACCACGGAATTTGCACCGATAACCACATTGTTACCAATCGTGACGCTGCCAAGTACCTTGGCGCCAGCCGCAATCAATACATTGTTGCCAATTTTCGGTGGTGCGGGTTGCCCGCGAAGGTGACCGATAGTCACTCCCTGAAACACAATGACGTTTTCACCCATTTCCCCCTCGCTAATAAAGATCCCGGAGAAATTGTGAATAGTGAAGCCCTTGCCAATTTTGGCTTTGGACGGGATATAAATGCCAAAGGCAGTAACAACCACCGCTTTGGCAAAGAAATAGGGGATTCGTACCAGGAGTCTTAATAAATTTGGACTTACCGTGCGGGTCCAGTTTCCGTACCGGTATACAATCGAAGCAATTGTGCCTGGTTCCAGAAATATCCGTATATTCTTAGTAAACCAGCTTTTTTGACTGAGGAACCAGTCTTGCTTAAACTTCAGGTCAGCCGTAATTAAATCAAACACTTTCGTTCACCAACCCTTCAATGTAACCAGCCAGTGAATTGAGTGTATCGAATACTTCGGGATCCAGACCGTCTGAATCTATTTCAATATCATAAACCCACTCCAGTTCAACGATTAGCGAAATACGATTGATAGAATCAAGATTCAGCGATTCGTCTGCATCAACCTGACTGAAATCCTTTTTCACTACTTTGGTAAGGGTTCCGCGTAACGACTCAATGATTTGCGCTTTACTGCTCATAATTCTTCCTGATTAAATGGCTTTTTTCTGAAATAAGCGGATTGGGAATCGCTCTGTAATTTGAATAGCCGGATTACCGCCAATATTAATGACATAGGTTCTGTAGATAGCTTCCACATATTCTGGCTCGCCATCCTCCTTGACGCTGGCATTAAAAACTTCGCGTCCGAAATCAACAATTTCCCGATAAGTTTCAAGGCCTATTTCACGTAGCAATTCGCCGATACCTATCTTTCCACCGAGCATTTGCTGTTTAACTTCTTCATCCAGCAATCCTGTTAGCAGGTAAGACGTAGCGTAGGCATAGATATCAGAGGTTTTAGCGCCTTTTAAAATGACATCCCGCTTCAGGGCATGCTCACCCGTTTTGGCATTAATGAAGGGCAGATCCTGGGTAAGCCAGCATTGCTCCTGCATACGCATCTCGACTTTGATATTTTCCCAAAAGAAAGCTTCCAGACTTTTGGTTACCGTACCATCCGTTACCAACAGAGTGCGCAGGAATGGAGGAAGGGCCTCCATGTCCATGGCGGTCTTTTCGCAATTGTGGACAATGCCCCCTTCTATGAAACCGCGACTTCTAAAGTGCTCTTTCAACATAATTGCTTTCCTTTATAAATACTTTCGTAAGATTTTTCCGAGCGGGCTTTTCGGAATTTCATTTCTGAATTCAATGATTTTTGGCCATTTATATTCTGCCAGGTGCGCCTTGCAATGCTCTATCACGTCTCTTTCGGTAGCCGACTCCAACGGCACGATTACGGCTTTGACTTTTTCTCCGTAGTCACCGTCTTTTTTACCCAGCACAACCACCTCGCTGACGCCGTCCATAGCAAGAATGGCAGACTCCACCTCAGCCGGATCTACTTTTAAGCCAGCAACATTAATCATCTTTTTACGCCGGCCCGTTACGTATAAGTCGCCGTTTTCATCAAAGCGTCCGAGGTCACCGGTATAATAACGCCCTTCACGGAAGGTTTTTGCTGTTTGTTCAGCCATACCTACATACACCTTTGCCGATGCTGCGCTAATCACCACTATCTCACCTTCTTCACCTTGTGGAAGCATTTTATCCTGATCATCAACAATCAGAATTTCGACATTGGCCATCGGCTTACCAACGCTATTGGTGGGCGCATTAAGTTTGTTTACTGCTGCTGCACCGGTTTCGGTGGAGCCGTATAGCTGGCGGGGCGTCACGCCAAAGGTCGAAGAGAATGTGGATATAACGTCGGCTTCAAGCGGAGCGCCAGCTGTGTAGACAATCTTAAGGCGGCTTAAATCCGGTTGCTGGCGCAGGCGCATTACCGACAACATTTTGACCATAAATGTGGCTGACGGGTAAATGCTAACCTGATGACTATCGAGCGCTCTAATCACGCTCCGGGGATTAAATTCACCAAGAGTGACTACTATTTTTGCGCCGCTTAATATTCCCGCTAGCAATACGTTACCAAAGCCATGGGTATGATGTAGCGGCACAGTACACAAAATGGTGTCATCAGGCGTGATTTCGAAGGTTTCGACTTCGGATTTCCACTCAGCGAGTAAAGCCGAGTAGGTTCTCATTACCTGTTTTGAACCACCCGTAGAGCCCGAAGAAAACATAATAAGCGCTGGCTGTTCTGCGTCACACACAGCAACCGGGGGAACAGACATTGACTGCTTAGGCGCATAATCAACAAAACTGGCGACTAAACCAAGTGACTCAATTCGCGATTGCTGGCTTTCGGAATCACCCACTACCACCTGAGCGGCTGACTTATCGATGTACTGAAAAAGCTCGGAATCTGTGTAGTTAACATTGAGCGGAACCAAGGTAGCACCAAGGCGGAATGTTGCCAGTGTCGCTACAAAAAACTCAATGCTATTCGGGATAATCGTTGCTACGGCACAACCAACGGTTATACCTCGCGCTTCGAGGGCAGCAGCTAGTTGCTCTGCACGAGTATTGAGCTGGGCATAAGACATATTTGTCTCACCAGCACTGATGGCAACTTTGTCGCCATGAGCGTCAACGATATTTAAAAACTGTTGATAAACCATAACTCAACAACCACCCAATTTAAGAAATCTTTGCGTAGAGCTTAAATAATTCTACAAATGCTCTGATAATTACCAGCGGATTTGCCCCGGTTTGCTCACCAAGCTGTCTTGGATAATGAGATACCGGCACATTAGTCATACTGAAACCGCGCTTTCTAGCCAGGGCTAATAGTTCGGTATTAACCATTGCGCCACCGGCCTGAAGGTTAATTTCATTAAAAATATCACGACGGAATAGCTTAAATGCGCAATCGATATCTTTTACTTTTACCCGAAATAAAAGACGTACCAAACCACCCCATGCCCAGGCATTTAACTTTCTGTGTAAAGGATCAGCACGATGGGCCCGGTAGCCCAGCACCATATCGAAACTGTCTATGTGCTCCAGCAATAAAGTGATTTCTTCTAAATCAAACTGACCATCTGAGTCTGAAAAGAAGATAAAATCGTTTTCGGCAGCGTTAAATCCACTACGTAGTGCTGCACCATAGCCTTTATTCACCTCATGGTGGACTGGCTTAATCCGCTCATCCTTTGCGGCCATATTATCGATGATATCGCCTGTTGCATCATGACCACCATCGTCCACAGGTATTACTGTTACTTCGTGAAAATACTTACTGAATGCGTTGATCGCATTGTTGATCGAATTTGCGATATTCTCTTCTTCGTTATAAGCAGGAAAGATAATTGAGACACTGCTTAACTTTTCCGACAACTCGAAAACCTTACTTACCGCCACGCTTTCGATCGCGCTGTTGTCAAGATCCAAAGGGACTGTGGTAGCTTCACTGTTCATAATGGTATCCTTACCTTATACAACTACGTTTAAGCGCTGACGAATGAGCTGTTCTTTTCTTATATTCCGCCAGGATTCAACACCATCCAGTTCAAATTTAAAGCTTTCTACCCTTGCTCCCATCCTTTCGAGGGTTTCAACAACCTGGCGTTTCTTATTGTTTTCACAGTAAAACATCATGAATCCACCGCCACCTGCGCCACTTACCTTACCGCCGATTGCCCCCGCATTTCTTGCTGCCTCGTAGAGCTCGTCAAGATGCTCATTGGTGATGGAGTCAGCCATGCGTTTTTTCTGCTGCCAGGCTTCATGAAGCAATTCACCAAACTCATTAGTACGGCCTTTTAGTAATAGCCTTTTCATATCGTTGGCGTGCTGCTTTATTTGGTGCATTGCCGCGATATTGTCGGCCTTCTTAGACTTCACGTTGCTGATTTGATCTTCGATGATGTTTGATGAAAGACGTGATTTTTGGGTGTACACGAGAATCATGTTGTACTCCAGTTCCCGTACTACCCAAGGGTCCATTTTTAAACGGTTTACCAGTACGCTGTCGCCGTCGAACTCCATGAAATTGAAACCACCGAATGCGGCTGCATACTGGTCTTGCATGCCACCTAATTGCTGTAATTCCTGGCGCTCTATATCGTGGGCGAGACGGGCAATGTCATAGGGACTCATGACCAGATTTTCCAGTTCTTTGAACGCACTGATGATAGAGACCATCATGGCAGAAGACGAGCCTAAACCCGATCCTGGAGGCGCATCATTGTGAGTAATAACTTCCATGCCTAGCGGCTTACTTACCAGATGCTTATAAACTGATTTAACGAAGCAATCGTTATTGTTATCCGTTTTAAGTGTGGAACTGCAAAATTCGGTTGTAGTATCGAAGTCATAAGAATTAACAGTGATCGATTCACTGTTATTTAATGCGATGCTTGTATAAGCATACTTATTAATGGTCGCATTAAGTACAAATCCGCCATACATCGACGCGAAAGGATTAACATCTGTACCACCACCCGCAAAACTTATACGCAGGGGAGCCCTTGCTCTAAAAATTTCCATCTTCCGTCTCCAGTGTGCTTCATTGCATCCCGACGCAAAAAACTCACTCAGAATTATAGGAAAAATGATCTGATTGATGAGTTGCAGCGTTTTAAGCAAGAGAGTGGACTTACGTCACTACTACAAAATGACTACTGTAGACGTTTGTTACTCTGAATAGGCTTCTTATATATTTATTAAATTTTAAAATCAGATAGCCTTTATCTGATTAAGGCAATTTGTGTACCAGTACAATTAATTTTGTGCTTTGCCCGTAAATACAGCGCTTTAGTCGCAAACTGTAAAAAATCTTAACGGTTTAAAGTTATAAATTGCACCATTTATGACCAACAGAGTTCAGTCTAGGGCATTTATTGTTCAGACTCACTCAAGCATTGTCATGATTCTGAAACCGAAAAAATAGCACTTAAGTGCTAGATTTATTCACTCCCTATATTCCCTTTGGGTTAACTATACGTACTTTAGTGATTACTTATTGCTGGCTGGGATGCGTTTTTGCTCTCTACAGTTGTGATAAGGAGAACCAGGGTAAGCACTGCGTGCTTTCCGGGATGGCTGTATTGCGGGTATTTTTGTGGTGCGCTTTTAAGCTCTACGGTTAGACGATGGGGGTCCCGGTCTTCGCCGAGCGAAACCGGGATGGCGGTTCTTTCTTTTATTAAGTTTAAGAAGTGCCAGATGCAAAAAAGGGCCATCCTTTCGGATAGCCCTTTTTCTTAGAATTAGGAGCCTGGCGGTGTTCTACTCTCACATGGGGAGACCCCACACTACCATC
>JAAFAI010000010.1 GCA_018222405.1 Gammaproteobacteria bacterium | reverse complement strand
GAATAAAAAAGAAGCAGCTTAACAGCTCAGGCGACAACTACCTTGAAAAACGCCGCAGGGGTATCGTAGGGGAGTTCGATATTATTTTTTTTCGCCAGCGCAAAGCTCAGTTCGGGTTCCAGCGTGCCCTCAATATGAACATGTAACTCTGCCTTTGGCATACCTTCGATAAATGCTTGCATACACACTCCGTATTCTTGTCAGATGGTATTCATCGGGTTTTTGTGGAGATCATTAAGATATGTTTTGCAAGGATTATTCCCTGGCGGGTAAAAATCTAACCGATTGTTTAAACAGAGATTGTTATTCCTGATGGCCGGCCGAATGTGTCACAACGGTGCAAAATTGCCCGAAAACATGGCAAGCCACCACGGCCTGTTTAACGTCTTAATTTGGGTTTTCCCCGTTGCCAGAATTGTGCGCCGTCATAGGGCAGATCATCTTCTACGGTAAAGGTTTTATCCGCAATGATCCGGCCATTCATTTCCAGGGTCATTCGCCAGTCGCCCACTTTGTTACTAAGCGGTTCCCACAGCGTATCGCCCAGATAGAAATCCCAGTCATTGGAGCGAATATATTCTTCGCCGTCAAAAGGCGGCATGGGCACACCGTCTTCGTCGGGGATATCGGGATGATAAATGCAATAACGTACCTGCTGATTTTTGGCCCGTTTTATGTTAACAATAAAGCCAAACTCAATATCCAGCTCCAAAGGAATATGATTGGTGAATGTCTTTATTTTGGGTAATGCTTTGGCGTCGGCATCCCACTTGGTGTGAATACCATAAGTGACTATTTCTATTATGGGTTTAGGCTTTGCCATAGAATGCTTTTTCTAATTGTATGATAATTTTAATGTTAGCAAATTTAACCACGGATTTCTGCCCCCGCCTATGAAAACACTCCTCTTTTCTGTTTTGGTTTATGCCAGTATTTTACCTTTGGCCCGAGCCGGTGTAACCGTTCATCAGTTAGACGAAAATGTCTCGTTTCAGGCTGTCACCTGGCAGGATAATTACGCAGTAGCTTCCGGTACCGCTGGTGCGATTTATTTGTCTGACGATGATGGCGCAAGCTGGCAGCAGATACCTGGCCCAACCGGCTCAGAAAGCAGGCAGTTTCGTGATAATCAACGTCTCGGTAACGGCCGCCTGGTGGTAATGAGTGCCGGGGAAGGGCCTGATTCCGGCATGTTTATCAGCGATGATAATGGCAAGCACTGGCAGCAGGTGTCACAGGGACAGCAGCAAAGTACATTTTATGACTGCTTTTATATGACCTCTCTCACCATGGGCTGGTTATATGGCGATTCCGATGAGCAGGGCTTGTTTGTGCTGGCCACCACCGATGGCGGACTAAACTGGCAAAGACAGTCTCTGCCTATCAAAGCCCAGACATCAGAGGGCGGGTTTGCCTCCAGCGGTACCTGCCTGAATGACGCTCCCGGCAGGGGCGTCGTGATTGGCACCGGTAATGGCGATATACCGCGGCTATTATTGCTTGAGGGTAACCAATGGCAAAGTATTGAAAGCCCGATTGCCGGCGGCGAGGCTGGTGGAATTTTCTCGGCACAGGCAACAACAGACACTGTGTTTGTCAGTGGCGGCAGTCTAAAGCTCGCCGGTGAGCCGGCGAGTGCCTGGCAGTATTTCATTGATAGTGAAACCTGGCAGGCATTACCTGAATTACCTCTAAAAGGCGCTGTATATGGCTCAGCTTTACTGGCGACAACCGAAGGTTTTGAGTATTGGGTGAGTAATCCTCAGGGCGTGGCTGTATTAAAACCTGGCGCCGAAAAGTGGCAGATAGTCAGCCAAAGTAATATCTGGAGCTTGGCCTGTCAGGCTGAGAAGGGCTGTATAGGCGTGGGGAAAAACGGCGTGGTGGAGTTGTACCGATAACCCACCAGTAGGATTAAAAAAAGCGCCCGGAATTGGGCGCTTTGGTAACTGCCTGTTAGATTAGTTAACCGGCACAACGACTACCGATTCCGGCGCGGTGTAACTCATGCTGTAATCAGCAGCGATGTCGCCACTGGCGCTATTGAGAATATTATCAAAGCGCATGATCACGTTATTTGACTTCTCGGCAACATACACATGGCCGTTGCTGAGCATTAAGTCTACCGGGTTGCCGAGCATAGAGTTTGGTCCGGCAATCATCACACTCATCTGTGCTAAGCCATTTGCCATACCTGCTGCCGGAATAACAAAGAGCTTACCGTCGGTGGCACTGGCGGCGCTGCCTACATCAGAAATTACCAGACTGTCAGACTGCGGATCGTAGTCTATACCATGAATGTTAGTTGGCGCTGTGATTGGTGCTCCGCCCATAGCTGGCGTAATTAAGCGGTCTTCACCGGTAATCGTTGTCATGCCCGACATGAGTTTGCGGGTGACTTCGTCAAATACCGCTACAGTACCGTTAGTCAGGGCTACAAAAGCACGGTCGGTGGTAGCATCGTAGTCAACGTCCCACGGACGCGCACCGTTACTGGCAACCAGCGAGAGCAGTGGCGCTACATCTCCTGACGCGCAAGACGAAAATACCTGCACCGCTGGCGTATCCGGATTGAACTCAGCCACAAAGACCAGTCCGTGAACAGACGACACGTCTACCCCCTTCGGTGTAACCAAACCGGTATTGGCTCCCATAATCATGTGATCCTGAGACATTGTATAACTGTCGTCATCCCGCATGCTGGCCAGGCGGTTGATGATGAGAACACCACCCATGGCAGAATCGACATCATCGAAAGTAACGGCACCATCGCCTAAGGCATCTATGGTAACGCTTTCAATGCTCATGCCCGCGTCAAAGCTGCCAAGGGGACTGCTGAGTACTGCACTGTAACGGGAGATCTGGCCGGTGGTTGGGCCCGCTGCCGAGGGATTACTCGATACCACAATGCCATTGATAGTGGTGGCGGTGAGCGCGTTATCTGATGCATCCACAGAGACCATCGCCGGCATCACCTGAGCCAGTGACTCTGGCTTACTGGCAGAGGTTGCAAGGGTGGGGGCCATGTCGCCATCCGGCCCATCGAAAATGTTAGTGAAGACGAGAATGGCATCGTTCGATTTTTCTGCCACACGCAAAGTGGTGCCCGTAAGAATAATGTCTACCGGGTTACCCAGCATCGACATCGGGCCGCCAACCTGACGGACAGGTACTGTATTACCCTCTGCCATGGCGGCATTATTGATCACAAACAGCTGGCCATCATCTGCCACGGCCGCATCGCCCACATCAGAAACGACCAGACGATCGCTCCCGGCGTCATAAACAATCCCGTGCAGATTAACCGAGAGCTGATTGCTATCGGCATCTGCCGGTACAATAGAACGCATGACTGTAGGCGCAAAACCGGACTCTATGACATTATCATAAACGGCTACAGTACCGTCGGTGAGAGCCACATACATCCGGTCGCTAACTTCATCTACCGTGACATCCCATGGTTTGGCCGACAGCGGAATTTCTGCAACCGGCGTTACATTGCCTGCTGCCTGACTGCCAAAAATGCTGATCCGCATGCCATTAAAATCCGCCACAAACACCATGCCGCTGTGTTCGGCCAGATGGATCCCTTTAGGGTTGGTAAGGCCGGTACTGGCGCCGGTGATATCTTTGTCATAAGAAGGCATATACATGCCGCCGGAGCGGGATGTCATTCGGCACACCGTACGTAAGCTGCCGGTACTGCTGTCGCCAGCCTGAAACAGATTTCCAGTGCTATCCAGCATCACACCTTCATTATTACCACTGGTAAACTGGCTTAACATTGCCGCATTTTGGTCGGCCCGGGTCAGGGTGCCGCGATTTGAATCACCATTGTTGGCAATTAAGAATACGCCTTGGGGTAATCCCGGCGCGCCATCGCTACCATCATTACCATCCGCGCCATCCATTCCAGCCGGGCCTGCAGGACCAGTATCACCGTCATCCACGCAGCCGCCAAGTGCCAGGGTGAGTGACAGGGCTATGATCGACGGGCCTAAGCTCCAATGATATTTTGTATTCATTTTCCGTATCTCCTTGTAATGAGTATGACTGCCATACTGCAGGGTGATTTAAAGCAGCCGTCATTAGCCAAACGAGCGAGTTACCGAACCGGATGCAAAATGATAAAAATAAATTTCTATAAAATTTAAAAATATAAATAAATGGTGGGGATCAGTGTGCTATCCCTTGCTTAACGGCTAATTGCCTATACATCATTACCAGCAACTGACCCTGAACAGAGATGGAATTTATGGATAAAGCGCTACAATTGAGCCGGGCTAAACGACAGGCCGGACTCTGGTTACTGGGCGCGGCGGGCCTGTTTATCTGCATCAGTGTTTGGCAAACCTTACAACCATCGCTGAGTAACCATACTGCTCTGGGTTTAATTAAAATGATGGCCGAAGCTGCACTGGTAGGGGGGCTGGCTGACTGGTTTGCCGTAAGCGCGTTATTTCGTCCTATCCCGGCCTTTAAGCCGATCCCCCATACCAATATAGTCGCCCGCAATCAGCGCACGATAGCCGCTAACCTGGCAGAGTTTGTGAAAGAAAAATTCTTTCATGAACAGGCTATCGAGTCCCTGGTGGCACGCAGTTCTCCGGCAAAAGCCATGGGCCTGTGGTTATCGCAAAGTAACAATGCAACACGCCTTGCCCATTATGTAGCCGACAGTCTTACCGGCTTATTAAACGTGATTGATGACACGCCCATTCAACAAGCTCTGCGCCGCTCGGTAGACCGTGGCTTGCGCAAAATCCCAATGGCGGCCCTGCTGGCAGGCTCCCTAAGAGTAATGACCAGGGATAACCGTCACCAACAGCTTGTGGATAAGCTCATCGATAAGTTGGCTGGTGCACTACAAAGTGAGGAAACCCAGGCGCTTATTGCTGATAAGCTCAATGTCTGGCTGAAAACCGAGTATCGCCGGCTGGAAAAAATATTGCCGTCAGGCTGGTTAAGTGAGCAGGGAGCTTCAATTGCTGTTAGTGCCGTTAGCCACACTCTGCAGGATATTAATAACGATCCGGCGCACCCGGTCAGGCAGGCCTTAAACGAACAAATCTCCCGCTTTATTGATGGTCTGGAAACGGACGTGGCGGCGCAGCAAAAGCTTGAAGATTTCCGTAACCGGCTACTGGAGAGCGAGGCACTGCACAATTACCTGCAGCGCATCTGGCAGGATATTCATCAGTGGTTAAGCGATGATCTGGCCAACGCCGACGGTCAGGTGGTAAACCGACTGAGCCGGTTGTTCAGCGACACTGGCGCGAGACTTTTAGCCGATAAAGACTTACAAGCGGCAGTGAATCATCATATTGGCGTAGCCGCCCGTTATATCGCCCCTGAACTGGCGGGTTTTCTCACCGACCATATTCGACGTACCATTGAAAGCTGGGACGCCACTGACATGGCGCGGCAGATTGAATTAAACATCGGTAAGGATCTGCAGAAAGTGCGCATAAACGGCACCCTGGTTGGCGGCCTGATTGGCGGTGTGTTGTTTACGATTGAATATGCCATCAGTCAGCTTGCCTAAGCTGCCCGGGTATACTGACCGAAATATTGCTGCGCACACTGACGGCCCATTCGGTAACCTTTAATCAGCCTGGCTTTATTCATGGTCAGACGTTTTACCGGAAAGTCTGCCGGTGGTGCGATTATCTGTATTTTGCAATCGGCCGGCGGATTAGCAATAAACTTCAGAGTATCGTTATAGGCGGTACTGCGCTGGTGGATTGTATTGATCAGGGCAGGATAATCGGCAAACATCTTGTCGGTCATCCACGGTGTTTTTTCTTCTGGTTTCTGATAGCCCCAGGGTTGCGACAGAATAACCGTAATGTCGCGACAGCCTTGTTGATAAGCATGTTGTACCGGAATAGCGTCGGCTACGCCGCCATCCACATAAAAGTCATCCTCCAGTTGTGGCGGTGTACGGTAAACCAGCGGTAGGGCGCAGGTAGCTTCCATTAGTTCATCAATGTTTTCTGCAGTCGCCTGATGATACTCGGCGCGGCCAGTATGCATATTGGTAATTGCCACCTGCAGCGGTACCTGCTGGCTCAATGCGTCCACGTTGAGAGGATAGCGTTCACGGGATTCACACCACAGCCATTTTACGTCGGTCATATGGCCTTTCATGACAAATCGCAGCTGATTAAAAAAGTCCCGCTGGGTTGCCATGCGTAAGATAATGCGACGGTTACGTTCGGCATTTCCTGTCAGGTAGCCTGCTGCACTGGTAGCGCCGGCAGAGACGCCCACCATCAGATCAAAAGGGTAATACTGTTGCTGCTGAAAACTGTCGAGGACGCCGGCGGCAAAGATGCCACGCATGGCGCCTCCTTCTACTACGAGGGCACGCTTCATAATGCAATTCCGTTTATTTTGCTGTCACCGTTAATTTACCGTACCGGAACAACAACCATTGATGAAATAAATTTTATTGATTAATCGGTATAAACGAATGAAGGGGAGGGCGGGGATTAAAAGTGTTTTTTGAGTATCCCCGGGCAACCGACTGGCAGGCCCGGGGAGATATTACAGGGCGGATTAGTGACGCTTAAACGGTGGTTTACCGCTAAAGTCTGTAGTTGGCTGCTCTGAGCCGACCTCAAACTGTGCAACGTCAACAACCCGAACACATTCGGTAGAGCGTTTAAATGGTGGCTTGCCGCGCAGGGTTACGGTTTTTACGTCTTCACATTGTGCGCTGGTTTCAAACTGGGCCACATCAACAGTACGGGCTTGTACAAAGGTACGCTTAAAAGGCGGTTTACCAGAGCGCTCAACAACCATGGTGGTATCGGTGTTGTTCATTTCTGGTGCAGCCTGGGCTGAAGTATGGGCAAATGACAAGCAGGAAACAGCTAATAAAGGCAAAATTGATAATTTCATTGTAGTGTCCTTGAAGATTTAAAACAGTTTTAGCATTTTTTATAGGCAATACGAGTGTAATTAAGCCCTTCATAAAAAGTAATACCATCTCGTGATAGTAATTAACTATCAACATTAAGGGTTACGCTTCACTTGGTGATAAGGATTGGTTTGAATTGTTATAATTTGGTGCGGTGTAGCACTTATTTTGTGCGCTGGCGGCGGATCTGCTGAGCGCATACCATTGAAAACAATCACCTACGTTTTGGTGCTTAATTTGCTGACTACTCTGTGAGTCTCAAAAGATGAACTCACCCCGGTAAGTCCTGAATCAGTCAGTGAGTGAGAATGCGTATGTTTGTTAAACCAGTTAAAACCCTGTTTGCCGCCATGGCAATGCTGGTAAGCACCAATCTTGCTCTGATCGCTTCAGTCCAGGCCAACAGCTTTGCACTGACTACCAGTGAAGGCGGTACGCTTTATCTGCAGAGTCAGGTGGATAACGAGTCTGATACGCTGTTTTTAATTGATACAGGCTCCTCGCTTACCGTACTTAATAAGGCAACCTTTGCCCGCATCAAACAAACTCAGCAGGTCACCGAAGATGGCCTGGTTATCGCCAGGCTGGCGAATGGACGTCAGCATAAGGTGAAGCTGTATAATGTGCCGCTGCTAAGCCTGAGCAACGATTGCCAGTTTACTAATGTCAGCGTGGCGGTGATGAACAATGAGCACAACATTCTGGGCATGGAACTGCTTAGTCGTGCCGCACCGCTGGGCATTGAGTTGGCGCCAGCCAGACTTACCCTCAGCCAGTGCGACCAGTCGCAGCTCCACGCCAGCGTTTCAGTCAGCGATTAGGCTTTACCTGGCTGGCAGGTATAGAGTGGCGATGAAGGATCCGTCTCGCCTCCCGTTTAACATCATCTCTTTTTCGCCAATTCCATAATAAATCCCGGTGCCGGGTAATGGCTTCATCCGGTTGTGCAACAGGGTGTAGGTAACGCTCTGGTACCGGTTGCTCCATTGCCATATGGGTGAGTGGCGGTATTAGCCAGGGCGCAAAGAGCTCCTCGTTTGGCAGATGGGCAATTTCAGGTATCCACTGGCGAATAAAACTGCCGTCGGGATCGTTGTCTTCAGCCTGTTTTACCGGGTTATAAATACGCAGGGTATTGGTGCCGGTTACGCCTGCCTGCATCTGAAACTGCGGGTAATGAATTCCCGGCTCAAAATCAAGAAACTGTCGGGCAAGATGATGCACGCCCAGCCGCCAGTCAATCAGCAGGTAATGGGTTAAAAAGCTCACTAGCATGGCACGCATACGAAAGTTTAAATAACCAGTGTGATTAACACAGCGCATACAAGCATCTACCATGGGAATGCCGGTGGTGCCTGTTTTCCACGCCGCTAGGTCGGTTTCAACCTTGTCATCCTCGCGATAAGGAAAGTGCTTATAGGCATGATTGACCGCGCGAAATTCCTGTTCGCACTCACTTTCGAACTTCTGAATAAAATGGCAATGCCAGTGTAATCGCGACGCAAAAGCGCTTAACGATCGTGGGCGTTTGCTGCCAGCATTATTTAAAGCCTGATAAACCTGGCGCAGGCTGATATTACCCCAGGCCAAATAGGGCGACAGCCGGGAGCAGCTGTTAAAGCTGGCCAGCGGGCTCGAGATATGGCGATGATAATGGGTGTGCCGATCTGTCAGAAAAGTCGCCAGCAGTTTATGGGCGTGGTGCTCGCCACCGGGTTGCTTGGTATCGTCGGGTTGATGTAAACGCGAGGCAATATTGCCGGGCACCCGGTTAACCAGAGATTTATTAATGTACCAGTGTGAGTGATGCAGATCAGTCGATAAAGCGGGTTGGGCCATCACTTGTTGCCAGCGCTGATGCCAGGTGCGCCGGTGCGTAATACCGCGCTGAACCCCGGCATAGGGAAATTCCCGCCAGTTGACGTTGTGCCTCTCAAACAGCGCGCTGAGTTGCTTATCCCGCTCAAAGGTACAATGCAGGCCGGTTTCGGCATAACTCATCACTTCGATATGTGGATGTGCCGCTATCAGCCGGCGAAAAAATGCAATGGCGTTATCGTAGCTGACATGCAATTCGCCCCCGGCTGCCTGTAACGTACGCTGCATGGCCAGCAGGCTTTGCCACACAAACCGCCAGTGCCGTTCTGAATGGTGCGGGTCGGCCATGATGTCCGGCTCGAAAAGATACAACGGTAACACCGCATACCCCTTATCGGTAGCAACAGATACTGCATGATGGAGCGGCTCGTGATCCTGTAATCGCAAGTCACGCTTAAACCACACCACAGTGAGCTTGGGCGGTACCGATGATGTCATAAATACTTATTGGCGGGCTGGGTATTCATGTTGAGCTATACGTGAGAGCAGGCCGTAGAGATTGCCCGTTTGATAAATTTATCTGCCAGTGCGCAGTGCAAGGATGTAACCAATTGGTGCACGCAGGTCGCACTTATCAGAGCGATTGCTTTGAATACAGGCGTCTGCCGCCACTTATTCAGGGCTTGACTGTTTGGTCAGGTATCTGGCACCACAATTGCTATCACTTTGCTCATAGTTGTTAGCCCGCTGCAATCTGTCGAAAAAGTCACTGACCATTGCCAGCCTGCGTTGTTACTCGTTGCCACTCATCATCTTTGCCAGTCAGGAGTATTGTTATGTCTGCCACCCGTTATCCTCTCGCTGCGACACTGTTTATCAGTGTTCTGCTTAGCGCCTGCTCGCCCCAGAATGAAGTTAAGCAGGAAGCCGTGGCAGATACCGATAAACCGGTTGAAACTCATGTATTTAAAAAGGAAGTGAAAACCCGCCAGGCATTAACCCAGGTTGCTCTTGGCCGGGAAAATGCCGGGTTGGTTATCCAGAACGTAACGCTGCTTAATGTGTTTACCCAGGAGTGGTTGCCCGCACAGGATATCGTGATTGCGCATAACCGTATTGCCTGGGTGGGTGATACCGGTAGCTGGCCGGGCGAAGCGCAAAGCACCTATGATGCAACCGGACTGTGGGCAGTACCGGGATTTGGCGAGTCGCATAAACACATAGAAAGCTCTTACCTGACGCCGGAGTATGAAGCGGCGCTGGTGATCCCTCACGGCAATACCTGGACGGTGGAAGGCTCTCATGAGATATCCAATGTGGTGGGTAATCGTAACGCCGAATTCTGGCTTGAGGCAGAACGCAAAGGCAGCACGCTGAAAATCTTCCCGGCTATCGGTTCGGCAACGCCGCCAACGGTTTATGAATCGGGCGGTGGCTACTACGGTTATAACGAGATGCGCGATTTCTTAACCTATGATCCGCGGGTGGTAGCGCTGGGTGAAGTGATGGACTGGTCGGCAGTCATCAATGCCGATAACGGTGGTCACCAGCGTATCTGGGAAATGATTGAGGCAACTTATGATTACCGCGGTGTAGTGGAAGGCCATGGCATGAACCTTACCTCACAAACCGACATCAGTGCCTTCGCCGCGGCAGGATTGGCGTCTGATCACGAGGTGCGACTGGCTGACGAAGGTATCGAGAAATTACGCCGGGGCGTATTTTTAGAAATTAAACAGGCTGGCATGGACTCGTTGTTTCCGAAATTACTGGAAATTGGCCTGAAAGACTGGAGCAATATCTCGGTAACCACCGACGATCGCGACGTGTTTGCCACTCTGCAACTGGGCTCGATGGATTACAATATTCGCAGTGCTATTGAGCTGGGCGTGCCACTTGAAATTGCGTACCAATTGGGCAGCTACAATACGGCCCGCCATTTCAATATTGATCACCTGGTTGGTGCTCTGGCTCCGGGGCGTTATGCTGATGTAGTACTGCTATCCGATCCGCAAACTGTGGCGATTGAGCGGGTTTACGCCAATGGTCAGCTAGCGGCTGATAACGGTGAATACCTGTTACCGATCCCCGAAATAGATTACCCGCAATGGGCAACTGACACCATGAATGTGGGGCGGGAACTGATTGCAGCAGATTTTGTGATAACCGCACCTGAAGGCCGTGAAACCGTGAACGCTGCTGTGTTGGAGCCGTTCTGGTTTGAGCCGGAGTTTATCACCAAACAGCTGCCAGTGGCTGAGGATGGCACCATTAAAGCCGATCCGGAAGCAGGCCTGATTAAGGTGGCAGTGGTCGACCGTTATCATGGTACGGCGGCGGTATCGAAGATGATCTGGCAAAACGTGGGGCCTAAAACACCGGGTTCGGCGCTGGCCAGTTCGCAGTCTCATGATCTGCACAATATCTGGACTATGGGTAACGACGATTATGCCATGGCGCTGGCGGCCAACACCGTAGCCAATATGGGCGGCGGCTGGGCGCTGGTGAATGATGGCAAGGTGGTTGCCACGGTGCGCCTGGACGTTGGTGGATTAATGACAGCCCGACCGGTAAATGAGGTCGCGGCAGAAATGGAAAACCTTCATCATCAGGCCGATAAAATGGCCTGGATCAATGCCAGTGGATTACCGGAAAGAATGCGTTTTGCCTTTTTAACCGCAGCGCCCTGGAAATGGCAACTGGTAGCGCCTTATGAGGGGAATTCGGGCGGCCTGGTAGACGTAACCACCGGCAATACCCATGCGATAATCTGGTAAGCCAGGCCCATTATGACTGGTATGCTAAGGGTGTTACTGATGCTGCTCTGCCTGCCGGGAGTTGCTCAGGCTCACTTACTTAATATGACCCGGATTAACGTTACCGTAAGTGACGAAGGTCAGGCCGTGGTGACCATGGATGTGGATTTAACCAAGGCCATGGAGGGCGGCGAAGCCTACTATGCCTTAACCCGGGCTACCGAACCGCAACAGTCGACTCGCTTTGCACAGCTGATTGCCGGGCTTGAGCAGGCCAGCCGGTTTACCCTCGATGACGAACAACTGAGCTGGCAGTTTAGCGCTGTAAGCTGGCCCGATGCACCTGCGGAGGATTTTACCTCGGGGCTCGCCTGGCCCATGACCCGCTTTGTGTTTACGCTGGACCTGCCTGATGATTTTACCCAGAATGCTTTGGTTGCGGTGTTCACCGATGCGTTTAAATTTGAAGAGCCCATCGCGCTCAACATTAGTTATAACCGTGAGCAGGTTACATTAAGTCGCTGGCTGGTGCGTAATCAGGCCAGTCCTGCTTTTTATTTCGATGCGCAGCCACCGGCAGAAGGTCTTGCCAGTGCTGATGTAAAGCTGTGGGCCAACTACATGAAACAGGGTATGTTGCACATTGTGCCCTTTGGCTGGGATCATGCGCTATTTGTATTGGGACTGTTTTTAGGTGTGGCTTCACTGCGTCAGCTGGCGCTGTTGATCACCGGCTTTACCCTGGCCCATACGGTAACGCTTGGCCTGGCGACTTATGGCGCTATTGTGGTGAGTGGGCACATTATTGAGCCTGTGATTGCGCTGTCGATTGCCTGGATTGCCATTGAAAACCTGTTATTTAAGCCTCATCCGGTTTGGCGGTTTATGCTGGTATTCGGTTTTGGCCTTGTTCACGGGCTGGGTTTTGCCCAGGCTTTAAAAGAGCTGGGTATTCCTTCGTCGGGTTACGTTGGTGCATTGGTTAGCTTTAACCTTGGGGTAGAGTTTGCTCAGCTGGGCATTGTGATACTTGCCTTTGTGATGATGAAACTGATCAGGCGATTTTCTCGCCTCACTGCTTTGGTTACCCGCGGTGGTTCGGTTTGTATCGCGCTGCTCGCCGGTTTTTGGTTTGCTCAGCGCGTACTGGGTTAGTTGTTACTAAATATAGTCACTTTGATTTATGTGATTAAATATAGTAACTTTAAGGCGAGTGATTAAATACCGGGATGCGCTAACGCTGAGGACAATGCGATGAAAAGCACTGAAAATGCCGAAAATTCAGCCCTAATAGCGGTGATTACCGGCGATCTGGTTGGCTCCAGTAAACTATCCGGTCATGCATTCAGTCAGGTCATATTAAACCTGGAGCGCTTGCTAAAATCCTTTCGGGCCCAATACAACGTGGTCTTTGATATTTTTCGGGGTGACAGTTTTCAGCTGGTGGTTGCGCCGCCACTGGCCGCGAGACTAGCCACCATCATTGATTTATCCTTACGCAGTGGTGAACCCGCAGTCGCGGTACGCCAATGCATTGGAATAGGGAAGGGAGAAGCTCCCGGGCAAAACGTCAAAACGGCAACCGGCGAAGCTTACGCACTTTCCGGTCACGGTCTGGACAAACTTAAAGGCCGGGGGCTGGCTATTGCCAGTGCTGACACAGCGTTTACGGAGCACTGTGAACTGCTTACCCGGTTTTTCGACAGCCATCTCGACCGTTTAACATCTACCCAGGCTCAGGTTGTACTGGCATATCTGATGGCAGATAATAAATCCCATGAACATCTGGCCCGGGTGCTGGATAAAAAGCGCAGTAACGTAACACGGATATTAAATACCAGTCAGTACCATTTGATTACTGACTATCTGACGCATTTTGCCGCCCGGGTGAAAAAGGACTTTGCCCCATGACTACCATGACGCTGCTGGTATTATTGATTGCCGGCCATGTTATAGCCGATTTTTACTTGCAGCCCTCACACTGGATAGCACAGCGTACGCAACGACACTTTTCTGCTCCCTGTCTGTACTGGCATGGCGGTGTCCATGGCCTGATAGCTGTGCTTATTCTGGCTTTGTTAACCGATTTACATCCGCTAAAAGTGGCCTCATACGCTTTGCTGATAGGCGGTTCTCATATTGTCATCGACGGCCTGAAATCTTACGCCGGCTCATCCATGAAAGCGTTTCTGGCCGACCAGCTGGCTCATATAGTAATAATTGGCTTGGTGGTACTGCTGGTCTGGCAGCCCGGGCAAGCTACGGTTAATGCCTGGCTCAAACAGTTACTACACTATAAAACACTGGCGATTATGACCGGTTACCTGCTGGTGCTGAGGCCGGTATCGATTATCATCAGGCAGATCCTTGCGCCCTGGAGCAATGCCATAGAAGCCGATAAACCCGATGAGGAAAGTGAAACCACTTTGCAGGCCGCCGGGCAGGGCATCGGTTATCTGGAAAGAGTACTGGTACTGACCTTTATTCTGCTTAATCAGTTTGCCGCGATTGGCTTTTTGCTGGCGGCAAAGTCGGTGTTTCGCTTTGGCGATTTGCGCCACAGTGAAGATAAAAAGCTCACTGAATATGTGATGCTCGGTACACTCACCAGTTTTGCCTTAACCATTGCGGTTGGCTTGCTGGTGAGCAGTCTGGCCACGCATTTACCTATCGGTAAATAGCAACTAGCCGGCAAAATACTGTTGCTGTATGCGCTGGCAATAATCGTTCAGGTTTGAGTACTGGCGGGCCAGGCGGGTAAAGTCGTTGTCTAGTTCCACCTGAACAGCTTCGGCCAGAAACGCATAAACCGTTGCATCCAGTGAACTTGGCTTGTCGCCAAGGCAAAAAAGGTTGTCGCCTATCAGTACCGACAACGCATCAAGAGTTTGACGGGCAATACTCAGCACTTCTTCCTTATTATGACGGCCGGTTCCCTGCTGATAAACCTGCTTACTAACGCCCCGACGAGCGACCAACGGCACAATGGTGCTGAGCGGGAAGGGGAGCTTACCAAACAACGCGTTTTTAACCGTTGGCCAGCTGGCGCTATCAATCCAGCGAAAATACACCAGGCACCAGTAAAAATTCTCATCCAGCGACTTACTGATAAGTGTGGCTACAGCTTGTTGCTCCGGCGATAAATGGCTGTCGAAATCAGCAGCGTAACGGTCTTTAAGATGACTGATAATAAAAGTGGAGTCGCACACAGTGGTGCCATTATCGTCAAGGTAGGGCAGCTTTTTCTTGGGCGCCTTGAAGACGTAATTAACGTTGCCGTTGTAACGATAGTCAATGTTTGCCAGGCGTAAAAATACAGCGACTTTGAGTACAAAAAGGCTTGGGTCGTACATGCCCAGCCCAGGGCCAAATCCATACAATGTAATCATCGGTGATGTCCTTATGCCATTAAGCCAACAGGACTTGAGTTAATCACAGATAGCCGCAAAAGTAACTAACGCTGTTTGTATTGGGTAGGGCAGTAACCACGGTTGATTTCGGGGGAGCGAAGTTTAAGGTGTTTGGTGTTGCGTCCGGTTGTACGCTTGCGCCAGAGCCGGAAACTAGAGGGCTTGAGTTCACTGCGCATAAGTTTAATCACGCCGTCCTGGGACAGGCCGTATTCCTTTTCGATGGCTTCGAAGGGGGTACGATCCTCCCAGGCCATTTCGATGATACGGGACAGGGTGGCGTTGGTAAGCTGATGTTTTGGTGGCATGCAATCTCTCCTGCTAATGCCACCAATACGCGATGCCGAGCACTTTGGATTGGTTTAATTTACCACAAACTGACTCAGACCTTTACGGGTTGAACTGGCCAGCGACTGGGCGTGTTCGGCCTGTTCCACACTCGACGCCATAGAATGCTGAATATCCATACTGAGCTGAGTGATCTGGCCGGCAATCTCGGTGGCCTGAGCCTGCTGAGACTCCAATACATTTACCGAGTTCATGATCAGTTGGAAGGCTTCCATATTTTGTTTGAAGTCGTCCATCATTTGCTCAAACGTCGAGGAGGTATCACTGATACTCTGCTGCATCTGACCAGATGCGTCAATAAGGCGGCTGGACTCCTGCTGGGTTTCGCCCACCAGGGTTTCCATCTCATTCAGAAAGCTGCTGATCTGCTGGGTAGCATCGGCCACTTTAGCCGATAAGCTGCGTACTTCATCGGCTACTACCGCAAAGCCGCGGCCTGCTTCACCGGCTCGTGCTGCCTCAATGGCGGCATTAAGAGCCAGCAGGTTGGTTTGATCGGCAAAGCCTTCAACCATTTTGAGAATATTGCGCACATTATCGGCGTTGTTCTGTAACCCGCGAACCGTTTCTGAAAACTGATTAAGAAGCTGAGTGATCCGCTCAATTTGCTGCTTTGAGGTAACCAGCGTTTGATTGGCGGTGGTAGCATTGGCCTGGTTCTGGCTGTTAGTGGTGGAAACCTGCTCAGAGGCTGACACAATGTCGTGAATGCTATGACCGACCTGTTGTGACGACTGGCTGATATTGTCGCTCAGGTGCTTTTGAGTAGCAGCCTGACTATCAACGTTTTTAACCAGTGCACAAACTTCTTTATTGGCGTCGCTGGAACGTTCGGCGTCTTTGTAAACCTGTTCAATCAGCTCACTCAGGTTATGCGCAAACTTATTATAAGCGGCCGACAGTTCGCTGAATTCATCACAGGTAAAAGCGGGTAGACGGGTAGAGAGGTCGCCCTGGGTATGGTTGATATCATTAAGGGTGTTTAGCAGCGCCTTTACCGGCTTTACAATCAGGTGGTGCATGTAAAAAATGGTAAAGGCAAAACTCAGTGTACTCAGAATAAACAGCGTAATCAGCGTAGACTGGTAGCTATCCTGAGACTCAGCCGGGCTGCTCATAAGGGCATAAAACAGGTAGAAATTTGCCAGCTGAAACAGAAACAAAAAGCTGATGTTACCGATTATCTTTCGGGTGAGAGTGTAAAAGAACGTTTTTTCAATTACATCATACGTGTGCCAAAACCATTGTGTCATAGCGTAAACTTCGCCCTTTTTTTATACATTTATAATAGTTTAGTACTGTTACTTTAGTATAAGTAAGCTATTAAGCCTATGTATAGCGCCAGATCAAGCAACAATAAATGCAAAAAAAGAAGTGCAAAGCATGCAGAAGGGCGCAGCACCGAGATGCGATGCTATGCCCGAGGGAGAATTAAAGCCTAGTGCAATCGGGTATTGAGCTCGTCTATTACCTCTGCCCATTCGGCATCTTCAGCCAGTGCCTGGCGCAGAAAACTGGCCTGGGCATCGTTCCAGAATGGTGCGTCGGCGAGTGGCTGGGCAGACTTGAGTCCGCGATGTTCACTGATAAATTTTTCGATAGCCGGTTCGTCAGACGGTAAACCTAACTGCACGAATAAATCGTTAATACCGGGTTGTTGAGTAAACATAGTTGCCTCCTTGGGTGCGTTTATGTCTCACTAATACTTACGCACTGCACCCGGAAATGGACCAATGACAGGGAAGCTCGATAATCGTGAAGCATGCCGCCTGAGGTAAATAAAAGCGCCTTCGGGTTAAACTCCCTTCTGAATCGCCGCCGGAAAGTGGTAACCTATGATTTGTATCTAGTTAAATTTTAGAGGTAGAAATGAATTCGCGGGTAGTATTATTGGCCGTAGGCGTGTTGGTATTGGCACTGGGTATTGGTTTTATGGTGTATGAGCAGGATAACAGTGCTCCGGTGACGACCATCCCGGCTGGCCCTGAGTCGCAAACTTCACCGGTGAACCCGGCTGAAGCCACGGTGAAAGATATGGCTTTAGGTAATCCCATGGCTCAGGTTCAGGTAGTAGAATATGCCTCGTTTACCTGCCCACACTGTGCATCATTTCACAATAATGCCTTTAAACCTCTAAAAGAAAACTACATTGATACCGGCAAGATTCGCTTTGTATTTCGCGAAGTCTATTTCGATCAGTTTGGCCTGGTTGCTTCGATGATTGGCCGTTGTTCCGGTGATAGTGAAAATTACTTTCGCTTTGTAGATAAGGTGTTTAGTCAGCAGCAACAGTGGATGGCCAGTCGAGACGGTAATACCATCCTTAACGAATTGGTAACCCTTGGCAAGTCAGTGGGCCTGAATGACGAACAGCTGCAGGCTTGTTTAGGTGATGAAGCCAAATCCGAAAGGCTGATTAACTGGTATCAGCAAAACGCCAAAGCCGATGGTATCCGTTCAACGCCAAGCTTTGTGGTAAACGGTAAACTAATGTCGAATATGAGTTTCGAGGAGTTTGCTAAAGTGCTGGATAAGGAACTGGGACTATAATTTCAAAGCTTTCTTCTGTGGGGTGATTAAACCTGAAATTACCCCGCTAAATTCTTATCTCTCACTTAAAAGCCTCAATATTTTCATTGGTTTACTTCGACCAAAAATAGTTATACCCTCACCAGCAATGGATTTAGTACTACTGTTTATGGATGAAGAATGAATAAACTTTCCTGCGCGCTGCTGGCGTTTGCTGTTTCCCCTGTTTTTGCTGCCGACCTACCTGACTTTGACTATATAGAACTAGCTTATTCACAGCTGAGTTTGGATAGAAACGATAATACGCCGTCAGGGTTAGTATTGAGAGGTTCCTATACGGTACTACCGTATTTATATGTTACCGGAAGTTATGCAAGTTTAAGCGAGAGCCTCAACGGGTATGACTTAAAGTATAACAACCTGAGTTCGGGCTTCGGCAGTAAATTTAATGTGTCTGAGAACTGGGCGGTGTATGCAGAAATCACCTATGAGAACGAAGACGGCTTGGGCAATGGTTACCACCACGCAGACGGCTATGGCGTGGCGGCCGGTGTAAGAGGTTCTTTTTACCGGAACTTACAAACGGACATCAAATATAAGTATGAAGACTGGGGGCCAGCCTATATAGAAAGCGCTGGCGGGGTGGAATTTACTGCGCATTATTATTTCGATACCGGAATAGCCGCAGGCATCGGTTATGAGATAAACGATGAATACAACGCAGGCTCACTGTCGATTCGTTATTCATTCTGATCTTACCCACATCATTCACCACAAATAAAAAAGCCTGCCGGTTGGTTATTTAGACAGGATTTGCACAGGCCATCCATGGCCTGCGTCCTGCGGACCATGCTAAAGCATGTCCCAAAACGTTCCGGACGTTTTGGTGAACCCGGGATCGTTTTCAGCACCCAACAATCACCACAAATAAAAAAAGCCTGCCGATTGGCAAGCTTTTTTTATTTGGTGGAGCTGGCGGGATTTGAACCCGCGTCCAGAAAATGTCTACCTTTGGTACTACATGCTTAGTTTGTCTTTTATTTAACTACTTTAGACCCCGACAAACAGGGTTCCTGGTAGCTGTCCTGATACTATTTCGCGGTTCAACCTCAGGAGAGTTTCCCTCGCTAGTCTACTTATATGACCTTCCAAAATCCTGGCTAGCAGACAGAGCTTAGGTGGAAGGGCCTATGCCGGTTATTAAGCGGCTAGTGCGTAGTTTTCGTCGTTTGCGACTATTTAAATGCGGCTTTTTAAGAGGCAAACCGCTCCTCTGCATGCACCTCCAGCTTCCTAGATCCTGTCGAATCCTAATCAGCCCCGGAGATCGTTACTATTAAACCAGAGAGTTAAGCTCCCTGAATACTGTTTAATATGGAGCGGATACTAACTTATTCAAGGGGTAAGTACAAATATAAACGCTTTTATGACGGTTGGGTGCTGCTTTGCTGAGCAGTTAAGTGCCGGTTATCGCTGGATTTACCGCAGTGATATGATCTATGTTGGTGTTTTGGATTTAATTGCTTACATTATCAAAAGGTAGTTTTAAGAAGTTTTTATTATGCAACCCATGGATGTCTCGGTATTAAGCCGGGTGAATGATTGGCTGGCAGCGGGTAAGCCGTTTTGGTTTTGTACGGTGCTGGCTACCTGGGGCTCTTCGCCGCGGGAACCGGGCAGTTTGTTTGCCGCTACGGCCAGTGATGACTGGGTGGGCTCTTTGTCCGGCGGCTGCGTGGAAGATGACTTTTTGTCACGACTGGAAGCCAATGAATTTAGTGCTCCGGCGCAGATAGTGCGTTATGGCGAAGAAGGTGGCCAGCAGGCCATCAGCTTACCCTGTGGCGGTATTCTTGATGTGCTGGTAGAGAAGATCACGCCGGATGAAAACCAAAGTGCGCACTTTGCGGCTTATCTGAATTGTCTGTTGGGCAAGGATGTGAAAGTACGGGAGGTTAACACGGATACGGGTGTGAGCTGCTTAAGTGAGGTTACCGAGCATACGCCAGCGGTGAGCTGGCAAGCCGACGCTAGCCATGTTGCGCTTCGCGTTGGTCCGGCAAGGCGCTTGGTTATTGCCGGTTATTCGCCGGTCGCAGAATATTGCGCCCGTTATGCTCAGTCTCTGGGTTTTGAGGTGATTATTTGTGAGCACCGCGAAGCGGAACAGGCATTGTGCAATATAGAAGGTTGCCGGTTCGTGCCTGATTTTGCTGCCGACTACATTATGAAACCGGGCAATGTGCACAGTCATACCGCAGTGGTTGCGTTAACGCACGATCCGCGCGTGGACGATCTTACAATGATGGAAGCGGTGCATACCGAAGCTTTTTATATTGGCGTGATGGGCTCTAAACGTACATCAGCTAAGCGGGCAGAGCGCCTGCAGCGGGTAGGGCAGCTCACCGATGTTCAGCTAAGCCATATTCATATGCCTATTGGTCTGGACATTGGCAGTAAAACGCCTGCGGAGATTGGCCTGGCCGTGATGGCGGATATCGTCCGCGCGTACCGTCAGCCGGACTAATTACTGACCACTGTGACCATTTCACAGAAGGTTATTCACTTCTTTGTTTTCTCGGAGCTTTTTCATGAAAGTCTGGCTGATAACCGTAATGCTGAGTGTGCTGCCACTGGTTTCCTATGCGGGTGAGTTTTCTTTGCGCTTAAATAACGGCGAGTACGAAATCCCTGCCATCGTAAACTTACCTGATTCTGAGCAGGCGGTGCCGACCGTGGTGTTATTGCATGGTACGGCATCCCATAAAAATGAAGTCGGCAACCTCTACGCGCGCCTCGCAGAAGCGCTGGCGAGGGTGGGGATAGGCTCCATACGTATTGATTTTGCCGGTACCGGTGATAGCGAGGTTAGTTATCGGCTTTACACGCTCGAAAGTGCCGTTCGGGATGCCACCGTGGCACTAAACTATATGCAGGCACAACCTAAGGTAAATAAGGAAAAGTTAGGCGTTGTGGGCTTTAGTCAGGGCGGTCTGATCGCCCAGCTACTCATTGCTCAATCGCCGGTGTTCGACTCTTTTGTGGCATGGTCTTCGGTGGCCAGCGACGGCGTGAGCGCCTTTAGACCGATGTTCGACAACATGTATCAACAGGCCAAACAACAAGGTTACGTTACCCAGGAATACACCTGGCGAGCACCACTGGATATTTCCCTTGAATGGTTTGAACAGGTAAAAGCCAATAAGTCACTCACCAATATGGCTACTTACAACGGTGCATTGCTGGCGATTGCAGGGAGCGCCGATAAGGTGGTGCCGGCCGAAAACGCATTACGGCTGATTGAAGCTACCCGTGCATACCCGGCGCAGGCCGTTATTATTAAAGATGCCAGTCACATTTTTAATGTACTTAACGACCAGACGGGTGAGGACGAACAGTTACTGCAATTAACTGTGCAGTGGTTTGTGCGAACATTACAATAAGTCGAAACAAAACAGGGTGCCGTGGCACCCTGTTGTAAGTTGTATTAAGCTTTGTGTTTCATCACTCTGGCTTTCTGGCGTTCCCAGTCGCGGTCTTTAATGGTGTCGCGTTTATCGTGAGACTGCTTACCTTTTGCCAGATAAATTTCCAGTTTTACCCAGCACTTTTTCCAGTACATGGCGGTGGCTACAATGGAGTAACCCTGGCGGTCTCTTGCGCCGATAAGGCGGTCTATCTCGCGCTGATTAAGCAGCAGTTTACGGGCACGCTCAGGCTCGCAAATAACATGCGTTGAGGCCTGATTAAGCGGCGTAATGCGGGCACCTACCAGATACGCTTCACCATTTTGGATAATCACGTAGTTATCGGTGATATTCACTTTGCCCTGACGAATACTTTTGATTTCCCAGCCTTGCAGTGCAATGCCGGCTTCCATTTTGTCTTCTAGGAGGTAATCGTGACGCGCTTTTTTGTTCAGCGCGATGGTACCGGTGGTATTGGATTTATTTTTCTTCATGGCGGCTATTATACTGATTACATAAATGTTGTCTCGTATTTCCTGCGCTGGCCGATAAAAATTCCTGGCATTTAATGTGATCCACAACAGCTTATTTTCAAAATAAATTTTATGGTAAACTCAGCAGCAACTTGCAGGAGTACAAAATTCGTATGCCGAAAATACAGCGCAGCGCCCTGGTTGCTTACAGCGCGCAATCCATGTTTGATTTAGTTAATGATGTTGAGTCTTATTCTGAGTTTCTGCCCGGCTGTAGCGACAGCAAAATTGTGAGCCGTCAGGGTAACGCCATGCAGGCCGCCTTGCTGGTTTCCAAAGCGGGGATAAAGCAGTGGTTTACTACCCAGAATGTTTTGGATCCCGCACAGAGTATCAGCATGACCCTGGTAGACGGGCCGTTTAAGCAGTTGAGCGGAGGCTGGACATTTTCGTCGTTGTCGGAGTCGGCCTGTAAAATAGAATTAAGCCTGCAGTTTGAATTTAAAAGTAAAATGGTCGAACTGGCCTTTGGTAAGGTGTTTAATTCGCTTGCCGCAAGCATGGTTAACGCCTTTACCCAACGAGCTAAAGTAGTGTACGCCTAATGGATGAACCCATTAATATTGAAGTGGCTTATGCCACGCCAGCCAAGCAGTCGCTAATCGAATTGACCGTGCCGAAAGGCTCAACGGTAGAGCAGGGGATCCTGGCCTCAGGCATTACGGATATTCACCCCGAAATCGATTTAAAAACCGCCAAAGTAGGTGTGTGGAACCGTGTGTGTAAACCGTCAGTAGAACTGCAGGATGGTGACCGCATAGAAGTTTACCGACCGCTGATTGCCGACCCCAAAGAAGTGCGTAAGCGACGTGCCGAAAAAGCTGTCCAGGAAGGACGAGCCGACAAAGTCACCGGCGGGCGACCCAATCCGCTAAAAGCAGATAAACAAAAGGCCGATTAATCGGCCTTTTTTGTACAAGTTTAGCGCTTAGCGTTCCGGTTTAGTCGTGACGCTCGGTGAGCGTACCAACCGCCAGTACCGGAGAGGCGTCAATTGATTCAGCGTCCATCATCGACGCAATGCGCTGCATGGTAGCTATCATCTGACTTTGTTCCCACTCAGCTAACTGGTGAAAGCGTTCAACAAAATGCTCCTGCAACGGACGCGGTGCCGTTGACACCGCTTTTTCACCCGCTTCGGTAAGATATACACCCACTTTACGTTTGTCCTGAGTGCTGCGAATACGATGCGCTAGATCGCGCGATTCAAGGCGGTCAAGAATATTGGTAATCGTTGCCGGGCTTAAATTAATGTCGTCAGCAATTTCCTTTACCATAATGCCTGGTTTCGCTGCGATATTTTGTAATACGAGTAACTGTGGGCCGGTAATGCCCACATCTTTACTCAGCTGTTTACTGCGTAAGTCTACCGCCCTTATTACACGTCGTAACGCTACCAGTAATTCTTCTTCTTTACGCATTAATAGTAATACTCCTGAATGCATTAATTAAGCAGATGCAAAAAGTGCTGATGTTTCTGGAACTGATCCAGCACATCATTAATTACGCCGTCTTTCGACCAGCCCATCAGATCGTAATCCTGACCGCCCTCTGACAGATGCACTTCGGCGCGATAATACGTTTGATTATTCTCAGCGTCCAATGATTCTTCGCCAGTCAAGGTGGAGTCAGGCTGTTGTGTTGCGGTTAAGTATACCGCGTAAGTAAAATCATTCTGACCATTAACTACCACCGTCAGCTCTACATGTGTGTCGCTAGACTGTAAACTGGCATCGTATTGGCGGCGTTTAAACTCCTCACACACTTCGTGCAGAGCAGGGTAAACCACGCGTAACATGTAGCCGGAGACTTTCTTTTCGTCCGGGAAAGTCACAATTTCACCTAAACGTTCTTTCCAGGGCTTATCGTGCTCCACCACGGCGGTTTGCATAGCAGTAATAGCCAGACTATCCCGTTTATGCTTCTCGATACGCAGTGACTTAAGCAAGCCGTACATCGCTACCAGCAAAATAATCGAAAACGGCAATGCTGCAACAATGGTCATGGTCTGTAACGCATTGAGCCCACCAGCGTAAAGCAAGATTGCGCCAACCAGTCCTACGCCGACAGCCCAGTATACACGTTGCCATAATGGTGTGTCGTTACGACCATGGGAGCACAGCATATCCACTACCATGGCGCCGGAGTCACAGGATGTCACAAAGAACACCATAACCATGAGCAACGCAATAATGCTGATAAAGCCACTGAACGGGAAGTGCTCCAGGAAAACAAACAGGGCAACCGACGTATCATCTTTTACCATGGTAGCCAGCTTATCAAAGCCTTCGTTAAACACCATATCAATGGCGGCGTTACCAAAAATGGTCATCCACAACAGCGTAAATGCGGTAGGAATCAGTAAAACACCCAGCACAAACTCTCGCAGAGTACGGCCGAAAGAAATACGCGCAATAAACAAACCAACAAAAGGCGCCCAGGCTAACCACCATCCCCAGTAGAAAATGGTCCAGCCGCCAATCCAGTCGGTCTTTTCATAAGCAAACAGGTTAAAGGTGTTACGAATAATATCCGATACATAAGCACCGGTATTCTGTAAATACGCTTGTAACAGGAATACTGTAGGGCCAAGTACCAAAATGAACACAAGCAGCACTACCGCGAGTATCATGTTGGTTTCTGAAAGGCGGCGGATGCCTTTGTCCAGGCCGGTCATTACGGAAATAATCGCAAGACCTACCACAAACATCATTAGGGCCATTTGCGTAAAGGTGGTGTTCGGCATGCCAAACACATAACTTAAGCCCGCGTTAATCTGACTGGCACCAAATCCCAGCGATGTAGAGATACCAAAAATGGTTGCAGTCACGGCGAGAACATCGACTACATGCCCCTGCCAACCGTAAATTTTATCACCAATCAGCGGATAAAGGGTGGAGCGCAAGGTCAAGGGTAACTGGTGTCTGAAGGCATAATAGCCCAGCACCAGTGCTACCACGGCATAGATTGCCCAGGCGTGTAGCCCCCAGTGGAAAAAGGTTGTCCGCATGGCTTCTTTAACTGCCTCCACAGAATTCGCTTCTGCCGTCGGCGGCGCCATAAAGTGCATTAACGGTTCAGCTACGCCGAAAAACATCAAGCCGATACCCATACCGGCGGCAAACAACATGGAAAGCCATGTGAGGATAGTAAATTCCGGTTTGGCGTGATCCGGACCGAGGCGGATTTCACCGTACTCAGAGAACCCGATATAAACAACAAAGATCAAAATGGCAGCTACGGTAAATACGTAAAACCAACTGCCGTTTTCCACTACAGCCGACTGCATGGTTGAAAACAGGCTCTCGGCGGTTTCGGGCATGATTACCGCAAATAACAGCAGCATAAGGATTGCGCCGGAGGCTGCGTAAAAGACAGGTTTATTTAGCTTGGCTGGTGCCGGATTTTCGTGCTTGGGCGTTGTTGTCTGACTCAAGTTATATCCTGTTAGTGAAAGATAAATAAAACAATTTGCATACAATATACAGCAAATCGAACTGTCAAAAAACTTTCTTACAAATAATTAGTATGGAATTAAATGTTTGATCCTACTGACGTTGATTTACGTAGTTTATTTCCTGATTGCCAGTAATTTTTAGCCAGATAATAGTTAGTGCAGAAATTTAATTTTATTTCTGGTAGGCTATAAGGCAATAAAAATGAATCAATAATAAATAATTCAGCTCACTTCAAATATAGTAGGAACTTAGTTCTATGAGAAAAACACACCTTAGTTGTGCAGTGATAGCTGCGCTAGCATCTAATGGCGTACTTGCTCAGGCAAGCGAATCAAAGGCTTCCATCGAAACCATCGAAGTTACCGCCACCAAGCGAACTGAATCCATTCAGGACGTACCGGTAGCAGTATCAGCCTTAAGTGGCGATGCCCTGGAAAACATGGGTATCGACAACTTCCAGGACTACGTAGAATTCTTACCTAATGTGGTATTCCAGGGCACCGGCCCTGGCCAGAACGAAATTTACATTCGTGGTGCGGCCACTACCCAGTCAAGTATCACACTGTCGTCAGTGCAGGCTCTGCAGCCGTCAGTTGCGTTCTACCAGGACGAAATGCCGGTTTCCATGGCCGGTCGTAACCTGGATATTTTCGCGACCGACGTTGAGCGTGTCGAAGTACTGCCGGGACCACAGGGTACCCTGTTTGGTGCCAGCTCACAGGCCGGTACGGTACGTTTAATTACCCGTAAGCCAGACCATGCCGGTTTTGCGGCCGGTTTTGATACCGCCATCGCCACCACCAAAGGCGGTGAAATGAGCAACACGGTTGAGGCGTACATCAACATTACCCCAACTGACGACCTGGCTTTACGCGTTGTTGCGTACAACGACAAGCAGGGCGGCTGGATTGATAACATCGAAAACGATCCGGGTAACGGTGGTTACATCGGTAGTGCCGTGGTAGTAGACCGTATTTCTGGCGGCGCACTGGCGGGGTACGGTGCGGATCCGGCTGAGATGGATTCTCGTCGTATTGTTAACAGCGGTATTACGCCAAGCACGGCTGCGGTGGTATCACCACGCAACAGCCAGCATGTTGAAGATGACTTCAACGACGCGGTGTATGCCGGTGCGCGTTTTGGTTTGTCTTACCACATTAATTCAGACTGGGATTTACTGGTTCAGCACACGCAGCAATCGCTGGATACTGAAGGCGTATTTGCTTACGACCCAACTGTAGCAGAAGACCAGGCGATTCGTTTTCAGGCTGATGAAA
The DNA here is from genome assembly GCA_018222405.1 of Gammaproteobacteria bacterium. Taxonomy (GTDB): domain Bacteria; phylum Pseudomonadota; class Gammaproteobacteria; order Enterobacterales; family Alteromonadaceae; genus Alteromonas. The sequence continues at coordinate 139,936 of JAAFAI010000010.1, read as the reverse complement.
ACTCAGATGAGTTTGGTTTAACCACCTGGACCGTAGACGGTCGTTTAGACAAACTCGACGTGGTGTATACCGGTGGTTATTTAGACCGTGAAATCGATACTCTCACCGATTACACCGGCTACACCAACGGTGGTCTTTTCTCGGCATACTACCTGTGTAACCACTATGACACGCCGGATAATCCTGCTGATATCCGCTGTCTGGACCCGGTGAAATACTACAAAGAAGATACCACCAGCACCCGCATGACGCACGAATTCCGTATCGACACTAAGTTCGACGCGCCATTCCGCATCACTGCTGGCTTGTTCTACGACGAACAGGAAGTCGCTACGGTCGGTCAGTTCAAGATTGCTAACACCGAAATGACCACCTTCGGCTTTGATAACTTACAGCGCACCCTGGTGGGCAATGAAGGTATCAATAGCGACGGCGGTCCATTCCCTGAAGAAATTAGCTTTGCTAACGACATTACCCACAAAATCGAGCAGATTGCGGTATTCGGTCAGATGGAATATGACATCACCGACAGCTTAACGGCGAGCTTGGGCGCACGCTGGTATCAGATTGATGATATCTACACAGGTTCAACCACTACTGTTGACGTAACCCGTCGTGTTAAAGCATTCGGCTCAATGGATCCGGACGAGCTGGCAGCCGTTGGCCTCGACCCGGATGCAGTAGCGGCAGCCGTGGCCAGTGGTCAGCTTGAAGTTGGCGATTTAGGTTCTGACGGCGTATTAACCGTCGACGACACCATCTTTAAGTTTGGCCTCGACTGGAAAGTCAGTGATGACGTGCTGTTATTCACTAACTACTCAGAAGGTTTCCGACCGCCGGTGACTAACCGTGTAGGTGGTGGTCTGTCAAATAACCAGTCTGGCGCGTTTGAAGGCTTCCGTATTCCGGTCTACTCCACTACGGATACCCTGGATAACTACGAAGTGGGTATGAAAGGTGATTTCTTAGACGGTATCGTGCGTATCAACGCCACGGCTTACTACTCTGAAATCGGCGAACTACAAACTTCACGTTTCGACCCGACGAACATCAGCTTCCTGGTATTCACCGACAACGTAGGTGATGCTGAGATTAAAGGTTTGGATGCAGACATCACCTGGCTGGCAACCGATGACCTGGTCGTGAATGCGGCATTAAGCATGATTGATACCGAGCTGACTCGTGTTAATCCTGAACTTGAAGGCATTGCCGCTGGCGTAGGTAGCGAACTGCCTTACACTGCAAGTTTCTCTGGTAATATCAATGCGCGTTACTACTTCGAACTGGATGGCGGCCAACAAGGCTTTGTCAATGCCTCAGTTGCCTACACAGGTGACCGTTTAGCCGGCATGGTCATGGACGCTTATGTAATGGAAGATGCCACCCGTCACATCTACGGTACGGGCTCTGGTCTTAAAATCGAAGACGAAGCGGCCGTATACGAAGGTGCTACTTTCACTGATGGCGACGGTAATGCGTTCCGCGGTGGTCGTTATGTACAGGAAAGCTACGTGATCAGTAACGTGTCTGTGGGCATGTCTGAAGACAGCTGGAAAGTGGAGTTGTTTATCGACAACCTGTTCGATGAATCCGCTATCCTGAACATCGATACTCAGCAGTTCACACCTAAGGTGGTTACTAACCGTCCACGCACAATGGGTGTACGATTCTCTTTCGATTATTATTAATAGCTGATATTAATACATAATAAGAGTTAAAAGGCAGGCGTAAGCCTGCCTTTTTCGTCGTCAGTTAAAAATACAGCATTCGTTATGACTCAAGATTTTTCAAACCAGTTTCAGGCGATAAAGCAATCGCTGCAAACCAAAAACCTTACTGCAGCAATAGAAAAAATAAGTGCTTTGAAAGCGGTGGAGCTGCCGGTTGCGCTGCGCATTGAACTGCTTTATCTATCGGCAGTAACACAGCGCCTGGCAAATCAGTTCAACCAGGCTTTGCAGGAACTCAGTGAGTTATTACATCTGCAACCGGAACATGGACGGGCATATCAGGAACAGGCGTATAATTTTTTAGCACTAAACCAGCAGGATAAAGCGGCCAGCGCATTTTTTCGCGCTACCCACTATAATCCGGCGCTGATCACCAGTTGGAAACAACTACTTAAAATTTATCAACAGCATCAGGATAGCACTGCCGAGCAACTGGCTTTGCAGCACATTGCTCATCTGGAGCAACTCCCGCCACCCATTCTGGGCGCGTATGACCTGATGTATGAAAAGCAGCTGGCTACCGCAGAGAAAGTCTGCCGTCAGTTTCTGCAACAGCATAAGCATCACCCCGAAGGGATGTTGTTACTGGCAGAGCTGGGTATTCAGCTTAAGGTTTATCACGATGCAGAGTTTTTATTAGAAAGCTGCGTTGCCCTTTATCCGGATAATCTCAGAGCCGTGATTGCCTATCTTGGCCTGCTGGCCAAGCTTGGTAAACATCAGCGAGTGGTCGAAATCAGCGATGAACAGCTGGCTACCTATCCGGACAACTTACAAATTCTGATGGCTAAAGCCAATGCGCTACTGGGGATTAACCGCACCGCAGACGCCATCACAATATTTACGGAATTACTGAGCGCCGACGAAGACCGGCCCGGCGTGTGGCTGGCATTGGGCCACGCCTACAAAACCACCGGTAACAAACAACAAGCGGTTGAGGCTTACCTCAAAGCGGCCCACTATCATCCGCAGTTTGGCGATGCTTACTGGAGCCTCGCTAATATGAAGTCGTATACGTTCGCCGAAGAGGCGCTGCAGGATATGGCAGATATTGAAGCCCAGTCAACCATAGGCGTTGAAGACCGCATACATCTGTGTTTTGCCCTGGGTAAAGGGTTTGAGGATGCCGGCCAGTTTGAAAAGTCATTTACCTACTACGAAAAAGGTAATCGCTTAAAGCTTATCTCTACCGGCTACGATATTGCGCGTACCGAAGAGGCGATTGCCGCGCAGGTAGAAGCCTGTCGCGGCGACAGTTTTGCTAATCTGCACGGCGGCTTTCCGTCACCGGAGCCTATCTTTATCGTGGGAATGCCGCGCGCAGGCTCAACTCTGCTGGAACAGATCCTGGCGTCACACTCTGATATCGATGGCACCATGGAGCTGCATAATATTCTCAGTCTGGCTTCATCAGTTGGCGCGCAATTAAGCGAAAGCGGCAAGCCATATCCTTATTCACTTGCCGAACTATCAGCTGAACAATGCTATGAGCTGGGTAAGCAGTACATTGAGCAAACCCTTTATTACCGCGGCTCAGCACCGTTTTTTATCGATAAGATGCCGAATAATTTTATGCATGTGGGTTTTATTAAACGCATTCTGCCCAATGCCAAAATTATCGATGCGCGGCGTGATCCGATGGATTGTTGCTTCAGCAACTTTAAGCAACTGTTTGGTGAAGGTCAGGAGTTTTCTTATGGGCTGGAAGAAGTGGCGCGGTATTATCAGGCTTACCGAAAGCTTATGGATCATTGGGACGAAATCTTACCCGGCGCGGTATTACGTGTTCAGCACGAAGATGTGCTGGATGATTTAGGTGGGCAAGTGAAGCGAATGCTGGATTACCTTGGCGTGCCTTTCGAACAGGCCTGCCTGGACTTCCATCAGACCGACCGGCTCATCAAAACGCCCAGTGCCGAACAGGTTCGCCAACCGATCAATCGCAAAGGGCAGGGGCGCTGGCAACCCTTTGAAGCGCATCTTGCCCCGTTGTTGAAACGCTTCCGCACTTAGTATTTACGTCGTTGCAGGCCGGTCTCAGCGAGTATTTTTGCTGAGATCTCCTCGATGGAGTATTTGGTACTGTTTAAGAACGGTATTTTCTCTTTACGATATAAGTTTTCCACCTCACGAAGTTCCATGCGGCATTGTTGTATAGAGGCATAGCGGCTGTTAGCCCGGCGTTCTGAGCGAATTTGACTGAGTCGTGATGCCTCGATAGTCAGACCAAACAGCTTTTGCTTAAACTGGCGTAGAGCCGGTGGCAGTTTCAGCATGTCCCCCATATCTTCTTCGGTGAAAGGGTAATTAGCCGCTTTAATGCCATATTGCAGGGCCAGATATAAACTTGTTGGTGTTTTACCGGAACGCGATACACCCACTAAAATAATGTCGGCTTCTTTATAATCCTTAAGATTTGATCCATCGTCATTTGCCAGCGCGTAGTTGACTGCTTCAATACGAATATCGTAAGTTTTTTCATGAATACTGTGGGTACGATGTTTTTCTGGTTTTGATGGCACACCAATGATTTTTTCCAGTGGCGCCACAAATTGGTCAAGAAAATTGTAGTTAATTCCCACGGATCTTGCGATAACTCGCCGAACATCCGGGTTTACAACCGTATAAAAAACGAGCGGTCGTTCCCCGGTATCTTGAAAACTTTCAGATATTTTTTCAATTACAGCGTAAGCGTGTTCTTCAGTTTCAACGAAAGGAATTGTCTTGTGATTGAATTCTGTAGGGAAAAGTGACAATAAAGCGTGGCCAAACACCTCTGCCGTAATGGCAGTACCGTCCGAAATGTAAAATGCTGTGCGCACAACAACTCCTTAACTTTGTCGTAAATTTATTACGAAATGAAATAAAATTTTACTTTCTTATAATCGGCATTTTAGAATTTCCCTATGGAAAAGCCAGCCTGAATTACTTTCAGTGATGGTTTAACCTCTACCCTACAAGTTCACATTTGAGTGAGCGTAAAGAAAAAGTGACAAGCTGGAGGCTGTAAAGTGCAAGAATACGTACTTTGGTATCAAGAGTTAGGCATGCACGATGTTAATCGTGTTGGCGGTAAAAATGCCTCGTTAGGTGAGATGATCTCAAACCTGGCGAACGCGGGTGTAAAAGTACCTGGAGGATTTGCAACAACAGCTTACGCGTTTAATGAATTTTTAGAGCAAAGCGGACTTGAAGCTAGAATTCATGAAGTGCTCGACTCACTGGATGTCGACGACGTCGGTGCGTTAGCCGAGGCAGGTAAAAATATTCGTCAGTGGATTATCGATACGCCTTTCCAGGGCAAACTCGAAGAAGAAATCCGCACCGCGTTTGTTTCCCTGCAGGGTGATGCCGGTGACGAAGCGTCATTTGCGGTACGTTCTTCTGCCACTGCAGAAGATATGCCGGATGCCTCATTTGCTGGTCAGCAGGAAACCTTCCTTAATGTGAAAGGTTACGACGCCGTGATTGTGGCAGTGAAGCACGTATTTGCGTCACTGTTTAACGACCGGGCTATTTCATACCGCGTGCACCAGGGTTACGACCACAAAGGCGTGGCATTGTCTGCCGGCGTGCAGCGCATGGTGCGCAGTGATATCGCTTCGTCGGGTGTAATGTTCACCATCGATACCGAATCAGGTTTCGAAGACGTAGTGTTTATTACCAGCTCATTTGGTTTGGGTGAAATGGTGGTACAAGGCGCTGTTAACCCCGATGAATTTTACGTTCACAAACCTACCTTGGATAGCGGTAAGCCAGCCATTGTGCGCCGTAATCTGGGAAGCAAATTAACCAAGATGATTTACTCTGCAGATCAGAGTCACGGTAATCAGGTTACCATCGTTGACATCGATCCGGCCGACAGCAAAACCTTCTCGTTAACCGACGAAGAAGTGCAGGCACTGGCTAAGCAGGCGCAAATCATCGAAAAACACTACGACCGTCCAATGGACATCGAATGGGCTAAAGATGGCGTCGATGGCCAGTTGTACATCGTTCAGGCCCGTCCTGAAACCGTACGCAGCCGTGAAGATGCGCAAACTATCGAGCGCTTCCAACTGAAAGGCTCAGCAGGGATCGTGTGTGAAGGTCGTGCCATTGGTCATAAGATTGGGGCTGGTCAGGCGAAAGTGCTGGGCTCCATCGATGAAATGGACAAGATCCAGGCCGGTGATGTACTGGTTACCGATATGACCGACCCGGACTGGGAGCCGATCATGAAGAAGGCCTCAGCGATTGTTACCAACCGTGGTGGCCGTACCTGTCACGCGGCGATTATTGCCCGTGAGTTAGGTATTCCTGCTGTGGTGGGTTGTGGCAATGCAACTGACACTATCAGTACCGGCGACGCGATTACCGTATCCTGTGCCGAAGGTGACACCGGTTATATCTACAACCAGGAACTGGAATTCGATGTCACTACTTCGCGCATCGACTCCATGCCGGAATCACCTACTAAAGTGATGATGAACGTGGGTAACCCGGATCGCGCTTTCGATTTTGCCCGCTTACCACACAAAGGTGTTGGTTTAGCGCGTCTGGAATTTATCATCAACCGCATGATTGGTGTGCATCCTAAAGCGTTGCTGAACTTCGATACCCAGCCTGAAGAGCTGAAAGAAGAAATCAGCGATATGATTGCCGGTTACGAGTCGCCTAAAGAGTTCTACATCCAGAAACTGGTAGAAGGTATTTCGACTATCGGTGCGGCCTTCTCGCCAGAGAAAGTGATTGTGCGGATGTCTGACTTTAAGTCTAACGAATACTTCAACCTGGTAGGTGGTTATCAGTACGAGCCGGACGAAGAAAACCCAATGCTGGGTTTCCGTGGCGCCAGCCGTTATGTGTCTGAAGACTTCCGCGACTGTTTCGCGCTTGAGTGTGAAGCCATTAAGCGGGTTCGCAATGTGATGGGCTTAACCAATGTTGAGATCATGATCCCATTCGTACGCACGGTAGAAGAAGGTCGTCAGGTTATCGAGCTGCTGGCAGAGCAAGGGCTTAAGCAAGGCGAAAATGGCCTGCGCGTGATTATGATGTGCGAACTGCCGTCTAATGCCTTACTGGCCGATCAGTTCCTTGATATCTTCGATGGTTTTTCGATTGGCTCTAACGATATGACGCAGCTTACCCTGGGTCTGGACCGAGACTCAGGTCTGATTGCTCATTTGTTTGAAGAACGCAATGATGCAGTTAAAGCATTGCTTTCTATGGCGATTAAGGCAGCCAAAAAACGAGGCAAATACGTGGGCATCTGCGGTCAGGGACCATCAGACCACGAAGACTTCGCAGCATGGCTGGTAGAGCAGGGTATTGACTCAGTATCACTTAACCCGGATACCGTGGTTGAAACCTGGTTATACCTGGCCGAAAACCTCGGTTAATAATGGTTAACTAAATCTGTGAAAGGCCAGCAAATGCTGGCCTTTTTTATTGCCGGTTATCAGGTATTATAAGGTAGTAAGAAGTCAGGGAATTGACCATTATGTACCGCAGCTGGCGATACTCATTGAAACGGTTATTTTCACTAGGCATACTGTGCACATTTAGCTGGTCTGCGCTGGGGCAGGAAGCATCCGCCTCTGATATGGTGGGAGAACTTATCCGAGGGTTTGTGGCCCAGAATACGGCGCTTACGGTTGTAGTTGCCGACTCGTCACTGATTTCCTTAGGGATTATGGATTTTGATCCTAATGAGTTTGCCGATTTCGGTGACCTAAATGTTGGTAATGAAGAATCCTTTGCCCTGCGCAAATCACTGCGCACTTACTCGTTACCCTGGTCCTTTGAGCCTCAGAGACTTTCGGCAAACTGGCACACCAGTTATGGTGTGAGAATTTCTTATGTAGGCTCCAATCAGGACATCATTTACAGTGAGCCTGATTACATCAATACCTTCGATGAAGAGTCTGTTATCGTTTATGGCGAGAAAAACTGGCTTTACCGCTTTTCAAAAGCCTGGCAACTGACCTTCAGCATGAGCGCCCAGTATCTGTATTATCGCAATCATTTTGATTATCAGGATCCTGCATTACTGGCTCTGCGTGGCTTTTTTGATGGTCAGTTGCTCAACACTTCTTATCAGCTATGGCTGGTTGATCCGGCGGTAAGTGCTGTCTATCGGGGCAAACTGCTGGGCCGGCGCTTTGATTACAAAATACAGTACCGCCATGCGCTGGGTCACACAATTAACACCGATAGCCGCTATCAACGAACTGAGGTAGAGACCGGTCGTTTAAGCAATACCTTAACTTTTCATTTTGATACGCCTGAAGTCTATGGTCGCAATACGCAGGTGCGAGCCCTGATGCGACGTATCGACCTTACCGGCGACGCTATAGAGCCGATGGGGACCAGTCACTACTATCAGTTTGGGCTTGGCTGGCTGCTTGATATCAGGAGTCAGGATAGCTGGCTCGACAGCATCGGTATTGGTGTGTCCGTTAACGCAGGCAGCAACTTGAGTGGCGGTAGCGTGGTACTACTTTTTAATGAGGAGCTGTAGCTGGCTTACGTTAGTTGTCGTCTGCGCTGTTGCTTAACGGACTCTGGATTTACGCAGGCGTCGGTTGAGTAGCAGGCGGTCGAGCCTGCGCGCTGAGCTGGTCATTTGATTCTGAAAAAAGCGCAACCACGAACGGGCTCTGGGCCAGTCATAGCTAAGCAGCATTAATCCACCTAACACCAGCAGAATTGAACCTGGCAGCAGGGTTAGAACTATCCCGGTCAGGAACAGTATGGCACCAAGGCTTAATCGGATGGCCTTAATCATTTTTCAGAATACAGAGTGGTTTATGTACTACGGCTATCTTAACCAGTTATGCAAAGAGTACAAAAACATAAATGTAATAAAATATATCGCTTTCCTGGTTAATACTTAAAACGCGTCGTTAAATTGCGGTTTTTGCTGTGTTAGTAAGGTGTGAAATGCCTCTGCGGGCATCGGGCGGGCGAACAAAAAGCCCTGCGCAGACTGACAGCCCATTTCATAAAGCATACGCGCCTGTTCCTGGGTTTCGACCCCTTCAGCCACCATATCGCAGCCAAATGATTGCGAAAGTGTGACGGCAGCGGCAATAATAGCTCTATGGCCCTGGTTAGTGGTCAGGTCGCAAATAAACGCCCGATCGATTTTTAACACGTTTACCTGTAACTCCGACAAATAGGCCAGCGAGCTCATGCCGGTGCCAAAATCATCAATTGCCAGGCTAACGCCTAACTCGCGAATCTGAGCCAGAGCAGACTGGATATAGTCTATGTTTATGCAGGTTTCGTTTTCGGTAAGTTCAATTTCAATAAACCGTGGCGGGATATTATGGCGTTTAAGCGTTTCACTAATAAAATCCGCCAGTCCCGGGTCCAGCAGGTTATAGGGCGAGAGATTAATGGCGATAGGCACCAACAGACCACTTGTATGCCAATGCTCAGCCTGAGCCGCTGCGGTAGCAATTATGTAACGGCCGAACTCCTGTACCTTGCCGGAGTGTTCAATGAGGTCGATAAATTCGCCCGGGCCAAGTAAGCCCAGCCGCGGATGCTGCCAGCGACAGAGGGCTTCGGCACCGGTGACTTCCCCTGTAGCTAAGTCTACCTTGGGCTGGTAATACAAAATTATTTGCTGCTGGGCAAGGGCGTCATTGAGCTCAGCGCGCAGTTGCAGTATGTCTTTGTAGTCGGCGATTTTCTTGTTGTCATACACCTGCCAGCCGCTGCGCATTGCTTTGGCTTTATGCATAGCAGTATCCGCGCAGACAATTAAACCGGCGGTATCATCGGCCTGACTGGGGTAATGAGATATACCGATGCTGACTCCACTGTTAACGGTAAGTCCGTTAATGAGTATTGGGGCATTGCAGGAATTGACGATGTCTAACGACAGTGTTTTAGCTTGTTCAATGGTGTAGTCGGGGGCCCAGATAAAAAACTCATCGCCGCCGGTACGGATAAGTTCGGCCGGGGCACTGATTAAGTCGCTAACGCGCTTGGCAATCTCTTTTAATAAAGTATCCCCCGCGGCGTAACCAAAAGAATCGTTAACTTCTTTAAAGCGGTCGAGGTCGATAATCAACAAGCATCCTTCGTCAACCGGCGTGTCGATCTCGTCGGTTGCCGGGCCCAGTGAATTTTCCAACAGTTCTATCAGGTACAGGCGGTTCGGCAGTCCGGTGAGTGAGTCATGTGTGGCAATGTACGCCAGCGACTCATTTACCTGTTCTGCCCGCCTGGAAATTAAAGAGGCAAGGGTAAGAGCCAGCCAGACCGCTATCCAGAATACAATGATAGAGGTGACCAGTAGTCGTTTGGCAACAAATTCCAGGGTGACGTCCAGCGCCTGGGTTTGCTGCACAAAGGTTATCTGATACTGAGCAATTTTATGCTGCTGCCACAGAAACGTATCGTCATTTACCTCGATGGGCTCGGCATTGTCTTTTGCTTCGGCCACTAACTGCAACAGAGTGCTACGTTTGGTGGCAGATATCAGCAGGTTTTTGTGCCACTGTTGCTGCGGGGTGGTTACGCTAATAAACGCCGGACTGTTGACAGCCGACAGTAGAATTTCATTTAAGATGCTGTCCACATCGTCGGCATCTTCTGCCTGGCTTAGTTCGTTACTGACTAAGCTGGTGATGTGGCCCATCGCCTTTAATTCTGAGTGAACGGTGATATCGGCCGTCAGCCGGTAAGAGACCGTTACATAGATGGCCGACACCAGTAAAGCAACACACAAACAGGCCCAGATAAGCCTTGGCTTAACCGACTTGTCCTGCTTTATTTTTGCAATTTGCTGCATAGGTGCCGCGGTGTTACTTAGTGTTTACGAGTGTCAATGCCTGCCAGCTGGTACACCGGACACCAGCCTGTAAACAAAGAAATGAGATTCAGTAATCCGAAAATCCCCAACAAGACTTCAATAAACACATCGCCAATAAGATCACCGTTAAACAGTGCGAAGGCCGTTACGCAAATACCAATCACACCACGAATGGAACGATCCAGAAGATTGAGGTTCGATGAAATGGCCATTAACGAAATCCTGCTATAATTTTCATTATTATAACCTGACATTATAATTGGTTGAATTTATTTGCAAGCAGTTAGGTAATATCGCCAAATAAATGGTGATAAAAAATCAGCCGGTAACGGTGGAGACCCTGCGTTAGCCTAGGTATACTTAGCCGCCTATTCACCAGTGAGAGCGTAGCTTTGAATTTACCTGTTGTACCAGTTGAATCGACCGTTTCTGATGATTACAGAACCTACCTTCAGCGCCTGGAAAAATCCTCTTTTTCCGGCGACATTGAATACAGCTATGGCAGCCGCCTGGCGGTGGCAACGGATAACTCGGTATATCAGAAGTTACCGCAAGCCGTAATTCATCCCAAAGGCATTAACGATTTACAGCTCATTGGTGAGTTGGCTAACCAGCATCCGCAGGTGAAATTCAGCGCTCGGGGCGGCGGTACCGGCACTAATGGCCAGAGCCTGACCGACGGTATTGTTGTGGACATGTCCCGGCACATGAACAAAGTACTGGAGATCAATCCAGAAGAAGGCTGGGTAAGAGTTCAGTCCGGGGTAGTTAAAGACGCGTTAAACGACGCCTTACGCCCTTATGGTTTTTTCTTTTCGCCGGATTTATCTACCAGTAACCGAGCCACACTGGGCGGTATGATAAGCACAGATGCATCAGGGCAAGGTTCCCTGGTATACGGTAAAACCAGCGATCACGTACTGGGTTTAACATCGGTACTGGCTAATGGTGAAATACTGCAAACCCAGCCATTATCGGTTGCCCAAGCTGAGCAGCAAGCCAGCCGCAGCGACACCTACGGACGTATTTTGCGTCAGGTGCTCAATACCTGCCGCGGTAAGCGAGAAGATATTCTGGCTAAATTCCCGCGTATGAACCGCTTTTTAACCGGCTACGATTTAGAGCATGCTTTTGATGAAGAAAAGCAGTTAATTGATGTCAGCCGACTGATCACCGGCTCTGAAGGCTCGCTGGTGTTTGTTGCCGAAGCCAAATTATCGCTAACCAAAATACCAAAACATACTGCGCTGGTGAACATAAAATACGATTCATTTGAGTCTGCCTTACGCCATGCGCCGCGAATGATTGCCGCGCAGGCGACGTCGGTGGAAACCGTCGACAGTAAAGTACTCAATCTGGCGCGCACCGATATTATCTGGCACTCCATTTCTAATCTGATTGAAGATGTGCCGGGCAAAGAAATGCTTGGCCTCAATATGGTGGAGTACAACAGCAATGATCTGGATGAAATTAAAAAGCGCATTGCCCGTTTAGAAGAGGAGCTTACGGCGTCGGCTGAAAGTGGCGAATATGGCGTGATTGGTTATCAGCTCACCTTTGATAAAGCTGATATCAATAAAATTTACGCGATGCGTAAAAAGTCGGTGGGACTGCTGGGTAATACCAAGGGCAGCCAAAAACCCATCGCCTTCGCCGAAGATACCGGTGTGCCGCCTGAGAATCTAGCCGACTTTATTATGGAGTTCCGCGCTTTACTTGACGGCCACGGCCTTCAATACGGTATGTTTGGCCATGTGGATGCCGGCGTATTACACGTGCGCCCGGCGCTCGATTTGTGCGATGTGGAGCAGGAAAAGCTGATGCATCAGATCTCTGATGAAGTGGTTGCTCTGGTAGCCAAATACGGTGGTCTTATGTGGGGTGAGCACGGGAAGGGCTTCCGCAGTGAGTATGGCCCGGCGTTTTTCGGCGAGTCATTATTTGCCGAATTGCGTCGCATAAAGGGCGCTTTTGATCCGGGCAATAAAATGAATCCGGGAAAAATCTGTACCCCTATCGACAGCGATGATGAGTTGGTGAAGGTGAGCGATCCGAAACGGGCGACCCTCGACCGCACCATACCCGTGGCATTTAAAGAAACCTTTAAGCCAGCCATGGACTGTAACGGTAACGGTCTGTGTTTTAACTACGATACGACGTCGCCCATGTGTCCTTCCAGCAAGATCACCCGCGACCGCCGTCATAGCCCTAAGGGCCGGGCCGGTTTAATCCGTGAATGGCTGCGTTTACTGGCTAACCAGGGCGTGGATCATCAGGCGTTGATGAATGGACAGTATAAAACCAGTTGGCTGACGCGCTGGCAAAACTCCCGTGCTGATACCGAAGACTTTTCTCATGAGGTGCTGGAAGCCATGAATGGCTGTCTGGCGTGTAAATCCTGTAGCAGTCAGTGCCCGGTTAAAGTGGATGTACCTGAATTCAGAGCACAATTTTTAAATGTGTATTATCAGCGCTATTTGCGTCCGCTGAAACATCATCTGGTGGCCAATGTGGAATCGCTAACCCCACTGATGGCTAAGTTGCCCAAGGTCAGCAATGCACTGATGAACAACGGTGTGGCAAAATCGCTACTTGAAAAGGTAGCCGGTTATGTGGATGCGCCGCCATTGTCTGTTCCTACACTAACCGAGCGGGCAGCAGAGGTAATGCAAACATTCAACCTTGCCGAACTGGAACAACTTGATGCCGAACAGCGCGAAAATTACGTGTTAATCGTGCAGGATCCTTTCACCAGTTATTATGATGCAGAGGTGGTCACTGACTTTGGTCGCCTGATCAGAGCGCTTGGTAAAACGCCGGTATTGCTACCATTTAAGCCCAATGGCAAAACCCTGCACGTGACCGGCTTTCTGGAAAAGTTTGCCCGTACAGCCGCCGATACCGCAGCCTTTTTAAATCAGGTTGCAGCGTTGAATATGCCCATGGTTGGGGTCGATACGCCGCTGGTACTGTGTTATCGGGATGAGTACAAAGCACTTGGTGCCGCGCGCGGCGACTTTGTTGTGCATACTGTGCATGAATGGCTGGCGACACTCCCTGAGTCAACCTGGCAAAGTGGAGTTGTTAAATCTGACGGACCGGTTATGGCATTGTTTGCCCACTGTACCGAGAAGACCGCATTACCGAAAACCGAACAAATCTGGCAGGATCTCTTTGCCAGGGTCGGGCAAAAAACTGACATTGTGAAAGTTGGCTGTTGCGGTATGGCCGGCAATTACGGCCATGAAGCGGTCAATAAAGCCAACTCGCTGGGTATTTATGAAATGAGCTGGCAGCAGGCGGTAGCCCGTTATCAACCGCAGCAAATAATGGCCAGCGGCTATTCCTGCCGCAGTCAGGTAAACCGTATTGATGAGTTTAAACCAAAACACCCGCTGCAAGTGTTATTGCAGTGTCTAACTAAAAGAACATAAGCACTATGACAGAACAACTAACAGAAGAACAAATCCAGACCTGGGCCCGCGAAGCCTTTCAGCAAGCAAACCAGTTTCTGGCAAAAGAAGGCGTGCTTTTTGACACCGTAGTGACAGAGGAATGCCGTTATCTGGCACCACTGGTCGCGGTGTGGAAAATTAAAGCCATGGATAAAAAAATGTACTGGGTATTAACCGGTGATTTGCCGACTGATTTTACCCTTGCCGATAACGCTGAAGATGCTCGTGGGGCGCTGCGCTATTTTTCGATGCGCTGGCAAATTAAAGCCGAAAATCTGCTGCAAAATAACGATAAGGCAGATGCCAGTCAGACGTCTTATGCGCAATTGCTGGCCGACCGCGCAGAAAAAATCTACCTGCTGCAAGAAAACGAAGGACTTTGGGGCTAGTCTCTGATACCTAATCGCTAATCTTCAATTTATAGGGCCTCAATCACAGGACCGTGCGGGATTAATGTATATGCCGTACATCCGGAATATCAAAGTTTTGCCGGTTACACACCATCTTTTGCATGGGAATGCCGGCTTCCATAAACACCTTACCAACCGGCTTGAACCCTTTGGCCTGATGAAATTCAACACTGGCGAGTTCAGACTGTAACTGGATTTGTTTGATGTTTTGCGATTCAGCGTGTTTAATGAGGGCTGCAAACAATAGCTTATAAACCGCCAGAGTGCGATGGCCGGGTAATACAGCTATTCGTCCTAGCTCGCCGCTTGGGGTCAGACGTCCGGTGGCTATAGGGGTGTTTTTATCACAAAACAGTAAAACGTGGGCGGCTTTGCTATCCAGATCATCAAACTCCGTGGTTTCCGGGAGTTGCCATTCCAGTACGTACACCGCTTTTCTGAGTGTTTTCAGTTGCTCACAGGCCTCTCGCCAAAGTACCTGCTGGACTTTATACGCCATACTAATCCCCATATTACCATGCCGGCTGTGATGCCTGCAGGTTATCCCAGTGAGTTGTCCGGACCTGTACAGCGAATTTCAGGTCAGAGTTCCCAGTACCCCATATTTACCAGTGTAGTGAATGTATAAAAAATATCCAGTTTGTCCGGGGCGGATGCCATATCAGTGCGATCAATGTCGGACTTGCTTATCAGCTGGCACATTAGCGGGTAATTTTCAGGAGAAAAATTAATTATCTCGCCATTAATGAATAAACAGTTCGGAAATTGCTTGTTTAACAGTGGCCGGCAGCCTGGCAATTTAACCAGCCTGGCCCCTGATTCGAGATGCTTCTGTAGAGTCTGGCTATCAACAGGTTCATTGATCTCGGTTTCAATACCTTGTTCGCTTAACATGGCTAACAAGCTTTGACTGAAATTGTCATCATCGATGGCTTTGTGCAGCAAGTCTTTGAGTGCGTCGACATCGTTTGCCGATACCTCGGCAGGAGAGTCTGACTGAGCCCGGGCCGTGTCTGTATAGCGCTTTGTGCCGGTAAGCCGGGTTTGTAAATGTTCGGCCAGATAGTTGCCAAGCTGAACCTGATCGGGTGCCCGAAAGCCGATGGAGTAAGTCAGACTGTCGCTGAGTGTTACCCCATCATGGGGCCAGCCGGGCGGGATATAAAGAATATCACCCGGCTGTAACTCACAATCAATCACTGGTGTGAAGTCATCTACCTGGCACAGCCCTTTAACCGGCTGGATGCTGGTGAGGCCTTCGGGCGACCCCACCCGCCAGCGCCTGCTACCTTTACCTTGCAGCAAAAATACATCGTACTGATCAACATGGGGGCCCACTCCTGCGCCTGGTACCGCAAAACTGATCATCAGATCGTCAACCCGCCAGTTGGGGATAAAATTAAACCTGTCCATAAGTTCGCTGGCTTCGTCAAGAAATCTGTCTACCCCCTGAACCAGCAGTGTCCATTGCCCCTGACAAGCCGAGAAATCTTCAAAGGGTCCTTGCTGAACTGACCATTGTTCGGCTTGTTTACTGATCACCCGGCTATCAAGCTCTGGCTCCATGGCAAGGCCTGCCAGCTCGTGTTCATCAATAAAGTCGGTAAAATCAGGCAGGGCATTGCGAATAACACAAGGTTTTTTCTGCCAGTAGGTTTGTAAAAAAGCAGCAATATCTAAATTAAGCACAGTTATCATTATCGTTTTGTATTTGTGCCATTATCTCCGGGTTAGCGGTGGATTAAAACCCACAGCCGATAGTTGTCAGTTGATTTTAAGTTGGTAGTACATTTCTGTATCAGGGTGTTTGCTGCTTGCCAGGTTAATTTCGGCTGCGACCAGATGAGCAGGAAGATGTTTAACAGTAACAGGGCATGCTGCAATATATTCTCTGACAGCATTCTGCTCCAGGCAGGCGGCCAGATTAACCGTTTCGCCCCAGACATCAAAAGAAGGCCGGTTTCTACCAATCATGCCTGCGGTCAAAGGGCCTGTAGCGATGCCAATGCGCACCGTACAATTAAGGTGATGGTGATCACTGTAGCGAACAATCATATGGTGCAAAGCACAGGCAAATTGATACATCTGTACACAACAATTTTTATCCGCCTGGTTTTGTAGATTGCTCACTACCATATACTGATCGCCATTTGTCTTGATTTTTTCTACCGAAAACTGGTCGCATAAACTATCAATACCTGAATAAAGGCGCTTCAGGCCGGTTAGCATAACGCGGTCGCCGTATTGCCGGTTGAGGGTTGTGTAGCCACTGAGATCGGCAAATAACACGCAGGAAAAAGGGTAGCGCCTGGTTTTCCCTGGCTGCCAGAAACGGGCGGGCTGTTCGGGATCTTTTGGCAGTAATTGCTTCAGGGTATTCACAGAGGACTGGTGTGCGCCGCGTAGGCCCTGCCAGCGGTTGACGGTTTGTTGGCGAAGCACCCGGTAAATACCCAGGCTCAGCGCGCCGAGGGTAAGGTCGTTGGTGAGACGCAGGATGCCAAACTCCAGTTGTGGCTGATAGTGAAGGATACTAAATAAACTGAATAAAAATACTGCGCCAGTCAGCACTGTGATTTGTGCCAGCCGTTCTGCACGGGTAAACACAAACCCGCTTATCACCACGGCGAGCAGATAGTAATAATGAGTATTAGATAGCCCTGGCCATAACAGTAGAACCCAGGTGAGATAGCTGTAATAAAGCGTAAACAAAGCTACTTTGAGGCAGTTGAGACTCACTTGCCGCTGAATCAGTATCATTACGAGTAAGACCAGAAAGTGACCCAGCCAGTTATAGCTTTGTAATGAGTCCGGGCTTGCAAAGTAATAAACTGCCGGGAGTTGTAGCAGCATGGCTACCGTAAATAACAGCAGGGTAAGATTGAGCGTTAGCCTGACTTGTTCTGATGTGCGCTGTGAAGCGGGAAGGGCAGTGGTTAGCGGTAACATGGCAACTCCTTAGCGTAGGAGTTGCCAAGCGTAGCAAAGGTTTATTCGCCCAGTAACTGATCTACCAGACGGATCGCGTCACCAATATAGGCTTGTGGAGACAGCTGTTTCAGCTGGTCTTTGGCACTTTGTGGCATCTCAAGATTATCGATGAACTCACTAATCACCTCAGCATTCACTTTCTTACCGCGGGTCAGCTCTTTGAGTTTTTCATACGGCTTTTCGATACCGTAACGACGCATAACGGTTTGAATAGGCTCTGCCAGCAGTTCCCAGTTGTTATCCAGTTCGTTAAGCAGGCTTTGCTCGTTAACTTCCAGCTTGCTGATACCTTTCAATGTTGCCTGATAAGCGATAACTGCATAGCCAACGCCAACACCCAGGTTACGCAGTACCGTTGAGTCGGTCAGGTCGCGCTGCCAGCGTGATACAGGCAGTTTGGCAGCCAGATGATCGAAAATAGCGTTAGCGATGCCGAGGTTACCTTCCGAGTTTTCAAAGTCGATAGGGTTAACTTTATGTGGCATGGTAGAGGAGCCAATTTCGCCGGCAACCGTTTTTTGCTTAAAGTGACCCAGCGCAATGTAACCCCAGACGTCACGATCGAAGTCCAGCAGAATCGTGTTGAAACGCGCAATGGCATCAAACAGTTCGGCAATGTAATCATGCGGCTCGATTTGCGTGGTAAACGCATTCCAGGTAATACCCAGGCTGGTGACAAAATCTTCAGAGATAGTGTGCCAGTCCAGCTCAGGGTAAGCCGACAGGTGAGCATTATAGTTACCTACTGCACCGTTGATTTTACCCAGCAGGCTTACTGCCGCGACTTGATCGCGCTGACGCTGCAAGCGTACGGCCACGTTAGCCATTTCCTTACCCATGGTCGTTGGCGATGCTGGCTGACCGTGCGTACGCGCCATCATTGGAATGCTGCGGTATTCTCGGGCCAGATCTTTAAGCGCATCGATTAACTTATCACAGTAAGGCAGGATAACGGTATCACGGGCTTCAGTGCACATCAGGGCATGCGATAGGTTATTGATGTCTTCTGAGGTACAGGCAAAGTGGATAAACTCGCTGATAGCGTTCAGTTCGCTGTTATCAGCGACTTTTTCCTTGAGGAAATACTCTACTGCTTTTACGTCGTGGTTGGTGGTACGTTCGATTTCTTTGATGCGGCGCGCATCGTCTACCGAAAACTCCGCCACAATGCTGTCGAGCAGTTTATGCGACTGAGGAGAAAAGTCAGGGACTTCGGTGATACCGTCAAGCTTGGACAGTTTTTGTAACCATCTGACTTCAACTTCAACCCGGTATTTAAGCAGGCCGTACTCACTAAAAATAGACCGTAACTCGCCTGTTTTAGAGGCATACCGACCATCGACCGGAGAAATTGCCGTTAATTGGGATAGTTCCACCTTTTGCTCCTCAATTAGTTCATTAATCTCAGTGCCTGCTGGGCACTGCGCAGAATTGCTTTACGTTTAAATAAAATCTGTCGGCGCTGCCCGCCCAGCTGACGCCACAATACGGCGGCGCGCACACCAGCCAGCAACAGGGCCCGAACCCGGTGTTGATTGAGTGGCTGACTCAGGCAGCTGGGATTACCGGCAATCTGAATTTTTGGCGCCAACGGGCTGATCACGTCTGAATAAATACTCGCCAGCGACGATAAAATCTGCGGGCTTTCAAAGTCCATATGCGCCAGCTGGCGTTGCACATGGGAAATACGTTCGCCCAACTCATTCATGGCTTTGCGGTTTTTTGCCAGCTTTCGTTCAAGTCCAAGTACACTGGCGATATAGCGGGTTAGCTCGGTATCTTTTTTAGAGTTATGATCGCCTAACTGGCCAACAATTACCTGAAAACCGGTTTTTAAATTTTCTAACTGGCCGAATACCTGCTGTGTGGTGTCTGAATCCGTGACCAGAATACTTGATAAACTGGCTTCTACTGCATGTTTATCCGCTTCACCGGTGCGGGCAATCGACTGCACCAGTCGAGCGGCCTGACAAACACCCGCCAGACCCAGTTGTTTTTCGATGGCTGTATCCAACATTAGCGTAGGTAACTCTCAATAATGCCGCCACCCAGGCAGACTTCATCCTGATAGAACACCGCAGACTGACCAGGTGTAACCGCCTTTTGTGGTTCGTCGAACTTTACCTTTACCTGATCGTCGCCAACGGGCGTAACCAGGCAGGGAATATCCTGCTGGCGGTAACGGGTTTTCACAGCGGCACGAAATGGTTCGGTTGGCATCGTGCGGTTAACCCAGTGCAATTGCTTGGCAATCAGGCCGTCTGAGTAAAGACGAGGGTGGTTAGCGCCCTGACCAACGATAAGCACGTTGCGTTCAACGTCTTTATCTACCACATACCAGGGATCGTCGCCGTATTCGGCCAGGCCGCCGATGTGCAGACCTTTACGTTGCCCCAGGGTGTGATACATCAGCCCTTCATGCTGGCCAATTTCCACGCCTTCGGCGGTTTCGATGATACCGGGTTGAGCCGGCAGGTACTGACTTAAGAAGTCTTTAAACTTACGTTCGCCGATAAAACAAATGCCGGTGCTGTCTTTTTTGTCAGCGGTGACCAGGCCTTGTTGCTCGGCAATTTCCCGAACCTGAGGCTTCTCGATGTCGCCTACCGGGAACAGGGTTTTAGCAACGTGTTCTTCGCCCAGGGTGTAGAGGAAATAGCTCTGATCTTTGTTATTGTCCAGACCGCGCAGCATCTGCCAGTGGCCGTCAACTTCGCGGCGGCGCACATAATGGCCGGTGGCAATAAAGTCGGCACCTAAGTCTTCGGCTGCGTATTCAAGGAAAGCCTTAAATTTGATTTCCTTATTGCACATGATATCCGGATTGGGCGTGCGGCCGGCTTTGTATTCTGCCAGGAAGTACTCAAACACGTTGTCCCAGTACTCGGCTGCAAAATTAATGGTGTGCAGGTAAATACCCAGTTTATCGGCAACTGCCTGGGCATCGGCTAAATCTTCAGCCGCGGCGCAGTATTCGTCGTTGTCGTCTTCTTCCCAGTTTTTCATAAACAGGCCTTCAACTTCGTAGCCTTGTTGCTGGAGCAAATAAGCAGAAACAGAAGAATCCACACCACCGGACATACCGACGATGACTTTTTGTTTATTGGGGGCCGAAGTGGCAAGCTGAGACATTAGTTAACCGTGCACTCTCATGTTATTTACGGGGCGCGGAGTTTACCAGAAAATGCAACTTTTGGCACCTTTAAAAGCGCCTTTTTGCGGCGCTCAACGTGTTTTTTGCCGTTGTTTGGGCCGGCTTCGTCGGGCAGGGCGTTTATTTGCCTTATCGACCGGTTTCATTGGCGGGCCGGGCAGGCTGACGTATTCGCCGTTGGCAATGCCATCCAGCGTCCAGTTTCCTACCCGATAGCGGATAAGTCGCAGGGTGGGGTTCCCCACATGGGCGGTCATACGACGCACCTGGCGGTTACGGCCTTCACTGATGGTGATCGACAACCAGGTGGTGGGAATATTCGCCCGTTCCCGAATAGGCGGGTTGCGTGGCCATACCGCAGGTTCTGCGATGCGCTGCACTTTGGCTGGTCGGGTCAGACCATCTTTTAATTCTACACCATGGCGTAGCGCTTCAATGGCTTCATCTGATACTTCGCCCTCCACCTGTACCCAGTAAGTTTTGCTGGTTTTGGCCTTTGGGTGGGCGAGTTTATGTTGTAACGCGCCATTATTGGTAAGCACCAGTAACCCCTCTGAATCCCGGTCGAGCCGTCCTGCTGCATAGACATCGGGAACCTGAATGTAATCTTTGAGGGTTTCACGGCCTTCAGCGTCGGTGAACTGCGAAAGCACCATGTAGGGTTTATTGAACAGAATTAAGGTTGAAGTCATGCAACTATTGCTGGCCGGTGTGATTTGAGTAAACAGTTTATCAAAGTTGTTGTTTAAGCACACCGGGAACCTGCTGGTGATGGATTTTTGTACGCTTTGTTGAATAATTACCCATGAAAACTAATTTATTAACCATTTTTTCGTAATTAAGACAAAGGTATGACTTGTAACTGGTTCGCTTGACCCTATACTAAAGACCTTATGATTCATGTGCATTACATGGCCAGCGTCAACCTGTAAAATTAGTGAATTAAATACTCAGTAAAGTGGATGCTGAGTATTTTGCGTGCGTGAATCGATACTCCCTTCAGGTTGACACATGTAGGTACGCAGGAAAATCACGAGATCCGGTCTCTTGTCAGAACGTAATAGTCTGAAATAAGCGGCTGGAATTTGTTGAATGGAAAAAACGCAGCCAGCTACTGCAACTATTGAGGTACATAATGACCAACCGTAAGTCTACAATTATTTATACCAAAACCGATGAAGCGCCAATGTTGGCCACCTACTCGTTGTTACCCATTATTCGTCGCTTTGCCGCCGAAGCTGATATCGATGTTGAAGTAAGTGATATCTCTCTAGCCGCTCGTGTTCTGGCCCATTTCCCTGATTATCTGACTGACGACCAAAAAGTGGTTGATGCCCTGAACGAGCTGGGCGAAATGACGCAGGATCCGGAAGCGAATATCGTTAAGCTGCCAAACATCAGTGCTTCTATCCCGCAGCTGCGCGCGGCTATTAAAGAGCTGAACGCACTGGGCTTCAACGTACCGCAGTTCCCTGAAGATCCAAAAACTGATGAAGAAAAAGACGTTCGCGAACGCTACGGTAAAATACTGGGTTCAGCAGTAAACCCGGTTCTGCGTGAAGGTAACTCAGACCGTCGTGCGCCAACTGCCGTTAAAAATTACGCAAAGAAATTCCCGCACAGCATGGGTGAGTGGAGCCAGGCTTCACAAACCCACGTTGCGCACATGCGTGGCGGTGACTTCTACTCAGGTGAGAAATCAGTAACCGTTGATAAAGAAGGTTATGTAAGCATTGAGTTTACCGGCAAAGACGGTAGCAAAAAGACCCTGAAACCAAAAGTTGAACTGCTGGCTGGTGAAGTTATCGACGGCATGTTCATGAGCAAAAAAGCGCTGTGTCAGTTCTTCGAAGAGCAAATTGAAGATGCTAAGAACACCGGCATTTTGTTCTCTCTGCACGTAAAAGCCACCATGATGAAGGTGTCTCACCCCATCGTATTCGGTCACTGCGTGAAAGTATTCTACAAAGAGTTATTCGAAAAATACGGTGAACTGTTTGACGAGCTGGGCGTTAACCCGAATAACGGTCTGGGCAGCGTTTACGACAAAATTTCAACTCTGCCTGAGTCTCAGCGTTCTGAGATTGAGCGCGACATCAACAAGTGCTACGCCGATCGCCCGCCACTGGCGATGGTAAACTCAGACAAAGGTATTTCTAACTTGCACGTACCGAGCGACGTAATCGTAGATGCTTCGATGCCAGCGATGATTCGTAACTCTGGTCAGATGTGGGGTCCGGATGGAAAGCCACATGATACTAAAGCGGTTATCCCGGAAAGTACCTATGCGACTATCTATCAGGAAGTGATTAACTTCTGTAAAACCCACGGGGCTTTCGACCCAACTACTATGGGGACAGTGCCTAACGTTGGTCTGATGGCGCAGAAAGCCGAAGAATACGGTTCTCACGACAAAACGTTTGAAATGGAAGCCGGCGGTACCGTTCAGGTTGTTGATCAGGACGGCAACGTACTGATTGAGCATGAAGTGGAAGAAGGCGACATCTGGCGCATGTGTCAGGCCAAAGACGCGCCTATTCAGGATTGGGTAAAACTGGCTGTTACCCGTGCCCGTCAATCTGGTATGCCGGCGGTATTCTGGCTGGATGATGAGCGTGCGCACGATGCACAGCTGATCAAGAAAGTAGAGAAATACCTGCAGGATCACGACACAGATGGTTTGGACATTTCAATCATGTCACCGGTTCGCGCTATCCGTTACTCAATGGAACGCGCTATCCGTGGCCTGGATACTATTTCTGTTACCGGTAACGTACTGCGTGACTACCTGACCGATCTGTTCCCAATCCTTGAACTGGGTACCAGCGCGAAAATGCTGTCAATCGTGCCGTTGATGGCCGGTGGTGGCCTGTATGAGACCGGTGCGGGTGGTTCTGCACCTAAGCACGTTCAGCAGTTTGTTGAAGAAGGTCACTTACGTTGGGACTCACTGGGTGAGTTCCTGGCACTGGCGGTATCGCTTGAAGACGTGGCTATAAAGCACGGTAATGCAAAAGCCAAACAACTGGCCGTTGCCCTGGATAAAGCCACAGAATCACTGCTGAACAACGGTAAGTCGCCGCTGCGTAAAGCTGGTCAGCTGGACAACCGTGGTAGCCACGTGTATCTGGCAATGTACTGGGCAGAAGAGCTGGCTAAGCAAACTGAAAATGCCGAACTGGCTGCTCAGTTTGGCCCTATCTACGACAAGCTGGCGGCAAACATTGATAAGATCATTGAAGAAATCAATGAAACTGAAGGTAAGCCTCAGGATATCGGTGGTTACTACCTGCCTGACGAAGCTAAAACTGCCGCAGCAATGCGCCCAAGTGCCACATTTAACGAAATTCTTGGCGCTTAATTAAATCATTAGTTTTTGATTTATATAAAAAACCGGCTTCGGCCGGTTTTTTGTTTGGTAAAAATGCTACCGGTGGCACTGGTTTTTTAAATGCCTTCTTGGTACCGTTTGACCGACTAATTTTACGTTTTGCTAACAATGCGACAGGTGAATAATGACCACAGCAACGTCTCTTTTTCAACGCGAAGATAAAAATGGCAACATGTGGCTGGCACTTAATGAGCCGGTTCTTACCTCAACCACTGATCATGGCATTAAGCCCATAGTGTTACCGTCTGAAGCCGAGGTGGGCGAAGCCATGTTTAAGGAGTTGCTAAGCACGGCAGAAGCGAAAACCGGCGATATTAACATTGCCTTGCTTGGTGGGCGTGGTGCCCAGCAATTACACCGCCTGCTCGGTGTGAAAGCTGCTACCAACGAAATCGATGAACTGTTAGCCCGGCTCAATGTGTTTACCCAGGATGCCCTGGCGCCGTTGGCTATGGGTAACGGATTGAGTTTTGTACGTGATTTTGAACGCATTCTCGGTGAAGCATTTTTTGCAAAAATTAAAAGCTTTACGCCCATGCAAACCGATACCCCGGATCTGGAAGGCGCATTAACGGATTACCTTAATAAGCTTGAAAGTTTAGGCGGCCTGGATATTTTCTTTATTGGCCACGGACCAGAGGCCAATGACGCCTCTCATCTGGCTTACATTAAACCTTTTTCCGGAGCCCGAGCTCATCATATGGCGGGTATAATTCCCATCTCCGGTTCCATTCTTGAACACCATATCAGCAAGTTTAAAGCCGGCGGTAGTGAAATCAGCGCCGAGGATGAAGCTCAGTGCCGCGCTGCGCAATATATCCTTACCCTGGGGCCTGCAGCCATACTGGGCGCTAAAAAAGTGGTTCAGTCGGTGGTGGATGCAGATACCGCCCCGGCAAAAATCAATACCTACGCGAAAGTCAGGCAAACCTTATTACCTCAGAACGAAAAGGATCTGGCAGGTTTACTGGATAGCAATCCTGGTTTGTGGATCCGCTTGCACAGTAACGTAAAATCTTTCGCGCTGCCAAATGTAACCAGCCCGAACAATTAAGCACCAGCTGGTCGGGGGCATCTTTTTACTCGGTAGTGATGGTCAGGCGTATGATTTTCCTTTTGATAGTGTTGAACCGCCAATCACCGGAGTGTGACTGAACCCGTAAATTCACGTGACAGCCATTACACGTGAGTGGTTAAAAACAGTCTCTTCATTTGTGTTTTCAGCAGGAAAGTTATAAAAGGCCTGTGCGTATGCTATTGAGTAAGTTTTGCCGTTACCATGGTCGCAATCATGAACTTACATTAATAATCCACAACGACTGCTTCGCTGTATAACATTCACACATACGCATTACAGCTAAAGAGATTCTAAATGGGATTTGCTCTAACCGGTTTTTTAAATAATTTGCAAAATAAATATGTGCTGCTGGCGCTGGTAATAGTTTGTGGCGGCTGTGCGAAAACCTCACCTCAGTTTGAGCAGGTACTGCAGCGACTGCCGGACAATCGCACGGCTGATGATATCTTCGCCCTCACTTTTGAGAAACACGGTGGCGCAAACCTTGATACGTTGAATGATTTAAACGTGGCAATTGATGGCGAGTGGCATTTTCTGGTTACCCAAATTCAGCCGTTAATTGCAGATGCCGACTACCGGCAACAATCTGAAGAAAGGTTGTTGTTAAATGAGCAATTATACTTTGCAAACTATCAGGGGGAAGGTGGAACCAAGCGGGTATATCGAACGCCGAACGTGATAAAAGTGGCGTACAACGGAGTAATAACCAATGATGAGCAGAAAAATGCGGCGGCAGCACTTACCGCTGACGCGTTTTACTTGTTCACCCTTGGCCCATTAGCGTTACATGAAAGGGTAAAGAACTGGCAAAGGCTGCCGGATACAACCGAAGATGGCAACGCGTATTACCGTATCAACGCACAGCTAACCCCCGGTTTTGGGTTGTCAGAACGCGATTACGTAACGCTATGGGTAAATAAACAATCGGGCTTAACTTATCGGGTACACATCACCCTGGATGGCTTCGATGCCACAAAGGGCGCACATGCCGATACCACTTATTTTAAATACACTGAAATAGATGGCTTTACCTTCCCCACACACTTCTATGAGCGTGTGCGCGGGCCTATTAGTATTGATGCTCACGAGTGGTGGTATTCAGGCATTGATATTAATCGTGGTTTAACAGCGCAGGATTTATCTATCAATGCTTTGTCGTTAAAAGCAAAGCGACCGGCGATCGCTATAAATGACACTGATTGATTGAGAATTAATGTTCCTTGCCAGGTTAGCTGAATAATATCGCTTTTGGGCACTGAGTGATTAAACTCACAACCGATAGCAGAAACGTAATGAAAGTGAGGGGCAGGCGGATTAAGCTTTGAAAATGCTGGCAAAGCCCTGGTCAGACAAGATTAGTTTAGTTAGACAGCAATAAGACGAATTACAACTAGTAAGGCATAAAAAAATATAAGGCGGATATAGAAAACCCGCTTTTTGCTGGTCGCATAAACAAGCCTTACTCGATTACCGGGTAAGGCTTGTTACTTAATCTATTTCTTGGGGGAGGTGCGCTATCGCTCTTCGTCCTCGACAATACCAATGTTTTCAGCATGCAGCCCCTTAGGACCCTGCTGTACTTCAAAAGTGACTTCCTGACCTGCTTTTAATGATCGATAGCCTTCCATTTGTATTGTTGAGTAATGAGCAAATATGTCTTCGCCACCTTCCTCGGGCACAATAAATCCAAACCCTTTCGCGTTGTTAAACCATTTAACTTTGCCAACCGCCATACATCGACTTCCTCTTAATCCTTGAACTCACGGGAAACTGCCCCCACAATACGATTAAGGCATGGGACAGCTAGTCTTGTGCGTCACTCACAAAACATATTAAAACTGTAGATATTTTGACCGCATTATGCAAGTGCATTTTATTTTTTTCCGAACAAATTAATGGTAAAAAAGATAATAAATTGCTTGCAGACGCACTATGATTAAATTATGAGTAAAGGTAACGCCATTAGTATCGATAAGGAACGCTTACTCGAGCAGGAGAGGAAGAAGACTGAACCGCCTCCGATGTATAAGGTCCTATTGAATAACGATGACTACACGCCAATGGATTTCGTGGTAGAAATTTTGATGCGTTTTTTCCGGATGGATGCTGAAAAAGCAAACCAACTGATGCTGACTGTTCATTATCGGGGGAAGGCTGTATGTGGCATTTATACTGCTGAGATAGCAGAAACAAAAGTCATGCAGGTCAATCAATATGCCCGTAAACATCAACACCCGTTGATGTGTACGATGGAACAGGCGTGAGTTATAAACCTAACAGGGGCAATGTATATGCTGAATAAAGAATTAGAGCAGACGTTAAACGAGGCTTTTGTATTCGCAAGAGAGCATCGTCATGAATTTATGACGGTTGAGCACTTGCTGTTGGCCTTGTTAGATAACCCTGCTGCTCAGGAAGCCCTCAAAGCCTGCGGTGCGGATATCGATAATATTCGTGGCGAGTTGGTAGAGTTTGTGAAGGATACCACACCGTTAATCCTCGATGAGCAGGCAAGCGATCGCGAAACTCAGCCAACATTGGGTTTTCAGCGTGTGTTACAGCGTGCCGTTTTTCACGTCCAGTCATCGGGTAAAGAAGAAGTTACCGGCGCTAACGTGCTGGTTGCTATTTTCAGTGAACAGGAAAGCCAGGCTGTTTATATCCTCAAAAAGTCAGACGTAACCCGCCTGGACGTAGTGAACTTTATCAGTCACGGCGTAAGCAAAGCCGAAGACGAAGCGCCCGAGTCCAATGAAGCCAGTGAGGAAACCGCCGAAGGCGAGGAATCCGGCTCAGCACTGGCAAAATATGCCACCAACCTGAACCGCCAGGCGCAGGAAGGCAAAATTGACCCACTGATTGGCCGCGACACCGAACTGGAACGCACGATTCAAATTTTATGTCGCCGTCGTAAAAACAACCCGCTGTTGGTGGGTGAAGCCGGCGTGGGCAAAACCGCGATTGCAGAAGGGCTTGCGTACCGTATAGTAGAAAATCAGGTGCCTGAAGTGATTGAAGAGTGCACGGTGTACTCGTTAGATTTGGGTGGCCTGCTGGCTGGTACCAAGTATCGCGGCGACTTTGAGAAACGCTTGAAAGGTATTCTAAAAGAGTTATCACGCGATCAAAACGCAATCTTGTTTATTGATGAAATCCACACCATCATTGGTGCCGGTGCGGCGTCAGGCGGTGTGATGGATGCGTCTAACCTGCTTAAACCCAAATTGAGTTCGGGTGAGCTGCGCTGTATTGGCTCAACCACCTACCAGGAATATCAGGGCATCTTCGAGAAAGACCGTGCTCTGGCACGTCGATTCCAGAAGGTGGATGTGGCGGAGCCTAGCGTTACCGATACCACCAAAATTCTGCAGGGCCTGAAGTCACGCTATGAAGAGCACCACAGTGTGCGCTTTACGCAAAAAGCACTGCAGGCGGCAGCAGAGCTGTCGGCCAAATATATTAATGAACGCCACTTGCCCGACAAAGCTATCGACGTAATGGATGAGGCGGGCGCCAGCCAGCGCCTGTTACCACAATCGAAGCGTAAGAAAGTCATTAACGTGGGCGAGATTGAGCAAATCATTGCCAAGATGGCGCGTATTCCGGAAAAGTCGGTCTCTGCGTCAGATAAAGAAGTGCTTAAAAATCTGGGCCGTAACCTGAAAATGGTGGTATTTGGTCAGGATAAAGCGATTGAGTCGCTGTCTGATGCCATTCACCTGTCCCGTGCCGGTCTTGGCTCAGAAGAAAAACCTATTGGTTCATTCCTGTTTGCTGGTCCTACCGGCGTCGGGAAAACCGAGGTGACCCAGCAACTGGCGAAGATTATGGGCGTTGAGCTGGTCCGTTTCGATATGTCTGAGTACATGGAACGCCATGCCGTTAGCCGCTTGATCGGTGCGCCTCCAGGCTATGTTGGTTTCGATCAGGGCGGTTTATTAACCGATGCCGTGATTAAGCATCCTTACTCAGTTGTGTTGCTCGATGAGATAGAGAAAGCCCACAGCGATATCTATAACATCCTGCTGCAAGTGATGGATCATGGCACATTGACCGATAACAATGGCCGTAAGGTAGACTTTAGAAACGTCGTACTGGTGATGACGACCAATGCGGGTGTGCAGGAAACGATTCGCACGTCTATTGGCTTTAAACAGCAGGATCACAGCCACGATGCCATGAGTGAAATCAATAAGGTGTTTTCACCGGAGTTCAGAAACCGTCTGGATTCGATTATCTGGTTTAATCACCTGGATACCGATGTCATTCTGCAGGTGGTGGATAAGTTTATTATCGAGCTACAGGCACAACTGGATACCAAAGGTGTTTCACTTGAAGTGTCACCCGCGGCAAGAGCACACCTCGCCGAAAAAGGTTACGACAAGTCTATGGGCGCACGTCCGATGTCACGCCTGATTCAGGAATCGCTTAAGAAAGAGCTGGCGAACGAGCTGTTGTTCGGTAAATTGAGCAACGGTGGTGATGTAAGAGTCGATTTAGAAGACGATAAACTGGTGTTTGTTTACAACTCTGAAGATCAGACCGAGTCAGCGACTGAGTCCAGTGACTAAACAGGACGCCAAACGCAAATAACAAAAAACCCGAACACTTGGTTCGGGTTTTTTTATGCTTATCACATTATCGCGTAAGCTGGCGTAGGCCGTTATGAATTAACGCGCGCGATAGACAATACGACCTTTAGTCAGGTCATAGGGTGTCATTTCCACTGTCACTTTGTCACCGGTCAGAATGCGGATATAGTTTTTACGCATTTTTCCAGAGATATGCGCAGTCACTACGTGACCGTTTTCTAATTCAACACGGAACATGGTATTTGGCAGGGTATCCAGTACCGTACCTTCCATTTCAATACAATCTTCTTTCGCCATCTAAAGCAATAACCTCAATTAATCACAAATTTTTCGCCGCGCAGACATTAACCAATTCATAGATATAAGTAAAGGATTAAATAAGCTTATTGGCGAATTGCTGAGCTAGCGGAGTAAATCAATCACCAAATCCTTGCTACGGCTGGCCATTTCACTCACCTGTTGCGCATTTTCAAAGCGATGCCACTGATGACTATAATAGCGCTCATGGGGTAAAAAACGGCTTTTGTAGTTCATTTTATTGCAGTCATCTATCTGATAGCCCAAATACAGGTAATGCCTGTTTTGTGCCTGAGTGTGATGGATCTGCTGCAGGATCATCCAGGTACCCAGGGAACGGTGATGATAATCCGGGTCGTAAAAGGTATACATCGCCGAAAAACCATCGCGATGATCATGGGTATCAATAACATCTGTAACCGCCACTGCAATGAGCTTGTCGCCATCATAAGCCTCAACAAACAGGGGCGAATTCCATTCACAGGCCAGAAAGCTTTCAAACTGCACCGGGTCCGGTGGGTACATGCTGCCGTCTGCGTGGCGTTCGGTGATATAACGCTCGTACAACGGGTAGTAGGCTTCGCTGGTTTGGGTAGTAGTGCGAGTGGTGAATGCCTTATTTTTATTTAGCAACCGGCGCTGGCTCCGCGATGGCGCAAAGTCGTCCACCGGCAGCCGGATAGAATGACAAGCAGTACACTGCTGGCAATAGGGGCGGTATACCTGTTCGCCACTGCGGCGAAATCCGGCCTGAATCAGCTGCGGATAATGTGTAGCGGAGTCTGTATGGCTACCTACATACACCAGCAACTGCTCTTCCTTATGAGGCAGATAGCTACAGTCGAATGTTTGGGTAATGCCAAATTTCATACATGTTATTCACTTAGCGCTTGAGCGCACCAGGTTTGCTGATAATCTGAACAAATATAGCCGTCCTGATCAAGGGTTTGGTTACTGCGGTTGAGGCGGGAAATAAACGCATCACGCTCAATACTCACTGCACCCAGACTCATAAGATGATCTGTGGGCATCTGGCAATCGATAAAATTACCGCCGTGTTGTTGCATATGATCCACCAGGTAGGCCAGGGCAAGTTTGGAGGTATTCGGCAAGCAGTGAAACATCGACTCGCCGCAAAACACTTTACCCACTGCTACCCCATACAGACCACCTACGAGCTTATTATCTTTCCAGACTTCAACCGAATGAGCCAGGCCTATTTCATGCAGCGCCTGATAAGCACCAATCATATCTTCGGTTATCCAGGTAGATGTCTGGCCGTACTGGATACGCGGGATATGCGCGCATTGGTGGATTACGGCGGTAAAATCCTGATTGAGTGTGACCTGGTAAAGTTGTTTACGCATGAGTTTGCGCAGGCTGGTACTGGCACGAAAACCTTCGAGTGGAATAATGGCCCGGGGAGACGGGCTCCACCAGAGTATGGGTTCACCTTCGCTAAACCAGGGAAAGATCCCCTGACTGTAGGCTGTCAGTAGTCTGCCGGGCGAAAGGTCGGCACCATAGGCGAGTAATCCATTGGGGTCGTCCAGTGCATGTTCGACCGGAGGAAAGGGCGTATCAGGCTCTAAATAGGGCAGGCTAATCATGCAAAAAGCATGGCTGACGGCGGCTTTGCAGCCACCGCCAGTCAGGATTATTCCTGTGCGTCCAGGAAACGCTCCGCATCAAGCGCCGCCATACAGCCGGTGCCGGCTGAGGTTATCGCCTGACGGTAAATGTGATCTGATACATCACCGGCAGCAAATACGCCTGGTACGCTGGTTTGTGTAGCCATACCGTTAGTACCGCTGTTAACTGTGATGTAGCCGTCTTTCATATCCAGCTCACCGTCGAAGATGTCGGTGTTAGGCTTGTGGCCAATGGCAACAAACAGACCCATGACATCCAGTTCTTCGGTGGCATCAGAGTCGGTAGCTTTGATCCGCACGCCGGTTACGCCCATCTCGTCGCCAAGTACTTCGTCGAGGGTACGGTTAAGGTGCAGTACCACATTACCGTTTTCTGCTTTATCAAGCAGACGGTCGGCCAGGATTTTTTCACTGCGGAAGCTGTCACGGCGGTGAATCACATGAACTTCAGAAGCAATGTTAGATAAGTAGAGTGCTTCTTCAACAGCGGTGTTACCACCACCGATTACAGCCACTTTCTGGTTGCGGTAGAAAAAGCCGTCACAAGTTGCACAGGCAGAAACACCTTTACCCATAAACGCCTGTTCTGAAGGCATCCCCAGATATTTTGCTGACGCGCCGGTAGCGATGATCAGGGCATCACAGGTATAAGTACCGCTATCACCGTAAAGGGTGAACGGACGCTTGCTTAAATCCGTTTTATTAATGTGGTCAAAGATGATGTCGGTATTAAATTTCTCGGCATGTTGTTGCATACGAACCATTAAGTCAGGTCCGGTAAGACCTTCCGGATCGCCAGGCCAGTTCTCTACTTCGGTGGTAGTGGTTAACTGACCACCCTGTTGCATACCGGTGATCAGAGTAGGGGACAGGTTTGCACGGGCTGCATAAACAGCGGCGGTGTAACCAGCCGGGCCTGAACCAAGAATGAGTAGACGAACGTGTCTGCTTTCTGCCATGTTTTTCTCCAGTTAACGCCTGACGCAGCAGTACGCGACAAGCACATCGTATTGGTTAATGCAGTAGGTGAAAGGTTATTTGCAATAACACTGCACCGTAATAAGCTCAATTATACGCAGTTGCGTATGCTACAGATTATCTGCCACTCTGCAATCATAAGTTATTATGAGTCATTGTGCGGTCGAATCGAATACTTTCAATACCCGGCTGTGATAATATCTTAAAAGCGGTCCGGAAATTCATCGTTAAATAAACCATTTTCGACATTCCGGACTATTATTAGTAAACAGGCATCTACTCTTGCTACGGTATAGCCACCCAAGGTTGCGGTTATCACTTACGAGGTTCACTATGGCCCAGTCAGTTACCACTATGCTTAAAGACGGACAGGAATACATGAAAACCTGGCCATTAAAGCGCGAGCTTTACACCTTGTTTCCGGATTGCCGTGTAGTGGCAGCCACCCGGTTTGCGGTGCGATTTATGCCTCCGGTGGCTGTATTAGCCTGCGCTACCATGCTTAATACCTTTGGTACAGATTACCTGCCTCAGGCCCTTGCCGTGGGCGCGTTTTTCCTGAGTATGCCAATGCAGGGATTATTGTGGCTGGGCAAACGCTCTAATCAAACCCTGCCGCCACAGTTACGACACTGGTATCAGGAAATCCTCACCAAAATGCGTGCCCAGGGGTGTGCGGTGCAAAACCCACAGCATAAGCCCCGTTATCGCGAATTAGCCCGCTTGCTAAAAACTGCTTTCGAAGATTTGGATAAAGCGTTTACCCGCCAGTGGTTTTAAGCTGCCGGTTTAATACCAATCTGCATAGAAGTTTACTCACTCAGCAATTCTGTTAGGCTTTCTGGCTAGGCTTGGTTGCACAGGTTTGGTGGTTCCAAATCAAGCAAGCGTAACAACGCCAGAAAGCCTGGTAGCTCGCCCTCAGGGAATTGCCCGAAGGGAGTGGCCAAAACGACTTACATCTGTGTTGCGCCCTCTGGACATAGAATGACTATGCCACAGAGAACGCGTCGTGATCTAAGTCGTTTTCGACTAGCCCTCAGGGATCACTCTGAGTGGGTAAGCTTCTATGCAGATTGGTATAGCACCTGCCTGCACTTGCGGCACTGATATTGCCGCTGGCCGCGTATTACTGCGTTATGCCGGCGAATACTCAACTCCACGTCTCCACAGCCACATCGATAACGTACGCTGGGGATATTCAGCGGTGATAAATCAAATTCATGCCGGGTTTCGGGCGCGCAGTTAAACACTTCCTGCATCATGGCCTGCCATTCCTTACCATGGGGCTTCACCCGCCCGTACAACTGATAAACCAACAGGTGGCTTACTTCATGTGGTAGCACGTCGGAAAAGTAAGCTTGCTGATTGTGAGCAAACAATACCGGGTGAAGGTTTATCCTGTTCTGCTGTAAAAACGCCGTGCCCGCATGGCGGCCACTGCGTCTGAAGGTAAGGGTGGGGCGAACAAAAGTTCGCCTGAAATAGCTATCCGCCTCGAGGTATAACTCCCCGAGGCGGTTATTGAGTAACTGCTTATCGCTGGCCGATATCAATGGTTATCCATCACCCGGCAGCGCACACACAGGGTGTAAATGTTCTGTGGATCGTTGAGCGATGAGATCAGATCAACCTGCGCCATGGTTTCACGCACCAGACCAGTCAGAATATTGTTGTTATCAATCAGATTGAGCTTCAGGGCGTAGATGACCGCCTGACCAAAAAACTCTTTCCAGAACAACTCTTTCTCAGACAGCTTACGGGTAACATAAACGGTATCGTAATCTTCTACACCGGCTAAGTCAGCGGCTGCAGTTACGGCGTCATCCAACGTCCCCAGCTCGTCTACCAGGCCAATTTGCAGCGCATCGGTGCCAATCCATACACGGCCCTGGGCAATATCATCAACGGCACTGACATCCATGCCGCGTTCACTGGCAACCAGGCTTAAAAATTCACTGTATTTGCTTTCGATACTGCGCTGAATAAGTTGCTTATACATTGGGTCAATACCGCGCAAAGTGGAAAACCCGGCCATTTCGGTGGTGGCGACACCGTCGGTATCTACACCCAGGTAATCGGCGGCATCCTCAAAGGTAGCCAGTGCAGCAAACACACCAATCGAACCGGTAATAGTACTCGGGCTGGCAAAAATCTTATCTGCCGAAGCCGAAATCCAGTAACCACCGGAAGCGGCGTAAGTGTTCATAGAAACAACCACTGGCTTGCCAGCACTACGCAAATTAAGTACTTCCTGACGAATAATCTCAGATGCTGATGCACTGCCTCCCGGCGAGTCTACCTGCAGCACCACCGCTTTAACCTCGTCATTAAGACGGGCCTGACGCAGTAACTGTGCGGTGCTGTTGCCGCCAATGTTACCGGCGCGCTGTTCACCGTCCATAATAGTGCCCTTAGCCACTACTACGGCTACTTTGTCGCCCTGACGAGCAACCATGGGCACAGGTGGATTAATCACCCGATTGTAGTTGCGGTAGGTGGTGAGTTTAAAACCGGCACGGTTATTTTCGTCTTTGCCAACCAGAGCAATAATTTCCTGACGCACTTCTTCGCGGGTTTTGATTTCGTCTACCCAGCCTTTCTGAATGGCGTACTGAGCAGAGTTGCCACCGGCCTGCTCGAAGTTCTCCAGCATCACTTCAAGACTTTCGTCAAAGTTATTGATGTCGACACCGCGGGCTGCGGCAACATCGGTTTTATATTGTGCCCAGTACTGGTTAAGCCAGCGCTCATTCATTTCTTTGGCCGCGTCAGACATATCTTCGCGGATATACGGTTCAACCGCCGACTTAAACGTACCAACACGGAAAATGTGCATATTGACTTTGAGCTTTTCCAGCGCACGCTTAACGTACATACCGTAATTGGCATAACCGTCGATTGATACGCCGCCAATAGGGTTGAGGTACACTTTGTCGGCATGAGCTGCCAGGTAATATTGCGACTGGGTGTAGTAGTCGCCAACAGCAAGTACGGGCTTGCCGGAGGTTTTAAAATCGTCGATGGCTTCGGCAATGGCACGCAGCTTGTCCAGGCCGCCACCGCGTAAGCCCTGCAGGTTAAGTACTACCGCTTTAATACGCTTATCAGCCTTGGCGTTCTCGAGCACTTTAACCACATCGCGAACCAGTACTTCCGGGTTATCAGGTTCTTCGTCAAACGCTTCCTGAAGAAACTCAGAGACCGGGTCTACGGCGGTTTTCTGAATGACCAGTGCGCCATTAAGGGTAAGCATCAGGGCGCTGCCAGGGGTTACCTGAGGGACGCTCTCTTCACGGCTGGCCACGGCGATAATGCCGATAATAATGACCAGAAACACAACGTTGAAAAACAACTTTCGACAAAAATTCAGGGCGGTCCATAACCCTACAAACAGAGCTTTGGTCCAGCTTTTACTTTTTTCGGCCATACTGACTACTTACCTAATTAACGAAACAACCTAATGTTATCGATTCAAAAAATTATCGCGAGTTAATTTTGTAATGAAATGTTATTGCCTTTATCTATGACGCTTCTTTTGGGCAGAGGATGCTGTGGGTGGTGTAGCGCTATCATCCAGCCATTGCTGAATCAATCTGGCAATGGCCTTGTGCTGTTCATCAGACAGGGTCATCAGCAGGCGTCCCTGACGTTGCCTGTAATTCACCTTGCGCTGACCCTTTTGCATTAACTGAGAAAAACGACTCATCGATTGAAAGAAATAACGTTATCCCGCGGTCTTAATCGTAACTGGCATTATTGAGGTAAACCGTGTTGAGCGCAATTATCCGTAAGTTAAATACTAAATTAAATGGGATGGCAGCATCCCTGAGTGGAATTCCCTTGTTACTGACAAGGTTATATCTGGCTCCGGTTATGGCTCAGGCGGGCTGGCAGAAACTGGCTAATTTCGACAGCACGGTGGACTGGTTTGGTAATCCGGACTATGGGTTGGGCTTACCACTGCCATTTTTACTGGCCGGCCTGGCTGCATTGAGTGAGTTTATCGGGGCTGCGCTTTTAGTGCTTGGCCTGGCTACCCGGTTAACCGCCATTCCTTTAATGATAACCATGGTAATGGCCATGATTACCGTACACTGGCAGCATGGCTGGCCAGCTATTGCCGATGCTGGTAGCTGGCTGGCAGATGGTACGCTGTTAATGAACGAATCGGTTATGGCCGCTCCTGAGAAGCTCTCTGCAGCTAAAGCCATTCTAAACGAACACGGTTATATCGACTGGCTGACGTCCAGTGGTAACTTTGTGATCCTCAATAACGGGATAGAGTTTGCCGCTACTTATTTTATTATGCTTATGGTGCTGTTCTGCTTTGGTGGCGGACGTTATGTGAGTGTTGATTACTATCTGGCACGACAGTTTAATCGCCAATAAATTATTTTGTGGGGATTGCACTAAAACCACTTGTCAGTATGCTGGTCTTTTTGTGAAATAACCCGTATCAGCACGGGTATACTAATTATTTTGCCAGAAGGAGAGCACCATGGATGCACTGGAACTTGTTATCAATCGTCGCTCACAGCCCCGACTAACCGCACCGGCACCGGCAGGTGAGGCGTTGGATAATATCAAACGAGCTGCTTTACGGGCGCCGGATCACGCAGCACTTAAGCCATGGCGGTTTATTGTGTGTGAGGGCAAAGGACTCGATAAGCTCGGTTCGTTGTTTGAGCAGTCGGCCATTGATAATGATAAAACGGAGCGTGAAATTCAGCGCGCGCCGCAGTTACCTACCCGTGCGCCCATGATTATTGTGATCACTACGGTCTATCAGGAACACGAAAAAGTGCCTCAGATAGAACAGTTCGCCTCGGCCAGTTGTGCGGCTATGGCCATGCAAATGGCTGCTGTTGCCCAGGGCTTTCAGGGCATGTGGCGCACCGGCGAATATGCCCATTGCAATATAGTAAAAGAAGGACTGGGTGTGTCTGCAGACAACGAAATTGTTGGCTTCTTATATCTGGGTACGCCAGCACAGGACGCCGGACCAAAGCCAGAGCTTGAACCGGAAGATTACTTTACTGTATTTGCATAACGGCCATTCTGGCCATGGTAGTTACTGAGAAAATGCGCCGCCAATTTGGCGGCGTTTTGCCCATAGGAAAGGCTAGCTGTTATCCTGGTCGTTAACGATGTTCATCACACGTTGGCGAAGCGCTTCATCCTGACGCACCAGCTGAGCGATAGTGGTATAGGTTTTTACCTCCAGGCCAGCTTGTTTTATTTCGTCTACCATCGCCTCACGTGCGTTGGCCTGCAGCTGTTGCTGTTTTTCGGTGGATTGCTCTTGCTGCAGCTTAACCTCAAACTCTTTCGCGACATCTTGTACTGCATACATCTCCACGGTAAATTTTTCTAACGTTGAATCATCAAACTGTTGTTGTTCAACAGAAGTCTGAATTTGATTTATTGCTTTTTCGTTGTCCTGCACTTTCTGGGCTGCGTAAACCGATGATACTGCGCCGGAGGTAAGAGAAAGCGTTAAGGCAATGAGTTTTGCAAGTCGTGTCATTTATACACTCCAATTTGATGAATGACCCCATTACGGGGAGTGTCATAGTGTATAAAGCGAGTGCTATGCCAGGTTGTAAATAATTATATTAAACAGTGGCTTATTAAATTTTTAACCGGATTTTATAAGCGCAGGCTGGTTTCGCTTGCTTAAATGTGTCGCAATTTTTCACGGTGACAGCAAGCATGCGAAGCAAAATTACAGGGCTGCTAAAATGCTATGGCAGCGCTAGTGGCGGAAGACTTTTGTTGATAATGGCAAGGGCTAACAAGTCGCGTAAGCTAAAGCCAACATAAATATGATGGTAACTTAGCTACAGGAAGCTCAGGTGATTGATGAAAAGTGTTACCGGTGCAGCGGCCTGGATGGTTATGGACTATTAGTAATAGCGATGCCGGAGAGCGCCACTGGCGTATCCGGCATCGGCATATTACATGTATTATTCAACAACGATAATTTTTATCGCGTCAGTAGCGCCGATAGTTTCCATGCGGTCACCATGGGTCAGGATAACGATATCACCGTTTTCCACCAGATTTTTCTCTTTCAGCAGAGCTACGACATCTTTACGCAGCTCACCAGGTGCGCTGTCGCGAGAGTCAAAGAAAACTGGTTTTACGCCACGATATAACGCCATCAGATTAAGCGTGTCTTCGTGACGTGACATAGCAACAATAGGCAGGGTAGTGGTGATACGCGACATCAGACGCGGCGTGCTGCCACTTTCTGTTAAGCCTACAATAGCCTTTACACCCGGTAAATGGTTAGCGGCATATACGGCTGATAAAGCGATAGTCTCGTGCACTGAACCAAATAGTTCGTCCATGCGGTGCTTGGAGATTTTTACACTTGGGTGGGTTTCTGCGCCTTCACAAACACGGGCCATGGCTTTTACCGTTTCAACCGGATAGCTACCTGCTGCAGTTTCTGCTGAGAGCATTACCGCATCGGTACCGTCCAGTACGGCGTTAGCCACGTCCATCACTTCTGCACGGGTAGGCATTGGGCTTTCAATCATCGACTCCATCATCTGAGTTGCCGTGATAACTACCTTATTTAACTGGCGAGAGCGGGCGATAAGCTTTTTCTGCACACCAACCAGCTCGGCATCACCAATTTCCACACCCAAATCGCCACGGGCAACCATTACCGCGTCTGATGCGCTGATGATGTCATCAATGGCTTCATCAGTAGCAACGGCCTCAGCGCGTTCTACCTTGGCGCAGATTTTGGCTTTACAGCCGGCTGCTTCGGCCAGTTCGCGGGCATAGTTCAGGTCTGCACCGCTACGTGGGAAAGACACTGCAAGGTAATCAACGCCAATTTCAGCAGCTGTGAGGATGTCACGCTTGTCTTTTTCTGTCAGTGCCTCAGCAGACAAGCCGCCACCCAGACGATTGATGCCTTTGTTATTAGACAGTTTGCCGCCTACGGTTACTTTAGTCAGCACTTTACGGCCATCAACGCCGGTTACTTCTAATTGAATACGGCCATCGTCGAGTAACAGGATATCGCCTGTACTAACGTCATCTGGCAGCGCCTTGTAATCGATACCAACCTGTTGCTCGTTACCTGCATCGCGGTCGAGCTCTGCATCCAGCACGAACGGGTCGCCTTCGTTAAGGAAAACTTTATCGTTGGCAAAGCGTGAAACCCGGATTTTAGGCCCTTGCAGGTCGCCTAAAATCGCAACATATTTACCCAGCTTGGCAGCGGCAGCGCGTACACGCTTGGCGCGCTCTATATGATCTTCGGCCTGACCATGGGAAAAATTCATGCGTACTACGTTTGCTCCGGCGGCAATAATCGCTTCAATTTTTTCTTGCGTGTCTGTAGCAGGCCCTAAAGTAGCCAGGATTTTCGTTCTTCTAGTCATGTGTGTTATCGCTTGTTAATAGTTTATGTGGGACAACCAGTGATTAAGTATAGCTGAAAATCTATTTCGTAATTTAATTACAAAATAGTAGACGAATTTGACCAAATTGTGAATGGTTGATTAAAGATTCTTTATGATGGTCTGAGCAGCGGTGGCAATAAAAAGTAACACAAATGAACCGCGAACCCCTCGACAAGCGTACGGGCGAGGGGATTGGAAGGTGGTGATTGATATCTAAAAAAATTTTTCGCGATGTAAAATAGCGGGAAGAGGAATCCGCCCGCTGGGAAATGATCAGGCTTCGTTGCCGCGTTTTTCGTAGCGGGAGCCACGCAGCGTGTCTTTAACGCGCTTAAGATTTTCACGAAACTTATTACCACGACGCAGTGTAAACCCGGTGGCAAGAACATCTATCAGGGTTAACTGAGCAATCCTTGAGGCCATGGGCATATACATGTCGGTATCTTCCGGGACTTCCAGCGATAACACATAGGTACATTCGTTAGCCAGGGGGCTGTCAGCCGATGTAATACCTACTACCGTCGCATCATTGGCTTTAGCGATCTGGGCGATTTCTACCAGGCTTTTGGTGCGCCCGGTGTGTGAAAACAACATGACGACGTCGCCTGAGTTACAGTTCATACAGCTCATGCGCTGCATCAGAATATCTTCGAAATACACCACTGGCACATTAAAGCGGAAAAATTTATTCAACGCATCATGAGCTACAGATGCTGAGGCGCCCAGGCCAAAAAACGATATACGCTGTGCCTGAGTTAACAGGTCAACCACCCGGTTGACAGTATTTACACAGACAGACTGACGGGCCACTTCCAGGGACGCCATGGTCGACTCAAATATCTTGTTGGTATATTCGTCCGGGCCGTCGTTTTCGTCTACATGCCGGTTAACATAAGGCGTGCCGTTGGCCAGGCTTTGCGCGAGGTGTAATTTAAAATCCGGAAAGCCTTTAGTGTCCAGACGACGACAGAAACGGTTAACTGTTGGCTCGCTGACATCTGACATTTTAGCCAGAGTTGCTATACTGGAATGGATCGCCGACTGAGGATTCGCCAGTATCACTTCTGCCACCTTTCGCTCCGATTTACTGAACGCAGATTTGTGCTGTGTGATTTTTTCTAAAATATTCATATTATTTTCAATAACACTGAGTGTGAAAAGTGTGTTCTCCCAAGCGCTATACTACTGAATATGAAAGATCGTACAAGAAAAATGTAATTTATTAACATGATTTGCGGTATTTCATCTCGAAATTAAACTTCAGGATGATCAAATTCAAAAAATGGCGGTTATCGGTGACGGACATAAAATTAATATTGTATGACCAATGGCAGAGTAAATTAGGTTTAATTGCTTTATATATAGTGCAAAACAGACTGATGCTCTAAGCAAACAACAGTGTCATGGTTCGGGCTAAACAGCCGGGTAAAAAGGCGGTTTCAGGCTCTTTGTATTGATTACTACTTTGGTCTTATTTAGGCTAAACTTACACGATTAAGTCCTTGCCACGCATAGGTTGGGGTAAGAATCCGCGAAGAAAGTTTTTTGTTAATTCAAATGCGAAACAAAAGTTGTAATTTTACTACATTTGTTGTTAACTATACGGCAACAAATTACCACGATGGCATGCTGTATAACAGCAGCCGACTGTATAAATTGAAATAAGGCCAAATTCATGGTGATGGATAGTTCTTTTGAAGCCTGCGATTTTGTGTTGTTCGGTACCAAAGGTGACCTTTCTCGACGCAAACTGTTGCCGTCTTTATATCAACTCGAAAAAGCAGGGTTGTTGCATCCGGATACAACGATTGTAGGTGTGGCTCGTCAGGAGCTGACCTCTGAAGATTACGTTGAAGAAGTGAAGAATGCGCTGGCTGAGTTTGCCGGTGAAACGGTTTGCGAAGAAACCTGGGGCAAATTTAAAGAAAGGCTGGCGTATGCGCAAATCGATATGAAAGATATCGCCAGCTACGCAGCGCTGGAGCCGCATGTCAATCCGGATCGCACCATGGTTTGTTATCTGGCGACACCGCCAGCTATCTATGGTGACATCTGCCGCGGTTTACACGGCTGTAATATTATTGATTCAAGCGTGCGCCTGGTACTGGAAAAGCCAATTGGTCACGATTTGAAATCATCAAAGGTCATCAACGAACAGGTAGCCGAATACTTTAACGAGAGCCAGATTTATCGTATTGACCATTACCTGGGCAAAGAAACAGTACTTAATCTGATCGCGCTGCGCTTCGCCAACTCTATATTTACTACCAACTGGGATCATAACTGCATTGACCACGTGCAGATTTCAGTCGCGGAATCGGTGGGCATTGAAGGCCGCTGGGGTTACTTCGACGATGCCGGCCAGATGCGTGACATGGTGCAAAACCACCTGTTGCAAATTTTGTCGCTGGTTGCCATGGAGCCACCTGCAAACCTTAACGCCGACAGTATTCGTGACGAAAAGCTAAAAGTACTGAAAGCCTTGCGTCCAATCAATGCCAGCAACGTAAATGACGTGACAGTACGTGGTCAGTACACCGCTGGTTTTGTTAAAGGTAAGGAAGTCCCGGGATATCTTGAGGAAGATGACGCCAACACGGTAAGTAAAACTGAGACGTTCGTAGCGATTAAAGCCGAAATCGACAACTGGCGCTGGGCCGGTGTGCCGTTTTACCTGAGAACCGGTAAGCGTTTACCGACCAAGGTATCTGAAGTTGTTATTTATTTTAAACGTCAGCCGCATAACCTGTTCACGGAAAGCTTTAGCGCATTACCACCCAATAAGTTGGTAATTCGCCTGCAACCTGATGAAGGTGTTGAAATCACCGTAATGAACAAGGTACCGGGACTTACCAGTTCAGGTTCTATGGATCTGCAAAAATCCAAATTGAACCTGAGTTTCTCTGAAGAGTTCTCCGACGACCGCATCCCTGATGCGTACGAAAAGCTGTTACTTGAAGTGATGCTCGGTAACCAGGCGCTGTTCGTACGTCGTGACGAAATTGAACAGGCGTGGACCTGGGTAGATTCAATACTGGCAGCATGGCGCACCAGTAACGAACCGCCAGAGCCTTATCAGGCTGGTACCTGGGGCCCGGTGGCGTCGATTGGATTGCTGGCGCGTGAAGATCGCAGCTGGTACGAAAGCAAAATCACAAAGAAAAAATAATTATGCCATTAACACAATCATTATATGAAAGTGCTGAGGCGCTGAACGAAGAGTTTGCCGCGGAGATTGCTGAAAAGCTTTCCGAGGGTATTGCTCAGCGCGGACGGGCAAGTCTGATGGTCAGCGGTGGTCGTACACCGCTACCTCTGTTTAAAGCATTGAGCGAAATCGATATCGACTGGGCCAGTGTAGATGTTTCACTGGTTGACGAGCGATGGGTAGAAGAAAGCAATGATGCCAGCAACACCCGCCTGGTGAAAGAAAACCTGTTGGTTGGCAAAGCCAGTGCGGCGCGTTTTATTGAAATGAAATCTGCTGAGGCTGACGCCACTGACGCTGCAGTAGCTTGCGAAAGCCGTTTGTCTGCTATGTCGCAGCCATTTGATGTGCTGATCCTGGGGATGGGCGAAGACGGTCATACCGCTTCATTGTTCCCCTGCTGTGAGCAACTCGAAGATGGCCTGGCCATGAACAGTGGCCG
This sequence comes from Gammaproteobacteria bacterium, assembly GCA_018222405.1. GTDB lineage: Bacteria > Pseudomonadota > Gammaproteobacteria > Enterobacterales > Alteromonadaceae > Alteromonas. Next base: position 96,319 of record JAAFAI010000010.1, on the reverse strand, counting down.
GGTGTGTATTGCCACGCAGCCGACTACGGCCCCACATCAGCGTATGTCGCTGACGCTGCCGGCAATTGTCGCCAGCCGAAATATTTATCTACACCTGACCGGTGATAAGAAACGTCAGGTACTTGAAGACGCAGTTGCCAATGCCACGGCCACTGAAAAGCCAATTGTTGCTGTAATCAATGCAGCGCAAGTGACCTTGAAATGGGCACCGTAGGAGTCAGTAATGAATACACAGGTAAACGAAGTTACGCAGCGCATTATTGAGCGCAGTAAAGCCAGCCGTCAGGCCTATCTGGCGAAAATTGAGCGCGCCCGTGGACAGGGGCCACACCGAGGAGTGTTGTCTTGCGGTAACCTAGCGCACGGATTTGCTGCCTGTAACAGCAGTGATAAATCAGATCTGCGCAGCATGACCAAAGCCAACATCGCGATTGTCTCGTCGTATAACGATATGCTGTCAGCTCACCAGCCTTACGAAACCTATCCACAAATTATCAAGGATGCGGTCAAGGAAGTGGGCAGTGTGGCTCAGTTTGCTGGCGGTGTGCCGGCCATGTGTGACGGTGTTACCCAGGGTAACCCGGGCATGGAACTGAGCCTGATGAGCCGCGACGTGATCGCCCAGTCGGCGGCGGTTGCTCTGTCTCACAACATGTTCGACGGTGCCATGATGCTGGGGATCTGTGACAAGATTGTCCCGGGGCTGCTGATCGGCTCGCTTAGCTTTGGTCACCTGCCAACGGTATTTGTACCCGCCGGTCCGATGCCAAGTGGCTTGCCAAATAAAGAGAAAGCCCGGGTTCGACAGGCTTTTGCTGAGGGCAAGGTTGGCCGCGATAAACTGCTCGAAGCAGAATCTCAGTCATACCACTCTGCTGGTACCTGTACGTTTTATGGTACGGCAAACAGCAACCAGTTAGTGGTTGAAATGATGGGCCTGCATTTACCAGGGTCGTCTTTTGTTAACCCGGGCACAGAATTACGTGATGCGTTAACTAAAGCGGCTTCACGACAGGTTACACGTCTGACTGCTCTGGGTGACAACTATACGCCAATCGGCCATATCGTTGACGAAAAAGCTATCGTTAACGGTATCGTAGCCTTGTTGGCTACTGGTGGTTCAACTAACCACACCATGCACCTTATTGCTGTAGCACGCGCTGCCGGGATTATCGTTACCTGGGATGATTTCTCAGAGCTTTCGAATGCGGTACCGCTGTTAACTCGTATTTATCCGAACGGATCTGCTGACATCAACCACTTTGTCGCAGCTGGCGGTATGGCGCTATTGTTCAAACAGTTACTCGATGCCGGACTTATTCATAACGACGTCAAAACTATCGTTGGTGACGGACTGGATCTCTACACCAAGGAACCAGCCCTCGAAGATGGTGAAGTCACCTGGCGTGATGGCCCGGTTAAATCCCACGACACTGAAGTGTTTGCTAGTGTTGAGGCGCCCTTTAAGCCAGATGGCGGCCTGAATGTATTGTCAGGAAACCTCGGCAGGGCAGTAATTAAGACTTCTGCACTGCGTAACCCGCATTGCACACTTAAAGCGCCAGCCGTGGTATTTGAAGATCAGTACCAACTGGATGCTGCGTTTAAATCTGGTGAACTGGACAAAGACTGCATTGTAGTTGTTCGTTTTCAGGGGCCTGCTGCGATTGGTATGCCGGAACTGCACCGTTTAACACCACCACTGGGTGTACTGCAGGACCGTGGCTACAACGTAGCGCTGGTGACCGATGGCCGTATGTCTGGTGCATCCGGTAAAGTACCTGCCGCTATCCATGTTACCCCGGAAGCCTTCTTAGGCGGCTTACTGGCAAAAGTGGAAACCGGCGACATTATTGAGCTGGATACCAAAACCGGTTCACTCACCCTGCACGTTGATGAAGCGACACTGGCACAACGTACTGCAGCGGTAGCTGATCTAACCATGCAGCATGAAGGCATGGGCCGTGAATTATTTGGCGGTATGCGCGGCGTGATCTCCGGTGCAGAAGAAGGTGCCTGTACACTGTTCTACACGCAGGAGCAAAATGTATGAGCGCCTGGTTTGTCGCAGATGTAGGCGGCACGAATATTCGTGTTGCCACCATAACCGAAAGCGGCCTGAGTAATATCAAAAAGTATCTGTGTAACGACTTTGCCAGCATTGATGTTGCTCTGAAACAGTATTTCTCTGATACCGGTGAAACCTTCAGTGCAGGCTGTATCGCCATAGCCTGTCCGGTTACCGGTGATGAAGTAGCAATGACTAACCACAGCTGGACTTTTTCGCAGCGCGCATTAAAACAGCAGCTTGAACTCCACGATTTGCATGTAATTAACGACTTTACCGCAGTTGCTCATTCACTGCCGGTACTGGGCGCAGAACAGCTTATCCAGATTGGCTCCGGTCAATCGATTGATAAAGGTAACGTTGCCGTCTTTGGTGCCGGCACTGGCCTAGGTGTCGAGCACATGATGCACACTGCTGAAGGGTGGAAAACACTCGACGGTGAAGGTGGCCACGTGGATTTTGCTCCGGTTGATGAAACAGACATCGTGGTGTGGCGTCATCTGCAAAACGAACTAGACCGGGTATCTGCTGAAGATGTGTTATCTGGTCGTGGATTACTCAATATCTATCGTGCTCTGGCTTTGCATCAGGGTGTAGAGCCGGCAATAACCGATCCGGCTCAGGTGACCGAACAGGCATTAACTGGCCAGTGCGAAGTGTGTTTATCTGCGCTGACCCAATTCTGTCGGATCATGGGTAGTTTCGCCGGTAACCTGGCACTGAATCTGGCCACAACCGGCGGCGTATTTATTGGTGGCGGTATTGCTACCCGCTTCACGGAGTTTCTGATCAACAGTGATTTCAGAGCCCGTTTTGAAGCCAAAGGACGCATGAAACATTACGTTAAAGATATTCCGACATACCTGATTAATGAGCCGGACCACGGTTTATTAGGCGCATCAGCGTATTTACAACAACAGATTGCGAGTTGATTTTATGACTAATTGGAAAAGTTCACCTGCAGACATCTTCGCCGCAGGCCCGGTAGTGCCGGTACTGGTTATTGAAGATGTGGAAAAAGCGGTGCCGCTGGCTCATGCTCTGATGGCAGGTGGCATTAAAGTACTGGAAGTGACCTTACGTACCCCGGCTGCGCTGGATGTGATTAAGCGAATTGCAGATGAAGTTCCTGATGCGTTAATTGGCGCCGGCACTGTAACTAACGCTCAACAGCTGAAACAGGTTGTTGAGGCAGGCGCTAAGTTTGCAATCAGTCCGGGAATGACTGATGATCTGTTAAAAGCGGGTCACGACTTCGAAATCCCATTGATTCCGGGTATTTCATCAACCTCTGATCTGATGAAAGCGAAAGATGCAGGCTATACCTATCTGAAGTTTTTCCCGGCTGAAGCGTCTGGTGGTGTTAAAGCCATTAAATCTATCAGCGGTCCTTTCCCTGAAACGGTATTTTGTCCTACTGGCGGTATCGGTCCGAATAATTACAACGAATACCTGGCGTTACCTAACGTACGCTGTGTGGGTGGTTCGTGGTTGGCACCGGACGATGCTATCAAGAATGGCGACTGGGATCGCATTACCGAGCTGGCCAAAGAAGCGGTAGCAAACGCCAGTAAGTAATATCTTGCATAGAATATAAAAAGGGTACGTCCTTGGACGTACCCTTTTTTAATGCTTGTTTATAAAGTTCGTTGGCGCCAGGGATGATTAAGCAATCACCTGGGTAAGCGTGTGAACATCGCCTGGATTAACGGTGGTGCCGTTAGTCACCGCGGTTTCCACACACAGCATTTGTTTGTAACCGAAGGCGTCCATATCACTCATTGAGGCTGCGGATTGCCAGGGATTCCATACCACAACACTATCGTGGCCCGCTGAGCCAATGGTAATGTAAGGCGATTGATTGGCGAGTATGGTTAATGTTTCTGGCGCTTCCTGGTGGATGCGATCGGTTTCGCCACTGAAAGTATATGGCGTTGGCGCCGGTTTTACTGCCCAGTCTTCCAGTTTGTCTTTATAGTCACCCGACAGGCCTTCAAGCTCCACGTCGGCGATATTATTCACATCGAAATACGTATGCAGGGCGCAATTTAATGTAAGTGCCTGTTGCTCCTCCAGACTGGTGGTTTCCAGGCTGACGGTCAACTCGCTGGCAATCTTCAGGCGTAACTTTACCGCACATTCATAATTGAAGCCCGGGCCTTTGGTGGTGGCCGGTGCAAGGACCATTTCTGAGGTGGTGCCGTCGCAGTTAAACTCACTGATGTCCCACATCTGGGTACGCAGAAAACCGTGGGAGGGCAGTTCGCCTTTCGCTTTGCCATGGGCGTCACTGAACCAGGGCCAGCAAAGTGGGATCCCGCCGCGAATAGGGCGTTCACCATTTAGCACAGCAACCGGGCTGACCCATAAGCGGTCGCGGTTGTCATGGCTTGGAATAAACGACAGCACGTGTCCGCCAAACAGACTGATGCGACAGCTCGCTGATGCGTTGGATACGGTAACGAAGCGGTTACCGTCTTTTTCTTCTATCTGATAAGTTTGGTCATTCATTCGTGATATCCCTTGACCCTGTTTCTTGGTCAGTTAAGTCGGTGCTTAATGCCATTTATTGTTGTTGATTTCCGTGTCACCTCAACGCACTTCCAGCCGCGCTGTGTAACGGGCGGTGAGCAGAATTAGATACGTCTGCAAGTCAGGCAAACCATAACGCGTTGATATCGACTATCCTGAGGTGGCCCGGCAATGCTTATCTTGCCTGATAAATAAAAAAGGTGCGATAAAAATCGCACCTTTTCCGTTATCAACAGAAGGTATTACTTGCTGATGTGAGCAACCAGTTCAAGTACCTTGTTTGAATAACCCCATTCGTTGTCGTACCAGGATACAACTTTTACGAATGTGTCAGTCAGGGCAATACCTGCTGTCGCATCAAATACACTGGTGCGTGCATCGCCAACGAAGTCGTTAGATACTACGGCATCTTCGGTGTAACCCAGAACGCCTTTCAGCTCGCCTTCTGAAGCGGCTTTCATCGCTTCACAGATAGCTTCGTAGCTGGTTGGCTTGGCCAGGTTCACAGTTAAGTCAACTACTGATACGTTAGGCGTAGGTACGCGGAACGCCATACCAGTTAGCTTACCGTTAAGAGCAGGAATAACCTTACCTACAGCTTTTGCTGCGCCAGTTGATGAAGGAATGATGTTCTGACCCGCGCCGCGGCCACCACGCCAGTCTTTTTGAGAAGGACCGTCAACCGTTTTCTGGGTTGCAGTGGTTGCGTGAACAGTGGTCATCAGACCGTCGACAATACCAAACTTGTCGTTCAGTACTTTAGCAACTGGTGCCAGACAGTTAGTGGTGCATGATGCATTAGATACGATGCTCTCACCCGCGTAGCTGTCGTGGTTTACACCCATAACAAACATCGGCGTGTCATCTTTTGAAGGTGCCGACATGACAACTTTCTTAGCGCCTGCTTCGATGTGCTTGCTGGCAGTTTCTTTGGTCAGGAATAAACCGGTAGACTCAACTACTACGTCGGCATCCACTTCTGACCAGTTTAACTGGGCCGGATCTCTTTCTGAGGTAACACGGATTTTCTTACCGTTAACGATCAAATGGCCGTTATCAACGCTTACGTCAGCGTCGAAGATGCCATGTGTTGAATCGTACTTTAATAGGTATGCAATGTAATCTGGGTCCAATAAATCATTAATACCAACTATTTCAATGTCTTGTCTGCTTTGTGCAGCACGCATCACGAGTCGTCCGATGCGGCCAAACCCATTGATCCCGACGCGAATTGTCATAACATGCCTCTGTTTCGTTAGTTAATAGATTGAAAAATAATTACGTAAAGTATGGATCAAAACTACACCCAAGGCAAAACTTTATGCTAATTTTGTTGCAAAATTACAGAAACGCCAATGCAAACGTATTCAATTTTACGTCTGAACATCTTCAACAATAATGTAGAGTATTGTTAAATAGCCTATGCCACCCGGTTTGCTTTTCAGGCAAACCTCACACACAGGAACAACTATGACTAATCAGGTTTTGCAAAAGCTTGTCGAAATGCGGGGCGTAGAAACCCAATACGTTGATGCATGGGGTAACCCAGCGACAATTTCCGAAACCAGTAAAGCGAAACTTCTTCAGGCTCTCGGATATGACATCAGTAACGAATCAGTGATAGCTGAACAGCTCGAAACGGAGATCGCTACGGTATGGTCTCAGCTGCTCGATCCGGTTTGTGTGCAGCGCACTGACGACGAAAAACATATTCGCCTGCGCTTGCCACTGGCTTCGGTCAATACGGAATACACCGTTAACATCAGTCTCGAAGCAGGTGAGAGTCATACCTTTACAGTTATACCAGTTGATCAAACTTTGCTCAATGTTGGCGTAGTTGATGACCTGGAATTTCACGAATACAGTATAGCACTTCCACAGGAACTGCCCTGCGGCTACCACAGTATCTCATTATGTGAAGAACAAACCGTTATCGCAGACATGCGCTACATTGTAGCGCCTGATGCCTGTTATCAGCCCGAGGCAATTAAGGCAGGTAAAAAGCTGTGGGGCCTGAGTGTTCAGCTGTATTGCTTGCGCAGCGAAAATAACTGGGGGATTGGTGACTTTTCTGATTTAGCCCAGTTGGTCACTAAAGCTGGCAAGCAGGGTGCCGGCTTTATCGGACTTAACCCTATTCATGCCCTGTATCCTTCAAACCCTGAAGCGTGCAGTCCGTACGGACCGTCGTCGCGACGCTGGCTGAATTTTCTTTACATAGATGTGACGGCATTACCCGAATATAACAGTGCTGCAGTTCAGGCCGTGGTGAGCGCTGAGGACTTTAAGGCTCGCCTCGAGACTGCCCGAAGCGTGGAGTATGTCGACTACAGTCTGGTGACCGAGCTTAAAATGGCTGCACTCAACAGCCTGTTTGATGAGTATTACAACGCTTATCTTAAGAAAAACACCAAACAAAACCGTGAGTTTAAAGCTTTCATAAAAGCTGGTGGTGAAAGCCTTGAGATGCAGGCCACTTACGATGCCATGCAGGAATATCTGCAAAATGAGGGTAAGGATGCCTGGGGCTGGCCGGTATTCCCGGAAAACTGGCGCGATTTCCAAAATGAAGCGGTGGCAAAGTTTGCCAAAAAGCATAAAAAGCGCGTGCAGTTTTACATGTTCCTGCAATGGCAGGCCGCAGAACAGCTCGAAAAAGCCAACCAGGCCGCTATTGCGGCGGGCATGCCGGTGGGTATTTATCGCGACCTTGCGGTGGGAGTAAGCGAGGGCAGTGCGGAAATCTGGGGCAATAAAGATCTTTACTGTACCGCAGCCAGTGTCGGCGCGCCGCCGGATATCCTTGGCCCGCTCGGTCAGAACTGGGGCCTGCCACCAATGGATCCCGAGATCCTCTACCAACAGGCATATCAGCCAATCATTGATTTGTTTACCAGCAATATGCAATCGTCCGGCGCGCTGCGAATTGACCACGCTATGGGGCTGTTACGCCTGTGGTGGGTATGTCAGGGCGATCATGCTAAAGAAGGTGGTTATGTGTATTACCCACTGGAGGATTTACTCGGCATTCTGGCGTTGGAAAGTCATCGTCATCAGGCAATGGTGATAGGCGAAGACCTCGGTACCGTACCAGAAGAAATTCGTCAGGTATTGGCGGATAACGGCGTGTATTCTTACCGGGTGTTCTTTTTTGAAAAAGCCGAAGACGGTGGTTTTTATTCACCGGCGCATTATCCGCAGCAAAGTATGTCGACCCTGACCACCCATGATATGCCAACCCTGATAGGCTACTGGCATTGCCTGGATTTAGAATTGGGTAAGCAATTAGGCTTGTATACTGACGACGATGTGCTACAAACCCTGTATGCTTCCCGTCACGAAGATAAGCAGGAAATTCTTAATTCGCTGCACGGCCATGGTCGGGCAGGGGACGAAGTGGGCAGAGATGTGAATGTCACGGGGATGAGCCGTGAACTCAACTTCGCCTTGCAGACGCATATGGCCTATGGCAGCAGTGCGTTACTGAGCCTGCAGCTCGAAGACTGGCTGCAAATGGATAAACCGGTCAATATTCCGGGCACGTTTATGGAGTATCCAAACTGGCGACGTAAGCTTTCACGCAATCTGGAAAGCATTTTCGCCGACGAGGATATTCAGTCACTTGCCGCTGGTATTGACGCGGGCCGTCAGGAAGCCGGTCGGCAAAACACCGACCGCTAGCAGGACAGGCAGTAATTTAATCGCAACGCCGCAGATGAAGTAGGAGTCAGGAATGCAATTTGAAGGACAGTTAGCCCAGGCACAGTGCAAGCACCCGTTCGCCGTGTTAGGCCCGCAATTTAATGGCACGAATACCTTTGTGCAGTTCTGGCAACCTGGCGCGCAGGCGGTTGAGGTGGTCGACGCAGTATCGGCTGAACCACTCGGGTCACTGACATCTGTAAACGGTGACGGCCTGTTTAATGGCGTCATTGAGGGGCTTAGCAGCACGTCAGCCTATCAGTTAAAGGTGACGACCGATGACGGTGAATCGCTGGTCGCCGATCCGTATCAGTTTCAGGCCGAAGCCTATCATGCGGTGCATTTTATTGATCATAAGCCGCAAAACCTGTACCGCCAGGCAGGGGCGCAGCGTATTACCCTGGAGCGTGACGGATTCAACGCCGAGGCCATAAGATTTGCGGTGTTTGCACCGAATGCGTCCGCGGTATCGGTGATTGGCGACTTTAACGGTTGGGACGGCCGGTGCCATCCAATGCAAAAAACCGATATGGGTTACTGGGTACTGGTTGTGCCGGGACTTGTAGAAGGAACGCGGTATAAGTATCAGGTTAAGGATGCCAATGGCCATGAGCTACCGCACAAAGCCGATCCGCTGGGTTTTTATGCCGAGCAATATCCTTCTCATGCGTCGCTGATATACGACCACGAGCGCTATGAATGGCATGATGCAAAGTGGCTCGAAAAAGCCGCGAAGCAGAATAAATACCAGACTCCCATGAGCGTTTACGAGGTTCATCTGGGCTCGTGGAAGCGACCGGGTAATCCTGAACAGCGCTATCTCAGCTATCGCGAACTGGCCGAAGAACTGGTCGCCTATGTTACCGAAATGGGCTACACCCACATTGAACTGCTGCCGGTTTCAGAGTTTCCGTTCGACGGCTCCTGGGGCTATCAGCCGGTAGGCTTATTTGCTCCCACCAGTCGCTTTGGTTCGCCTGACGACTTTAAGTTTTTTGTTGATACCTGCCACCAGAACGATATTGGCGTTATTATCGATTGGGTACCGGCACATTTCCCCGAAGATGGCCACGGCCTGGCCCGCTTTGACGGTAGTCATGTGTATGAGTATGCCGATCCGCGCCGCGGCTGGCATCCCGACTGGAACTCCTGCATCTATGACTTTGGCAAGGATACGGTAAGACAGTTTCTGGTTGCTAACGCCCTGTACTGGCTCGAGCACTTCCACGTTGATGGTTTGCGCGTCGATGCGGTGGCCAGTATGTTGTATCTCGATTATTCCCGGGAAGACGGCGAATGGATCCCCAATGTTCATGGCGGCAATGAAAACCTTGAGGCAATCAGCCTGCTGAAATGGATGAACGAGGAAGTGTATCGGCATTTCCCTCATGCGATGACCATTGCCGAAGAGTCCACCAGCTTTCCAAAAGTTTCACGACCGGTCTTTGATGGCGGGCTGGGCTTTGGTTTTAAATGGAACATGGGCTGGATGCATGACTCCCTGCATTATATCAGCAAGGATCCGGCCTACCGTACTTACCACCACTCTGAAATGACCTTCAGCATGGTGTATGCCTTTGACGAGAATTTTGTGTTACCGATTTCCCATGATGAAGTGGTCCACGGTAAAGGCAGTCTGATTGGTAAAATGCCTGGTGACGAATGGCAACAGGCGGCCAACCACCGTTGTTACGCTGCGTTTATGTACGGTCACCCGGGCAAAAAACTTAATTTTATGGGCAACGAAATTGGCCAGAGCAGCGAATGGAATCACGACGCATCGGTCGACTGGCGTCTGCTGGATTTTGATAAGCACCAGGGGATACAGCGTCTGTACCGTGACTTAAATCATCTGTACAAAGCTTTGCCAGCGCTACACCAGAGAGATCACGAGCCAGCCGGATTTGACTGGATTGACCTGCATAACCACGAACAAAGTGTGTTTTCTTTTGTACGTCACAGCTTAAATGGCACGCAGCAGGTTTATGTAATCAGCAACATGACGCCAGCACCGCGTGAAAACTTCCGTATCGGTGTGCAACAACCGGGCGAATACCAACTGGTATTAAACACCGATGATAGCGTATATTGGGGGAGTGGCGCTGCAACAACAAAGCAGTGTGTGGCCGAGCCGGTGCCATGGAACCATCAGCCGTACTCGATTAATGTGAATTTACCCCCACTGGCAACATTATTTATTGTATTTAACAAGGAGTGACCTTGAGCGGCGCACGGAACTTTACCTCCAGGGAAGTAGATTTAGGCAGTCCTTTTCCACTAGGCGCTACGCTAACGGAAGAGGGGTGTAATTTTGCGGTGACCTGCACGGACGCAAGAGCGGTTGTCCTGTGCCTGTTTCATGCCGACACCGAAGAAACCCTTGATGAAATTGTTATGCCGGCGAAATCCGGCGATGTATGGCACGCCCGCATCAAAGGTGTGGGCGAGGGCATGTTGTATGGCTACCGCGTAGATCGCGGCAGTGAAAGCCTGCACTATTCGCCCACCGATAAATTGCTTATCGACCCCTATGCCCGGCAGTTAAGCCGGCCCATGCATTGGAATGCCCGCCAGTACCAGGGGGACAGCCAGTTCATGGTGGCGAAAGGTGTGGTGGTCGCGGCGCCAGAGTCCGCAGCGCGCCCACCCAAGCCAGCTATCGAGAAACATCGCCGTATTCTTTACGAAGCCCATGTAAAAGGGCTCACGCAGCGCCATCCGGATGTACCGGCAGAGCAGCAGGGCAAATATCTCGGTGCCAGCCATCCAGCGGTTCTCAGTCACCTGAAGTCGCTGGGAGTTACCTCGGTGCAGTTTATGCCGTTAGCGTCGTTCATGCCTGAGCCGTACATTACCGAAAAAGGGCTGACTAATTACTGGGGCTACAATCCGGTAAATTATTTTGCCCCCGAGCCACGCTACGCTCACAGCGATCCGCTTAGTGAATGTAAAACCATGGTCGACGAATATCATAAGGCCGGGCTCGAAGTCATCGTTGATGTGGTTTACAACCATACTGCAGAGGGGGGTAAAGATGGCCCGGTACTTTGCTTCAGAGGCATGTTCCCGCATCAGGCCTATCTGATGGAGCAAACCGCAAAAGGCGGATTGGTATACAGCAACCACTCAGGTTGTGGTAACACCGTGTACTCTGCTCACCCAATCATGACCACCCTTATCATGGATGCGTTGCGTTACTGGGTAAACGAAATTGGTGTTGATGGTTTTCGTTTTGATCTGGCCGCCTGTCTGGGACGTGACCCCCAGCAATTCTCAGTCTTTGCCGGGTTACTTCGCGCTATCCATCAGGACCCGGTGTTGAAGTCTGCGGTATTGATTGCTGAACCCTGGGATATCGGCCCCGGTGGTTACCAATTGGGGATGTTTGGTGCCCGCTGGCTGGAATGTAACGATAAATTCCGCGACTGTGTCAGAGCGTTCTGGCGCGGCGATAAAGGCACCACCGCTGATTTTGCCACACGCTTAATGGGCTCAAGGGATGTCTTCCACAAGGGGTATCGCTCTATCAATACCTCAGTAAATAACGTGACTTACCACGATGGGTTCACGTTGCACGATCTGGTGAGCTATGCGGAACGGCACAATGAAGCCAACGGCGAAGAAAATCGCGATGGCCATGGTCATAATCTGTCGGCCAACTACGGCGTGGAAGGCGAAACACAGGATAAGTCTATTCTGGCCATGCGGGCTCAGCAAAAACGTAACCTGTTTGCCACCTTGCTGTTTTCTCAGGGTACCCCGCATATTCTTGGCGGCGACGAGCTGAGTCGCACCCAGCAGGGTAATAACAATGCTTATTGCCAGGACAATGAAATCAGTTGGTATGACTGGGAACTGGATAAGTACCGGCAGGATTTTCTGGCCTATTGCCAACAGGTGATTGCCATTCGTCAGCAGTCTGAACTGCTGAGTCGCATGTATCTGCCAGACGATGCATATCAGTTGCATTCCAATGTTTCCGAAGTTAACTGGTATAAGCCTGATGGTTCAGGCAAAGGGGATGATGACTGGCAGGCCAGCGGCAACAAAGCCTTTGCGGTAGAAATTATTGGTCATCAGGAAGCGGGCGATAAGTGCGAGCACTGGCTGTTGTGTTTTAATGCCAGTAATCGGGATATTAAATTCAATACGCCGTTAAAGTCGCCTAACGGCGGCTGGTCGTTGGTACTGGATACCCGTTACAGCCACCCGGCCAAACAGCCCGGTCTACGCATCCAGCACCTGTTTTTACAGGCGGCGCATTCCTTTGCCTTGTTCCGGTATACCGACTTTCCACGTTAGTGAAAAGGCCTGGGCCAAATTCGGAGTTAATGGCTAAACACTGGTATACTCACCTTATCTGTTTAAAACCGGCAGTCGGCCTATTAAATAGCGATAATCGGCCGGTTGTGCTTTTCATTCCGTAAGTCGATGGTATTATGCCCACCCATCGAAGTGTAGAGGGTTTTTTGATGCAAAATAGTGGCGGTTCTCAGCCGAATAATTCATGTGATATTGGTGTCATTGGTTTAGGTGTTATGGGTAAAAACCTGGCCCTCAACCTGGCTGATCATGGTTATCAGGTAGCGTGTTTTGATTTAGACGCTAAACGAATTGATGCCATTGTTGCACAGGACCGCAATGAAAATGGTGCAGATTCCACCCGGATCGTACCAGTGCATACCCTCGAAGCGCTACGCAGCTCACTGGTTTCACCCGCTGTTATTTTACTTTCAATTCCAGCCGGTAAACCGGTAGATATGGTGTGTGAGCAACTTATTGCCGCGGGCATTGATAGCGAAGATGTGATCATCGATACCGGCAACAGTTTGTGGAGTGACTCGGTAGCGCGTGAACAACGCTTTGCAGATAAGTTCCTGTTCTTTACCACTGCCGTTTCCGGCGGTGAGGTTGGCGCCCGTTTTGGCCCTTCATTAATGCCTTCAGGCTCGGAAAAAGCCTGGGAGCGTGTTGGCCCGATGTTACGTGCTATTGCCGCCAAAGTTGATGCTGAAACCGGTAAACCCATTGAAACAGCCACGCCGGGAGAGCCAGTTAAGCACGGCGAACCCTGTGCTGCTTACATTGGCCCCAATGGTGCCGGCCATTACGTTAAAATGGTCCACAACGGCATTGAGTATGCCGATATGCAGCTCATCTGCGAGGCTTACCAGATAATGCGCGGGGCGTTGGGCATGACACCTGGCGAAATTGCTGCTGTTTTCCGTCGCTGGAATCAGGGGCCGCTGGATTCCTACTTAATTGAAATCAGTGCAGAAGTACTCGACCAGCAGGATCCTGAAACACAACAGCCGCTGGTTGATGTGATCCTCGACAAAGCGGGGATGAAAGGTACCGGTCTGTGGACGGCCGTAAGCGCTCTGCAAACCGGTAGCCCGGCGCAAACTATCGCTCAGGCGGTATTCGCCCGCAGCCTGTCAGCGCTCAAATCTGAACGGGTTGAGGCGGCTAAGGTGCTGGCCGGTCCTGAGGTGGCAGAGGTTAACGAAGCTCAGCGCGAAGCAGTCATCAATCAGCTGGAACATGCGCTGTATTGCTCTAAAATCTGTGCTTACGCGCAAGGCTTCCAGCTTATGAACGCGGCGGCACAGGAGCAGGGCTGGACGCTGCACTTTGCTGAGATTGCCAAAATCTGGCGTGCTGGTTGTATAATCCGGGCGGTATTCCTGCAGTCTATTTCTAACGCTTTCGACCGCGATATCAACTTGCCTAACTTGCTGGTGGATCCGTTCTTTGCCGAACAAATCGCCACTTATCAGGCTGACTGGCGAGCCACTGTTGCCCTCAGCGCAGTGCAGGGCGTTGCCTGTCCGGCAATGATGTCGGCGCTAAGTTATTATGATTCTTACCGTACGGCGGTGTTACCGGCGAATCTGTTGCAGGGCCAGCGGGATTTCTTTGGCGCTCACACTTTCTCGCGCACCGATAAACCCGCGGCAGAGAAATACCATATTGAATGGAGTGATCCATCCCGTCCGCTGCAGCTTATCTAGTAGCAGATCTGCAAGTACGAGGAGATAATCATGGCTGACAACGATCAATGGCGCGATAAACTCACCGAAGAGGAATACCGGGTTACCCGCCTTGCCGGTACTGAGCGGCCATTCTCTGGTACTTTATTGTATGAGTCGCGCAGTGGCAGCTATGTATGTAAATGCTGTGGCGTAAAACTGTTCGACGATACCACTAAGTTTGAATCGGGCTGTGGCTGGCCGTCGTTTTTCTCCCAGAGTGAAGACGACAACGTCGGTTATCGCTTTGATGAAAGTCATGGCATGCGCCGTACCGAGATTTATTGCAAAAACTGTGATGCCCACCTGGGTCACGTATTCAGTGACGGCCCGGCACCTACCGGCCAGCGGTATTGCGTGAATTCTGTGAGTCTGGATTTCAACCCGGAGTAATCTAACATCTCTTCTCAGGAGGCATTAAGTCTGCCTCCTGAAAATATTCCCCGTTATTTCGTAGCGCAATAACCATTATTTGAAAAAAATTTAAGTTTTTTTCTGTAATTAAATTTCAAACTTTCCGTCACAGCCGCTCAATTTTCAGCGCATGGGCGTTAAATTCACGAGACTCGATAGCGCTGGAAATATCGTCGGCAAGACGGTCGAGGATGTCTACCGGCAAGCTGTACTGGCTACTTAAAGCCACCAGCTGGCTGTTATCGATACTGTCGGCAAAATGATTGGTTACTTTGCTCCAGACATACGCCATACGGTAATTCTCAATGTCCATCGACAGCGTCATCAGCATACTGGTGATATGACCGTCAATTTCCTGCTCTACGTTGCCATACTGACTCAGCGCCATAAACAGTGCATCGCGGGCCGCCAGCGGATCGTCGACAATCAGAATGCTGGCCAGGTCGATATAATACTTCGGCTCACTGAACACACCTTGCTTAGCAGCCGCCACAAAACGCGCTCTTGCGTCCTCGTAGCCAAATCTAGACCATTGATAATAGGAGATATAAGGGTCCGGAGAGTTCTTGGTTTGCCATTGCAGTTGCTTTAATGCTTTGTTGATGGAAACCGTGGCTTCCTTTCGGGCAAATTCCTTATCACGGTATTTGATGTATTCGATTTGCGATGCCTTGGCGATGCAGGACTCGTAGTTTTCGTAGTTAACCAATAGGGCGTACTTGGGTCGGTCACTGTCATCATCTTTAAAGTTAAAGCGGTGACGGATAATTTCTGAACGTTCAGCCCGGCACCAGCCGTCAGTATTTAAATCGGCACAAAAATGCGGGTAATCCTCACAAATAGTTTTAATGCTCGGCGCAAATAAATCACCACAAGCGCTGATAAACAGGGCAGAAGTAAGATAAACAACACCTCTCGAAAGTGTGGAAAAATTACTTAATAAATCCCTCTGCTTTATTGTTTTTATCGATTTTCTGAAATTTTTCAACAATTTGGAGTTACCTCTTTGATTATTTAGAATACCTGCCGACGGGAATAAGCGGTGAGAGTGTTCTGACGTACAACCACATATTCCTGTACACATCGTCAATTTTATACATGATTTATTTGATGAAGGCACTAGTATGAACCAACCCTTTGAGCAAGAATTGCAATCCAGCTGGCAGGAGCGCCAGGAATACGCAGAAATGATGTTACCGATTATCGGTAAGTTATACCGTAACAAGTCTATCGAAATCTCTGTGTACGGTCGCACACTGTTAAACGCCAGTGCGATTGATGTAATCAAAGCTCATCGTAAAGTCCGTCTGCACGAAGGCATTAAACTGCGCCTGCGCGAGAGCTACCCCATTTTAGAAGCTATCAACTCCATGCAACTGGCACCAGCCCAGATTGACATTGGTAAACTGGCCTTCGATTTTCATTATGGCAGTGCCGTCGACAAAACCGACCTGAACGCATATCTGAAGGATAAGTTAGCTGATGTGGTCGATAAATCAGATGATCATGAACCGCAGGACGTTGTGCTGTATGGTTTCGGCCGTATTGGTCGGTTGCTGGCCCGCTTAATGATTGAGCGCCAGGGACAAAACAATAAGTTGCGCCTGCGCGCAATTGTAGTGCGTGGCGGTCGTGATGGTGATCTGGAAAAACGTGCCAGCCTGCTGCGTCGCGACTCTGTACATGGGCCGTTTAACGGCAGTATTACTATCGATCACGAGCGTAATGCCCTGAAAGCCAACGGCTCTTATATTCAGGTGATTTACGCCAACAGCCCGGACGAAATCGATTACACCGCGTACGGCATTAACAATGCACTGGTTATTGATAACACCGGTATCTGGCGTGATCGCGATGGTCTGGGCCTGCACCTTAAAGCCAAAGGCACCTCTAAAGCTCTGCTGACTGCGCCAGGTAAAGGCGACATTAAGAATATCGTGTACGGTGTGAATAACAGCGACATTACTGAGTCTGATACGATTGTGTCGGCAGCAAGTTGTACCACTAACGCTATCACACCAGTCCTTAAAGCACTGGATGAAGAGTACGGTATTGTTAACGGTCACGTAGAAACGGTGCATTCTTACACCAACGACCAGAACCTGATTGATAACTATCATAAAGGCGAGCGTCGCGGCCGCAGTGCACCGCTGAACATGGTTATTACTGAGACCGGTGCTGCTAAAGCTGTCGCCAAGGCGTATCCAAAACTGGCCGGCAAACTTACCGGTAATGCGATACGGGTACCCACACCTAACGTTTCGATGGCCATCCTTAACCTGAACCTGGATAAAACCACCGACAAAGTGGCAGTCAATGAGTTCCTGCGCGATACGGCATTGTTCTCATCGTTGCAACATCAGATTGATTACACTGCATCGACTGAGGTGGTTTCTACCGATATGGTTGGCACCCGTGCTGCATCGGTTATCGATTCTCAGGCGACCATTGTCGCGGATAATCGCTTAACCCTGTATGTGTGGTATGACAACGAATTTGGTTACAGCTGCCAGGTAATGCGTGTGGCGATGGATATGGCCGGTATCACCGTACCGACACTGCCAGCCTAAGCCGCAATTGCACAAGCTTTAATCGGCACCTTTACTGGTGCCGTTTTTTTATCCGCGCCTAACTGACTAATAGTTGGCCAGAATCCACAAAAATCCGCTTTTCACCGTTTAAGTGCATAGTATTGTTAAACTCGACTGTGTTAAATTAAAGTCATTGGCACACCTAAAATAAAACAGATAACTATAACGACAGATGCAGATTTCCAGCCTATTTGACAGCGGTAACATCCGCGTAATCCGTGCCGAGCAACCTGATGACATCATGCTCGCGATCAATAAAGACAATCAATCCGATTTTTATCAGTGGTTTCATTTTCGCCTGACTGGGGAAGTTAACCGACTGCATACCCTGCACATCAGCGATCTGGCTTCTTCAGCTTATCCAAAAGGCTGGGAAGGGTATAATGTGCTGGCCTCCTATGACCGTCAGACGTGGTTTCGGGTCGACAGCGAGTTTAACGGCGATACCCTGACCTTCAGCATTGCGCTGGAACAGCCGCAGGTTTATTTTGCTTACTTTATCCCATACAGCTATGAGCGCCATCTCGACCTGTTAGCCGATGCGCAATGTTCGCCATTGTGTGAGCTTAAATACCTTGGTGATACCCTGGACGGCCGCGATATGTCGATGCTGGTGATTGGTGAGCCGGGCGAAGACAAGCGCAACATCTGGATAACCGCGCGCCAACATCCGGGTGAAAGCATGGCCGAGTGGTGTGCAGAAGGCATTATTGCCCGTTTACTGGATGAACAGGACGGACTGAGCCGGGCATTACTGGAAAAAGCGGTATTTTATATCGTGCCTAATATGAATCCCGACGGCAGTGCCCGCGGCCATTTGCGCACTAACGCGGTAGGCGCAAATCTTAACCGCGAATGGAAAACCCCCACGCTCGAGCGCAGCCCGGAAGTTTACTATGTGTTGAATGCCATGCATGAAGTTGGCGTCGACATGTATCTGGACCTGCACGGCGACGAAGCTCTGCCATATAACTTTGTGGCAGGCAGCGAAGGTATCCCGGCATACAACGATAAACTCAAAGCGCTGGAAAATCAGTTTAAGGACGCCTTGCTGATGGCCACGCCTGAGTTTCAGGATGAGTTTGGCTATGCCAAAGACGAACCCGGACAAGCCGACCTGACTATTGCATCTAACGCAGTGGGTCAGGCCTTTGAGTGTCTGGCCTATACGATAGAAATGCCTTTTAAAGATAATAATAATTTACCTGATCCATTATTCGGCTGGTCTGTGCAACGTTGCCAGCAGTTTGGTGAAGATATCCTGGTAGCCGCGTACAATGTGGTTGGCAGTTTAAGGACATAACAACAATAAACATTAACAACAAGGGGAAACTGGTTTGGAAGGCTTGTTTAATTTTTTAACGTCGCTTGACGGGATGCTCGGGGGAGCCGACTGGTTTCCCTTTGTGCTGTTAGGCGTAGGTCTGTTTTTTACGATTTATCTGAAATTTCCGCAAATTCGTTTTTTTAAACATGCGTGGAAAGTGGTTACCGGTAAGTACGATCATAACGACGATCCGGGCGATACCACGCACTTCCGGGCGCTTACGACCGCCTTATCCGGCACCGTAGGTACAGGTAATATCAGTGGTGTGGCATTTGCGATTTTCCTCGGTGGTCCGGCAGCGTTGTTCTGGATGTGGGCCACGGCATTCTTAGGTATGACAACCAAATTTGTTGAGGTCACGCTGTCACACAAATACCGGGTGAAAACTGAAGATGGCACCATGGCCGGTGGCCCCATGTATTTCATGGACCGTGGTCTGAACATGAAATGGCTGGCGGTTGCGTTTGCCATTGCCACGGTTATTTCATCATTTGGTACCGGTAACCTGCCTCAAAGTAACGGTATTGCCACCAGTATCGAAACCACCTTTGGTTTTGAGCCATGGATCGTAGGTAGCGTACTGGGTATCTTACTGGCACTGGTTATTCTTGGCGGCATCCAGCGTATTGCTGCGTTTACTGCCCGGGTTGTGCCTTTTATGGCAGTGGTTTACCTGATTGGTGCACTGGCGGTAATTTTTGCCAACATTGAAAATGTGGCGCCATCATTTGCAGCGGTGATTAGCGATGCCTTTACCGGTTCCGCGGCAGCAGGGGGCTTCCTTGGTGCGTCATTGGCTTATGCGTTTAACCGCGGGGTTAACCGGGGCTTATTCTCTAACGAAGCTGGTCAGGGTTCAGCGCCTATCGCTCACGCGGCGGCGAAAACCAAAGAGCCGGCGTCGGAAGGGATGGTGTCGCTGCTTGAGCCGTTTATCGATACCATTATCATTTGTACCATTACCGGTCTGGTCATCTTGTCGTCTGGCGTGTGGAAAGAAAAACACGAAAACGTGTTTGATCGCTCTGACATGGTGTTTGTGGCCGGTGAGTATACCGACACAGAGGAAGCCGATAAGTCGCAACTGTACGGTTTTTTAAACAGTGTTGATGGAAATGAAGTCGAAAGTTATACCGGTGCTATTACCGTGGTTAATGGTTCTGCGGTAACTGGTGGTTTTACGCTGATTAACGCTCGTTCCGTTGCTGAAGATGTACAATACCTGGTGGGCAGCGAAGATCCTTTCTCTGGTACCCTGCAGATTGAAAACGGCAAGCCGCTTAAAGAAAACCTGATTATTCAGGGTAAGTCTCTGGTTCACTCAGCCTCGCTGACTACCATTGCCTTTACCCGTGGCTGGTTTGGTGACTTTGGTCAGTACATTGTCTCCATTGGCTTATTATTGTTTGCCTTCTCAACCGCCATAGCCTGGTCGTACTACGGTGATCGTGCCATGACCTATTTGTTAGGGCCACGTTCGATCATGCCGTACCGGGTTATTTATGTGGCCGGGTTTGTTTGGGCGTCATTCTCTGATACAACCCTGGTATGGGCACTCTCTGCGGTGGCTATTGTGGTAATGACCCTGCCTAACCTGTTCGGTATTGTGTTACTGAGTAAAGAGATGAAATCGACTGTCGATGAATATTGGCAGCGTGTAAAAGAGAACGAAAAGTAAAAGTAAACCAGAGCCGGATTCTGTCAGTAAAAATACTGACGCCGGCATTGTTTTTTAAAAGCCAGGGCTGACTCCTGGCTTTTTGATATGGTGTCGTATTGTTTACAGACTGATAAGCCCAGCGATGCTTTTCGCCGGAGCCAGTCAGCATTAACAGTGCGTCATCCGGAAATAACGATTAGAGGAGATAGAATGGCGTTAATTGATTGTCCGTCGTGTGGTAAGAAGATGTCAGATAAAGCCAAGACATGCCCTAACTGCGATTTCTCTTATGGCGAAGCCTCAGTCGAGGATATTGAACGCAAAGAGAACATGAAACGGTTTAAGAAAATGCATAGCATTCAAAACCAGTCGATGCTCGCGATGCTGTTATTTATTGGTGGTTTTGGCTTTATGTACTGGGGTGGGGTTTCACCAGGCGACACCCAGCATTCTGCAGCCCTGATGGCCTGCGTAATAGGTTTTTTATGGTATGGCATCAATCGCGTGCGAATTGTGCTTTTAAAACGGTCGACTAAATGAATGTAGAACAACTTCTCGCAGCCATGACGCCAGACGTTTACGAACGTTTGCGTCAGGCTGTCGAAACGGGTAAATGGCCTGACGGCAAGGTGCTGTCTGACGAACAAAAAGAAAACTGTCTGCAGGCGGTATTGCTGTACCAGGCCAGAATCGCTCAATCCAACGAACATATGACCGTTGGTGAAAGTGGCGAAATTATCCACAAGAGCAAAAGTGAGCTGCGTCGCGAATTACGCGAAAGCCAGTCTAATGAACAATCCATTGCGCGGTTTAAACAGGATGATATTTAGTCGATTTTTTTCGCCTTCCCATAGTAGTAATGATCCGGACACAAGAATTAAAGCCATTGAAAAATTATCGCCAGATTCGCCTAACGAAAGACGCATCCTGCATGAATTAGCCTTCAATGATTCGGCCGCGGCAGTCAGTCTGGCGGCTCTGGAAAAGCTTAATTCTTTTGCTCTGTGGCTGAAAATGTCGCAGATTGCCAAAGAACCGCGGTTAGTTACCGCCGCACAGGCCAGGGTTGAATGCGCCCTGATCGATGGTAATGCTGAGATCAGTCAGCAGGAAATCAAAGAGTACCTGTTAAAATCTGCCCCGGCGGAGCAGGTAATCAAATGTCTGCCGCTGATGACCGAATTGCATCAGGATAAAACCTTTTGCCTGGATATCCTTAACAAGCTCGGGCGCAGCAGTTTTACCCAGCAGTTGTTTTCGGCCACCCCCGAATCGGCGTTAAAACTCGCCATTATCGATAACAGTCAGGATTCTGATTTATTGCAAAAGCTGTTGCGTAAGACAACCGATGAAACGTTGCAACAGGCGTTGTCAGACCGCCTCGACTATTTGCAGGAACTGGCACAAAAACCGGTTCGACTCGGCCGGGAAGTAACCCTTGTTTTGTCGAAACTACTGGCGTTACTGGAAAAATCGGATTTTGAGCAAATTACGGCTGACCAGGCCTCGCTTAATCAGGAATATCAGGTTCTTAAGGCCGATTTTGGCTGCCTGGATGACGAAGCACGGCAGGAATATGAAGCCAAGCTTTCGTCCCTCAACGAACGCGTTTCAGCATTGTTAGCCCGACTCAAACCAGAGTTTGAGGCAAAACAGCGTGCTGCCGCCCATAAAGAGGCTCAACAAGCCTGCACCGAAGCTGTGGCAGAAGTCAAACGACTGCATAAGCAATTACAGGGCGAGCAAATACTTAGTCTTACTTTGGGCGAAGTAACGGTATTTCAACAGGCTGTAGAACAGGCGGAAAATGCGTTAGCGGCACTGCAGGAATATGCCGAGCCGACCGAAGAAATCGAAAGTATGCTGGAGAGCTACCGGCATATCTGGGATCGTCTGCCCGACTTACAGCGTCAGGTCGCGGCCCTGCAAACACAATTACAAACCTGGCAGCAGTGGCTGGAAGATGACAACGTTAGCTGGCAGCTTGATGAGATTAAAACCAGCTGGCGTGAACAAACAGCTTCAATGGCGGTTGTACCGGCATTTTTACGCTCTCAGTGGCAAACGTTACTGGAACAACTAAAAGTCCGCGAACAGCAGCGTCAGTCCAGTCAACAGCGCCATCTTAAGCACTGTCGCAAACACATTAACATCATCAATAACATGGTAGAGCAGGGCAAGTACCGGGCTGCTATGGCGCGGTTCCAGCAACTTGAAAAAGATTACCAGACTCTGCCGTCTGACACCCGGGCCATGCTTGAGAAACGTTTTGAACAAACCCGCGACCAGATTGCCCGTCTGGAAGGCTGGCAGATTTATCTGGCCGCCCCCCGCAAGCCGGAGTTGATTGAACAGGCCGAAGCGCTGCTGCAGGAAAGTCAGAATGATATGCCGGGCAGGGCACGCTCAATCAAATACCTGCGGCAGCAGTGGCAAAGCCTCGGTGAGTCAAATACGGTAGAAGATCAGGCGCTGAATACTCGCTTTGACGTACTGCTGGAAAAGGCGTTTGAACCCTGTCGCCGCTATTACGCCGAACTGGAATTACAAAACGACAAGGCGGCCGCCGAGCGTCAGCAGTTGATTGATCAGATGGTAGCGTTAGCTGCAGAATCAGATGAGCCAGCACAACAGTTTCAGCAGTTTGAAGCCCTCAAAAAGCAGTGGCAGCAGGCCGGTCAAACCGACAGCGAGCGTTACCGCCAGTTGCGGGAAAGCTGGGATCAGGCCTGTAGCGTAGTTACCGAGGTGATTACCCCGTGGTTACAGCAAAATCGTCAGACCAAGCAAACACTCATTGATGAGGTTAATGCCCTTAATGAGCTCGACGACATTCACCAGGCCAGAACACAGGCTAAGGCCTTACAGGCCCGGTGGAAAACTATCGGTCCGGCGGGTAAGCGCTTTGAGTCGAAATTGTGGTTTGCGTTTAAGGCTGCTAACGACAATTTGTTTAACAAGGCCAAGTCGGTTCAGGCTGAGCAGAAAGCGGCACAGTCTCAGGCGGCCAGTCAGTGGCGTGAACAATTGCAGCAGGTTCAGCAAGCCCTTGAGAATGACCAGACAGCGGTTAGTGACATTCAGCAAATGCTGGATAAGTGCCAGTTGGCGTTAAAAGAAGTGAACGACAGTAAGCTTCAAAAATCACTGACAAAAGAGCTGGCAGCGGTACAGGCAACCCTTGATGCCGCGGTTGATCAGCAGCTCAACGAGGCCTTTACCAGTGCGACCGAACAAATGTTGGATCAGGTGCTCACTGCCAAACAGCCAGCTTCGACATTGCAGCCAGAGTATCCGGCACTGCCGTCTTTGTGGTTTAAGGGCAATGGTCTCGACGAACCCCAGGACTGGCTGAAAACCCTGCTTACCTTAGAGGTATTGGCGCAACTGGACTCACCTGAAGCGGATGGCTCGCTGCGCTCAACCGTGCAGCTCCAACTGATGCAGGCCAAGCTCAATGGCGAGTCGCTGCCATCGGCTCACCCTTTAATTGGCGAGCTGTTGGCAAGTCAGGCTGTACTGACTGAACTCGACACTCTGCCTTTCCGGCAACGGTTGTTTGATGTCTGTGTGCATTTTGGCTTACCCGGAGAAGCGTAAGTAGTGAAAAACAGTGTTGAATATAAATTTCCAACTCAGCCGCTGGCCTACCGGTTTTTAAATACGGTAAAGCACTTTGACGCCGAGCAACTGGTCGTTAAATACGGCCAGACAAATCATCATGTTAAGGTGAGTTACCGGATTAAAACCGAAGGTTTTGATTCGACCTTAGGTGAGCTTGACGATTTGGCCAGCCAAATGGAAGGCGAGGAAGTCTGACATTAACTGGCGCTGAATTCCACCTCGTAGCCGGCATATTTACGAATATTAATCACCCGATCACCATCGAGCATCCAGTACTGGCCTTTGATGCCGGTTAATACACCGCTGAATTCCGGGGTTTTATCCAGGTTAATCGATTTAATCTTAACCGGGTAGTCCTCAACCGGATAGCCAATTTCATGGCTTACATCATCCACGGTAGTTACTGCCTGTATCCCTTTATCGGCGGTAATCTGAGCTAAATCATCGGCCAGTTTTTCGAGCATCTGATGTTTCAGAGCAATCAGATCCTGTTGGTCTGGTTGCCCTTTAAGCATGGTACGCCAGTTGGTTTTATCACCAATATACTGGGTACATAGTTGTTCAACCTTGCCGCTGGTGAGCCGGTCGGGCACTCTCAACATAACGGTTGCCTGGCTGGCACCCTGATCGATCCAGCGGCTGGATATGCCGTCGGTGACGTGGCGGGTAATACCCACTTTCAGGTTGCCGGTATTGGCCAGATAGACAAAGTGGTCGGAAAAACAGTTTTCTTCTCCCCACTCAGGTTCGCGGCAGGTGCCTTCGTGGTAGTGGCACTTTTCTGGTTTGATAATACAGGTATCGCATTGAGCCAGTGAGATCACGCAGGGATAACAATAGCCCTGATTAAAACTTTTTTTAGTTTTGCGCTGGCAATGGGTGCAATAAATGTTGCCCGTGTGCACTATGCTGACCGACTTGCCGATCAGCGGATTCATGGCTACCGAGTCGTCACCTACCGGCAATTCGTAGTGGGCCACATGGTCAGCATCGGTGCTGACGCGCATCTTTCTGAGAGTTCCTGAATACTGCATGTTTGTGTGTTCCTGTTAATTACTCAGTTCACCCTGCAAGCTCTGGCCAAGCTGGCCTTTAAGCTCGTCGAATGATAGTGACTGGCTGAGCAGGTAATGTAATTTTGCTAACGTGGCTTCCGGCGTCATGTCAAAACCGGAAACTACTCCAGCCTGAGAGAGGCCGTGCCCGGTTTTATAACCACCCATATTAACCCGGCCTTTAAAACACTGGGTGCAGTTAACCACTACAATTTCTCTGGCCGCTGCGGTTTCCAACTGGGTTAGCAGTTGTTTGTTCTGAGGCGCGTTACCTACGCCATAACTAAGCAAGATGAGCGCATTAACCGGCTGTTGTAAGGTATTCTCAATCACCATAGGTGAGATCCCCGGATACAGACTCACTAAACCAATGGGTTGGGCGGTTACCTTGCTTACTTTCAGTTCGGTATTGTCAGGTTCGGCAATTTTGCCAGCTTTAACGCGGATATTAATACCCGCTTCAAGCAGAGGCGGGAAGTTGGGAGAGTCGAAAGCATCGAAGCCATCTGCATCTACTTTGCGGCTGCGGTTACCGCGAAACAGCTTGTTATTAAAAAACAGACTGACTTCAGCAATAGGGTAATTGGCGGCAATGTACAGTGCATTTAATAAATTCACCTGACCATCGGAGCGCAGTTCCGCCAGCGGAATTTGCGAGCCGGTAACAATAACCGGTTTACTCAGCCCCTGCAGCATAAAACTTAGCGCCGAGGCGGTATACGCCATGGTGTCGGTGCCGTGAAGGATGATAAAACCATCAAACTTGTGGTAATTCGCCGCGATATCATCAGCGATAAATTGCCAGTCGGCGGGGCTCATGTCTGATGAGTCCATCAGCTCGTCATATTCACGTAGCGTGAACTGTGGCATCTCCGGGCGATGAAATTCCGGCATCGAGGCCAGAGTTTTGGCCAGGAAGCCAGCCGCTGGCACATAGCCCTGGGATGAAGGCCGCATACCGATGGTACCGCCGGTATAGGCAATATAAATTTGTTTACGCATTAAGTTAGCCTGATGAGAAATAGTGAAATTAGCAATGTCATAATCAGGCCTATTATAAACAAAAGATAACCAACTATGATTGAACTTCAGACATTTAATTCTAACTCGTAAACTGGCCATGGAAAAACCATTGCAGGTTTAAATGGAAGTGTGCAGAATAAAGCGATGAATTAGAATTAAAAGTCTTAAATTATAGGGGAATTGGGTGAAATCAGGAAGCCTTGTGTGCGTTGGGCCGGGTATGATTTTAGGGGCTCATATAACTGAGCGCTGTCGTAATATCATTCAAAAAGCTGACGTAGTTTTTATGAGTTGTCATGCCATGGTTGAGAAGTGGATTTCAACCATGAACGATGATGTAAGATCTTTACAACCATATTATGGTGAGGACAAAGATCGGCGGGATACTTATCGTGAAATGCAGGCAGCAATTATTGAGGAAGTGCGTTCAGGTAAGAATGTTGTGGGTGTTTTTTACGGCCACCCGGGAATTTTTGCACAAGTTCCTCATAAGGCAATAGCGCAAGCACAAAAAGAAGGCTTTAGCGCCCACATGGAACCAGGAATTTCTGCCGATGCTTGTTTATATGCTGATATGGGTATTGATCCGGGACGGTTCGGTATTCAACAGTTTGAAGCTAGTCAATTCTTGTTTTACAAGAGAAATATTGACCCTTCGGCCTATCTCATTCTTTGGCAAATCGGCCATGCAGGTGATGTGTCACTAACAACAAGGCAGTCTGGTGCCGCAGAGCGGCAAGTGTTAGTTGAGCAGCTCCTCAAGTATTATCCACCGAAACATAAGGTCGCGATCTATGAATGCCCATTTATAATTACCGAGCAGCCAAAAATAGACTGGTACGAGCTAGAATCACTCGCTAGTGCTGATATATCATTGGTATCTACATTAGTGATTCCCCCAGGCAAAAATATGGAACCTGCACCTGAAATTGTTGATAAATTACGCTTGATTTATGAGACAACAAGATTATAAGGTTATGATTCTCAAATAATTTGAGAATTAATCTTTACATTTTTAGAAAAGGAATAATTATGTCCAAAATTGCTATTTTAGAGAAGTTAGCTACACAACCTCACTTAACGATCGATATGCTTGATGACAAAGAAATTGAGATTTTAGAGAGTGTTGACTCAACAGAAGATGATTTTAATTTTACCTTATCAATTAACGCCCCAATGGGTTAATTGATAAAGTGTTAGTTATGACCATTACTATTGTTGTGTAATGGTCTTTTTAGTTTTTCAGACATGTTGCTTAAATTTTGCGAGAGTTAAGAATGAATGCGATTGAGATACTTGAGAAGTTAGCCATAGAACCTAACTTACGCCTTAATAAGTTTACTATTGAAGATATCCATGCAGTAGAAAAAGAGATACAGTTGGCAGGTGAAAATAACCCTATGCTTACTATCGTCGAGCCGAATGAGCCTGAACCTTCAGAGCCACCTCAACCTCCTGAAGAGCCAACCAATAAAATTAACTAGCTGATATCTGCGTTTGAAAACTTTAATAATTTTTGTAGTCATTTGCACAGTTTTGTTTTTGTCTGTTCAGGCATCCGCTCAACTAGCAAGTAAAGATATTTTAAAAGAAGCTGATGAGTTAAGACTTTCTGATAGAACAGTTGCAAAACAATTGTTGGATTCAATTGAAGTAGATACACTGACTGGCGATGACAAAGTTTATTTTAAGTATTTAAGTGCAGTAATAGGAACGTTTGACGGAGATATTAAACAGACTGCAGAAGTTCTTAAAAATTTATTAAACGTGGTCAAAGATAAACGACTTAAAGTTAGAATTTCTGCATCTTACTTAAATTTATTAGGGTCGTTAGGTAATTGGAAAGAAGGCCTAGCTCTTGGTGAAGAACTGACCAATTACGTTTCAGATATAGATGAGCAGGAGGTAAAATATCGCGCCTATCTCGGACTAATCGCATTTTATGAGCAATTACAACAGCCTGAAACTGTATTGAATCTCACAAATCGTATTGTAGGGAAAGAGAGTGTTCCGGCCGAGGTAGAGTGCGGGGCGTTGGCTGCGCAAATAAGCTCTCTAATCAAACTCAATTCTCAATCCTTTTCTATCGAATACTTGCGAAACGCAAGTCAGTTTTGTTTGGATCACGGGTTAACTATATATTTTGCTGTGCTAGAGATGCATAAAATTGCGTGGATGATCAGTCAGAAAATGTATTCTGAGGCATTACCCTATTTGGAAGCTTTGATTGCTAATCCAGAAGTCAACAAATTTACTCCTCACCTGACAATGGTAATGTCCCGATATGCTGAGGTTAACTTAAAGTTAGGTAATATAGACGTTGCGCGTGACTTCGCAAGGCGGACACTAGCTATTGACTCTGAACAAAATTACAGACAAGCGATCATTAAAGCCCTTGAAGTCTTGCATGTAATTGAGAGAGATTATGGCGAAATCAAAGAGGCTTATAAATATTTAGTTCAATTGACGTCCTTACAATTTGCAGAAAATGTATCGCAACAAGAAAAGCAACTCGCGATTCAAAAAGCTTGGTTCGAGCTAGACGCGTTTCAACATGAAAATGAATTACTTGACAAAGAAAACAGCCTTTTGCAAACAAAGGCGAAGCTTGTCAGAGAAAATTTTGAAAATTCTATTCTAGCCTTAGTATTAGTTTCTTTAATATTGCTGTTGTTGGTATTCTGGTCCTATCGCAACCATAAGGTGCAGGCTCAATTGAAGCAACTGGCCAGAATAGACTCATTAACTAAGATATCTAACCGAAGATATTTCACAGAGTATGCCGAAACGCTGATTAATAAAGCCAGGGTAAACAATGAACTGGTTTGCTTCGTGATACTCGATTTAGACCATTTCAAAAATATCAATGATAGCTATGGCCATCAGCTTGGTGATACTGCGCTGGTAATGACTGCTGGGACTCTGACGAAGACATTAGCTGATGATGCGGTGCTGGGGCGATTAGGCGGTGAGGAGTTCGGTGCAATTTTTTGCGGTAAAAGGATAGACGAAGTACTCAATTTAATAGAAAGCTGCAGAAACGAAATCGCCAGCGTAAAACTCCCAATTGCTGAATATAAGCTAAAGCTTACTGCTAGTTTTGGCGTCAGCAGTTCTGAGGACGTCGGTTATCCTTTCGAAAATTTATATGCAGCCGCTGACCTTGCCCTTTTTCAATCAAAACGTTATGGGCGAAACCAGGTCTATCAGTATTCCCCATCGATGGACTCGTGAATAAGACGCTCGAAGGAGAAGGGCGAAAAGGTACAAAAAATTGACTGTACCTTTACTCAGGCTAAGCAACCACAGGCTATTTAACATCTTCTCCGGCTGCCTGACGGTCGGCATGATAACTTGAACGTACCATTGGGCCACACGCGGCATGGGTAAAGCCTAATGCTTTAGCGGTATCGCCAAGCGCATTAAATTCATCCGGGTGCACATAGCGTTTTACCGGGAAGTGGTGACGGCTTGGCTGCAGGTACTGGCCCAGTGTGAGCATCTCCACATCATGCGCACGCAGGTCTTTAAGAACCTCAGCAATTTCTTCCTGACTCTCACCCATTCCCATCATCAAACCAGATTTGGTTGGCACGTCAGGATGCTGAGCTTTGAATTTCCTGAGTAAGTCGAGTGACCACTGGTAGTTAGCACCTGGACGACATTCGCGGTACAAACGCGGAATGGTTTCCAGGTTATGGTTAAACACATCCGGTGGCGCATCTTTAAAGATCTCCAGCGCACGGTCCATACGGCCGCGGAAGTCCGGCACCAGCACTTCAATTTTAGTCGCCGGGCTGTGTTCACGAATAGCTTTAATACAATCCACAAAGTGCTGAGCACCGCCATCACGCAAGTCATCGCGGTCTACCGAGGTGATCACCACGTATTTCAGTGCCATTTCTTTAATGGTGGTGGCCAGTTTAAGCGGCTCTTCGGCGCTTGGTGGTAATGGTTTACCATGGGCAACATCACAAAACGGGCAACGGCGGGTACAGATATCACCCAAAATCATAAAGGTGGCGGTACCATGGTTGAAACATTCCGCCAGGTTAGGGCAGCTGGCTTCTTCACAGACCGAGTGCAGATTATTTTTGCGCAGGGTCTGCTTGATGTGATCGATACGGTCAGTGGTGCGAGGCAGCTTTATTTTGATCCATTCCGGCTTACGGAGCATTTCCTCTTTCTCAGTCGGAACGATGGTAACCGGAATGTGCCTGACCTTTTCATCATCGCGGAGTTTTACTCCGGCTTTTGCCTTTACGTTACTCATTAAAGCCTTCTATTGTTTGCAAATTGGGCAGAGCGAGTTTGGCCTGTAAATGGCTAAGCATCAGCTCTGTCGCTTCTTGAATGTTATCCGGCCCGCCAAGACGGGCACAGTCTGTCATGGCCATACCCTGGTAGCCACAGGGATTGATTCGCTCAAAAGGCGCAAGGTCCATATTAACGTTGAGTGCCAGACCGTGAAAAGAGCAGCCTTTACGGATCCGCAAGCCCAGTGAACATATTTTTTCACCGTTAACATATACGCCAGGCGCATCGGGCCGCGCATTAGCGGTAATGTTGTGGTCTGCCAGCGTGGCGACTACTGCGTCTTCCATCGCGCTTACCAGCTCGCGAACGCCCATCTTTCGGCGCCTGACATTGAGCATCAGATAGATAACTAACTGGCCTGGTCCGTGATAGGTGACCTGTCCGCCACGGTCAACCTGCACTACCGGGATATCACCGGGCATCAGAATGTGTTCAGCTTTACCGGCCTGACCCTGGGTAAACACCGGCTCGTGTTCAACCAGCCATATTTCGTCGGCGTCATCAGCGGTACGCTGATCAGTGAAGGTTTGCATGGCCTGCCAGACCGGCTCATAAGTTCGCTTGCCTAACTGCCTGACAATCACCTTATCCCGGGCGTCCTTATTAACGGCGTCTGTCACTTAAAGTACAACTCTCACTAATTCTATTTTGGCCAGTTCGGTATAAATTAATTCCATATGTTCTTTACTGGTTACCGTTACGGCAACCGATACAGAGTGGTAATTCCCTTTAGCGCTTGGCTTTACCGCTGGCGCATAGTCGCCCGGCGCGTGTTCCTGCAGGCAGGATACCACATGTAACGGTAAATCTTCGTGGGCGATGCCCATCACCTTAAAGGTTTGAACCGTGGGGAAGTCCAGCAGTTCGTCAAACCGAGTGTCTAATTTAGTCACTTTTGCTTACCTCTCAAAATAGCACGGCACGAATTCTACCAATTCGTGCCGTACACCACCAGACGCATGTAGATTCCAGGCGATTATCTGGTATTAATCATTCAGACCTAACTGTAAAGTTACATAATCAAGCAGCCGGTCGAAAAGGCCACCTTCTTTAACTTCCTGTAAGGTCACTAACGGGTACTGCGCTACGTCTTCACCTTCTAACTGGATATACAGGGTGCCAACCACTTCGCCTTTAGCCAGCGGTGCTTCCAGACTTTTATCCAGTTCAAAGTTCGCTTCCAGGTTAGCCACCTGACCACGGGGAATGGTAATTGGCGTAGACTGGTTAATACCTAAATCCACGGTATCCCGATCACCCATGTAAATACGGTGCGAAACAAAGCTGTCACCGGCTTTGTAAGGGGTAACAGTTTCGTAAAAACGGAAGCCATAGCGCAGTAGCTTTTTATTCTCTACCTTACGTGCTCGTTCGCTGTCTGTGCCCATTACTACCGATACCAGGCGCATATCACCCTGGGTGGCAGAGGTAATCAGCGAGTAACCGGCATCCGAGGTATGGCCGGTTTTAATGCCGTCTACGTTAAGGCTTTGATCCCACAGCAGGCTGTTGCGGTTATACTGCTTGATGCCGTTGTAAGTGAACTCTTTTTCACTGTAGATTTTGTACATTTCCGGCGTCTCTTTTACCAGCGCGCGCGACAGCGTTGCCATGTCACGTGGCGAGGTGTAGTGATCCGGGTCGTGCAGGCCATGGGAGTTAACAAAATTACTGGCATTCATTCCCAGGTTGGCGGCATGGGCATTCATCATGCTGGCAAACGCACTTTCAGAACCGGCAATGTGTTCGGCCATGGCCACACAGGCGTCGTTACCAGACTGCACAATAATACCGCGTAACAGGTCGTGCACGGTGACTGTGGTGCCTACTTCGATAAACATCTTCGAAGAATCCGGGAAATTCTTCGCCCAGGCATTCTCAGAAATTTTCACTTCGTCATCTAACGAAATGTTACCGGCTTGCAACTCTTTACCAATCACGTAAACCGTCATGATCTTGGTCAGACTGGCAGGCGCCAGCTGCATGTCGGCGTTTTGCTCGGCAATACTGGTGCCGGTTTCATAATCAAGTAACACGAAGCCGGCAGCGGCAACGGTAGGTGGCGGTGGAATAACGACCGCAGCTCTGGCAGTTTGCCAGTAAGCACTGAGTAACAGGGTAATGCTTAGTAGCAAGGCAGACAGGAAAGACGGTTTAGCGCGCTTTATTTTATTATGCATGGTTTTACCGTTTGAGTTGAAAGCGAAAATCTGTTGTATCGACGGCATTTTAACGTATGCCGTAGGCTTGGACTAGAGTCGGGGCAAAAAGTTTAATTTCAATGAGGCTGCGGGATATTTTCTGCGCTTTTTATTATTGCAGACTCGCCGCTACTTTATATGCCCCCGGGTAGCCATTTTGTTTGAGCTCATCGAGTAACATATTGAGCTTAAAGCGGTCGGTCAGAGGCCCCAGTCGCAGCCGGTAAATATCATCAATGAGGGGAAACTCGGCAGGCACCTGATACAGCGAGGATAACCCGTCAGACAGCTTTTTAGCGCGCTCGGCATCAGATAACGCAGCGACCTGGATGTAATATCCCTGACTGCCAGCTATCTCATTCAGGCCAGCACTGTCACTTTGTTCAGTGGACAGTGGATCCGGGCCTGTTTCAGCGGCAGTCTGACTGGCAGTTTGCAGAACGTCCTCGGCAGGTAATTCGCCAGCATAAAGCGCGTAAGGCACCGGTGGTTCGTTGCCAACGGTGACCATATCGTCACTGTCGACGTGGATAACCTCAAGTTTTACCCGGGTAGTGCCATGCTGATGAAAACCCAGTTTTTTGGCTGCCGCGTAGGATAGGTCTATGATCCGTTCAGAGTGAAACGGACCACGGTCATTTACCCGTACTATGGCCTGTTGCTGGTTATCAAGGTTAGTCACTCGCACGTAGGAGGGCAGTGGCAGGGTCTTATGCGCAGCTGTCATGCCGAACATGTCATACACTTCACCGTTAGAAGTGAGGTGGCCATGAAATTTTTGCCCGTACCACGAGGCTTTCCCCACGGCCGTGTAGCCTTTGCCAGTTTTCAGCGGACGATAGTATTTGCCAAGCACCTCA
The DNA here is from genome assembly GCA_018222405.1 of Gammaproteobacteria bacterium. GTDB lineage: Bacteria > Pseudomonadota > Gammaproteobacteria > Enterobacterales > Alteromonadaceae > Alteromonas. Next base: position 62,913 of record JAAFAI010000010.1, on the reverse strand, counting down.
TAGGGTAGGCTGTTTTGTTCCCGGTAGGGTTCATACTTAGGCTCTGCATCTTCCATTGGCGGCTCCGGATAAACAAAATCCGGTGCAGAATCGGTGGTCTGAGAATAGCGTGACGGCGCCTGACAGGCGCTCAGTAACAGGGTTACAGTAAGGCTGAGTAAGAGTGTATACCGGGTCATTAGCGCGACAATAATCGTTTTTGTGTGCCGATGCCCATAAGCATGCCAAATCCGGCTAACAAAGTCACCATTGATGTGCCGCCGTAACTTACCAGCGGTAAAGGTACCCCAACCACCGGCAAAATTCCCGAAACCATGCCCATATTCACAAACACGTATACAAAGAAGGTCAGCGTAATACTGCCGGCCAGTAATTTGCTGTAAGCGTTCTGGGCACGTACCGCCAGCATCAGGCCGCGGACAATAATAAACAGGTAAATTGCCAGTAACAGTAACACGCCGGTCAGGCCAAACTCTTCACTGAACACGGCAAAAATAAAATCGGTGTGGCGCTCGGGTAAGAACTCCAGTTGTGACTGGGTGCCCTGTAACCAGCCTTTGCCCTCAAGCCCGCCAGAGCCTATGGCAATTTTAGACTGGATAATGTGATAACCGGCACCGAGCGGATCACTCTCCGGGTTCATGAAGGTGATAACCCGCTGCTTCTGGTAATCCTGCATCAGGAAGAACCACATAATTGGTAAAAACGCGCCGCCGAGCCCGGCCACTATCGTGATCAGTCGCCAGCTCATGCCGGCCAGAAAAATAGCAAATACACCGGAGCTGGCAATCAGCAGGGAGGTGCCGAGATCAGGTTGCTTGGCAATTAGGATAGTGGGGATCACTACCAGCATAAAACCGATTATAATTTGCGGCAGCCGTGGTGGCAGTGTGAATTTACTGATATACCAGGCCACCATCATGGGAACCGCCAGTTTCATCGCTTCGGACGGCTGAAAGCGAATAAATCCAAGGTCAAGCCAGCGCTGCGCACCTTTACCAATATCACCAAATACCAGCACTGCTATCAGCATCAGTATTCCGGCACCGTATGCGTAAATACTTAAGCGCCTGAACGCCATGGGCGGCACCTGAGCGAGCACGACCATTACACCGATAGCAATGCCGAGACGGACAACCTGACGTTCTATCAGTGCCATGTCCTGGCCACCCGCGGAGTAGATAGTTATCAGGCCCACTCCCATCAATACTAACAAACCTAGTAGTAACGGCAGGTCAATGTGGATCCGATCCCAAAAGCTGATGTGATTTTCTTTTAACGTGCTGCGCTTCACTGGGAAAACTCTCCGTTAGTCTGTTGCCCGGCGGCAAAGAGTTCCGGCTGATAAAGTTCAAAATAAGCATCCATCATCAGTCGCGCCATGGGGGCTGCATTTTTACTACCACCACCAGCGTTTTCCAGCACTACGGCCACAGTGATTTCCGGCTTATCGTAAGGTGCGTAGCCTATATACATGGCGTTGTCGCGCAGACGCTCGTCGACTTTTTCTTCTTCATATTCCTCGCCCTGAGCGACCGAGAATAACTGGGCGGTACCGGTTTTACCGGCTGAAATATACGGGGTATCTGCGAAGGCAAAGCGGGCACCACCCACTTCGCCGTTAACCACCTGATACATGGCGTCCTGGATCACATCCCAGTTATCGCGGTTAACAATATCGATGGGGCGCAAAAATTTAAGCGGTTCGGGTTGCATGGTGCCGTCCGCCTCGCGGTAACCCTGCAGAATTTGCGGTACAAACCGGGCACCGTAATTCACCAGCGCATTGGTAGCATGAACCAGTTGGATAGGGGTCGTTGTCCAGTATCCCTGACCAATGCCTACCGCAATGGTATCGCCGATGTACCAGGGCTGATTAAAGCGGGCTCGTTTCCAGCCTCGGCTGGGCATATTGGCGTCGCTTTCTTCGTATAAGTCGATGCCGGTATAATCACCAAAGCCGAACTCCGACATGTAATCACTGATTTTATCGATACCCATTTCATAGGCCAGATCATAAAAATAGGTATCGCAGGACACCTCCACCGCGCGGGTCAGGTTTACCTCACCGTGGCCCCATTTACGCCAGTCGCGCCACACATGGGATACATTGGGCAGGCGGTACTGACCGGTATCGGTAATCGAGTATTCTGGTGTTACCGTATCGGTTTCCAGCCCCAGTAAACCCAGCAGCGGCTTAACCGTTGAAGCCGGTGGATATTGCCCCTGGGTGGCACGATTAATTAACGGCCGGTCCGGCGAGTTGAGCAGTGCAGAATAATTTTTACTACTGATCCCATGAACAAATAAATTGGGGTCGTAACTGGGATTGGAGTACATCGCCAGGATACCGCCAGTATGCGCGGAAGAAATAATGATAGTGCCGCGCTGATCCTTGAGCGCTTCCTGCGCAGCCTGCTGCAGACGAATATCAATATTCAGAACAATATCGCGACCCGGTGTGGGAGGTTGCACATCCAGCGTGCGAATAATCCGGCCCTGACTATTTACTTCTACCTGCTGATAACCGACTTCGCCGTGAAGAATGTCTTCGTGGTATTTCTCAATGCCCAGTTTGCCAATGTCGTAGGTGGCCGCGTAGTTGGCCTCCTCACCGGCTTCCTGGATTTTTTGCAGGTCTTTTTTATTAATTTTAGACACATAGCCCAGCGCATGGGTGAGGGTTTCTTTGTACGGATAGTAACGGGCCAGGCGCGCCTCGATGGAAACGCCGGGAAAACGGTGGCTACGGCTGGCAAAGCGAGCGACTTCTTCTTCCGTTAGTCGGGTGCGAAGCGCTACAGGCTTAAAACGGCGCTGTCCGCGCAGGGACTGTTTGAAATCTTCCACCTCATCATCGGTGATCCCCATCAGCGCCTGCAAAAATATCAGGGTATGCTCGAGATTATCAACTTTCTCGGGGATAATTTCGAGGCTGTATACCGGCCGGTTTTCTGCCAGTAATACGCCGTTACGGTCGTAGACGAGTCCGCGATTAGGGGCAATGGGCAATACTTTAATCCGATTGCCGTTTGAGCGGGTCTGGTAATCCTCAAAGTGCTCTACCTGCAAAAAGTAGAGGTTACTCACAACCATTGCCAGCAGGGCAAATACTACCAACCCGGCAATCACTGCCCGGCGGGCAAACAGATTTGCCTCAGCAGTGTGGTCGCGAATGGTCTGACGCTTAATCGGCATGCATTATTCTCTGTGGTAGGGGTGGTTCTGGGTAACAGACCAGGCCCGGTACAGAGATTCGGCGACGATGATTCGTACCAGTGGATGCGGCAGAGTAAGAGGGGAGAGTGACCAGCGTTGTTCGGCCATCTCACAGCATGCCGGGGCAAGGCCTTCTGGTCCACCGATGAGTAAACTGATATCGCGACCATCCATTTTCCAGCTGTCTAACTGGCGGGCGAGCGCTGGAGTGTCCCACGGGCGGCCGGTGACTTCCAGCGTGACCACTTTATCGGACTTACCAATGGCCGCAATCATGGCTTCGCCTTCCTTTTGCAGGATGCGTTTGATATCTGCGTTTTTGCCGCGTTTACCCGGCGGGATCTCAGTAAACGTCACCGGCATATCTGCCGGAAACCTGCGCAGAAATTCATTGGTGCCGGTGCTCACCCAGTCTGGCATTTTATTACCAACTGCAATTACCTGTATGCGCACAGTTTACAAACTCCGTGTCGGCCGGGGAGTTAACCCCAAAGCTTTTCCAGCTGATAAAAATCCCGGGCTTCATCCTGCATGATATGCACAATGATATCGCCTAAGTCGACCAGTACCCAGTCACCGGTTTCCTTGCCTTCAACATTTAGCGGGGCATGACCGGCGTGCTTGGCCTCTACCTGCACGTGTTCAGCAATCGAACTGACATGGCGTTTGGAGTTACCCGAACAGATAACCATGGTATCAGTGACGGTTGATTTTCCTTTTACATTTAATTCAACGATATCCCGTCCTTTCATATCGTCAATTTTGTCTAAGACAAACGCTTTGAGTTGCTCGTGTTGCAAAAGTTCTCCTCACTAACACCTTAAATGGTGCCGTATAACTTATGTTGTTTAATATAGTGCAGGACTGCCGGGCTAAGCCAGTCAGTCACCACACGGTCAGTTGTTTGTCCGGCAGTCAGCGCATCGCGTAATTGCGTGGAAGACACGGCATAGTCCTGACTGTCGGTATAATACACCAGCCCGGCAGGCTGGTGATAAAACGTTTCTAATTGCGTACACTGACGCTCGATGAGCCATTCGCGCAGTGTTCCATCCGGTTCGCCTGGCGAAGCAGGTCGCCGCATAACCACAATATGACAATAGTCTGTCAGTGATTGCCAATGATACCAGCTCGGCAGATTATACAGTGAATCTTCACCCAACAGAAAAAACAATGGCTCATTGCCCAGCGTGCGGCGTAAATGCTGTAGTGTCTTAACCGTGTAAGAGGGCGCTGGCAAGGATAATTCCAGTGGCTCAACATATAACGCGGGCTCATCCTCACAGGCCAGCTCAAGCATTTTTAAGCGGTGGGCAGTAGTTGTCTCAGGCGCTGTTTTATGCGGTGGTAATTTGCAAGGTAATAAAGCCAGCCGCTCAACGCCAATCTCATTAATGGCTTCCAGTCCCGCTTTTATATGGCCCTGATGCGGCGGGTTAAAGGTCCCCCCTAATAACGCTCGCATCAGAGTGTATCTGCACTTTCAGCAAATGCCATATGCGCCAGCGGCACACCGGTGAACAACAGGCATAAATGACAAAGTTTGATATATGGCCTGACTACAGAGGTTTGCTTAAACAACTGGTCGGCTTCGGTGAGCTGCTCACCAATCAGTGTCAGGTCTTGTTTGGATAACCGTTGCATTGCCTGCTGGTAATAGCCCTGGCGGTTTTTCCAGATCCCCAGCTTCGGCCAGGTGATTGTCTGACCGCTGTTTTGCAGATGATTCAGCTTCCACAGCGTCTGCCATTCCCGCACCAGTGCCCAGATGATAATGTTGGGCTCAATACCTTCACTTTCCAGTCGTTGGAGGATTTTAACGCAGCGGGTGCGATCGCCCTGGAGCATGATATCCACCAGCTGAAAAACGTTGAAACGCGACTGATCCACCAGGGCGCTGGCCAGTTTTTCTTCGTCCAGATGTTTATCCGGGTAGGCCAGGGTGAGTTTTTCAATTTCCTGGGCGGCAGCCATCAGGTTGCCCTCACTGAAGTCAGCGATGAGTTTCACGCAGGCGGGGGTAAACTGAAAAGACTCGGATTGCAGTCGTTGCTGGATCCACTTGTGAAGCTGCGCGCCTTCCAGCGGATAGCAGATGGTGAATACACCGATGGCGTCGAGGGCTTTAAACCATTTGGTTCGCTGCACGTCCTTGCCAATTCTGCCGCCATGGATGATGAGCAGAGTATCGCTCGATAAGTTACCGGCCAGATCAGTCAGGATACCGGCACCTTCGGTGCCAGGCTTACCCGTAGGTAATTCCAGCTCGATTAACTGGCGTGCCGCAAACAGCGACATACTCTGGGTCGCATCGATTAAACGTGACCAGCTAAATTCGCCGTCAGCTACCAGCACCGTGCGCTCATCGAAGCCTTGCTGTTTGGCTGTTGCTCTTAATGCCTGCAGAATTTCAAACTTCTGCTGAGGCTCATCACCAAAGACCAGATAGCAGCCCTTAAGACCCTCTTTTAAGGTTTGCCTGAAACGATCGGGATAAACCTGCACCTGATTAAAGCCCCGCGTACTGACTGGATAACAAGCGAATGATACGGTCGGCTGCTTCCAGGCGCATTTCACTGAGCACCAGGTTCAGCTCGCGCGATTTTGCCAGCACCTGATCGGGGTCATCCTGATATTCCCGTAGTACTTCAAAAGAGGTTTTCAGTTCCTCGCCATTGGGAAACAGTACGGTATAGCGAACACCATATATCAGCTCATATTCTGCAACCTGACCGGTAGCAAATACTGACAGTAACCGGCGGTCCAGGGACTCAGGTTGCAGGCGCAGGGTAATTGTTGTGTCTTCAAGCCCCGGGGCAGCTTGCGGGCCGCCCTTGATTTGATAAACATTCATGCGATTTTCCAGCGCTCTCACCAAAGGCGCATTCTGACTGGTCGCCTGCACGTACAGGTAGTCGGTGTTGCTTGGCAGGGTTCTATCGCTGCGCAAATGAAAACCACAGCTGGCGAGAGCCAGTGTGGTTATCATCAGGATCAGACTTTTACTGATAACAGTTAATCCGCGCATTAGTTAGCCACGATATTCACCAGCTTACCGGGTACCACAATGACCTTACGGATGGTCTTGCCTTCGGTAAACTGCTGTACATTGGGCTGGTCTTTAGCCAGTTGTTCCAGCTCTTCTTTGCTGGCACTGGCTGAGACGGTAATTTTAGCCCGCAGTTTACCGTTAACCTGAACAATGATTAGCTTTTCGTCTTCAACCAATGCGTCTTTATCAGCCACCGGCCATGGCGCTGTTTCGATACTGTTGGTATGGCCAAGCTTAGCCCACAGGTGATGACAGATATGCGGAGTGATTGGATTCAACAGCAACACAATGCTGTTAACCGCTTCACGCATTAAGGCGATATCCTGGCCGCTTTCCTGCGGTGCTTTTTGCAGGTGGTTAAGCAATTCCATGATTGCCGCCACCGCCGTGTTAAACGTCTGACGACGGCCCAAATCATCACTGACTTTTTCGATGGTTTTGTGCAGCTCACGGCGCAGTGCCTGCTGAGATTTATCCAGCGCTTTAACGTCCAGCTCCCCGGGGGTGCCGGCAGCAAGATGATCATTCACCAGTTTCCATACCCGACGCAGGAAGCGGTTAGCGCCTTCTACCCCTGAGTCTACCCATTCCAGCGTTTGCTCTGGTGGCGCTGCAAACATGGTAAATAAACGTACCGTATCGGCACCGTACTGATCAATAACCTGCTGCGGGTCGATACCGTTATTTTTCGACTTCGACATTTTGGTCATACCGCCATGCTGAACCGGCGTACTATCGGCGGTTAGCCAGGCTTTGACGATCCGGCCCTTGTCATCTTTTTCGGTAGATACTTCAGTGGGCGAATACCAGGTTTTCTTCCCTTTCTCGTCTTCACTGTAGTAGGAGTCAGCCAGCACCATGCCCTGACACAGCAAACGCTTGTAAGGCTCGTCAGATTCAACCAGGCCTTCATCACGTAATAATTTGTGATAGAAGCGGGAATACAACAGGTGCAGGATAGCGTGTTCGATACCGCCTACATATTGATCCACCGGCAGCCAGTAGTTAGCTTTGGCTGGATCCAGCATGGCATCATCGGTAGTCGCACAACTGTAGCGCGCGTAGTACCAGGAAGACTCCATAAAGGTGTCAAAGGTGTCGGTTTCGCGCAGCGCAGCTTCACCGTTGTAAGTCGTTTTGGCCCATTCTGGATCGGCTTTAATTGGCGAGGTCACCCCGTCCATTTCCACATCTTCAGGTAATACTACAGGCAGTTCATCAGCTGGTACCGGTACAGATTCACCGTTTTCCAGATTAAGCATAGGGATCGGCGCCCCCCAGTAACGCTGACGGCTCACGCCCCAGTCACGCATGCGATAATTTACCTTGCGCTGACCACAGCCCAGATCCACCAGTTTGTCGGCAATACCATTAAAGGCTGCGTCAAATTCCAGTCCGTCAAAGTCATTGGAATTAATCAATACGCCTTTTTCGGTGAAGGCTGACGCGCTCAGGTCGCACTCGACATTGCTGCCCTGTTGTGGCTCGATAACCTGCTTGATAGGTAAATCGTAGCGGGTAGCAAATTCCCAGTCACGTTGATCGTGTCCCGGCACTGCCATTACTGCGCCTGAGCCGTAATCCATCAATACGAAGTTAGCTACCCATACTGGTAATTGCTCGCCGGTTAACGGATGAACCACGTAAAAGCCGGTGGAACAGCCTTTTTTCTCCATGGTGGCCAGCTCTGCTTCGGCGACCTTGGTGTTTTTACATTCATCGATGAATTTAGCAACGTCGGCATTGTTCTGTGCGGCGGCCTCGGCCAGCGGATGTTGTGCAGCCACGGCAACATAGGTGACACCCATAAAGGTATCCGGACGCGTGGTGTAAACGGTTAAATCGCTGACCTCATTAACCTGCTCAGCCATTTTAAAGGTAATTTCAACGCCCTCGGAGCGACCAATCCAGTTAGCCTGCATGGCCCGAACCTGTTCCGGCCAGTCTTCCAGTTGTTCGAGATCCTGTAACAGCTCTTCGGCGTAATCGGTGATTTTAATAAACCACTGCGGGATTTCTTTTTGCTCAACTACAGCGCCTGAACGCCAGCCACGGCCATCGATAACCTGTTCGTTGGCGAGTACGGTTTGGTCTACCGGATCCCAGTTAACCGTTGAATTCTTCTTGTATACCAGGCCTTTTTCATACAGGCGCGTGAAAAACCACTGCTCCCAACGATAGTAGTCTGCTTTACAGGTGGCGACCTCGCGGTCCCAGTCGTAGCCGAAGCCCAGCGACTTAAGCTGGTTTTTCATGTAGTCGATATTCGAGTAGGTCCACTTGGCCGGCGCGGTGTTGTTATTAATTGCCGCGTTTTCTGCTGGCAAACCAAAGGCATCCCAACCCATGGGTTGCAGTACATTTTTGCCCTGCATACGCTGAAAACGGCTGATTACGTCACCGATGGTATAATTACGCACGTGTCCCATGTGGAGGCGGCCACTGGGGTAGGGGAACATAGACAGGCAGTAAAACTTCTCTTTACCCGGTTCTTCTGTCACCTTAAAGGCATTGGTGTCTTGCCAGTGCTGCTGCACCGCACTTTCGATTTCTTGTGGGTTGTACTGATTTTCGGCCATTTACCTGAGGCTTCCGCTTTATTTAACTTTAACAACTGTACCGGCAGCGGGTGTGAAAAGGAGTCTAAACACTACCACCAGTAGATTATGGGTATAATAACCCCATAGAATAACTTAGCGGTGGCGTATGTCACAATAGGCTGAACCTAATGAAGCGGAATATTTGGCTTAATTGACCGTAATTTAATCGCTCCTAAGGTAATTTGCCAGGCCCTGCAACTGCATACCCTGTACCTCGGCAACCACTGGCGCCAGTTTGCTAAAGCCATCGGGTGTAAAACCCTGTACACGGTAGGTCAGCGTAATCTGAGTGCCACCGGGCACTGATTCAAATACCCAGTCCAGCGAGCCAAACATGCCCATACCCTGCAAGGGGCCAAGGCCGCCGGTCATTCTTAGCACTTTTTGCGGATCGACAAATACGACCTGCATGTGTTGCGCGGAGCGACTTCCTGCCGTTTCACAAAAACATCCACCGGCTTTTGCCTGCAGGGTGAATTTCCCTTCTTCGCCCCACCAGCTGTGGCTTTTCGGCCACCATTTATCGATGTCATTGATAAGGGCAGTCCACACCACCTCGGCCGGTGCATCAATGTGGACATTATTCTCGACAATAAAGCCACTGTCACTGACGGCAATGACTTCTGGTTTGGCCAAACAGGCGCTACTCAGCAGCAGGGTAAATAAGGCTATTAACTTCATTTTGGTGGTTCCGAACACGGGGCTACGAATCAATCGGTCAGGCTAGTATGGAAATTGAGCAAACACAAGTTTAGGGTTTGACAGGCAGGGGGATTCAGGATTCACTGTAGTGAGAGTAAATAAAGAAGAATATAGCTATGACCTGGGAGCGGTTACCTGCCACACAGCTCACCCCCAATATAAATCGTCGGGCCATCAATCAGGCACTAAAAGATGACGCGGCGTTAAATTCGACCTTTATAGGTCAGGAACGGGCCCGCGAGGCGCTGACGTTCGGTTTAAATATCGATTCTACCGGTTACAACCTGTATGTGATGGGTGAGCACGCTACCGGCCGCTTCACTCTGGTTAAGGAATACATCGAACGGCATGTGAGTAAACTGGCCACGCCCGATGACTGGTGTTTTATCAACAATTTCGAGGAAGAACGCGAGCCTCTGGTGCTGCGCATGCATCCTGGCGGTGCGCGGGAATTTGCCCGGGATATGGCGAATCTGGTGGACGAGTTACTCGATACCTTCCCGGCGGCCTTTGATAACCCGGGTTATCAGCGTAAAAAAGCGGCAATATCCAGACATTTTGAACAAAAATATGATGAAGCCATTAACAGTGTTGAACGCTTTGCCCAGGCCAATTCAGTGGCCATGCATGAAGAGCAGGGCACCGTTAGTTTTGCTCCCATTGTTAATAATAAACCCATTGATGACAGTGAATTTGCTCAGCTCACTGAGCAGCAGCGCGAAGGCTTTTACAAATTAATTGATGAGCTGGAAAACCGGCTCAGTGAGAGTCTGCTTTCGTTACCTGTGTGGAAGCGGGAAAATTCAGAGCAGTTACGCAAGCTGAACCGGGACACCGCAGAGCACGGCATCCGGCCACTGCTTAAGGAATTGGAACATAAGTATTCTGGTGACCTCGGGGTGCTTAAACACCTGCGGCAGTTAAAGTCCCACCTGATTGAAGCGGTGATTGCTTTTCTGACCGAAGAGCCTAAAGCTGAAAAGTTGGATGAACGTGACCGCCGGGAGATCCTCGAAGAGCATTTTCTGCCAAATGTTATCTGTGCGCATAGCCTGGAAGGCGGTGCGCCGGTTGTTTATGAGCCCAATCCAACTTACCAGAATCTGTTTGGCTTAATTGAGTACACCCATTTAGGTGGGGCAATGTACACCAACTATAAGATGATCCGCCCGGGCGCACTGCACAAGGCCAACGGTGGGTACCTGCTACTCGACGCGGATCAGCTGCTACATCAGCCCTATGTATGGGAAGCACTTAAACTGGCGGTCAAGTTTGGTAAGTTAAAAATGGATTTGCCGCAACAGGATGTGGGTATGGCCAGTGCCATGACACTAATGCCCCAGGCCATCGACCTGAAAGTGAAGGTTATCCTGATGGGCTCCCGTGATCTTTACTATACCTTGCAGGATTACGACTCAGAGTTTAATGAGTTGTTTCGGGTACTAGTTGATTTTGACCATGAAATTAGTGCAACCCGGCAAAACCTGTTTGATTTTGTTGGCCGGGTGCGCAAGAAAATCATTCAGCTTGGCCTGACAGGCATTACCCAACCTGCCATGTATCGCCTGGTTGAGTATTCTTTGCGCATGGCAGAACATCAGGAAAAGCTGTCGGCACATTTTGCCGATGTCATCGAATTGCTCAATGAGGCCCATTATTTCTGTATGAAAGTGGGCGATAAGCAAATAGATTTAAGTCACCTGAACTCGGCGCTCATGGCCAAAAAACGCCGCACCGGCCGTGTCAGTACCTCGTTGTTAAACGATATAAAAGAAGGCCAGGTGCTCATTGCAACCGAGGGTAAAGCTATCGGTAAGGTAAATGGCCTGACGGTGATGGATATTGGTGATACGGCGTTTGGCACGCCGGCACGGATCACTGCCACGGTTTATGCCGGCGCCAGTGGGGTGGTGGATATTGAGAGGGAAGTTGAGCTGGGGCAGCCGATTCACTCGAAAGGGGTGATGCTACTCACCGGTTATCTCGGTAACAAATACGCGCAGGCCTTTCCTTTAACCGTATCTGCGAATATTGCCCTGGAACAATCTTACGGCCATATTGACGGTGACAGTGCTTCCTTAGGTGAACTGGTGGCGCTGATTTCAGCTATTACTGATATTCCCGCCCGGCAATCGCTGGCGGTCACCGGCTCGATTAACCAGTACGGTGAAGTGCAGGCGGTGGGCGGCGTAAATGAAAAAATCGAAGGCTTCTTTGATGTTTGCCAGCATCGCGGTTTAAATGGTGAGCAGGGCGTGATCATCCCCAAATCCAATGTTCGTCATCTGGTGCTCGATAAAGCCGTAGTGGATGCGGTAAAAAAAGGTCAGTTTGCCATCTACAGTGTGGAAACCGTGGATGATGCACTTGAATTGCTGATGGAGAAAGAAGCCGGTGTGCTGTCAAGTCGTGGCAGGTATCCGAAAAATACCGTTAACGACCTGGCCGTTAAGCGCTTGTATCAGATTGCCTGCACGGTTAACGGAGCAGAAGAATAAATCCGGCTTGTAACGTAGCGGGCTGGCCAGCAGCCCGATAATTCTTTTACTTAGGCTGCATGCGTAATGCACCGTCAAGACGAATAGTTTCGCCGTTTATATAGCTATTCTGACAAATATGCTGGGCAAGGTGGGCAAATTCTTCCGGGCTGCCGAGGCGCGCAGGAAAAGGAACATTTGCTCCCAGCGCGTCCTGCACCTGTTGCGGCATAGCTGTAAGCAAAGGTGTACCCATTACGCCCGGTGCAATGCTGTTAACCCGAATCCCCAGGTTTGACAGATCCCTTGCCATCGGCAGTGTTAGGCCAATAATTGCTGCTTTACTTGCGGCGTAAGCGGTTTGGCCAATCTGGCCTTCGTAACCGGCGATGGACGCTGTGTTGATGATCACGCCGCGTTCGCCCGTGTCGGGGTTGGGAGCATTCTCTGCCATCTTCGCCGCGGCCAGCCGCGCTACGTTGTAGGTACCACTGAGGTTAATTGACAGTGTCTGATTAAAACGCGTCAGACTGGCGGGCTCGCCCTGTTTATTGAGTAAACGCTCCGCCGGTGCGATACCGGCACAATTTACGCAAAAATGAATTGCACCAAAACGTTCCACGGCACTATCCAGCGCAGTACTGACGGCTTGTTCACTGGTGACATCGGCATTGATAAACAGGGTGTTATCAGCCCCTAACTCAGCTTGCTGTCTGGCGCCGGCTTCACTGTTAATATCGATGAGAACAACATTGGCGCCCATTGACACCAGTTGTTTGGCAACCGCCAGGCCCAGCCCTGAACACCCGCCGGTGATCACAGCTGTATGGTTGGCTATCTGCATTGCAACTCCGTTTATTGTTAGTAAAGTGTTAAACTTATTTTACCTAACGTTTACGGAAAGGGAATGTGCAGGAAGTGATGGGATAACTTATTTTGGCAACTGAATTTTACACTCTTCGCTGGGGCGATACAGAATCAGCGTGTGACCAATTACCTGTAGCTTCTCGCTGGCGGTTTCGCGAATAATGGCGTCCATAATCAGCGCCTTTTCTTCACGGTCATCTGAAGGCACTTTTACCTTGATTAATTCGTGGTGGTTCAGGGCGTTGTCGATTTCGGCCAGAACACCTTCGGTTAAGCCATTGCCGCCAAGCTGAACTACGGGTTTTAACGGGTGGGCGAGGCCTTTAAGGAATTGCTTTTGTTTATTTGAAAGTTTCATTATTTAAGTTTTTCTTACAATTTAAGTGCAAAGTCTGTCTTGAAAAAGCGTATTCTAACGCCATCTCGACTACAATCCTAATGAGATCGTGCGGTAAAGACAAAAAAGATGCTGCAAGTCAGGGCTAACCGTTGATTAATTGAACATTTCAATCAGTTATTGGGTTAACTTGCTTAACAGGCAAGGTGCAATTGGCGAAATACTTTTAGTCTTGGGGGTGAACAGATTGATTGGTTTATCCGTAGAAAGGTTGAAACTTTACGGTTGCTAAAGATTACCGGGCAATACTTCCCAGGGGGGATTGGGTTTTACCGTGATCAAAGGATTTGCGCGGCAAATGACTGGAACCTGGCAACAGATTTGCAGTCATAGCGCGTAACAGTGGGGAAATGTTCAGGTGGTTTTTCAGCGTTAACAAAAACACCGTCCGAACCGAAAGATCACGCGCATCGGACCTGCCCGGAGCGCGTTACAGAGAAGCGTATTTGGTAGCAAGCGATTATAAATTATAGTAGGCTTAGTTATCGCGTTTTTGAGACACTCACCGGTTGTTTTTAGTGGCGCAATTTAGCGTCACATTGAGACCGGATGATTTTTACAGAGGTTAGTAGCATTGAGCGACATGGCAAAAAACTTAATCTTGTGGTTGGTGATCGCAGTAGTTTTAATGGCGGTTTTCCAAAGTTTTTCTCCCAGCGAATCCGGCCGGGCACAAACTGACTACACCACATTTCTTAAAGAAGTGAAGCAAGGCACAATTCGCGAAGTGCGAATTAGCAGCGACACAAACGAAATTCGTGGTGTGAAGCGCTCAGGCGAGACTTTTAAAACCTTCATCCCGTATTTTGATGATCAGCTTATTTCAGATTTGGTTAAACAGGATGTTCGAGTGCTGGGAGAGCCGCCTGAACAGCCGTCAATTTTGACATCAATCTTCATCTCGTGGTTCCCGATGTTGTTGCTCATCGCAGTGTGGATTTTTTTCATGCGACAAATGCAGGGCGGTGGTGGCCGTGGTGCGATGTCATTCGGTAAGAGCAAGGCTCGCTTACTCAGCGAAGACCAAATTAAAACCACGTTTGCCGACGTTGCCGGTTGCGACGAGGCCAAAGAAGATGTGTCTGAGCTGGTGGATTTCCTGCGCGACCCTTCTAAATTCCAGAAACTGGGCGGTAAAATTCCTAAGGGCGTATTGATGGTTGGTCCTCCTGGTACAGGTAAAACCCTGTTGGCAAAAGCCATAGCCGGTGAGGCAAAAGTGCCGTTTTTCACTATCTCAGGTTCTGATTTCGTTGAAATGTTTGTTGGTGTGGGTGCATCTCGGGTCCGAGATATGTTTGAGCAGGCTCGCAAAGCCGCACCATGCATCATCTTTATCGACGAAATTGATGCTGTGGGTCGTCAGCGTGGTGCCGGATTAGGTGGTGGTCATGATGAGCGCGAGCAAACCCTTAACCAGATGCTGGTCGAAATGGACGGCTTTGAGGGTCACGAAGGAATTATTGTAATCGCGGCGACTAACCGTCCGGATGTTCTCGACCCGGCACTGTTGCGCCCTGGTCGTTTTGACCGTCAGGTAGTTGTTGGTTTGCCGGACATTCGCGGTCGTGAGCAGATCCTTAAAGTACACGTACGTAAAGTACCGATTGCTGACGATGTTGAACCATCGGTCATCGCTCGTGGTACTCCGGGTTTCTCTGGTGCCGATCTGGCTAACCTGGTAAATGAAGCAGCGTTGTTTGCTGCACGCGCCAACCGTCGACTGGTATCGATGGAAGAATTTGAGAAAGCCAAAGATAAAATTATGATGGGCTCTGAGCGTAAGTCCATGGTGATGTCTGAAGAAGAGAAAACCATGACTGCTTATCACGAGGCGGGTCACGCCATTGTGGGTCGTTTAGTGCCAGAGCATGACCCGGTATACAAAGTGTCTATCATACCACGCGGTCGTGCTTTGGGTGTCACCATGTATCTGCCGGAACAGGACCGGGTAAGTCATACTAAACAACACCTGGAGAGTATGATTTCCAGCTTGTTTGGTGGTCGCCTTGCTGAGCAAATCATTTACGGTTCTGAAAAAGTTACCACCGGTGCGTCCAACGATATTGAGCGAGCCACAGATATCGCCCGTAAAATGGTAACTCAGTGGGGACTGTCAGACAAAATGGGGCCAATGCTGTACGCAGAGGATGAAGGCGAAGTGTTCCTGGGTAAATCCATGTCGAAGGCATCCAACATGTCAGATGATACTGCCCGGGCCATTGATGCGGAGATCAAGTCGGTTATCGATCGCAACTATGACCGAGCTCAACAAATCCTGGAAGAAAACATCGATATTCTGCACTCAATGAAAGATGCATTGATGAAGTACGAAACCATTGATGCCAAGCAGATTGATGATCTTATGGAGCGTCGCGAAGTGCGCCCACCAGCCGGTTGGGATGACCGTCCATCAAGTGGCGATAAGCCAAGTGGTGGCGCACCCAGCAAAGAAGGCGAGATTACCGATGATGGTGTTGATAAGCCGTCGGTAGGTAAACCTGGTGACCTGCCGGGCTAAGCTCAGGCCAATAAACTAAAAGCGCCGGTAACCCCGGCGCTTTTTTGTATTTACAGTAAGCTATGATCCATTATGCAAATCAGATCGATAACCTTATCTACTTCTCAGCCCCAGGTGATGGGGATCTTAAACGTGACACCCGATTCCTTTTCGGATGGTGGTCAGCACAATACCTTGCAAGCTGCGCTGGAGCAGGCCCGGGCGATGGAAGAGGCCGGCGCGACAATAATTGATATTGGCGGAGAGTCCACCCGGCCGGGAGCCCCGGATGTCAGCCTCGATGACGAACTCGAACGGGTGGTACCGGTAGTGAAGGCCTTACGGGCCCAATCGGATATCGTGATCTCCATTGATACCAGTAAAGCGGAGGTAATGCGCGAAGCGCTGGCCGCCGGTGGCGATCTAATCAATGATGTACGGGCGTTACAGGAGCCTGGTTGTCGTGAGGTGGTGGCAGAGTTTGGCGTACCGGTTTGCCTGATGCATATGCAGGGGCAGCCGAGAACCATGCAGGCCAATCCACACTATGAGGATTTGTTTACTGACATCGAAGCCTTTTTCACCTATCAAATCGCTACTTGCGAAGCGGCCGGCATTAGTCGGGATAAAATCCTGCTTGACCCGGGGTTTGGCTTCGGTAAGACTCAGGAACATAACTATCAGTTATTAAATGAACTGGAGCGATTTCACCGGTTTAATATGCCGTTACTGGTGGGCATGTCACGCAAATCCATGATAGGGAAGTTAACCGGTCAGCCGGTGGAAAAAAGGCTGGCAGGAAGTTTAGCCGTGGCAACCATTGCGGCGCTGAAAGGCGCGCAAATAATAAGAGTACACGACGTCGAAGAAACGGCTGATGTTGTAAAAGTTGCCAGCTATATCAATACATTATAATTAGGAAATACGTTATGGGCGCTAGAAAATATTTTGGTACCGATGGTATCCGCGGCAAAGTGGGCGAAAGTGCCATTAACCCGGAATTTGTTATTAAGCTTGGTTGGGCGGCAGGTAAGGTATTGGCCGGCCACGGTACGAATAAGGTACTGATAGGTAAAGACACAAGAATTTCCGGTTACATGCTTGAATCAGCGCTGGAAGCTGGCCTGTCGGCGGCCGGGATCAACAGTGGTTTACTGGGGCCTATGCCAACCCCGGCAATTGCTTACCTGACCAAAACGTTTCGTTCTGAAGCGGGCATTGTGATCAGTGCCTCGCACAATCCTTATTATGATAACGGTATTAAGTTTTTCTCTTCTGACGGCTTTAAACTTGATGATGACATCGAAATTGCCATTGAAGAGATGATGGACAAACCGATGACCTGTGTCGCATCAAATAAACTAGGTAAAGCCACCCGGATTAATGATGCGGCAGGGCGTTATATCGAATACTGCAAAGGTACATTTCCGTCTGAGTTATCCCTGCAAGGACTCAAAGTCGTGGTAGATTGTGCTCATGGCGCTACTTATCACATTGCGCCGAATGTACTGTCTGAACTGGGTGCTGAAGTCATCGAGCTGGGCACTAAGCCTAATGGTCTGAATATTAACGAAGGCGTTGGTGCCACGAGTATGCGGTCAACGGTTGAAGCGGTGCTGGAACATAAAGCCGATTTAGGTTTTGCTCTGGATGGCGATGGTGACCGTATCATGATGGTGGATCATCTGGGTAACGTGATTGATGGTGACCAGGTGTTATTCATTATTGCTCGCGACGCGTTAAAAGGCGGCCGTCTTAATGGCGGTGGCGTAGTGGGTACCCTGATGAGTAATCTTGGCCTTGAGATAGCATTGAACAAGCTGGGCGTGCCTTTTGAACGTTCTAAAGTCGGCGACCGCTATGTCATGGAATTATTGCAGCAGAAAAACTGGACTATCGGTGGCGAAAACTCAGGGCACGTGCTTAACCTTAACCTGGCCTCGACCGGCGACGGGATTATTGCCGGCCTGCAGGTTATTTCTGCCATGCTGCGCGCCAATATGACATTGCACGACTTAGCCAGTGGTTTTGAAAAATTCCCGCAAACACTGGTTAACGTCCGGTTTGAAAACGCCGATAGCGATCCGCTAAATAGTGACGAGGTGCTCACGGCGAGAGCAGAAGCCGAAAGTTCACTGGGTAAACAGGGCCGCGTATTGCTGCGTAAGAGTGGTACTGAACCGTTAATTCGGGTTATGGTTGAGTCAGATGATGAACTGGCTTCTACAACCTGGGCGGAGAAAATCGCCGATGCTGTTCGTAATGTGTCCAGTTAGTCTGTTTTAGCTCAATATTTTGCGGTTTTTTACTTGTATAATCGTAACGGAATAGTTAATATCACGCCCGCTTTGACGCCGGGATGAAGTCAAACACAGTTGGAAGACGATATATGAGAAAACCAATCGTAGCTGGAAACTGGAAGATGAACGGCAGCCGTTCATTGGTTAAAGAATTTTCTACACTAATGGATGGTGTTGATAGCGCAGCGGTAGAGGTAATAATATGCCCGCCAGCGTGCTATCTGAGCGAGTTTACCGACGCTGACTTCGCCATGGGCGGACAAACGGTAAGTGAGCTGGATAACGGCGCACATACCGGTGATATTTCAGCGCAAATGCTGATTGAGTTTGGTTGTGACTATGTCATTGTGGGTCACTCTGAACGACGTGATAACCACGGTGAATCCAGCGAACTGGTTGCTGAGAAAGCCTTGAAGGCAATCAGCACTGGCCTGACACCGATTATTTGTATCGGTGAATCGCTGCAAACCCGCGAAGCGGGTGAACTGGAAAGCTTTTTAGCTGCCCAGCTTGATGCATTAACAACCTTGCTGACGGCAGAGCAGTTAAGCGAAGCGGTTATTGCCTATGAGCCTATCTGGGCCATCGGCACCGGTGTAACAGCCACACCGGAACAGGCTCAGGAAGTTCATGCGTTTATACGTGGGCATCTGGCCAGCTTCAGTGAAGAATTGGCGTCAGGGATGCAAATCCTTTATGGTGGCAGCGTTAAAGCATCGAATGCGAAAGAATTATTTGCTCAGCCGGATATTGACGGTGGTCTGATAGGCGGAGCAAGTCTGCAAGTAGAAGAATTTAGACAAGTTTGCCAGGCGG
Source organism: Gammaproteobacteria bacterium (assembly GCA_018222405.1). GTDB lineage: Bacteria > Pseudomonadota > Gammaproteobacteria > Enterobacterales > Alteromonadaceae > Alteromonas. Next base: position 43,983 of record JAAFAI010000010.1, on the reverse strand, counting down.
CAGGCTAACGAGGATAGAGAATGATTTATCAAGTGCTTTTGGTTGCATACCTGATTGTAGCACTGCTGTTAATTGGCTTTGTGTTGATTCAACAGGGTAAAGGCGCCGATATGGGAGCATCTTTTGGTGCCGGTGGTTCAAATACCGTATTCGGTTCAAGTGGTTCAGGTAACTTTATGACTCGTGCCACAGGTATTCTGGCGACGGCATTTTTTGTTATTAGTCTGTTACTAGGCAATATTACTGCCCGTCAGGAAAAAGCACCTGATGAGTGGGAAAACCTTGAAGTACCGGCAACTCAGCAGGCTGCGCCAGCTGATACCGACGTACCAGCGGTACCGGTTGAAGATAACACCGGTGATACGCCAAACTAAGGGCGTACAGAAAAGATTTTGCGGAAGTGGTGGAATTGGTAGACACGCCATCTTGAGGGGGTGGTGGCTTCGGCCGTGCGGGTTCAAGTCCCGCTTTCCGCACCAAATAAAAAACCACCCATCAGGGTGGTTTTTTTATGCCTGACAGATTGTCAGGCTAGGGTGAAACTGATGAATATTTATCTTATGGCCTTGCTGGCTATGTTGCTGCCTCCGCTGGCTGTTTACCTGAACGTTGGGATAAGCCGGGGGTTCTGGATAAATTTGCTACTTACAATGCTCGGCTTTGTACCGGGTGTGGTGCATGCATTTTATATCGTCACCACTGTGCATCGGAGTCGTTAACTGCCTGTATAATTAGGCTGAGTCACTGTTGGCCCGCCACACGAATCGTGTGAGGGTGAGTAAAAGGAAGATCAGAATGAGCAGCAAAACCAGGCCTGCCATAATCAGGCCATAGCTGTTCTTTTGCAGTGGTGAGAGCAGCAAAAACAGCTGCGTCACCACTGGTACGCCAAGCATCAGATAAATAGCCAGCTTCAGCATTTTCATCATCACCGTCCTGTTAAGCCAGTTCGCTCATTTCTTCACGATAAGCCTCACCGAGCGCTTTTTTCTGCTTCTCGTTAAGGATGCGACCGGCAATCTGGAAAAATTCCTGTTCTTCGTCATCGAGGTGATGTTCTACCTGTTCTTTGAGCTGTTTAAGAAAACGTAACCAGGCGGGAGAGCTGAACTCTGTGCCATTGAGCTTTTCAACTAATTCATCAATCTCGTGGTGCTCAGCAATACCATGACGCGATAACTCAACGGCGTTGTCATCATCCATAAGCGGTACATAAAAGTGACGTTCCTCAGCGGTCGCATGACGTTCCAGTTCGTCCTTCAATTCATCAAAATATTCCCGACGGGCGGCGGTGTCACCCTGTGTTTCTGCTAAGATCTTCAGCAATAAACGTTGTTTTTCATGATCCTGTCGCAATGCTTCAAAAATGTTCATAAAGTGCTCCTGACTAATTGTTCGGATAGTAACCATGGCATGTTATGTGTGACTCAGTGAGTCTTCCCGCGGGTTACTGTTTGATACTGTCCGATTGGTAATCTGCAATACCTGTGCCTGGAGTTATCTATATGATTTAAATTGGATTTATTATTTTTTGGGGAGTTGAAGGGGAGGCCAAGGGTAATATTTACCCTTGGTAATGTAATCGGGAAACGTTATTCACTCACCTCATAGCTTTCATCAAAGCGTTTGCTGTCGGCCAGAATATTCAGATTCCTGGCCTGACATTTAACGGTAATTTCGCTTGTAGTGTAGGTTTCACCATCAATCACGTAGGTTTGCTCTTCAGGCAGTTTTATACTGACCTGCTTAGCCCGTTTGTGATGAATGATTTGTGATGATTTCTTTGATTGCTCGTTGCCAAACACCAGTTCCGCCACGGTAAATAACGGCATGTCATCTTCGGTAGGGGTGAGCCAGGTAATATCCAGTTCACCATCTGTCATATCCGGCAGGTCACCACCCTGGGCGAGTGCAGTGCTCAGTGGCGCCGCATTGGCGATAACGAATGAAGGGGTGTTGAGCTCGAAGCTTTCATCGTCAAGTGTGACCTGAAGCTTTTGCGGGCTGCTGGTGTTCATTGCTTTCCACAGGCCCTCAAGATAGGCCATCTGCCCACCGCTATTCTTTTCTTCTCGGTCGGCATGTTCAATCATCTGAGACTCAAAGCCAATGGCAGATACCAATAGCATTAGTTTGCCATTACATTCTGCCGTGTCTACCGGCGTATATTGTTGTTCACAAATTACCTCACAGGCGCGTGTGATGGGGGCAAGCTTGCTACGCAGACCATATACAATCTGACTTAATGCATTGGCGGTACCCAGAGGAATAATGCCCAGCACCTTCTGGTGTTCTCGGGTTATTGTGGCCACTTCTGTTACTGTACCGTCGCCACCACAGGCGATTAATATTTCATTACCTGCTGTTATTGCCTGGCGTGCCTGCCAGCTGGCATCGAGCTCGGGCGTGGTCTCGTAAATGGTGACCCTGAACTGACTGTTTAAATGGGAAAGGATTTCCTCCTTGTACGTTTTCCATTTGCCACCGCCTGCTACCGGATTGGCAATGAGAGCCAGCTGCGTATTTAATTTTAAACGGCCACGTTGTTTCACCGCTGATAGACTCTTAAGCTGATGCTTATTGAGTCTGGCAGTAGCTCGTACCGACTGAATTTTATTCATTACATCAACCACTGACAGCGCATCGTTGCGGGCCAGCAGGTAGGCAGCCATTACCAGCACCGAGCGTCCGCGACCTAAAGCACAATGAACCAGTATTTTGCGACCATCACGAATGTGTTGATCAATCCAGTTTAGGGCCAGGTGAAGTTGCTCATTGGTTGGACTGGCATGATCGAGTACCGGAATATTCAGATAATCCACATCATAGCGGTAACTGGTCCAGTCGAGGCCGTCGAATTCAGCGGTGACATCCAAAATACAGTCGATTCCCTGGTTGCTGAGTTTTTCAATGTCGCTACCGACCAGTCGTGTACCCAGATACAGTTGCTCTTCGATTTTCTGAATATTGGGTACTTTATCGGTTTTGCGTTCATAAAAGTTATAGAAACGGGCACCCAGCAGAAAAGGAATAAACAGCCACCGTACGTAAACGGGGATACGTCCGTCTTCCCGTTTTCTGAATAATTCGGGGTAATTAGTCAGATAAGCCACACACACCGCAAACAGGGATGCAGCGGTCCACAGAATGACTACATTTATCCACCAGTAGGGCACATAGGCCGCAATGACACAAAGTAAAATGCCGGCCAACAGATAATACTTAACCATCTTCATTGGTTATTCTCTCCCTCAGTGAACCCACAATCGTTAGCGCCGTATCAGTTACAGTAACAAGTAAAAATGTTAATTCGCTAACGCGGCTAATAAAGCGTTAATACAATTATTGTGCCGTGCGGTTAATTTCAGTGGAGTGAAGGATTGTTTAAGTTAATCAATTTTATCGGTTTTCAGACCAGTTGGTGGTTGCTTATCCTGTACCAGAATCAATACTGGTGGGTGGTTGCTGCGCTGTTGATTGCCCATGTTTTGCTGGTTGGCGAGTCACTCATAGAAATCGCCGTAGTGCTGGTTGCAGCAATCGCCGGCGTCATTACCGACAGCCTGCTGGCAACGTTTGGTGTGTACATTTTTTCTGGTTCCGGGCAATTCTTACCGATCCCTTTCTGGCTTGTTTTGCTTTGGTTCGCCTTTGCCTCAACGCTCAGGCATAGTCTGGCATACCTCAGCAAACATTACTGGTTAGCTGCCGGGCTTGGTGCGGTCGGTGGTACGCTTAGCTATGTGGCGGGTATGAAGTTACAGGCAGTCACCTTCGGCTTCGCTTTTTATCCCACTGTAATCTTACTTGCCGCCATCTGGGCATGCCTTATGCCTGTGATCTTTTTGCTAAGCCAACGCGTTGAAGCCGTAGCACAACGTGTTAACGGCAGTGACACATTCCAAACTACTAAGGAGAAGTTATGACACACTTGTCGATGGTAACGGGAGGTAACCGTGGGATCGGTTTCGCAATAGCAGAAGGCTTGCTGAAGCTTGGTCACAAGGTATTACTGGTAGCCCGGGACGAAGAGGAAGCCGAACAGGCCTGTGCAGATCTCAATGGCGATGTCCATCCAATAGTGATGGACATCACTGCAATGGGAGCAATGGAAGATGCTCTCACACGAGCAGTGGCGGTGTTTGGCGATATCGATATATTGATCAATAACGCGGGTGTGATGCACAGTGACGAGCTTGCTGAACTCAGTGCAGGCGACCTGCAAACATCGTTTGATGTGCATGTGAAGGGTCCGGCGATACTGACTAAAGCCGTCTTGCCCGCCATGCTGGACAACAATTTTGGACGTATTATTAATGTTTCAAGCGGATACGGCAGCTTTGCAGAGAAACTCGGCGGACCACCCGCTTATGCGGTGACCAAAGCGGCGCTGAATGCGCTGACAGTGAAAACGGCGGCGTCAGTGCCAGCCGGTAAGAATGTTAAGGTAAATGCTATGTGTCCGGGCTGGGTACACACCCGAATGGGCGGATCCAGTGCGCCTCTTACGCCGGAGGAGGGCGCAGACACGGCTATCTGGCTGGCCAGTCTCGATGAAGACAGTCCTAATGGGATGTTCTTCCGCAAGCGCAAACCGATCAGTTGGTAGTTTGTTCAGCGGCCGGTGTGAATAATTTTCACACCGGCGGGCAGTTTTGGGGGATTATCAGTGACGGTTTCTACTATTTTTTGATGTCTAACAATCTATCCTATTGAAAGCTAAAGGCTATTTTTCTTTTACTGACTTGGCGTCGACTTTGCAGGTTTAGTTGCAATAACTGATATAAAGCGACAGGTGATAACCATCAGCCGGTTTCGAAAGGAGAATATTCAGTGAGTGAGTCTTTAGCGATGACAGCAAGTGCTGTCAACCAGGAAAGGGTGACCATAACTCAGGATCATTATCAACCTTCAGTAGTCTCTGTTGGGGTTGTGTTATATGAGTGGAACGAGGTGGTTCGCCAGCGTGTGCAGCGTCTTGGCTCCCAGTTTGGTAACAGTGGCATAAAATTACAGTTACTCACTCATTCTGATCTTGTCAGACAGGACGACAAAGCCAAACACCTACAGGGCGTTATATTTCAATTACCGCCAAAAGGCGATAGCCCGTTGGCAAGGCGTTTTGAGTTAATTTTCCGTCAGAGCCAACAGTCTTTGCTAGCTGAATGCGAAGTAGCAGCTGCGTTTACCGTAGCTGAGGACGATAAGTTTTCGAATATAGAACTGGCGTTGCAGGTGAGTTTTGCTTCCCATGGCGCAGAATGTCAGTGGTTAGGGTTTGATTACTCCGCGGCTGACTCTTTAGCATTTCAATCCTGGTGTGATGGTATAGCCATGTCAGTACGTCAGTCTGTCAATAAGCCGGCAACGCTCGCAGCTTAGATGAAAATGAACTCTAATATTTAGACCCGTAATAAAAATGTCACGAATTGAACAAAGAAAGTTATTCAGTTCATTTTAATATGTTTTTAATGTTAAGCACGTATAACTACCAAGAATTAAATAAAAAGATATTTCAATCAGTGGTTTATTGCTCTGGCTTGGCAACTTGGCTTATCGGTTAGCAGTAACGGTGAAAGACGTTCATACGGTTTGTAGATGGCTGTTTTAATGGATTTTACGCCTCCGCCTCACAGATTTCGCCCTTGTAATAAATGTTTATGTGCGTATAATTAGACCTCTAATTAATATTGATAATCAGTTAACGACAAAAACACAAAGGCAATATTTTTCTATGGCGTTTGAAAGTTACATCTCACTAGCGATTTACTTTGCAGTTATGCTGGGCATTGGGTTGTTCGCATATAAGCAATCAACCAGTGACATTTCCGGCTACATACTCGGCGGTCGTCAGGTTAGTCCGCACGTGACTGCATTATCCGCCGGTGCATCTGACATGAGCGGGTGGATGCTGATGGGATTACCCGGCGCGATGTTTTTAACTGGTTTTGATGCTATGTACATTGCAATTGGTCTGGTGGCCGGTGCATTGGCTAATTACTATCTGGTAGCTCCAAAGCTGCGGGTTTACACCGAAGTAGCCGATGACTCGCTGACTATACCTGAGTTTTTCGCGAAACGTTTTGGCCAGTCAAATGCCAGTGTGAGAATGGTATCAGCCGGCATCATCGTCATGTTCTTTACGTTATATACCTCGGCCGGTTTAGTGGCTGGCGGTAAGCTGTTTGAAAGCGCGTTTGGCATGGGTTATCAGACAGGTCTGATCATTACGCTGGCGGTGGTGGTGTCTTACACACTGTTAGGCGGGTTTCTGGCAGTAAGCATGACCGACTTCGTACAGGGCTGCATTATGTTTGTGGCGCTGGTATTAGTACCGATAGTAGCGTTTACCGAATTCGACAGCCTGGCGCAAATGAACAGTGCGGCACTGGAGTCGGTACCGTCGTTAAGCGAATCATGGCAAGAGCTTACATTGCTTGGTCTGGTATCCAGCCTGGCATGGGGCTTAGGGTATTTCGGTCAGCCGCATATTATAGTGCGCTTTATGGCCATTCGTTCAGTAAAGGCGATTGCGACAGCACGTAACATTGGTATGTCGTGGATGTTGGTAACCATTATTGGTGCATTGGGTACGGGCTTCGTCGGTATTGCGTATGCAAATCAGTTCGGCCTGCAGGTGGCAGATGCAGAGACAATCTTTATTATTTTCTCTGAAATTCTGTTCCACCCACTGATTAGCGGCTTTTTAATGGCGGCGATTCTGGCGGCCATCATGAGCACTATCTCATCGCAACTGCTGGTGTCGGCCAGCTCGCTAACAGAAGATATGTACCGTGTAGTGAGTAAAAAAGAAGCGACCCAGGAGCAAACCGTAGCTATAGGTCGCTATGGTGTGGCGGGTGTAGCGCTCGCGGCGTTGCTGCTGGCATGGGATTCATCGAACAGCATTTTGTCTCTGGTCAGTAACGCCTGGGCAGGGTTTGGTGCAGCGTTTGGTCCGCTGGTGCTGTTTTGTTTATACAAGAAAAATTTAACTCATAAAGCCGCTATGGCAGGCATTGTGAGCGGTGCTGTAACGGTATTGTTCTGGATCTATGCGCCTGTCCTTGAAGGCGGTGCAACACTAAGTAGTGTGGTTTATGAGATTGTCCCCGGCTTTATCATTAGTTCACTGACTATCTGGGGCGTGATTATCTTCAGTGAAGAGCCGCACGAAGAAGTGCAGGCGAAATTTACCGAAACAAATAAAGTTTTAGCAGAATTATCTTAAGGTGATAGGAAATATGAATCGTTCAAATTGGAAACGCATTGTAGTTAAGGTTGGGAGTGCACTGATTGCCCCTAACCGTCAGGGATGCAGTAGTCATTATCTGCTGAGTATTGCGCAATTTATTGTTCGTTGCCGGATGCAGGGCATTCAGGTTGTGTTGGTGTCCTCAGGCTCGGTAGCCGCGGGTGCACACATATTCCCGGAAGAAACAAAAAAGAACATTGCCATTAAAAAAGCGATGGCCGCGGCTGGTCAGACCGAAATGATGGCAACCTGGGATAAACTGTTCGACTTCCCGTCGGCCCAGGTGTTACTGACTCACGCCGATTTACGTGACCGTGAGCGTTATGTAAGTATTCGTGAAACACTGGATAGCCTGCTTGATCACGGTGTATTGCCGATCGTTAATGAGAACGACACGGTAACGACCGATAAGCTCAAAGTAGGTGATAACGATAACCTCTCAGCAATGGTAGCGGCAGCAGCCGATGCGGATGCCCTGGTTATCTGTTCTGATGTGGACGGGTTGTATGACAAAAACCCCCACAAACATGACGATGCAAAATTATTATCGTGGGTAGATAAAATTGATGAGAGTATCTATGCCATGGCGGGCGGCGCCGCCGAAGATGGTGTTGGTACCGGTGGTATGCGCACCAAGGTGGAAGCCGCTGAAAAAGCAGTTTCACACGGTATTGATACCTTTATCATTAACGGCTTTACCGAGCTTTCATTTAACCTGATGCTCGAAGGACAAAACCCTGGCACGCACTTCCAGGCGCATGAAAAGCCGATGAAAGAAAACGTGCACTGGATGACCCATACCTCGAACGCGCAGGGTGAGGTCGTGATTAAAGAAGGGTTTAGTGATCCTCTGGATGAGGGCGTCGAGTCACTCACAAGTAGTGAGATCCTTGACGTAAAAGGCGAGTTTTCGGTAGGCGATACCATTTTAGTGCGTCGTGAAGATGGCGTGAAACTGGCCAAAGCTAGATCAAATTACAGTAGCTGTTTGTTAAACTTCATTGCCAACGAAGGTAACCAGAAGTTTGCATCGGAATTCGAGGAGAAAACCGGTCCGATTATTTCAGAACAGCACATTGCAGTATTGGAGAACAAATGAGTTTAATTACACAAATTGCGAACGACACAGCTAACGCTGCGAAAACGTTAGCGATTTTAGATGAATCAACGAAAAACAAAGTACTGGCTGCCATGGCTGCAGCCATTCGTGATAACCAGGATGAGATCGTTAAGGTCAACACGAAAGAAGTTGCTGAGGGTAAGCAAGCTGGTCTGGATGATGCCATGTTAGATCGCCTGACCCTGACGCCAGCGCGTATTGAAGATATGGCCGCAGGCATCGAAACCATCATTGAGCTGGCTGATCCGGTAGGGCAGGAGCGTTCGATTATGGAACGCCCTAACGGCCTGCAAATTAACAAAATGCGTGTGCCCCTTGGTGTAGTTTGCATGATTTACGAAGCCCGTCCTAACGTTACCGCTGATGCCGGTGCATTGTGTTTTAAGTCGGGTAACGGCGTAATCCTGCGTGGTGGTAAAGAAGCTTTGCAAACCAGTATGGCCATTGCCGGGTTACTGCAGCAGGTATTGCGTGAGCATGATTTACCAGAAGCGCTGATCAGCGTGATCCCTGATCCGGACCGTGCTCTGATGCAGGAGCTGATGGAGCAGGTTGATACTATTGACGTGATTATTCCGCGCGGTGGTGAAGGCCTTATCCGCTATGTAACAGATAACAGTAAGGTGCCAGTAATACAGCACTTTAAAGGTGTATGTCACTTGTACGTCGACAAAGACGCGGACCTTAATATGGGTCTGGAGCTTCTGATCAATGGCAAAACCCAGCGTACCGGTGTGTGTAACGCGCTGGAAGGTCTGGTAGTGCATCAGGCGGTTGCCGGTGACTTCCTGCCACGGGTCAATAAAATGTGTCAGGAGAAAGGCGTTACGGTACATGCCAACGAAGCGGCAGCCAAATATTTCGACAATGCCGATGTGATTGGCGATGATGAATTTGGCGAAGAGTATCTTGGCTTGGAAATCGCTATCCGCGTAGTTAAAGATTATGACGAAGCACTGTCGCATATCCACAAGTTTGGTAGTCACCATACAGAGGTGATTTGTACGCAGAATATGGATACCGCGAAGCATTTCCAGCGTGCCGTGGATGCTTCCGCAGTAATGATTAACGCGTCTTCACGCTTCAACGATGGTAGCCAGCTTGGCCTTGGTGCAGAGATCGGTATCGCTACCACGAAACTGCATGCCTATGGACCTATGGGTCTGGAATCGCTGACTACTGAGAAGTACGTGGTCACGGGCACCGGACAAATCCGCGAATAATAGCGACGGATAACCAATGGTCGGCGTGGTAAGGTTGAGTTTTTTACTATAACCTGCCACGCTTTGCTACGAATATGTAAAGTCCACCTATAAGGTGGGCTTTTTTGTTGGAGGAACTTGAGTTCATGGCGATGCCTGATGTAATCGACCAAGCCTGGCGCGTTTTTCTGGATTACACCCAGTCCTATAAATTACTAACCTCACTGTTACTCATAATGGTGTTTCTTGGTTGCAAGCGCATCATTATCAGGTTGCTCAGACGACAAAGTAAAAAAAGCGGCGATGATCGCCGCCACTCCATCAATATTATCGACCAGTTAGGCAATGCTATTTTACTGGTGTTGCTGTTAATGCTCTGGTCTACCGAAGTGCAGAGTCTGGCCCTATCCATTGCGGCATTTATGGTGGCTATCGTATTTGCCACCCGCGAGATGATTCAGTGCTTTATGGGCTTTATCTATTACATGACGACGCGTCCGTTCAGGGTCGGCGACTGGGTGCAGTTAGGCGATAATGTGGGCGAAGTGGTAGAAATGGATTGGGCCAAAACCACACTGCTGGAAGTGGATGCCGAGCATTATGGCTATACCGGTAAACACGTGTATGTGCCTAATAATCAACTGATGATTCAGGTAGTAAAGAATCTAAACTTCCTGCGTCGATATCGGTTGCATGAATTCTCCTTAACGCTGGAGCCGCTGGTCAATCCTTATATGCTATTGGACGACTTCAGAGCGAAAGCCATTGAACATTGCAGTCACTTCCGCGATGTAGCCGAGCGCTATAAAAGCTGGATAGAACGTAACCTGGATGCTGAATTCATTAGTATTGATCCGGTTATTGACATTGAAACCAATAATTTTGCTAAGTTTGTGGTGAAAGTGGGATTGTTCTGCCCGTCTGACGAGTCGCTGTTACTGGAAGAAAAAATTCGCGCAGACTGGTTGTCTTTATGGTTTGCTACGATTAAAGCAGAACAGCAAAAGGGCAGTCTGCCACCAGTCGGCACAGACCAGGCTTAGATTAAAACCAGGCCCGGCGCTGGCTGAAATGATGGCTTAAAAAGTCCATCTGGTCTGCCAGAATACGCCGGTTCATCAGGTAAAAGCGTTCGTACAAGTTGGGCGCAAAGGGCACTGCCAGTAATGGCATATTCGCCTCTTCCGGTGTTTTGGCGCCTTTTTGATGATTACAGCGAGCACAGGCCGTGGCGACATTTTGCCAGTTGTTTTTACCGCCTCTCGAGCGTGGAATAATATGGTCGCGAGTGAGTTGCACGGAGCGAAACTGGTTGCCGCAATATAGACACAAATAGTTGTCGCGACGGAACAAATAGCGGTTAGTCAGAGCAATTTTGCCGTTTTGTACCACTTTACCATCGCAGGCGATAATCGAACTGATACGCAACTGGCTTTGCTGGCCTTCTCGGTTCCATCCGCCGAGCAGGGTACGGTGCTGATTACCCAGTTCAAACAGTACTTTATTCTGGGCGTAGTAACGTGCGGCCTGATAAATGTCGAGCCAGTCTTGTGGCGCACCTGCTTTATTGAGACGTAATATTAACATGTCCGGCCCTCAATCCTTTAGAGGTCTTGTCGACCTGGCAAACAGTACTGTTACGAATCAGTATGACAGATTGATGAAAAGACGCCACAGGGTGTGTTAAAAATGCGCAAATTGCCCCAAAGACTTAATTTTTTGGCTTATCGGTGATTAGTTATTGGTAAACGCACCTTGACGCCGCTATACTAACGGCCGCGTTTAATAGCGAAGAATTTTAAAGAAAGATTTAAAGGACAAATAGTGACTCCTATTACAAAAACATTCCAGTATGGACAGCATACTGTAACTTTAGAAACGGGTGTGATTGCCCGTCAGGCAACCGCTGCAGTATTAGCCAGCATGGACGATACTTCTGTATTGGTTACCGTAGTTGGTAAAAAAGAAGCCAAAGCCGATCAGGATTTTTTCCCTCTGACCGTGAACTATCAGGAAAAAACCTATGCCGCGGGTAAAATCCCAGGTGGTTTTTTCAAGCGTGAAGGACGTCCCTCTGAAGGTGAAACCCTGACTGCGCGTCTGATTGACCGTCCAATCCGTCCATTATTCCCTGAAGGCTTCAAAAATGAAGTACAGGTAGTAGTGACCGTGGTTTCTGCCAACCCAGAAATCCCAACTGATATTATTTCAATGATCGGTACCTCAGCGGCACTGGCTATTTCAGGTATTCCTTTCAACGGCCCGATTGGTGCGGCGCGTGTAGGTTACACCGATGGCGAATACGTACTGAATACCCGTAACAGCGAACAGGAAGCCAGCCAGCTGGATTTAGTTGTTGCCGGTACTGAAGGTGCGGTACTGATGGTTGAATCAGAAGCCAGCATCCTGTCTGAAGAAGTTATGCTTGGTGCGGTAATGTTCGGTCACGAACAATTACAAACTGTTGTTTCTGCGGTAAATGAGTTTGCTGCTGAAGTGAACACGCCGAAATGGGACTGGGTTGCTCCGCAGGAAAACACCAGCCTGAAAGACAAGATCAAAGCCCTTGCGCTTGAAGGTATGACCGCAGCTTATCAGATTTCTGACAAGCTCGAGCGTAAAGACGCGGTGACTGCAGTAACCGAAAAAGCGGCTGCTGAAATCTTAGCGGCTGATGAAGAACAAGACGAAAAAGAAGTTTTCGACCTGTTGCATGAACTGGAAAGTGACGTAGTACGTTCACGTATCCTGGCGGGTGAGCCACGTATCGATGGCCGTGATCCGACTATGGTTCGTGCCCTTAACGTGTCTACCGGTGTATTGCCGCGTACTCACGGTTCTGCAGTATTCACCCGTGGTGAAACTCAGGCACTGGTTGTTGCTACCCTTGGTACTGAGCGTGATGCGCAGATGATCGACGAGTTAGCCGGTAAGCGTGACAGCAAGTTTATGCTGCACTATAACTTCCCTCCTTACTGCGTAGGTGAAACCGGTATGATTGGCTCGCCTAAGCGTCGTGAAATTGGTCACGGTCGTCTGGCTAAGCGTGGTATTCAGGCAGTTATGCCGTCTGATGAAGAATTCCCGTATGTAGTACGTGTGGTATCAGAAATCACCGAATCAAACGGTTCATCGTCAATGGCTTCTGTATGTGGTACCTCACTGGCGTTAATGGATGCTGGTGTACCAATTAAAGCCTCGGTTGCTGGTATTGCTATGGGTCTGGTTAAGAGCGACGATAACTTCGTAGTGCTGTCTGACATCTTAGGTGATGAAGATCACTTAGGTGACATGGACTTTAAAGTGGCCGGTACTACCGAAGGTGTTACGGCGCTGCAGATGGATATCAAAATTGAAGGTATCACTAAAGAAATCATGCAGATTGCCCTTAAACAGGCAAAAGAAGCCCGTTTACACATTCTTGGCGTAATGGACTCTGCTCTGGGTGGCCACCGTGAAGAAATGAGCGAGTTTGCACCGCGCATTTACACGCTGAAGATTGATCAGGACAAGATTCGTGACGTTATCGGTAAAGGCGGCGCGATGATTCGCTCAATCACCGAAGAATCTGACACCAACATCGAAATCGAAGATGACGGTACAGTGAAGATTTTCGCAACCGAGCGTGCTAAAGCGGAAATCGCCATTGCTAAGATTGAACAGGTGACTGCTGAAATCGAAGTAGGTAAGACCTACAACGGTAAAGTAACCCGTATCGTAGACTTTGGTGCTTTCGTTGAAGTACTGCCTGGCAAGGAAGGTCTGGTTCACATTTCACAAATCGCTCACGAGCGTGTGAACAAAGTAACCGACTACCTCTCTGAAGGTCAGATGGTTGACGTAAAAGTGATGGAAATCGACCGTCAGAACCGTGTACGCTTAAGCATTAAAGAGCTGTTAGAAAAACCAGCAAAGCCTGAGTCTTCTGACGACGCTTAATCTCAAAGCGATTTTAGAAAGTATAAAGGGGCTATAAGCCCCTTTTTTCATGCATGAACAGGCCTTAAGGAAAAGTAACATGGATAAATCCGTACAAACTGAAATCGAAGCGGCCGTATTCCGCCGCTTAATCACTCATCTGGATGAACATAAAGACGTGCAGAATATCGAACTGATGATTCTGGCTGACTTTTGTCGTAACTGTCTGGCTAAATGGTATAGCAAAGCCGCAGAGGAACGCGGCGAAGAGGTGGATTATGATGAAGCCAGACGCGTGGTTTATAAAATGCCGTACAGCGAGTGGAAGGAAAAACATCAGCTACCTGCTACTGAAGAGCAACTGGCAGCTTTTAATGCCAAACAGGAAGCCAAAAAGGCCTAACCCCGGTTTTGCTCGTCCGGCAAGCTATAAGTGTGGGGGAGCAGTTCACTGACGGTGGTTTCAGTGCACTCGCCACTAGCGGTGAGCATAAACACCGGTGTGTCTGCACTGGCAAACTCGGCGATTTTCTGCCGGCAGCCACCGCAGGGATAGCAATAATCATCATTGGGGCTGGCTACCAGAATTTGTTTAATCTGTGTGGCGCCAGCGGTGATCATAGTGCCGATAGCCGAGGCTTCGGCGCACTGTCCCTGTGGGAACGCGGCGTTTTCAACGTTGCAGCCATAATACACATTGCCATCCTCGGCAATGATTGCCGCGCCAACCCGGAATTTAGAGTAGGGGGCGTAGGCGTTTTTCTGGGCCTTCAGTGCGGCATCTTTTAACTGTTGTAACAATTTACTGCTTCCTTAACTGTCGTTATTTTTGTCTACTAGCCGGTGAGAACTGATATAGTCTCACTCATCAATACGTGTTAGCGTCTGACTTCTGTTATAGTTGTATCAAACGCGGCGAATAGGAAAGAATTATATTTACCATGCTTAGTCGATTGAGTCTTATCTTTTTTGTTTTAGTGGTTACCGGTTGCGCACAAACTGCACCAAAACAACAGCAAACTGAAATGGGGAACCTGTTAGTACCGGAACCTGCACCCCTGAGTATTCGTTCGCAGGTAGCTATCGCCCGATTCGGCCAAATCCTCTCCAACGCCGAACTAACCGACGAAGATAAAGCCCAGTTACATTTTCAGCGTGGCATGTTATACGACAGCGTAGGCCTGGGTGGACTGGCACAATTTGATTATAACCGGGCAATTAACTTTAAACCGGATATGGCTGAAGCTTACAACTCACTCGGTGTACATATGGTACAGCAAGAAGAGTTTAGTCGCGCCTATGAAGCCTTTGATTCAACTCTGGATATCGATCCGGGCTATGATTTCGCCTTTTTAAACCGCGGCATTGCGTTATATTACGGTGGCCGGGCCGATTTAGCCGTGTCTGATTTAGCGACCTTCGCTAATAAAGCGCCGGATGATCCGTTTCGGGTGTTATGGGCCTATTTCGCAGAAGCAGAGTACGCCCCACAAACAGCTCAACAGCAACTTAGTCAGCGCCGGGAAAAACTGCCCGACAGCCACTGGGCTACCGGCCTGGTAGATTTGTTTTTAGGCCAGCAAACCGAAAAACAATTGCTCGACTCACTGTTAAACGGCATTACCAGCGAGAAAGAGCTGACCGACAGGCTATGTGAAGCTTACTTTTATCTGGGTAAGTATCACGAAGAAAACAACCAGCCTGGTGTGGCGTCCAATTACTTTAAGTTTGCCCTCAGCACCAATGTGTATGAATATGTTGAACACCGTTATGCCCGCTTGGAGCTGCAGCGCTTAAGGCAAAACACGGTTACCGACTAAGTCATGATGTTCTTCAGAGCGACCTGCCTGGCGGTGTTTACCTCATTAACCATCGCCGCCGACAGTGGTCATTTGCCTTCTCAGTTGCTCAATAACGCCGAGCAGGCCGATAAGCCTGCACCTTTATTATGGGTAGCTGTGCAGCAAAATAGTCTGGCGGCTAAACAGCGTCTGCTTGAATTTGCTGAAGCGAACCGCAATCAGTACTGGCTTGAAATGCTTATTAAGTCCGGCTATTCACCCGCGGCTCTGACACTTTCCCGGTTAGAAGATAACCCGAGGATCACCCAGCGACTGGTGCGTCTGGCGGCGCGCGGCGGGGTAGCCGAAGCACAATACGAATATGCCCTCACGCGGGATGATTTTGCTCATCGCGAAACCTGGTTAAAAGCGGCTGCTGAGCAGGGTTATTTTGTGGCGCAAACTGCTCTTGCTGACTGGTATCTGCTACACGAACAACAAAGTGAAGCGGAGCCCTGGCTGCAAGAAACGGCCAGCCGTGACAGTCAGAGTGCATTTCAGCTGGCCTATATTCGCTGGCAGCAGGGCCGTGAAGACGAAGGATACGAACTGTTTAAACAGGCAGCGGAGCAGCAACATGAGCAGGCCGAGAGTGTGTTAGGCGTGCTCCAACAATACCAGCCTGAGTCAATCGCTGACTTGTCTGCAGCGTCAACTGGCGGCAATTCACCGCAATGCCGGCAGCAAATCCAGCCTTTTGCTACCGGTCTGGCCGAGATGGTGCAGGCGAATCGCATTTACCAGCAGTTTTTAGCAGACAAGCGGCTCAAATCCTTACCCTTGTGCGTTAATAAGCCTGTTTGGCTGGCCCGCGAGTCACTGCAATGTGATGCAAACTGGCAGGGCCAGGGACGCCTCGGGTGTAACATTGAAGCGCTTGAGCCGGTAGTAAGACAGCGCGGCTTTACCCATGCGGTAGTGCTGGCTAAATCGGGCAAGGCGAATGTTAATAATGGCGTGATGTATCTCGATGTTGGCGATACCTACAGCGTATTTGTTCATGAACTGGCACACTTCGTCGGGTTTGTCGACGAATATCCGTTAACACGCAGTTTTGCCAAAGAATACTGTGCCCGCCAATCGGCGCCTAATTTAGTGTTTTTGGGCGCGCTGACTTATGCGCCGCTAAGTAACATCGAATACTGGCAGTCTATTGAGTTCCCGGTCACCCTTTATCCGTCGCGTACCTGCAATAACATTGGCGTAGCGAGCTTTAAACCCAGCGATCGGATCACCTTTATGGAAAATCACGACGCTAAATATATTCCGCCTATCTACCTATCGATCTGGAGTGCGTTACTGAATAATCCTAAGGCGCAGCGGCCTATCGCCATGAACCTGTTTCAGCATTTTGAGCAAGCTGGCAATACGCAGAAAGCGTCATACTGGCTGGATGTATTCCGCCAGCAGCGGACCGGTCTATCAACCGACCCGACGGCAGACGCTATGGCAGAAAATATCAGCGCCGACTAAGGACATCTGAGCGGTATTCATTGACCCACATGGCAGTGGCACCACAGATGGCCACCGGCATCACCAGAAAATTCACAATCGGTATCATTGCCATCACGTTAACGGCAATGCCAAATGAGTAACTGAGGCCCTTACGGTCGCCCAGCCGTTGGCGCATTTCGCCGAACGGCACTTTGTGGTTATCAAAGGGGTAATCGCAGTACTGGATGGCCATCATCCAGGCGCCGAATAAAAACCACAATACCTGCCCAATTATCGGGAGAAAGAAAAATAACAGCAAAAAGCCGATGGCGCGGGGCAGGTAATACACCAGTTTGGTGATCTCCCGGCCCAGCGTACGGGGAATATCTTTAATGATAGCCATTACGCCGTCATCTCCCAGTGACTGTCCGGTGAGGTGGCGTTCCACTTTTTCGGCCAGCAGACCGTTAAACGGAGCAGCTATCCAGTTGGCCAGGGTACCGAACATCAATGCAAAGCTGAGTAAAATACTGATCACCGCCAACGGCCAGAGTAAAAAAGTGATGGACGTCTTCAGCCAGCCCAGCCAGTCAGGAATAAAACCGATAAGGTAGTCCACACCGGCCTGAATTTCGCCGAGCAGAAAATAAAAGGCCACTGAAAATAACACCAGATTGATCATCAAAGGAATAAACACAAAGCGCTTTAAGCCTTTTGTGGTAATTAAATCAAAACCTTGCCCGAAATAACCGATACCGCTGCGTTGTGTCATTAATACTCCTGCTGTCTGGTGAAAAGAACATGCCATTATCTGCAGAGGGGGTGATAAAAAATGACATACTTTCAAACACCCACAGTATAAAACCCTCTGATCACACTGTGAATTCATAATTGTTACAGTTCATGAACTTTGTTACATTCAACTTATAATAACAACCACAACAACGCGTGCGCATATTGAGAGTTTCCGGTTCAACGCTATCGACAGGATCAGCGGGTATCGCTATCAATAACGCTCTTTTAACAGAGTGGTGGTGTTGTGCGTCTTAAAAAAATCCGCCTGGCCGGTTTTAAATCCTTCGTTGATCCTACCACGATCCCCTTTCCCGGCGACATGACTGCCATTGTTGGTCCAAATGGCTGTGGTAAGTCCAATGTGATTGATGCGGTGCGCTGGGTGCTGGGGGAAAGCTCCGCGAAGAACCTTCGTGGTGATGCCATGACCGACGTAATATTTAACGGTTCGTCGGCCCGTAAGCCCGTAGGGCAGTGTAGTGTTGAACTGGTGTTTGATAACTCCAGTGGCCGGATCGCCGGTGAGTATGCCAAATACAATGAACTATCGATAAAACGTGTTGTTACCCGTGACGCCATCTCCACCTATTTCTTAAATGGCAGTAAATGTCGTCGCCGCGATGTTACAGACCTGTTTTTAGGGACGGGATTAGGCCCGCGCAGCTACGCCATTATCGAGCAGGGCATGATATCCCGGCTGATCGAGTCGAAGCCCCAGGAATTGCGGGTGTTCATCGAAGAAGCGGCGGGTATCTCAAAATATAAGGAACGTCGGCGGGAAACGGAAAACCGTATTCGCCATACCCAGGACAACCTCGAACGCCTGGAAGATGTGCGCGGTGAGCTTGGCAGGCAGCTAGAAAAGTTACAGCGTCAGGCAGCAGCAGCCAAACGCTATACTACGCTTAAAGCGCAGGAACGTACCTTAAAAAGTGAGCTGGCCGCCATTCGCTGGCTCAAACATGACGACCATCTGCAAAAACTGCAACAAACGCAGCAGCAACTGGATACCGATATTGAAGCGCTCAGAGCGCGTCAACGGGGCGATGAGGCCGGTATTGAAAAGTACCGTGACACGCAGCAAACCTGTAAGCAAAAGCTTGATCACCTGCAGCAGAATTTATTTACGGTAAGTGCCACTATTTCCCGGCTGGAGCAGTCAGCCCTGCATAATCAGCAACGCCTGAAGCAAATCGACAGCGAACTAAGCGATATCCAGACCCAGCAAGCGGCTCTGAATGAAGAACAAGAGTTACTGACTGTACAGGCTGAGGAACACGCGGAACTGGTTGTGGAATTAGAGCCCGCTTACGAGATTCAGCAAGCTGCCTGTGAACAGCTGGAGGTTACGCGTGACCAGGCTGAGGCCGCGCTACACCAGCATCAGCGCGATTTTCAGCAAACCGACCAGCAGTATCATCAGCTAAAGCAGCAGGTGCATTCTCACCACAGTAAAGTGCAGTCGTTGTTGCAAATGCAGATGCGTACTCAGCAACGAATTGGTGAGCTGGAACGCGAAATACAGGAATTTTCCCAGGCTGACCATCAGCAGGCCATCGACGATTTGCAGCTTGAGCTGGAAATGTTGGCAGAGCAGATCCTGGAACAGCAGGATAAGGTGCAAGGCGCCAGACAAAAACTGGGACAGTCACAGCAACACTATGAGCAGCTACGGCAAGACACTCAGGCAATGCGCGCTGAATTACAGCAAAATCAATCCCGTCGCGTAGCGTTGGAGACCTTACAACAAGCGGCCAGTCCTGCCGGGCCTCAACCTGAAGGCGTGGTGCCGCTGTGGCAGCAGTTAACGCCAAAGCCAGGCGCTGCGGCCATTATTGAGCATGTGCTCAGTGAGCTTGGTAATGCGCAACTGGCGAGCGGCGAGAGCCTGGCAACACTAACTGAAAATCAGCCCAATTTAAGCGCAGGCCTTAAGTATTTCAGCCAGGAAGCCTTAACGCGGGATAAACAGCCCGGCAGTGTAGCCGCCTTATTGGAAGATGAGTGGGTTCCCCATCAGTTTAATCAGATATTGGTGGCAGATGATGCCGAAAGTGCGCTGGCAAAGCGCCAACAGGCAAGTGAAGGTGAGCTAATCGTTACCCAAGATGGCCAGTGGTTCGGCCCGGATTGGTTTCGCTATGGTGAGCAGGACACCGAACAGGGCGTGTTACAGCGTGCCGAACAAATCGAAGAACTCAGCAATACAATCGCCGCTCAGGAAGCACAGCTTGCCACACTTGAAGAACAGGAAAGCGAAGCGCAGAACAACATAGAACAGGCGCGCGAGCAGGTGAGTGCCAGTGAGGGCGGATTGAATGAACGCAATAATCAGCGCCAGCAACTGACTCAGCGTTTAAGCTGGCTGAGCGAACAACAACGCCAGGAAGCGCAGAAGCGTGAACGTCTGTATGATGAACTGAACCGCCAAAGGGAGCAACTTGAAGAAGAGGCTACCGAACTGGCAATGCTCAATGAAGGTCTCGAAACTTATGAAATGGAGCTGGCAGAGCAGGCTGAGCGCCAGGCGCGTTTGCAGGATCAGCAACAGGCGCTCCAGCAGCAGCTTAGCAGTCAGCGTAGTCAGTATGAGCAAAATACCCGCGAACTGCATCAGATGGCCCTTAAACTACAGGAGAGCCAGAATAAGCAGCAATCGCTGAATTCCCAGCAACAGCGGGTAAGTCAGCAACTTACCAGTCTCGGGCAGCGCGCCGGTCAGTTAGAGCAAGAGCAACAATCGCTCAATCAACCACAAACAGAACAAGCTGCGCAACTGCAGGATTTGCTGGCCGAAAAAGCGGCGCTTGAAGAACAGCGCTACAGCTTACAGCAGGATCTGGAACATGCGGAAGAGTTGCTGAATCAGGCAATGCAGGGCCAGCAGGCAATTGTTGGTGATATTGCCAAACGGCAGGAGCAGCTCGACAGCCTGAAAATCGAGGCGGAAGGTTACCGCGTGCGAGGCACGGCCATTCTGGAACAACTCAGCGAAATTGGGGTCACACTTAAAGCGGTACTGGAAACCCTGCCGGCCGAAACCAGCGAGACCAACTGGCAACGGGAGCTGGAACAGACTACCGCGGCCATTAGCCGGCTCGGTGCCGTTAACCTTGCGGCAGTGGAAGAATACGACGTTCAGGCAGAACGTAAAGCGCACCTGGACACGCAATTTGACGACCTTAATGACGCCCTTGAAACATTACAAAATGCTATACGTAAAATTGATCGTGAGACGCGCTCCCGCTTCAGCCAGACCTTTGAGCAGGTGAATGAAGATCTCAAAATGCTCTTTCCCAAGGTATTTGGCGGGGGCTCGGCTTATCTTGCCTTAACCGATGATGATTTACTGGAGACCGGCGTGACCATAATGGCCCGTCCGCCCGGCAAGAAAAATAGTACAATTCATCTGCTTAGCGGTGGAGAAAAAGCCTTAACCGCATTATCATTGGTGTTTGCAATTTTCAGGCTTAATCCGGCGCCATTTTGCCTGTTGGATGAAGTGGATGCGCCACTGGATGATGCTAACGTCGGACGCTTCTGTAACCTGGTTTCTGAAATGTCGAAATCGGTACAGTTTATATACATATCACATAATAAAATTGCGATGGAGATGGCGAGTCACCTGACAGGTGTCACCATGGCTGAACCGGGCGTGTCACGCATGGTAGCCGTGGATGTCGATGAAGCCGTCTCCATGGTAGACGCATAAATTTAAAGGCGAAAGAAGTCGATGGAAGAAGAATTACGTTTGTCATTGTTGCTACTGGGTGGGTTCTTTATCCTTGGTGTGCTGGCACATGGCTTATGGAATATCCGCAAAAACAGTCAGGCTAAAAAGCCCCAGCGGCGCATTGAGCCGGAGGGCTGGAAGGATGAAGAGCGTGACGACGAGCAAAGCAACCTGAAATCTGCTGAAGATTTTGATGAGTACGGCATTGGCGAAGTGCGAGTGGTTCGTAACTCGACAACCGACGCTGACGAGTCAGATTACGATGCCGCCAATGTCAAACACGAAACCTCAACCGAAACTGAAGAGGACGACACCGTTGAGCCTTCCGCTTCGGGTGATAATGACGACACTGACACCAATGAGAACGAAAGTGTGCCCGCTATAAAGCCTGCCGAGGCGCCTAAAGAACAGCTTTATGCTTCGGTAGTGACCAATCCGAAACCTCAGTATCTGCACGATAACGTGGTCGAGCTACCGGATTCAGTGCCTGCGCCACCGTCATTCTTGTTAAAGGAAGAGGAAAGTGCTCAGCCAGAGGCAAAACCAGAGCCTGCACCGCATGAAGAGCAGGACGACTTTTCTCTGGATACCCAACCCGCGCCACCGGAGTCCAAAACCCCGGCTGCCGAAGATCAAACTGAAAAAGCGCCGGAAGCAGTTCCCGCTGCGCCTAAAAAGCGTAGCCGCCCGGCCAGCCGCAAGCGCCAGGAGCCGCGTTTTGGTGATGAAGATCAGATGCAAATCGATTTTGATGACTCGGTTAAGTCTGCCGAGGCCCAGGCAGCTCAGCCTGCTGCCCAGGTAGAGCCGGAAGTGCTGATCCTTAATGTGCGCGCCCCGGAGGATGCACCCATCAGTGGTGCGGCATTACTCCCTATGCTGTTAACCCTGGGCTTTAAGTTTGGCGATCAGGACATTTTCCATCGCCATGTAAATTCCAATGGCAAAGGCCCGGTGCTGTTTAGCTTAGCTAACATGTTCAAACCGGGTAATTTTGATATTGATAACCTGGAAACTTTCACAACACGCGGCGTTTCGCTGTTTATGTTATTGCCAATAGAAGGCGACCCGCATCAGGTGTTTAATATGATGCATAACGCTGCCCGTAAGATTGCCGATGAGTTTAATGCTCAGGTACTCGACGGTCGCCGCAGTGTGTTATCCAAACAGGGCTTACAGCAGTACGTAGAAAAGATCCGCGACTTTGAACGCAAACGTATGATAGCCCGTCACTAAGTTTACTATCCTGAATTCGTTGTACTACTGTTATAAGGCAGTAGTACAACATCAAATGAGCAATTCCCATGAGTGATCAAACTGTCATCGCGCAACTCGAAGCATTGCGCGAGAAAATTAATGACTATAACTATCAGTACTACGTGCTGGATGATCCCAGTGTACCCGACAGCGAATACGACCGTCAGATGCAAGCATTACAGGAGCTGGAAGCCGAGCATCCAGAGCTTGTTACCCCGGATTCACCTAGTCAGAAAGTTGGCGGCCAGCCGCTGGGGGCATTTGAACAGGTAACTCACGAAGTGCCGATGCTGTCGCTGGATAATGCCTTTGAAGAAGCCGATCTGAAAGCTTTTGAAAAACGCCTGCTCGACCGCCTTAAAGCCGATATTAAGCTAGCCTACAGCTGTGAGCCAAAACTCGACGGACTGGCTGTTTCGATTCTATACGAGAGCGGCGTGCTGGTGCGTGCTGCCACCCGGGGAGATGGTCAGGTAGGTGAAAATATCACCGCTAACGTTAGAACTATCGCTAACGTGCCACTGAAACTACGCGGCGCAGACTTACCCGAAAGAATTGAAGTGCGCGGTGAGGTTTTTATGCCTCGCGATGGGTTTGAAAAACTCAACGAAAACCAGCGTAATGCCGGGCTCAAGGTGTTTGCAAACCCGCGTAACGCGGCTGCCGGCAGCTTACGACAACTGGACTCCCGGATTACCGCTAAACGTCCGTTAATGTTTTATGCATACTCGCTGGGTGTTGTGGCACCGGATGATTTTACCTTACCTGCCAGTCACCATGAGCGGCTCAAGCAGTTAGCAGAGTGGGGGATCCCGTTGTGCCCGGATATCGGCATCACTGAAGGGGCCAGCGGTTGTTTAGCTTATTACGAGCAAATTCTGTCGCGCCGTGATGGCCTTGCTTACGATATCGATGGCGTAGTGTTTAAGGTGGATGATATCGCCCTGCAACAACAACTGGGATTCGTTGCCCGGGCGCCACGCTGGGCTATTGCACAGAAGTTTCCGGCGCAGGAAGAGATGACCCGCTTACTCGACGTAGAGTTTCAGGTTGGACGCACAGGTGCGATCACGCCGGTTGCCCGCCTTAAGCCGGTGTTTGTTGGCGGCGTAACGGTATCAAACGCTACCTTACACAATCAGGATGAAGTAGAGCGGCTGGGCGTATGTATCGGCGATACAGTGATTATTCGCCGGGCGGGGGATGTCATTCCTCAGGTGGTTTCAGTGGTCGCTGATAAGCGACCGGAAGACGCCCGGGAGATTCAGTTTCCGGCTCAGTGCCCGGTGTGTGACTCTCAGGTAGAGAAACTGGCCGATGAAGCCGTGGCTCGCTGTACCGGTGGGTTAATTTGTCCGGCCCAACGCAAGCAGGCATTAAAGCATTTTGCATCACGCAAAGCGCTGGATATAGACGGGCTGGGTGACAAGCTGATAGAGCAATTGGTAGACGCCGGGCTACTAAAAACACCAGTGGATATTTTTAACCTGACGTTCCCTGAGTTAATTCAGCTGGAGCGTATGGGTGATAAGTCGGCGGCAAATTTATTGCAGGCAATTCACAATGCAAAGCAGACCACATTACCGAAATTTCTGTACGCTTTGGGGATCCGTGAAGTAGGTGAAACCACTGCGGCTAATCTGGCACTGCATTTTCAAACCTTAGAAGCGATCCAAAACGCGAGCCTGGATGATTTACAGGCAGTGCAGGACGTGGGGATTGTAGTAGCTGAGCACGTGTTTAACTTCTTTAATGAGTCGCACAATACAGAGGTGCTAGAGGGTTTACTGAGTGCAGGATTAAACTGGCCGGAGATTGAAGCGCCGGACGAGGCGGATCTGGTGCTCGATGGCAAAACCTGCGTAGTTACCGGCACGCTGAGCCAAATGTCCAGGAATGATGTGAAGGCATTGCTACAGCAGGCGGGCGCCAAGGTGACAGGCAGTGTATCTGCAAAAACCGACTTCCTGGTGGCCGGTGAAAAAGCCGGATCCAAACTGGCCAAAGCCCAGGAGCTGGATGTGGAAGTGTGGGGTGAAGAACGTTTAATGGCGTTTCTGACGGATAACGGTCTGGTATAACAAACATGCCGGACGCTGTCCGGCTGTTCTTACGCTATGAATTTATATGGGCAATAAAACTGCTAATAAGTATTATAGCATCGCTCAAATCAAGTCTGGCTTGAGCGAGGAGCGGACGTTCATCTTACTAGCACTACGAGCTTATACCTCTATCGTATCAGTCGATAAATTTAATTACTCTCGAAATCACCGCTCTTGTCTGATGGAACTAAAATTTATAAATAACTCCAACACCCACTTCAGCTTCGTAATCACTTCGTGCAACAGGGCTATCTCTGACTTCACTGCTAAAATACTCAAATAGTGCTTCGCCATAGATTTGCCAATCACTGTTAATGTTTTTTCGGTAGTTATAATCAATACCAAACGAACGTAACCCACCACTTAAATTTGTTTCCTCTAAGCCGGATGACGCTGATTGCACAGCATCAATTCCAAACCCTTTATTAGCGTAATCGCTGTCGTGTAAAACAACAACAAGATTAACTTCAGAACCTGTCCCGTCAGTTTGCTCTCCGAATCGACGACCAATACCAAATAATGCTAGATTTCCTTCATCACTTGCAACTAGACGACTAACTAACCAATAACGCCAATCAGGGGTAAATGAGCGGCGAGCTTGTAAAACCAGTTCAAATCCTTCTTCTTGATTACCCAGGCCACCTAATCTGCCATCGTCAGAGTCACTTTCTTCTCGACCTTCTTCAAATCCAATCAAGGCTCCTAATAGCCACTTGTCATTGAATAATCCTCGCCAGCCAAATGCTTCGCCTGCAAAGTAATAAATATTATCACCACTGCGCCATTGCACGGCACCGGCAGGCTGTGCCTCAAACCCAAATTCATCAGAGCCTTCGTAAGCAGATTCATATTCAACACCTACCCCTATGCCGAATGCCCAGCCGTCTTCACCTTTGGTGAAATCATCAACAGACGGGAGGGGAACTAAAACAGGGTTATCTTCTTGTGCCATTACTGCGTTATTAATGGTAGTTTGTATGAGCAATAACACGATGAGATATATTATTTTTTTCATATGTCTATTTCTGTTTACTAAATGGGTTGTAAAAGTAAACAGTTATACGAGTTCGCGGAGAAAGTGGTTTATTACTACTTTTGTTTTATCTTTTAATACAGCGTTTTCACAAGAAGGACTGATGTCCGCTTTTGACCATTTTCAGTCTCGGCAATGACTGTTTAAGACTCAAATGAGCTAGTAGCGGACGTTTTCCAAACCTTAGTTAGACAACTGCAACAAGGCCATTTCGGTCATTCACCAAGTGGCATCGATGCATCATTTCAAACCTTTTGAGCAGTATTCTTGATAAGAATTTTTCGGTCAAAATAACTTGCTTGAAAAAAACATTTGGCAAGGAAGTCATTGTTAGCTAAGCAACACTTTTCGTATCGACGAAATCGTCCCGAGAATACTTTGCTGTATCAACTTATTGAGTACGGTGAAATTTGCCAGCGATATCAAAGCCACCATCACATTTTTACATGTACAGGCCAGCTATCCCATTCCCTATGCTGGCTTGGGCGAGATCACCGACTCCTATGCCTATCGGGAACTAGCTCAACGTATCGAAGCGGCGGCAAAAGAAGTTATCAACGCTGCCACTCAAAAGGCCAAAGCTGCAGCCGTAGGATGTACTGGCATTGTGGTCAGAAACAGTAGTATTTCCACCGCTGTCATCGAGCAAGCCAAAAAAAGTCCAGCTGCAACCATGATTTACATGGCCTCACATGGCCGGGATAGCGTGAATGTGCTAATTTTAGGCTGTGAAACGCAGCACGTATTAAGTCGCAGTACGCTGCCAGTTCTGGATTATAAAGAGCCCTCTTAATAAACTTAGCAATAAAAAAGCAGCTAAACGGGCGGGGTCTGCAAAATGTCAACACACTGGACAGATGAGTTGCTTGTGGCGCCTGCCTTAGTAGCGTTATAATCGAAAAGTAGATGGTAATGTTTTCTCTACCGTTTAGCTCATCTACATGATTTGCAACATGAAACAGGCTAGACTCCATACCATCAGGACTGCATTCTCACTTTTTGGAGCTTCATATGAACAGGAAGATTCTGCTCACCACTTTTCTTGTAATCATTGCTGCAGCAGGCATCGCACTTTGGGATTTTCTTAAGGCCCCCGCACTTCCTGACGGGCTGTACAGTACCAATGGCCGCCTGGAAGCAGAGCAGGTTCAGGTGGCAACTAAAACCGCCGGACGAGTTGCTGAAGTCTTGGTAGAAGAAGGGCAGCTAGTCCACGAGGGTGATGTCCTGGTAAGAATGGACAGCCAACAGTTACTGGCTCGCGAGCGTGAAGCTCAGGCACAAATCAAAGCGGCGGAGCTGGCTTTTGAAGAAGCCGATGCAGGCATTGAGCAGCGCCAGGCATTACTGACGCTGGCAACTCGTGAGCTGGAACGCACAAAATCTATGATCGCTAAAAAAGTGGCTTCACAAGAATCACTGGACCAAGCACAAACGCAGTATGATTCGGCTAAAGCCGCCCTGCGTTTAAGTAAAGCTACCGCTGAGCGCGCCAAAGCCAGCATTGATGCTGCCGAGGCTTCATTAGCCGAATTAATGACGTTACTGGAAGATACCGAAATTAGAGCGCCCCGTGATGGTCGGGTACAATATCTGCTGGCCCAGGCAGGTGAAGTGCTGTCAGCCGGAGGACGAGTGGTAACGATCTTAGATATCAGCGACGTGTATATGACCGTCTTTCTGCCAGCCGAAGTGGCAGGCAAGCTGACGTTGAATGATGAAGCGAAACTCATTCTTGATCCCTTGGCTGATTATGTTGTTCCGGCGCGAGTCTCCTTTGTGGCCGCCGACGCCCAGTTTACGCCCAAGTCGGTCGAGACCGCTGAACAGCGTAATAACCTTATGTTCAGGGTAAAACTCAGTATCGAGCCAGCCCTGCTTAAACGCTACGAAGACATGGTAAAAACCGGTATTCGGGGTGTTGGCTATGTGAGAACGTTCCCGGCTATCCCCTGGACCGAAGCGCTAAGCAAACCATTACCGGCCCCCGCTACTATCAGCGAGTAAACCATTCAACGCGGAGTAAGGTATGACTGAGGTCGCTCGTATTTCGCATCTGACGCACCGGTTTGGCGAAACCGTAGCAACGGATGATATTAGCTTAAACGTGCCTGGTGGTGTAATGGCCGGTTTTATCGGCCCTGACGGGGTGGGAAAATCAACCTTACTGTCAATTATTTCCGGCACCCGAAAAATTCAAACTACAGCCAGTATTCCACCCGAAACAGAAACAACCTTGGTAGAAGTGCTTGGTGGCGATATGCGCGATAATGCACATCGTCGCCAAAGTCAGCCACGCATTGCTTATATGCCCCAGGGGCTGGGGAAAAATCTGTATCCCACTTTAAGTGTGGAAGAGAACCTCAATTTTTTTGGCAACCTGTTCGGCCAGAACGCAGAAGAACGTTCGCAACGAATACTGCAACTCACCAAAGCAACCGGTTTAGACCCTTTTCTGAGCAGACCGGCCGGAAAACTCTCCGGCGGAATGAAACAAAAACTCGGCCTGTGCTGCGCGCTGATCCACGATCCCGACTTACTCATTCTGGATGAACCCACAACCGGGGTCGATCCTTTGTCACGTCAGCAGTTCTGGCAACTGATTAGCAGCATCCGCAAGCAACGACCACAAATGAGCGTCTTAGTCGCTACTGCGTACATGGAAGAAGCCCAGCAGTTTGACTGGCTGGCTGCTATGGATGATGGCAAAGTGATCGCTACCGGCTCACCACAAGCCCTGCTGGAACGCACCGGCTGTGACACTCTGGAAAGCGCGTTTATCTCATTGCTCCCAGAAGAAAAACGGGCCGAGCATCATGAAGTTAAAGTGCCTCCAATGACTGACTGTCAGGGGGAGCACGCCATTCAGGCATCGCATTTAACCCGTACCTTTGGTGACTTCACCGCAGTAGATGATGTTTCCTTTGAGATCCAGCGCGGTGAAATTTTCGGCTTTCTTGGTTCAAACGGTTGTGGCAAAACCACCACGATGAAAATGCTAACCGGCTTACTGCCGTTCTCGTCCGGAGAAGCCTGCTTATTTGGTCAGTTACCCGAACCGAATGATTTAGCAACCCGCAAACGTGTTGGGTATATGTCGCAAAGCTTCTCGCTGTATGCTGAGATATCTGTACGACGGAATCTGGAGCTCCACGCCAGGTTATATGCACTGGACGAACAAGCGTCAACCAACCGAATCGACGAAGTCATGGATGAGTTTGGTTTGCGGCATGTTGCTGAACAGCAACCGGCCAGCCTGCCGTTAGGGATACGTCAGCGTTTGCAATTGGCGGTAGCGGTATTGCATAACCCTGACATTCTGATCCTCGATGAGCCAACCTCCGGGGTGGATCCGGTCGCGCGCGACCAGTTCTGGGCGCATTTGATAGACCTATCCCGAAATAAAGGCGTCACTATCTTTATTTCAACTCACTTTATGAATGAAGCTGAGCGTTGTGACCGGGTATCACTAATGCATGCAGGTAAAGTGCTAGCGGTAGGTAAACCCGCCGAACTCGCCCAGCAGCGCGGCAATGATACCCTGGAAGAAGCCTTTGTTGACTATCTGAAAGAAGCCGCCGGTATCGAAGATGCTAAGCCTGATGAACATAGCGCCGAGCAGTTGGATAATCCGGCTCAGCAGAGCGACAGTGGTATACAAAAGCGGGGGTTTAACCTGCGTAGATGGTGGGCCTATGCCTGGCGCGAAGCGTTGGAAATTCAGCGTGATCCGGTACGCCTGGTATTTGCTTTGCTGGGACCACTGCTGCTGATGGTGACCTTTGGTTATGGCATTACCTTTGATGTGGAAGATATTCGCTATGCTATTATCGACCATGATCAATCACGGGAAAGCCGTTTACTCACCGAGGGATTGTCGGGCTCCCGCTATTTTGAGCAAATGGCAACACCGGCTTCTCACGAAGCAGCGATTGAACAAATGCGCACTGGGCAACTCACTCTGCTGATTGAGATCCCACCTCAATTTGGCCAGCATTTTATTCGCGGCTGGGAACCTGAACTTGGTATCACTATTGACGGTGCGATGCCTTTTAAGGCCGAAACCTCATCAGGTTATGTGCGTGGTTTACTGTTACAGGAACTCCAGCAAATTTCAGCTGAAAATTCGCAACCTGCCAGTCTTACCTACCCGGTGGATGTGCAAAACCGGTTTGAATATAACCAGGCCTTTAAAAGTGTGTACGCCATTGTACCGGGTGTGATCATGCTGATGTTAGCGCTGATCCCGGCGATGATGACTGCCGTGAGTATCGTTCGTGAAAAAGAAACCGGGTCGATTGCCAATTTCTATGCTACGCCGGTATCGCGACTTGAATTTCTGTTGGGTAAACAAGCGCCCTACGTTGCCATTTCCTTTGTGAGTTTTATTACCCTGCTGATCCTGGCGGTAACCTTATTTGGCGTACCGGTACGGGGCAATATTCTGGGCCTGGCGCTGGGTGCTTTGCTGTACGTTACTGCCACTACGGGATTTGGCATGGTGATATCCACTTTCACGAAAACCCAGGTTGCTGCGATTTTTGCCTCAGTGATTTTAAGTATCCTGCCTGCGGTGAATTTTTCCGGACTACTCACGCCGGTGTCGTCTCTGGCGGGGCCGGGATACCTGCTGGGCTTAATGTTTCCTTCGTCCTGGTTTCAGCAAATCAGTATCGGCTCTTTTACCAAGGGACTTCATTTTAATGAACTTTGGCAAAACCATTTGATGCTGGGTGTATTTGTACTGTTGTTTACCAGCTTTGCCTGGCTTGGATTAAAGAAGCAGGAGGTCTGATGAATATTAACAATGTGTCGGAACTGGGTTTAAAGGAACTGTTCAGCCTGCGCTCTGATCCGGTGCTGGTGCTGCTGATTATTTATATTTTCTCGGTATCCGTGTATGCCGTTGCCAAAGGCGTAAATTATGACGTGGATAATGCCGCCATTGCCGTGGTTGATGAAGACCACTCGGCCTTATCGCGCAATATCACCGCTGCATTTCTGCCACCGCAATTTAAAACACCTGAAGCCATTAGTGCAGCCGATATAGAGCAACAACTGGATAACGGTAAGTTTTTATTTATTGTGTCTTTTCCACCCAATTTTGAGAAAGATGTATTAGCCGGGCGGCAACCACAAGTGCAGGTTTTGATCGATGCCACGGCTATTGCTCAGGCGGGCAACGGCGCAAATTATATACAAGAGATTATTCAACGGGAGGCACTCAGTGCCCTTTCACCGGGCACGCAATTGGACAATATGCTGCCGGTAAAAACCCGTATTCGCAAATTATTTAATCCCAATTCCTCATCGGTTTGGTTTAACTCGCTAATGCAGGTGATAAACAGTATTACCATTCTGGGGGTGATTCTGACCGGGGCAGCGCTTATCCGTGAACGGGAACATGGCACAGTGGAACACTTATTGGTTATGCCCGTTACTCCAGCGGAAATCATGCTGGCAAAAATCTGGGCGAACAGTTTGGTGATCCTTATAGCGTCAGTGCTATCCCTGCAACTGGTGGTTACCTGGTGGCTGGATGTGCCGGTACAAGGTTCAATCTTACTCTATGTAATTGCCTGTATACTGTACTTATTTTCGGTCACATCCCTGGGCATTATGCTGGGTATTATCACCAACTCAATGGCCCAGTTTGCATTACTGCTTATCCCGATTGTTATCATGATGTACCTGCTTTCAGGCGGCACTACGCCACAAGAAAGCATGCCGCTCTTTTTACAACGTGTGATGATGTTTTCGCCGTCTACCCATTTCGTTTCTCTGGCGCAAAATATACTTTATCGTGGTGCAGGCTTTAACAGCGTCTGGCCCGAGCTGGCAATTCTGGCCAGCATAGGTGCCGTGTTTTATTCCATTGCTCTGGCTAAATTTCGCAAAGCCATTGTAACCATGGGTTAAGCAGTCTGAATTATCTCTATGATTATTAGCCGATTACCATAGAACCAAAAACAACCCAGTCGACCAGAACTTGTTGTTTAGTGTCAGATTTATAATTGAGTACATTGAAGAATGGTCTCAGGGTAAGGCACAATGAACTGTGAAGGGAGTGCAATGCTATCGTGATTACCGTGACCGGCATGGAATAATTATGCAACTTTTGCAACAGGCCCAAATCACATTACGGGAAATCAGGCAAGCACGTGCCATGGCAGCTCAACATGCCCAGGCCAGGCGCAATCCACCGCCGCTGCCGCCACTTCGTGCGACTTTACTTCTTGTGTGATTTTTCAACTTACTTCCCTTTAAGATTTAATCCTTTGACCAAAAGCAGAAATCATCAGATTTAACGAAAAAAGTTAAGGCAGAGTAGTGTCAATTTGACAGTTGATTACTTTTAACTTTAAGAAAAAATCTCGCGCTGGCAGAAAATCTCGTTTTGTGTGGCAATCATCGTGACTGCCGCATGAAGAAAAAGTCTTGCCTGCTAACTAAATATCAAGCGATTCAGCAATATCCAGAGCATTATCAACTTCAATCCCAAGGTACCTCACGGTGCTCTCAAGCTTTTTATGACAAAGTAGCAACTGGCCCGAAGCATGTCATGGGCGCAAAGTTTGAAGAGAGTGTTCAATATTGATATTACCATTTGCGAGGCTTGAACGAAGACGAATGTCAAGATAATCGCCTGCATTACAGCGCCAGCAACCATCCGAAAGATATTAACACATTTGGATGAACAAGACTCACCGATTACCGCCAATTCGTGCAGAGCGCCACCACTTATTGAGTCAACACAAATAACAACAATTGACGAATACGTTATTCAAAGAGATTTCAACTTCGGCGCTTAAGAACCCCATCACCCATTGAGCTTGAACATTAACTTGTTGGGGCACTACCTTTGACACATCACGAAAAACATTTCAGTACCAATAGCCAGCACTCTTGGGGATCTGATGGATATTTAGTTCACGTCTTTTTTGCAAAACTTCAATTTGCAGTACACGAAACAAGCCTTGAATTCAGCTGTCATAGCGGGTAGTAAATAGCGTTAATTTTTCTTATACTCCAAGAGGGATGATCAAGCCACTGCTTTCCGCTAAAGGTATGAACTTGTCGGGGAATATCATTGAGCCGTCTTTCTGAGGCCATCTCAAAAGCGCCTCTACGGCTTGAACCTTGTTAGAGGCAAGGTCTATCAATGGTTGGTAGTAGACCTCGAATTCATTGGCATGTACGGCCGGGCGCAAACGCTGAGTAAGTGTGAATCTTTCATCGTTTTCTTCGTCAAAGCGCACGTCATAGTATTCGTATCTATTTCTGCCGTTGCGCTTCGCTTCGTACATGGCAATATCCGCTTTTCGGCACAGCTGCTTAAATTTAATTCCGTCATAAGGCGCTTGTGCCACACCAATTGAACCCGATACTACCACTTTGGTTTGCAGCACTTCGAACTCGTTCGAACACCACGTAATTAAGTTCTTACATAAGTCATCGATTTCAGATTTGTCTGATATTTCTGGCGCCAACACAATAAACTCATCGCCATCGAAGCGAATTAAACTTTGCTTTGTGGATAGGTGGTCGGTGATTGTTTGAGATATTTTTTGAAGAAACCGATCGCCCGCAGCATGGCCAAGAGCGTCATTCACGGGTTTAAAATTGTCTAAGTCTATAAACAGCAGCGCGAGCTGAAGCCCTTTTTCTTCACTCTCGCGTAGCTTTTCGTTGAAAAGTCGTTCGCCCAAAATCCTATTTGGCAAGTTTGTGAGCGGATCGTGATGTGCTAAGTGCTGGATATGTGCTCTATTTTGCTCAACTTTAGACACCTCTTGCTGCAGTGACTGCATAAGTCGACGAATATCCTGTATCAAAACAAAAACGCTGAAGCCCGTAATAACGTAAATAACCATGATGAAAAGCACATGAGACCAGCTCAAAATAGGCGGGTTTGGTGTTACCACATCGTGCATTATCAACCACGTAAGCGTAATGCACTGAAGAAGCACTAAAGATAAAACGGTGCCAAATAGGGCAATTCCACCTAATAAAGCCGCAAATATGATGACGCCAGGATAACCAATCATGGCGATATCAAATACGCCTGCACCTGTTGCGGATAGGGCAAACAGCATTGACGACATAGCGCCTAAAAGTAAGTAGCTGCTGGTGGTAACGTAATACTTGTATGCGAGCGAGCCAGTGACAACTAATGAGAACAGGCCCAGTAAAACGATATCAAAAGTTATGCCTCTCGCGACCAGAGACGAAACAAAAAGCCCGAAGCCTGTTACCGCGCTTATTTGAATGACACGGTGCCTTCGGAGTGACGTTAGATCAGCAAGCTTTGCTGATGAAGAAAAAAATCTTTAACCTGCATTCTTTCAAATCTTGAAGGAGGTTTATAGTAACCTTAAACCTAACTTGGAAAAAAGCAAGTGCAGAGACGCAACGTTATACGTTATTGGCAAAAGACGAGTAAAAAGACAGCAATGCTCGAAAGCACTGCTGCCTGAAAAGTCAATAACTACCTTTCGTCTGATGGGGCATAACGCTCCAACCAGTGTGCATACGGTGCAGGCATTACCCAAGATGGTTTTTCAACGCCTAGCTTTTTCGCTGCAAAGTAAGACCAGTGTGGATTAGTAAGATGCATTCTACCTACCATAACAACGTCAAGCTGTTGGTTTTTAATGGTTTCGTTGGCGAGCTCTGGTGTGTCTACTCCCCAAGCTGTAGCAACCGGGATCCCGGCTTCATCACGTACCTTTTTAGCAATCGGAGCAAGGAAAGCCGGGCCCCAAGGAATATTCGCATCAGGCGTGTTAAAGCCAATGCTAACGTTAACGAAATCAGTACCAATTTCTTTGAACTGTTTTACAAGTTCGATAGACTCGCTCAATGTCTGTTCGTCATCACCATCGTATTCGATAACGCCAAAGCGCACGGTAAGCGGTAGGTTTTCAGGCCAAACCGCACGCACTGCGCTCAGTGTTTCAAGTAAGAATCGACCACGGCCTTGCGCATCACCGCCGTATTCGTCAGTACGCTTATTGGCGTGCTTCGAGAAAAAGCTTGTAGCCAAATAACCGTGGGCAAAATGCAGTTCAAGCCACTCGAATCCAGCTTCAAGCGCGCGCTGGGCACCTTTTACAAAGTCATTCTTAACGCGCTCAATATCGGCTTTGGTCATTTCTGTAGGCGTAACAGGTAAGTTTGCGCCAAAGGCTTCTGCTGAAGGTCCAATAGGCTGCCACCCTTTTTCTTCACTTGGCTGAATGTGATCATCGCCTTCCCAAGGGCGGTTGGCACTGGCTTTGCGCCCGGCATGTGCGATTTGAATTCCAGCGACAGCGCCTTGGCTTTTTATACGATCAGCAACATTTTTTAAGCCACTAACGTGTTCATCTTTCCAAATACCTAAGCAATTTGGCGTGATGCGTCCTTCTGGCGAGACGGCGGTTGCCTCAACGATAACCAATCCAGCACCGCCTCGGGCAAATGACTGGTAGTTTGCTTCATGCCACTGGTTTGTAAACCCATCTTCCGCAGAGTATTGGCACATAGGAGGCACAGCAATACGGTTGCGAAGCGTCACGTCTTTTAACGAAAATTGTTCAAATAATGCAGTCATATTTCTCTCTTCTTTAAATAAATACAAAAGCACTCAGCGAATGCTGAATGATTTAAAACCTGCGGGTTATGCCGCAAGAGTTAGAATTTCACGGGCTTTAGCAAGGTTGATGTCACCATGCTCGCCAAGCGCTGTTAAGCCGTTGCGTTCAAGGTTCTCGATTAGCCCATCAATGGCAGACTTTTCAATGTTGTAGTCTGACAGGCGGGTTTTAACCTGCATAGTTTCAAAAAAGTCCTGAACCGCTTTTATGGTTAAGTCGATGGCCTTTTCTTTGTCATCTTTCTGAATTCCAAACACGCGCTCACCTAGCTGCAGAATTTTTTCCTGCTTTTTGTCACGCTGCACGAACATTAACGACGGTAGAACAATTGCTAGGGTCACGGCGTGGTCTAAACCATGTAACGCAGTAAGTTCGTGACCTATCATATGTGTGCCCCAGTCTTGCGGTACACCTTTGCCGATTAATCCGTTAAGCGCCATTGTTGCTGACCACATTACGTTTGCACGCACATCGTAATCTTCAGGCGTCGCTAATGCTTTAGGACCTTCTTGAACTAAGGTTTGTAAAATACCTTCTGCAAAGCGGTCTTGAAGCGGTGCATTTACAGGGTAGGTAAGGTATTGCTCAATCACGTGAACAAAAGCATCAACCACACCGTTCGATACTTGACGTGGTGGTAGTGAATAGGTGAACTCAGGATCAAGTACGGCAAAAACAGGCTGAACTGTTTCAGAAGAAAACGAGCGCTTTTGCGACGTTTCTTTTCTGTTTACTACCGAGTTACCGTTACTCTCAGAACCTGTCGCAGGTAAAGTAAGTACGGCGCCAATAGGTAATGGATTTTCAAATGCTGCACCTTTAACAAGTATGTCCCACGGATCGCCTGCAAAGTTAACGGCAGCAGCTACAAATTTCGCGCCATCAATAACACTTCCACCGCCAACCGCAAGAATGAAGTTCACGTCATTTTCACGGGCGACATTCACAGCTTTTATCAGTGTTTCAAATTCTGGGTTTGGTTCAACACCCTGAAATTCAATAACGTCAGCACCTGCTAGTGCAGTCATTACTTTATCGTAAATACCATTTTTCTTAATTGAGCCGCCACCGTAGAGGAAGAGGACTTTTGCTTGTTTCGGCAAACGTGAAGGCACTTCACTTAGTTGCCCCTTGCCGAACAAAATTTCGGTTTGATTTTTAAATGTAAAATTAAGCATAGTGTTGCCTGCCCTTAATTAGATTGTGAGTTTAACTGTTGTAAGAGTTTTTCAGCTAACAGTTCATCAGAAAACGGGTTTTGGCCTGTAATAAGCTCACGGTCTACTACTACATTGGGCGTCCACATTTCTTTAAATTCCATCTTGCCACCCGCTTGCGCCATGGCGTCTGCTGGGTAGTACAATAACGTTGCGTCGTTTAACGTGTTTTCAAAATAGGCCTCTTCCGGAGTGGAGAAGATTGTCATTTTGTAGCCATCATAAATCCAACTCTCAGGTGAGGCTTGCTCACCGGATTTCAATGCCAGTTCAAATGCCTGCGGGTTAGATTGCCCAGAAAGTAAGGCGATTGGACCATGGCAGATAGCGGCAGTAGGTTTTCCTTTACTGTGAAAGTGAGACAAAATTTCACCCACTTGAGGATTGTTTGCCAGGTCGATAAGCGGTGCATGACCGCCTGGAATGAAAACGCCTTCAAACTCTTCTAGGCCTTGTCCAATCACTTCGCTAAATGACAGCGTGTCATCAATGTCTTCTATTGACGCTACAAACGTTTGAATGTCTCGCATTTGCGATTCGCCGCCATCAAAGTATTGCGGTATTACTGACTTTTTATCTACAGGTGGCGCATTGCCTTTTGGCGTGGCCAATACCAGTTTGTAGCCTGCATCTACCAATGCTTTTGCCGGCACACCAAACTCGTTAAGGTAATAGCCTGTAGGCTCTGTTTTGCCATCTGCAAGTTGCATTACATTTTCACTTGAAAGTAGTACAAGTATTTCGCCTTTACTGGCATTCGCAGCTTTAACGTCTGCCGCATAGGCCGACTGTGATAAGCCCGCAAAAATGGCGAGCGATAAAATTGATGATGCTGATGTCATGTGCAGCTCCTGTCGCAATAGTGAGTGCGTGTATCTTAGAGAGGTTGGCGTACATCGAGAAGTCAGATAAATTATGACGAGTCATCAAAAATCTGATGGGTAGGGGTTATGTCTTACTTAACACAGTTAAAAACTTTTGTAGAAGTTTATCGAAGCGGCAACATTACGCGTGCTGCAGCTCGCCTTCATATGTCTCAGCCAGCGGTCACTTCTCACATACAAGCCATGGAGAATATTGTCGGCAAAGAGTTGTTCATAAGAAAAGCGAGAGGCGTTGAGCCAACGGCTATCGCTGATGACTTGGCGCTGCAGGTCGCTAGTCACATTGATATGTTAGAGCAGAAAGTGGCTTCTATTCGCAGTCGCGCTTCTACCGATTACGGTACGTTACACCTTGCAGGCCCTGCAGAGTACCTTAGTCAGGTGGCAGGTCCGGCACTCGCTAACTTGCTTCAGGCCGATAAAGTGAATTTAGTGATCCATACCGGCAACAAAAGTAATATTTATCATTTGTTGGAGAACGATGTAGCGGAGCTTGCCATTACTGCCTCTGAGCCCACTGACGCGATGTATGAATATCAGAAGTTGGATAAAGAGCGCTTAATCTTAGTGATGAACCGTGTGCAGGGAAAGTTGCTGCGAGAAAGAGAAATATCGGCAGAGCTACTCAATCAACATAAAGTAGTGACCTATGATGAACAGTTGCCGCTTGTTCGACGATACTTTTCGGAGGTATTTAACGCTGCGTGTGAGTCGCCTGTCGCGGCTGTTTGCCCCGATATAAGAGCAATAAGTAGCATCATCAAAGCGGGAATTGGTTATTCAGTTTTGCCTGACTACTTATGTAAAGAAGGTATTGCAAAAGGCGAGTTGGTCGCGCTGGGCAAGCCAGGCCCAGAAAACGATGTTTATTTAGTGTGGAAAAAGGGAGCGCTACGTCATCCTAGAGTCGACTTCGCAAAAGACGTCATAATGGCTTTTGCAAACATTAACTATCTTTCGACACTTCCTGATTGAAGCTGACAGGTTTAACTATGAAGCACAATTACTTTGCAATATGGAACGCTAATCTGGGATGAGTCGAGCGAATGCTTTTGCAGAACTAGGTGAATTAAAGCAACCTGTTAACGCATAGCCAATGGTATTGAACTTACTGTCGAGCAGCATCGCGAATGATACCGCGTATCCATTGAGTTAAAGGGTCGCTAGACAAGCGCTGGTGCCAAATACTAATTACCTCAAACTGAGGAGGGAGGGGAGCGACCTCTATCATTTGAAGGCGTGAGTCGGGAAGCAGGGCGCGTGGAATAAACCCGCATAGGTCTGTACTGTGGATAGCGGCAATTGCCGCAGAAAAAGTCGGAAAGGTCATCATAACATTGCGAGGGTGACCTTGTGACTCAAACCAATGCTGTATCGCTCCACTAAAATCACCTCTTGAGGGCGATACAACCACCTGTGGAATGTTGGCAATACTCTCAATGCTCATAGACGATGAAACGCTATTGTTTTTTGACGAAGCTACACAGGTGTACTGTTCATTATAAAGTGTTTCACATGGATAGTGGCTCGGCGCAAATGCGGGGTTGGTGAGAGCAACATCTACATCACCGTTTTTTAAATCTGCAGCGAGCGAATCTAGCTCTAGTTTTTTCACAGCAATTTTTAAAAAGGGTGCTTCTTTTCTAATGACACTAAGTACCTTGGGAAGCAGCGAAACTTGTTCCAAGTCGGTACAGCTTAGTGTAAATGTGGCTTTTGTCGATGCGGGTAAAAACGTGTCGGGTTTAAGCAAGCCGTCTACCGCTTCAATGGCCGCAATTAATTTTGGCTGAAGTGCAACAGTAAACGCAGTGGGCTGCACACCACTGCCACTTCTAATAAATAACCTATCGTTGAATGCAGCACGCAGCTTTTTTAAGTGTTCACTCACCGCTTGCTGAGACATGCCTAATTGTTCTGCCACTTTCGACAAATTTTTTTCTTTAATTAAGGCCAATAATATCTTCAGTTGTTTGATTTCTATAGATTTGCTTGGTTTCACTTGTATCAATTACATAGATTACTTGATTTTATTGTATCACCTTGGGCCTTATCATTCACTCATCAAAGCGATATTGAGGAATGAAACATGTTTTCTGTAAATTACGTCTTACCCCAAGGTACATTGGAATATGATCAAACCTATCAAGGACCTGGCTCAGCGGAATTGACCACATCAATTGATAAACGAAATATCGATATCAGTGATATGCGTAAAAGTAAGCGTGAGTTTTCAATTGATACAAATGGTTTTGAAGTTGTGAGATTTGCGCCGGCTTTCAATCACTTTGAGAATGACGAAGCAGTGATGGCGCAGCTATACCCCTCTGTAATTACATTTTTGCAGCGCAAGTTCGATACCAAGCATGTTCAAATTTTTGATCACACTTATCGCTCTACCACGCGCACTGAGAAAACCACCCATAACAGAGCCCCGGTAAAAACGGTACACAACGACTATACAAACACGTCAGCTGAGCACCGTATGCTTGCAGAAACAAAAGACAAGACACAGCTCCGATCACGCAATTATAAGCTGGTCAACTTATGGCTGCCTGTTAACAGTGTTGTTAAATCATCGCCTCTAGCAATGGTTGATTTGGCCACAGTGCAGCAAAGTGACTTTCACCGGTTAAAACTTATTTATCCCGACCGAGTAGGTGAATTGGCGGCAATTAGTTATAGCCCAAAACACCGCTGGTATTACCAATCTGATATGGCTCCTGGTGAAGGCTTGTTATTCAAGGTCTTTGACTCGACGCTTCCAGAAGGCATGTTTGGCGTTCCTCATTCTGCCGTCGAAGTTGTAAATAATCAGCGCGCCGAGCCACTGCCACCTCGCACAAGTATTGAGCTTAGAGCGATTATATTTTCAGGAAACAATAATGAGTAATTCACTAATATCGACTAACCCCCTTGATGGACAAGAAATTGGGCGCGTGGAAATAGCAAGTAAACGCGTAGTCGAGGATACAGTGGAAAAAGCGCGCAAAGCACAACAGGCTTGGCGTAAGTACACCGCTCAGCAAAGAGCGAGCATTATCAAAGATGCCTTCAGTGCCCTTGAAAGTAAAGCTGAAAAGCTAACTTTATTGATTTCACAGGAAATGGGGAAAGATAAACGCAGAGCAACTTATGAAGTGATGGGGGTAACGCAAAGTGCTGCTTACCTTAGTCAAGAAGTGGCTCAAGCGGTAAGCCCAACTCGAAAACCAAGCGGAACACAAATTCATTATCGTCCGCTTGGCGTAGTAGGCATTATTTCGCCATGGAACTATCCCCTAGCCATGGCGAATAACTTGCTTGTGCCAGCATTGGTTGCGGGTAACACGGTAGTACTGAAACCGTCTGAAAATACGCCGTTGGTTGCGGATCTTTTTGTGAGTACGCTGAATCGCGTTTTACCCGAAGGGGTACTAAATATTGTCCACGGCGACGGTGAAGTAGGTAAGGCCCTCGTGCAAAGCAACATAAATATGGTGGCTTTCACAGGTTCCGTTGAAGCGGGTAAACACATTATGCAAAGCGCTGCACCCCAACTTCATCGCTTGGTTATGGAGTTAGGAGGTAATGACGCCATGATAGTGCTTAACGATGCCGACATTAATGCCGCGGCGCGTTTCGCGGTAGCCAGTTCGTTCGAAAACTCAGGGCAAATGTGCACGTCTACCGAGCGTATTTATGTAGATAATGCCATTTATGATGAATTTTGTCAGCGGGTGGCCAATATTGCCGCTCAGTATACAGTAGGACCTTGGGACTTAGCGGGTGTCAATATCGGGCCCTTGGTCAATAAAAAACAGCACCAACACGTGATAAGACACCTTGTTGATGCCAAGCAACAGGGTGCTGAATTTTTGCTGGGAAGTGATGATTATCATCCTCCGTTTATTCAGCCAACTGTTGTTGCTGGATTAACAGAAAGCATGTTGATGTCGAAAGAAGAAACCTTTGGACCTGTGGTCGCCATTGCTCCATTTAAAGACGCAGACGAGGCGATTAAACTAGCCAACAGTTCCAACTTGGGGTTAGGCGCAGTTGTATTTGGTCGTCAAAACGCCAGTTATGTGGCCGAAAACATGGAAGCCGGTATGGTGGGCATTAACGGAGGTGTGGGAGCGGGCGACGCACCGTGGGTAGGAGCGAAAGAAAGTGGCTTTGGGTATCACGGTTCACTTGATGGGCATAGACAATTTACCCAAGTACAAGTAATAAGTGCATAGGAGACTAGAGATGAAAGATAATTTTTTCGTTATTACACGTGAGCCCGGAGCTCAGAATCCTGCTATTCCTACATGGGCCGCGAAACGCGACAATGCCTTTTTACTTGATTCATTAGATGCCGGAGCGAGGGCAAATATTGACACGGATTTAAACGCGGCTAGTGCAGAGGCAAATCAAGGTCTATTGGTAACACGCAATGATATCGCTGAAGTGCCGGGTGCATACCAATTACTTAATGTTTTAAGCCAAGAAGAGTGTCGTCGTTTAATAGAAACGTCTGAAGCGTTGGGCTACCTGAAGGATGCCGCGGTTTCGCTTCCTCGCGAGATTCGACATAACGATAACGTGACTATTGTGGTCGACGATGAGACAGAGCGACGTATTTGGCAACGTGTAGCAACATTGGTTGAGCAAAACTTGTCAATATTTGATGGTAAAAAGCCGTTAGGTATCAATACTCGGTTTCGCTTTTATCGTTATCAAGAAGGTGATTACTTTAAATTTCATATTGATGGAGATTGGCCAGGTTCAAAGGTAGTTGGCAATGATTTGATCACCAATGCCTACTCAGACAGATACAGCAAAATGACATTTCTTATTTTGCTTAACGATGAGTTTGAGGGAGGTGAAACACAGTTCCTTGTTAATGCAGATAGACCTGGAGAGCCTGCTAGACGTGGTGATAAGCAAGCGCAAGTAAGTGTACGCACGCCTGCTGGTGGCGTGCTTTTATTTCCTCACGGGCGACACCCATTACACTGTTTACATAGCTCCGCGCAAATAACCAAAGGTGTAAAGTACATTATACGTACCGATATGTTGTTTGAACTTTAAGGGAGACGTGAGGGTAGTTACAAAGATACTTCACCTTGTATCAGTACTAATACTCCCTAATATCATGCTTAGGCGAGATGTTTAGTCACATCAGCAATAAAGTGCCTGAGCCATTAATCGACTTGGAGAAAAGTGGTCTCAGTTAAACTAAATGCAGGTGATGCATTCCCATCAATTGAGTAACAGACAGTGAAGGTAATCAAGTTACCTTAGGTAAACCACGTGAAGGCATTTCAAGGGGGCGGATGATAGTGTTATCAGTCTCATGTGCACATCAGGCTCAACTGGCACACCTAAAGGCGTCGAGCTCACCCAATCTGCGTATGCATCTGCATGTGCTGATATCGCAAGGTGGCTTAACGTAAATCACAGCGGTAGACTCTTTTCCTATCTACCGCTTGCTTACATCGCCGAACGTGTAGTGACTGAGGTGACGGGGGTCGGGTGTATTAACTACCCGTTCAAATTGTCGATGATAGGCAATATAAGCAGTGTAAGTACGGTGGCAACGGTCAGACCAAATACAATAACAACTGCCATTGACGCGAAGAACGCGTCAGAAAACAGCGGGATCATACCCAGTATGGTAGTGGTGGCTGCCATTGAAACGGGACGTACACGAGATACTGACGCGGCTACTACGGCATCGAATGCGCCACTGTTACCCTCTGCCTGTACGTTTATTTCTTCCACTAATACGATCCCGTTTTTAAGCTCCATACCAATAAGGCTTAAGCTGCCGAGTAGCGCCATGAATGTAAAGGGTGCACCAACTAACACCAAGCCGCCAATATTGCCGATAGTGGTGAGCGGAATTACGCCCCA
The DNA here is from genome assembly GCA_018222405.1 of Gammaproteobacteria bacterium. GTDB lineage: Bacteria > Pseudomonadota > Gammaproteobacteria > Enterobacterales > Alteromonadaceae > Alteromonas. The sequence goes on along the minus strand of JAAFAI010000010.1, from coordinate 671 downwards.
TATCGCTAACGCCTGACGAAGCTTGCCAAACAGCAAAACGGTGATAATGAACATACCTAATATACCAATAGGCATACTTGCAAATAGGGCGCTTTAAGCGTCTGTTGAGGTCTCGTATTCGCCGCCCCATTCAATGCGGTAGCCATCAGGCAGTTTAAGCTCTTCTACAAGAGGGCGAACTTTAGCTTGCACGCTCGCAGCCGTCTCACCGGATAAAGGCATGGGCTATGCGTAAACCGCCAGCATCCGTACCCGGTTGCGGCGTTTGAGGATAGGGTTATCAAGCGATATATCCACATTGCTGATAGCATCAGCCATGCTTATATATTTACCTTGTTCTTGGCTCCATACGTTGAGTGAGGCGAGGTTATCTATGTCATAGCGCTGGTTTAGATCGTTGCGCATGACAATCGGTATTAAATCGCTACCTTCGCGGTAAAGGCCCACAGTTTCTCCTTCATTGTTCAGTAAAAATGCGGTGTGAACGGCATCTCGCGTTACGCCGATACGCCTGGATGGTTCTTCCAGAAACACAGGTTCAACAAATGGGACTTTGTTGCTCCACGACAAGCGAACGCTGTCCATGGTTTTCTCTTCTTGAAATATGGCTTTAATGTGACGTGGTCAAGCAAATTCACACAACCCAGTTAAGCAGCTTTTCCTAAGTTAGC
>JAAFAI010000038.1 GCA_018222405.1 Gammaproteobacteria bacterium | reverse complement strand
GAATAAAAAAGAAGCAGCTTAACAGCTCAGGCGACAACTACCTTGAAAAACGCCGTTAATGAGCTTACTGGAGTTACTTAATCCAGACTGCTCATCGAAAATGTTCCAGCCCGTTAAATCCTGCCCGTTAAAGAGTGGCTGCCAATCGCCGTCATAGGTGGGCAGCGAATTTGCTTTTGAAGCAAACGTGGGGAAGATACTCATAAGGCTGATAGCTGAAGCCCCTTTTAAAAACTGTCGGCGGTTGATCATCATGAAGACCTCTGTTTTCGGTATTATTGATGTGAAAGTTGTAAACAACGGCAGCGCAAAAATTGAAAAAGGCCTGCAACGCACGGGCACAGTGGGCAGGCCGGAGTTAAGTACTGCCTCTGTTGGGTTGGAGGCAGACTCGACAACGCGTTACTTATTTAAAATGTGTTCGCACATTCTGTGATGACGACGAACCATTTCGAAGGCACACACTTCATCCGCATCCCAAAAGGCATGGCCTTCCCATTCGCTGGACATACTGATGGTGCGGCCGGCTTTCGTAAAGACTGGCAGAATACGGTGATAGTCAATCGACGGTGAATCAGTGCACTCTTCATTCACTTCATAAAACTTTGCGTGAATGTGTACGGTGCGATCCAGAATGTCTGCCCAGTCTTCAGGCTGCTGTCTGCCGAACATAGTAAAGATTAGTTTTGCCTGTGAAATAGGTAACTCGGGTTCGCCTTTCGCACGGGCCTGCTCTGCAAAAGCCATGTAGCGCTGGAAGGGATGACCATCTGATTCCCAGTGCTGAATAATAAGTTGTTTACCTGCCTCTGAAAGACCGGCTTGGCCAAGTTTGTCCATCATACCCGGCGGAATGGCGCGCATACACGAGCTAAAGTCTGGCACGAAACCCAGGTATTCAGAGTCGATTTTTTCATACACTTCTCGCGTTGCCAGTACCTTAGGGGTATTTGGCCCTTCCGGAGCATGTACTTCCATACCCAGTTTTACCTTGGCTTTGGCGGCAATCGGCTCCAGTTTTGTTAGTACTTCTGGTGTCAGACCAATTTGAATGCGCATAACCGGGAAACCCAACTCACCGGCCATTTCGATTTGTGGACGCATGTATTCAACGGATTGGTCGGTGTCCATCCATTTGGCTGGATTTAACGCAATGTCTGCATTTCCGGCTAGCGAAGTCAGAGTAAGCTCATTGCGTTCCACCGCATCAAGAAAGTCTTTAAGATCACGCTTGTCGACTTTATTGGGAAAGCCTCGCAGGTTTTGAAACCCGATCATTTCGAGGCCCGGGCCCAGTTTACGACGGCCCACTTCATCTATTAGCTGTGGTAGTGTGAACTGACCGGCAAGCCATTCATTAGTCATTGAATAAATCGTAGTGCCTAACATGATACTCATTGAATAGTTACCTCTTTGCTTACGTCAGTGCGTTGAACCAAGGCAGTGTCCGGCCCGATGATAATGTAGGGAATACGTGTTGCCAGAGACACGTTCACTGTCGCAGTTTCGCCGCTGGCCAATGGTGATGAAGCCGGCAGAATTGCGGTGATGGGGTCTTGCGTAAACCACCATTCATCTAATAATTCACCGGCTTTGTTTACGGGTATCAGAGTGTCGTTTACCCGGATTGAAATTTGGTCTGCAGTAAACTGTTGGTCATTAACCGTAACAGACAGGTTCTCCAGACAGGCAATCGGTAGCGAACGATACCAAGCAATTCTTACGTCAATTTCATATCCTGATGGGGTACTTCGCACCGCATCATCTTTTATTACACTGGCTTCCAGAGTCATGATTGATTCCTCTTTCTTATATGGTGATCTGAAATTTAACATCTTTTCATATTAAAACAATAGTTCTAATATTGTTTTTTGTGTTCTTTTATTTGTTTTACCGTTTAAATACAGTTGCTTATGAACTTTGTGTGTTATTGTAACTATATGATTGTTAAGAGTATGTGTAAAATTGATCGGGCATTAAGCTTGCAACTTAAAAATATTAGAATTAAAATTCTATAAAATTAACGAGGCGAAGTTGAGAATAAAAACATGAACTATGATGCTATTGTTGTAGGATCGGGCGCGACGGGTGGCATTGCCGCAAAAGAGCTGACTGAAAAGGGACTCAAAGTGTTGTTGTTGGAAGCCGGTCCGGCGTTGGACGAAGCGATTTTCCAGCGTCCGGGTTTAAAGCGGCAGGTGAACACCTGGGACCGAATCGCAGCCGGGGCAACAGGTCAACACACTCAGGCTCGCTGTTCCTGGTTTTCTCCAGATAAAAAAGAATTGTTCGTCAACGATTTGCAAAACCCCTATACAACGTCAGCCGACCCTTTTCTGTGGATCCGCGGTCGTCAGGTAGGCGGGCGTTTTCAGTCATGGGGCAGAGTGGCTGTTCGTATGTCTGACTATGACTTTAAAGCCGCCAGTCACGATGGTTATGGCGATGACTGGCCAATCGAATATCAGGATTTGGTACCCTATTACGACAGCGTGGAGTCGTTCCTGAAAATCACCGGCAGAAAAGACAACATCGCCAACCTGCCGGATGGACAATTTAGTAAAGAAGCCGGTTTAAGTAGTTTCGAACAGAAGTTTCAGAATACGGTCCAAGCCAAATGGCCTGAGCGGAAATTTACGCCATGGCGGTATGTAGACAGCAATGCGACTCGCGCTGACGCGGAAGGGAAAACTCACACAACTTCACCAATTGCTGCCGCCGAAGCTACCGGTAATCTCACGCTGCGTCCAAACAGCGTAGTGAGCAAAGTCAATATCGATCCGGCTACCGGCAATGCCAGTGGTGTTACCTTTATTGATCGCGAGACCAAACAACAGCATGAGGTTCGCGCTAATGTGGTGATGTTGTGCGCATCAACCATCGAAACCGTGCGTTTGTTGTTGAATTCCGGCACGTCGCAATTCCCACAGGGGCTGGCCAATAGTTCAGGGGTACTGGGTCAGTACTTTATGGATCAAACTAATGGCGTGGTATTCGGTTCAGTGCCTGGTGCAACTGGTTTTGAGCTGGTCGATGGTAAACACCCCGGCGACAATCACGGCGGTTTCTACATACCGCGTTTCCAAAACCTATCCGATTCCAGCGAGTATGATTTTATTCGCGGTTTCAATATTCAGGGCATGGTAGGTCGTATTCCTGTGCCAGACCATATTCCAACCTTGTTCGGCTTAACCGTTCAGGGGGAAATGCTCGCAGCGAAAGAAAACCGCATTACGCTGAACACAGGTAAAAAAGATGCCTGGGGAATACCGGTTGCCAATATTGATATACGCATGGGCGACAACGAGCGACGCATGGCCAAAGCGCAAATGGCGACGATTCTGGAAATGGTGAAAGCCATGGGCTGGAACATTGAAATTGCTGCCAGCATTCTGGACATTCACAACCGGGACAACCTGATGCCCAATGCAAGCTGGTTTGAGCGCACCATGTTTAAATTGTCCTATCAGAAAAGTCTGGCGCTGGGCTCGGCCATTCACGAGTGTGGTGGTGCCAGAATGGGCAACGACCCCAGTACATCTGTTCTCAATAAATACAACCAAAGCTGGGACATTCCAAACCTGTTTGTTACCGACAGCAGTTGTTTTGTGTCTAACGGAGCAGGTGGTCCAACGCTTACCACTATGGCGTTAACGGCCAGAGCCGCTGAGTTCATTGCCAGTGAATACAAGGGTTCAGCAAATCTCACAAAAGCAGTGTAAGGGGCTAACCATGGAGAAGTTGATGTGAGGAACAGTGGCCAGTCGAACCCAAAATTTGCCATGTGGTTTGTGCTGGTCTCAGTGTTTCTGGATGCAATGGGACACGGATTGCTGGCGCCGATTATTCCTGATCTCATTCGGGAACTGGCTGGTGTTGATATTTCCGGAGCGGCGCTTTACGGCGGGGCAATTATTGCCTTGTTCGCCACTATTCAGTGTTTTGCTACACCTCTATTAGGTGCGCTAAGTGATGCTTACGGGCGGAGGCCCGTGTTATTGGTATCGTTTACCGCCTTTGGCATTAATTATCTTCTTATGGGCTTTGCGCCTTCTATTGAGTGGCTGTTTTTAGCTCAGGCTTTGGCGGGTTTGTTTGGGGCCACCCCTGCTGTGGCCGGTGCCTTTATTGCCGATATTACGCCGAAAGAAAATCGGGCAAAACGTTATGGTTCACTTGGCGCGGCGTTTGGGCTGGGCTTTATGTTTGGGCCGGTCCTCAGTGGCTTGTTGGCTGAATACGGATTACGCACGCCTATATTTGTAGCCGCATTACTCACGCTGTCTAATGCAGTGTTGGGTTTCTTTGTCTTCAGAGAATCCCTTGCACAATATTTGCGTCGTCCTTTCAAGCTGGTGAATGCCAGTCCGTGGGGCGTGTTTATGCAGTTAAGAGTGAATAAGCAGATCCCCCGATTACTGCTTGTGGTGCTTTGTTTGCATATTGCGTTAAATACAGTACCAACGGTATGGCCTTACTTCACAGCATTCCAGTTCCAATGGACACCACGGGAGATCGGCCTTTCTATGGGCATGTACGGCATTGTGAGTATTATTGCCCAGGGATTTGCAGTGGGCCGTATTTCTCAGCGCTTCGGCGACTTGGTTGCCAGTCTCACAGGAATGCTGGGATTACTTATAGGTTCAATTGCATTTGCTGTGATCAGCGACCTGTATTGGTTATTGCCGTTCATTGTTCCCAGTGCCATGGGGTTTATGACCAACGCGGGGTTGATGAGTTACATGTCGGCGCACACCGATCCCTCGAGTCAGGGCACGCTGCAAGGGGCTTTTGCTGCCACGCGTAGTGTCGGAGCCATTATTACGCCATTAACCTTGCCCTGGCTTTTCCATTTGTTTACCACGCCTAACAACGCCTACCCGGTGTATCCGGGCATACCTTTTGTTATCGCGTCGCTACTCGCTGCTTGTGCCATACTGCTGTTACTAAGAGCGAACCGGCTGGCGCACTCAGAAGCATGAGAGGAAAAATAATGACAACACCGATATCTTATCAGCCCAAACATATGAAGCTGAGTATGCTGACTGCAGCGTTACAGGAACTAACCCCGCGAGAAATTCGCGATGCAGATCCCGACAAAGCGATAGAAGATTGGCTGGCGTTTGCCAACGAAATGGCCTGTCCTAATATACAATTGTCGGCTGCTATTCATCCTAGTCTCACCGATGTGCCGCCCGAGGCGTTAATTGATCCGGTAGCCAATACCCTGGATTTGCGTGAAGCATTTAACACTGAGCGGACAAATAGGGTGCTAGCGGCAATGCGACACACAGGTGTTGGTTTGTCCGACCTGGCGTATTTCGACAACATGCTGGTGCATGGCAATGACGAACGTAAAGCCAAGCACGAGTTTATGCTCAAAGTATTCGATGCTGCCGCACTGCTGGGAACTGATGCGGTGTGCGGCTTCGTGGGACGAAATATCCAGTTGTCGATGGATCAAAACCTGATCATGTTTGAAGAGCAGTTTATTCCGCTACTTAAAGAAGCAAAAGCCAGGGGGCTAACGTACCGGGTAGAACAGTGTCCAATGCCTGGCTGGAATCCTACAGATCGCTGGCATAACAATATTGCTTATACGCCTGCCACCTGGATTGCTCTGCACCGTATCTGCGATAAACACGGTGTGGGCGATCAGTTTCGTATCCATTACGACCCGTCTCATTCTGTGCTGATGGGGCAGGATACCCGCTCGATGTTCCAGTATTTAAAAGACGAAGGCTATGGATTCTTAATTGCCGGCTTCCATGTAAAAGGCCAGGTTATAGATGCCAAAGGGGTGTCAGCCTGGGGCTACGGCGGTCAAACCATGCAACGTGGCGATTGTGTAAATGGCGAGCCATCAGACAATCCCGCAGATTTAATTAACGCCTGGAAAAAACAAACCGTGTTGTGTGAGCATGAGCTACCAGGCACTGCGCGTCACGATCCGCTGGCTTACCTGCAAAATCGCTCAGTAGACTGGCTTGATCATCAACTGGCTGCCAGGGAGTTACTCGATTTGGATATTGCCAATACCTATCTGGTTGTTGAGCACGAATATCCTGCAGCGCGTATTCAGGATCGCGCTAAGTTAGCGCCATTGTTGAAAGGTTCCGTGGATTTTTGCCGGGCCATTGATGAAGCAGCCGCTGCAATGTACAGCATTCAGCATGAGATGTTACCCGGGTTAGACATACCTGTGCAAGGCACAGGGCGCGAAGCCTACCGTTCTTAACGTGGAGGATTGATTATGGAGTTAACCTATCAAAATAATCTTCAACAACGCCCTTTGCGGGCGGGAATTGTAGGCGGGGGTAGTGGTGCATTTATTGGTGCCGTACACCGTATGGCTGCACAACTCGACGGTCAGGCGGTGTTGGTTGCTGGTGCGTTATCATCACGTGAAGCCGTGGCGCACGAGAGTGCCAAAGCCTGGTTCTTGCAGCGAAGCTACAGTGACTTTTACGAAATGGCGAAGCAGGAGGCTGCCCGGGAAGATGGCATTGATTTTGTGATTGTTGCTACACCGAATCACTTGCACGCAGAAGTAGCCATCGCCTTTATCAATGCGGGAATCAATGTGATGTGTGAAAAGCCTCTGGCGATGAATGTCACAGAAGCGCAGGCAATCGAAGCTGCGCTTAAAGAACATCCGGTAATTTTCGGGTTGGCGCATACCTATACTGGTTATCCCGCCGTGCACGAGGCAAAACAAAAAATTGCCAATGGCGAGCTGGGGACAATTCGCAAAGTGTTGGTTGAGTACAATCAGGACTGGCTAATGTCAGCTCTGGAGTCAGGGCCGGATGCTAACAAACAGGCGTCGTGGCGAACCGATCCGGCGCGCTCAGGCATAAGCTGTTGTGTTGGCGATATTGGCACACATGCTGCCAATATGGTGGAGTTCATGACCGGTGAAACCATTGACCAAATCTGCGCAGATTTATCCTCGTTTGGTGCAGGACGCCAACTTGACGATGATGCCAATATGCTTATCAGGTTGTCTGGTGGCGGCAAGGGTACACTGGTGTGTTCGCAAATAGCCTGTGGCGAGGAAAATGCGTTGGCAATTCGTATATATGGTGCCAAAGCGGCCATAGAGTGGCATCAGCAGGAGCCCAATACCTTGTGGCTTACGCAACAGGGCAAACCACGGCAATCCTTGCGAACGGCCGTCAGTTTGGTTTCTGAGCAGGCTTTGCACCTAACCAGAACGCCTGGCGGGCATCCGGAAGGGATTCTCGAGTCCTTAGCGGGGCTATACAAACTGTTTATTGAGGACATTCGCCGCGTCGCTGAGGATGAAAGGCCTCACGGTGGATACCCTGGTATCGAGGATGGCTTACGTGGAATGCGATTTATCGAAGCCGCGGTAAACAGCGCATATCAAGGATCTTGCTGGCAAGCGCTATAGTCACTGACTCATAGTTAGTCGTAAAAAAGCAGGTGCCGAACGCTCAGTTCTCACCTGTTTTTTTGTTATGTGCTCGGTTGCGAAGCAACAGAACGCCACGGGTTTACCCGTGGATGAATGAGAACAAGCAAAACGCATTGCGTAACTTTGGAACATTGTAAAGCTTTGCGTTTTGCATCAGCTGAAAGCTGTAGCAGTAAGAACCCCGGGCATGCCCGGGGGAATCTATTTGATATTCATTTTCTCATTTCAGTATTTGCGCGCTCAATTCCACCTATAAATATTACAAAATCACTCTTGTTTTTTTGGGAATAAGATTGTTAATTCTAATTAACAATTGATTCTAGTTCATAAAAAATTAAAAAAACCAAAATTCATAGGTTATTGTTAATTATGTGTTTTTTGTTTGCTTACTAAAGTTTGTTAATTATTTTTGTTATTTATTTGTATAATTGTTGTTGATCTAATTCTATCTTGTGGTTAAATATGAATGGCCATTCGCGTTATAGTGTGGGTGGCGATAATGGGATGTGAAGTTACAAGATTTTGAATGACAGGACTTCACATATAATTGAGGTTGATACACCGATGCCTACAAAAGAGGGTGTTTCATGTTGAATACACATCATAAGAAAACCGTTTTAACCACAGCCGTCCTAATGGCGCTATCCATTAGTGCCAATGCACAGGAGGCTGAATCTGCTGAAAAAAACAAGCAGGATCTGGAAGTTATTGAAGTCACCGCGCAAAATCGAGTTCAATCTGCTTCGGACGTGCCTATTTCGATGAACGTGGTAAGTGCAGAATTACTTGATAAAGCAGGTGTAACAGACATTCAATCATTGACGCGTGTTGCCCCTGACTTTGTGACTGCTAACGATTCTATTTCAACCAGAGTATCACTGCGTGGTATAAGTACAGAAAATAATGATGAAGCGGCTGACCAGTCTCTTACTATTAGTATTGATGGGGAATACATCAACCGCCCACGTGTGATGAACGCTGCAATGTTTGATATTCAGCGAGTTGAAGTATTGCGAGGCCCGCAAGGCACACTGTACGGCCGCAATGCGACCGGCGGTGCGGTCAATATTATTACTAACAAGCCGCAGTTAGATGAATTCAGTGGTAACATTTCAGCCGATTTTGGGAATTACAACGCCAGAGAATTTACCGGTGCTTTAAATATCCCGTTAGGTGAGATAGCTGCGTTACGTGTGGCTGGGTTTTCAACCGTACGTGATGGCGTGCGTGATCATGGCGACTCAGGCTTTAAGTCGGGCGATCGAGATGTTCAGGCTGGTCGTATTGGTTTACAGGTTGAGCCGTCAGACAATTTTACTGCATATTTTGCCTTTGAAACCAATACTCTGGATCAGCAGGCGCCCTTCTTTGCCGCGTACAATGTGAATGCGACCGGTCAGGCCGACAATGGCTCAGGCCAATGTAATGTGACAGCAGGCTGGGAACTGGTAGCCAATATTGATGGTGAAGTACTTTGTACACCATCACGTACCAATAACTTAGCTGAAATTGATAGGGAAAACTTTGAAGCACCAGGGCAGGCTGCCAAAGCTTTTCATAAGGTGGATGGTGATGCCTTTCGTACTCAGCTTGATTATGAGCTGGATTGGATGACCATAAGCTATCGCGGCGGTTACCGTGATAGCACTGTCGATGCTGATGAAGCGTTGCATCCAAACTATATTTTTTATCGTAATACAAATATTAAAACGACCAGTCATGAATTGCGCTTCAGTGGCGGTGAGGACCGATTGTTTTGGCAAGGCGGACTATTCCAGTTTGTTGAAGAGCAGAATGTAAGTTCTGGTTTGCTCTCCTTTATAGGCGCCTATCCAAATGGGCCACAGGGCTTTTGGGCTAATACGTTTTACCGTCCGGATGTAAAGTCGCGATCAACTGCTATTTTTGGTCAGGTGGACATCCCTGTCACTGATACCCTAACAGTGGTAGCAGGCGGTCGCTATACAGACGACCGTAAATCCGCGACCCAGACCAACTTGCCTGGCGGACTCACCTTCGAAGAAGTACCAACTCTTCGGTCCATTGATACTGACGGGGCAGTTCGAACCGACCTGCTGGCAGAGGAGAGTGAATTTACTTGGACGCTGGGCACCAATTATCAGCCTGACAGCAGCAGCCTGTATTATGCGAAAGTCAGCAAAGGGTACAAGGCCGGCGGTTTTGACAGTACAGGGAAGATTTATGACCCCGAAATTCTTTATTCGTTTGAGTCGGGATTAAAGCTTGATCGTGATGACTACAGCGTAACTGGCTCAGCTTTTTATTACGATTACACTGATCTACAAGTAGCGATACTTCTTGATACCTCAAAAGGAGGTCAGGTGTTTAATGCTGGTGAAGCTCGTATTTGGGGTCTGGAAGGAACCTACAACACGTGGTTGACTGAGTCAGACAGCCTAGCGTTATCTCTCAATTATCTAAACACAGAATACACTGAATTCGCCGGAGCGATTCCGGTGCAGTGTCTTGGCGGTTGTGGTACGACTTCGATTAGCCAAATTGATGGGGAGTTGGTAAGTCTTGCGGGCAACAAACCTTCGCAAGCACCAGAATGGATAGCAACTCTGTCTTATGATCATTACTGGGAGCTTGAAGCTGGAACTCTTATTGGAAGCATATTTACCCGGTACAAGTCGGATTATTTTGCTTCACCTTTCAATGATCGGGACAGCTTACAGCAGGCATATACGCAAACAGATGCGACACTCAAGTTCACCACGTCGGACGATACCTGGGAAGCAATGCTTTATGTGAGGAACATAGAGAATGAAAACCCTTTAAGTTATTATACTTATACGGCCGCTGGGCCAGATGATGTGCAGTTATGGTCATTCGGGCCTCCCAGAACCTTTGGTGCAAAGGTGACATACAGGTTCTATTAAGTTTTAAAGATGAACCCGCTTAAATATTAGAAGTAAGTCTCTAAACCCCTAAATTTTTAGGGGTTTTTTCAGATAAGTCTGGGCATTATTCTGAGTGTTGAAGCACTTATTTGCTCGCTATGCTCGTATTATATGTTTAGGGGAGCAATGTGAATGTTCAATCATCAAACCTTTATCAATGTAGTTGTCACACCAAACGACATACCCTGTACTCATATTGAATCCTGCACATTCGTTGAATGTGATTTTAGTCGAGCGGATTTCTCTGGTTACCATTTTAAGAATTGTAATTTCATAGATGCCAAGTCAAGCGAAGGATGTTTGTTCGAAAACACAGAGCTTGATGAGGCAAGCTTCATAAATTGTAATTTGTCGAACAGTAATTTTAAAGGTGCTAATCTTTATATGGTTGAGTTTCGCCAATGTAATCTGACTGAAACAAATTTTTATCGTGCAAGGTTTGTTAAGTCCTACACGCAACAAAAATATGATTGTTCGGCGTTTATTACTGGTTGCAATTTATCATATGCAAATTTAGAGGAGCAGCGACTAGAAAAATGTGACCTTTATGAAAACCGTTGGATAGGGGCTAACTTAAATGGGGCTATACTTAATGGAGCAGATTTGAGTCGAGGCGTTTTTTCGTCAGATGCCTGGCACTCCTTTTCTTTTTCGCATGCAGATCTAAGCCACATTGAACTGGAAGGCTTAGATCCTCGCAAGGTGAATGTAGAAGGTGTAAAGGTGTGCAGGTGGCAACAAGAAGAATTGCTGGCCGCAATGGGCTTTAAATTAGTCGATGATTAACGGTGATCACTTATTTAATCTGTTGCCGGTACCTCATCAAAAGTGCTTACTAAAGTAGACGTTAATAACTTAATGAAACACAAGTTTTAGCAAGGTGTACTGATATTAGATTTTATCTGTTGTCTTAACCATTGATGAATTGGATCGCGATTCTGAGTAGGGTGCCATGTCATGTGCTCCTCCAATCTGGGTAAGTTAAAAGGAATTTTGAGCACTTTTAATTGCCCGCTTTTTAATGGTTCTGCAGCAATGTTGCTCGGAACTAAAGCGACCCTGCTTGTGTTACGAGCAGCCAAACACAACGTATTGAAGTCATTAGTGATGACATCGATTTTTCTTTTTTGACCACAATTTTCTTCAAACCAACTTTCAATACTAAATTGACTAATTCGTTCGTAGCCTACCGTAATGTGGCCGACTTCAAAGAACTGTTCAGTCGTAAGAGAATCTTGCTTTGCATAGATATTTGAATCTCCTAAGCATATTAGTTCATCGGCGATTAAAAATTGGCTAGGAAATGCAGTATCTAGTTTCGACTTAGGAGCGATAAATATATCAGCATTGCCCTTATTTAACGAATCAGCGCCAAAACTAAAAGGGGTTAGGAACTCAAAAGAGATTGTTGGAGCGAGCAGTTGCAGCTGATTAAATGTGGTGCTCAATAATAATTGTGCGATGTAATCTGAAGCGATGATTCTAAAATGCCTTTTACTGTTTTCTGGATTGTTTTGTCGCTTACTTGTGATAAACGTTCGTACTAAATTCATAACCTGTTTTATTGGCAAAGCAAGCTCGAGTGCATAAGGCGTTGGTTCCATCTTCTTCCCGAACTGGACGAGTAAATCATCCTCAAAGTAATGACGCAAACGAGATAGGATGCTGCTTACGGCCGACTGGCTTAGGTTAAGTCGATGCGCGGTACGCGTAATACTTTTCTCTTCTAATAAAATTTCTAACGCGTATAACAGATTTAAATCAAGTTTATCTACTCTCAAACGAATTTCTCCTGTAGTCCGAACCAAAAATTAATACATTTATAAAAATGATGAACCGTATCAAAAAAATTAGTTTTTTTGATTGACTGTGGTGAAATATAGTTGTTTAAATATTGTTAATCAATATTAATATTCTAATTCATTATGGCTTTGTGGCTTGAGCGATATATAGTATGAAATTTGCAACCGTAAAAACCGGCAGGCCGGATGGCTCATTAGTACTGGTTTCCAGAGACCTGAGTACTACCGTAAAGGTGACCGATATTGCACTCACTTTACAGGACGCACTGGATAACTGGGAGGCTTGCGAGCCTGTTCTGCAGGCACGCTATGAAGCGTTGAATGCAGGTATCGTCCGCGACACCGAACCTCTTGGGGCGTTAACTCTTAATGCGCCTTTGCCCCGCGCCTGGCAGTGGCTTGATGGTTCATGTTTTATGAACCACGGTCATCTGATGCAAAAGGCCTTTCATCTCGACCCAATCGAAGATGCCGACAAATACCCGCTGATGTATCAGGGCGCGGGTGATAATTTCAGCGGCCCTAAAGATGACATAGTCGTTGCCGATGCGACGCACGGCGCGGATTTTGAAGGCGAGTTTGCGGTGATCACCGGCCCTGTGCCAATGGGGAGTGCCTTGCAGCAGGCCCAGCAAGCTATTCGTCTGGTGGTGATGCTAAATGATATTAGCTACCGGACGCTGGCACCACGCGAAATGAAAACTGGTTTTGGATTTGTGCAGGCTAAAGGAGCCACTGCGTTTGCGCCTATTGCTGTTACACCGGATGAACTGGGCGAAAACTGGCGTAATAGTCGGGTGCACCTGAATATGGTTATCCATCGCGATGGCAAACCCTTTGGTACTGTACATGGTCAGGAAATGTATTTTGGTTTCGATCAGCTTATCGCTCACGCTGCACTCACTCGCTCATTAAACCCCGGCACAGTAGTGGGTTCGGGAACGGTTTCCAATGAAGGCCCATCCGTGGGACAGGCTTGTATCGCAGAGCTTCGTGCAAAAGAAATGATTGCCAACGGTGCGTCCAGCACCTTGTTTTTACAACACGGCGAAGTGGTCACGCTAAAAGCAACCGATGACGCCGGTAACAGCCTGTTTGGTGAAATTCGCCAGCATGTGGTTGTGGAGAATCAACATGTTTAATCCTGCTCAATTTACCTTAATTGATTTGTCGGTCACCCTCGACAACAACGCTAACACCGATCCGCCGCCGCTATTACCCAAGATAGATTACATGGATCATCAGCAGGGCTGGCCAGAGATGGAGGCCATGTTCCCGGGTCTTACTCTCGACCAGTTGCCGGGCAATGAATCCTGGGCGGCGGAACGGTTACAAATAACCACTCACAGCGGCACGCACATGGATGCGCCATGGCATTACGCTTCAACAACCGACGGCGGTAAACCCGCCTATGGCATTGATGAGTTGCCTTTGGAGTGGTGTTTCCAGGCAGGGGTAAAATTGGATTTTCGCAATCTTCCCGATGGCCATGTAGTCACCGCGGACGAGGTTGAAGCTGAGCTCGCCAGAATCGGTCACACGCTTCAGCCGCTGGATATCGTAGTGGTGAACACTCGGGCTGGTGCGTTGTTTGGCCAGCCCGGTTACCTGGAAGCCGGTGTAGGAATGGGCCGCGATGCCACTATGTATCTGCTAGAGCGCGGTGTAAAGGTAGTCGGCACAGATGCCTGGAGTTGGGATGCCCCTTTCAAGTTTACCCGTGAGCGCTTTGCCGAGTCTGGAGATGCATCAATTATCTGGGAAGGCCATAAAGCAGGCCGTGACATTGGCTATGGCCAGATGGAGAAGCTTTCCAACCTGGAAACCTTGCCTTCAACGGGCTTCTGGGTTTCTTGTTTCCCTTACAAAATCAAACATGCATCTGCTGGCTTCGTGCGGGCAGTCGCCTTTGTACCCAAAATTTAAAACTAATCATGAATCCCTCCGCTGTAAGAGAGAGATAAACCCATGAGGAAAAATAATGTTTAAGTATTTTCCAACCAATTATGTGTGGAACCTGTCGGTTGATTTAGCCATTGAAATGGGCGCTCGAATTGGCGAAATCGAAGAAATGTGCGCGCCTTTACAAGACGCCGCCAAACAACCAGACAAAGAAGGTACACAAGCGTTTCGTGACACCTGGGCAAACATGGCCGACAAGCTGTGTGGTCTGGCGGAAGAAGATATCGAACGCGGACGTTTGCTGTCTGCCGGTGAAAAATTCAAGCGTGCATCCAGCTATCTGATCACCTGTGAGCGTCTTCAGGGTCACAATGCGCCGGGGCGTTTGGATCTCTATAAACGTTCTTTGGAACTATTCCAAAAGAGTGTGGAGCTGGGTAAAGAAAACTGCCAGCGCGTTGAGATCCCCTATGAAGGCAAACATCTGTCGGCATTGTATGTGAAAGCCGAAGGCGTAGAAGGCCCTGCACCCATTCTCATTCAGGTAAATGGCCTGGATTCCACAAAAGAACTGAAATACCGCGTTGGTCTGCCTGACTGGCTGGCTAAGCGCGGTGTGTCTTCGCTCATCGTTGACCAGCCTGGTACCGGTGAAGCCTTGCGTTTACAGAACTTTACTGCCCGCTACGACAGTGAACACTGGGCATCACCCGTGGTTGACTGGCTGGAACAACATCCTGAAGTAGATAACAGCCGCATTGGCATGGAAGGCGTATCCCTTGGTGGCTATTACTGCCCGCGTGCAGTTGCCAACGAGCCGCGAATTGCGCTGGGTGTGGTATGGGGTGCCAACCACGATTGGCGTGATGTACAAAAACGCCGTCTGGAAAAAGAAGGCGACTTCCCGGTACCACACTACTGGCAGCACGTTTGCTGGGTGTGGGGAGCAAAAGACATCGACGAGTTTATGCAGATTGCCGAAAACGTGCACCTGGACGGGCAGATCGAAAAAATCAAAGTGCCGTTTTTGGTAACCCATGGCGAAAAAGACTCGCAAATTCCACTGAAGTGGGCACAGCGCACCTATGACCAACTGGTTAACAGCCCGAAACGTGAATTGAAAATATTCACTCAACGCGAGGGCGGCGTACAGCACTCAAGCTTTGATAACAGTATCAATGCCGGCCAGTACATTGCTGACTGGGTAGCAGAAAACTTCAATGCGCGGACTGCATAAGCAGACGCGTAATCAACGGAGAACACCATGAATATTATTGGACCCGATTTACTGGTATTTGGCGTGGATGACGTCGATGCCTGCCGCCAGTTTGCCAGCGATTACGGCTTAACCGCCAGCGGCGATCACCGTTTTGTTGCGCTGGATGGCACCGGTATTGAAATCCGCAGCAAAGACGATGACGCATTACCGGCAGCTCTGGAAACTGGCTCTATGCTACGTAAAACCTTGTATGGCGTAGCGGATCAGGCCACGGTGGATGCGATTGCTGCAGAGCTGGAAAAAGACCGTGATGTTACCCGGTTTGACGATGGCAGCATTGAATCTAAGGATGACCATGGATTTGTGCTGGGCTTTCAGGTAACGGTGCGTCAGGTGCTGGATATGCCAGCTGAAACCATTAATGCACCGGGTGCACCGGCGCAACGCGGCGTAAACCAGATTGCGGTAAGCAAAGAAGACTCGCCTAAGCCGCGCACCTTATCTCATGTGGTGTACTTTGTGCCGGATGCGCCAAAACAGGAAGCGTTTTACCGCGACCGTCTTGGATTTGTAACGACCGATCGCTTCACCCATGTGGGCCCGTTTATGCGCCCGGCCGGTACTCAGGACCACCACACGGTGTTCTTTATTCAAACTCCACCGCACATGAAAGGTATCGAACACTTTACCTTCCACATGGGCGGACCTACTGACGTTGTGACAGCGGGAACCAATATGGTGAACAAGGGCTATCAAAGCTTCTGGGGCCCGGGCCGTCATATCTTTGGTTCAAACTGGTTCTGGTACTTCAAGAGCCCGTTTGGCTGCAACATGGAATTCGATGCCGACATGGACTTGCACGACGAGCAATGGGCAGCCCGGGAAGCCATGCCTGGCGCTGATAACTCCCAGGTATTCTTGCTGCAGTATCGTGAAAAATGGGCGCCTATGGGCCCGCCACCGCCAAAAGCGGGGGCGTAATGAGCAAGCGTGTCAGGCTGTGTCGCGAAGACGATATTCCCGATTTCTGTGCCCAAGGGTTTGACCCTGAGCGACACGGCTTTGACACCATTTTTGTGGTCAGGCAAGACCGATACTACTACGCCTATGCCGATGTATGTCCGCATTACGGCGATACTAGCCTGCCATGGAAAAAAGACGAATACCTGGATGCAGCAGGTGACAACATCGTATGCGCTGCACATGGCGCACTGTTTAACATTCGGTCTGGACTATGTACTTCCGGTCCTTGCAAAGGCGAATCTTTGCGACCGATACCCGTGAACTGCGAGGCCGATGGCTATTTATGGATCACTCTGGAGGACTAGGAATATGAGCAACTGTAGTAACAATGTACTGATTATTGGTGGCGGCTTTTCTGGCATGTCTGCGGCTATCGAGTTGAGCAAAGCCGGTGTTGAGGTGGATTTAGTTGAAATCGACCCAAACTGGCGCACCGATGGTGCGGGGATCAGTATTGGCGGCGCGACTATGCGCGCTTTCAAACAACTGGGCATTATGGACGAATACCTGCAAGCAGGAAGCGGTCATGGTGGGCTTGATGTGTTTGCGCCGCATGGCGTGCATCTGGCACATATTCCTGCGCCACCTTTAGGCGAAGGGTTACCCGGCGGCGGTGCAATCATGCGCCCGGCGCTGGCAAAAATACTGGCCAATAAAACCCGTGGCACCAGCACTAATGTGCGCCTGGGGGTTACGTTTGAAACCATTACTGACCTGGGCGACAGCGTAGAAGTCACTTTCACTGACGGTAGCACCAAACAGTATGATCTGGTTGTCGGAGCCGATGGCGTGTACTCCAAAGTACGCGAGCATCTGTTCCCGGATGCCGAAGCGCCAAAATACATTGGTCAGGGTGTATGGCGTGCTGTGCTGCCGCGTTTGCCGGAAGTAGAAAACACCATGATGTGGGTTAGTCAGCACATCAAAGCGGGTGTAAACCCCATGTCGAAAGACCAAATGTACATGTTTGTTACCGAGAACCGTGCGCAGAATGATTTTCGCGATCCGGAAACCTTTATTGAAGAGCTGCAAGGCCTGTTAAAAGGCTTCCCTGCGCCAATGGTGCAAACCTTGTCGGGTATGCTGAATAAAGACTGCCTTATTCACTATCGCCCGCTGGAGCGCGTAATGATGCCAGCGCCCTGGTACAAAGGCCGTGTTGTGTTGATTGGTGACACCGTACATGCCACCACACCACACCTGGCCAGTGGTGCTTGTATTGGGATTGAAGATGCCTTGGTACTGGCTGATGAAGTGGCAACTAAAGCGACGCTCGATGAAGCGCTGCAAGGCTTCCAGGCGCGCCGCTATGAGCGCTGCAAGATGGTAGTAGAGAACTCGGGTCGCCTGGCAGAAATTGAAATTGAAGGCGGCGATAAAGAAGAGCACACAGCAATCATGCGTGACTCTGCTATTGCACTTGCCAAACCAATTTAATAACACCCGTTTAACCCTTTGCAGGCATGTTGGATTTCCGGCAGGCCTGCTTTTTTATTGCGAGGAAATCTATGATTGAACGATCGATTATTCAGAGCCGGGGCGCGAAGAACGTAGTCCTGGAAAACGGCCAGCCCGGCTTTCAGTTTCAACTGCGAAACCCCAATTACCGTGGTGTTCAAGCCAGCCTGATCGACGGCATTGACGTTACCCTGAATGGAAAATTCTACCCTTCTGACACGGCCAGTTGGACGCTGCAAGGACAAACCTATTCACTGCAGGAAGTACTTAGCAGCACAACGTTGCGCTGGCAACTGGATGAGCTGGCAACCGTCACCATCAAGGTTGATGCAGCTTTGCCAAATGGTATATACGATTTACAGGTGTGTGTGTACATTCGCCGCCCCTATATTCCGGGACCGTTTTGCCGCTCTCCGTTCAGAGCCAGTGCTAAAGTCGTGGTGGTGAACAGTGGCGAATTAACCGGCCCGCAGTTAAGCGTTTCGACCTACAGCTACACCGGTGATATGTACACGCTAATGACGCTTGAAGATGTGATGGCGGATATTGCTGACATGGGTGCTACAGGCATTGAAATGCTGGCCGAAGGTAACGTACCGGGATATCCAACGCCCTCGAATGCCTGGCGGGATGAGTGGTTTGGCTTACTGGAAAAATATCAGCTTACGCCAACCAATCTGGGTACCTGGGTAGACACTGCCATGTGGCAAACCAGCGATCTCACTGTAGAGCAAGGCACTGCGCAAATTCGCCATGATTTGCAACTGGCCAAGTCACTGGGTTTTACGTCAATCAGACCTAAATTTGGAGTTACCACACTTGAGCTGGATCCGCATCCAATCTGGCAGGAATCGGTATTGCGCTCACTGGATTTGGCCGAAGAGCTGGATATTGTGATTTGTCCGGAAATCCACAGCCCAACGCCAATCAAACACAAAGTGACTCAGGACTACATTGAGTTTATTAACACCCATAAGTCGTCAAAATTTAAGTTGATGATCGACACTGGGATTTTCCAGACTGCGCCTTGTGATGATGGCCATGAAGGCATCGAGGTGAAAGGGGGTAAGCGTCCGCCATTCCTGGAACCGTTAAATGTGCCGATGGCGGATTTACAGGAAATTCTGCAGCATGTTTACTTTATTCAAACCAAGTTCTTTGAAATTGACGATCAACTGAACGACTTGCATATTCCGTGGCAACCCATTGTAGAAACATTGCAAAAAGCGGGTTGGAAAGGCTGGCTGTCCAGTGAATACGAAGGACGTCGTGAACCTTACCGTGGTCGCGATCAGGTGCGTCGTCAACACGCGCTATTGCGAAAATTATTAAAGTAACGGTTAGTTGGTCTAACAGGTATTCAGCGTTTAGATGGTATGTATGAAAAATATTCACTTAACCAGCGATGTTAATAAAAGTTATAGTTTGTGTAACATTGTTGCGAAGTGTATGCTTTGCGCAACCAACGTTAAACAGCTGACTGACCCCCAGCTTTTTTTTGGCTTTAAGTTAAAACTCGAATGCTAGTTCAGGTTTTGGTTTTATAGCTAAATAACTGAGGAATAAAACTATTATGAGAAAATTTGCCTTTAAAAAGATTGCCCTTGTTGTTGCATCATTGATGGCTGCTCCAGCCGCTTTGGCGCAACAACTTCCCCAACAGGATGCCGCAGAAGATACGTCCGGTCTGGAAGTGATTCAGGTAACGGCCCAGCGCCGTGTTGAAAACTTGCAGGAAGTACCAGTGAGTGTGACGGCGATATCGCCAGCCGAACTGGAACGCAAGAACGTGTCTGATGTGTACCAGATGAGTCTTAACGCACCGAGCTTTCAGATTGGTGAAGACAACTCCATGTCGATTCGTGGTGCGGGAACCCTGGCGTTCTCTACTGCGCTGGACTCCAGTGTGGCGGTGGCCTTTGACGAAGTCAATCTGGGCCGTCGATTTTTGATGGGCGCGGTGTTCAATGACATTTCCCAAATCGAAGTTTTGAGCGGCCCGCAAGGACTGTTGTTTGGTAAAAATGCTTCGGCTGGCTTGGTGAATATCACCACAACCAAGCCGCAACTGGGTTTTTCTGAAGGTAAGATAGATCTGGAATACCAACTGCGTGACACCACACCTAAAGATGGCACCAGTATCATTACACGGGGTATGTATAATCTGCCGCTTAATGACACCTCAGCAATCCGTATTAATGTGCACTATGCGTCAGAAGATCCGGTGGCCCGCGCTATTAAAGTCGTTGGCGATCCTAAGCTGGACGAAACCACCGATGACTATGGCGTAAAAATAAAATACCTGAACGAGTTCAGTGATGATCTCAGCCTGTATATTATTGCCGATACCAACAAAGAATCGGGTGTGGCGGGTAACTTTGACCGCACTTTCCGTTCACTGGGCGAGGGCAGTGGTAAAGCTGGTTATGTTGCAGCGGATGGGGTAACGCCGGGCAAGGAAAACCTGGAATACGGTGCCGATGGCGACAACTACCGTGACGTAGAAATGGGCGGGTTAATGGCAAAGCTTACCTATGCCATTAACGACAACTACGAGCTGTCGAATATTATAGCTTGGCGCTACTATGAGTTGCAGCAAAGTACCGACGATAACATGGCGTCAAACGAGCTGAATATAAACTTTACCGACAGCGAATACGACCAGTTCAGCAACGAACTGCGCTTGGCCATGGATTTCGAGTCTGTGCGCGGGCAGGTGGGTTTATATTACTTTCACTCTGAACAATTTCAGGACACGTTCTTAGCGGGTGACGGTTTGCTACCCGGTTTTCTGCAACCGAATTTTCCATTTTGTGTGGGCGCGGATACAACTGACGGCGGCATGTGTAGTGTGAGTAACGACTACTTCCTGGGTGCTGACCGGGTAATGAGTATGGACACCGACAGCACGGCGTTGTTTGGTCAGTTCGACTTCCTCGTAAGCGATGATATTACCGTTACTGCAGGCCTGCGCTATACCTACGATGAAATCTACATCGATTTGGCGAACTTCCAGCGTTATAACTTCTTCAGTCGCATTGGTACACCCGCATTGCGTGAAGAGACTAACTCAGCAGACAACGTGTCGGGCAAGTTGTCGGTGCAGTATCAATATGATGAAGATAAGATGTTCTATGCCTCGTATTCACGCGGTTACAAAGGCCCGGGTTATACCGATACGCCTTCGGCAGAACAAACTGACATCTTTATTCAGCCTGAGGTGGTGGATAACTACGAGATTGGCGCGAAAACCATGTGGCTCGACAATCACCTGATTGTCAACGCAACGGCGTTTAGCCAACAGTTTGACGACTATCAGGTACAGTCGTTTGACGCCACCATTAGTCAGTCAGTGATCCAGAACGCAGCCAGCCTGAGTTCTGATGGGGTAGAATTGAGTATTACGGCAATGCCGGTTGAGTCGCTCACCATTAATGCCTCGGCAACGGTGATGGACTCGAAGTTTGACAGCTTCCCTGGCGCAGCTTGTTATCCTCAGCAGCCAGATTGTGACGACAACGGCACCTTTGATGCGGCCGGATTAACCCCGCCAACCGCAGCGAAGTTTACCTCTACGGCATCGGCAACATACGAGTTTGACCTGCCCATCGAAGGTTATGGCTTTGTTACGTTCAACTATTACCATCGCGATCCAATCAACTACCTGATTTCCAACGCGCCGCAAACACGGGTTGGCAATGTGGATCAGTTTGGTTTGAATATAGGCCTTCGCTTGGATAATGGCTGGGATCTTACCTTGTATTGTAAAAACTGCACCGACGAAAAAGTACCTGCAGCAACAGGGATTGACGCTGGTGACAGTGCGGTTTATGGCACTGCTTCAGTTGTGCAGAGCTGGGGCTTCAACTCGGTCAGAAACATTGGTTTACGGGCTAGTTATAGCTTCTAACCTACTTAAACTAAATAGTAAGGCTGCCTGAACAGGCGGCCTTTACGCGTTTATATGAGGAATCGTTTTATGGTTACAGGAAATCACAACCGGCCACAGGGCATTGTGCTGCTATTTGTACCGGTATTTATCATGCTGGGACCCGTGTTGATTTCGCCTATTGTTGGCACACTGTTTCAGCATTTTAGCGGACAGGCCTATGCGCGGGTGTTGGTGCCTTTGTTATTAACCGCGCCTGCACTGTGTCTGGCGTTTTGTTCGCCGATTGCCGGTAAACTGGCTAATCGTATAGGCGGTAAAAAAGTGCTGGTAGGTTCATTGGCCTTTTACGGCCTGATGGGCGCTGCTCCCATGCTGGTGGATTCATTGTACGGTATGTTGGCGAGCCGCTTATTACTGGGCGTGGCTGAAGCCGGTATCATTACCGGGAGTATGGTGCTCACCGCCGCGTATTTTAACGGTGACGAACGACAAAAGTGGATTGCTTATCAAAACATAGCGCTGCCATTAATTGGTGCCGCGTTATTGTTTGCTGTGGGGCAGGTTAGTCGTATCGATTGGCATTACACCTTCGCTTTATATGGTTTGAGCTTTTTGGTATTCATTGCTGCCGCGGCAGTGTTGTACGAACCGGCCAATACCGGCAACGCTTCAGGAGAGCAAGCCAGACCCGCTACTCTGGCCTCTTCACCCTCTTCATCTGCGAGCAGCGTTATTCCGCTTAACACCTTGTTGCTGCTGGTGGCACTGGCCATCCCCGGCTCACTGGCGTTTTATGCCGTGCCGGTGAAGTTGTCTTTTGTCTTGCAGGAGTTAGGACAAGGCTCACCCGCCGTGGTGGGGCAAATCATGTCGATGGGATTGATTTTTGGCTCACCGGTTGGGGCTATACTGGCGCGCCTGGTAAAACGCTGGGCGTTTGGTAAAGCGCTGGCGCTTGCTATGGCCCTGATGGGCGCGGGGTTAATATTGCTTGGTATTGCATCGGATACCGCAACGGTAACAGCTGCTGTGATCATACAGCAAGCCGGTGGTGGTTTAATGCTGGTGGTGGCACTCACGTATGTGCTGCACGTTGCGCCGGTACAATTCAGCGGCTCTTATTCGGGCTTCTGGTGGCTGGTGTATACGCTGGCAAACTTTGCCACGCCGTTGGTGCTCACCACTATTGATACGTTTACTTCAAGCAGTGCCGTAACCATGCTGGTGGTTGGGCTGTTTATTGTAGCGTTGCCGGTATGGCTGCTAAATGCCAGACGGCTTTCAGTCGCCATGACCAGCGACATGCCCGACAATAGGCCGGTAAAGGAGGCACAGCATGGCTGATGCGATAAATAATCAACGCCGGACTATTCTGGGGGCCATGCTTGCCGCAGCGGGAATGAGCGTAGTGCCACAACAAGTATGGGCAGCGGTAAAAGCCGCGCCCGAGTCGCCGTTACTGAATACGCTTTGCGATATCACATTACCAGATACCGACACGCCCGGCGCTCGCAAAGCAGGCGTACCGGCTTTTGTGTTAACAGCCATCGAACATGGGCTGGCAAACTGCCCGGCAACGGCACTGGCGGATTTCAATAAGGCATTGGCGTTGTTGGCCGGGAAAGACTTTGTAGCGCTTAACCCACAACAGCAATTATCCCTGCTTTCCACTATTGATGACGCGGCGTTCAGCCGTGCTCCGGTGAACCACCTGGGCGATGCGCCTAGGCTGTGGAAAGCCATTAAAACACTCATTGTGACGGGGTATTACACCTCAGAGGTTGGCGGCAGCCAGGAGCTTCGCTATGTGCTGGTGCCCGGCCGGTTTGATGCCGATGTGCCCTGCGACAACACCACACGTGCATTTTCCAGCGACTGGACAGGAGTAAAATTCGGATGAGTAAGCAAACCTATGACGCCATTGTAGTGGGCTCAGGGATAACCGGTGGCTGGGCAGCCAAAACCTTATGCGAACAAGGCTTGCGGGTTTTGCTACTGGAGCGTGGGCGCAATGTTAGCCATCGCCAGGACTATAAAAATGAAATGAAAGCGCCCTGGGAATTACCCTTTCGGGGCAAAGGTGATAAGCATTATCTGGACAGCCATAAATCCGTGCAGCAGCACAACGGACACCTGGATGAATGGACGCAGGACTACTGGGTAAATGACTCTGAACATCCCTATCAAACCGCGGATGACACGGCGTTTAACTGGTACCGGGGTTATCATTTGGGCGGCCGCTCTATTATGTGGGGCAGGCAGTGTTATCGCTGGAGCGATACCGATTTTGCTGCCAATGGTAAAGATGGTCATGGCACAGACTGGCCTATTCGCTACGCCGATGTTGCGCCCTGGTACGACGAAGTAGAAGCCTTTATTGGCGTGTCGGGGGCCAGTGAGCAGCTGCCGCAATTGCCCGACGGGCAGTTTCAGCCGCCCATGGCGTTAACGCCAGTTGAGCAGTATATGCGTGAACAAATTGCTGCTCATTATCCGGATCGCTGCCTGACCATTGGCCGCACCGCGAACTTAACCGAAGCGAAGTTAAGTGAAGGCAGGGTAGCCTGTCAGCGCCGCAATATCTGTGGCAGAGGCTGTTCTTTCGGAGCGTATTTCAGTACGCAAAGTTCAACGTTACCGGCTGCTATGGCAACGGGCCGCTTAACCCTCAAAACCGATGCCGTGGTGGATACCGTTGAGTATGACGCCACGCATAAAAAGGTAACTGGCGTTAACGTAATAAACCGTGAAACCAAACAACGTGAACAATACCGGGCGCGTATGGTGTTTTTATGTGCCGGGGCATTTAACACCGTGGCATTGCTACAACGCTCGGTCAGTGAATCCTTTCCCAATGGCCTGGCTAATCACAGTGGCACCCTTGGCAAGTACATTATGGATCACGCCTCTACACTGGGTGTTGCGTCGATTATGCCGGGTTTTGAAAAGCACTATTACTATGGTAACCGGCCCACGGGTATTGTGATCCCAAGGTTTGTGAATCTAGCGGAGCAATCTGAATCCTACCTGCGCGGCTTTTCGTATCAGGGCGGAGCATACCGGCCCAGTTGGTCGAGAGGCACTAAACAAGCCGGTTTAGGGGAAGCCTTTAAACAGGACTTACGCGGCCCTGGCGACTGGAAATTTGTTTTGACGACCTTTGCCGAGTGTTTACCGGCCGAACACAACGCAATTACCCAGGATTGGCACAACAAGGATGCCGACGGCTTACCGCAATTGCGCATTGATTTTACCTTTGGTGAAAACGAGCACAAACTGTTGCGTGCTGCTAAGGAAGAGGCAGCGGCGATGGTGTCGAAAGCGGGTGGAAGAGTATTGTTTGGTTCAGACCGGCCTAATCCGGGCGGCTCAGCGATTCATGAAATGGGTGGCGCTAGAATGGGTAAAGACAAAACGTCTTCTGTGCTTAATGCCTATAACCAGGCTCACGATATCGATAACCTGTTTATTACCGATGGCGCAGCAATGGCATCGTCGGCGTGTCAGAACCCGTCTCTTACCTATATGGCGTTAACGGCCAGGGCAGCTACCTTTGCTGCCAGCCAGTTAAAACAAAATAAGATTTAACTTCCCGCCATGGCCCTTTGCGTTATCTCCAAAGGGACGCAAAGGGCCGTAAATGGCCACGAAGGGCCAACTCAGTATTACTTTGCGTAGGGTAATGAAAAGCCTGCCGGATACAGCGGGTTAGCGCTGTCGTTAGGTAAGGCAGGCGATTGCGCTTCTACTGCGCTCATGCTGGAAGGTAGTGCATAGGGCAGGCTACCTTGCGGTGTGATGTCGCCGCTTAACGCGGCCAGCAGGGCGCTGTCGCTGGCCCCAAAGTTTGCCACAATGGCATCAGACAGTGGTGCTATCTCCGTTAAAATGGCCGGACGCTCCAGAAACACCGCCAGTACTACTGGCAATTGCTCTGGTAGGCTCAACAACGCTTTCATGGCTTCGTCAGACTCCACAAAATTCAGCCGTCCTTCATTCTGCATGGCCCCAAAGAAATACAGTGGGTGCAGTTTTTCGCTGGGCGTGGTGGTACGAATTATGGCTAAATCGGCTTCTTCTGGCGTGTCAACCAACACCGCGCCTGTGTTTGAAATTGCTTCGGCCGACATGCCGGGGGCAAACACCTTTTTGATTGCAAAGTTAAATGGCAGCAACTCGCTGTTATTTTTAAGCACCACTTGAGACGCAGCCTGCGCTTCGTGAGCCTGTTGCAAATTTGCAGGTTGGCCGACGACACTTGCCACGGCATCAACGTCTACGTAGGGATTGTCGAACAAGCCCTGAGCAAACTTGGTGATCAGCACCCGTTTTACCGATTCATCGATACGATCTAAGGTTAAATCGCCTTGCTGTACCGCCTGAATGAGCGGTTCTACCGATTCAGTGCCACCAAACTGATCAATACCCGCGCGGATCCCCATCACAAAGCGTTCGTACTTAGAGATATCCTCAACACCCCAAGGCATAGCAATTTCGCCCGGACCCTGACGCCGGGTAGGCGCTTTGCATTCGTCACTGCAATCGTTGGTGACGCCCCAGTCAGAAATTAACACACCGTTAAACTGATAGGTGCCACGCAATACATCGTTAAGTAACATGTGATTGAACGAAGGGGCCACTGGCGGAACGGCTTCTCCATTTACACTGGCGTGCTGCAAAATAGGGTAGGCGGGCATAATGGCGCCGGTATGGGCGGTAAACGCGCCGTCAAAGGCGGCAATGTGCTGGGCAAAGGCCTGTTTGTTGGCTACGTCGGCGTAACGGCCGTAATAGCTGTGCGCATCAAAACCATCCACTGCAGCACCATAGCCTACCCAGTGTTTCACAACGGTTAATACGCCGTCTGACGTTAAACCCTTATTACTGCCCTGTATTCCGGTAACGGTAGCGGCCACATGCTGGCTGACTTTTTGTGGATCGGAACCAAAGGTAGCGTTAATGCGTGGCCAACGTGGCTCTGTGGCTAAATCTGCCTGGGGCGACAGGGCAATGTGAAAGCCCACTGCACGGTATTCTTTTGCGGTTTGACGGGCAAACGCTTCGGTAATGGCCGGGTTGTCCAGTGCGCCAAAACCAATGTATTCCGGCCATTGAGTAAAGCCATTGCTGGCGGAGCTTGCGCCTACTACATACTGAAAATGGTTTCTGGGATCGGTACTAATACTCACCGGGATGCCAAGCCGACCTTGTTCTGCCAGTTGCTGCACCAAATTGTTCTGCACGGCAATGTCGGCAGGAGCCATAGAGAGGCGGCTAATAAAGGTAGAAATGTGCCGCTCAAGCACCGGCGTTTTTAAAGCTTCGATGTCATAACCCACCGACGAAAATCCCGCAAAGCCCTGTAAACCGGGCAGGGTGCCATGCACCATTTGGCCTGCCTTCTCTTCCAGCGTCATACGAGCAACTAAATCGTCTGCCCTGGCTTCGGGAGATAAGCGCCAGTCTTCGTAAGGATTTAGTACGCCATCCTTGTTGAGATCGCGAAAAATCAGTCCTTCTTCTACGACAGTGTTTCCAGTCTTCTTGTGAACAGGTATCTGTTGGTGCTCTGTAACCGTAGTTTGATTGCAACCTGTCACAAGCACTGTGGTAATGGGGATTAAAGAAAGGAATCGAGTCATAATTTTTTATTTGGCTTCTTTTGGAATAAAAGAAGGGTATCTGACTCACAAATCAGGGTATATCATATTTTCCTGATGACACCTATTGAGCTAAGTGATAGATGAGGTCCGTTAACAGAGCGATATTATTTTGCTAGCGTTGGAGAAAGTAAATAATACTGCTGTATCTCTGCTACTTCATTGAGCATTTCATCCCAGCTTAAATTATCTGTAATCGGTTCAAGACTACCAAAACCCAAATATCGCGCGATAGATACATGAAGTATCCGGAAACATGAATGGACAGCTCTTTCCGGTTGCTCTCGCTGGATCTCGTTGGCGTGGGTCAACAGCAGATTTTCATACAAGGACTGGCTTTGATGATAGATGTTGGTACCGGTAACTGAAATGGTTTTATCTGTCAGTGCTATCTTCATAAAAGCCCTGATCAGAGGCGCATTATCTCGTAAGTGTTCTGCATATATACTGTTGGCATTTTCTAAGCTTTTTGCTAAATATTCGCAGTTTTTTGCAATATCTGAGATGGCTTGAGATAATTGTTCCCACATTTTTTTATATTCCCGTTTCTGTAATTCAGATAACAAAATTTCTTTGTTATCGAAACGGTAATAAATCGAACCTACAGACACTTTAGTCCGTTTACTTAATTCCTGTAAAGTAAACTCTTCTGGTCCCTTTTCAGTTAAGAGCTTTATTGCTCCTTTGAAAATCTTCTCTTGCGAAGCTTTGCTTCGACTTTGGCGAGGTTGTCTTAACTTCGGTGATGGTGTTGCCATGAAGACGATATTTTCATTATTCTTTGTTTAATGTTTAAAGTAACACGTATCCACAAGTTTTAGAATAATCCTTCTTAAAACCACGAAGTCTTTCAAAGTAGATGAAAAACAATATGCTGAGCTTTCACCGATTTTAAATGGCATGCTAACCTGGACATAACAACGGGTAGTGCTCATCGAACGCTGGAGCGATGTTCCCTTCTGAGGTTTGATATGAGCAAACGAAGCACACTCTGTTCGAAATGTCCCTGCAAACCTCCCCTCATTTATGCGCACTGTATTAATTACACTAAATCGAGCCAGTCGAAAAGTATACTTTCTGGAAAAAACATTTGGCCCTGCGGGGTAGACCAAGTGCTTCGTGTTAGAAAGTATGAGTATCGCCTATACTCTCCTGCTGCTATCAAGAAGACAAAAACCTGTGAAACCAATGACAATTTAAGTAACGACCTATAGGATATGGTGTTGTTGTGGAGGATTTATTTGGATTCAGATGTCATATAGAGAGCCTAGAGGTGTTTCTGAAGTAGAAACTATCGTAAAAAAAAGTCGTTTTATTGGGTACGCAAGAAAGATTCTTTCCCGACATGATGCCTTAGAATTTGTTGGCGAGTTAAAGTTAAGGTATACAGATGCAAGACACGTATGCTGGGCATATTTGATAGGAAATCCATCCAACTCTGCAAACGCGGGTTGCAATGATGATGGTGAACCTAGTGGAACGGCCGGTAAACCTATATTGGCTCAAATTCAGTACAATAATATTGGAAATGTTGCTGTTTGTGTTGTTCGTTATTTTGGTGGCATTCGTTTGGGAGCTGGAGGCCTGGTAAGAGCTTACAGGGAATCGGCCAATCTAGCATTAACTGAATTGGATACATCAGAGTTCACGCCAAGTCACGAATACATAATAAAGACGTCTTTTGAGGAAGAACACAACGTAAGACGTTATATTTCCAACTGTGATGGTAATTTATTGAATTGTGATTATAACAATGGTGTTGAAATATTAGCCGTAATACCTGACAACAATTTAACTGAATTTAGAATTTCTCTGAAAAATTCAAAATCAGTATTACATATAGCAAAAAAATAAACTAATTAAAACTTTTACAACCCAAAAAGTGTTTTAAGTGTGATTCGACCATGTTTTTGCCTATAGTGTGCTTGGGGTGTTGAGGGCAAACGCTTTTCAATTGACCTAAGACGCTCATAGAATGTTCCTCGGCTAACTCCAGATTTTATTAGATTACGTTTTTGTGAATGGCAATAATCGATTGCTTCATGAAGTGTAAATAAAACAGTTTTTCTAAGTCCAAATAACTCTTTAATTGAAGTCAATCCTTGCACTTTATAAAATTTGTACGGCCCTGATGGTAGTCTAGGCTCGTTCTGCCTTAATTTATAGTAAAAATTATTTAAATTACTTGGGTTATCGAAACCAAAAAGTTCGTCATAAGCTTTGGTACAATAAGAACAACACTCTTTATAAGAAAAAAAAGTTTCAATATTAAATAGTGATTTGAAAGATATCCATCCGTGATTTTCGTACGTTATATGTGGCCTAGATGGTAACTTGGGTTGCTTTATTCTAAGGTCTGAATAAAAAGCATAAAGATTCTTAATTGAATGCAACTTAATCGTTTTTTGATATTCGGAAATACAATAATTTCTAGCTTCAGAATAAGTAAATAAGTTTCTTTCTTCTAAGTTGAAAAAGTTACAGAAAGAAACCCATCCTTGACCTTTATATGTGATGTGGGGTGCTGATGGTAACCTCGGTTCTAAAAGCCTTAGCTCATAATAGAATTTTTTTAAGTTTTTCACTGAAAAAGTGCTTATAAATAGCTGATTGGTGCAAAATTGCTTTGCTTGCTCATAGGTAAATAAATCAACTTTTACTAATGAAAAAAGATATTGTATTGTAAAGTCATCTCCAAAACTATAGTACGTTCTAGGACTGGATGGTAATCTTGGCTCAACCCGCCTAAAGGAAGAATATAATCTAGAAAGAGTAATTTTAAGAGTCTTTTCGTCGAGTTTTTGATATTCTCTGGTGCAATAATCTTTCGATTCTTTTAATGTGAAAATCTCAGAGCCGAATAAAGTTGAGTATGCAAAAAATTCCACAGAATCTTTAAATTCTAGTTCTGGAGTTAACGAGAGAAAGCTATATTTTCTTGCTAGTTCAAAGTACTTTGACTTATAATTTTGAATACTTTGAGGGTTCCAATAGAGAAAGTCTTTTAAAAAATCGATCGTCTGAAAATAATTTAGTTTATGATGCGCGCGTCTTGTCTTCATTTATTCTTTACTCTAAGCCGAAAAGCGATTTATAAGAAATCCATTCTCCAGTATTTTTATAGAACTCATCAGGATGTCGAGGCATTTTTTTTCTACTTGTACTTTTATCTCTGATTTTTAAATATAAAACAGTTAGATTCTTTGATGTTTTATTTCCTATTATAAAGTTGTTAGTACAGATGTCTTTCAATTCTTGATATGTTAACCATTGATCTTTAGCTAAGCCAAATAATTCTCTCCAACTTTCCCATTGTCCTACTTTATTGTAAAATATGAATGGATTTTTTGGAAATTTTTCATCTTCATGTTTAAATGAATTATAGAATTTTTGAAGATTTTTTGGCTTTTCTTCGGCTTGTCTAATTTTTTCGATGCATACTATTTTCAATTCTTGAATTTCGTAGAATATAGTTGGTAATTGTAACTTCCGGCGTTTTTCAAGGTAGTTGTCGCCTGAGCTGTTAAGCTGCTTCTTTTTTATTC
>JAAFAI010000037.1 GCA_018222405.1 Gammaproteobacteria bacterium | reverse complement strand
ACCGGCTAAATACCCCTCAAAGAAAAATGCCAGTCAGCTTAACTGACTGGCATTAGGCTAAACATGTCGGGTTTTTTTATGGATTTTCGATAACAGGCAGCTAGGCATGATTGATGATCATGACAGCCGCAACAAACAAAGCTAAATTGATTGTTTAACAATACAGTCCGACTGCGGAATTGATAATAATGAAAAAAAGACTATTACTTGCAGCTGCTATTACTGCATCACTGGGTTTCACCTCGCCGGTTTTAGCTGAGCAAGACACCTTTGAAATGTGGCCAGCTGCACAATACAACGCCAGCATCCCTACCAGCCAGGATGTGCTAGGTTATGAACTGGGTGAGCGTATTACCAGCCATGCTGATACCTTAAAATACTATTATGCATTACAGGCCGCAGCGCCTGACAATATCAGAGTCGTGGAGTTCGGCGAAACCTGGGAAGGGCGAAAGCTCATCTACGCGGTAATCGGTTCTAAAGAAAATCTCACCAACCTTGAGCAATTTGCTAAAAACATGAACCGTCTGGCTGACCCAAGAACCACCTCTGCCAGCGAAGCCAAAAAATTAATTACTTCTTTGCCATCGTCAGTCTGGCTGGAGCACGGTGTGCACGGCAACGAAATTTCCAGTACCGATGCATCAATGGTAACGGCTTATCATTTACTGGCCGCTACTAATCAACCCATGGTAAAAAAGATCCTTGATAACACCCTGGTGTTTATCGACCCGATGCAGAATCCTGATGGCCGCATGCGCTTTATCAATCAGTATTATGCAACAGTGGGGATGGAGCACAGTACCGACCGTCTGAGCGCTGAGCACAACGAGCCCTGGCCGCGTGGACGTTCTAACCATTATCTATTCGATATGAACCGCGACTGGCTGGCTATCACACAACCTGAAACCAAAGCGCGCATTCGCGTAATTAACAAATATAAACCCACCGTGGTTATCGATCTGCATGAGATGGGCGGTGATTCGAGCTACTTCTTTGTACCTGCTGCACAGCCTATCAACCCCCATATGCAAAAAGAGCAGCTGGACAATAACGTTACCATCGGTAAGAACAACGCAAAATACTTCGACCAATTTGGCTTCAGCTACTACACCCGGGAAGTGTTTGATGCGTTCTATCCAGGCTACGGTGACAGCTGGCCAACTTTCTATGGTGCATCCGCGGCAACTTATGAGGTTGCATCTGCCCGGGGTGAGCAGTTTGAAAAGCTGGATGGCAGTATTTTGCGATACCGCGATACAGTGCAGCGCCACTTTGTTGCATCTATGGCAACGGCCGAAACCACCGCAGAACATCGCGAAAAAATCCTCAGCGACTTTTATCTCTATCAACAAAAAGCCATTGAAGCGGGCAAGGATGACGATGAGCGAACCTTTATTCTACCGAACGTCAGAGACAGGGCTGCAACGCATCGCTTAGCCACATTAATGGCTGAGCATGGTGTGGAGGTTAAACAGGCCTCAGAAAGCTTCAGGGCGTGCGGTGAGCGCTATAAGGCTGGCGCATTTATTATTGATACCGCCCAGCCCAGAGGACTGTTTACCAAGACCACCTTTACCCAACAGGTGGATATGGATAAAACCTTTGTGGCTGAACAGGAGCGCCGCCGGGCCAATAAACTTCGCGATCAGATCTATGATGTCACCGGTTGGTCGCTGCCTTTAATGTTCAATGTTGATACCGAAAGCTGTGACGATGCAGTGAAGGTAAAAGGCGAGATGATAAGCGCTGATATGCCGCTGCAATCCGAATTGGTAAACGCAGATGCCAAAGTAGCCTACCTTGTGCCATGGGGTGATATGTCAGCAGGGCGATTCCTGACGGCGGCATTGCGCGCGGGCATCAAAGTGAAAAGTGCGGACCAGGCCTTTAAAATGGAGTCGGGCAGCTATCCTGCGGGTACTTTGATTGTTGAAGTCGCGCAAAACGACAAGAATCTGGTCAGGGAAATCACTCGTATTGCTACCGAAACCGGTGCCAGGGTAGTGGGTGTGGATACCAGTTGGGTGGTTGAAGGGCCAAGCTTTGGCAGTGAAAACACTGCTGGCATGAGTGCCCCGAAAATCGCCATGGCATGGGATGAACCTACCAGCTCACTGAGTGCAGGCAGTCTGCGTTTTGTTATTGAGCGGCAGTTTAATTATCCGGTAACAGCTATCCGTGCCGGCAATATGAGCTGGGCTAACCTCAGTGACTACCAGGTTATCATTCTGCCTTCCGGAAACTACGCCAGACATCTGGGGGCAAACGGTGCAGAAAACCTCAAAGACTGGGTAAGCAAAGGTGGTGTATTAATTACCATTGCCAATGCGACTCAATGGGCAGCCAGCGAAAATGTTGGTCTGTTGGATGTGAAGCGTGAGTATGCCGTAAAAGACGAGGACGTAACCGCACAGGGTGATGGTGACGTGGTCGAGGGCACTACCATCGAGAACCGCGAAGGTTTCCTTAATGCAATAGAAAACGAGCAGGAGCTACCAGACTATGTGGCGGGTATTCTTACCCGGGTTGAAGTCGACCAGGAGCACTGGCTTACCGCAGGGGTGAATCCCGAAGTGGTTGCTATGGTTACCGGTAACGATATTTACAGCCCAATTAAACTTGAATCAGGTAAAAATGTGGCCTGGTTTAAGGGCCAGGATGAGGTGGTAGCCAGTGGCTATATCTGGGATGAGTTTAAAACGCAGAGCGCGTATAAGCCGTTCCTGATCCACCAGCCTTTGGGTCGGGGCATGGTCATCGCTTATACCCAGGAGCCGACAGTCAGAGCTTATCTTGATGGCTTAAATGTGATGTTCATGAACAGTATATTCCGCGCATCGGCCCATGCTTACCCGCTACGATAACGTTTTATAGTAGCGTGGTATAAATAAAAACGGCGACATCAATTAAAGTATTGAGTCGCCGTTTTCTTATCTATATTTACCGTTTTAAAGAGCAGAAATATTCAGCATCAAACTGGTATTCGGGCTGCCTTTTACCGTGAATCGATAGGTTGCTGTGCGAGGCGGCGTAAAGCGCATGTTAGCGGCCTCTGCGCCGCAGGTTAGCGACATAGATTGTTTAAGCGCAATCGCCAGGCCCTTATAACTGGCGCCACAGGTTTGACCGGTCGTCCAGTTAGCATTGGAAAACTTAAAATCATAGGGCTGCTCATCAGCAATCAGTTCAACATCCACGTACCAGCTATTACTACCGCGCTGTAACTGATAAGCCGGCTTGGCTTCCCACCAGTTAAATACACCTCGCAGGTACCAGTCTGAAAATACAATTTCTGGCTGCTTTTCCTGAAAGACAGGGTATTGACCGGTTTGCGTACAGGCTGTCATCAACAGGGATAACGGCAGAGCTAACCAACGTTTTTGCATGATTGACTCCAAACTAAAGAAAATAAAAAAGGGCACGCCTGGTGCCCTTTAATGTACTTTATTGTTATTTGGCTAATAACGAAATGTCTGCGGTGGTGATAAACAGACTACGCAACAATAACAGCAACGCCAGGCGATTAGTTTTTACTGCCGGGTCGTCGGCCATCACCATAACGTTATCAAAGAACGCATCGATACTGGGGCGTAACGTTGCCAACTGAGCCAGTACTTCAGTATATTCACGATTAGCCGCATGGCTGTGAATACCGTTCTGAATCGCTTTGATATCGTTATACAAGGTGATTTCTGCGTCTTCCGAGAGCAATGCCTCATCGACTTTCTGATCGCCCTCAACGTTATTCTTGGCAAGAATATTTGCTACCCGCTTGTTAGCAGCAGCCAGCGCCTCAGCGGCTTCATTTTGCTTAAAGCCGGCAACGGCGTTAATGCGCGCTAAGTAATCGGTTGGTTGTGTCGGACGACGGGCAGAAACGGCCTGTATAACATCGGTTTCCACATCCTGATCGTGTAGCAGGGCATTAAAGCGGCCTAATACGAAATCGACAACCTGTTCGATGACGTCCTGATTGGTGAGCTTATCACCGTAGATTTCAGCGGCCTTAACAACTACATCCTGAAGATCGATCAGTAATGACTTCTCGGTGATAATCCGCAATACGCCAATGGCAGCACGGCGCAGAGCAAACGGATCTTTATCACCTTTAGGTAACTGACCAATGCCAAAAATACCCACTAGCGTATCGAACTTATCGGCCAATGCTACTGCAGCACTTTCTTGCGCTTCAGGTAACACGTCGCCGGCAAAGCGCGGCAAGTACTGCTCGTATAACGCATTGGCTACCGGTGCTGGCTCACCATCGTGCAGCGCATAGTATTTACCCATAACGCCCTGCACATCCGGGAACTCCATGACCATGTCAGTCATAAGATCGGTTTTGGATAACAGGCCTGCACGTTGCGCGTGGGCGTTATCAGCACCAATGATATCGGCAATGTAACCTGATAACGCCGCAATGCGATCAGATTTTTCCTTTAAAGTCCCTAACTGCTTCTGAAAAAGCACAGACTCAAGAGAAGCTAAACGTGACTCGAGAGACTGCTTTTTGTCGGTATTAAAGAAAAACTCGGCATCTGCAAGGCGCGGGCGGATGACCTTTTCGTTACCCTGAATAATCTGAATCGGATCATGACTCTCGATATTGGTAACAAACAAAAATTTGTTGGATAAAGAGCCGTCTTTATTCAGTAAAGGCACGTACTTCTGATCGCCTTTCATGGTGTATATCAGGGCTTCTTTTGGCACTCCCAGGAAGGCTTCGTCGAAACCCGCCTGTAACACTACCGGCCACTCGACTAAAGCTGCTATTTCGTTTAACAGGCTTTCATCGTAATCGGCAACCAGGCCCAGCTCATCGGCTTTAGCATTCAGTGACTCGGCAATGCTGGATGCGCGGCTGGCAAAATCGGCTACTACATAATGAGTTTTCAACGCACTCTGGTAATTATCAGCGTGATCCAGTTCGAAGGTCTTTTCACCGTGGAAACGGTGGCCCTGAATCGTTCTGGCACTGCTTAAGCCCAAGGTTGCGATATTAATCAGTTCATCACCATAAAGCGCACAAAGCGTGTGTACCGGACGAATAAACTGGGTGGTGTAGTCACCCCATTTCATTGGTTTAGGAATTGGCAGTTTAGCAATCGCCTGACTGACAATGTCTTCCAGCAGCTCACTGATCTTCTGGCCTTTTACTTCGGCCTTGTACATCAGCCATTCGCCTTTAT
This sequence comes from Gammaproteobacteria bacterium, assembly GCA_018222405.1. GTDB lineage: Bacteria > Pseudomonadota > Gammaproteobacteria > Enterobacterales > Alteromonadaceae > Alteromonas. The sequence goes on along the minus strand of JAAFAI010000037.1, from coordinate 25,699 downwards.
CGGTAACCAGGCGGTCAGCATCTTCAACACTGATGCCATTACCACGGGCCCAGCCCATAGCTGCTTTGGTTGGATTGCCATCAGCATCAAAAGCGGCAGAGACGGCAGGGCCGCGTTTTTCTACCACTTTATCCTGCTGTGATTCTGCCAGGGTGGTTACGTACACGGCCAAACGACGCGGCGCGGCAAACCACTGTACATTGCTGTAACCCAGCTCTGCTGCACTTAATGCATCTTTGATGTTATCGGCAAAGCTTGCGCCCAGTTGGATAAGGGCTTTCGGGGGTAGCTCTTCGGTACCCAGTTCAACTAATAGATTTTCGGTGCGCACCTTTTACTGCTCCTTCTTACACAGCGGGAAACCAAGCTCTTCACGGGCATTGTAATAAGCTTGTGCAACGGCTTTGGCAAGGGTTCTGACGCGTAAGATGTAACGTTGTCTCTCCGTAACAGATATCGCGTGGCGGGCATCCAGCAGGTTAAATGCGTGGGATGCTTTCATTACCTGCTCATAAGCCGGTAACGGCAGATTCTTTTCAATCAGCATCTGACAAGCGGCTTCACACTCATCAAACGTTCTGAACATGACTTCCACGTTGGCATATTCAAAGTTATAGGTGGATTGCTCCACTTCGTTCTGGTGGAACACATCGCCGTAGGTGACTGTACCCATTGGGCCATCAGTCCAGACCAGATCATAAATACTGTCGACGCCCTGGATATACATGGCCAGACGCTCAAGACCATAAGTAATCTCACCGGTCACGGGCTTACACTCAAGGCCACCCACTTGCTGGAAGTAGGTAAACTGGGTGACTTCCATGCCGTTCAGCCAGATTTCCCAGCCAAGACCCCAAGCGCCAAGGGTAGGTGATTCCCAGTTATCTTCTACAAAGCGAATGTCGTGCACCAGTGGGTCGAAGCCAAGCTCTTTAAGTGAGCCAAGGTAAAGCTCCTGGAAGTTATCCGGTGAAGGCTTAAGCATGACCTGGAACTGATAGTAATGCTGCAGACGGTTAGGGTTCTCACCATAGCGACCGTCAGTAGGACGTCGGCTTGGTTGCACGTAAGCACTGCTGATAGGCTCAGGGCCCAACGAACGCAGGAACGTCATAGGGTGAAAGGTACCTGCTCCAACTTCCATATCCAGTGGTTGAATAATTACGCAACCTTGTCTGGCCCAGTAATCCTGTAAGGCAAGGATCAAGCCCTGAAATGTTTTAATATCGTACTTGTGCATACATTAACGACTATAACTGACTGATGACTTAAAGAGGTGGGTTAGTATACATTTTGTAAGGCCATGAATGTAGGCCTTGGGCGGCTTAATTACCCGCTTGTTGACTAAAAAGTCCGGTTTATTCCAACAAAACCGGCGTTGTTCAGCGAGGAGTATTACAGTTGGTCCCATCACAGGAGATGAAAATGAGTGAAAGTGTTATTCGGTGTGGCTGGGTGTCGGACGACCCAATCTATCAGCAGTACCATGATGAAGTGTGGGGACGACCTGAGTATGACTCCCAACGGCTGTTCGCAAAATTATGTCTCGATGGTCAGCAGGCCGGTCTGAGCTGGATTACGATTCTAAAAAAACAGGCGGGGTTTGAAGCAGCATTTCATCAGTTCGATCCGGTAAAAATAGCTGCGATGACTGAACAAGACGTTGAACGACTGCTGCAAAATCCACAGATTATACGCAGCCGGGCGAAAATTAATGCCATTATTACTAACGCCAGAGCCTATCTGGCACTAACTGAAAATAGGGAGTTCAGTGACTTTATCTGGCAATTCACTAACCATAAAACCGTGGTTAACCAGTGGCAGGATTTTCGCGACGCGCCTACCAGTACCGCTGAATCAAAGGCGATGGCAAAGGCACTCAAAAAAGCGGGCTTTAAATTTGTTGGCGAGACGATTTGCTATGCGTTCATGCAGGCCGTGGGCATGGTCAATGACCACACCACAGACTGTCACTGTTACGAAAGTGTGCGGGAAGTGGCTAATTGCGGGTAGCGCTCTTCACAGTAGGCGATAATAGCCGGCAGCTCTTTTAAGACCGGCGTTTCGTGTTGCTCTTCGATAGCTTCCCGGGCTTTGTCTTCATTGAAGCGCTGCTGTTTGGATAACGCCTTGCGGTCTTCTAAAATAGCGAAGCCGCTGACTTCGGTAAACAGCGTATGTATAGCCGGATATTCGCCGGCATAGTCGCGGGCTTCTTCGGGGAGTGCTCTGAGTAGCCGACAGATACGTATGGTACCCTCTGATACGTTACATTGTTGCTGCTGCATGGCTCTGGCAATGGTGTGAATGCTTTCAAACATCACTACCAAGCGCTTTTCCCGAGCTTCCTTTTGGCGGGTGTTTTGCTGCTGTAACTGAAAAACCAGTTTGCCGGCGTAAACACCAAGAGCAGCGATGATTAGCAAACCAATGCTGACCAGAATTATCCAAAGCATAGTTATTTCTCGTAGTCGTCCAGTTTCAATGCATCAAGTGCATCTAAATCGTCGATTTCGTCTTCCTCATCTTCGTCATCACTGATACCCATCAGATCACACAACACCTTATGGCGAGCCATAGTGGTATCGACATAGTGCTGCTGTTCTTTGGTTATCTTCTCACCTTCATCGAGTTTATCCAGTAAACTGGCCAGACGATCATCAGCCTCGATGGCTGCTAACTCTTCGGCCGGGGTGGCAAACTTGCGCTTTTCAATTTTCGCCGGTACTGATTTTATCAGTGGCACCGGTTTCTTACTCCCTAAACGCGGATCCTTGTTGGTATTAGAAGCGGCTTTTTCTGCTTTCTTCTGTTCAACATTATGCCGGCTACCGGGGGCTTTACCTTTGTGCTTTTTAGGCCGTTCAGAAGACTTGGTATTAACATGATCAGGGTTTTTACGAACGCCAATCAAACCTACCTTTCTGGATTTTTTCTTTTTTGCCATAGTATTTTGTCGAGCTCCTGCGCTCTGGTGCAGTGTTTAATAGCTACCATTATAACGCGTTATTACGCGAGCTTCTGCATCAATACAATGTCGCGGTCCGGAAAGATCACATTTAACTGATACTCCCGGGCCAGCCAGGTAAAGGTTTCAACAGAAAAAAAACTCACATGCGTGGGGTCATTCTTATAATGCCAGTTGGCAAATTTGTCGGCACTCAGTACCCGCTTGGTCATGATGGCAAGCCAACCTTCGGGCGTGAGTAGTTCCATCCAGCGCTGCCATTCTGTTGCCGGTGTGTGGAAATGTTCGATAGATTCTGTAGCTGTGATCAAATCATAGCTGGTGCCGGGGATTTTCTCAGGGCCAAAAAAGGGGTCAAAACAATCGGTATCAAAGCCCGCTTTGTTAAGTAAGTGCGCAAGTGCCGGGCAGGGGCCTGAGCCGTAATCCAATACCTTTGCATCCTTACTCAGGTGCGGTTTAACACAGTCTACCAAGCGATTAAGATAACGAAGGTAGCCTTCGTCTTCGAGACTATTCTGATGCAAACGATACTCAGATAGTTCCTGTTCCGGGTCTGGTAAGAATTGCGGATCGACAAACACCAACAGACACTGATTACAGCGCAAGTAGGTACGTTTTTTATCCTGATGAAACTGAACGTATTGTTTAGACTGGCAAAGTGGGCAATTAAACATGATTTACTGCAATAAAAAAGGTGATGGTATCACACCATCACCTTGCTAATTGAGTGTCAGATGACACCTCTCCCGTTAGTGCACTTCTCTGTGCGGCTGGCTTTCCTGCAGTGCTCCCCTTATTGTTCTTTTTCACAGAGCATTTGTTGTTCTGGGTCTTCCTGACACTTTATAAATTCATCCGTGGACTGACTTTTTATTTTTGTTGTTATTGTCGGGCTGTTTCACAACAGGTTTCACGACGCAAACTAGCTTACACTAACTGTAATAAATTACAACACTGTGTGTTACATTTTATTAACAATGGCGTGTAAGCTTTGGTCAGTACGGTAAATTTTAGTGTAAACCTGCGATGTAATTCGCCAGGATTTCGATGTCTTCGTCAGTCAGTTTAGAGGCAACATCACGCATCATACCGTTCATGTCATTATGACGCTCGCCGGCACGGAAGGCTTTTAACTGGGCTGTAGTATAGGCTGCATGCTGACCGCTGATATCCGGGAACCCAGCTAATTGCATGCCGTTACCACTTGGGCCGTGACAGGCGATACAAGCAGTTACACCACGTTCCGCATCACCACCGCGATACAGTGCTTCACCTGGCTCAACAAAGTTTTCAGGGGTAGAGCCTGGCGTTGCTTCCTGGCTTGAGAAGTAAGCCGCAAGGTCGGCAATGTCCTGATCGCTAAGCGGGGCGGCCATACCGTTCATCACGGCATTATTACGACCTTCTTCGCCACCGGTAGAAGAGGCTAAGCGGAATTCGGTTAATTGTTTTACCAGATAGTTCTGGTGCTGACCGGCAATCTTAGGATTGATGTCGATCATGCTGTTTCCATCAGGTCCGTGACAGGCAGCACAGACAGCTGATTTTGCTTTACCAGCTTCAGGGTCTCCTTCGGCAGTAACAGAAGTGGTAAACCCAAGGGTTAAACAAACCAACAAACACAGTTTTTTCATAATTTTTCTCTTACAAGGATCCAACGGCTGATGTGATATACGTGATATCATGCGTATTTTACACATTTAACGCGTCAGAAAAACCTATTCCATGCTAAAACTATGGAATAACATCGGTTTAATATTGAACTACGACTAATGTAGCAGACGTTCTGACATTATGAGTACCCCATGAGTTATTACAGCAAAGCAAAATTTTTTACCAGCGCCCCCGACATTAAGCACCTTAAAGATGATAGCGGTATTGAGGTCGCCTTCGCCGGACGGTCGAATGCCGGTAAGTCCAGCGCTTTAAACACACTGACCCGGCAAAAAAATCTGGCCAGAACCAGTAAAACTCCAGGCCGCACTCAGCTTATTAACGTGTTTGAGCTGGAAGCCGATAAGCGCCTGGTGGATTTGCCCGGATACGGTTATGCCAAAGTTCCGCTGGCCATGAAGCAAAAATGGCAGCGTTCCCTTGGTGAGTACTTACAACGGCGCAAAAGCCTGAAGGGCCTGGTTGTACTGATGGATATTCGTCATCCTTACAAAGATATCGACCAGGATCTTATCCATTGGGCGGTGGACGCTGGGATCCCGGTTCTGGCGTTATTAACCAAAGCCGACAAATTAAAATCAGGTAAACGCAAAGCGCAATTACTGATGGCCAGAGAAGCCGCGCTGGCGTTTTGTGGTGATGTCACTGTGCAGACTTTTTCGGCCTTAAATAAACACGGCCTGCCCGAGCTTGAAGCGGTGCTGAACCAATGGTTTGGTCTGCTCAAAGATAAACCGGCGGATGAGGAAGTTAGCGCTGATTAATAGCGGTCAAAAAAATAACCCCATTCATAGAATGGGGCTAAGGACTGAGAGAAAACACATAAAAAAACCGATAATAAGAGTACGTAATCACACCGAAAGTTCAGAAATAATTCATTTATTTTAAAATTAATTTTATTCTTTTTACTTATCAGTATCTTAAGCGTGAAAAAAACGTGGTTCGGGAGTGTTGAAGAAAGTAGAAATGCTTTTTGAACAACCTGAACAGGCCTGCCTGTAATTTATTTCAGACATAAAAAAAGCTCCGGTAAACACCGGAGCTCAAATCAAAGGTTTGAAAAACGATTTCTCACCTCTGTACCCTACAGTGGTAAGACTACCTAAGCTAAACGAAAACGGCAAGTCAAAAATGTAATTTTATTACTTATGTAACCGGTGACTTGCCGTAATATTCAGCAATTGTTACGTTTTTTCTGAAAGCTAATTACCTTTTTAGTGTGCTTCTTCCCAGTTTTCGCCATTTCCGGCTTCTACTTTCAGTGGTACCGACAGTGTTGCCGCCTGTTCCATCAGTTCTACGATGGTTGCCACATTGGTATCCAGGGTGTCCTGTTTGATTTCAAATACCAGTTCATCGTGCACCTGCATGATCATCACTACGTCGTCGCTGTCGGTGCTGCGGATCCAGTCATCCACCTGAATCATAGCCATTTTTATTACGTCGGCTGCCGTGCCTTGCATAGGGGCATTGATGGCCGCCCGTTCGGCGCCTTTGCGACGCGCACCGTTGCTCGATTTGATTTCCGGCAAATACAACCGCCGGCCAAATACGGTTTCGACATAACCATGTTCTTTGGCAAAGTCACGGGTACGATCCATATAATCGAGCACACCTGGGTAACGCTTAAAATACAGATCCATATATTCCTGGGCTTCCTGACGGCCAACATGTAACTGTTTAGCCAGACCAAAAGCAGACATCCCGTAGATCAAACCAAAGTTAATTGCTTTGGCGCTACGGCGCTGGTTATCGGTGACATCATCTTCGGCCACATTAAATACCTCAGAGGCCGTTGCCCGGTGAATATCCTTGCCATGGGCAAATGCATCAAGCAGCCCCTTATCGCCGGATAAGTGAGCCATAATGCGCAACTCGATTTGCGAGTAGTCGGCCGCCACAATCTTGTATCCGTCTCGGGCGATAAAGGCTTTGCGCACCCGGCGGCCTTCTTCATTACGAATAGGGATGTTCTGTAAGTTGGGGTCCGTCGACGATAGCCGGCCGGTGGCGGTAACGGCCTGATGATAAGACGTGTGAACACGACCGGTGCGATGATTAATCATCTTCGGCAGTTTATCCGTGTAGGTATTTTTAAGCTTGGTCAGACCGCGGTATTCCATGATCAGCGCCGGCAGAGGGTAGTCCAATGCCAGTTCCTGCAATACTTCTTCAGAAGTGGAAGGCGCGCCTTTGGGAGTCTTTTTAACTACCGGTAGCTCCATCTTCTCGAACAGTATATGTTGGAGTTGTTTGGTGGAGCCCAGATTAAACGCCTCGCCGGCCATTTCATGAACTTCTTTTTCCAGTTCCATGATGCGGGTAGCCAGTTGCTGACTTTGCTGACTTAATTGCTGACTGTCTATCAGGACACCCTGTTGTTCCATGCGGGCCAGAATAGAGGCCAGCGGTACTTCAATTTCCTGTAGGATCTTTTTCAGGGTGTCTTCGGAAGCTACCTTGGGCCACAGGACTTCGTGCAAACGCAGGGTAATGTCGGCATCTTCCGCTGCATAAAAGGCAGCCTGTTCCAGATCGATCTGATTAAAGGTAAGCTGTTTAGCCCCTTTACCAGCGATCTCTTCATAATGAACGGTACGGTGGTTCAGGTAGTTTTGCGCCAGGGTATCCATATCGTGGCGACTACCAGTGCTGTTCAATACATAAGACTCCAGCATGGTATCGAAGCCAATGCCATCCAGCGTTATGTCGTAATTAGCAAGTACATTTTTGTCGTACTTAAGGTGCTGGCCTACCTTGATCCGGGAGACATCCTCCAGCCAGGGCTTTAACTGCTGAAGTACCCAGTCTCTTGATAGCTGTTCCGGTGCATCCGGGTAATCATGTGCAACCGGCAGGTATGCGGCAACACCGGGCTCCATACAAAAGGACATCCCTACCAGTTCTGCTTCCATATAGTCGAGGCTGGTTGTTTCGGTATCAAAGGCAACAATGTCGGCCTGTTGAATTTTTTCAAACCACTGGTTGAACGTGGCTTCGTCGAGAATCGTAGTGTAGTCCGTCTCAATTTCAGTAGCGGCGACTTCCTCTTCACCAGTATTTTTACTTTTACTGTCTGAATCTGTTGCAGCTGGTGTGGCCTGGCTGCTGGTGACTTCGGTGTACCAGCGCTTGAATTCATATTCGCTGTATAAGTCGGCCAGTTTGTCGTTGTCGGCTTGTTCAGGAGTGAGGGTTTGTGGCGAATAGTCGAGGTTAAGATCTACATCGATGGTTGCCAGTTTGTAGGATAAACGGGCCTGTTCCTCAAACTCAGCCATTTTCTTGCCCAGCGTTTTGGCACCGCGAAAATCCAGTTCGGCAATTTTGTCGAGGTTTTGATAGATGGCTTCAATGCCACCAATGCCATTCAATAATCCCTGGGCGCTCTTGTCGCCAACTCCCGGTACACCAGGAATGTTATCGACCTTATCCCCTTTAAGCGCGAGGAAGTCGATGACCAGCTCTGGGGGGATGCCAAACTTATCCTGTACACCCTGAACGTCCATCAACTGGTTGTTCATGGTATTGATTAATGTCACATGCTCATTGACTAACTGAGCCATGTCCTTATCGCCGGTGCTGATAAGGGTGTCGATACCCTGTTCGCTGGCCTGGCGGGCAAGGGTGCCGATTACGTCATCGGCTTCAACACTGTCTTCGATAATCAGTGGTAAGCCCATGGCTTTAATAATTTCGTGCAGCGGTGCTATTTGCGAGCGCAGCTCATCCGGCATGGGAGGGCGGTTAGCCTTATACTCTGGATAGATATCATCCCGAAAGGTTTTTCCCTTGGCATCGAATACCACGCCAATATGTGTTGGGCTGTACTGTTTGATCAAGCTTTTAAGCATATTGATCACGCCATAGATCGCACCGGTGTCCTGACCTTTGGTATTGGTCAGTGGTGGTAATCCATGAAAAGCTCTGAACAGGTATGAAGACCCATCGACGAGGATAAACGGGGGCTTTGAAGGGGATGACATGATTAAAATCTTCTCTTGCTATGGTCTGTGGCGAAGCATGCCATACACCTTTGGCAATGGCTACTATTGCGATCCCAGTGGTTGTGGATAACTTTGTGATCTAATGTGATCAACGTAAATGTGGCGCGATCAGATCGCTACGATTTTGGTAGCAGATCTTTATGAAAAGTAAGGGAAAAATAAAAATTTTGCAGACTCTATCCTGCTTTATTATTTCCATATATTATTGTGGATAACCAAACTGTCTATTATTTAGGCAGGCGCTGGTACAAAAGATAATTTAGCATATACCAGTAGAAATCCTAGTTTTGGTTGATAAAATTTTTATTGGTTAAAGGCAATTCATAAAATGAAATTGCATAAGCCAGAAAAGACACAGTATGGAGACCAGATCATGAAAAAAGTAGCAGTAATTCTGAGCGGGTGTGGTGTTTACGACGGCGCCGAAATTCATGAGTCAGTGTTAACGTTGCAAAGTATTCTGAAACACGGTGGCAGTTATCAGTGTTTTGCTCCGGACAAGCCGCAGCTGCACGTTATTAATCACCTGACAGGGGAAGTGGCAGAAGGGGAATCGCGTAACGTACTGGTGGAGTCTGCCCGTATCACCCGGGGCGAGGTCAAGGCTATAACCGAGTGCAACGTTGAGGACTTTGATTTGTTAATTTTACCGGGTGGCTTTGGCGCAGCGAAAAACCTGTGTACCTTCGCAGTAGATGGCGCAGATTGCGAATTTGACGCCGATGTACTGACCGTTTGTAAAGCTTTTGCCGACGCTGGTAAACCGGCTGCCTATGCCTGTATTGCGCCGGCGCTGGCAGCAAAGGTGTATGGCAACAGTGTAAACCTGACCATTGGTAACGATGCTGGTACCGCAGAAGCATTGGAGCAATTTGGCATCAAACACCAAAACTGCGCAGTGACCGAGGTTATTATTGATAGCGAAGCTAAACTGGTTACAACACCTGCCTATATGCTTGGTCAGAACCTGCTGGAGGTAGGGGAAGGGCTCGATAAGATGGTGCAGGCAGTGTTTGCCATGCAGTCGTAATACTGAAGTGTCGCTTGGTTGTATGTAGCTTTCGCTATATAGTGAGAGCTGCATCAATTCAATAACATAAAGAATAGCCAACATACTATAATGCATTATCGCGCTATCATTCGTATTTTAGGGTTACTGGTTGCACTGTTCTCAGTCACCATGATCCCACCAGCGATCGTTTCTCTGATTTACGAAGACGGTAGTGGTTTGCCATTCTTCCTGGCTTTTATACTGTGTATCCTGACCGGTTGTGCGTTCTGGTATCCCAATCGCAGTCATCGCCAGGACTTAAGAGCCCGTGAAGGGTTTTTGATTGTGGTGCTATTCTGGTCGGTACTGGCCAGTTTCGGTGCTATTCCGTTTATTCTTCTCGAACAACCCTCGATGACCGTTACCGATGCGTTTTTTGAATCGTTTTCGGGCTTAACTACCACCGGTGCAACGGTGATTGAAGGGATTGATTTTCTGCCCCACTCTGTACAGTTTTACCGCCAGCAACTGCAATGGCTGGGCGGTATGGGGATCATCGTGCTGGCGGTGGCTATTCTGCCAATTCTGGGCGTAGGGGGAATGCAGCTGTACCGGGCCGAAACCCCCGGTCCGGTGAAAGACTCTAAAATGACGCCGCGGATCGCCGATACTGCCAAGCATCTCTGGTATATCTATTTATCACTTACCACTGCGTGCACGTTGGCTTACTGGTTCGCCGGGATGAACTGGTTCGACGCCATCTGCCATTCCTTTTCGACCATTGCTATTGGCGGGTTTTCTACTCACGATGCCAGCCTGGGTTATTTTGATAGCCCGGTGGTTAACGCCATTTGTGCACTCTTTCTGATTATCGCCGCATTTAACTTTTCGCTGCATTACGCTGCGGCCAGCGGCCGAACATTAAAAGGGTACTGGCAGGATCCGGAATTAAAGGCCTTCCTGTTTATTCAGGCGGCACTGATCAGCGTGTGTTTTATGGTGCTGGTCTTTCACAATCACTTCAGCGACGCCGAGGAAGCTTTGGATCAGGCGGTTATCCAGGCCGTATCGATTAGTACTACTGCCGGATTCGCTACCACCGACTTTGCAAACTGGCCGTCATTCCTGCCTATCCTGCTAATTTTCTCAAGCTTCATTGGCGGCTGCGCCGGCTCTACCGGTGGCGGCCTCAAAGTGATCCGGGTCTATCTGCTGTTTCTGCAAGGCAAGCGTGAAATCGATCGGCTGATCCACCCTAAGGCCGTGTACTCCGTAAAACTGGGGGAGCGGGCGATGCCTGACAGGGTAGTCGAAGCGGTGTGGGGCTTTTTCTCTGCTTATGCAATAGTTTTTGTGGTGATTATGATAGGTCTGATTGCTACCGGGCTGGATAATATTACCGCCTTTACCGCGACAGCCGCTACTTTAAACAACCTTGGCCCGGGGCTGGGTTCGGTTGCAGGTACCTTTGCCGATGTCAGCGATGGCGGTAAGTGGTTACTGGTTACCGCCATGCTGTTTGGTCGACTGGAAGTCTTTTCCTTACTGGTATTGTTCTCCCCAACGTTCTGGCGGGGTTAGATACCCTCAGGAAATAAGTTATCCTTGGTAACAAGCTGGATATCAGAAATCATATAACGAACGTCTTCTGATAACCGTTCATTTTTCAACGCCATTTGACGATTCCGTTCGAATATTTTGCTGTGGCTCTCGATACGTTTTCCCATAACTCGCCAGGCTTCAGCTCTAGCATCATACGGCCAGGCCTCTAACTCGATACGGTAAGTATCTAGTTGACCGAGCAGCATTGTTGCAACCGAAGAAATGGACATACCGCCAAATGCATTGCTGTTATTTTCAGGGTCAAAGCTAGCAAATGCTGTTACTAACGGGCCGGTGTTTTTAAGCCATTCAAAATACTTATTAAAAGCATCTTCGTCATATTCTTCTATATCAAAGTTATAGCTTTTACTTCTATTCACAGAAGTCGATGCTGGCGTGGGTTCCACATAAACTGCTGTTGATACCAGCGGCGGGCTGGGCTCCTGCGGAATTGGCTGGGTTTGCGGCTTAGCGTCCTGTGCACCACTAACCGATAGAGAGCCACCGTTGCCAAGACCACCTTCGACTTCCTGAGCTTTGTAGTTCCTTAATGCTTTAACCATATTATTAAACGAGTCGGCAAATGCAGTTGTCAGCATTTTACCTTCGGGTGTCTTAGAATAAGCGCCACCTGCACCGCCTACGCCACCACCAAACATTCCGGCAAACATGCCAAAATCATAGTTCGAAGATGAACCGTACGAGGATGATAGCTGCACACCTGAGCGGTTATCGATTAGCATTAGTGTGGTAGCAGCTTCGTTTTTGTCAAAAGCACCACCCACCAGCGAACCCAGGCCGCCCAGTAAAGCACCACCGATAGCTTTTCCTGAAGCCGTTTTATCGGCAAACATGATTTCCGGACTTACCGTGTAATCGGCGGCAACCATCTGACCTGCACCAATGTTACTGGTGCTGCGCAGCTGACCTGATTGCATCAGCTGACGCTCTCGGTTCATCGCATTCATTGCCCGGCCGCGCTCAACAATAACAAAGCAGTTTGATTGCTGAATCATCAGGCGAAGTATGGGAACGGTACTACCGACTTTAGGGTAGGTTCTGCGGTAATCCTGCCACCAGGGCAAGGTCGTGTCTTCAAATATCGAAGCGGTACCCAATGGGGTATCGCACTTTTCCAGAGCGGTATTGTTTTCCGACGCGTTGGCGCCGCCAGCCGCGCCGGTAACGGTGCTGTCACTGCCGCCCATCATCGGGTTGGTTGACATACATGCCGTTTGAAAGGCCAAAGCACTGGCAATAGTTAACAGTTTCAGTGATTTAATAGGGGTTTGCTTGAACGGTTTTACAACCTTCGAATTGATAGTTTTCACGGATCCCTCTCATACAATACTAACAATTAAGGAAACCGATGGGGTATCACGTTTCAGTAAAAACGTTCGAGTGATTATATACTTAACCTCACCGGTAACGGTGTTGTATAAACGAGGAAAGCTGTTGTAATTCGCAATACTCCTTAGCGAAAACTGAACATCCTGATTAACGTCACAACACAGTAAAATTTATCAGTTTAGTAGTGTATTGCAAGCAAACAGGATGAAATTTAGCCAAAAAAGAATGCGCTCGGCTGGAACAGACGCTCCACATCGTTGATATATTTCTTATCAACCAAAAACAAAATGACATGGTCGTTGGCTTCTATCACGGTATCGCTGTGTGCAATGATAACCTGCTCCTCACGCACAATAGCACCAATGGTGGTGCCGGGAGGTAATTTAATATCGCCAATTTCGCGGCCTACCACTTTTGACGTATTTTTATCGCCATGGGCGATGGCTTCTATAGCTTCTGCGGCACCACGGCGAAGTGAGTACACATTAACTATATCGCCGCGGCGAACATGTGTAAGCAAAGCTGAGATGGTGGCTTGCTGAGGGGAGAAGGCAATATCGATTTCGCCACCCTGAACCAGATCCACATAGGCGCTGCGTTGGATCAGCACCATGGCTTTTTGCGCGCCCATACGTTTGGCCAGCATTGCCGACATAATATTGGCTTCATCGTCGTTGGTAACGGCGATAAACGCATCAACCTGTTCTACGCCTTCTTCACTCAGCAGTGTAGAGTCGGAGGCATCGCCGCTGAACACAATGGTTTTATCCAGATGAGCAGATAAATACTGTGCTCGTTCAGGGCTGTATTCGATAAGCTTTACGTTATGGTTATGCTCAAGTCGCTTGGCCAGACCGGCACCAATTAAGCCACCACCGGCAATCATGATGCGTTTGTAGCTGGATTCGAGCTTTTGCAGCTCGCTCATGACTGCGCGAATGTGCTTAGTGGCGGCGATAAAGAATACTTCGTCATCAGCCTCAATAACCGTGGTACCCAGCGGCCGGATCGGTTTTCCGCGGCGGTAAATAGCCGCTACCCGGGTTTCCACATTGGGCATATGCTCTTTCAAAGCGGATAAAGCATGGCCTACCAGTAAACCGCCGTAATAGGCTTTTACCGCAACCAGGCTGGCTTTGCCTTCAGCAAATTCCACTACCTGCAGGGCGCCGGGGTAATCAATCAGGCGCTTAATGGCCTGCGTTACAAGCTGTTCCGGGGCAATGATGTGATCAACCGGGATGTCCTGCTGCTTATACAGTTGTTCCTGGTAAATGATGTATTGCTCGGAGCGGACCCGGGCAATTTTGGTTGGGGTTTTAAACAGGCTGTAAGCCACCTGACAGGCCAGCATGTTACTTTCGTCACTGTTGGTTACAGCAATCAGCATGTCGGCGTCTTCGGCACCTGCTTTACGCAGCACATCAGGGTGCGAGCCTACACCGGTTACAACCTGCAGATCGAGGCGGTCCTGCAACGCACGCAGGATAACGGGATCGGAATCGATCACCGTGATTTCGTTTTTTTCGCCTACCAGGTTTTCAGCCAGTGTGCCGCCAACCTGTCCTGCGCCAAGGATGATAATCTTCATCGTCGTTGTAAGGTATTTTTAATCTTGGTTATTAAGACTTTAGCAGCCTCGCATAATAGAAACCATCCATTTGTTGCTCGCCGGGCAAAATTTGCCGCCCTGGCTGCTCTATGGTTTCCCCCGGTTGGATGGGTAGTAACTGTGCATCGCTGTGCTCTTGCAGGAAGCGGCTAATCTGCGCTTTGTTTTCAACCGGCAGCACAGAGCAGGTTGCGTAAACCAACGTACCGCCGGGTTTGAGCGTGCGCCACAGGTTGCTCAGAATCTTATACTGTAGCGCTTGCAGCACCTCAATATCGGCTGACTTACGTAGCCAGCGTATGTCCGGGTGACGACGAATAACGCCAGTCGCAGAGCAGGGCGCATCTAACAGGATGCGGTCGAAGGGCTTGCCGTCCCACCAGCCATCCACCTCTGCGGCATCGGCGCAAACTAAGTTCGCGTGTAACTGCAGGCGCTTTAAGTTCTCGGTCATCCGTTCAAGACGGGATGCTTCGCTGTCCAGAGCAATCAGCTCCGCCAGCCCGGAGGAGCGTTCCAGAATATGTGCACTCTTACCACCGGGTGCTGCACAGCAATCCAGAATACGTTCGCCTGGCTGAGCATCAAGCAATGGCGCTGCCAGCTGTGCTGCACCGTCCTGAACACTGAACCAGCCTTCGGCAAAGCCTGGCAGGGTAGTTATTGGCGTTCTGTCGAGCAGTATCACGGCATCCGGATGTGCTTCAGAGAGCGCAAAGCGAATGCCGGCTTCTGTTAAGGCACTACAGTAATCTGGCTGCGTACATTGCTGCTGGTTTACTCTGAGCCAGATAGGCGCAGGCTGATTCATACCATTTAACAGGCCTTCCAGCGCCTGCGGATAGGCATTCGCAAGGCGTTTGTACAGCCATTTAGGCAAACCAGACTGAATAATAGGGTTGTCGCTAACCTGTTCGGCCAGCTGCTGACGCTGGAAGTTTCGCAGTATGGCGTTAATGAGTCCTTTGAGCCCTTTACCACCAAGCACTTCCGCAGCGTTAACCGTTGCCGCAACGGCCGCATGGTCAGACACACGGCTGTAAGCCTGCTGATAAAAGCCTAGCAAAATCACATGTTCGAGGATTTTCTTACTGCCCTTAAGAGGCTGCTCAAGCAGTTCCCGAAGCCATATCTGTAATTGTGGCAGGTGGCGGAAGACACCCATTGCCATTTCCTGTAGCCAGGCGGCATCTTGTTTACTGTGTCTGGCCTGAGCCATGGCTAAGGCTTCGCGGGAGGATTTTCCCTGTTCCAGTACCTGAAAGATAACCCAGGTGGTATCGGCGCGAAGGTCGACTTTAGCCGGTAGTTTCATTGTGCTTGCTCAGGCTCACAGGGCAACACGCTGCCTACCGCAAACCATTCCTGATAACCATTGAGCACATCCTGAATGGCCATGGGCTTTTTACCTGGCAACTGCAATCGCTCTATACACAGCGCTTTATCGCTGGTGGCTACCACTATTCCTGATCTATCAGCAGCCAGAATGGTGCCTGGAGCTTTACTGGCGACAGCGTGTTCGCTAACAGACGCCTGCCAGACTTTAATATTCTTGCCGTTAACCTGACTCCAGCAAACCGGCCAGGGGTTGAATGCTCTTACGTTGCGGCTTAATTGTTCGGCCGGTTCCTGCCAGTTAAGAAACGCTTCTTCTTTACTGAGCTTCTTAGCGTAGGTAGCGCTGTCTTCCTGTTGCGGTTCAGCATTCAGCGCGTCGAAATCATCCAGCACCTCAACCAGGGCCTGTGGGCCAATGTCTGCCAGTTTGGAATACAGGGTAGCGCTGGTATCTGAATCGGTAATTGGCAATCTGGCGATATGTAACATAGCGCCGGTATCCAGCCCTTCATCCATTTGCATAATGGTGACGCCAGTTTCTTTATCACCAGCCCAGATGCTGCGCTGAATAGGCGCTGCACCACGCCAGCGTGGCAAAATAGAGCCATGCACGTTAATACAGCCTCGCGCCGGTATGTCCAGTACCGCTTTGGGCAGCAGTAAACCGTAGGCGACTACTACCATAATATCCGGCTTTAGTGCGGCGAGTTCTTGTTGGGCTTCCGGGTTTTTTAATGATGCAGGTTGGTACACCGGGATATTGTGCGCCTCGGCCACCTGTTTGGTGGCGCTGGGGGTAAGCTTCTTGCCACGTCCGGCGGGCCGATCTGGTTGGGTGTACACCGCTATCACATTATGCTGGCTGTTGAGCAAGCCAGTTAAATGGGTAGCCGCAAAGTCCGGCGTACCGGCAAAAACTATATTCAGTGGCTTGGTCACAGGGCTTTCTCTCAGGCTTTAGCGGCCAGACGGGCTTCTTTTTCGAGTTTCTTGCGAATACGCTGGCGCTTAAGGGGCGATAAGTAATCTACAAATAACTTACCATCCAGATGATCCAGTTCGTGTTGAATACAAATCGCCAGCAGACCATCAGCTTCCAGCTCGTAGGGTTCGCCTTCGCCATCGAGGGCTTTTACCGTGACTTTTTCGGCACGATCTACCTTGGCGTAGTTACCCGGAACCGACAGACAGCCTTCTTCACTAATGGTAGAGCCTTCTTTGTTAACGATTTCGGGATTAATAAATACCCGTGGTTCGTTTTGCTCTTCGGAGACGTCCATGACTACCAGGCGCACGTGTCTGTTAACCTGCGTTGCAGCCAGGCCAATGCCTTTTTCTTCGCGCATGGTTTCAAACATGTCGGCGACGAGTTGTTTAATTTCGCTGTTGACTTCATCAATGGGCTTAGCCACTGTACGAAGGCGCTCGTCGGGGAATTGTAATACGTCTAATATTGCCATCTGTCGATATTTACACTCTTTCTGTATTAAGAATTATACGCTAAGGCCGATGATGCTATTTATCCTGCCTGAACAGGCAGTATTCTAGCTTAAAGCACGTTTTCATGCAGTATTAATCGTTTCTATACTGAATTATTGGGGATTGTGATCTAATAATACAAGGATAGGGCTGGCTGCGAGACGTTACTGGCGAGGGGATATAATGTTAAAAATTGCAAAAAAATGGGCGGCCATACTGGCTGGGCTGATGCTTTGGGTCGGTGCGAGTTGTGCGCTGGCACTGGAGGTCAAACCCGATGCGCCAACTCGTTATACGGTTAAGAAGAACGATACACTGTGGGATATCGCCGGTATCTTTCTGGATAAGCCCTGGTTGTGGCCGGAACTGTGGCGCAACAATACGCAAATTCTGAACCCTCATCTTATTTACCCCGGTGACGTGCTCGTACTGCGCATCGTCGACGGTGAACCGGTACTCGATGTTGTCAGGCAAAAAACGCAGGTTACTCTGTCACCTAATGCCAACCGCACGGTGAAGCAGGGCGAGCCGATAAACCTGTTACCCTGGTCGGTTATCGAACCTTACATTCAGCATCATGAAATCCTCGATGCCGGTAAGTACGAAATCCTGCCGCATTTACTTGGCAACAAGAATGCCTCCATTCGTTTTGTTAACGAAGACCTGGTAATGAGTCGTCGCAGCGGCCGTGCCAGAGATCAGTATCGCGTGATCCGCAAGCAATCTACAATTGAAGACCTTGATGGCAACGAGCTGGGTGTACAAATTCACCATATCGCCGATGCGAGCATGGTAGAAGACCGTGCCGAGGGCGAGTGGCTGGTGAAAATTGACGGGTCTAATTCAGAAGCCAAGCGTGGTGACAAGTTACTTTACGGTGAGCCGAAAACTGCCGGCGACATGGCGTTGCAACCAGCAGATGAATCACAGCGTGCGTTTATTGTGGGTAACCTGCACCAGTACGAGCTGTTGGGTAAATATGATGTAGTCATCGTCGACCTAGGTGAAGATGAGATTGAGCCGGGCACTGTGATGGGCATTTATCAGCAGGGGCCGGTGATCATTGATGGTGATGAGCCAAAATACTCAACCGAAAGCAAAGTGGTTGTAAGTGTTTTTGATGATGGCAGTACAGTTCATCAGCCTGCTTTAAAAGTGGGAGAGCTGATTATCTTCAGTACCTTCACTAATGCCAGCTACGGCATCATCACCCGGGCCAGTGACATGGTTCGAACCGGCAATATTGTCGCCCAGCCATAACCGGTACTGACACTCCCGTCTCAGCACCGAGAACGGGAGTGTTAATGCAAAACCAACTATCATCACTTAGTCAGCGCTGGCTGCGCCTGAGTTTAATAAAAAAACGTTCACCTGCCTTCTGGCTGGCACTACTGGACCATTCCGGGTTAACCATTGAGCAACTATTTAGTTTGCCGGTTGGCGAGCTTAGTCAGTGCGGCCTCAGGCCCGATGAAATTGCCGTGATTAGTAGCCCCGGCAATGAGGTTGAACCAATTGAACAATGGCTCTGCCAACACCCGCTCAATCAGATTATCACCATTAGTGATGCAGCTTACCCCGAGCGCTTAAAGCAGCTTGATTCGCCTCCTTTGATACTCTATTGCCATGGCAATGCACAGTTACTGAAAGCGCCGCAGCTGGCCATTGTGGGAAGCCGCAAGGCTACCATTAATGGTTTAAATACAGCGCGTCGCCTGGCAAAGGAGCTGGGTGAGGCAGGCATAACGGTTACCAGCGGTCTGGCGCTTGGTATTGATGGCGCGGCTCATCAGGGCGCTTATCCTACCTCAGGGCGCACCGTAGCTATTCTTGGTGGCGGGCTGGGCTGCATTTACCCGCGTAGTCATCAGACCCTGGCCTCGAATATGGTTGAATACAACGGGTGTCTGGTGTCGGAGTTTCCGCCCTGGGAAAAGGTTAAACCATACCATTTTCCACGGCGTAACCGCTTAATTGCCGCGTTGTCGAGCGGGGTACTGCTTATTGAGGCCCGCATTAAAAGTGGCTCAATGATTACCGCTAATCTGGCGGCAGACATGGGCATCGATGTATTTGCTACGCCCGGCAACATCAATAACCCTCTCAGCGAGGGACCTCATTATCTTATTCAGCAAGGCGCCAGGCTGGTCACCTGCAGCGGCGATATTTGCGAGGAGTTGGGTTGGGTGGTGAAAGACTCAGAGGATGCAGGTGACAATCATCAGCAAGATGAGGTGGATGAATCACTACTTAAAGAATTTGCCGGAGAGCCGATAAATATAGACTACCTGGTTGAGAAAACCGGTCTGTCAGTTAACCGCTTAATGCCAAGGCTGGTGGAACTTGAGCTTCAGGGCCGGATAGTGGCAGTGCCCGGCGGCTATACTCGAGCCATGGGGCCTGTTGAAAGTTAAGGTCTGAGTATTTGTTGTGGTTAGCGACAAGGTTGATTTTGTATGAGAGTCAATCGTTTGCAGAGTAATGCTTCAGTTAATCGAAAAAAAGTCGACCCAAAGCTTGGCATTATCCGTATTTTTAGATAAGTTGAACTTAGATGCTTTGCTTTTTTGCATCGACACCGTACGCAAAACTGGTCTTGAGACTTGAAAAAAGACCAGACCACTACAATAGAGTTTGCGAGGTTAGGTAATCACCTTTTAGTGGTTACTTCAAATTGAGGGGGAAAATGCTATGTTCGATATCCTCATGTATCTCTTCGAAAACTTCATCCATAGTGAAACCGAAATTCGCGTCGATCAGGATGAACTAACCGAAGAGCTGGTCCGCGCAGGATTTCATCACGATGAGATATACAAAGCGCTCGCCTGGTTGGAAAAACTCGCCGCGCTGCAAGAAACTGATATTAACCCCTACTTCTGTAAAGGCATCTCCAGCAGCCTGAGCCGTATTTATACGCAGCAGGAACAAATGCGCCTGGATGTTGAATGTCAGGGTTTCTTATTGTTCCTTGAGCAGGTTGGTGTATTGGATGCTTCCACACGGGAAATGGTCATCGACAGAGTCATGGAGATAGACTCGCCGGAGTTCTGTTTAGAAGACCTTAAGTGGGTGGTCCTGATGGTGTTGTTTAATGTGCCGGGCAAAGAAAATGCCTACGCGCAGATGGAAGATCTGTTATTCGAAGAGCATGACGGTATACTGCACTAATCTTATAGATTACGAAGTGTAGGGCTGTGTCGAAGATTGATCATTCACTGTTCGAAGCGCATGAACACGCTTTAGAACATCAGTACGGGCCTTGCCCGGACTGTGGGAAAGAGCTGCGCATCAGAAACAGCAAGTCAGGCCCGTTTATCGGTTGTAGTGGCTATCCTGATTGCCACTACGCCAAGCCTTTACACGATAATCAAACCACCACATTAAAAGTGATAGAAGACAGCCATTGTCCTGAATGTGGCTCGTCTATGGCCATCAAAAAAGGCCGTTACGGTATGTTTATCGGCTGTACTAACTTTCCGGCCTGTCACCATATCGAAAATGCCAAACCGCAAACCGATACCTCTGTTACCTGTCCTAAATGCCATAAAGGACATCTGCTTGATCGCACCAATAAATACGGTAAGCGCTTTTTTGCCTGTAACCGTTATCCTGAATGCCGTTATGTGGTAAATTTCGCGCCGGTTGAGAAGTCCTGTCCTGATTGTGGATGGGCTATACTGGTCGAGAAGAAGGGCCAATTAGTGTGCCCGCAGCCATTATGTGGCTACAAAGAAGCACAAAGCGAACAAGAAGCAGAATAAGAGGTAACAAATGAGCGTTGAATCAGTTCATCAGGATGCTGATGTAGCAGCGTTTGAAAGTGGCCAACTGATGGTGTATCCCACTGAAGCGGTAATGGGCATTGGTTGCGATCCCGATAACGAGGCAGCTGTTATGTCGTTGCTGGCGCTAAAACAGCGTCCGGTAGAAAAAGGCCTTATCCTGCTTGCTGCTAATTATTCCCAGCTGCTGCCTTATGTAGACGATAATGCCATTCCCCAGGATAAACGATTCAGTATTTTTTCCTGTTGGCCCGGCCCGGTAACCTGGTTATTACCTAAGTCTGCCACTGCACCAAAATGGTTGACTGGCGAGCACAATGCTATAGCCGTCAGGGTTACCGCTCACGAAGGCGCACGGGAGTTGTGTAATAAACTCGGCCGTCCCATTGTGTCGACCAGCGCAAACCTTACCGGACAAGAGCCAGCAAGAACCACAGAAGAAGCCCGCAGTTACTTTGCTAACAGTGTTCACTATGTAGCAGGTTCGGTGGGCGGAGCCGCTCAACCCTCTACTATTAAAGATGCCTTAACCGGTACCACCATTCGGAATTAAACATGAGTATTACCCCCTTAAAGGATACGCCTCAGGCGATTGAGTCGGTTAAAGCGTTTTTACTGGCGTTGCAGGACAATATCTGTCACACCCTGGAACTGGCCGATGGCAAAGGCCACTTTGTAGAAGATGCCTGGGAACGGCAAGAGGGGGGCGGTGGTCGCTCACGGGTGATTAAGAACGGCGCGGTAATAGAACAGGGTGGGGTAAACTTTTCTCACGTGCATGGTACCCAAATGCCTGCCTCCGCAACGG
Source organism: Gammaproteobacteria bacterium (assembly GCA_018222405.1). Classification (GTDB taxonomy): domain Bacteria; phylum Pseudomonadota; class Gammaproteobacteria; order Enterobacterales; family Alteromonadaceae; genus Alteromonas. The sequence goes on along the minus strand of JAAFAI010000037.1, from coordinate 4,085 downwards.
CTTCGCGTCCTGAACTGGCTGGCCGTAGTTTTCAGGCCATGGGCGTGTCGTTAGTGATCCATCCCCATAATCCATATATTCCTACCTCGCACGCCAATGTACGATTCTTTATCGCCGAGAAAGAGGGAGAAACACCAATCTGGTGGTTTGGTGGTGGCTTCGATTTAACTCCGTTTTACCCCTTTAAAGAAGATGTGCAGCATTGGCACAACACGGCGAAGAAAATTTGTAAGCCATTCGGCGAAACGGTCTATGCCGAGCACAAGGCGTGGTGCGACGAGTATTTCTATCTGAAACACCGCAACGAAACCCGCGGGGTTGGCGGGTTATTCTTTGATGACCTCAATCAGTGGGATTTTGAGCAGTGCTTTGCTTACATTCAGGCCGTGGGCAATGGATATCTGGATGCTTATGTGCCGATTATCGAAAAACGTAAGAACAATACTTACGGTGAGCGTGAGCGCCAGTTCCAGCTTTACCGGCGCGGACGTTATGTAGAGTTTAACCTGGTATATGACCGCGGCACCTTGTTTGGGTTACAAACCGGTGGACGTACAGAGTCAATCCTGATGTCTATGCCGCCGCTGGCGCGCTGGGAGTATGGTTATGCCGCGCCTGCCGGGTCACCCGAAGCCAAACTGCAGGACTGGCTTACTCCTCATCAATGGTAAAAGCGAGCCTTTGCGCCGGTATCTTTTGACGTAGATCAACCTTAATTCGCAGATTTTTAAACGTATTTTCAAACTTGTTTTAGATCAAATTTTTATTTGTCAGGAGGCGTACATTAGCCTCCATCAACTTAAACGAATGAGAAAATACACAATGAAAAAATCAGCATTAGCTACACTAGTTCTAGCCGCACTAGTATCTGCGCCTTCAGCATTTGCCTATGAAGCCGGCGACATCATTGTACGTGCAGGTTTAACTTCTGTTTCACCAAACGACGATTCAAGCAACGTTAATGTAGACGCCCTGGGTGGCAACGTAGGAATGGGCGTAGAGGTCGATTCTAACACTCAGCTTGGCCTGAACCTGGTTTACATGCTGGATTCTAACTGGGGCCTTGAAGTACTGGCTGCCACACCATTTACTCATGACGTAACCCTTATTGATACTGCAGACAATGGTCTGGGTTTAGGCGACGGCAAACTGGCTGAAGTTACTCACCTGCCACCTACAGTTAGCGCGGTTTACTTCTTTGATACTAACAGCGCCTTTACGCCTTACGTTGGCGTGGGTGTTAACTACACCATTTTCTTCGACGAAGAATTTACCGGTGCCCGCGAAGACCAAACCTTTACGGATCTGGATCTGGACAACTCTTTTGGTCTAGCTGCTCAGGTTGGCTTTGATTTCCAGGTTGATGACAACTGGTCAATCAATGCTTCTGCCCGTTATATCAAAATCGACACCACTGCAGAATTTACCGTTGCCGACGTAAAAGGCAGCGTAGACGTGGATATCGACCCTTACGTATTCACCATCTCTGCGGGTTACAAGTTCTAAAAACTAGTTTTATCAGTTTCACCTTGTGTTTTTGCACTGCCTGTTGGCCCTTCATTGAAGGGCCTTTTTTTATTTATACGGCTTCGTCTTCACGGTTAACCATGTGATCGGCAAGTTGATCCAGTGCATTTAGCAACTGATCGGCTATATTCATATCGTTAACGCACTCATACATGGCCTTGCGCATGCAGTACATCCATTGGGCTTTAAGTTTTGGCGTAACGGTATAAGGCAGGTGCCTGGCCCTTAATCGGGGATGGCCACGTTCCTGTTCGTATTGATTAGGACCTCCCAGCCACATGGTAAGATAAAGAAAAAAGATATGACGGATACGATCCAGTGGTTGCGGGTGAATGGCTAAAAGCTCCGCTGCCACAGGGTCATTTTCCATGATGTCATAAAACCGGTTCGCCAGTTGCCTGACGGTATTTTCTCCACCTATTGCTTGATAGGGGGTAGTAACACCAGTATTGTTGTCCGAAGTTTTCTTTCCCATACCCAGTTTCGATAATAGTCCCATGAAAAAGTTTGCCGTCTTTGGAAATCCAATTGCTCAGAGTTTATCACCAACCATTCATCAAATGTTTGCTAAATCCTGTGCTGAGGATATCAGCTACGAGAAAATAGAAGCCCCATTGGATGGCTTTGAAGCCACTATCGACAATTTTTTCGCCTCACCACAAGCGGTAGGTTGCAACGTTACCGTCCCTTTCAAAGAAAGAGCCTGCGTCATGGCAAAACATAAAGATGATGCGGTGGTAATGGCCAGGGCAGCGAATACGCTGATGCGTAATGAAGACGGCGAGTTATGTGCTTTCAATACCGATGGTATTGGGCTGGTGGCAGACCTCACCAATAACGGCTTAAATCTGCAAGGTAACAAGGTGTTGCTATTAGGCGCGGGGGGCGCTGCCCGTGGTGTTGTCCATCCGCTGCTAAATGCCGGCGTTAAAAACCTGCACATTCTTAATCGAACTATAGAAAAAGCTCAGGCCATTGCAGAAGATGCCAGCAACCCAAAGGTAACCGCAGTTAAACCTGAACAACTGTTGGCTGGTTATGATGTGGTGATTAACTCAACTTCTGCCAGTTTATCCGGCACGCTACCTACTGTACCCGATGCCGTGCTGGCTAACTGCCAGCTCGCCTACGATATGGTGTACGCAAAGGATAATGGTGCCACGGTATTTATGGCCCATGCTGAGCAACTGGGCGCCGCAAAGCAACTGGATGGTCTGGGTATGCTGGTGGAGCAAGCCGCCGCGGCGTTTTATATCTGGACCGGCAAACAGCCGTCGACAGCCAGTGTTATCGAATACCTGCGTAACCGTTAGGGGTTACGCACCTTCAGCAAGGTAGTCGTCTTTTAACTCAACATAGTTAATCGCAGACTGTTTTAAAAAAGCCATTTCTGCCTCCTTTAATGGCCGCTTCTGTATCATAGGATTACCAACATAAAGATAACCGCTTTCCAAACGCTTATTAGGCGGTACTAATGTACCGGCGCCGATAAAAACATCATCCTCTACCACGGCACCGTCCATTACAATAGCGCCCATTCCTACCAGGATACGATTACCCAGCGTACAGCCATGCAGCATACATTTATGACCAACAGTAACATCATCACCAATAATAAGCGGGTTGCCCTCGGGATTACCGGTTGATTTGCGGGTAACGTGAAGAATAGTGCCGTCCTGTATATTGCTACGTGCGCCTATCTTTATATAGTTAACATCACCCCTTGCGGCGACCATATGCCAGATGCTGCTATCGTCGCCGACTTCTACTTCGCCTACCAGGCGTACCGAATCTGCTATATATACATTGTTACCAATGCTGGGGGAGATACCTTTAAAGCTACTGAGCGTTTGTTGCATAGTTGTCTCTGTTAATAAATAAAAGAAGTGGAACACCTGTTAGTTTAACCACACGCTAGCATGCTTTGTTCATCTATTACTATTATCGATAAAGCCAGAAGCGGTTAATCCGCAGGAAATTGTACATAAAGAACACGTTCTGATGTATTTCTGAGCGAACAAATCAAATATGACAGTTTTTTTAAAATAACCGTTGACCTGTGAGAACAACTCTCTATAATGCGCCCCACTTCGACGGGGAACGCACTTAAACGCCGACCCGGCAATAACGGCTAAGGCCTTATTGGAAGCGGCTTTCAGCCAAATGTGACGTTTGAAAATATTCAAAAAAAGCATTGACACAGGAAGCCATCAGCGTAGAATGCGCGCCTCGCTTCAACGAGGTTGAACAAACAAAGTTGAAGCGGTTTTGAGTGACAACCTTCGAAATTAAATTTCAAAAAGTTGTTGACACTGAAAACAAAGAGCGTAATATACGCATCCCGCTTCGGGGCTAAACATTAAAGCCTGAAGCAGCGAAAGCAAAAATTATCGTAATGATATCAATGGCTTCGCACTGTTCTTTAACAATTTATAACAAGACAATCTGTGTGGGCACTCATTAAGAGTGTCAACAACGACAATTCAAAATTTCGATATTTAATTGAAGAGTTTGATCATGGCTCAGATTGAACGCTGGCGGCAGGCCTAACACATGCA
>JAAFAI010000009.1 GCA_018222405.1 Gammaproteobacteria bacterium | reverse complement strand
CATCGAGACGACCTTTAAATCATCGGTAAGCGTTGAAAAATTTATCATGCAACGCCGGAAATATACAAACAGCGCTTAGAGCTTTCATTGCCTTTTAAGTCAAACTTTATTATTACAGCAACACCATTTCATTCCATATCGCCAGACATTTAGCAAAAAGTGACTGGCAGAAATTAAGCAGCCTCCCCGCGCATTCGAAAGACAAAATGCGTTAATTTCACCCTCTGAAATATAAAAAGCGCAGAAAAACTGCCTGATTCATAGAGCTGAAGCTACATAACCTTGAGCAATTTAAAGATTGCCTGTCCATGTCAAAAAAGCCTTTACCGCTGGTAAGCGGTAACCACTTTTCCTTTTTTATTTAGCATTTCCAAGGCGTTACCGTTTTTCCGGTAACTGCGTTTGGTGTTGGCGCCATTATCCCATTTCACCAGCAAGACACCGTCTTCAACAGTCCAAGTGCCTGTCCTAACCTCGCTCTAACCTCGCTATCTAAAGCGGTACCTTGCTGATTCTTAGACGCTTTTTCTACTGCTGCTTCCGGGCCCATATACATTTGACCGCTTTCTAAAAAGAGGTAGGTAAACCGGCTATTAACCATTTTGCCGCCAATGGGTAGAGGAATACTTTCACCGTACCAATAGCCAAATAAGGCAGAGTCCAGATTGTTAGTCTGGTGTTCGTCTGCGAGTGCCTGTCCAGCTAAGCTAGTGCCTGTCCAGCTAAGCTCAGTGCCTGTCCAGCTAAGCTTGGTCCAGCTAAGCTCAGTGCCTGTCCAGCTAAGCTCAGTGCCTGTCCAGCTAAGCTCCGTCCAGCTAAGCTCAGCTAAGCTAAAGCAAGCTGCCAGAATTAATACAGATAATAGATATTTCATTGTGACTTCCTGATCGTCGATTCCTTGTGTTGAGTATTAATTAAACAGTAAATGCGTACGATGTGCTACCGGTAAGTAAAAATCTGCCGTCTGGTAGCGATTGCAAATGTATCGCCGCGCGGGCATGATGAATCGAAGCTCACTCACAGGGAGAGTTGCTATGGCAGGATATCGCTACACACTCGGCCAGCTCACGTATCGGTTTAAGGATTTAGCCGAGGTGATGGCAAAAGCCTCACCGCTGCGCTCCGGCGACCAACTGGCCGGTGTGGCTGCGGCCACGGCGGAAGAGCGCGTAGTAGCGCAAATGGTCCTGGCCGAACTTCCTCTGCGCACCTTTTTAAACGAAACCGTTATTCCCTACGAGCAAGATGAAGTCACGCGGCTTATCATCGATACCCATGACGCCGAAGCGTTTGCCCCGGTGGCCAGTTTAACCGTGGGTGAGTTACGCAACTGGTTATTGCTTGAATCCACCGATGCCACTGTGCTGCAGGATGTGTGTCTGGGCCTGACCCCGGAGATGGTAGCCGCGGTGAGCAAAATTATGCGCAATCAGGATCTGATCCTGGTGGCCAGAAAATGTGAGGTGATCACCGCGTTTCGCAACACCATTGGCGTGCCCGGCCACTTTTCTACCCGCTTACAACCCAATCACCCCACTGATGACTTAAACGGTATCGCGGCATCAATCTTTGATGGCCTGATGTATGGTAGCGGTGATGCGGTAATTGGTATTAACCCCGCTACCGACAATGTGGCGCAGACCATCAAACTGCTCAACATGCTCGATGAACTGATCACTCAGTACGACATTCCCACCCAGTCCTGCGTGCTGACCCATGTGACCAACACCATTGAAGCCATCGAGCGCGGCGCGCCGGTGGATTTAGTGTTTCAGTCCATCGGAGGCACCGAAGTCACCAACAATAGCTTTGGCGTATCGCTGGCTATTCTGCAGGAAGCCCGCGAGGCTGCGCTATCCCTTAAGCGGGGGACGATAGGCGACAATGTGATGTACTTTGAAACCGGCCAGGGCAGCGCGTTGTCGGCCAATGGCCATCACGGGGTCGACCAGCAAACCTGCGAGGCCCGGGCTTACGGCCTGGCCCGAGTACTCGACCCGCTGCTTATTAATACCGTGGTAGGCTTTATCGGGCCGGAATACCTGTTTGATGGCAAACAAATTATCCGGGCCGGTTTAGAGGACCACTTTTGTGGCAAGCTGTTAGGTTTACCCATGGGTTGCGATATCTGCTACACCAACCATGCCCAGGCCGACCAGAATGACATGGACAATTTACTCACCTTACTCGCCAGCGCCCATTGCCAGTTTATTATGGGTATCCCGGGCTCCGACGATATTATGCTGAACTACCAGACCACATCGTTTCATGACGCGCTGTATATTCGTCAGCTATTCGGTGCTCGCCCGGCGCCGGAATTTGATGCCTGGCTGAAACAGCAGAAAATCTTCGCCGACAGCGGCAATAAGCTATTGGCTGATAAACTCCCCGGCCGTTTTGCCGCAGCGCTGCCACATCACGGAGGTCAGTCATGAGTCACCAGGAGCACCACCTGCACACCGATACCTGGCAACAGTTACGCGAGCTAACTGCTGCACGGATCGGACTTGGCCGGGTCGGTACCAGCCTGCCCACCAGTGAATTACTTAAATTTCAGCTCGCGCATGCCCAGGCCATTGATGCAGTACACAGCCCGTTAAACGGCGAACTGTTATGTGAGCAACTGGCAGCGCTGAGCTATCATCAGCAACCGTTAACACTCCACTGCGTTAAAAGCGAGGCGGAGGACCGCCTAGTGTATTTACAGCGCCCTGATCTGGGCCGAAAACTCAGTGAAGCAAGTACTTACTCTTTGCAAGAGCTTCGAGAAAAAGAGCTATTCGATCTGGCTATTGTGATTGCCGACGGGCTCTCCGCCACTGCGGTAATGCAGCAAAGCATACCGTTTTTAACCGCTTTACTGGCTCAGCTGGAAACCAGCCAGCCAGCGTGGACTTTGGCGCCAGTTGCTGTGGTTGAACAGGGGAGGGTCGCCATCGGCGACGATATTGCTCAAGCGCTTAATGCACAAATGGTGGTGGTATTGATAGGTGAGCGGCCGGGGTTAAGTTCGCCGGATAGCCTGGGTATTTACCTTACCTGGCAGCCTAAGCGAGGCTGTGATGATGCCAAACGCAATTGCATTTCAAACGTGCGGCCAGAGGGGCTGGCCCCGGCAAAAGCCGCTACACGTTGCCTGTATTTAATGGAAAGCGCCCGGGCTAAACAGCTGACGGGCGTTGGCCTGAAAGACCGCTCCGAGGATAATGTGCTCACTGATGAGTCGGGGCAAGGCGTCTTTTTACTGCGCGGAACCTGATTGCGCCGGCAGTGGCGGTGTTTTCATCTGAGCTTCTCTGTTTCCGCGGTATTTACGGGCCAGTAAAACCACGGCGATATTGCCAATTACACCGGGCAGGATCCAAAAGGCATACTGCCAGGCGCCAATGTCACTGAACAGGGTACGCCCGCCAAAGGCAAAGAACGCAGTATAAGCGCCAATGCCGGTACCAATGTAGCCGGAAAGATGTTCTACCAGCCACGCTTTTGGCTCGACTTCTTTAGCAAAAATGAAACGTAACTGACCCCAGGCAATCATCAGGCCGAGCGGCGCAAACACCATCATTAATACCTGCTCATACCTGATCCCCATGTAGCCTGAACCAATGCTGGTAAAAACCAGTAAAACAGCCGGTGCAACTCGGGCCGGAGTACGCAGCGAATCGCGGCCACTCTTAGCTTCAAGTGCCCACTGCCCACCCATTACCGAGGTATACATCACCAGGCCTAAGTGTACTAAAAAGGCACCAAAACGCTGAAAGTAAGGTATAGCCCTCGGGTTATCCAGCAGCTCCGGATGGCCCATGGTAGGTACGACAATCCAGAACAGCGCCAGTATGACCCCGCTTATCACCGAGGTCAGCATAGTGCGGCGAAAGTACACGCCAAACCGGCGATGGTTAAAGCCGCCCTTGCGACCAAAAATGGGGATCCAGAATAACAGAAGGCCTAAACCCCCGGTAAATATATGTAAGTACAGTAAGCCTTGTTGAACATAGTGCATAACGAAATCTCCTTAACCTTGTGTTAAGCAGACTACCGGCACAGCTAAGTTAGCCGTAGTGGCAAAAGTAACAGGATAAAAGATGACTTTTGGCCTATTCCAATTGTCCGGCAATTCGCCAATACTGGCAGTTATGAAAAAATACTTCCCTAAAATTGACTCCGAACTACTGGTGGCAATCATCACTATTGCCGTAGTGGCGGTGGCGAATGTCTGGCTGATGACCGGCTCCAGTCGTCTGGGACCGGTAAACCTGTTCGCTACGCTGGCGATATTTGTGCTGTTTGCCCTGACATTCCTGTTTGTCACCCGCGATGAGCCCTACCGTCACGATACTTCAGTCAGAGTCATTTTGCTGGTTATTGAGTACCTGTTGGTATTGGGAACATTCGTGACCAGTCCGTTTGAGTTCAATGCCATTTTACTGGTTATCTGGTCCGGGCAATTACCCTACTTTATTCCTTACCGGCGCACACTGTGGCTATCGCCTTTATGGTCGGCCATTCCCTGGCTGGTGTTTGCCCTGGTGTGGGAACAAACCAATGGACTGTGGTTAACCGCTATCCTGTTCTGGACCTTCAATTTATTCTCACTAATGATGATGGAAAGCCGCAAGCAGGCTGAGGTGGCCCGGGAGCAGGCCGAGCAGGCAAATCGCGAGCTAAGGGCCTTGCAGGATCTGATGCAGCAGGCCAGTCGTAAGGATGAGCGTACCCGTATCGCCCGTGACATTCACGATCTGGTTGGCCATCATCTCACTGCGCTGTCGTTACATTTACAGGTGGCCTCACGTACTGTAGCCCCCGAGCAGCGACCGCCTATTGACCAGTGCTTAAGCATTGCCAGACTGTTACTGTCTGATGTGCGTGAAGCCGTTTCGGATATGCGCGAGTACGGTTCGCTGGATTTACTGCAGGCGCTTAACGAACTGATTGCCCCCTTGCAGCATAAGATATCGGTGACCATCCATTGTGAGGGTGATTTAAGTGAACTAAGTTTGTTACAGGCCACCACCATCCTTCGGTGTGTACAGGAAAGCCTGACCAACAGTATCCGCCACGGTAAAGCCAGTGAACTGCACATTGAGATATGCCGTAAGGCCAAACAATTGGTTACCGAAATTACTGATAACGGCACTGCCGGTGAGTATCAGCCAGGCAATGGTTTAACCGGTATTAAGGAGCGTGTTGCCGAGCTCAACGGCAGCGCAGAGTTCAACCCCAGCCCACGGGGGTTTCATACCCTGTTGATGATACCGGAGCCGGGATGATTCGCGTACTGGTGGTAGACGATCAGCAGCTATTACGGCAAGGGCTGTGCAGTTTGCTCGCGCTATCCGACAAAGTGGAAGTGATGGGGCAGGCCAACGATGGTGTTGAGGCAAGGGAGTGGTTGCAAGCCAACGCCGGCAAGGTGGATGTGATGCTGCTCGATATCCGCATGCCACGAATGACCGGTATAGAACTCCTCAATAGTTTAAAGCAGGATGGCACCCTATTGCCCACCATCATGCTCACCACCTTCGACGACCACGAGAGTTTGATGGGGGCGCTCAGTGCCGGTGCCAAAGGCTATCTGCTAAAAGACGTGTCGCTGGAAACCCTGGTCGATGGTATTGAGGCGGTGCACAACGGCGAGTCACTGATCCAGCCGGCTATCACCAATACACTGATCAACAGTCTGCAGGGCTTAAGCACCGCACCTGACGGCCCGGCACCAGTTGAGCCACTATCTGCCAAGGAAAAGGAGATCCTGAGGTTAATGGCTTCCGGGTGCAGTAATAAAGAAATCGCCGGGGCGTTGTTTAAATCGGAAGGCACGGTAAAAAATCAGGTGTCGACGATACTGGCCAAGCTTGATGCCCGCGACCGCACTCGTGCAGTGCTGCGTGCAGTTGAGCTGGGTATTATCGGATAGCCTCAGAGCGCCTTTTTGGTGGGGAATACCACGTTGGCAAAAATGAGCCCGGCTACCAGCGACATAAAAATCAGAAACACGTCCTGACCGATGTGGTCGGCATTTACGAAATCCTGACCCGAGACAAAAGAATTCAGCCCGATATAGGTTTTAGAACCCGGTACCAGCACAATCAGGCCGTGCATGGCCACAATTGTGGCAGGCTGATTGGCAATGCGGGTAAAGGCATTGGCAAAAATCCCCAGCGTAAACGCGCCTACAAAGCTACCGATATTCTGCGGCAGGAAATCCGAGCTTAGCGCAGTGGCGCTATAGCCTATTAACGCGGCGGCCAGTGCCCAGGGAATGTGTTTTGCCCGGGTGCGGAAAATGGCCACCAGACCAAAACCCAGCAATACCACGGCCAGCCAGGTCGACCAGTAGGGCAGGGATTCAGCCGGTGCATAGGTGTTTTCGCCAAATAAACTAAAGCCGGTTGCTACGCCCAGAAACGCACCAAAATACAGTTTAAACAGCTGCATCATGGCGTCCATAATTCGCGCTGTGCCCGACACCATATTGCGCGAGGAGAGCTCGGCAAGCCCCATCGTCAGTGCCAGACCCGGCACAAAGATAATCACCGACGACAGAATAATGATGGGGATATTAATGCCCGGATCAAAAAAGCGGCTCGCCACGCAGGCCAGAAAGGCTACCACATAGGCTATGACCGGTTCGAGCATCAGGGCAACGCGCTTGGAGCGTTCCGACCACAATACCCAGAAATACACCACAAAGCCGAACAGGCCAGACCAAAAAATTTCCGACCAGCTGGCGCCCATCAGCATGCCGAAGGCGCCGGTCGACAAACCAAAAGAACAGCCGGTTATGAGTTTACCGTAGGGGCTCGGCATGGCATCAATTTCGGTTAACCGCTGGTCAGCTTCTTCAAGCGTTACCTGACCGGATAACAGCAGGTTCGCCAGCTCGTCGGTAAGTGACAACGAATTTAAATCCAGCTCACCGGGCTCCAGCCGGGCATTATGACTGTATTCCTCTTCGTGACGATCACTCCAGATAACTACCGATAACGACGTAGGAGTAGAGATAAACGAGGCATGCACACCCAGATAGCGGGCCACTTCGGTTAGATAGGCTTCGAGGCGGAAGGCCGGTGTGCCGTATTTGTGCAGCATTTTGCCTAGCTTAAGGATAAACCGGCGTATCTGAATAAACTCTCTGGTGTCCAATGGCTGTCTCTTTATCCGGTTTCTTTATACATTGTGCGCAGGTGATTGCCGCAATGGGATCAATAATAGCAGCATAAGCTGTTGGTTTCTAAGTAATACTAATATGTGTTCAGGTTTGGTTATTCAAGGCGTGTTAGGCTATTGATTGGCAACTGATAAACAAGGAATTATTCGGCGGGCAGGTTGTCGAACCTGTAAAGTTAACGTGTTTTAAAAGGGGATATTATGAAGCGATATGGGCTTTTAGTGATGGCGGTACTGTTGTTAGCCGGGTGTGCAACACCGCGATTAACCAACAGCGAAATGGTAACGCTGGTGGAGCAGTTTGTGGCAGATGAATCCCTTGAGCGCGATCATACTATCAGCGCCTTTCGGCTGGACAGTTACGCCGAACTTAGTGATGAATACCTGATATTACGCAGCTCTCCCATGCGTCACTACCTGGTTAAGCTGGTGCCTCGCTGTAATGAAATAGCTTTTGCGCCGGGGATTTTGCTGCACCGCCGCTTTGGGAATTCCCTCAGTGAAGGTACCGACTTTATTTACACGCCTGATTCGCTGCCGTTTAAATGCTATATCAACAAAATCTACCCGCTCTCCAGAGAGCAGCACGACAAGCTACGTGCGCAAATTAAAGCGGAAGTCAAAGTGCTTGAGCTAAAAGAACAGCAGCTTGAAGGCGAAGAGGCGGACGAAAGCTAGCCGACACCAACGTTGATATGCTGGGGCGACACATCGCCCCGCGATTTATTTAACCCGATAAAAATCCAGCTCTACGCTGTCGGCATTACGCCGGCCGGTAGCAATGATCACGCTTTTATTTAACCACGCATAAGGACTGTCTTCGTTAACTTCCAGTGTGGCAGCGGTGCGCATGTAATACTCCGACGAGGGAACCGCCTCACCTTTGGCCAGTTTGGCGAGTACTTCTGGCGATGCAGTACGAATCCCCGAGTTCTGGATATAAATAACGTGGCCATCATCAGTTTTCAAGCTGTATTTGGCCACCAGATCGGCGGTGCCATCGGCCCGCACCGTTTGCCAGTCAGCGCCACCATCGAGCACCACACCCTGCATTAGAGGCCCTTTAAAGGTGCCGCCATTAATGCCGATAATCCGGCGCTTACCGTACTTGGTGTTGCCCAGTTCATGGGGTTCATCCAGGGTAACAAAGGCCTTAAAAATAAACTCCAGCTCCGGCCAGGCCAGTTCATCTGCCATCGCTGGAAAAGCTGATATAAGGGAAAGCAAAACTAACAAAATACGCATAGCTGGTTGATATCCAATGATTATGTTAATAGGGTGTAAATTAATGCTGGATAGTAATGCTTCCTAAAAAGTCTGGCTAGCCTATATTCTGTAATTGGACGCTTCTCTTTCAATTTGTCAGTTTCTGCAAGATTGATTGCCACCAAATATCAAAACGCACTGATATAAGACCATCGGCTAGTTTGCTTAGCTTAAACAAGAGTCTAATATGGGGAATAAATTAAACACTTGTTTGAATGCGATAAGGATACCCATGAACCCTACACATCATCACAACCCCTACGCGCTAGGACTCGACCAGACCCCGGCCAATTTTGCGGCCTTAAGCCCGTTGTCTTTTATCAAACGAACCGCGGCGGTATACCCCAATCATCTGGCGGTTATTCATCAGCAAACCCGCCGCACCTGGGCCGAAACCTACCAGCGCACCCAGCAGCTGGCCAGTGCGCTTGCCCAGCGGGGCATCGGCAAGGGTGACACCGTGGCGTTTATCTCGCCCAACTTACCCGAGCTGTTTGAAGCCCACTTTGGCGTGCCGATGACCGGCGCAGTATTAAACGCCATCAATATTCGCCTTGATGCCGAGGCCATCGCGTTTATTCTGCAGCATGGTGAGGCTAAGGTGGTCGTGGTCGATCGCGAATTTTCCGAAGTGGTTGGCAAAGCGATAAAAATGCTTAGCAAACAGCCGCTAGTGATTGATATCGATGACCCCTATTACGAAGGCGGCGAACTGATTGGTGAAATGGATTACGAAGCGTTTATTGCCGACGGTGACGCAGCGGGTTATGAGTGGTCGTTGCCTGAGGATGAATGGGATGCCATTACGCTTAACTATACGTCTGGTACTACCGGCGATCCTAAAGGCGTGGTTTATCATCATCGCGGCGCTTACCTTAACGCAGTGAGCAATATTGTGTCGTGGAATATGGCACCGCATCCCCGTTATTTGTGGACGTTACCCATGTTCCACTGCAATGGCTGGTGCTTTCCCTGGACCATTGCCGCTAATGCCGGCGTGAGTGTGTGCTTACGTCATGTTCGCCCTGATGCGATTTATCAGGCCATCAAAGAAGACGGTGTGAATTACTTCTGCGGTGCGCCCATCGTGCTTAACATGCTCAACAATGCGCCGGATGAGTTAAAGCAGGGCATTGAGCATCAGGTGAGTGTTATGACTGCGGGCGCGGCGCCACCGGCAGCGGTTATTCAGGGCATGGAAGAAATGGGCTTTGCGGTAACCCATGTCTACGGTTTAACTGAGACCTACGGCCCGTGTGTGGTGTGCGCCTGGCACGACGAGTGGGACGAGCTGCCCATTGAAGAAAAGGCCAGAAAGAAAGCGCGGCAGGGCGTTAAGGTGCCCATGCAGGAAGACATTATGGTGGCCAACCCCAGTACCCTTGAGCCGGTGCCACAGGACGGTAAAACCGTGGGCGAAATCTTTATGCGCGGTAACGTGGTAATGAAAGGCTATTTAAAGAATCCCTCAACCACCGAGGATTCCTTTGACGGCGGCTGGTTCCATTCCGGTGATCTGGCGGTGTGGCATCCCGATGGTTATGCCGAAATTAAGGACCGCTCCAAAGATATTATTATCTCCGGTGGGGAAAATATCTCGAGTATCGAGGTAGAAGACGTGCTTTATCGCCATCCGGCTATCATTGAAGCTGCTGTGGTGGCCCAGCCGGATGAAAAGTGGGGAGAAGTGCCCGCCGCGTTTATTAAACTCAAAGACGGTATGCAGGTAAGCGCCGACGAGGTCATTGAATTCTGCCGCAACAATATGGCGCGCTTTAAAGTGCCGAAGAAAATTGTATTTGGTGAACTGCCGAAAACGTCCACCGGTAAAATTCAGAAATTTGTGTTGCGTAATCAGGTGAAAGAAAACTGATTACACGTTGGGGAGCGGCAGAGACCGCTCCCTCAGATTTTATAGATAGGCTTCGCCTGCGGCCACGGTAAAGGCCATTTCCAGCAGCCAGTCCGGATCGGCCAGCTCCACTTTTACGCACGCGCGACTTGGTGCCGTGCCTTCATCAAACCAGGCATCCCACACGGCATTCAGGCGGTCGACCAGGCTAAAGTCGGTCAGGTAAATCGTTACACTCAGAATGCGCGACTTGTCGCTGCCGATTAAAGCCAGAGAAGCCTCTGCCTGGGCAAAAATAGCATTAACCTGACCTTCAATTTCCAGTACCTCGTCAGTTTCCGGCACTTCAACAAAGTTGGCAATACCGTTAAATACGGTGATGTCTGACCAACGTTGGGTGGGATTAATACGGTGGATTTTCATAGTGGTTTCTCTGAGTTATGGATAGTAATGATCGTCTGATTCACGCAGGGCTTCTTCGGTAACGTGCAGCACTTCCTGCTTTTGCTGGGTGAGTTTGGTGTGCTTCCAGCTGCCCCGGGCCAGCCAGCAGATACTCACAATACCAATTAGTATGTTCGTAGCCGCAAAGGCCCACCAGATACCGGCTTTACCGAGCTCCGTGTGTTTCGATAAAACAAACGCAATAGGGAATAAAAACACCCACTGCGACAATAGCGACAGCACCATGGCGTTCATCATATTGCCGGATGCCCGGAAAGCACCGGTAATGCATACCTGCACGGCCATGCCGCCCCAGGTCAGCGCCATTACTTCAACAAATTGGGCGCCGGTGGCGATAACTTCGGGTTGTTCGGGCACGAAAAACGCAATGATTTGCGGGGCCAGCAAAAAGCTCAGGCCGCCAACCAGAGTAAGTGAAATAAAGCCCCAGATTGCGCCGGTGGTGGCGGCCTGTGAGGCACGTTCAATCTGGCCGGCGCCGAGATTCTGCCCCACCAGGGTCGATATCGCCATGCCCAGGCCTAACGCCGGAATGGTGACAAACATCAAAATGTTATTGCCTACACCGTAAGAGGCAATGGTCACCGTGCCGAAGCTGGCCACCAGAAATGACATAATAATTTGCCCAAGGGCGCGAGCGGAGAGATCCACCGAGCCGGGAATACCTAAGAAAAAGGCCCGGCGAATATAGCTGTAATCCGGAATAAAATAGCGTAGTCGCACATGAATACCATGGCGGCCTTTAAGTAAAATGCCGATGCCGATAAATGCCGCAATGGCCTGGGTAACTAAGGTGGCCAGGGCCGCGCCGGTTACGCCCAGGCCCGGCATGATGCCGTAACCGAAAATAAACAGCGGGTCGAGCACCAGGTTTAGCAGTACGGTACCAAGCACAATCAGCAGCGGAATACGCACCTCGCCAATGCCGCGCATTAATGCCTGAAACATATTGAAGGTAAACACAAAGATCACGCCGATGAAGGAGACATGCATAAAGCTCAGGGCGTTGCTGTAAACCTCGGGTTCGACTTTCAGCAGAGTCAGAAAATGGGGTGATAACCAATATCCGCAGGTACCCAGCAACGTAGATACCACCAGCACCATCAATAAGGTTTGTGCCGAGACTTTGTCGACCTCCTCCCTGCGACCGGCGCCCATATATTGGGCGGCCAGTGTGGCCCCGGCCATGGCAAGCCCGGCACCAATGGCGATCACCAGAAAGGTTACCGGCATACTGATCGACACGGCGGCAACTTCTGCCGGGCCCAGTCGGCCGACCCAAAATGCATCGGTGAGCTGATAGCCTGATTGTAAAAGCTGGCTGATCACAATGGGAATGGCGAGTGACAACAGCGCTTTATGAATGGGGCCGGTGAGCAATTGTGATGAATGGGCCATGCGAGCTCCGCAATAAAAGACGCGCTATGGTACCCCGCCGCCGGTTAAAAAACACGGCTGCCAAACCTGCAGATTTGGCATTTTATATATTCAAAAGCCTTAGCGGCGGGGCCGCTTGCCGGCCTTACCTTTGTTGCCAGGCTGGCCTAGGGCATTCGCGCGCAGAGACTTTTTCGACGGTATGCGTCGGGGGGTACCTGCGCTTTCCTGTGCTGCCGGATTGGGCTCAAAGCCTTCTACCCACTGGGGGATAAAATGTTCGCCGGTGAGCTTTTCAACGTCCTCAAGCAGGTACTTTTCCTTATGGGAAACCAGCGATACTGCCAGCCCGGCTAAACCCGCCCGACCAGTGCGACCAATGCGGTGGATATAATCTTCGGCGTTATAGGGCAGCTCATAGTTGATGACATACTGTAACTGCTGAATGTCGAGGCCCCGGGCGGCCACATCGGTGGCAACCAGTGCACGTACCTGGCCGGTTTTAAACGCCTCCAGTGCTCGCTCGCGTGCGCCTTGGGCTTTGTCACCATGAACTGCCGAGGCAGTAATGCCGTCTTTGCCAAGTTCCTTGGCCAGGGCATCCACCGCCTGTTTAGTGCGGGTAAAAATGAGTACCTGCTGCCAGTTGTTAGCACCAATCAGGTAAGCCACCAATGCCGCTTTTTTGTGACTGTCCACTTCATAGATGCGTTGTTCGACTTTCGCGGCAGTGGTGTTCCTTTCGCTCACTTCAATGAGCGCCGGATCCTTTAGCAGGGTGTTTTTGAGGGCAAATACCTCATCGTTAAACGTGGCACTGAAAAACAGCGTCTGGCGCTCTTCTGGAAGGTGGCGGAGGATGCGCTTAATATCGATAATAAAGCCCATATCCAGCATCCGGTCAGCCTCGTCGAGTACCAGCGTTTGCAGGGTACTGAGGTCTATAAGCTCTTTGATAACCAGTTCCAGTAAACGCCCGGGGGTGGCTACCAGTACCTCACAGCCATGTTTTAAGGCTTCAATTTGGGGGTTGATACTTGCTCCGCCGTAGGCCACTACTGAGCGAAGGCCGGTATCCTGGCTGTAGGCAACAAAGCTCTGATGCACTTGCTGGGCGAGCTCGCGGGTAGGAGTAAGCACTAGCACCCGAATGGCATTGCGGGGCCTTTGGTCAGTCAGGTAACGTTGAATTAACGGCAGTGCGAAAGCAGCGGTTTTGCCGGTACCGGTTTGTGCACCGGCCAGTACGTCCCGCCCTGCCAGCACCTCAGGTATGGCTGCCTGTTGAATGGGCGTTGGTGTTTGATAGCCAAGCTTGTCAAGGATGGCTAACAATTGGGTGGGCAGCCCCAGGTCGGAAAAACGCATAACTTACATCGCTACTGTTTAAAAAAGACGGCGCTATTGTAGCACTTTAACGGTTGGCAGCTTAGCCGTAGTTTATAACCTGATAGTTGTTTTTATTCACAACGCATTGAAAGCGGGCACTTAAGACCAACTTATAGGATAGGCAACGATAAAGGAATAAGCCGGTGACGCTCGCAAAACGCATATTACTCCTGGTATTCATTTTAAACCTTGGTGGGTTAATCCCGGCATTGGCCCCCGTATTGGCGGCGGACGAACCATTACTCTCCGAAC
This sequence comes from Gammaproteobacteria bacterium, assembly GCA_018222405.1. Classification (GTDB taxonomy): domain Bacteria; phylum Pseudomonadota; class Gammaproteobacteria; order Enterobacterales; family Alteromonadaceae; genus Alteromonas. The sequence continues at coordinate 160,816 of JAAFAI010000009.1, read as the reverse complement.
AAGAGGTGCAGGGCGCAGTATCAAAACTCATTGCGGTGGTTGAGAAAGATTATATTCGTGACGACGCACGCCAGGATATTGCTGAATTGCTAAACGCTGCTCTGCAGCAAGGTGAACTGAACGGTTCGTTTTCTTTTGGCCGCCTGAAAATCAAACTGGAGTCCATGCTTTACTCAGTAAGTCAGGATTCTAACTTCGAACTGCTCTGGCAGTCCGGGCTAAACGGTACAGCGATGGCGGCCGATGAGCTGCCCGGCGCGCTGCAAACACAAATGCTGGACGGTGGTATTGGCTACCTGGCCGTCGATGGTGATTTATTTGATGAGCAGTGGCGTGCAGAAATGGATAAAGCCATGGCGTTTTTATCAGACAGTAAGGCCATTGTGGTCGACCTCAGAAGTGCCGGTATGAGTTCATTGCCGCTCTCGCAACATTTTCTGAGTCATTTTATGCCGGTGGGGCAGCCACTATCGATGGTCACTTTTGCTCACCAGCAACGTACTCCTTTGTTGGCGCAACAAGTTGCGAACCCTGTTTCAGGTGATAAGCCATTGTTTATTGTTACATCGCCCTTCATTGCCGGTTCATGGGAGTTTGTCGCCTTCACATTACAGCAAGCCGACCGGGCGACGATAGTAGGTATGCCAACCATTGGCCTGGGTTATATGACAACCGTGGGGAAACTAAGTGAGCACTTAAGCATGGTGATGGCTTACGCTGAGCTGCAACATCCACAAACCGGCGACAGCTGGAAAAACAGCGGTGTTATACCAGATGTGCAAACTGACGCTGACCAAGCGATGTCTGTAGCGCTTAAACTGGCACGCGTTGCTTTGTAGTGAATAAAAATAACTGGCAGCCGGTTTACCAAAAGCGTAAGCATTGCGGGGCTTTTATTTTTCTTCAATCGCTTACGCTACCAGCGGAGAGCTTAACTCATACCACCAAAAGCCCGTGCCTGGGATATGGGGCTATTCGGTACGCACAAATCGTAGAATATGGCCTTTGAAATTAGTGTCTGTAGAGTAGCTACTTTCAGGTTTAGAGAATGAAAATAAATAGCCGATTTCACGCATTTTTTTCGCCAGCTTGTTCTTCCTTCCCCGGCCAGGGTCGACAATGATGACCTCGCATGCGGGGTTTGAATGGTCCCGTATGAAGCTCGACAGTAAGCCTATATGTTCATCTTCATACAATAGATCGCTACCAATGATTAAATCGAAACGACCTAAGCTGTCATTATTGTCTGCCCAGCCGGTTCTCTCAAAGGGGATAGGGGTGTCGCCGTTAAGCTTTGAGTTTCGGTTAAGAAAGGTCTCAACTTCCGGGTGATAATCGGTTGCAGTGATATCTACGTGCAGTTTGTTAAGCAATAAACTACTCAGAGCTGTACCACAGCCAATTTCTAATACCCGTTTTGAGCCAATATCATAGTTACAAATATGATGCGCCAGCACCAGGCTTGATGGCCAGACAACGCCGAACATGGGCCAGGACGCGGAACAAATGCCCAGCGCTTCGGCAATGCCTTGCGGGTCGTGGAATTCTTGTTTATTGCGTAACGTGCAGAGGTGAATATCTATTTTGCCAAACTCAATGGTTTGGTAACTTAATCGCAGGTTTGTCATTTGGCCGTCTCATTAATGAGCGCTTAGCCAGCTATCATGGATAAATGACGAAACGAAGGAATTACAGAGTATAGTTATTAGCCAGAAATGCAACGTTTTTACCAGACTAATTAATGCCCACAAAAAGCCCGCAGACGTTCTACCATGGGCTCTGAAAATACCACGCTTGCTGAATTTGCCTTTGTTCCGGCTGCCACGCAGGCGAGAGCCGGCTGGTTTCGTGCCGGCTCTGGTCGCCTTATGCAGCGTTACTTTGTTTTATAGGGCGATGGGCCGCCTTCGGCGATAAACTTATCCACTCGCTCTTCCAATACAGCAAGGGGCACCGAGCCCATTTGCAGGATCATGTCGTGGAAATTACGAATATCGAACTGCTCACCAAGGGCTTCTTCTGCTCGAGCGCGGTATTCAACAATAGCCATCTGACCAAGATAGTAAGAAAGTGCCTGTCCAGGCCAGGCAATGTAGCGGTCTACTTCGGTGGTGATTTCATGAATCGACAGCGCGGTGTTTTCTTTCATAAAGTCCTGCGCTTCTTTGCGGGTCCAGCCCTTGGCGTGGATGCCTGTATCAACCACCAGGCGAGCCGCTCGCCACATCTGATAGCTGAGCATGCCAAACACCTCATAAGGGGTATGGTACAGGCCCATTTCTTCGCCTAATAATTCACTGTACAGCGCCCAGCCTTCACCGAAAGCCGAGATATAGCTCTTACGGCGAAACTCTGGAATGGCGTCGTTTTCCAGAGACAGAGGCATCTGGAACGCGTGGCCCGGTGCAGATTCATGTAGCGTGAGTGCTGGCAGTGAGTACAGAGGGCGAGAGGGTAAATCATAGGTATTTACCCAATAGGTGCCCGGGCCGCCACGGCCAGCGGTATAAAACGGCGCAATATCGTCGGGTACTTTAATGATGGCAAAGCGTTTGCGGGGCAGGTGACCAAACCACTGGTCTGCCACGCCATCAAATTCCTTGGCGGTCCAGGCCGCGCGGTCGAGCAATGCCTGTGGGGTATCAACATAAAATTGCTTGTCGGTGCGCAGGAAGGTTAAAAAGGCCTGCAAGTCGTCGTCAAAGCCTACCTCAGCCATTACTTCGTGCATGCGCTGTCGGATCCTGGCGACTTCATCCAAACCAATCTGATGGATTTCCTCGGCGCTCAAATCCAGCGTGGTGTATTTCTTAATTTGCGCCTGATAATAGGCTTTGCCATCGGGCAGGTCATAACCGGCAATCGAAGGCTGGGCATTAGGAATGTAGTCTTCCTGTAAAAAAGTCAGCAACGTCTGGTGAGCCGGAATAACATATTCGGCGATAGCGGCTTTGGCTTTGGCCTGCAATTGCGCTTGTTTTTCCTCACTTAAACGGGAAGGCATTCTCTTAAACGGCTTGAAATACATGTTATCCGCGCCTTTCGCCTCGATAACTGAGATCACTGATGCATCCCGGCCCTGTAAGGAAACCTTCGGTAACGTGAACTTACGCGCCAGACCAAGCTTCATATTGGCAATTTGCTGATCGAAATAGCGCGGCATGTCTTGCAGCCACTGAATGTAATTCTCGAAATCCTGCTCGCTATGAAAGGTTTCACGGGTGATATAGGCCAGGTTGCTCCAGAACGCGGTATCACCGAGTAACGGCTTTTCGTAGGTTTTAAATTGTTGGTCGGCAATCAGGTTTTCAATTTGCAGGCGATACACCGCGTAGTTGATTTGATTGGTTTCTGATAAGGCTTCCATATCGATAGCATCGAGCTGTGCCAGGGTCTCCTGCCACCGGGCAAGGCGTTTTTGCTGCGTAGGAATGCTAACATCCGGCAGGCTCGACGGCGCGCTGGTGGTATTGCTGTTCTCATCCGTGGCGTCTTTATTCTGGCGCCACGCCCACTCTGCCTCATACAGCGCTTCAAAGCGGCTGTCGGCGGTGTTCTGAACCACACTGGATGTAGCTGACGGTGAGGAGGTGGCAGAACAAGCCGTTACACCGATGGCTGAACACGCCACCATTACAGATAAAGCTACTATTTTTACTGGGTTGGGGGATTGAGCTGTGAGCACCAGAGTCTCCTGTTGTTGTTATATGCGGATATTATTCATTCTATCGTACCTTACTCATACTGCCTCAGTGAAATGCCCTGAGCGAGAGGAAACCGTCCGGTTGCCGGTCTGGGTAGACCAAATCCCCGGCGGCTGCCTGTCGCCAACCCGGCGCATAAGTTATAGTGAGCGCTATCTGAAAGCCGGAATTTTTCACAGGAGTAAGGCATGCAAAAAGGTATAGGCGGGGCAAGCAAAGCGTCGGCACTGGCGACACTGACCGACATGACAAAAGACACCCGCCCGGTAGATAAAGCCGAATACACCAGCCGTATCGACAAAGCGCAACGCTATATGCGTGAGCATCAGATTGCGGCCATTTATCTTAATGCCGGCACTAACCTGAGTTATTTTACCGGCATGGACTGGTATGCCAGCGAACGTCTGGTAGGCGCCATTCTGCCCGCCAGTGGTGAGGTAGTTTATATTGCTCCTTTGTTTGAGATTGACTCGCTGTCGGAGCGACAGGTGATTGCCGGTGACATCGTGGGGTGGCAGGAACATGAAAGCCCCTATGCGCTGATCGCAAAGGTATTAAAACAAGCCGGCTTGAGCGGCGGCGATATTTTGGGTGTGGATGAAGCTACCGCGTTTTTTATTGTCGATGGTTTTAACAAAGCCATGCCGGAGCTCGAAATCATTAACGCCAGTGGCGTGACAGCCCATTGCCGTATGCATAAGTCGGCCAGCGAGCTGGCGCTTATTCAGCGTGCCATGGACATGACACTGGCAGTCCATCAGGCAACCGCCAGTATATTACATGAAGGGATCAGTACCACCGAGGTAGAACAGTTTATTCATGACGCGCATAAAAAGGTGGGTGCCAGTGGCTCGTATTTTTGTATTGTGCTGTTTGGCAAAGCAACCTCTTTTCCCCATGGCGTAAAAGATCCGCAGGTATTAAAACCTGGTGATCTGGTGCTTATCGATACCGGTTGTAAGTTACATGGCTACCTGTCAGACATTACCCGCACCTATTCCTTTGGTGGGGCCAGCGAAAAGCAGGCCCGTTTGTGGCAGGCCGAAAAAGATGCACAACTGGCGGCTTTTGCTGCGGCGGCCAATGGCTCGCCCTGTGGTGACGTTGATGCTGCGGCCCGGGTTAGTCTGGAAAGTGCTGGCCTTGGACCTGATTACGATTTGCCGGGATTACCTCATCGCACCGGCCATGGCATTGGCATGGATATCCACGAATGGCCCTATCTGGTGAAAGACAATCCGCAGCCATTAGCGCCGGGCATGTGCTTTAGCAATGAGCCAATGATAGTGGTGCCGGGCGAGTTCGGGATCCGTCTGGAAGACCATTTTTATATGGCAGAAGACGGTCCGCGCTGGTTTACCCAACCAGCTTACTCCATCAATAACCCCTTTGGCTTATAACTGTAACAAAGTGTGGCAAAAGCTTGATATTGATTGCAAAGCCACCCACGTTAAGTAATACACATTCAGGGATAAACAGCATAAAGGGGCGGGAGGAACACCATGCGAAACTTGCTGGACAGCGTGCTTAAACCGGTCAGACGGGCGTCTGATGCCGGCTCGGCACAATTTGCCGAATGGTTTATGCAGTCCCGCCACCGTTTTACTATTACCGGCTTAAGTCGCAGTGGTAAATCCATGCTGTTTACCAGCCTGATGACCATCTTAAAGTACCGCAGCGAGCAGCAGTATCAGTGCCTGCCGTTGTTGCGTTACCTGCCCATGGATCTGGTTGAGAACATGTGGGTGGAGCCACTGGGCGATCTGCCTGAATTCCCGGTAGAAGAGCACATGGCGGCGCTGGAACAAGGCGAATGGCCGCCGGCTACCGAATCGGTGGCTGGCTTTCAGTTAACCGTGCGGCTGCGCCAGACCCACAGCGTTAAAAAGTACCTGCTGCCGTTTACCGATATCGTATTTGAGTTTATTGATTACCCCGGCGAGTGGCTCACCGATTTACCCATGCTGGATAAAACCTTTACCCAATGGTCGGATTCCGCTTGGGCGCAACAAATGAATGAACCGCAGAATCAGTTTGCCAAAGACTGGCATGACGCAGTAAGCGGTTTCGATTTTGAACAACCGCCAACCCCCGATGCGATTAATTTGCTGGTCAGCAAATACCGTGAATACCTGCTGGCAGCCAAAGCCCAGGGTATCTCCATGCTGCAACCGGGCAGTTTTCTTATACCCGGTTCTGGCTTCGACTGGCAGGACTACGGGTTTACGCCCTTGCCGTCGCGCATTAGCAGCGATTTATCCAGCCCGTGGACCCAGCGCTTTACCCATCATTTTGAGGTGTTCCAGAAAAGCTGGCTGGCGGCATTAAAGCAAAGCACGTTTCGTGAGACAGACAAGCAGATCATTCTGGTGGATCTGTTCGAGGGCTTAAACCACAGTAAGAGCCACCTGTATCAGCTGCGGGAAACCCTAAGCAATCTGGCGCAAACCTTTGTGTATGGCGATCCGGGCTGGGTGCAACGTCATTTGTTGCGCCAGCAAAAAATTGCCAAGGTCGCCTTTGTTGCCACCAAAAGCGATCTTATTCCTGCGGCCCAGAAAGACAATTTGCTGGCGCTTCTTAAGGACGTAACCCGGGGCGCAACGGCCCAGCTGGATAAAGACCAAATTCAGTTTGAACACTTTCTGGTGTCGGCCATTCAGGCCACCGATGCCGGTTCAAATGAGCAGGCGTTGCGCTACGTAAACAGCGAAGGGCGCTATATGGAAGCGACTTTCGAGCCGTTACCGGACTCGCTGAAAGCTATGCCCGCTGATGAACACTACCCGGCGTTGCCGGCTGGCGTGCCCAGGGATCATCTGGCACGTATTTTAAATGGCAATGGCCTGGACCGGCTGTTTCAGTATCTACTGGAGGATTAACCGTGAGCACCACAGAAAAAACTTATCGCTCCAAAGTCACACAAACGGAAATTGATATGCAACCGCCAGATCATGCCATGCCGGCCAAACGAGACGCTGAACCATTAACCGTTGTTGAGCCAGCCAAAGGCTTTTCAGCTAAGTGGCTGGCGCTGCTTTCCGGTATCGGTTGTGTGGTTGGATTCAGCTTGTTTGAGGCGGTTACGTTTATTGAAAGTAACTTTGCTTCCTCGCCGGTAGCTACTTCGGTGCTGGCCGCAGTGTTGGGTATTTTTGTGCTGAGTGTATCGTTCATGACCCTCGGCGAGGTGCGGGGCTATCGCAAGGTGACGCAATTTATCCACCGCCGGCCAAAACTCTCGGAGTTGGCGCGCAACGACGCCAGGCAGGCAACGCTGGATGCACTACAGCTACATGCCAGCCAGTTTACCCGCCACAGTTATGCCGAACAGTGCTACAAACGTTTTACCGGCTTGTTAAAGGCCGACCACTCCAGTGCCGAGATTGTGGAGATGTACCGCCAGTTTGTAGCACAACCGGTGAAAGCCAAAGCCAGTGAGGTGGTGAAAAAAGAATCCATGGCCAGCGGCAGCATGGCGTTTATCAGCCCGAATCATTTAATTCAGTCGCTGATGATTTTATGGATCAGCATGCGCACCATTAAGCGGGTGGCCAGAGTATACGGCCTGCGTCCGGCCACGGCCGGAAACTGGAAACTGATGAAAATTCTTGCCCAGAATCTGGCCGCGCAGAGCATTTTTGATTTAGCCACCGATGAGATGACCAATCAGCTCAGTGGCTCACTGGCCGCCAAGTTAATGGAAAACTCAGCAGAGGCTGTGGCTGCTGGCGCGCTGAATGTGCGACTGGGTAAAACCCTGATGCGCTTGCTGGAAGAAGAAAAGTAGCGATTGGTATGGCCGGGTAGTTTATCGGCAAAAATAGCTTACTGGGCGTTTACGCCGTTGTCTGGAAGGAACCAACACCCATTTTGTCATTCTAAAGACATGTTACCGAGGTAGCATAAAGAGCAAAAATGGCCGTGCAAAAATAAAGGAACAACATGATTACACGACGACAGTTTACCGTCGCCTTAGGAACACTGGCAGCCGCCGGTATGTCAGGCGGCCTGTTCCGACAGCCCATGGCTGCAACCAATATTACCATGAGGACCAGTGCCGGCTATGGCCCGCTGATTGAAGATCCGAACGGTATACTGGCATTACCTGAAGGCTTTTCTTATCAGGTTATATCTTCTTTTGGCGATAAGATGGATGATGGACTGCAGGTGCCAGACCGCGCCGACGGAATGGGGTGTTTACCACTGGATGAAAACCGGGTAGCACTGATCCGTAACCACGAATTACAACCTAAGCATTTAGCTGAATTCGGGCCCGGCCAGCCAGCGCCGTTTAAATCTGCCCTGGCTTACGATAACAATGAACGCAACGAAGCCTTGCCAGGCGGAACCACCACGCTTGTTTACAATACGAAGACCGGCATCAAAGAGCAGGAGTATCTGAGCCTGGTCGGCACGGTACGAAATTGCTCTGGCGGCGTTACTCCCTGGGGGAGCTGGCTCACCTGTGAAGAAAGCGTGGATACTCCCTCCGATGATGGCAATAAATATCACGGTTACGTATTTGAAGTACCCGCCACCGCAAATGAACTGGTGGAGGCCAAGCCGCTTAAGGCATTAGGCCGGTTTAACCATGAAGCGGCCTGTGTAGACCCTGAAACCGGTATCGTTTATCTCACTGAAGACCGTGGCGATAGTTTACTGTATCGCTTAATTCCTAATGAATATGGCAACCTGGCTGCTGGTGGTAAATTGCAGGCGCTGGCGGTTAAGGGCTACCCGAAGTTTGATTCACGCAACTGGAGCAAACGTGAAATGCCCGAGGGTGAGTGGCTGGATGTTACCTGGGTGGATATTACCACTCCTGATAGTGCTGAAGACGACCTGCGCAAGCAAGGGTATCAGGCTGGTGCTGCTTTGTTTGCCCGAGGCGAAGGCATTCACTGGGCTGAAGATCGCTTGTATTTCTGCTGCACTAACGGCGGGCACAAAAAGCTGGGGCAGGTTATGGCTTACAAACCTTCTGCTTACGAGGGCAGCCCGGGTGAAAGTGATGCGCCGGGTGCTTTGCAATTATTTGTTGAGAGTACTGATAGCCAACTGCTTAACTTCGGTGACAACCTTACGGTTACGCCCAATGGCCATTTGATTATTTGTGAAGATCAGTACACCGCCATTGTGGATAATCATTTAAGAGGGGTAACGCCAGCGGGCGAGGTTTATCCTTTTGCACAACTGGCCCTGCAAACCGAACTGGCCGGTGCGTGCTTTTCGCCTGATGGCAAAACGCTGTTTGTGAATCTTTATTCACCCACCAAAACCCTGGCGATTTCGGGCCCCTGGGATCACCTCAATACTTAAGCGTTCAAAACGCGGCAGCCAACCCGGCTGCCGTGATAAATCAGGAATAATTTCAGTCGGTTTATTAGGAATAATTAATATTTTATTCCTGTCAATAACCTATTCCTGCGTAATAATTAATCACGTTTACGAATAATGATGCGCTGATTAACCCCCACATTGATATAAAAAATTCTTTTGATTTTAATGGCCGTTTAAATTTTAAGCTTATGAAATTAATTGATTAAATTTTGTATTTTAGCTTATCTTCTAATGCGTTTTCGACATCAGCAGGATTCAGGGCAGGAAGTTTTATATTAGAGCAGAATAAATAAAAGGTTTGAGCAGAAAATTATTCTTGATCTGAGATAAAATATTTCAAAAAATATGAATAATTAGAAAAAATTATTCTTGACGTGTGGTCGTGCTGTGGGTTAAATGTTGACCATAAGTGGTAATTTAGCCGCACTAAAAACAGCAAAAGGGTCACACTCATGCATAAGGAACTCACGTCAATTAAGGCGAGATTTGCCGGGCAGTATCTGTCTGGTCAGATTCGTCAGGCAATTCGTCAATCCTGGAAAAATCGTTCAACCTCTACTGCTGCCGTAATGTTTGCCGGTGCAGTGGCTGCTGGTATCTGCGCACCCGTTCAGGCTCAGCAAATTACAGGGAGTATTAAAGGTACGGTTACAGCGCCTGGCGGTGATGTAGCCGTAAGTGGTGTTCAGGTCGTTGTTACCAGTGATGTGATGCCCAAACCGCGTTCGGCAACTACTCGTCCCGACGGCACATTTACACTGCCTTACCTGATCCCGGGCAATTACGATATTACTTTTACCTTCCCGGACGGCTCGGTACGTAAAACCAATACCACGGTACTGCTGGAGCAGGCGTCGGTGGTTAATCTTGCGTTTCAACCGGCTCAGACAGAACGTATTGAGGTTTATGGTACGGCAATTATTACTGAAGGTGATTCATCGCTGACTAACTCTTTTGGCGAAGACGTTATCGCGAATATGCCCATCGGTCAGTCTTACCGTAACATGCTGAAAATTCTGCCGGGTGTCGAATACAGTGAGAACGGTATCCTCGGCCCCGCAGCAGGCGGCTCTGGCGTTGATAATAGTTATGCTCTGGATGGTGTGGACTTGTCATTACCCATGTTCGGTAACTTATCGTCTGAACCGGCCACTCACGATATTGCGTATGTTTCTGTCGATCGCGGTGGTGCTAAAGCGATTGGCTTTAACCGCTCCGGTGGTTTTGCTGTAAACTCGGCATCTAAATCAGGTACCAATGAATTCCATGGCAGCCTGGAGTATCGTCTGCAAAACTCTGGTTTTACGTCTACGCCTGTAGATGGTGTTATCAGCGATGTTGACCGCTCCTGGATTATTGGTTCAGTTAGTGGCCCCATCCTGAAAGACCAATTATTCTTTTACGGTTCATACTTCCGCCCGGAAGTGACCGGTGAGAACAAAGTAACTGCTTATGGCCCGGCTAAAGCCTATAAGAGTGTGCGGGATGAGTTTTTTGGTAAGGTAACCTGGGCTCCAACTGATGATATCCTGTTGAATATCAGTCAACGTGTGTCAGAGCGTGATGGCGAAGGCCAGTCAATCGGTGAATTTGAGACCGACAGCGTTTCTTACGGTAGCGACAATAAAACAACAATTACCAGTGTTGACGGTTCCTGGCTGCTCGGCGATACGTCCAGCCTGACGTTCAAATACGCGAAATACAGTGAGGAAGGCAGTTCGACTCCGGATGTAATGCTGGATGTGGTACCGGTACTCGGTGAATCGCTGGATATCAATAATCTGGTACAAATGGGTTACTTTGGCGTGCCTAGCATTCGTGACTATCCGGATGGTGCAACCGCTGATGAAATCGCTGCTATTGATGCCTTTAACGCTGGTGCAGCGCCGCTGGTTGCCCAGTATGGTTATGTGGGCGATGACGGTGAATTGCGTGGCGGTGGCGGCGTAGGGGCATACTCTACTATCAATAATCAGGATTTCGCCCGTGAGTCTTTCCAGGTCGGTTTCGATACTGAAATCTACACCGGTGACATGACCCACTTCCTGCACTTTGGTGCACGCTGGTCTGAACTGGAAGAAGACCTGTCACGCCTGTCCAATGGCTGGGGATCTATCAGCTATATTGGTGGTCTTGGAGCTGATGGCGGTGATACGGATTTAACTAACGTATTTTACGAAGCGTCTATCCAGCAAATGAGTCTGGTACAAGACGGCAGCTCAGTATCCTCGATCACTTCCTATGCAGAGTCGATTGATTTTGAAATCAATGATGAAATCGAACACGGTGACTTTACCTATAATATCGGCGTCATGATCAGTCGCGATACCTTGTATGGTCAGGGCCTGCGTAAAAACAGTAGCAATATCTCAGGCTACGAGTTAGCGCCGGGTGAGAAATACGAAATGTACAAGACCGACTGGAAAGACATGATCCAGCCGCGTTTGGGCGTAACCTGGGAATACGAAGAATCGGCTACCGTATTTGCTAACTATGCCAGCTATAACCCGAATGCCAGCTCACTGGCGCGGGCGGCTTCCTGGGATCGTAATACCCGCCGTACCTTGTTAGTACGCTTTGATGAGAATGGTGATTTTGTGGATGCCGGTGGTGCACCTGGTTCGTCTGGTAAGTTCTTCGCCGACAATATGCGTCCGCGTCGCATCGACGAATTTACTATTGGTACCACTAAAATGGTAACTAATGAGCTGTTTGTCCGCTCGCATTTACGTTATCGCTACGGCAGTCACTTCTGGGAAGATATGCCTAATGGCGCGCGCCTGTATGGCGACTACGGTGATTTCGGTGGTGTACCGGCCAATATCGCAGAAAAAGGCCTGTACATTCCTAACCTCGACGCCATGCGCGAGGAAGTGGGTGGTTCGTCTTATGTCATTGCTGAAGTCGATGGCGGCCAGACCAAGTACTGGGAATGGAGCATCGAAGGTGAGTACCAGAATGATAAGTGGTATGTAAACGCTTCATACGTGTGGAGTCACTACTACGGTAACTTCGACCAGGACAACACAACTGCCACTAACGATGCCAACACCTTTATCGGTTCATCTTACTACGGTGACGGCCGCGGCCGCATGGTATGGGATAACCGCTACGGTAATATGATTGGTGATAAGCCTCACAAAGTAAAAGTTATCAGTACTTATACTGCTGACTGGGAAGGTGTGTTTGGTGCGTACTTTGTGTTCCAGTCGGGTGAAGCCTGGACTGCGTGGGATGGTACCCCTTACGGTTATTCATCAGGCACCAGCCGTTTTGCTGAACCGGCAGGTGGTCGTCGTGGCGCAAGCCACTGGCAGGTGGATTTAAGCTATACGCAAAACTGGGAATTTGTTGAAGGTTACACCGCGCGTTTCCGTGCTGATATCTTCAACGTGTTCGACAAGCAAACAGGCTATAGCTACAACCCATATGTTGTGTCTGATCTGTTTGGTACACCACGTCAATACTACAACCCACGCCGTGTCCAACTGGCTGTAGGTGTGAAGTTCTGATTTCCGTATAACCTCGTTGACTCACGACGGTTGAGCCACCTCTTTGAGGTGGCTTTTTTATATGCGCCGATTATTTTGCCATGCAAAAGAAATTCAGTTTGTTGCCATCGAGGTCGCGCACGTAGGCACAATAATAGGCATCCATCCGCACACCAGGCTCACCTTCTGTGGTGCCACCCAGTTCAATGGCTTTAGTATAAAACGCATTTACCTGATCAGGATCAGTAGCAGCAATTGCCACCATGCTACCGTTACCCACGGTCGCTGGCTTTTCATCATAAGGGGTTGCGATGGCGAACATTGGTGCGGCAGGGTTATTGCCCCACGCAATCATGCGCGGCGCGTCGATAGCGCGTTGTGCACCTGCCAGACTGAGCAGTTCGTCGTAAAAGGCAGCGGCCTTTTCAATATTGTTGGTACCAACGATAGTGTAAGCAATCATGTAAAATTCCTTGTTATTAACAGGCCCCATTGGCTTGTAAGGTAGTTTAGAGTAAGACCTCAGAGCACGGAATGAATATTTATCAGGCCTGATAAGGTCTTTGTTCTACAAGACATATGGGGCAAAACAAACTAATCTCAACAAATCGTCTGCCGACGACTAACAAAACCCGGTCTGCTATAGCCTGACTGGTCAAATTCTGGTAGTCTAAATGGGAATGATTGTTATTTAAGTGGTGCGCGGTATGACCGCAGCACAGTTTTGGCCAGCAGGTGCCACTGATTAGGTGTTTTTAGTATGACGTTATGGGAATTAGGTAAGTCAAAGTCTGCCAAGGTGACTCAAATTGACGCCTCCCTCGATCAACAGATTATAGCCCGCCTTAGCGAAATGGGCCTGTCTACAGGCCGTGATGTCCAGTGTATCCGACGCGGTCCCTTAGGTGGGCCAATGGTCATGCAGTTAGGTGGAAGTGTTTTTGCTATGGAGCACGACCTGGCCACCCGTATTCAGATTTCCCCCACTGACTGAAATATCCAGTTAGTCTAGATTCAGGACAGCCGTATTCATGCAACGCATTTTAATGGTAGGTAAACCCAACTGTGGTAAGAGTTTGCTGTTTAACCAGCTTACCGGGTTACGCCAGAAAGTCGCTAACTATCCAGGTATCACTGTCGAGATCACGCGCGGTAAGTGTGACAAGTTCGAGCTGGTAGATTTACCCGGCGCGTATTCGTTGAACGGTCTTACCCGCGATGAAGTGATCGCAGTCGAAGAAATTAAACGCTCAGTTGCTGACGATGACACCTCGATGGTGCTGGTGGTGCTCGATGCCACACGTCTCGCGCAAAGCCTGGTGATGGGCCTGCAGGTACAACGACTCGCTTTTGAGCATAACAAACCGGTGATGTTTGCCCTGAACTTTATTGACGAAGTAAAGCGTGTGGGCGAGACCATCGATACCGACGGTTTATCAAAAGCGCTTGGCAGCCCGGTATTGGCGCTGTCGGCCCGTTCGTTAGACGGTTTACACGAGTTTAAGCAAAGCCTGCTGGGTATGGCCGGTGAACCAGAGCGTTACGCCACTAGCAATGGCACACCCCATGCGGAAGCCGCCGAGCGCAGTCAGGAACTGGCCAGTGAATTCGGTATTCAGCATGATATCGTGTTAAAAAACCAGAACCGCATCGATAACTTTATGCTTAACAACTGGACCGGCGGCCTTATCTTTATTGCGGTAATGTTTGTGCTGTTCCAGAGTATTTTTACCCTGGCTACGCCGTTAATGGACGGGGTGGAAAGCTTTATCGAAACCCTGGCCGGCGGTGTTGGCGCAGTGACTACAGAAGGCGTGGTTCACGACTTTATTAACGACGCCATTTTTGGTGGTTTCGGTTCCTTTTTGGTGTTTGTCCCGCAAATAATGGTGCTAACCCTTATTATCGGCCTGCTGGAAGACTCAGGTTATCTGGCCCGGGCGGCATTAATGTGTCACCGGCCGCTCAGTTTCTTCGGGCTTTCCGGGCGCAGCTTTATTCCATACTTATCCGGCCATGCCTGTGCCATTCCAGCCATCATGGCGGCCCGTACCATTGAATCCCCCCATAAACGCCTGATCACCATGCTGACTATTCCGCTGATGTCCTGCTCGGCGCGCTTACCGGTATATGCTCTGTTGGTGGCAGTGCTGGTGCCTGCCAATGAAACTTTCCTGGGTGTATTCAATATGCAGGGCGTGGCCTTCTTTGGCCTGTATTTCTTTGGTATTTTCATGGCCCTGGTGGTCAGTCAGATCCTTAATCGTTTCTTACCCCGGGATCTTGAAAAAACCGATATGCCGTTTATTCTGGAGCTGCCAACGTACCGCTTGCCGCACTGGAAGCCACTGTTCCAACGCGTGTTAAACAGCGGCATTATGTTCATAAAGCGCGCCGGCCCGATTATCTTTATGGTGTCTGTAGGCATCTGGATACTGGGATACTTCCCACTGAACTCCACGCTACAGGATTCCTGGTTAGGGCAAATTGGTCACTTTATTGAGCCGGTGTTCACACCCATGGGACTCGATTGGCGTTACGGTGTTGCCATACTGATGTCATTCCTGGCCCGCGAAGTCTTTGTTGGCGCATTGGGTACGCTGTTTGGTTTAGAAGGCGCTGATGAAGATGTTGCCGGCCTTGCCGAGCGGGTACAGGCTGATGGTATGACAACCGAAGCCGGCCTTGGCCTGATGTTGTTCTACGTGGTGGCATTACAGTGTGTGGCAACGGTAGCCATGCTCAAAGGCGAAAGTGGCAGCAGCAAGCTCTCCTGGGGCCTGTATGTGGCTTACGGGCTGCTGGCTTATGCTATTGCCGTAACAGTAAATCAGATTGGCGGTCTGCTTTAACAGACCGCTTAATACCATAGTAGTTTTACTGGCAATTCAGGCAACGAGCGTTTGCCAGATGCTCTATGGCTAACGCTTCTCCCTGTTTAGCTGCCTTGACTATCCATTGCATGCCTGCTTGCGATTGCTCGGTTATTCCTACGCCGTTAATGAGTGCCATGCCATAATGATACTGAGCAACCGGGTTACCCGCATTGGCAGCTTTAGCCAGCCACTGGGTTGATAATTCTGGTTGTGGCTCCCTGATGGTGCCATGCTCATAAAGCAGTGCTAAATAGATCATTGCCGAAGTTGAACCTCGCTGCGCACACTGAATTAAAAACTTTTCACTATCACTATGTAAGCCGCCCTTGTCGAGCAAGTAGGCGTTATAGCAGATCGTGCCAATACGCTCCGGAAAGCGATCCATTTGTTCCTGATAGTAATGCCAGGAAAAATCCGTTGGATTTAACGCGCCGCCATATTCATCAATCTCGCCATCCAGAAATTGAGCGCTACTCTGCAGAGGCAGGAAAATCATCAGCACCATGACGTAATTTACGATTTTCATCATTGCGCCCCTTATTGCGGAACAGGATAAAACAGGAAATTAAGGATCAGTAACAACACCCAGAACCCGGTTTCAATCGTTTCTGTAAAAGGCTGAATACGCAGCACTGCGCCCCATATGTGTACGATCACCATCAAGCCGCAAAACAATATAAAAAACTGCAGAATAAAGGGCGTCCCAAGATTATAGAGAGCCGCTTGCATAAACATAATATTGGTAACTATGGCAAAGGCACCCAGACACCTTCCGAAGTATATGGTCAGGTGCGTGTCATCAGGGATCTTCCACAGTAAAAGCTTTGCCCACAGACAAGGCTTAAAAAAAAGCGGCAGGCTGAAAGCAAAAAACGTGATGAGCGTTATTACCAACAGGTAGGTTTGTGCGTGTTCTGACCAAATTCCAATCCATGACATTGTGATACCTTTTGTTGCTAGTTAATCGACCAGCTCATTGCACACTAAACGTCAGGCGGATATGCCAGAAAACACAAAGTTATTCGCAAGAAATTTGCAAGATTATAGTAAAAATGATGATAAAGACTTATGCGGGAGGGCTAAATCGGTATCCCTGACCGTGTACGGTTTCAATTACCGGTGGCAGCTTCTTTTCGGGATCGAGTTTTTTACGTAAGGTGATTATGTGTTGTTCCAGCGCCCGGCTATTTGGCATAAATTCCCGGCCCCATGCCGCATCATATAACTCTTGTTTAGTGATTACTTCGCAAGGGTGACTGGCAAAATGCCGGAGTAACTTTACGTCCTTGTCTGTTAGGTTGATGGCTAAGTCCTGCCGTAAAGCACGCAGTTGTTTCGGATAGATAGTCAGATCGCCCAACCTGAAACCGGTTTCCTGAGAAAGTGTTTGGGTTGCTTTTGTTGCTTGCTGACGGCGTGAGAAAAGAATGCTGCCTGCCGAAATCACCAGTATCGCCAATGCGGCAACGGTCCAGATGACCCAGGTATGATTTGGCACTTCATTATCGGCAAGTACGAGTTGCTGATTGATCTCATCAGGCGAGACAGAAAATAAAGAGGCCAGTTGCTCGACATTAAGCAATGCGCAAATGATCTGCTGTGTTCTGTAACAATAAAATAATTCGGTGCCCGAAGCATCTGCCTTTTCTGCCCGCCAGGGATGGGCGAGTTTTGCAAGTGCTTTTAATCGCTTTTCGGCAGCGATAACCGGCTGATCCAAAACATGAAGTACTTGTGCGGTAGCGGGGTAGCGCTGTCCACCATCAGTTTGCCAAATTATCGCACTGTTGATAACTGGCGAGGAAGAAATATACAGTCTGGTACTTGCTACATCACTGCGCTCATTTAAGGTTGCGATATGCTGCAACTCACTTTGCAGGTATTCATTTACTTTGGTGTCGTTTGGGGACGCCAGAGCAAGCCGTGGTGCGATCTCCAGCATCGTCACAAAGATTGCTAAAACGATATTAAATCGACTCATAAGCCTACTCAAAAAACCAAGATCAGGCTGGTATCGCGCGTGTTTTATCGCGAGGCCAAACTATTTAAGGTTAAGACTTTGCTTGTAAAAGGCCATTGCCGATTCGCGGTTATTGGCCTTTTCGTTTATTTCGGCCAGTAACAGTAAACCTTCCTGAGTGGGATTCAGTTTCATGGCTTTTTGCAGTGCTTTGTCAGCCAGCATATTATCACCGGCGTTATAAGCTACATAACCGAGCACCATATACAGCTCGTGATTCTCGTCGTCAGCCTTGATCCATTTTTCCAGTGCCTTAATGGCAGGTGCCGGATTGGGTAACTGTAAGCCTTTCAGCAGCGGCAACAGTTGTGGCTGTGGGCCGCGCTTTTGCCAATCCAGTAATACCGTTTGGGCTTCCTGATGCATGCCCTGAGCGAGCAATTGCTCGGCATAGGCAGCCTGGTAGCCAATATCATTGCGCTGCTTGCGCGGCAGGTTATCCCAGAACGACTTGAGAGCAATAGCCCCTTGTTTACTGGCCACTTCGGCCAGCCGGCCTTTGGCAATTTGCTTAGACCATTTGGCGTAGTCATCGCCGAGCATTTTTTTATAGTTGCCCAGCTCTTCTTCCAGTTGGGCCCACTGATTACTCTCGGCCAGCGCCTGCACTTTTAACTTGATGGCTGGTGCACTGGCCTGTTGTTTGTCGCTGAGCTGAGCCAGCTCTTTTAAGGCGTCGCCAGGCTGACCTTCCGCCAGCGCCATCCGCGCCAGCGTTACTCTGGCGGCCAGCGCCGAGCTCTCATAATCAGCCGCTTCGTTTAACTTACGCTCGGCGGTGTCTTTGCGGCCTCTGGCTACGGCAGCCTGCGCTGAAACCAAATAGTTTACCCCGTCAAATTCGCCGTTCTCGGCCTGATCTGCCGCTTTAGTGGCGGCATCCCAGTCACCCTCTGCGAGGGCCTGAATACTGCGGTAAAAAGCCTTTTGGGTTTTGCGCCGTGACCGGTTACCAAACCAGCTGCCCGACAGTTTGGTTAGTCGCCAGGTACGGCTGAGTAAGGTTGAGATGATGATCCAGCCTACCAGGCCAATAAATATCATGATACCCAGGGCGACAACGCTGGTTTCTACCACCAGGTTGCCCATCTGAATCATCACATAGCCTTTGTCGCCCACTAATGACGGCGCGGCAATCATCGCGACCAGGCATATCGCGACGATGACTAAAATATAAATAAGCTTTTTCATAGTGCGCTGGCTCCTTCACCAAACACACGTTTTACCCGGCTATCGAGCAGCGACTCAAGCGCCGCCTGGGAACTAAGCTCGGTGGGCACGGCTTTACTGATATTGGTGTTTTTCAGTTGGCTCAGGGCACTTTGAAAACCTGATACATCGCTGTTTGACTGAATGTAGTCGTCGCTGATGATGGTAGCAGCGCGTTCAATCGACGCCTGATAAAGCGCCTGTTCACCGGCCAGGGCGGCGGCCTGTGCCTGTTGCAGGGCCAGCTTTATTTGCTCGCGTGACAGCCATTCCTGCTGAGCGGTCATCATGGGTTCAACCGGCTCGTCCCGATATTCAACCCGAATAAAGTCATCGACCAGTGAGCGCCACACATTTAACAGGTTTTGTTTCCAGTCGCTGGCGGAGTCGCTGACTTCGTCGCTGGTAAATTCATTGGCTTCTTTGGGGGTGATAATGGCCAGTTTATCAACCTGTTTAACCAGGCCGTCGAGGGCCAGTGCGACCGACACTTCTGATACCGGGTTGACTTGTTGAAGAGCCTGAATGTCCTGGGCGATTAAAGCTCTTACCGGCAGAACCGATGGATCAGCTAATGATTTTAAGCGCTGGTCGGCATTACCAAGCAGCATAATGGCAGTGCGCAGATCTTTTTCGAGCCACATTTTACGCCCGGCCATGCGCACCAGATAATCGGCTTCTGCTATCAGCCAGTCGGTGGGCCGGCGGCCATCTAATTCCTGAATTTGTGCCAGTGCGCCCTGCAGTTGATTTTCCAGTTGCTCCACTGTGGCCTGCTGAACGGCTTCTCCGTCCAGCACATCCTGGGTAGCCTCCGCCTGAGCACTGATTTGTTGTTCCAGCGTTGCTGAGCGGTTGGCCATCTGGCTGTAATTCTGGCTAAGCTCATTATTGAGCTCGCTGCGCAGGGTGTCGAGTTTGGTTTGGGTAACGCTGTGCTGATTGAAGTACCAGTACCCACCATAGGCCGCGCCACCAAGTAACAGCAGGTTGAGCAGGGTGACCAGCCACAACAGGCCGGTTTTGGCTGCTTTGGGCGGTGCTGACTGAGCAGGTTTAGGGTTGTCTGGTGAGCTTTTGGGCGCAGCGGCTTTGGCCGAAGATGGTTTGGCACTGGCTGTGTCGGGCAACTGCTTGGGTTGCTCTTGGTTTGGTTGCTGCTGATCAGCCATATATCACTCCCAATTCTGCTGAATCCATGTAATGAGCGCTTCGTTGCTGGCTTTCGGGCATACATATGTTTGCCGGATGCCTTGTTGATGAAGCTGTTGCGCTATGCGCTCACTGACCGTCAACCATTTTACACCGGTTAGCGGCTGGGTATTAAATTGTTTTAATAGTGCCTGGGCCTGTTCGCTACTGGTGACAATAATGCCCGCCAGTTGTGTCCAGTTACAGGTCCGGCTAAGTACGGGGGGGATTAATGGCACTCTTTCATAAAGAACCACCTCGTTTAGCCTGGCACCGCGTAGGGTTAATTGTTGCGGGATTGTGGTGCGCCCGCCTTTACCCTTTAATAACAAAATGTGCCTATTGGCGCAATCATTGAGCAAAGGTAAAGCGAGTACGCCCTCTGAATTTTCGTCATCAGGGACGACCGGGTTTAAACCGGCGTGGTTAAGAATGTTTGCGGTACTCTGACCGACTGCAATCAGCGGCTGACTGACGAAATCGTCAGCCAGATGCGCCGCCAGCGGTGCGGCGGCCGCCGTGCTGGTGACGATCACAATGGCATCCGGATGCGCTTTCAGCAAAGCTTGTAAGCGGGCAATACCGGCCGGGAGCTCTTTGGTTTGCTGTAAGGCAATCACACTGGCCGACAACCCGGCCTCGGCAAAAGCCGAGTCAGTGGTGGCTAATTTTGCCAGCGGCCGGGTGATTAGATACATAGCGGTTTACTGATGCAAAGCCTTTAAGATTTCACCGGCGCCCTGCTCTAGCAGCGAATCTGCAACTTCTCTGCCCAGTGCTACGGCATTATCGCGGTGGCCTTCGGTTCTCGCGTACAACAGAGTTTGACCATCCGCCGAGCCAACCATGCCAGTAAGCGACAGCGTGTCACCCGCGAGGGTGGCAAAACTGCCAATAGGTACCTGACAACCGCCCTCAAGGCGTTCATTCATGGCACGCTCGGCAATCACCCGTGAAGCGGTGTCGGCATCGTTAAGCGCTGCCAGTAATTCTATGAGCTCGGCATCGTCGTTACGACATTCAATGCCCACTGCGCCCTGCCCCACTGCCGGTAACGATTGCTCCTGGGGAATAGGCTGAGTAATGCGGTTTTCCATACCCAGACGGATAAGGCCGGCACAGGCCAGAATAATGGCATCGTAATCACCGGCGTCCAGTTTAGCTAATCGCGTGTTAACGTTGCCGCGTAGGTCCTTAATTACCAAATCCGGGCGCAGGTGCTTTAACTGACACTGACGACGCAAGCTACTGGTACCCACTACGGCACCGGCAGGCAGTTCTTCAATTTTATTATAAGTATTGGATACGAAGGCATCGAACGGGTTTTCCCGCGGGCAGATAGCATGCAGTCCGAATTCCGCTGGAAATTCTACCGGCACGTCTTTCATGGAGTGCACGGCGATATCAGCGCGCCCTTCCAGCATGGCAATTTCGAGCTCTTTGATAAACAGGCCTTTACCGCCAATCTTCGCCAGCGGCGTGTCAAGGATACGGTCGCCCTGGGTCGACATGGGAACCAGCTCCACCTTGCATTCAGGGTGATGCTTTAATAACTGTGCCTGAACATATTCGGCCTGCCACATGGCCAGGGCACTCTTACGGGTGGCAATTCGGATAGTGCGGGAAGACTTCACTGCAATATTCGCCTTTAATTTTGAATTCAATCACTACGCCAGCTTGGTTTCAGCGGCGCTAAAGCGCAAAGTGTAAACGATTTTGCAGACACAGGCGATGTTATACCGCCTGTATTTGATCTATGCCAAGCGCGCCTGCAGCCACTGACTAATGGCGTTTATTTCATCCATGTTGACGTTATGCTGCATGCGGTAGCTTTGCCAACTGACATTATACTTATTTGCTGTGAGCGTATCATAGGCGGCTTTACCCATCGCTATGGGGACCACGTCGTCCATCTCGCCATGGGCCATAAAAACCGGTGTTTGCTGATTGGCCGGATGGGCTTCATCGGCCAGTAACTCGGGCTGGCACATATAGGTTGAAAGGCCCATAATCCCGCCCAGTGATTTGCTGAACCGCGGGCCGAGGTGCAGTGCAATAACGCCACCCTGAGAGAAGCCGGCGAGGATGATTTTCTCCGCTGGAACGCCGTTACTGATTTCTGTTTCGATTAGCTGCTCAACTTGCTCGGCAGATTCTCTGACCCCGGTAAGATCGGCGCGCTTATCGAAATCCATAGACTTAATGTCATACCAGGCGCGCATTCGCATGCCGCCGTTGATAGTGACCGGGCGTTCTGGCGCGTGGGGGAAAACGAATCGCACGCCCAGGGCATCGGGTAACCTTAACTCCGGAACGACTGGCGCAAAACCATGCCCGGAATCGCCCAGCCCATGCAACCAGATAACGGTGGCTTTAATCTCTGAGACCGGATTGGTTTCGATGTAAGGTAGTGCACTGCTCATTGACCCATAGTTCCTTTTGCTATTGTTATTACAGGTTAAAATTAACACTCACCGACCACAGGTACAATGGTCTTACCGGTATTGGTGAATATTGTTGTTGCGGCGTTTATGTCGACACCGAGTGTGCTACACTTTGGCCGTATAACATCATCATAAAAACGAAGCATAGAACACCATTATGACCACACAACTCGGCAATCTGTTTATTTTAGCGGCCCCGTCCGGTGCCGGTAAATCCAGTTTGATAAAAGCGCTATTGTCTAAAGCGCCGGATGTTAACTTTAACCCGAAGCAGGTGTCTGTGTCGCACACTACCCGGGCACCCCGTCCCGGCGAAGTGGATGGTGAGCATTATCATTTTGTGAGCCGTGAGCAGTTTGAAGCCTTGATTGCCCAGCAGGCATTCTTCGAATATGCCGAAGTTTTCGGTAATTATTACGGCACGTCGCGTATTACCATCGAAAATACCCTGAGTCAGGGCATTGATGTGTTTTTGGATATCGACTGGCAGGGCGCCCGTCAGGTAAAGGCCCTGATGCCCGATACCTGCAGTATTTTTATTTTGCCACCGTCAACCGAAACGCTCCGCGAAAGGCTGATTAACCGCGGCCAGGATGAGCATAGCGTGATTGATAAGCGCATGGCAGAAGCGGTGTCAGAAATGTCGCATTACGATGAATTTGATTATGTGCTGGTTAACGATGAGTTTTCCGAAACTTTGCAGGAGTTAAGCAGCATTGTTGAAGCCCAGCGTTTACGTACGGCTAAGCAAAAAGTACGTCACCAGGCATTAATAGAGAGTTTATTAAGCGCTGAGTGATTTATTACTACCCAATTAAGTATGGCTTGTTGTATACTACGCGGCCATTTTTTTAATATTTTTGTTCGAATCGGAGATTTTCATGGCTCGCGTAACAGTCGAAGATGCAGTAGAAAAAGTAGGTAACCGTTTTGATCTGGTATTGGTTGCTGCACGCCGTGCCCGCCAAATCGCCACTGAAGGCAAAGATCCAATGGTTGATGTAAGTAACGATAAGCCAACGGTTATTGCGCTGCGCGAAATCGAAAAAGGATTAGTAACTGCTGAAACCCTTGAGCAAGATGAACTGCGTGACCAGCAGGATCAGGAACACGCTGAGTTTGCATCTGTTGCAAATATCCTGTCTGATCAGTAAATCGGGTAGCCCTCGGAAGCACAAATTGACAGCGCCAGTGTGTCTTTTATAAGAAACACTGGCGTTTTTCGTTGGAAACCGACGCGTTTCACCGTATTCTTGAAAAACACTTGAAATTATTGGAAATACGCTACACACGTGTATCTGTTTGAAGGGTTAAAACAAAAGATTGCCGAATACCTGCCGCCAGATCGGGTTCAGCTCGTTCAGGAAGCTTTCGTATTGGCTCATGAAGCCCATGATGGTCAGATGCGATCCAGCGGTGATCCGTACATCACCCACCCGGTTGCGGTCACCAGCATTCTGGCTGACATGCACCTCGACCATGAAACCCTCATGGCGGCACTCCTGCACGACGTTATTGAAGATACTCACTACAGTCAGGAAGATCTGGCCGAAGCTTTTGGCGATACCGTGGCTGATTTGGTGGAAGGCGTCAGTAAGCTCGATAAAATTGCCTTTAGCAGTAAGCAGGAAGCCCAGGCCGAAAACTTTCGCAAAATGATGATGGCCATGGTGCAGGATATTCGCGTTATCCTGATTAAACTGGCCGATCGTACGCACAACATGCGTACGCTGGGCTCGCTACGCCCGGATAAGCGTCGTCGTATCGCGTTGGAAACCCTGGAAATCTATTCGCCTATTGCCCATCGACTGGGTATTCACGATATTAAAAATGAACTGGAAGATCTTGGCTTTCAGGCCATGTATCCCATGCGTCACCGTGCCCTGAAGTCAGCGGTGAAACAAGCGCGGGGCAATCGTAAAGAAATCATCGAGAATATTCGTCAGGAGCTGGGCACTCGCCTGGAAGGCTACAATATTGAGGCCACCGTGGTGGGCCGCGAAAAGCACCTTTATTCTATTTACCGTAAAATGAAGAACAAAGAGAAGATGTTCAATGAAGTCATGGACATCTACGCTTTTCGCATTGTGGTAAATTCTGTTGACGACTGCTATCGCTCACTCGGTGCTATGCACGGGCTGTACAAGCCCATTGAAACACGCTTTAAAGACTATATCGCGATTCCGCGAACCAACGGCTATCAGTCGTTGCATACCTCTTTGGTGGGGCCTCACGGCATTCCGGTGGAAGTGCAGATCCGCACCCAGGCCATGGACCAAATGGCCGATAAAGGGGTTGCTGCCCACTGGATGTACAAAGAATCCAGCGATGGTACTACCGCCCAGTTGCGGGCCCGTAAATGGATGCAGTCGCTACTGGAACTGCAGCAAAGCGCCAGTTCGTCCTTTGAGTTTATCGAAAGCGTTAAAACCGACCTGTTCCCGGATGAGATTTACGTGTTCACGCCGGACGGCCGGATTATTGAATTACCTGCCGGCGCTACGGCAGTAGATTTTGCCTATGCGGTGCATTCCGATATAGGTAATACCTGCGTAGGCGTGCGGGTAGAGCGACGCAATTACAGTTTAAGCAAGCCGCTGCAAAATGGTCAGACGGTAGAAATTATTACCTCACCACGAGCTAAACCAAATGCTAACTGGTTGAATTTTGTGGTCAGTGCCAGAGCGCGTACGCGTATCCGTCAATACCTGCGCAAACAGCGTTCACAGGAAGCCCTGACCATGGGTAACCGCCTGTTACGCCACGCACTGGGTGCGGTAAAACTGGACGATATCAGCCAGGAGTCGGTAGACCGCGTGGTCGCAGAAACCAAGCACGAATCCTTTGAGGACTTGCTGGTGGATATTGGTCTGGGTAATGAGTTAAGCGCTATAGTGGCTCGCCGCCTGTTAGGCGAGAACGAAGATATTCCGGATAAGAAAGGCAATGTAGCCATTCGTGGCACGGAAGGACTGCTGGTGACCTACGCGCGATGCTGCCACCCCATCCCGGATGATGAAATCGTTTCGGTGCTGAGCCCGGGTAAAGGTATGACTATTCACCAGAATGGTTGCCCCAATATCCGTAAGCTGGCTAAAGAAGAGCCCCAGCGGGTCCTGCAAATGACCTGGGATGAAGAGCCTCAGGGTGAGTTTAAAGCGTCATTACGTATTGAGCTGTTTAATCATCAGGGCACACTGGCTACACTGACCAATAACATTGCCTCGTGCGATTCAAACATCATTGGGCTGCAAACCGAGGAAAAAGAAAGCAATATCTACTTTGTAGATCTTGAATTAACCACTTATAACCGCGTACATCTGGCCAACGTCATGCGTAAAATTCGCATCATGCCGGAGGTACAACGGGTTTCGCGACACAGCCAGTCGCGACATCATTAATTTAGAAGGACTCATCATGGCAAAGTCGATTATTCAAACTGATAACGCGCCAGCTGCAATTGGTACTTACAGCCAGGCCGTTAAAGCCGGCACTACTGTGTACCTGTCTGGTCAGATCCCATTAGTACCAGCCACAATGGAACTGGTATCCCAGGATTTTGCAGAGCAGGCCACCCAGGTGTTCGAAAACATCAAAGCCGTATGCGAAGCTGCTGGCGGTACTACAAATGATTTGGTGAAAGTAAACATTTACTTACTTGACCTTGGGCATTTCGCTACCGTAAACGAAATTATGTCCAAGTACTTTGCCAAGCCTTATCCTGCACGCGCAGCCATTGGTATTAAAGAGTTACCTAAAGGCGCTCAAATTGAAATCGACGGCGTGATGGAACTGCCGGAGTGATAGCTGTCAGCAGTCATTGATAGATTAGATAAAATTGTACTGAAAGAAAACGGCCCGCTTGCGGGTCTTTTTTGTTTCTAATGCTTATTTAACGAGAACAATGATGCGACAAAAATTTTTCTTTATCCTGCTATGTATATTGCTGCCACTGAGTGTTTCTGCCAAACAGTTAGCGCCTGAGGCTAACGCCGTCACCCCGCTGCTGAATGGTATGAAAGTACCGGCTGTGACCCTGCAATTTCCGGATGGTAGTCCGGTGAGCCTGAATGCGCTGACCATGAATAAACCCGCCATCATTCTGTTTTATCGTGGCGGCTGGTGCCCATATTGCAATCGTCAGTTTGGCGAGCTACAGACAATTGAAGACCAATTGCTGGAATTAGGTTACCAAATCCTCGCGATTTCACCGCAATCGCCGGCAGCGCTGCAATCTCAGGAACTCGAAACCGAAATGAAAGTCCAGCAGTTGTCAGACGTTAAACTGGATGCCTTGCGCGAATTTGGCATTGGCTTTTACGTGGATGATGCCACAGCGAAAAAGTACGACGACTATAATATCGCACTGACCAAAGACAACACCGGCACGCCGGTATTACCTGCGCCCGGGGTATTTATTGTCAATCAAAAGGGATTGGTTGAGTTTACCTATGTGAACCCGGACTTTACCGTGCGCCCCTCGGCTAAACTGATTTTATCGGTGGCTGAAGTCCTAGCCAGCGAGCGTTAATCCGCATAACCAATATCATGGCGCTGCATGTAGTCGAGTAGCGCCAGTGATTCATAATCTCCACTGTTTTTCAGCCCCTCACAAACCCCGGCCATATCGGCGGCTTTTTTGTGCTGACCGAGTTTGCGTACGCCCTGCAAGGTGTCTACTTTGATCTCTATTCCAACAATACCGCGGATCAGTTTTTGCTGGTATTCGACTAGTGATATATCGAGCATGTCAGGGTTGTAATCCGGCTCGAAGGCCTGCATCAGCTCGTTGAGAGCTGCGGGCAAAGCCTCATCTTCCATCACACTTACCGTGCCTTTGGCGTGCACCGCAACATAATTCCAGGTGGGGACATTGGGTTCGCTGGCGTACCATTTTGGCGAGATATAAGCGTGCGGGCCGCTAAACACGGCAACTACCGGAGTGCTATTCAACGTCTTCCAGTGCGGGTTGGCGCGCGCCATATGGCCAGTCATAACAAGGCTGTCGCCTTCTTGCCTTGCCAGGAGCGGCACATGGGTTGTCTGCAGGTCCGGCGTGGTTAACAGGGCAAAAGGATACGTTTTAATAAAGGCTAACTGGGCTTCGGTATCGGTAAAAGAAAAAGCCGACGGGACGAACATAAAGACTCTCAGATTTCAGGGTTAGCCTTTGATAATACGTGATCAGCGAATTTCCACAAAGGGTAAAAAGCGTGGCTCAGGTTCAATGTCGGTGCGTTCAAATTCGCCGAAAGGCGGTACAGTAAGATCATCCGGCGGCGCCGCGAGCTGATTTAAATCTACCGCCTGAGCCACACCGGTGATCCGGCCATTTTCAATTGTCATTTTATAGTAGATACCGTTCCAGAAGTTAGCGCCAAATTCCCCTTTTTTCTTGTACATAAACAGTAAATCGTGTGCCAGCCAGCTAAAATCATCGGTACTTACTGTGCGGGGTTGCTCATAAGGGTAAGGCAGGTGACACCACAACTCTGGGCCTTCCAGACATTTCATTTCTTTCATTGATAAAAAGTAATCGGTGAAGTGGCTGTGGTCGATGGTGAGCGTGTAGTGAATCCCATCTGCGCCGGGCATGAAAGTGACACTGCCGATGTCCAGTTGCTCGCCCTTATTGCCGGTTAATATAATGCGCTTCTCACCTAAGAGCGGGTCGTCAGGTTGCGCAGCAGCAATTGAATGGCTTACGCCCATCAATACTAAAAGCAGGGCGGCGAGGGTTAACAGGTTCATGGCGGCATCCGAAAAAATCTGGTTATCTAACTATAGACCGGGGATGTTGTGGCGAAAGGGGACTTTAGGCCAATTAAAGTAGTAGCCTGGGTGGTAAGGCAAGCACGGGGCCATTGATGCTCGCAATGCCTGAGCGCTTGATTTAATATGCCCCTAAAAGTAAGGAATGACACTCTCATGCGGTCTGAACAGCCTCTTGCCACAATGCCAATTACCCAGCTCAAGGGCGTTGGCGCCAAAGTGGCGGAGAAACTGGCGAAAATCAATCTGGTAACCGTACAGGATGTGCTCTTTCATCTGCCTGCACGCTATGAAGACCGCACTCGTATTTATCCCATCGGCGACTGTTTGCCGTTCACCCACGTTAGTATTCTTGGCGAAGTTAAATCGGCCGATATCCAGTACGGCAAAAAGCGCATGCTGGTAGTGAAACTCTCTGATGGCACCGGCACTATTACATTGCGATTTTTTCATTTTGGCGCTCTGCAGCGCACCATGATGTCGCCCGGTAATCAAATCAGGGCCTTTGGCGAAGTGCGCACCGGCAAATGGGGTCTGGAAATGATGCACCCCGAATTTATGCTGATTGAAGAAGATGCCGCGCCCATGGAAGAAACCCTCACACCGGTATATCCGACTACCGAGGGCGTTAAACAGCTTACCTTACGCAACCTTACCGATCAGGCACTGGAAATTATCAATAAGGGCGGCCTGACCGACTTATTACCCGACGGCATGTATCGGCAACAGGTCAGCCTGAAAGAGGCGCTTACCCTGGTGCATCGTCCGCCGCCGGACGTGGCGCTACCGGAGCTCGAAAACGGTGAGCACCCGGCGCAAATGCGCCTGATCCTGGAAGAACTGCTGGCCCAGCATTTAAGTGTGCTAAAAGTACGCCAGCAAAGCGATGCGCAGCCTGGTATTGCGATAAATGTTGACCATGGGCTGGTAAATAAATTACTTGCCGCCCTGCCATTTAAACCTACCGGTGCCCAGCAGCGGGTAACTGCCGATATTCAGCAGGATATGGCGCGTAGCAGACCCATGATGCGGCTGGTACAGGGCGACGTGGGTTCGGGTAAAACCCTGGTTGCTGCACTGGCAGCGCTGTCGGCCATAGGTGGTGGTTATCAGGTCGCGCTCATGGCTCCCACCGAACTGTTAGCCGAACAACATGCCAATAACTTCAGGGACTGGCTGGCTCCGCTCGGCATTGAAGTGGGCTGGCTGGCCGGTAAATTAAAAGGTAAGCAACGCGCTGAAGTACTGGAGCGCCTGGCAAGTGGTGAGGTGCAAATGCTGGTGGGCACCCATGCTATTTTTCAGGAACAGGTAACCTATAATCAGCTGGCGCTGGTAATTGTGGATGAGCAACACCGTTTTGGCGTACATCAGCGTTTGGCGCTGCGCGAAAAAGGCGAGCAACAGGGGCGTTTTCCCCATCAGTTAATCATGACCGCCACCCCTATTCCCCGCACGCTGGCGATGACTGCCTATGCAGACCTGGATACCTCAATCATTGACGAACTACCGCCCGGGCGTACACCGGTAAAAACCGTGGCTTTACCCGACTCCCGCCGCGGGGATGTTATTGAACGGGTGCGCGAGGCTTGTCAGCAGCAAGGGCGCCAGGCGTACTGGGTGTGCACGCTTATTGATGAGTCTGAAGTCTTGCAGTGTCAGGCGGCTGAAGACACCGCGGTGATTTTAAAAACTGCCCTGCCCGACCTTCAAATTGGCCTTGTTCATGGCCGCTTAAAGGCTGCGGAAAAACAACAAATCATGGGCGCTTTTAAGTCTGGAGAACTCGATTTACTGGTGGCTACCACGGTGATTGAAGTTGGCGTGGATGTGCCTAATGCCAGCTTAATGATTATCGAAAACCCGGAACGACTGGGTCTGGCTCAGCTTCATCAGTTACGTGGCCGGGTTGGCCGGGGGGCGGTAGAAAGTCACTGCGTGCTTATGTACCAAAGCCCGCTGTCAAAAACCGCCACTAAGCGTCTGGCGGTATTACGCGAGTCGAATGACGGATTTTATATTGCCCAGCAAGACCTTGAAATCAGAGGCCCGGGTGAGCTTATGGGCACCCGCCAAACCGGCATCGCTGAGTTAAAGATTGCCGATATTGTGCGTGACGCACCGCTTATCCCACAGGTGCAGGAGATTGCTAATCGTTTGTGGGCAGAATACCCGGCCCGGGCGCAGGCCATTATCAATCGTTGGATAGGGCAGAAGGAGCATTATGGTCATGCCTGAGTTACCGCATTTGAGGTTGTCAGCGCAGCAACTGGCCGCGCCTTCTGAGGTTGAGCAACAGCTCATTTCGCTGACTAGTTCGGTGGGTATTAAACCAGAGAGTGAAGCTTCGCACGAGCAGTCGCTGGTGCTGGAGATTGTTGATGGCACCCTGCAGTTAACGGATTTGACGGTGGCCAACAGTAACGGTGTAATCGTGGATTTTCTTTCGGGTCAGAGTCAGTATCGACGTCAGCATGGCGGTGGCAGTAAAGAGCCGGTGGCTAAAGCTGTGGGTATAAAAGCCAGCCAACCACTTACTGTACTGGATGCTACGCCGGGGCTTGGACGTGATGCATTTGTGCTGGCCGCACTGGGTGCCAATGTGATTATGATTGAGCGCTCGCCAGTGGCTTATTTATTGTTAGCGGATGGCTTGCGGCGGCTTGCCCTGCATGAACCAGAACTGGCCAGACAGTTTGTACTGTACCACGCCAATAGCTGCGATTATATGCAGCAACTGGCAATGGGTAGCGTGGATGCAGTGTACCTCGATCCGATGTTCCCTCACCGTAAAAAGTCAGCGCTGGTGAAAAAGGAAATGCGTTTGTTTCAGCTGATGCTTGGCCCCGACGAAGATGCCGATTTACTGCTACCCGCAGCGCTTCATGCAGCCGCAAAGAGGGTGGTGGTAAAGCGCCCTAATAGTGCACCGTTACTGGCCAATCAAAAGCCTTCTATGGCAATCGCCAGCAAGAAGCATCGCTTTGATGTGTACATTAAAAACGCATAAAGTCGCCTTGATAATATTCAATGTGTTGATTTATATGGTGAAATAGCCATATTGCCATTGTAATTTTTGCTGTGCAAAGGATGTACATTTAGCGGGTAACCGGTATAGTAAGTATACGATTTGCTCAAGCACCGAAAGGAAGTAACTCGGTAAGGCTGAACAAATCCACAACTCTCAACCTCGTTATCTGCAAAAGCCAAAGGATTTCTGGAGAATTGCATTGACTGTAACGAATACGAACTCGGTGTGCTTTGTGGTGCCCGATAATTGCAGCGCTATGGCGGGCACTAACTGCTTATTAAAGCAGTTAGTGGAAACTTGCGGCTATATTACTACCTGTGTGGAAGGGGTTGAGAACCTGCCTGTTAATGCCGAGCCGGCACAATTGATTTTTATTGATATTCAGTTAACGGCTAATTTATGTGAGCTCTTAAGCTGCTGTACCCGCAGTGGTCGCTGGGTGTTTTTTAATGTTCCGCCGGCCTCTGTCGATGAGCTCACGCTATTGATGGCTGGCGCCGAAGGGGTTTTTTACACTACGGACAAGCCTGAACTTTTGCTGAAAGGCATCCATCGTTTGAATAAGTTCGATGTCTGGTTTAAGCGCGATACTATTAATCGTGCCTTTCGCCAGTTACGTGATAAAAACGATCCGGCTGCCGCCATTCAGAATATGGAAATACAGCAAATGGTTCAGCAGGCGGGTTTAACCAAACGGGAAAAGAATATCCTGCTGCTCGTTTCCAAAGGGGCACAGAATCAGGAGATTGCTGACACTCTGCACATCAGTGTGAACACAGTTAAAACCCACATTTATAGTATCTTTCGTAAAACCAACTCGCGTAACCGGGTTGAGCTCGTTGCCTGGTCGAGTAGTGTATTCGGGTAATCCCACTTCCCAATGCAGTCAGGCGTTTTCCATGAGTTCCTTCACCATGAGGTTGCAAAGCTGACTTCCTGATGTCTGTCCGTTGGTGGTTCTAGTATAAAGGTACTAGTTAAAAAATAAGCTGAGCGGATAACTAGTACATTTTTTGTAAATTACTCTTCCTCGCTAGCAATCCCCTATGGCTTGTGCCAAAAATGAAGGTGGATTGTCGCAGTTTCACAATCGATTCGAAGGAACCTATCACGCTTACCCAGTAAGCGTTTTTTATTGTTGGAAGCATAATTATGAAAACAAAACTTACCGCATTAACGCTGGCTATGCTGCCTGCGTTGGGCTTTAGTGCTGCTGCAGAAACTGTAAAGTTCAAGGACGATTCTATTATTGTTGTTTATAAAGAATCCGCTACTTCCGCCGACAAGCTGTCGGCACGCGCCCTGGTTGGCGCCAGCATCGCTGACATGAATGCAGATGGGCGAGACGACAAATTCAGTCATTTGCTGAAGGGTCGTATTGCTAAATTTCAGTTGAAAGGCATGTCGGTTAAAGATGCCATTAAAAAGCTGCAAGGTAATCCGGCCATTGCGATTGCTGAGCCAAATTTCATCTGGTCTATTGACGCCACCCCTAACGACGAATTTTATGAATTACTCTATGCCATGAATAATACCGGTCAGACCGGCGGTACACCTGATGCCGATATCGACGCCGCAGAGGCCTGGGATATTTCAACCGGTAGCAGCGATGTGGTAGTGGGTGTGATTGACACCGGTGTACAGTATGACCACCCGGACCTGGTAAATAACATGTGGATGAACCCGGGGGAAATCCCAGGTAATGGCATTGATGACGACGGCAACGGTTACGTTGATGATATTTACGGTATCGATACTGTAAACGGCGACTCCGACCCTTACGATGACCAGGGCCATGGAACACATGTGTCCGGCACAATAGGTGCAGAGGGTAATAACAGTATTGGCGTTGTCGGGGTGAACCACGATGTCTCTATCGTTGGCTGTAAATTCCTTGCCGCAGATGGCTTCGGCTCTACTGAGGGTGCCATAGCCTGTATTGATTACATGGTCGCGCTGAAAGAAGATGGTGTTAATATCAAAGCCCTCAACAATAGCTGGGGGGGTGGCTCGTTTAGTGGCGCACTTGAGGCCTCCATTCAGGCTGCCGCTGATGCTGACATTCTGTTTGTGGCTGCAGCCGGTAACGATGGCGTGAATAACGATAACAGTCCGCACTACCCGTCCAGCTATGAGGTCGATAACGTATTAGCGGTTGCCAGTACTAACCATAACGATGGTGATTCGGGGTATTCCTATGGACTGGTATCGGTCGACATGGGCGCACCGGGCACAGATATCGGCTCAACCTATATAGACGATGGCTACGTTTACGCTTCTGGTACCTCCATGGCCACACCTCACGTTGCTGGTGCTGCAGCACTGGTTTGGTCGGTTAACCCTGCGCTTTCTGCGGTAGAAGTAAAAACACTGCTCATGGAAACCGGCGATGATAATACCTTCCTGACCGGCAGAACCGTTTCGGGTAAGCGTCTCAACGTGTATAACGCATTGCTGGGCGCCGATCCGCAACCTAGCTTTGGTCTTGGCGTCGCCGACTCAACAATGGAAGTCACAGCGGGCGATACCGCCGAATTCGTTTTTTCTATCAGCTCTATAGCTGACTGGTCGGGTGAAGTCACCTTCTCGGTAACCGATCCGCTGGGTGGAGCGAGCTTCTCTTCTACCACGGCGATGCCAGGTGATGAAGTGACGCTGTTTACTCCAACCGCTGACGATACTCCGTGGGGCGATTATCAGTTTGTGGTGACAGCGGTGAGTGATGACATTGAACGCTCGCAAACTGTTACCTTGACCGTGTTACCGGCTGGTCTGATTGACGTTACTTATTCGAATAACACACCAGTCTCGATCCCGGATAACGATTCCACAGGTATTACATCAACCATCACCGTAGCCGACCCTTATACCGTGTTTGGCTCAGAGGTGAGCGTTGATATCACGCACACCTGGATTGGCGATCTGATTGTCGACCTGACTTCACCGTCCGGTACTACCGTCAATCTGCATAACCGCTCGGGCAGCAGTGATGATGATATTGTTGCGACCTATTCAGTAGACAGCTTCAACGGTGAAATGATGAATGGCGATTGGGTATTATCAATCACTGATAATGCAGGCCAGGATTTAGGTACGCTAAACAGCTGGTCATTGAGCTTTCAGGCTCTGGGTGAAGTCACCAACGCACCGCCAGTTGCTGGATTTGAGGTCAGTACAGACGAGTTAACCGCCACCTTTACTGATACAAGTACCGACGCAGACGACGATATTGTTAGCTGGGACTGGAGCTTTGGTGATGGCGGCAGTTCTTCTGCAATGAGTCCGGTGTACACCTATGCGGCAGAAGGTACTTACAGTGTTTCATTAACCGTTACTGACTCAGAAGGTCAGTCTGACACCTACTCAGACTCCGTAACGGTAAGTGAGCCTGCTGATGCCTTTATTATCGCCGACATTCGTCGCTCAGTCTTACGACCTAATGGTACGCTGGTTACTTTCTTAACCTGGCGCCCTACGCCTGCACCAACCGTGGATATTATTCGCAATGGTGTGGTCGTTGCCACTGTAGCCAATAACGGCCGTTATCGAGACGTTGCCCGTAATGTTACCGATACCGAGTTTACTTATCAGATCTGTGACGACCGTGGTTGTTCAGACGAAATGACGGTGAGTTTTTAATTTTGCCAGATAAGTCGGTTTAAAACAGTAAGCCTCCGTTAATCGGGGGCTTTTTTATTTCACAATTTACAGATACTGTTATAGTTAAAAGGTAATTTACCTAAGACAGCTTGCTGTTAATTATATTATTTCTCTGGGAGAACAACATGATTGATGTGGGTAGCACCCTGCCGGAAGTGACGTTTGGATTAATGAAGGACGGCAAAATGACCAGTCCGCACACGAATGAATTATTTAGCGGTAAACGCGTAGTCCTCTTCGCTGTACCGGGTGCATTTACACCAACCTGCTCGGAAGCACATTTACCTGGTTATGTTGCACTTGCCGATAAAATTAAAGCCAAAGGCGTAGATAGCATTATTTGTTTAAGCGTTAACGACGCTTATGTGATGGACGCCTGGGGCAAGTCTGCCAATGCCGATGAAATTCTGATGGTTGCCGATGGCAATGCCTTTTTCACTAAGAGTATTGGCCTGGATATGAACACCAGTGATTTTGGCGGTATCCGCTCGGTACGTTATTCCATGCTGGTGGAAGACGGTGAAGTGGTAAAACTGAATGTTGAGGATCCGGGTCGCTTCGAAGTCAGTGACGCCGAATCGATGCTGAAAAGCTTATAACGCTATTCCTCCCGGTGCACTAACATTGCGCCGGTCTCTTAAGGCGGTGACAGGTAACCGGAAGATTACCAGCACCGCTCATTTTTAAGATTCACAGGATGCAAAGATGCGCCGTAGTACAATACAAAGGTATGGCTTGATTGTGTTGGGTTCATTAATGGGGTTGCTTGCCTGCTCTGCTGAAAAAACACCCGGGGAAGTTGAAGTAACCGGCGGCAAAATAAAAGGCACCGTTTCTGAACAACTGGTAACTTACAAGGGTATTCCATTTGCCGCCGCCCCTGTGGGTGAGTTGCGCTGGCGCCCACCCCAACCAGTAACGCCATGGACCGGAGTGAAGGAAACCACCGATTACGGTAACGATTGTATGCAGTTGCCTTTCCCAAGCGACGCAGCGCCGCTAGGGAAAACACCGGCAGAAGATTGCTTGTACGCCAATGTCTGGGCACCTAAAGATGCCGATGGTTCAACCCCGGTACTGGTGTGGATCTACGGTGGTGGCTTTGTTAATGGCGGCGCGTCTCCAGCGGTTTATGATGGCAGCGAATTTGCCAAAAACGGCGTTATTTTTGTGAGCTTCAATTATCGTCTGGGACGCTTCGGTTTCTTTGCCCATCCGGCGCTTACGGCAGAAGCCAAAGCCGCTGGCGATATGCTGGCTAACTACGCGTACATGGACCAAATCGCAGCGCTGAAGTGGGTGAATGAGAATATTGCTGCCTTTGGTGGTGATGCGAATAACGTGACCATTATGGGGGAATCAGCCGGTGGCGGCTCAGTTCATGCCATGATGCAGGCGAAGCAGGTAAGAGGGCTGTTTAATCGGGCAATCATCATGTCTGGCGGTGGCCGTTCACTGTTTGGTCATCGCAAAGTCAGTGAGCCAGTGCCAGGCTCTTTGGCCGGTGAACAGTACGGCCTCAATTATGCCGAGAAGCATGGTATTACCGGCAAAGACGCAGAAGCCCTGGCTGCACTGCGGGAATTGAGCGCGCAAGACATCGTTGACGGGTTTAATCTGGCTACTCTGTTTAATCCGTCACCAACAGATAAACCAACCTGGGCGGGCGGCCCTATGCAAGATGGAGAAATTATCACAGCAACTACCGAAGATGCCCTTCGCGATGGCAGTGTAGCGAAAGTGGATGTAATGGTAGGGGCTACCAGCATGGACATTGGCTTTAATAGTTTTAAAACCAAAGCCGGGCTGTTTGCTTCCTTCGGCCCTTATACTGATAAGGCCCGGCAAGTGTATGATCCCGCCGGTGACTTACCGTTCCAGGCCGTGGGTTATTCGGTAGGGCAGGACCGCACTATGCAGGAGCCAGCTAGATTTGTGGCGGAACAAATGACCGCACATGGTCAGAAGGCTTTCTATTACCGTTTTGGCACCGTTGCCAAGAGTAACGATAGTCCTGGGGCTCCCCATGCTTCGGACATTCCGTTTTTCTTTAATACGGTAGCAGCCAAGTATGGCGATGCCTTAACTGAGCAGGACGCAGCGGCTGCTGAAACTATTCATCAGTATATCGTCAGCTTTGCCAAAACAGGTCAGCCTGAGAGTGACGGTGCACCGGCCTGGCAGGCTTTCGACCCGGCGCAAAGTAATATGCTGAATATGACCCGCAGTGGCGAAATGAAGCAGGCTACCGACCCATGGAAAGCCCGGCTGGATGTGGTTAAAGCAGCGGTTGAACACAGCAATTAAATCTGCCAAACCATATTAACCACGCTTCTCCTGACCTATAATACGCCGGTCAGGAGAGGAGCGTGTTGTTTTGAATAAGTTTGACGTAGTAGTGATTGGCGCGGGGGCAGCCGGATTATTCTGTGCAGCTGAGGCCGGGAAGCGCGGCCGCAGCGTGGCGGTGCTGGATCACGCAAAGAAAATCGGCCGTAAAATCCTCATGTCTGGTGGCGGCCGGTGTAACTTCACCAACATGTATGCCAGCCACGAAAACTTTCTGTGTAACAATCCACACTTTTGTAAATCAGCGCTTAGTCGGTATACCCAGTGGGATTTCATATCCCTGGTGGCCGAATACGGCATTGCCTATCATGAGAAAACCCTGGGTCAGCTATTTTGCGACGAATCCGCGGCCGATATCGTGAATTTACTGGTAAGTGAATGCCGTAAGGCCAACGTCGACATCACCACCCGCTGTGAAATCCTCAACGTTAGTAAAACCGATGAGGGGTTTGCCTTAAGCACCTCTATGGGCGATTACGAATGTGAATCCCTGGTGGTGGCTACCGGTGGACTGAGCCTGCCAAAACTCGGTGCCACCCCCTTTGGTTATAAGCTGGCAGAGCAATTTGGCCTTAAAGTGTTGCCCACCCGGGCAGGGCTCGTGCCTTTTACCCTGCATGAACAAGACAAAACGATCCTGGCCGAACTGAGCGGCGTGGCTATCGATACCTATGCCACCTGCAATAATACCACTTTCAGAGAAAACACCTTATTTACCCACCGTGGCTTAAGCGGCCCGGCCATGCTGCAGATTTCAAGCTACTGGCAACCAGGCGACACCTTGCATATTAACGCTTCCCCCACTTTTGATATCGCTGAAAGTCTGGCGGAAGCGCAGTTAAAGAATCCTGATTCTTTAATAACAACCTGGTTATCAAAACACTTCCCTAAACGGGTCGCTGCAACCTTTTGCGAATTGAACCACTGGGAAAACAAACCGGTTAAGCAGTTAAACAGCAAAGAAGCCGACGCCATCGCCGGATTTTTTGAAGATTGGCAGATTCAGCCAAACGGTACCGAGGGTTATCGAACGGCCGAAGTGACACTTGGCGGCGTAGATACTGACGAGTTGTCATCAAAAACCATGATGAGCAAAAAAGTAGAACAACTATTCTTTATCGGCGAAGTAGTAGACGTCACCGGTTGGTTAGGTGGCTACAACTTCCAATGGGCCTGGAGTAGCGGTTGGGCGGCGGCGCAATATGCCTGATGTGATCTGAAGTAATTAAAACGAAGACAGATGAAATTAGAGCGAAGACGAAGTTTTAGTAGCTTAGTTCATTTAATTCATTCTGGTGCAAAAGTAGATGTGATTATTTGAAGAAGTCCCTGAAAAAAGAGACAAAGCTAATTTTGTCTCTTTTTCCATCATCTAAACTAAAACTAAAACTAAACTAGCTCATCATCTTCTTCGGCTAACGCTTCTTCAACACTCTTAAATTCGTTGAGTGCCCCTGTAACTACGATCAAATCTTACACCGCTGTGATGACACGGTCTTTTCTGACCGTGGTGGGGTCATTGATTTTTCACTAGGCGGGTTTATGGAGACGGAATTGTTTCCTGAATTAACCTATACCGAGGCGACCTATCAACTGAGCGATCACTTTCCGCTTTGGATCCAGTTAAAAACGGACAATGACAGGCTCAGGTTGGATCGTGCCATCGGGATATAAGCCACGTGTGGGGGGGCCGGCAACTGCGTCCCTGCCTGTATTCACCCGTGTCATTGTCATCCCATCGCGAGAAACCGCAGGGAACTCGCGTCCCGTTCCCGTTATCTAAGCATGATAACGTTGAACAATTTTTGTATACTACGCACCGCCTCGGGCGGCTTTAACGCTAACGTATTTTTTTAAATATCATCTTTTCTCTTGTTTCAACACTGGCTACGATAGGGAGAAAGAAAAGGACTCTGCATGGCAACGGCATACGCACAGGTTAATCCAAACTTGCTTCGGTGGGCGCGGGAACGCGCTGATCTCACCTTGGCTATGCTTGCGAAAAAGTTACACACCACCGAAGACAACGTGGATGCGTGGGAAAGCGGCGCAAAGCCCATTACGATGCGCAAAGCCATGGAACTGGCTGAGAAAACTTACGTGCCTTTTGGTTTTTTATTTTTGCATGAACAGCCCAAAGAGACGCTGCCCATTCCGGACTTGCGGACGGTGGACAGTGAGCCGGTAAGAAAGCCCAGTGCAGAGTTACGCAAAGTGGTACAAACCACACTGACGAAGCAAGCCTGGTATAAAGATTACGCCCTGAAGCAGGCTCACTCTCCTTTACCCTTCGTCGGACGCTTTACGACGACCACCCCTGTTGCCACCATCGTGGATGACATGCGCCAGGTGCTGGGCGTGCCGCCGCACCCGATGCGGGGAAGTTGGGAAGACTACCATAAGGCGTTGATCGCACGTATTGAAGCCGTTGGGGTTTTGGTGATCCGCCAGGGTCACTTGGGCCATCACACCAAACCGCTCTCTGTGAGTGAATTTCGCGGCTTTGCGATTGCGGATCCTATTGCACCGGTGATCTTTATTAACCTCGCGGATGCCCCCGTGGCAAGGTTATTTACCCTTATCCATGAATTGGCACACATTTGGATTGGCCAAAGTGGCGTCTCTGACGGGGCCGATACGAGCCATCGTCAAGAGGAAGTGCTGTGTAATGCCGTGGCAGCGGAGTTTCTGGTGCCGGGTGAGGAGTTTCGTGCATTGTGGCAGCCTGCTGAGGACTGGAAAGAGAATCTGGGGCCGTTAGAAGCCCATTTTCACGTAAGTCAATGGGTCTTAGCGCGACGCGCACTGACCTTGAAGTTTATTACCGCCGACGACTATCACCGCTTTATTGCCTGGTTGAAACAGCAATACGATGAGCGGGAGCGCACGGGAAGTGGGCCGAGTTATTATGTGACGCTGAAAAGCCAAACCAGCGAGCGATTAGCACGGGCGGTGCTGTCTGAAACCGCCAGTGGCCATGTGTTATTACGCGATGCAGGCCAGCTATTAGGGATGAAGCCGGACAAAATTGCCTCGTTTGCGAAAGGATACGAGCGTTGAATTATTTGATGGATGCAAATACGTATATTCAAGCGAAAAATGTGTATTACAACATGGACTTTTGCCCCGCCTTCTGGGACTGGTTAGAAAAGCAGTTTCACGCGGGGCAGGTGATGAGTATTGACAACGTGTACCTTGAGCTCACCGACTCGACCGATACTTTATCGCAGTGGGCCAAGGCGCATAAGGCCCATTTTGTCTCGGTGGCCGATACAGCGACGCAAGCGACGTTTACTGACATCGCCAATTATGTGGTGTCGCTGCCAGGCAAATCACCGGTGGATATTGCCAATTTTCTCAGTAAAGCCGATCCGTGGCTTATCGCCAAAGCCGTCACGACCGGGGCGACGGTGGTGACGCACGAAAAGGTGGTGGATCCTGCCAGTAAAAAAGTCAAAGTCCCCAACATTTGTCAGCAATTCAACGTCAGTTATATGAACACCTTCCAACTGCTCATGCAGTTACAAGCGCAGTTTGTGCTGGGCAATTAAGGCGCTGCTGAGGGGGATAACTCCCTCAGCAGCGCAGTGACCGCGCATCTTCAGGTTGTCGACAACGAAAACGTGCGAAAATACACGCGCTGTCACAATGTGCTGCCCAACGGCGTAAATACCCCTATTTGAGAGCACAAATCCCGTCGCTGACCCCTAGATTGAGTCATTAAACATAATGTCTTCTTATGCGCCATGACGGCCAAAATCGCGGTTGGCGGTCCATTTCCCCTGAACGAGCCATTTATCGCACGTTTCGCAAACTCACCGACCACCCTCTGGCGCTGCCCCAAGAAACGCAATTGATGCCTCAGCGCTGGGATGGCGCATTCGTGATAAGCTCCAAGTCTAAGGGGGAGCACACTTGCTTAAACCGTGAAGCGCTCCTTTCCCACAACGGGCCTATGCCAAACGATAATGGAGCTTGAGTAGCATGACAATCCCGGGAGCCCAGGCGCGGCTGGCGCAAATCGTCGAAGCGCTGGCGCGATTGGAAGAACAAAAAACGGCGTTGCTTAATGAACGTAGTGCGCTTTTGCAACAAAGCATGGCGCATCAAGCACAGTACTTCAGTCAATCTGAGACACCCGAGGCCAAGGTTGCCCTGTTTAAGCAATACTTTCGCGGACGCGAAGATGTCTACCCCTTCCGCTGGGAGTCTAAGCAAGGCAAAGCCGGATACAGCCCTTCCTGTGCCAATGAATGGCAAGCTGGGATCTGCAACAAACCCAAAACGGCATGTTCAGAATGTGCCCACCAAGCCTTTCATCGCTTTGATGACAGTGCCATCAATGCCCATCTTCGAGGGCAACGCACGATTGGGATCTACCCGTTAACGGCGCAAAATGAATGTTACCTGTTAGCGTTTGACTTCGATAAAACGGACTGGTTTGAGGCAATATCGGCACTGCGAAACGTGTGTGAGTCACTGTCTATTGGCTACTTAGTTGAGCGTTCCCGTAGTGGACAAGGCGGTCATTTGTGGCTCTTTTTTGAAAAAGCGACAGAGGCAAAATCCGCACGCCACTTGGGCACAGCGTTGCTCAATCTGACCATGGACACATACCCGGCCCTTAACTTTGACTGCTTTGACCGCATGTTTCCCAACCAAGACGCCTTACCCAGCGGCGGGATGGGGAACCTCATTGCATTGCCGTTACAAAAGCAGCCTCGCTTGTCGGGGAACGCTTGCTTTATTAATGCTGACGGGGGCGTTGTCGAAGATCAATGGCAGGCACTGGCGGCGACGAGCAAGCTATCACCTGACAATATACGGCAACTACTCGAGCGTCTCGCCGATTATGTAGACGTGGAACCGCAAGTCGCCGAGTTAAAACCCTGGGAAAAATCGACGACCCTTAATACGCCCAAAATTGACGACTGCCCCGCGACAATCGACATCGTCGTGGCTGACAAGCTGTATATTGCTATTGCGGTTTTACCCAACAAACTGGTCGCAATGTTAAAGAAGTTAGCGGTGTTTGCCAATCCTGAATTTTTTAAACGCCAGGCGATGCGATTTTCAACGATTGGCGTACCTCGCTATCTGTGTGCGGCGCACATTGAATCGGGCTATCTGCACCTGCCCAGAGGACTAAAAAGACAAGTTGAAGCGTTACTGGAACAACAGGCTTGTACTATCCGATATCAGGATAAACGCTATGCTGGTCAGCGACTCCCGGCCCTGCGTTTTGAGGGCACGCTTCGCAGCCAGCAAACGAAAGCGCTAAAAGCCTTACTGGAGAATGAACATGGACTGGTCATTGCGAATACGGGGTTTGGTAAGACCGTTGTTGCACTGGCATTAATCGCCAAACGCGCAGTCAATACATTGGTATTAGTGCACAATAAGGCGCTGGCGGAACAATGGATTGAGCGATGCAAGATATTCCTCAAAGATGCTGAGATGGGCTCCCTCTTAGGCGGAAAGAATAAATTAAACGGACGCATCGACGTCGCGACGTATCAAAGCCTGATCAGTAGGAATGGCATTGATATTCATGACAAAGTAGATAGCTACGGCCAAATTATTGTCGATGAATGCCATCACATTCCGGCCTCAAACTATGAAACGTTGTTAAAGAACGTCGCGCCTCAATTCCTGGTTGGTTTTACCGCGACGCCCAAAAGACAAGATGGGTTGGAAAAGCTAATGTATTTCCAACTTGGTGCGGTGTTATTTGAGTCTAAACCAGAGTCGGTAAAATTCAGTCAAACGGCCTATGGCTGTGATACCCAAATCGCCTTTCCTCCGTCTTGGGTAGATGGTTCGGAGCCGGTAAAAATCACCCAGATGTATCAATACCTGCAAGACAATGCGTCTCGAAATCAGCTCATCACGCGCAGTATTGCCCAGGCAATAGAAGCCAAGCATCAATGTCTGGTGCTCAGTGAACGGAAAGAACATATTGCAATACTCAGCGAGCAATTAAATACACAAGGTATCAATACTATTGAGCTGCATGGTGGCGTGAGTACTAAGATCCGTAAACAGCGGATTGAACTGATTCAGAAGCAATTACCTGAAAAGACTGTCATCATTGCGACGGGTAAATATGTGGGGGAAGGCTTTGATTTGCCTTATCTGGATACCTTGTTTTTGGCCCTCCCAATTTCATGGAAAGGGATTGTGGCCCAGTACGCTGGCCGTATTCAGCGTCACTACCCGAATAAAACAGAAGTAACGGTGCACGATTATATTGATGATTTTCCCATGCTACAGAGAATGTGGAAAAAGCGTGCCAATGGATATAAGGCCGTTGGGTAAAGTGTCAAAAGGATCGGTAGCGGCAAAACTGACAAGCTTCTTTGACCCAGAATGCTAATCCATGTTTATCTAACTGGCTGTATAATTCGAAGTGTACTCCGTGGTATTTTTAATTCTTTTCTCGTTGATACCTACGATACATTAACCCTAATCATGAGTCGTTAATCGGCTCGCCAAGATAGCTAGCGCTGCTTGTTGATTGAGATACTGTGACGGCAAGTCCACCGAGCGGGCAATGAAACCGGTAGGCACATGCAGGACTTCTACCCCGACATGGGTGGCAGCCAAGCGGGTGATCGACGATGGGATGACCGTAAAGACAAAATCAGCGGAAAATGACGACATGGGTATGTTCTTACTATCGCATGCGCTCGACCGTCAGGCCGTGGGCCTGGGCGAAGGCTAGGACTTTGCTTTCGGTCGCGACCACATTGTGCTGATAGCGACAGCAGAAAGCAATCCAATGTTGTTCGGATTTGAAGACAGCTCGCACATCATTCAAGCCATGATCAATGCCATATTGGGTGGTATCGATGGGCACAGCCTCATGGGCGTGAAAGTGTTCCCGCGCAAATTGGGTCAGCAGATCGCGAGGCTCCGTGTCTGCATCCACCTTCCATACATAATTGCAATATACAGTCATGGTGTCTCCTTTATGCTTGGTCTAGGGAAATGTCGCTGAGCCGGATACGCTGCACGGTCACGTGTGCCGC
Source organism: Gammaproteobacteria bacterium (assembly GCA_018222405.1). Taxonomy (GTDB): domain Bacteria; phylum Pseudomonadota; class Gammaproteobacteria; order Enterobacterales; family Alteromonadaceae; genus Alteromonas. The sequence continues at coordinate 116,695 of JAAFAI010000009.1, read as the reverse complement.
ACGCCAATTTGCCAGCTTGCTGTCCAATAACACCCGTTGCAATGAGCGCACGCAGCCTTCTTTGAGTGGATGCAGTATTGAGATCTCTCCATTTGAGGCGGTCCAATGATAGCTACCTTCTTCCGTGTGGATAGGTACAGCACCTTGTCTTGCGCGGTGAACGCTCATCGAATTGTCATTGAAGAGCGTGACGAGACAAACCTGGGTAGCGGCGTTGTCAGCGGTTAGTGTGTAAAGTAGCCAGCCATCGGGGTAAGTGAGCATGTCATACTATTGTGTCAGTGGTATCTCTCTTTACGCTAGTATAAGGTAAGGGTTAGATCAATAGTCTCTTATAAACAATGAGTTAGTATCACTTTGATACTAACTCCCGTACGAATCGTTGTTAGTAGCTATGTGCTTGTAATTACGCTAGAACTTAACAAGGATTCGGATAACCGGCTGGTCAATACGCCAATTTTAGGGCGATGACTGACGCGTAATAAAAGGAGAGAGAAAGTGGAATCACAAGAGCATGATGATGAAGCATTCGCACTTTTGGCATTTATTGCGATAGGTGAGCAAACTCTCGCAGAAAATTCTCAAACGTTTGAAGATGTAGAAGCCTTTTTGCTAGATCTTTAAACGACTATGCTTAAGATGTAGGCACATCAGTGGGCCTCTTAACAGTCTTCGTTTTAATTTGATATTTATAGAAATCGAACGGGGTCTATTCAGGGGTCTATAGGACTTCTTTGTCTTCGTTTCAGTTAAGCTGATTCAGATGTGTGAAGCAATTAACCCTACAACCGCACTGTAGTATCAGCCTTAGATTAACTACTTACTATCTACAACTTTTCAGACTCTCATGATCAGGCTGACTCTAACAATCCGGTTGCAGTATTGCGGTTATAATTCCTGGGAGACAATCGCACAGGAGCCATATATTAGACTAACTCAGCCAGCCTTTACGAATTCGGGAGTCGCGATAGCGCCATACGCAGGCAGCAAAAACAACAAATGCAACATCGATAACCAGCGAATTCAATACCATCACGTCAGGGTAATGCACTACAGCGTGGGTAACGGGTAATATAACAAGCAGTATTGTTAGCATTTTCAATAAGCCCAGATGGGTTTTAACCAGCACTTGTTGCCGCAATGCGCTAACCAGTACAGCGGTTAATATAACCCAGAATACGGGCTTTGTTGCCAGTCCGAATAGCAGCGAGGCAATGGCAGCAATAACCATGGCTATAGGTGTACCCCATACTATGCCCATCCAAAGTTGATTCAAAATATCCTGTTTTTGCCGCTTTGCCAGCCACAGGTTTATCCCGGTCACAGCAATAATTGTTAGTGCAAAGCCCATCAACCCGAAGAATATTTTCATGGCTTCTGGCCCAAAGTGACCAAAGTGGATGCGGTACACCGAAAAAATCGCCTGCTGCCCGGCTTTGCCATCCGAATAACCCACTTTGTTGATGTAATTGCCATGGGAATCAAAGCGATACTGTTCAGCATAGATCAGTTTATCCATGTGTTGCGAACTGAGCAAAATGTACTGACTGTCCCTGGTAGCATTCTCCAGCGTGACAAAAATCGGCTGGGTATTCGGTGCAATGCGGTCTAATTCGGTCAAAGCGCCCGCTATGTTTGCTATCTGAGGTTGCGCCTCTACCTGTATGGATGAGCCATAAATATCGGCAAACAAATCCATTTTATTGCCGGCATACAGCGCATCGGCGTAAAACGAGGTCAGGAACGACGCCAGGCCAAAATACACGCCGGTTAATGCAATCATCAAGTGAAAGGGGAGTCCCCATACGCTCATTCGATTATGTAAATCACCCTGGGTTAATTGTTCGTTATTGCCGGTACGTAAACGAAATGCGTCTTTAAAAATGCGTCTGTGGGCAATGATACCGGAGATGATCAGTGCGCTTAGCATGGCGCCCAGCATACTCACTATCATCATCCCTGTGTCTTCAGGTAAATGCAGCGCAACATGCAAGTCTACAATCAAGTCGGTGATCGGCGTGCTGGAAGGTTCACTTAAAGACCCATCAGGCGCAATATTCCATACCTCGCCATCGGCACTGATGCGCGCGCGAGGCAGATCCTGTGTGGGTAAACGCACAACGATGTCACCTTCCGCGCTGCCGCCCTGCATGGTTAAGAACTGTTTGTAGGCGGCCTGAATGGTGGCCGGCGAATAATCGAGGTTGTCTGCGACATGGGGTTGCTCCCAGCGGAGCAGTTCCTGCGAAAAAACAGAAAGTGCACCGGAAAAACACACCCAGTACATTAATACACTGACAGCCAGTCCTAGCCATGCATGGCTTTTTAACGCATTTTTATTGGCGTTGGGAGAAATCGAAATCTTCATACTAAACACTGTAAATTAGCAAATAACTCAACACGCCAATGAGGCTGACAGATAAAACGGGTCGCCACTCTGTGTTGTCGGCACACAGCCAGTAAACAAAAGCGCCCCACAACACCGGCATGGTATAAATGCCCAGTGCAATCTGATTGACCTTATTCATGGGCAAGGCCGTGGTCCACACCACGGTAAGTAACATGGCACTGACAGCGCATAAAAAGATAACGGCAGCCGCTTTCAGCAAGCGCAGGGTGATATTGTTGACACCAGGCCATTGCATACCCGACTCAAAGGGTAATACCACCCGTTTAATATTTTTATCTACGCGCTGTCTGGCAACATAAATCCAGCTCCATGCTTGCAGTGAAAACGCCACCACCGCGTAACAGGTGCCTAATTCAGGGCCGTGCTCATAGCACCACAACCAAAGGCTGAACAGCATCAAGACCACCGCTAACCCCTTCATTAACTGACCGGGTGCGGGCCGTTGAGTGCGCCAGGCTGTATAAAACATCCCCACCGCAAACGCGCTGCCGGCAAAGGCAGCGAGAGATAACATCATGGTTTACCCACTAAAAGCTCACTGACGCTGATAGCTTAACCGTTCGCGGCTCACTCAGCACCAGATAATTAGAACCAGGGTAACCGCCAACGGACGCCCAGTAATTATTATCAAACACGTTATCGATACGCGCGCGGAGCGTGATGTCTGTCAGGCCAACCAGGAAACTGTATCGTGCACCAATATCAAACCGGTTAGACGCGTCTACTTCCAGGCTGTTGTCTGCACTGGCGTATTGCTCAGACGTATAGGCAGCGCGGGCGTCGAGCGTCAGACCAGGAAGGGCCATAACGTCCCATTCAAGGTTTACATTTAACTGCAGATCCGGCACGCCAATCGCTGTTTTGCCATCTAACAGGCCGCCCTGGGTTTTGGTCATTTCGGCATCCAGCCAGGTAAAGCCACCTACAACGCGAAGGTTGTCGGCAGGCATGCCAAACACACTTAGTTCTACGCCCTGATTTTCCTGTTCGCCGTCGGTTGAAAAGACATTGTCTTTCACCACAGATGACTGCTTCGACGTGCTAAACACACTTAACGCACCACCATACCGGCCGGCATCGTATTTTACGCCCACTTCAATCTGCTCAGCGCTATAAGGGTCAAACACCTCACCGGCATTCTCAATGGGCTCACCGCCACTGCTGGCTGGCGCCACTTCTCCTGGCAATAGCCCTTCAATATAGTTGGCGTAATAAGACAATTGCTCTGAGGATTTATAGACGACACCCGCAACCGGTGTGAATTTCGACTCATCATAAGACGCTAAGGCAGAGCCATCATTGTAATTGAAGGAACGGGTCTCGATATTTTGTAAACGACCCCCCACGGTTACCAGTAATCTACCATCCAGCAACGACAACATATCGGCAATAGCCACACTCGACAGGTCGGTTTCTTCAGTCACCAGCGGGTTGTTGAGTTCACCGCCAACAAAAAAATCTGCGGCAGGCATATCTGCCGGTTGCGGATCATAAATACTGCCAGGAAACCCTGCGAAGCTGGAAAACGCATAGGCGTTTTCAGACGACAGTGAAAACACCGACGCCGACGTGATCAGTGTATGAGCCACATCGCCGGTGGCAAATTCTATATTCACGCCTACTTCACCAGAGCGGATACTGTCGTTACGAACGTTGTCGAAACGATAAGCACTGCTATCGCCGCTCACTTGCGCGGTAGGGTTTGCAAAAATGTTGTCTTCTTCACCCTCCCGGAATCCATATGCCGCCCAGGCGGTAATGGTATCGGTAAAGTCATATTCGCCGCGAACGGCACCAAAAAGCTGGCGTTCATTGGTATAAGTCCATGGCTGAGCAAAGTTGGTATCGCTTTCAGGCGCGTCTGGAATACCACCAGAGGGGGTGACTGCCGGGCGTGGCGCATCGACCTGGTGATCCTGAAAGCCTAAATCCAGCGACACCCTTACTTTTTCGCCTTCGTGATCGATACCCACCGAGGCAACGCTCAAATCGCGGTCCTGATTCTCAACGCTGGTTTCGCCGCCGCGTTGAACCAGATTAACACGTACACCAGTGCTGTTACCTTCTTCACCAAAGCGGCGGCTCACATCTACTGCGCCCAGTAAATGGCCTTGTGATTCATAGCCCAGTGTAAAGCGGTTAAGCGGCTCTTCGCCGGCCCGCTTAGGCACAATATTCACCGAACCGCCCAGACCACTGCCACCCGGAGCAGCACCATTTAGAAAGGCACTGGCACCACGAAACACTTCTACCCGCTCAAGGAGTTCTGCTGCCACATACTGGCGCGGTAAAATGCCGAATAAACCGTTGTAAGTCATATCGTCGGAATACACGGGCAAACCGCGCATAACGTACAGTTCCTGAAAGTTACCAAATCCTTTTGCAACGCGTACTACCGGGTCATTTTGCAGCACATCCGCGACACTGCGTGATTGCTGCTCGCGAATAATATCGGCAGTAAAGTTAATGCTGTTGAAGGGCGAATCCATCATATCCAGGTTACCCAGGATACCGGCACGGCCGCCGCGCGACACCTGGCCACCGGCAAAACTATCGTTGAGTTTTACCTGAGAGCCACTGACGGTGATATGTTCAATATCGTCACTAGCCTCACTGTTTTGCTGTGACGTTTGAGCATAGGTGGCAGGGCTAATCATGGCTATACCGATCATCACCGTTAAGGCATTTTTACGAAAGTTCATTGATATTCCAAGTTCGTTGCATTGCATGAAAACGCAAATGATAGTTATTTACATGTCGGTGGTCAATCAACTTAAGGTGGTTGCAGCAAAGCTGTATTTTTAACACGCTGGCGGCATATTAAGGTGTAAATTATTAACGCTCTTGTTATCAGATAGTCGCCGCAGGGCAGTTGACAGGTATTAACTTGCGTAAACCCGATAATTCAGACGGTTGGGCTAACTAAGGGGGTATAGTCGGCCCCTGAAGTGCTTAGCAACAGTGCTGGTGAGATACTGCTGAATCCCTGCAGCGGCGCCTGGATCAGGGAGGTTGACTGCCTTGGATGTGAACCTGCCCATACCCGCCAGAATGCAGTACCAGGAAGGCCGTAAATAAACCAATTGATCGTCAATACTGTCGAGTGCTTCCTCAAACTCGCCACTGCCATCCCAGGCATTTAGCAACAAAGACAGGTTTTCCGGGACCCTGATATCATGGCGACAAGCCTGCCAGTATGGCGTATCTGTACGAGTATTCAGATAGTAGTGAGCCACGATGTAATCACGGATCCCGTCGAACATCCTGTTCATTTCTGTATTGTATTGGGAGCGGGTAGTATTTGTTACCGGCTCACCTAACCGGCTGGACAACTGGTAAATCCCATATTGCACCAACATCAGAGCGGTAGCCTCCAGAGGCTCGATGAAGCCCTGGGCTAAGCCAATGGCAATGCAGTTGCCACGCCAGTGTTGCTGCAAGCGGCCCACGGGCATAGTAAGGTGGCGGGCTGGTGTTTCATCGCTAATATTTAGACGGAGCCTTAATTCAGCCTCAGCTTGCTCTGGTGAACAAAACTGGCTGCTGTAGACATAGCCGTTACCTATCCGGCTGGTTAGCGGGATATTCCACATCCAGCCACAGGATAAGCCTTCGGAACGGGTTTGCGGGGTTATCGCTTGCAGTGGTGAGTTATGTGGAGTCGGGATAGCCACGGCCCGGTCGTTGAATAAACAATCCTGATAGCTTTGCAATGACTGCCCAAGCCCTTGTTTCATCAGCAATCCGCGAAAGCCTGAGCAATCGATAAACAGTGTGGCAGTCAGGGGGGCGCTGCAATCGGTTTCAAGTTGGGTAACGTGGCCGTTAGTGCACTGCACATTCAGTACATTGCCGGTAAGATGTGTCACGCCTTGCTGCACGGCAAAGTTGCGTAAACAACCGGCGAGTTTGCTGGCATCAAAGTGATAGGCATAATCAATGTCGCCGCCCAGAGAAGTACTCACCGGCGTTACTGCCGCTTCTGCCATTGTGGCAGCAGAGAAAAACTGCTCCGGCCGGACGGCTGCATTCTTGCCCTTTCGCAGCTGGTTACAATTAGCAAAAAAGTGTTCGGCGGTGTCTAAATCCAACGCGCTGAAGAACGGGTGGAAATAGCGTTTAAAGCGCTCGTTACTGGTCCAGTTACTGAACTCAATTCCGGTTTTGTAAGTGGCGTCACAGGCGGGCATCCAGTCGGATTCCTGCCAGCCCAGTTCGGCAAAAAACTGTTTCAAAAAAGGCGTGGAGCCCTCACCTACACCCACCGTACCAATTTGCGCCGACTCGATAAGCGTAATGTGATAGCGCTTGCTCCACTTAGCCGCGAGGTACGCCGCACACATCCAGCCGGCGGTGCCGCCACCAACGATAACGATAGATTCTGGCTGTTGAGTGCTATTGGTCATAATGGCTACCGGCTGGTGGATTCGCGAACTATCAGTTCGGGCACAAAGATATCGGCGGGGATCGTGTGATTCTCGGCTTTACGTTTACGAGCCTGTAACGAGCGTATCAACGAAGACGTGGCACGCTGAGCAATTTGCGCCGTGGGCTGCGAGGCGGTAGTGAGTGGCGGAAACGTCTGGGTTGAAAACGGGCTGTTCTCAAACCCGGCAATGGCCAGCGCCTCTGGTACATCTACACCTTGCATGCGGGCTCCGAACAGTGCACCCGCGGCTATTTCATCGTTACAGGCAAATAGCGCGGTGGGCGGCTCAGGCAATGCCAGTAGTTGCTGAATACTTTGTACACCGGTACCAAATGAATAGGTGCCATCAATCACCAGTTGCGGATCTGCCTCAATACCATGGTCTGCCAGGGCCTGATAAAAGCCACGCTGACGTTCTGTGGTGGAGTGGTGTTGCTTTTCACCGGCGATAAACGCAATGCGCTGATGGCCCTGATCGAGTAGGTGCCCAGTAATCTGGCGGGCCGCCTGGTAATCGTCTACCAGCACGCAGGGCTTGTCATCCGGCGCTTTATCCCCCGACAGTACCCGCACATACCGGATGCCTTTTTCATCCATGGCCTGCAATACATCGGGCATTTCAGACAGTGGTGGAGACAGGATCAGGCCGGCCAACCGAGCGCTGTTAACCATGTTAACCAACTCATCGATGATGTCAGGATTAGTTGCATCGCAGGGGTGGATTAGCAGTTCATAGCCGTTGGCCCGGCACTCCTTAAGAATACCGTTCTGCATTGCCAGAATGTAGTAGGCATTGGGGTTGTCGTATACATAACCCAATACGTAATTATCGCGTCCGGCAAGATCCCGCGCTGCTTTGTTCGGGCGATAATCCAATGCGTCGATGGCTTGCTGCACTTTTGCCAGGGTGTCTGGTTTTACCGTGCCTTCGTTATTGATAACCCGGGAAACGGTTTTAATGGATACACCGGCGTATTCCGCAACACTTTTTATTGTGGCAGACATTATGCCTCCAGAATAATTTTTAAACAATTTTTTGCATATATTTATCAGTAGGTTACGTAATATTCACGCCGAATAGTAAATAAATATGTTTGCAAAGGTTAATTCCTTGTTGTAGCTTAACACTCAATGACAGCGTTGTCATTAACCAATTTCTGGCTAGTGAACGCGACTGTCATTTTATTTATGAGTAAAATGACAGCGTTGTCATTATTGATGAGAACAAGGACTTGAGTGATGCAAAAACACAGAATAACTAAATTAACTCGTGGGCTTCGTCTGGCACTGGCAGTAGGTGCAGTGGCGGCAACTTCAACGCCGGCTGTCTTTGCACAGGAAGGCGCGGATAATACCGAAGTTATTGAAATCCGTGGTATTCGGGCAAGCCAAAAAGAAAACATTAATACCAAGCGGTTTTCCGACAGCGTGGTGGATGCCATTACCGCAGAGGATATTGGCAAGTTCCCGGATAAAAACGTGGCCGAATCGCTGTCACGAATTCCGGGGATCACCATCGACCGTGATTTCGGTGAAGGCCAGGGTGTGACCATCCGTGGTGTTCAGCCCGATCAAAACCTGACATTACTGAATGGCCAGGCAGTGGGTACTGCACAATGGTTCGTATTGTCTGATGCAACCCGTAACTTTAACTTTGAGATCCTGGCTTCAGAAATGGTTGCCGGTCTTGAGGTGTACAAATCGTCCCAGGCCGACTTAGATGAAGGCGCACTGGGTGGTACGGTAATTCTGCGAACCCGCAAACCGCTGGACCTTGATGCCAATACCTCGCAGGTATCAATTGAGGGCCAATACAGTGATAACGCAGAAACCACCGATCCGTCGCTGTCTGGTTTATACAGCTGGAAAAATGATGACGGTACGTTTGGCTTACTGGTTTCAGCCAGCTTCCAGCAACGTACCGTGCAGCGCGAAACCAATGAGGATTTTGGCTGGTTTGGCCCCAGCATTCTGCGTATTGACCCACTAATTGAAGCGCCACAGGGTGCCAGTGAGCGCGGTGCCATTCCATGGGGAATGGGCTCTGCCTTGTTTAAGCAGGATCGTAAACGGAAAGGCTTTGATATCACTGGTCAGTGGCTGGTAACAGATAACCTGGATTTGTCTTTGCACTACATGTCGTCGGTCATGGAAGCAGATAACGTTAACTCCAACCTTATCGGTATTCCGTTCAGAGGCGTGGCGTTCTTAGGGACAGATACTAATCCGGGTACGGTAAGTAACGGTATTGTTGATTCACTGGCGGTGACTGGCGTACCAAATCGTCCGGGCTGGGCGCGTCATATTGCCTACGACAATATCTTCCGTGACGGTTCGGAAATGTCTACCGAGGTACTGGATTTAGAGGGTACCTACACCATGGAGAATGGTGAGCTGCACTTCCAGTTGGGTACCACCAGTGGTGAAGGGACCAACAATGACTTCTTTACCGAATTCTGGGTAACCCCGGATGATGAGCGGGCGTCATTTGATTTTTACAACCCGGGTGGCACTAACCCGTATATCGATTTTGTAAGCGCCAGCACCTGGTTGGCTAACCCTGGCGACGAAATGTGGTTAGGCGGTATCTTCGATCAGGAAAACAGCACCGAAGATAAAGAAGACTACCTGCAGTTTGATTACAGTCACTTTGTAGAGTGGGGCGCCATTAACGAAATCAAATCGGGTATGAAGTTCCGCGACCGTAGCTTCTCACAGCAGCGTTATCGTACTGACCTGGCTAATCTTGCACCGACCGGTGAAGGCAGCCTGGGGCCGGCAAGCGACTTCTGGAGCGGCGATATGGTTAACGTCAGCCATTCACAAACCAATGGCGTGGCGGCGAGCTACTTTATGCCGGATAAAGATCTGATGTACTCAGCGTTATATAACGTGTCGGAGTGTAACGAAGGTAACGCAGGTAGTTTGTGTCGCAACAGCAATGTGTTCCTGAAAGATGCGTCCTTCGATATTGAAGAAAGCATTACCGCCTTGTATACCATGGCAAAATTCTCAACGGATGATCTGCGCGGTAACATTGGAATCCGTTACGTTGAAACCGACTCAACCTCGAATGGCTTTGATTTAAATTCTGGCCAGGACGTTGCCTACGACAGCGAGTATAAAGAGTGGTTGCCCAGCGCCAACATTGCTTACAACCTGTCTGAAGACGTGATCTTGCGTTTCGCTGCGGCTCGTGTCATCACTCGTCCGGCACCTTTCCAACTGGCGCCAGCGGTGAACCTTACCCCGGAAACCAGCTCTGGTTCGGCGGGTAACCCGGCACTGAATCCATTAACGGCCAATCAGTTTGAAGCCGGCGTGGAGTGGTATTTCGACAGTGCGTCATTGGCGTCAATTACGTTCTTCAGAAAAGACATCAGCGACTTTATCTTCACTAAAACTGTGGCTAAAGAGATTAACGGTCAGCAAATCAACCAGCTGAGTACCCCTGAAAACGGCGGTAAAACCGCGCTTGAAGGCTTTGAGTTCCAGCTTCAGCACGCCTTTGAAAATGGCTTTGGCGGATACTTTAACTATACCTATACCGACCTCGACGATGCTGAAATTGACGAAGCCGCACCGGTACTGGATGATGACGGTAATATTATTGGTGCCACGTTAACCAGCCGTATGGTGAGCTTCCCCAATACATCGAAGAACTCGTTTAACGTAGGCGTTTATTACGAAACAGACCAGTACAGTGCGCGTCTGAACTACAACTATCGTTCTGAGTATTTCATTGCTCAGGCCGAAATTGGTACCCAGTATCGTGACGAACAGGCGCAACTGGATGCACAGTTCAGCTGGCAGTTTAATGACAACGTTACGTTTAAAGCGGAAGCCTTAAACCTGACCGATGAAATCTGGGAAAACTACTATGTGCGGGAGTCTGATGGCGCTCGTCTTGGTGGCACTCAGAGTGCGAATGGCCGACGCCTGTTTGTTGGCGCGAGCATGAGCTTTTAAGTAACCGCCGCTGGCCGGCCTTTTGCCGGTCAGCGGCAGGTGTTGCCTGAGCGACATTATTTATCTGTACCTTAACCCACCACAAAGATGTTCAATGATGATCGATACCCTAATTAAATACTGCCTGGTCTGCACTGTAGCAAGCTTAAGTGCCAGCGCTGTGGCTGTTACCCAGCAGGAACTTAATCAGCTGGGCCGAACGCTGAATGTGCAATATCAGGTATTGGATAACATTGAGCAGACAGCTTGTGAGTCAGAACAAATTGCCGGACACTGTTTCAGCGCACAAATCCTGTTGCAAACCCGGGATGTTGCGCTAACCAAAGGGACGGTGATCCACTTTAGTCACATTACCCCTATCGCAGCGTCGCAAAGCAGTGCCGTTAGCATTAGCCATATCAATGGCGATCACCATGAGATGCGTATTGCCCGCACGATACCTGCTCATACTACCGAGACTATACGCATTGCGGCACCTGCCTGGCATGCGGCGCGCTCTGACCTTATGCCCAATTACTACCTGGTGGCTGATGCGCTGGCGCCGGTGACAATCGACAGCACCGTGCAACAGGTAGAGCCAGGCTCTGGTTTACCCGTGAACGCCCATGCCGGCAGCTGGACTAAACCAAACCAGTATCGGCGCAACGCTGATGATGTATTGCCGCTTCAAACCAGCAAGGCACAATTTGCGTCTTTGCCTGAGCAATGGTCTGCGGTGACTGCAAACCGCGTTGTGCCAAAGGTAAAACAGCGCCAGGACAGTCTGCGACAGCGCCATTTAACGGGCATTAATCTACCCTCTGATGCTGCCCATTTAGCGCCCTGGTTAAAACTCGTTGAGCAGCTGGGCCTGCCAGTTGGTGAGCAGCAGGAAACTATCAGTATTGTTATCGCCGGGCAGCAGTTCAGTGGGCCAGAGCAATATCAATTGCGCATTGAGGAGCAGGCCATCACCCTGATTGCGGCCTCAGATAAAGCGGCTGGCTATGGTTTACTCACGCTGGCTCAGTTGCGCGACCCGCAAACTGGTCAGGTTGCGTTAACGACTATTACCGATGCGCCTCGCTTTGCTTTTCGCGGTGTTCACTTTGACATTGCCCGTAGCTTTACCGGCTACGACTCTATCACCATGTTGCTGGAGCAAATGGCGATATTAAAGCTCAATAAACTGCATTTGCACGTCAGTGATGATGAGGGATGGCGTTTAGAAATCCCGGGGCTGCCTGAGCTTACGGAGGTGGGCGGTTACCGTTGTCACGATGAGTCTGAGCGGCGTTGCCTGATGCCCCAGCTAGGCTCCGGGCCACACCGAAATGCCGGGGTTAATGGTTATCTGAGTGTGCAGCAGTATCAAAACCTGTTACAGCTGGCTAACCAGTGGGGCATCGAAGTGATCCCATCGCTGGATATGCCAGGCCACTCACGGGCGGCTATAAAAGCCATGGAAGCACGCTATTATCGCCTGATGGCCGAGAACAAGCCGGAGCAGGCTGAAATGTATCTGCTCACTGAATTCAGCGATAAATCGGTGTATTCCTCAATTCAGCATTATAGCGATAACACGTTAAACCCCTGTTTGCCCTCAACGTTTCGGTTTATTGATAAGTTGCTGGCCGAGCTTAAGGTCATGCATCAACAAGCCGGTGTGCCGCTAACCACCTATCACATTGGTGCCGATGAGACGGCTGGGGCGTGGACGCAGTCTGCGGCGTGTCAACGTTCAGGTATTGCTCCCCACGATATCGCCAAAACCTTTATTCAGGAAATCATTAAACTGGGTAACAGCAAGGGGCTGGTGATGGCAGGCTGGAGTGACGGCATGATGGAAGCCTTACCGGCACTACCAAATGCCAACGTGTATGTGAATGTATGGCAAACCTTACCGGCAGGGGCAAGTAAAACGGTCAGTCAGCTAGCTGCAAGCAATACGCCGGCAGTGCTGTCACTCCCGGATGTACTGTATTTTGACTTTCCCTATCAGAACGATCCGCTTGAGCCGGGTTATTACTGGGGCGCGAAGTCGGTGTCGCTAAAACGGGTCTTTGGCTTTATGCCGCAGTATCTGGGCCAGCACGCTGAGCTCTGGACTGACAGAATGGGTAAGCCTTACGACGACGAACCTACACAGAAGGCGACACCCGTACTGGGTATGCAGGCTCAGCTCTGGACCGAAATTACCCGCGATCAGCGCAGCGTTGAATACATGCTCTTTCCCCGTTTACTGGCCTTCGCAGAGCGTGCCTGGCATCAGGCCGACTGGGAAGGCAAGGTGAGTCAGGCGGAGTTTTTGCCAGCGCTCAATCGCGACTTTACTGAATTTACCCATGTGGTGGCTAAGCGCCACTACCCACGGCTGGTTGAAGCGGGTATCAATGTCCGGATACCGCCTCCGGGTTACCAAATCGACGCACAACACCAATTGGAACTGCGCGCCGCTATGCCAAATCTGAAGCTGGAATACAGCGCAGATGCTATGACCTGGTACACGTACACTGGCGCAGTGTCGGCAGACAATATCCATTTTGTGCGAGCACGTTTAATAAACAGTCCTCACACCAGCCGAATTATTGCCGTGGAACCCTAATCAGCATGCTGACGACAGACCATAATTATATTTATATCGCTGCCCACAGGCGTAATTCAAAAACATGGTGCCGGGGCAACTACTGCAAGTTGAGAACAATTAGCTATGAAAAGTAACACGTATTTTATTGGTGTTGATGGCGGGGGGAGCCGTTGCCGGGTTCGCCTGGAAGATCAGCACGGCAAGTTACTGGCGACCGCCAGCAGCGGCCCGGCTAACATCATGCGCAATGCCGATGTGGCCGAAGCGTCTATTCGCCAAGCCTGTGCCCAGGCTATCAGGCAGAGCGGGCTGGAGATTACCTTTGAGCAGGTAGTGTTGTGCGCGGGCCTTGCGGGCGCCAATATTGCCGGGGCCAGCCAGGCCTTTTTGCAACGGCAGTTGCCCTTTGCGGCGGTTCATCTGTTCAGCGATCTGCACGCCGCCTGCGCCGGTGCTCACCGGGGTAAATCCGGTGCAGTGATTGTTTGTGGAACCGGCTCTTCGGCTACCCGTTATGCCAACCATAGTTTTACCGATTTTGGTGGCCATGGCTTTCCTATTGGCGATAAAGCCAGCGGTGCCTGGCTGGGATTACAGGCCATTCAGCATACTCTGCTTGGCTACGATCATCTCGCGCCTCACGATGCGGTATTTGATGTAGTTTCTGCGCACTTCAACACTATGCAGGCTGAAGACATTGTGCAGCAGTGCAGTGGGTTTAACTCTAATGACTACGCGGCCATTGTGACCGCACTGATGCCCTTGTACCAAAACGGTGACAGTGTGGTAGCAGGCTTTATAGAGCAAGGCCGTCACTATTTACAGTGCCTTGCCGAACAAGCCATTGGCAACAGCGAGCTCGAATTATGTTTGATTGGCGGGCTGACCGCCGTTTATCAACCGCTATTAAGTGATGCCGTACAGCAGCGGATCCAGCCCTGCGCATACAGCCCTGAGGAGGGCGCAATCTTATTGGCAAAACAAGCAGTAACATCCGGAGAGGGATAATGACTAACAGTATTATGGCGCAGGAGGCCCGGCAGGCCGCCACAGTAATTGCCGATCAGCTTAAACACAACAAGCCCGTGTGCGATGCGCTCGCCGAAACATTACGAACACTGCAGCCAAGCATGATCATGATGATAGCCCGGGGCTCTTCAGATCATGCCGGTGTGTTCGCCAAATATCTTTATGAAGTAGAGCTGGGCATTCCGGTGTGCGCTGCGGCACCTTCGGTGTCGGGAATTTTCAATAAACAGCTCAACCTGAAAAATGCGCTGGTAATTGTGATTTCACAGTCGGGACGAAGCCCGGATATTCTGCATCAGGCCAAGTTCGCCAGGCAGGGCGGTGCTTACACAGTGGCACTGGTAAATGATGAGAGTTCACCGCTGGCGTCCATTTGTGATGCCGTTTTACCCATACGAGCTGGCAAAGAGCAGGCGGTGGCAGCTACCAAGAGTTACCTGGCCAGTTTATCGGCGTTGCTGCAGTTATGTGCTGTGTGGTCTGAGAACAAAGCTCTTGAAGCATCGCTTGCTGATTTGCCTGCGGCCATGCAAGCCGTATGTGAACAGCCTGCTCAACTTAAAACCGAACACTTGCAGGGCGTTCAGAATTGTATAGTGCTGGGGCGCGCCTTTGGCTATGCGATCTCCAGGGAAGTGGCGCTTAAGCTCAAGGAGGTACTAAGCATTCACGCCGAGTCATTCAGTAGTGCAGAGTTTATTCACGGGCCGGTGACCCTGGCTGAAAAGCCGTTGTTGATCATCGACCTGGACATTCCCGATGAGTCCCAACCCTATCATCATACGATGTCAGACAATGTGCGCCAGCGAGGCGCTAACATGGTGAAAATGGACTGTGCCAACACGACCTTGCATAAAAGAGTGGTACCCTTACTGCTGATGCAGCGTTTTTACCTGGACATTGAGCAGGTGGCGATGGAAATGGGCCTCGATCCTGATACGCCGCCGGGGCTTAACAAAGTAACGGAAACCGTATAAATGAAGATGTGTGTACAGCGGGTGATCACCCCGGAAGGTGTGCTGGAGAATATCAGTCTTACTGTTGAAAATGGCGTTATTGTGGCAATTGAGCCGGCGGGTACCGAGCCGGTGCAGGCAGGCACGCTGCTCCCGGGTTACTTTGATACCCAGGTAAATGGCGGCGGAGGCGTGTTATTTAATCAGCAGCCAGACGCTGCCAGTCTGGATAAACTGGCGCGGGCTCACCTGCGTTTCGGTACCACCTCAATGTTACCCACGTTAATCACCGATGGTGAGCCGGCTATGGCCAGAGCCGCAGATGCTATTGCCGAAGTGATAGCCGACGACCACCCCACCATCGTAGGTGTGCACTTTGAAGGGCCGTTTCTGAACGTGGCTAAAAAAGGCGTTCACGAAGCGGGCTTTATTCGCCATCCCAAAGACAGTGAACTGGCCATTTTATCCCGCCAGGATCTGGGCCGGGTGTTGGTGACCGTGGCACCGGATAATGTGGACGTTGGATTTATTCGCGAGTTGGTGGCAGCCGGTGTGGTAGTGGCGTTAGGGCACAGCAATGCTACCTACGAACAGGCCATGGCAGCCCTGCAAGCCGGTGCCAGCGGATTTACTCATTTGTACAATGCCATGTCGGCCTTACAATCCCGCGCGCCGGGAATGGTAGGAGCGGCACTGAATCACAGCGATGCCTATTGTGGCCTGATTGTGGATCATCATCACGTACACCCGCAAAGCGCTGCGCTGGCAATAAAAACCAAAACGCCACAGCGTACCATGCTGGTTACCGATGCTATGGCCCATGTGGGCACAGACTTAACCGAACTGGCCTTTTTTAATACCGTTATTGAGCGTCATGGCGATAAGCTGGTTACGCCGGAGGGAACGCTGGCCGGTTCTTGTCTGGATATGCATACCGCGGTACTTAATTGTCACCGCGACCTGGGCTTTACGTTACCAGAGGTCAGTACCATGGCCAGCCATACGCCCGCTTGTTTTATGGGTAGCGAGCAACATCTGGGCAGCATTGCAGTAGGGCAGACGGCCAATTTACTATTGCTCGACGATGCCCTTAATATTGAGACCATTTGGCTGCGCGGCAACGCCGTTGCAAACGGAGAGATAACCCTATGAATACGCAATCTGTTGCCCAACCGGGTAGCCGCAGTCTGATGCCGGTGCTAACCATTGGTTTGTTATTTTTTATCTTTGGTTTTGTCACCTGGCTTAACGGTGCCCTGATCCCCTTTTTGCAAATGGTGTGCGAACTTAGTGAAATGGAAGCGCTGTTTATCGCCTTCTGCTTTTATGTCGCCTACGTGGTGATGGCCCTGCCAATGGCTAAAATCCTCGAGCGTACCGGCTATAAAAAAGGTATGTCGCTGGGGCTGGCGATGATTGCCGGCGGCTGTTTGCTGTTTGTTCCGGCCGCGTTGAGCAAAACCTTTATTATCTTCCTACTTGCTCAGTTTGTGGTGGGCTCCGGGCTAACCATTCTGCAAACGGCTTCCAATCCGTTTATTGTGCACCTTGGCTCGCCAGAGAGTGCCGCGGCGCGCATTGCCTTTATGGGTTTGCTGAATAAATTTGCCGGCGTGTTAGCACCGCTGATTTTTACGGCTTTGGTGCTGGGTGATTTCGGCCATGTTAATCAGGTATCTCTGGCGCAGATGAGTGAAACCGAGCGCAATATCCAACTTAACGAGATGTCATTTAAGCTTATTCAGCCCTATATCGGTATGGCGATTGCGCTGGGACTGTTAGCGCTGGGGTTAATGAGAGTTAACCTGCCGGACATTCGCTTTGAGGATGAAAACACTGCTACCGAAGTTTCCGGCTCGGTGATGCAGTTTCCGCACCTGGTGCTTGGTGCGGTGGCTCTGTTTTGTTACGTGGGAGTGGAAGTTATTGCCGGCGACACCATTGGCCTGTACGGCTCTTCACTGGGGGTAGCCAATGCTACTTCACTGACCTCGTTTACCATGACAGCCATGGTGGTGGGCTATCTGCTTGGCTTGGTGTGTATTCCCCGGGTTATTTCACAGGCTGCTGCTTTAAAGGCATCTGCGGGATTAGGACTGGTACTGACGGTGGCGATTTTGCTGGGCTCGGATGATTCGACATTGCTGTCTTCCCTGCTCTGGGGTTGGCTGGGGCTACCCGTGGTGCCGGATACCATCGCCATGATTGCGCTGTTAGGGTTAGCTAACGCTATGGTCTGGCCTACTATCTGGCCATTGGCGCTGGCCGGTTTGGGTAAATTTACCCCGCAAGGCTCGGCAATTCTGATTATGGGTATTGCCGGTGGTGCAATTCTACCACTGGCCTATGGCGGCCTTGCTGATGTGCTTTCTTCGCAGCTGGCCTACGCCATTATGATCCCGTGTTACTTGTTTATTGGCTACTACGCCACCTTTGGTCATAAAAAAGCAAAATGGTAATAGATGTTCGCAGCTCCAACGCTGCGTGTGAGTGAAGTGTGTGACCTCTTGCCCCGCTAGCGGGGCTTTTTTGCTAATATCAGTCGTCTGCCATCCCAGCGGCATAGGATACAACCTGATTACGCCCGGCGTTTTTGGCTTTATAGAGCGCTTTATCGGCGCGGCTAATAAGCCCGTCATCAGAAATGCTGGAGCTGATGGTTGCCACACCAATGCTGCAGGTAATGATAATGTTATTGGTGAGTGTCATGCCTTCAACGGCAAGACGGATCCGGTCGGCCAGATCATGTGCCTGCTCGCCTGGTGTTTCAGGCAATATGACTAAAAATTCCTCGCCACCGTAGCGACCTACCGAGTCGGGCTGTCTGATATTGCTGGCAATACACATGGCCAGCTCATGGAGCACCGTATCGCCGGTTTGGTGGCCATGGTTATCGTTAATGTCTTTAAAATGGTCTACATCAATCATCAGAATGGAAAACGCGCGGTGGTAACGCTGATACTCCAGGTAGCAGCGACTAAGCCGATCCATTATGGCAAAGCGACTGGCGACGCCGGTAACGGTATCGGTATTGGCCTGACGCTCGAGTTCCTGTGTGCGCTGTTTAACTTTTTCTTCCAGTGATTTATTGGTTTCTTCGAGCTCCGCTCTGAGGCTTTCAAGCTCGGCATTACGCTGTTTTAGCATGTCAATACTGGGAATGCTGATAAGCGTGGGCATTAAGCGCCATAAACAAACCGCAGTCACAATGGATATAACACCGGTAGAGAACTTAATAATGCCTTCTATAAAATAGTAGCCATGCCATACGTTAATGAGCCCTGCCAGATGAGACGCACCACACAACGCAATAAACCCACCAAACAGCATGGCGATGCCATTAAAGTTAAGATCTTTGCGTTTGTGCAGAAAATAGAAAATCCCGAAGGGAATCAGTGAGTAGGCCATGACCGTTAGCAGGTCGCCGCCAAGATGCAAAAATAACAAATCCCAACGCCACAACAGGCAGTGCCCGTGTGGCATCAGGCTTCCATCAAATATTCTATCCAGCATACCGCCTCCGCTTAATCAGCATCAATGCCGTTGGTATTTGAATCCTAAGGCGAGATTATTCCTGTTACTACTCCATTGAGCTTAATGCTAAATCGCGATATCAGCCAAATTATAGGGCATTATTTTAGTCGTTCAGGTAAATAATGCGGCCACCTCACTCCAGCGGACTTCGCTTTCTGCTACCAGTAGCTTACCCGTTACCTGCGGGGTGTAATCGGAGCCATCCAGCATGCGGGCGACCGCCCCGGCTTCCTTACTGATCAATAGACCGGCTCCGTGATCCCACAGATTAAGCGTTCCCTGAAAAATAACAAAGGCGGTGGCGCCGGTGTTAAGCAAGCGGTACTCGGCTGCGGCACAGCGATAATCCATAACTCTGCCCATCTGCATGACGGCATGCAGGGCTCGCGGTCTGTCGGCGCCTTTTGACACTCCGAATGAAAAACAGCCCATGGTTTCGCTAAGGGGCAGAGAGGATTGTTTGCCCGCTTTCAATGGGCGGTCCTGCCCGTCCACACGGTCAAACGCGCCCTGACCTTTAATGGCCCACATATAATCGCCGCTGACGGGTTCAAAAATGATCCCGGCGACAACTTCACCATAGCTGGCGACACTTAGCATCACGCCAAAATTCACCGAGCCATTGGCGTAATGCCAGGTGCCATCAATGGGGTCTAACACAAAGCTGAGCGCTGCCTTATTGAATTGTGACAACGCTGCCGGGTTCTGGTAAACGCTCTCTTCGCCAATCAACAGGGCATCCGGATAGAGGGCGCGGAGTTTATTCAGAATAAAGGTTTCGGCGGCCTGGTCGGCAACCGTTACCAAATCGTGATGATTCTGCTTCTCTTCAACCTGCTCACTGGCAAGTTTTCTGAATCTTGGCATAATTTCGGTATCTGCAGCCTGACGGCAAATATCGGCTAATTGATGAAGTTGTTCGCTGTTCAACATTGTCGTCCTGTTGTGGTGAGTTGCTCTGCTTATACTGACATCTTTAGCTTTGTGTACCAGTGATCTTTTTATGATAGCCATTTGCCAGTGTGGTAAGTGGCTTATAACCGCCGTAATAACCCCACGGCAGAACGTGATTAAAATAACCTGCGGACTGATCTACAATGCCAGACCCGTTAACGGTCCCGTCATCGCGGTTCACTTTTTTCAGTAGAGTGCTAATGCTTAATAAATTGTTGTTATTACCCGTAAAGGGCCTGGTTACTATTTTGCCCTTCGCCATTACTATTTACTTTTTGGTATGGCTGGTCAGCTCCACCGAGGCGTTATTATCGCCACTTATTCCCGCGCAATATTACTTTCCCGGTCTCGGGGTAGTAACCGTTATCCTGGCGCTTACAGCCATTGGCATTTTGATTAATGCGTATTTATTCAACTGGGTTATTTTGCTCGGTGAGCGCCTGTTTGCCCGTGTGCCGGTGGTGAAAACCTTATTTGGTGCAGTGCAGGATGCGGTAGAACTGTTTGAGGTTAAAAAAGAAAAGGAAGCCAAAAAAGCCGTTGCCGTTGAGCTGGATAATGGCATTAAACTGGTTGGCTTTATGACCAGTGAAAAAGTCGCTAATAAGCTGTTTCCTGGCGAAGATAAAGTTGCCGTGTATCTGCCCCTAAGCTATCAGATTGGGGGTTATACTATTTACCTTGAGCGAGACAGAATAACGCCGCTGGATATTGATGTGGAAACGGCCATGCGGATAGCGGTGACCGGCGGTAACTCGATTGAGAAAGACGCCAAATAGTCTTTAGCTAAGTGTCTGTCCAGCAAAGATATCGGAGCGTTTAATTATGAAGAAAACTATCAAAAAGCTCGATAATAACGTGGTTAAAGCGCTTACCCTGGCCTGTGAAACCGCTAAGGACTGGGAAATCGGTTTTCAGTGGCTCACTCATACCGCACGCTATGAGCAGTTTCCGGGCAGCCTGATGGTGACCTGTGTATTTGAACACGACGAAGACATACGGCAGCTCACTATTGAAGAAAACGATAAAAAGCTCCGCCAGTTGATTCAGCAGCATCTGTTAAAAGAAGGGATAAAGGTAAAGGATATCCGCCGTCATGTGTGCTTCGACAGTGAAGAGAGCTGTGAGCGTGAACACAAGGGTGACTGGCAGAAAAGGTTAATTCATTGCTAAAGGGATTTATGAGCAATTTGTCGGGGAAGCTATTGTAGCTTGATACATCTGCTTTTTATGTGGTTCTGTTGTGGCGAATTGTTGGTCGACAAAAAGATCCGGGAAAGCGTAGGCTCGTCACGGACGACGAGCCAGGGCAGGCGGGCAGGACGCCCGCTCTGCCTCGTTAGGTTTCCCCTTTTTGTCTACCAACATGCTGTTTCGCCACATAGAACTGAGCGGGGTCCAGGGGTGGCCTCACTGCCACCCCTGGGTGCTGTCGGCACCCCGACAAAAAGCGGAGATTTCAATCACCATTAATTTCGCTACAACAGAACCACAAAAAAAGCAGGAAGTTTCAACCTACAAAAGTAAAGACAGTGCTCTCGGATTCCGACAAAAAGCGGAGACTTCAATCACCATTAATTTCGCTATTTTTGTCACACCTACTCTGATTGCCGTTTCTGGTTAATAAATTACTTGTGTTTACTACTTAAAAAGGAAATCACCATGAAAAATGCAATCCAGAATAAACCTGCTTTCTTTAAAAAATATGCACCGGCTATTATTGCCGGGTGCAGTGCCTTTGTGGCGGTTATGGCTGGCAATCCGGCCTTTGCGCAGAGCATAAAACTGATGATCTTTGGCTGATAGGTAAAGCCTAAGCACCTGTCTTATTCGTGGCGGATGCTTGCTCTTACCTTGAGTTCACTACTATTCGTCTACGTTATAAAGGTGCAGAGTAGTCAACACATTCCCTGCTAAATAGCGTAATCTATAGGCCCTCTTATTTTGTTTAGAAATTAGCTTGTGGCCTGGATCTTTTTCACCCTGATGGCGGTGTTCTTTCAAACTTTTCGCAATGCCATCCAAAGTAAACTCAGCAGTACCGTGCCCACTGCCGGAGTCACCCTGTCGCGCTTTCTTTTCGCGCCGCCCATTGTGGCGGTATATGTGTATCTGGTGTCCAGTGAAGAGGGCATTGGCATGGTGCAGTTTACGCCTCGTTTTTGGCTGTTTATTGTTTTAGGCGCACTGCTACAGATTGCAGCTACCTCGCTGATGGTGGTGTTATTTAAACAGAAGAACTTTGCCGTGGGCGCAGGGCTTGCCAAAAGTGAAGCGCTGGTGGCCGGAGTGGTGGGTATGTTGTTTTTTGGCAGCGAACTCAGCCTGTTGGGGTGGCTGGGTATTCTGATCGGTGCGGTGGCGGTATTTGTGCTGAGTGGCTGGCGCCGGGGTGGTGACTTATCGGCGAAAACCGTAGCTATCGGGCTGGCCTGTGGAAGCTGTTTTGCGCTGACTTCCCTGTATGCACGTGAGGCGAGTCATGCGTTGGGACTGCCCTACGTGCAGGCTGCGGGGTGGGTGTTGTTTTGGGTTCTGTCTCTGCAAACGGTGTTGCTGTGTGCGTTTATCATCGCCAGACAACCGGATACGTTTAAAAAGCTGGCGGCCCGGCCGGGACTGGTTATCGCTGCCAGCGTTACCAGCTGTATTGGCTCCATTGGTTGGTTTACCGCTATGGCGATGCAGCATGTTGCCTACGTAAAAACTCTTGGTCAGCTGGAAGTCCTTACTACGATGCTTATTACGATTGTGTGGTTTAAGCAGCCTGTGCGACGGCATGAATTTGTCGGGCTGGTGCTTATCGGCCTGGCGGCCATACTGGTTATGTGGACCTGATCTCGCTTTCCCGCCTGGTCCGCGCTAGGCTGTGTATATAGCAACCGATAAAGGAACACCATTGCCAGACTATACCGACCCGGTGCTGCTCGAAGCGTTAACCGAATTAAAAGCAGTGTTTAATGAAGGGATTTCTGAATATCAGTTAATTAGGCAGCTGCAACAGCCGCCCTGGCTACTGTTTGATGGGGTAGAGCTAAGCGAGCCACTGGCGATGTTTCGCTGTCATTTTGTGCTGTTTAATGCCCTGTATTCGTTAAGCGAGGCGTGGCGGCAGCAAGGGTTGGGCGAGCTGGATATTCATACTCTTAACATCAGGTTGAAACCGGCAACGGCCTATAAGGCAGGGGTAACCGGGCATGACGGACTTAAGGCCTACTACCTTAACTGGGATAACTTTACCGAAACCAACGGAGCCGACGTAGAGGCCTTGCTGGATGATTTCTGGCAGCGCATGGCTGGCCGCGATCTGCCGCCCGGCGATGTCGCCAAAGCCAGGCTGACGCTTGAGCTGGATACCGAAGGTGAGCTCACCACTGCAGAGCTAAAGAAACAGTACCGTAAATTACTCCAGCAGCATCATCCCGATAAGGGAGGCAGTACGGCCAGAGCCCAGGAAATTAGCCAGGCTTATCGTATTTTATGCGGTCAGCGTAATTAGCTGACCAGCTGCGTGTATTGCTGGGCGTCTTCCCGCTTATCAATTTTATGCTGATCTTCAGAGCGGCCTTCGCGCCAGTAGCTGGTGACATATACCTGAGTGCGCGGAACGTTAAATTCTACGTCCAGCGTACTGCGAATTGCGCGCATTGAGGAAAATTCACAAGCCGCCCAGACTGCCGGTTCACCTTGCAGCCATTCAATGTCCAGCAGGCATTTGGCCAATCCGGCGCTGCCTGCCTGCATTAGCCAGATAATTTCGATACCTTTGGGTGCTTGCAACGGCTGCTTGTCTGCTTCACTCACGATACTGATAATGGCATAGCCGCGGGTTTGCTCTGGTAGTGCTTCTAACTGTGCACTGATTGCTGGCAGCGCAGTCATGTCACCCAGCAGAATTACCCAGTCATGTTCAGGCGCCAGGCCCTTTGAAGTGCCCGGGCCTGCCACCACAATGGTGTCGCCTGGCTGGGCTGATTGTGCCCAATGAGAGGCCGGGCCCGCCTCAACGCCCTCGCCGTGGAGCATAAAGTCAACGGTCAGGGTATTAGCAGCTTTGTTCAGCGCGCGCACAGTGTATGTACGCATCAGTATTTTTTGGCCTTCTTGCGGCACAGTAGGTTGTGGTTCACCAAACTGGTTAAATAATAATTTGATGTAGCTGCCAGCGGGAGCATCCGGAAAAGCCGTTAAGTCGTCACCGCTAAGCACCAGTCGTTGTAAATTGGGGGTCAGGCGTTCTGTACTCAGTACCTGTAATTGGTAGTATTGCCGTTTTTTCATAAACGTTCCTTATAATGGGTCGAAAACCTTTCCTAATCGTCCGTGTAAAAAGGAGAGGAGTTGGCACAAGCAACCCAAAGGTCCGGATTGCTAAGATTTAATCATACCTGTTTGTAACGCTGCCCGGAGATCATCGGACGCAGCGGTCAGGTTATCTGTCGATAATTATAAATGAGAATCATTTGCAATTAAAGTTATCTAATCGAACGGGTTAATTCGTAAATTAGAATGACGAGGCTACTTATAAATGGCGATAGCGGGCGAGGAGTTGCTCCATTGCTTCGCGGCGTTGCTGGGGCTCATCGTCCATCACGCCGTAAATTCGCAAGCCATTATCAACTCGCTGAACGCCCATTGCATAGCAGTGGCCGCCGGTGCGGGGCAGCCATAAACGCTCGTCGCACATGACGTCTTTAATAAAGGTATTCTGTTGGTCTGCCGACATACCGGTCAGGGAATAATGCAGGATCCAATCCTGTAAGTCGCAGGCAAAGT
This sequence comes from Gammaproteobacteria bacterium, assembly GCA_018222405.1. GTDB lineage: Bacteria > Pseudomonadota > Gammaproteobacteria > Enterobacterales > Alteromonadaceae > Alteromonas. The sequence continues at coordinate 92,072 of JAAFAI010000009.1, read as the reverse complement.
GAACGTTCTCGCCCAGCTTAGAGGCTAACGGAGTAAGACGGTTTGGCAGCTCTGCTGGCACCTGGGGGGCGTGATTTTCCAATGTATCCGTTACCAGCGGGCAGGATACTTCGGCATCGGCTTTGCGCTCCATTATGCGGATCACCGGCTTTTTGAGCGGGCGGGCGCCCGTTATTACCGGTGTAAAGGTGAGCGCCTGAGAAAGCGCTACCACCTTGCGGTTAAGCGGCAGCTGCCCGTGATACCACGCCAAAAGCGCGTTGATGGTTTCAGGGTATTTCGACTCAAAGAAAATATGCTGCTTGGGCACAATATGCAGATGACGGACTTCGTCTACCAGCGCCTGTTGTGCCGCAATAAGCTGGCCGGGGCGGCCAATCAGCCGCAGGGCAAACTTTTTATCGTGGTTGGCCGAGTCTTCCACAAACACCCGCATGTTGTAGGGTTTCATTGCTTCGTTTAAACGGGCCTGGGCCGATAGCAGACCATCGATATAGCATTCAGGCAGCCACCAACTGAAAATATAATCATCCTGCAGCGTATCACTGAAAAAGCGGTGCTCCTTAGGAACATAAGTATTACCGGTAGGTTTACTCCTGGCAGTACACAGCAGGGGCAGTTCGTCGGCCTCAAGGCCTGCCAGTAGCAGTGTGATGTGCTCCGGCTGATAATACTGGGATTTGTATGCTGCAACATCTTCTGCTCTGATCTCGGCTAGAGTATCGCAGTAACCGCCCCAGTGATGGTAGCAATCCGGTGAACGGTCACCACGCCAGATGCTCATTTGCGCCTGGTAGTCCGGCGTTGCCTCGTACATGGCAAGTTCACGGGCAATTACGCCGTCCCGCTCGCGTTTAATGTCGTCGGCGGGGTACTCAATTTGTTGTAAGCCTGCGTACAGATAACCCACAATCTTCAGCAACACCGATTTGCTGGGCGACACGGCATAAAAATAACTAAAGCCATTGTGGCTGGAGGCGTTTATTTTCACCGGTAGCACGCTATTGGCAGCAAACAGGGCATGGCGCTGCTGGTAACGATCGGAATAACGGAATACCAGATGCTCAACCAGGTGGGCGATGCCCGAGCTGTCTACGGCGGGTGTAGGCACCACAAAAGCTGCACCGTATTCTTGTGCAGGTTGCTTGAAGCTGACAACGTTGAGGCCGTTACTCAGGCGTGTCTGGTTACCCATGGCTGATTCAGATTTCCGTAATTGGGATCTTTACTTTGGGGTCACGATACACTAATTCGCGCTCAGGCGTTTGAGATTTTGCCACGGCTTCGGCCATTAAATGGTGATCAGGTGATTTAGAACAGACCGGATCGGTTTTGTACATATCGCCGGTTAACATATAGGCCTGACAGCGACAGCCGCCAAAATCGAGGTCTTTTTCGTCGCAGGTTTTACACGGCCCCTGCATCCAGTCATTGCCTCTGAAGTGATTAAAGGCAAAATCGTCAAACCAGATATCCCGCACCGACTTTTCTTTTACATTGGGGAAAGTCAGCGGCAAAATTTTAGCGCTGTGACACGGTAATGCGCTGCCATCCGGCGCGACAGTAAGGAAAGTAGTGCCCCAGCCATTCATACAGGCCTTGGGGCGTTCCTCGTAATAGTCCGGCGTGACAAAAATAAAGTGCGGACCTTTACCCTCCTGCTTATCGCGAAAGGCATTCACTTTAGCTTCGGCTTCAATAAGCTGGGCCTGACTGGGTAGCAGGTGGTCGCGGTTAAGGTAAGCCCAGCCGTAGTACTGCACCGTTGCCAGTTCCACATAGTCGCCTTCCAGTTCGCAGCACAGTGCCATGACTTCTTCTATCTGATGGATATTCTGCGCAGTCAGGCAGAAGTTCAGAACCATGGGGTATTCGTATTGCTTTACCAGTTTCGCCACTTTGAGTTTTTGTTCAAAGGAGTGGCGCTTATTACCAATTAGATCGTTGGCGTCGGCATTAGCGGCCTGAAAACTTAACTGAATATGATCAAGCCCTGCCTCTCGCAGCGCGGCAATGCGCTTTTCGGTTAAGCCTATACCAGAGGTAATGAGGTTGGTGTAATAGCCCAGTCCACTGGCATGGGCCACCAGTTGTTCCAAATCTTTGCGCAGAAGCGGCTCTCCGCCGGAAAAACCTAACTGTACGGCGCCCATTTCACGGGCATCGCTAAGCACTTTTAACCAGGTATCGGTATCACACTCCTGCTCCCTTGAACCCAGATTGACCGGGTTAGAACAATAGGGGCAATGCAGCGGACACTCATAGGTCAGCTCTGCCAGTAACCATAACGGCGGGCCGGGCTGATGTGGAGCGCCAGAGCCATTCTCAGACATAGTTTATCCAACGTTTTTGTTCGGCATGCTCAAAAAAAGCCAGTACATCTTCTTCGATACCTTCGGCATCGGGATATTCGGCTTGCAGTGCGGCAACGATATCGCCAACGGATTTCGTGCCATCTACCTGTAACAGGATAGCAGATGCGCTGCCGTTGAGTTTTATCATGCCTTCCGGAAACAGCAGAACGTAGCAGTCCTGAGCTTTTTCAAACTGAAACTTAAACAAACGGTTTAGCTTGGGCACTTTGCTGGCTAATTCACTCACTTACATCAACCCCTTATGGCAGATAGTCTGGTCGGCCACGCCGTGGAACGGGCGACGCTCAAACTCATAGGCCAGACTAATGGCATCTGCCAGTGACCACAACACATCCAGCTTAAATTGCAGAATGTTGAGCGCTTTTTCCTGTAGCTTACGGGTAGTAAAGTGGTCCAGGGTTATTTGTAAGCCGTGCTCAACATCGCGACGCGCCTGGCTCAGGCGCATCTGAAAATATTTAAACCCTTCTGCATCTATCCACGGATAGTGTTCCGGCCAGGTATCCAGTCGGCTCTGATGAATTTCCGGGGCAAACATTTCGGTAAGAGAAGAACAGGCTGCTTCTTCCCAGGTCGCGCGGCGGGCAAAATTCACATAAGCCCCCACTGCAAACTTAACCCCTGGTAAAAGCAGCTTTTCATCAAGAATGTCCTGGCGGTCAAGGCCCACAGATTCGCCTAAGCGCAACCAGGCCTCAATGCCACCTAAGCGCGGATCGCCTTCTTCGCCATCGTGATCAAGAATACGCTGTATCCACTTGCGACGGGTTTGCATATCCGGGCAGTTAGCCAGAATAGCGGCGTCTTTAACCGGAATGCATTGCTGATAAAAGAAACGATTGGCTACCCAGCCCTGAATTTGTTCCTTGCTACATTTACCCTGATTCATGGCCTGATGAAAAGGATGATGAATATGGTAATACTGGCCTTTGTCACGCAGCTTTTGTTCGAATTCTTCTCTGCTCCAGGGGCGTTGTTCGCTCATGGGATACCTCTTCTATAGGGTGATTTGCATACCGTCGTATGCCAGTTCTATATCGTTATCAGTCAAATACTGATGCGCCTCGGAATCTTCGTTCAGAACCGGATTGGTATTATTGATATGAATCAGCACTTTGCGATCGATGTTAAAGCGATTCAGCAGGCTCACGGTGCCGTCTGGCCCGTTTACCGGCATGTGGCCCATCTGGCTGCCAAGGCGATTGCTAAAACCCTTCTGAATCATTTCGTCATCCAGCCATAGGGTACCGTCAAACAACACACAGGATGCCTGATCGAGCATAGACTCCACAAGCGGACTGGCTTGCACACAGCCCGGCGCATAAAACAGGCTTTTGCCGCTGGCGGTATCGGTGATTTGCAGACCAATATTATTGCCAGGCACCACTTTATCCCGATAACTGGAATAGGGCGGTGCATTAGACTCCAGTACAACCGGATTAAATACCAGCCCGTCTGCACCCTGTGGGGTGAAAGACGCTGCATAATCGGTATCGATATTGTGCCGCTGTAAACCGCCATGCCAGTGTTTGAGCATAGTAAACAGTGGGAACGCAGTGGTTAAGTCTTCGTGCACTACATCGGTACAATAAACCGGTAATGGTAATCCTTCGCGCAGTGTTAGCAGGCCAGTGATGTGGTCTATCTGACTGTCGGTTAAGATAATAGAACGAATGCTGGTACCGCGTTGCTGCTGTTTATCTGCCGGCCAGAGTTCTGGCGTATGATTAATTTGTTGGCGTAAATCCGGGGAGGCGTTGATTAACACCCAGTCAGTGCCGTTGGCGCTGACAGCGATACTCGATTGCGTGCGGGGCGAGGCTTTAATTGAGCCATCGCGAACGCCACGACAGTTATCACAGTGGCAATTCCACTGCGGAAAACCACCACCGGCCCCCGCGCCCAGGATCAGAATCTTCATGTAATGAGCCCTGATTGGTTACCGAACCGCTAAACGGTTGCGGTAATATTTGATTAAAAAGCGTTACCAATAAAAAAGGCTGCACCACTACTAAGCGAAAGCGCAACCTTTTATAGGTCTTGTTGAGATGACGTCTCCGGAAAACTCTCTCCGGGCATGAAGCTCTTATCTGTTGCTGATGTACAGAGTAACTTCAAAGCCTAAACGCATTTCAGTGTATTGAGGTTTAATCCACATAATGGGCTCCTTATTAACTTCGTTTTAACACTTTTATGATTGTAGGACTCGCCTCACGAAAAAAAAATCCTACTTTGGAACTACTTTTTATTATCCCTTTAGGGTAAAAATCCACAAGCATCCGTATTGATAGACCATTGCGGCGCAGTTAAGTTGCTATAATTTCGTAAAAATTGTAACAACAGCGGCACAGGCCTGCCGGTAGCGCTATTGCCCGTTCCATACTGAAAACCCGTACCGGCTATATCAAGGTGGGCCCATGGTGTATTACCGGCAAACCGGGCTAAGTAGCAACCGGCGGTGATCATGCCTGGCGATTGACTGCCAGCATTACGCATATCAGCAAAGGGCGAGTCCAGCGCATCCTGATAATCCGGCCACACTGGCATGGTCCAGGCCCGGTCGCCACTTTCATCGCCGGCTTGCTGCAGTGCCTTGTTGAGCTGCGGTGAGTTGCCCATTAAGCCACTGGCATGACTGCCAAGGCTGACAATCTGTGCCCCGGTCAGGGTTGCCACGTCAATAATCAGCGCTGGCTGGTGCTGTTTGGCGTAAGTAATAGCATCGCAAAGCACCAGTCTGCCCTCGGCATCGGTACTGATTATTTCTACTGTTTGCCCTGACATGGTGGTGAGAATGTCCCCTGGCCTGAAAGCATCGCCATCGGGCATGTTTTCGGCGGTCGCAACCACTCCGGTTACATTCACCGGTATTTTGAGCTCCGCCACGGCGCTCATCAGGCCAATGACAGACGCGCCGCCACACATGTCGTAAATCATGTTTTGCATACCCGGCGGCTTTTTAAGGGTGATACCACCGCTGTCAAAAGTAATGCCTTTGCCTATCACCCAGATTGCAGGCTCCTCAGGCTCTGCGCCTACGTAGCGAATCACCGGCATACATCCTGGATGTGCCGAGCCTCTGCCAACGGCAAGATAGGCGCCCATTCCCAATTCAGTTAATTGTGCTTCATCCAGAACGTCGGTTGATATGGTCGCAAACTGTTCGTCAAGCGCCAGAGCACATTCAGCAAAATAGTCTGGCGTACACAGATTGCCCGGCATGTTGGCAAGATCGCGGGTACGGCTCATGCCGTTAAATAATGCCCGGGCATAGCGCAAAGGCTCATCTAAGCTGGCGTCACTGACCAGCAACGCTAGGTCAATTTCTTCACGCCGGGATGCTTTGGTTTTGTAATCGCTAAACCTATAGGAAGTATGAAAGAGCGCCTGGATCAGAAGTTCGCTACCTTGCAACCAGGCAGGCATAACAATGTCGGCTTTTGTGTGGTTAAGTTGCTCTAATGTGTCGGTAACCACGTTACTGATGCGCTTGGCATCAGCTCTTTTTATATTAATGTTAGTATTAACTAACAAAACACGTAGGGCTCTAATTTCTGGTGGATTTATGCACAGTAAGTGTTTACTTTCTGAATGCCAGTCACCAATTGCTTTATAATGTTCTATGAGAGTTTCGAGGCTGGCCGGATACGCCTGGGAAGGGAAGCCGGTTTGTCCGGCTGGCACCAGAATGACCAGCAATTCTGTACTGTGATCATCAATGGCTGCCATATTCAGATGTTGCGTTTGCATCATCACAGCAACGACTCCTGTGCTATCTGTACGCGGGTAAATGTGCCATCAGTGTAACGGCTATGTGCTGGTTTCGCTAACCGGATATAAGGGCGTGGGTTTGCTTTTCACTCGTCTTCTGATTGTTGCTATGAGCAAACACGCACTGATAAGGCCGATGCCAAACCAGCCAGTGAGAGAGAGTTTTTCTCCTACTACGGTTACTGCCAGCAGGGCAGCCACAACTGGTTCCAGCAGGGTGATAGTGGTGGCCAGACTGGCGCGCACAACAGTCAGGCCTCTGCCGAATAAAAGATAGGCCAGGAACATTGGGACTACGGCCATATACAGGCCAACCGAAAAATTATTCACCGACGCGAGCAGCGGAGCGCCGGTGATAAATAACACCGGCAATAACAGCAGAGCGCCAAGACCAAACATGCTGCCCATGGCGGCCCGGGATGCAATGCCACGGTCAATCAGGCGACGAGCTATCCACGAATACATGGCATAAGTAAAAGCAGCAACTAAACCAAGCAGGATACCGGCGCTGTGATGCCAACTGGTGGCAGTACTCTCAAATGAGCTGGCAGGTTTTGCTGTCGCCAGACAAACCACTCCGGTTATCCCGAAGGCAATACTTATCAGCCATCTGCGGTTTAGCGATTGTTTATCGAAAGTCCACTCAATCAGCGCGGCAGCGATGGGCGCCAGGCCAATGGAGATTACGTTACCCACGGCAACGCCCGAGAGTTTCATGGAGCTGTAAAATGCCAGAGGGTAAATGGCGACATTCACTGCGGCAGCCAATACTAGCGAACGGTTGTGGATTAGCGCCGTTTTGTGCCGGGCAATGGGTCTGGCAGCAACTAAAGCCAGTAAAAGGCCGCCAACGCCCATGGTTACGGAGGCAATACCTAATGGGCTGACCTGCGGAGCGAAAGTAGCCGCAGTGCCGGTGGTTCCCCACAGTACGGCGGCAATAATCACGGCAGTAATGCCAACGAAATAGCCAGGCTGCGAACTCATAGGGCGTTCTCAATCAGTTTGTCTGCCATGGCCCTGGCGCGTGAGATGGCCTGCACGTCACGCGATAGTCCGGCAAGCGAAATTGACCCCTCGAGTAAAAAGCAGATATGTTCGGCCAGTGAAGCCGCAGTGTTGCCGCTTTCTTCGGTCAGAGGTAATTCACTTAGCTGGTTTAATACAATACCCCGGACCTCCTGCTTATGCCGGTTGACCGCTTCTCGTTCAGCACTATCTGCTGGCATTTCTGCGGCGGCGTTTAATAAGCCACAGCCGCGAAAGCCATTCTGATAGTCGAACTCGGCGTGATCCTGATAGGCATCAAAAACTGCGAGAACCCGTTCCCAGCCATTTGACAGGTTGTCTGAACGGTTGGCAAACAGCTCGAGCCATTCCTGGTGGCGGGCATCAATGTATGCGGCTATCAGTTCAGATTTGGACTTAAAATTATTATACAGCGACATCTTGGCAACACCGGCCCGGGTGATCACGGCGTCTACCCCGGTGGCAGTGATGCCATGGTCGTAAAACAATTCTCCGGCTGCCTTAAGTAATTTATCCCGCGCACTAACCCGGCTCATAATCGTCTCCGCAACTAACTATACAGACTAGTCTATATAGTTAGTATTCAGGATACAAGTAAGACCACCGTTAAAAATATAAAATGTTCTTACGAGACTTGTATTTGTTGGGGTTTAGACTAATTGTTCTATCTGTTGTGGAGACATGAAAATGCCACGGAAAACTGCTAAAAGCAGCCAAGGGAATGCTGTTCAGAAACGGTGAAAACCGCTGAGGTCATGATTGGTCTGAAGCCGTTGGCTGGGGCGTCGGCCGGGCGCGCAAATGGGTGATGGCGATTACAGTAACTATTGCCAGCAACACTGAAGCGGCAATGAAAGGCATTCTGTGCCCGATGCCATATAAGGTTGCCGCAATAGGCGGACCGATAATGTAACCCATGGCTGGCGAGGCGGTGATAAACCCGGTCACGGTGGCCTGATTTTCTGGTTTGCAGCTTGAACTGGCCAGTGCCGCTATGGCCGGGTAGCTAATTCCCAACCCACTGCCTAAAAACAGCATGGCCACATACAAGTGTAGGGTTTGCTGATGCAGATAGATAATCAGATAGCCAATCGACAGCAGTGGAAAAGCAATTTTAACCAGGTTGCCAGGGTGCATGCTGGTACGTTGAACCAGCGTGATTTGAACGGTTAACGCGCAAACAGCACTTAACATCATCGCCAGTCCTACCGCCTGGGCGGCTTCGGTAGTGGTGAGTTTGTGATGATCAATCAGGAAAAACGCCAGCGATTGCTGCATCATCGCAATAGCCAGAAAAACACTGGCGTTCATGCCGATTAGCAGTGGTACATAGGGCTGTATACTTCGAGACCCAGGCTGTATTGCTTTGCTGGTTGTAACACTGGCAGGATGACCATGTTCCGGCGGCAAAAAACGCCAGACCAGCACAACCGCTATGAGCGTCATCAGGGTAATACCATAAAGTGGTGCCAACAGATGAAAACTAACCATTAGCCCTGCGAACGTTGGCCCGAGAATTTGCCCGAGACTGTGCGCAGAGGACACTTTACTGATTGCCTTAACTCGCTCACTTTCGCTGCTGATCGCTATGGCCATACCCACCACCGATGGCGGGGTAGCCGACATGATGGTGGCCTGGGCTGTGCGGGCAAAAAGAAGGGCGATAAACAAAGCCGAGCCGACTAACCAGCCCTGAATACCGGTAAGCCATACAGAGGCAAATATTAATGTGCCAATGGTATAGCCGCTGAGCCCGGTAATAAGCAATTTACGGTAACCACGACGCTTACCAATCCGTGACCAGAATGCATTCCCCAGCGCATACATCATGGCCGAACTGGACATCAGAAAGGCTACATTAAATTCGCTAAGCCCAACCTCACGGCCCAGGGGCGGCAAAGTTGTCATCACAACGGACTGACCCATGGCGGTGGCAAGCAACGAAAAGAACAGTAAGCGAAAGGTCATGTCAGGAAGGGGGCACCGAAAATAAATATATGAAGTAGCAGTCTAACACGAACCGACGCTTTGCTTCCTGATATCAGCTTGTTAGATGAATCTCTCTGCCAATTTACCAGCCGATTAGTGGCACTTGTGAATAAAAAAACTTGTTATATTAGATTTGGCGCATATATTGCTGCTATAAATTAGGTTTTATTGTCTTAACGACGGTGATTATGAATAGTATATCCAGCAAACTTGTTGCAATCAGTACGCAAAAACCACTATGGGTTTATGCCATACTGCTGCTTTTGACCCTTGGCATTGGTAGCCAGATCCCACGGATTACCATTGATACAGACCCGGAGAACATGTTGGATGCCGATCATCCCGCGCGGGTTTTTCACAACCAGACTAAAGCCGATTTTGGCATGTACGACGCCATAGTCGTCGGGGTTGTGGACGATGAAAATTCGCAGGGCGTTTACAATAAGTCATCTTTGACTGACATTTTTGACTTAACTGAGTCAATTTTGACAATCGACGGGGTTGTGGATGCGGATCTTATGTCTATTTCTACGGTAGACAATATTTCTCAGGCCGGGCCAGGCACCATTCGTTTTGAATGGATGATGCCAAATCCACCGTCTGATGAGTCCGCTGCGGCGCAAATTCAGACTAATATTGAACGCCTGCCATTGCTTTACGACACGCTAGTTTCACAAAACGGCAAAGCGGCGGCCATCTACGTACCTATACTGGATAAAAACGAGAGCTATCGAATTGCCGAAGAAATCCGCGCGACCATCAATCAGTTTGATGGCACCGAGCAATGGTATATTACCGGGTTGCCGGTGGCCGAGGACCAGTTCGGTTTTGAAATGTTTGTGCAAATGGGCATCTCTGCGCCACTGGCGGGGCTGACTATCTTTATTCTGCTGTTTATTTTCTTCCGCAATATTCCGCTCATCATTGCGCCGATGGTGGTGGCCATGGCAACCGTTATCGTTACCATGGGCTTGCTCATAGGTTTTGGGTTTACTGTGCATATTATGTCATCGATGATCGCCATCTTCCTGATGCCGATTGCGGTGGTCGATTCGGTGCATATTCTGTCGGAATTCTCCGACCGGTATAAACCCGGCGAAGATTTAAAAGCGGTGGTTAAAGAGGTGGTTGGTCACCTGTTTACCCCAATGCTGTATACCTCGATTACTTCATCGGTTGGCTTTTTCTCGTTAATGCTAACGCCTATCCCGCCGGTGCAGATTTTTGGTGCCTTTGTGGGCTTTGGGATCCTGTTTGCGTTTTTAGTCACCATTGTGTTTATTCCCGCTTACCTGTCGCGAATGAGTGATAAAGCGCTGAGTAATTTACAGGATGCTCTGCATCAGGACGGCAGTGGCGATGGTTCACGCATTGCTCGGATCGCTCGCGGGCTGGGCAAAATTGCTACAGGTTACAAGGGTTCTTTACTGGTGGCGTTTGGCGTGATTTTCGCGGTGTCGGTATGGGGCGTTACGCAAATTCAGATTAACGATAACCCGGTACGCTGGTTCAAGTCCGATCATGAGATCCGCGTGGCAGACCGCGTATTAAACGAGAACTTTGCCGGTACCTACAATGCCTACCTGGTATTAACCGACCGCACTGAGCAGGCCACGCCACAAAGCATGCTGGATGACCAGACTATGCCTGCGTCGCTTAGCGACTGGCGCGAGGAAACGCTGGCAACGGTGCAGGACGGCGCACCAGGCGAAGCGCTGCAAAACCTGATCTTTGCCATCGACGATAAACTGTTTGATGATCTAACTACCGAGGAAGCCGACTATCTTGATGCGGTCATGACTAAGGTGGAAGCGGCCAACAGTCAGAGTAAAACCTTTCAGGATCCTGAGGTACTGGCCTACATTGAAAAGCTCCAGCAAACCCTGCAGGACTCAGGCTTAGTCGGTAAGTCCAATGCGCTGCCTGATGTGGTGAAAGTGGTCAATCGTGAGCTGCGCTCAGGCGAGCAGAAAGACTATGCGTTACCGGACAGCAGTAATGCCGTAGCTCAAACCTTATTGCAGTATCAGTCGTCACACCGGCCAAACGACCTGTGGCACTTTGTTACACCGGATTACCGCGCAGCGCTGGTATGGCTGCAGCTGACCAGTGGTGATAACCAGGATATGACCGCCGTAGTACAACTGGTAAGTGACTATATCGACGCCAATCCGCTGCCAGCTGGTATTGAAGCTGATTGGGCGGGTAAAGCCTATCTGAACGTGGTGTGGCAGGAAAACATGGTTGCCGGCATGCTCGACAGCTTGATGGGCGCGTTTGTAATTGTGTTTGTAATGATGATAGTGCTGTTTCGCTCGTTGGTATACGGTGTGCTGGCTATGTTGCCGCTTACCATCACCATTACCTTTATTTATGGCCTGATTGGCATTGTGGGTAAAGACTATGACATGCCTATCGCGGTGCTCTCTGCGCTAACACTGGGATTGTCGGTAGACTTTGCTATTCACTTTCTGGAACGCGCCCGGGCGACCTTCAACGATACAGGCAGCGTTCAGCAAACTATGGCTATTATGTTTGAAGAGCCGGCAACTGCCATTTCGCGTAATGCTCTGGTGATTGCGCTGGGCTTTACCCCGTTATTGTTTGCCCCGCTCGTGCCCTACATAACCGTTGGTGTGTTTCTTGCGAGCATTATGGCTATCTCCGCCCTGGTAACCTTGTTGTTATTGCCGGCGGTAATGAGTCTGGGCCGTAAAATTGTCTTTAAGTCGGCGAATTAAGGAGTGGTTATGAAATTCACACAATTTGCTAAAACAACCCTGGCTGCGACAATACTGGCAGCCACTAGTCTGACATTTCTGACACCTGCGATGGCAGAGGTGGATGTAGACCAACTGATCAAACAGGCCGAAAAAGCCGCTTACTATGCAGGTGAAGACGGCCGCTCAGACGCCCGCATGATGATTGTGGACAGCCAGGGCCGTAAACAGTTGCGTCAGTTCACCATTTTACGCAAGGACGTGGAGGATAACGGCGACCAGAAGATGATGGTGTTTTTTTCCCGTCCTACGGATGTAAAAGACACGGTTTTCCGGGTAGAAAAACATGCCGATACCAATGTGGATGACGACCGCTGGTTGTATTTACCTGCGCTGGATCTGGTGAAACGAATTTCAGCAGGCGATAAACGCACCTCTTTCGTGGGCTCGCACTTCTTCTATGAAGATGTGTCTGGTCGTGCCGTATCTCAGGATGATTTCTCGCTGGTCGAAGAAAACGCTGAGCGCTACGTACTCAAAGCGGTGCCTAAGGATCCTGGCTCGGTTGAATTTGCCTACTACATAGTTGAAATCGACAAGGCCACATCCCTACCGGTACTGATTAACTTCTACAAAAGTGATGATACCAACTACCGCCGCGTAGAATCGGTGCAGGTCGACGAAGTACAGGGTTTCCCCACCGTGCTACGCTCAAAAGTGTCTGATCTGACTAACGGCGGTTACACCCTAATGGAGTTTCGCGGCTCAGAATATAACGTGGGATTACCGGATGATGTGTTCACCGAGCGAAGCCTGCGTAACCCACCAGTGCAGTGGATAAAATAATGCGCCGTTCGTCTTTTTCCTTAGCTCAACTCTTAGCTATTGTGGCTACTCTGGTAGCAGCACCGGTACTGTACTCAACTGAATCGGCTGCTCAGGAAGCTCAGACCAGCGGTGATGAATGGGATGCCTGGGATGAGTTTGATGAATTCGAGGAAAGCGAGGAAGTATCGCCTTTTACCTGGGCAGGCTTCGGTGAAATTGCTGTGGGTCAGCGCTTAAGCTCTGACCCGGCAGTAAATACCGATAAAACCTTACGGGATTTACGGGTGCAGTTACAGGCCGACTATACCCTCGAAGCGTCAACCCTGGCGTTTCGGGGCGACCTGTATTACGACGGAGTCCTCGACAGTGTGGAAGTGCAAATTCGCGAAGCGGCATGGCAGGGTAATCTGGCCTTCTTAGGTGACTGGGGTAGTAAGTTCGACGCTAAAATTGGTCAGCAGGTATTAACCTGGGGCACCGGCGACTATGTGTTTTTAAATGATATGTTTCCCAAGGATTACCAGTCTTTCTTTGCTGGTCGGGACGACGAGTATTTAAAGGCGCCCAGCCTGTCGGCCAAGTTATCCGGTTATTTTGACTGGATGAATATAGATCTGGTGGTCACCCCCCGATTTGAGCCGGACAACGGTATTACTGGGGAGTACTTTTCCTTTTTTAATCCGCAATTCGGAATGAATGTCGCACCGGCATTTGACGTGCCCGATAGCAACGAGCCGGATGATGCCGAGTGGGCGTTGCGGATGTATAAAACCGTCGGGCAAACTGAGCTCGCCCTCTACGGCTATCGCGGCTATAACAAAACGCCGATGGCCGCCGATGAGCAAGGCTTGCCTCGCTACAGCCGTTTAAATGTCTGGGGCGCCAGTGCGGTGAAGCCACTCGGGCCGGGTCTGGCCAAGTTCGAATATGCTTACCACGATGCTATGGAAGACGATGACGGCACTAACCCGTTAGTGCCGAACAGTCAGCATAGATTCTTAGTGGGCTACGAACAGGAACTGATTGCCAATCTGACCGGCAGCGTGCAGTGGTACGCCGAGCATATTGTTGATCACGATGCGCTGCTCGCCAATTCCTACTGGCCGCAATTTGAGCAGCAAGAGAGCCGTCATGTGGTAACCACTCAACTAGTGTACCGGGCGCTCAGGCAAACGCTGACCCTGAACTGGTTTAACTTTTATTCGCCCACCGACAGTGACGGCTATATGAAATTTCGTGCTACCTATTCGCCGGTGGATGAGTGGCAAATAAACGGCGGGGTTAACCTGTTTTACGGTGATGAGCCCCACACCTTTTACTCTCAATTTAACGACGCCAGCAATGTTTACGCGTCTTTCCGCTATTTTTATTAGGAGTTAGTTATGTCTGCAGAACGTGCGTTAACCGCTTTTGCCGGATTCATGGTGTTGTTGTCGGTAGCACTCACCTGGTTTGTGCATGAAAACTTTTTATGGTTTACCGTCTTTATTGGTGCCAACCTGTTTCAGCAAAGCTTTACCGGCTTTTGTCCGGCCACCATTATCTTACGTAAAGTGTTTGGCTTTAAAACCGAGAAAGAGCTGGCGCTGAATCAATAACACTCTGAATTTTTTTTGGGGGTAAGTATTTATAAGTAAATACTTACTTCAAAACTGAACTCATTGCAGGATGTTCCCATCCGTTCTTTGCCCCGGCTGTTGCGGGGCTTTTTTTTGGTTAAGGGGGAAGGCAGATTCATTACTTCTCTTTCGCGCGAAAAAGTGAAACACTCGTTATTATGATGCGGAATAAAGCGCGTATAGGGTGGGCATGAGTATAAAGAGCGAGATACAGGAGCCAATGGTTGCCACCGAGTTACAACCTGCTCTTAATGCTTTGCTTCAACTCACGGAACATTCACCGCCATTAAACGGCGCGAACCTGGGGTTTTATCGCAAGCGGGCCAGAGTAGGCAGTAGCAAGCCTCTTGATAATGTGCCTTTTGAGGTGGTTGAAGTAGCGGATGGGGCGAATTACCGGCGGTTTCGGCTCTGGTTAATCAATATCAATGCGGATGGCCCGGCGCGACCGGCAATACTGCACTTTCATGGTGGTGGGCTGGTAATGGGCAACTGCCAGAATTCTCTGCCGCGCATGCAAAGTCTGGCCAAAGCACTGAATTGCGTAGTGGTATCGGTGGAGTACGGGCTCGCGCCTGAAGTGCGGCCCGACGAGGCACAACTGCAGCATCAGGCTGCCCTGAATTGGCTAAAAGTTCACGCCGATACACTGGCTATCAATACCAGCCGAATCAGCTTATTAGGCGTGAGTGCGGGTGGCTGCCATGCGGTAAATCTGGCACTACGCTGTGCCGAAAATAAACGGATTGATATAGCCGGTATGGCCTTGCTTTACCCCATGCTGGACGACAGAACCGGCAGCACTGTGATACCACCAGCTCATCAGGGGCAGTATTTATGGACAGCCGAACAGAATCACTATGGCTGGCGCACTTTTCTTGGCAAAGCCCCCGGTAGCGATAAAATACCCAGTCATCATGTACCAGCCAGAGCGAATACCCTTAGCGGATTACCACCCACATTCATTGCCGTGGGAGAACTGGATCTGTTTTATGCGGAAAACTGCTCCTTTGCTGAAAGGCTCGAGGCTACGGGGATTGCAACTGAGCTTTACACTGTGCCCGGCGCATTTCATGCCTTTGAGTCCATAGCCCCGCAAAGCCAACTGGCGAGTGAGTTTAATCAGCGCCTGTTGCAGGCGCTGGATCGGTATTGCCACTAGTCAGCTTTTCATTCGATAGTAATTTAAATATGAGTGGTATTCATGTATTGATGAAATAATGTCACTTTTATTCATATGAGTCGGCGCGTATAACTCTCTCAAGTTCTGAACACAGATAGTGTTTGGTGAGTTTTTCGTTATTTGAGCAGGGTAGCAGACGACCATGAAAGATGATTTTAGCTTTACCATAAAGCGCGTTTGTTTCGATGAAGATTACCGTCCATCAGACAACACGCGAATTACCACTAATTTCGCCAACCTGGCCCGCGGTGAATACCGTAAAGCGAACTTGCGCAATGCTCTGGCGATGATAGATAACCGCTTTAACGCTCTGGCAAGCTGGGATAATCCAGCCGGCAATCGCTACAGCGTGGAGCTGGAAATTATCTCGGTAGACATTGATATCGATGGCAGCGGGCAAACCTTTCCTACCATCGAAATGCTGCAAACTTACATTGTTGATAAGCAAACTAACGAGCGCATTAACGGCAACGTTGGCAACAATTTCTCCTCTTATGTACGTGACTATGATTTTAGTGTGTTGCTGCTTAATCATAATAAAAACCAGCAAGGCTTTAGCATTCCGGACAACTTTGGCGACCTGCATGGCAAGCTGTTTAAGTGCTTTGTTAATTCGCAGGAATATCAGCAGGCATTCGCTAAGCTGCCGGTGATTTGTCTGAGCGTGTCTGACAGCAAAACTTATCACCGCACCGAGAATACCCACCCGGTACTGGGTGTTGAGTATCAGCCAAACGAGTCGTCACTCACCGAACTTTATTTTCAGAAAATGGGCCTGAAGGTGCGCTATTTCATGCCGCCAAACAGCGTTGCACCCTTGGCTTTTTACTTTTTTGGCGATCTGCTGAACGACTACACCAACCTGGAGTTAATTAGCACCATAGCCACTATGGAGACTTTCCAAAAGATATACCGGCCAGAGATTTACAACGCCAATGCCGTGGCCGGGCAACGGTATAAGCCTAACCTGAAACACCCGGATCATTCCGTTACTCAAATAGTGTATGACCGTGAAGAGCGCAGTCAGCTTGCCATCGAGCAGGGGCGGTTTGCCGAAAAATATTTTATTAAACCTTATCAGGCCGTGCTGGAGCAATGGTCTGCCAATTACACTAACTAGTAACCGGAAACCATGCTTACTATGAAAAACTTATTACCTGTGTGTAGCGCCGGCAGTTTGCCTAAGCCAGCCTGGCTGGCCCAGCCTGAAACCCTGTGGTCACCCTGGAAGCTGGAGGGGGATGCGCTGGTGGAAGGGAAACAGGACGCGCTGCTGTTGTCGCTGCACGACCAACTCCGCGCCGGTGTTGATATTGTTAGTGATGGCGAGCAATCCCGTCAGCATTTTGTTACCACGTTTATCGAGCACCTTAGTGGTGTGGATTTTGAAAATCGTAAAACGGTAAGAATACGCAACCGCTACGATGCCAGTGTACCGGTAGTAGTGGATGCGGTGGCCAGAACAAAGCCGGTCTTTGCCGACGATGCCCGCTTCTTGCGTAAGCACACCAGCCAGCCAATAAAATGGGCGTTACCCGGCCCGATGACCATGATTGATACCCTTTACGACGCTCATTACCAGAGCCGTGAAAAACTGGCCTGGGAGTTTGCCAAAATTCTCAATCAGGAAGCTAAAGAACTGGAAGCCGCAGGCGTGGATATTATCCAGTTCGACGAGCCGGCCTTTAACGTTTTCTTTGATGAAGTGAATGACTGGGGAATTGCGGCACTGGAAAGAGCCATTAAAGGCCTGAAGTGTGAAACCGCGGTGCATATCTGCTACGGCTATGGCATAAAAGCCAATACCGACTGGAAGAAAACCCTGGGGGCTGAGTGGCGTCAGTATGAAGCAGTTTTTCCTAAACTGCAGCAGTCGAATATCGACCTGATTTCGCTGGAATGCCACAATTCACGGGTGCCGATGGAGCTTATTGAACTCCTGCGCGGTAAAAAAGTGATGGTAGGTGCTATCGATGTTGCTAACAATGCCATCGAAACACCGGAAGAAGTAGCCGATACGCTGCGCAAAGCGCTACAGTTTGTGGATGCGGATAAGCTGTATCCATGCACTAACTGCGGTATGGCGCCGCTGTCCCGCCAAATCGCCAGCGGCAAACTAGCGGCATTAAGTGCCGGTGCGCAAATTGTGCGGAATGAGCTTGGCAGGTAGTGTTACCAGGG
This sequence comes from Gammaproteobacteria bacterium, assembly GCA_018222405.1. Classification (GTDB taxonomy): domain Bacteria; phylum Pseudomonadota; class Gammaproteobacteria; order Enterobacterales; family Alteromonadaceae; genus Alteromonas. The sequence goes on along the minus strand of JAAFAI010000009.1, from coordinate 74,377 downwards.
GCGCTATCTTAAGCCTTCTTTACTATTGATGACTGGTAAACCGATATCCAGTCATCAACGCTCACTTTGCTGACCAACTCGCCAATTAAGTCGTAGGGGATGTGCTTGGGATTTTTAAAACGGATACAACTCTTACCCATATCCAGCTTGGTAGGCACAACTTCGGCGTAACGGCCCCGAAACCAGCTTTCGAGCTCAGGCATGGCATAGATGCCCATGTGATAAAAGCCGTAATGGCTTTTTTGTGCCGCCAGATTCATAAAGGGCAATGGCAATTCGGGGTTGCAATGATAACCCGCCGGGAACAGTTGACGAGGCACCACATAGCCAATCATGTTGTAGTTGATGCATTCGCTGAACCCGGCTGGCAGGTTATCCAGAATGGTCTGGCGTAACTGCGATAAAACCAGCTGTTTTTCTTCGGGCTGTGCGGCGATGTACTGCTCTACCGATGAGAAGCTTGGTGCGTTGGGCATAATGGCTCCTGACTAACAGGGTGAAGTTGCTTAGTTAATAACTATGCCCTAAAGGTTGTCCTGATTGCCAGCAAGGTGTTGCAGAAATTGAAAAGCCTGTTGAGGGCTCATGGTTTCCGGCAGGAACTCAGTCTGGCCCATCTCTTTGAGCAATTTAGTAAACTCGGCACTGCCGCCGGCGTAGCCCATTTTCCACTGTTTGAAAATGGGGGCGGTGATTTCCTCATAGCTGATAATAGTGATTTCGTCATGGCGGGGATCATCAGCAATATCCAGGTAAAGCTCGTTGACGGCGCTGCGTTCGCCTTCCAGTGCCTGCAAAAAATACTGTTGTTCGTAGGAAAGCATTCCACAAATGCCCTGGGCCTGATTGTTACGGCGGGCGGTGTCGAGAATGGATTTCAGATCGCTAAGTGACATTTCCCGCGAGGCATGGCTGTAATACACCAATCTCACTAACCTCATTTTTAATTTTTCCTCTTTTAGCAACTGCGCAGTAGTTTGCGTAACAGCCGGCAACGACTATCTTTCAAATATAGCAGAGTTTTCAAAAACGGTTGTGTTGGGTAAACGTATGGAAAATCCGGTGTTTTTGGTTGGTCAGAGTCCAGACTTAGCGGCATTTTTGCCGGATAGAACAATGGACAGCGAAAATCTGACCAGCCTGAGAAACGCAAAAAAGAAACTGCGCAGTTGCAAACCGTCATTGGTAATACTGTGCGTGGGCTCTGATGATGATATCTCCCTTTGTCAGTCGGTAGCGCAGTATATTCGGCAGGGTCTGGCTAACCAGGATACCCGCATCATTCTCATGCATAATTCTGCTCAGCAACTGGACGAAGTAGTCTGGCTGGAAGAATACCAAATCAATGCCTGTTTAACGGCGTCTGAAGTGAAAGCAAAGTTTAATGCCAGTGTGCTTAAACGTGAGCTGGCTACCTTTGAGTATATTGAAAATACCTATCGTCAGCACGATGCAGAAACAGAAATGCTGGTTTGTATCACTCGTTTTTCACGTAGCGACGAAAAACTCACCGCGCTGCTTTCTACCTTCTCGAACGCGTTGGCGAGATTGTGCCATGCCCACTGCAGTTTCGAAATTTACCTGGAAAACACATCACGTTTTCGGGTGCGTAATTCCGACACTGCCGGTAAAGACCTGGTAAAAACCTTGCAATCACTGTTATCAGAGGGCGGCTTGCCAGCCAGCCTTGCTCAGGCAATAGAAGAACAGCATCCGCAAATTCACCTGCTCGATGAAAACGGCGGGCTGGAGCCGGTTACCCAACTTATAACCACTCATATTGGTAGTTATCTGGCATTCCCCATCGTGGTGTACAAAAGGGTAGTGTGTTTATTGCTTTACCTGATCCCTGAACAGGAGATGGAGCGGGTTTCCATGAAGCAGATCACGATTATCAATAAAGCGGCCGAGCAGCTTACGGTGTTGTTGGAGCGTAAACAGGCTGAGTCGAGCCTGAAGAAGCAGTATACCCGTTTGCGGGATACGCTGTTGGAGCTTAAATCCACTAAACAGGCGTTGGCACACAACGAAAAGCTCGCCAGTATCGGGCGTATGGCTGCGGGTATCGCCCACGAAATTAATAACCCACTGTCATTTGTGATCAGTAACTTTTCGTCGATGGATAGTTACCTGGATAACATTATTCAATTGCAGTCCATGCAGAGTGAGTTGTTAACCGCCATCGACATTCAGCAGGATCAAAAAGCGGCTCATCTCAAACAAAGTCTCAGTGAATTTGAGGAGCAGGCGGGTATACCGTTTATTCTGGAAGACATCCGGGCCATAGTTGCCGATTCTTTCAATGGCTTGCAACGGGTTAAAAATATCATTAGCGACTTACGCTCTTTTTCTCACAATCAGACCGGAGATAAAGAGGTTTGCGATTTCTCAGTGCTGCTGGATGACACCCTGAAAATGATGCGATATGACCTGGATAATAAGGTCAGTATACAGCGCGATATCCGGTTCAATGGCGTGTTACACACACATGCCGGTCTCATTGAGCAAGTACTGGTAAATCTGATTAAGAATGCTGTACAGGCAATGGAAACGGCGGGAACGTCTGAGCCGATTATTCAGATATGTGCTGAAGAGATCGATAATATGCTGCATATTCGGATCCGGGATAACGGCCCGGGTATGACAGCTGACATTCAGCAAAAAATATTTGAGCCCTTCTTTACCACCAAGCCTATCGGCGAGGGAACCGGGCTTGGCTTATCGGTGGTTTATAACATTATGCAGCGACTGGATGGGTCCATTCAGTGCGTGAGCGAGCCGGGTGTATTCACCGAATTTACCTTGCAATTGCCTTTGCAGCAGGACGATGAATCATAAGAGTAATCGTTGCTACCGTTAACGCTTTTTATTAGTGCTGGTCAGGACGTAAGCCCAAGGCCCGGTAAATTCTGATTTTGCTTGAGTGCCAGTGATTTTTCGGTAGAGCCGGTGCCTGCGCTATCAGTGTCGGATAATCGATGTCCTGTTCAGTCAATGGCTTCACATGGGCACAATACACCCTGGACGGGTTTATGTGACTGATTCGCCTGAGTGAACGTTTGTACTGATTGGGATGGCATACCGGATAGGGCGAGGTCAGCTGCTTTTTAACCGACACAATTAAGTCAGCCACATAGAGTTGCCCGGTTGGCAGGTGGAGCAAGGATAGGTCGTGGTCGGTATGACCAGGCGTGTATATCACCTGCCAGTCTGTAAATACCGGTAGCAGTTGCTCGTCATTAAGCGTGATATCCGGCTTAAAGGTAGGCTTATACCAGATATGCCGCTTGGGTTTACCTAACTTTCCCGCTACCCACCAGGTCAGCGCCACATCAATGGCATGCGCGGCTCTGCCGGCGATGCCGCGATACCAGCCCGGCGCTTTAGGGTGGCAGGCGAGTAAAGCCCCACTTCGTTGTTGTAATAACCGCGCGCCACCGGCGTGATCCGGGTGCATGTGGGTAACCACAATGAGTTTAAGCGCAGAGAGTGGCAGGCAAATTTCATCACGAATATAGCGACAGACGGTTTCCACATCGGCGCGGCTGCAACCATCGAGCAACATTAGCCCCGCCTGGTCTTCAACCAGATAAATATTCTCTATGTAACCGGCAATGGCATGAAGTTGCATAAACACCTGCTGCTTGAATCAGTCGGGTGATGTTAGCAGAGAACGTCTGGTCCAACCACTATTTGGCGTTATGCACCGGGTTAGCATAGTTGGCTATAAGGTACCTATGGGCCTGTTCGGGCAGTTCCGCGAGCTTGGCGGCAAAGCGATCGCGGCAGGCCTGCGTAAGCTCGTCGCAGCTTTGGTCAGCTGCCAGATAGTTAATGGGGTATAGCTGATAGTTGTGGTGGATTTGTTGGTCGATATGTTCGGCCAGTGCTTCCGGCGTTTCGAAATCTTCGGTGACCACTTCACCAAAGTTGACGCTCACCCGGCACTTATTGCCGATGATGCCCTGAATAATGCTGACGATATCTTCAAATTCTGTTTTGTTGTAACTGCCCAGGTGCTCGCGCTGATAGAGCTCGTTGGCTTTGGCAATATCACAGGGATCGTTTTCGTAGGAAATGGCAACCGGTACGATATTTAATGATTTCATATACTCACCGAAGGCGAGTTTTTGTTGCTTGCCAGCCATGTAGAACATTTTCAGAATAGCCGGATCGGTCAGGTCCATGCCGTCTTTAGCGCGCCCTTCGCGCTGAGCTATCCAGATAGATTGCTGGTTATTCAGTGAGTCTTTAATAAAATTCGACAGCTGGGTGAGGGCTTTAAGTAATTCCCGTGGGCCTTTGGCAGAACGCTTTACCACAAAACCTTTGTTGAGCTTCATTAGCTCGGTGGCGCTGGGTTTTTTGAGCAGGTTATCACCAAATGCGATCAGCGCGGTTTCGTGGCCTGCACGGTGCAGGGCAAAATTAACCAGTGCTGGATCCATCGCTATATCGCGGTGATTGGAAATAAATATATAAGCTTTGCCAGGGTCGAGTTTATCCAACCCTTTCACAGTGATGCCCTGACTGGTGCGCTGCAGCAGTGACTGCATAAACACACCCACTTCGTTCTGAATGTGGGCAACAGTTTTAAACTTTCGCCACTTCAGTCGCAGCAATACTTTTACCAGCGGTCTCAGCAACGACGACAGCCAACGCGGGCTGTGTTCAAACCGGTGATTAACTATAGCGTTGATAAACTCCTGATCGTTAATCAGTCGCTCAATGGACGCGGGGACCTCAGTGTCGTTAAACGGGCGAATATCGTGATACGGATCGGCGTTATCGGTCATAATGCTGCTATGGTTATTGTTGCTGAGAAAAAGCGCACATTGTACGCACATTCAGCAAATTGGGTAGTGTTGATACTATTATTCCCGGTCAAAATGACCATTTCATTAAGAGAAACCTAACTTACCCGCAGGCCTTGAAGTGGCGGATTGCATTCCCTATACTCGGTGGCAATCTGATTGCAGAAGCTAAAAAGGCTGCAATTAACGATACTTGTCGGAGTGCTTCGCTTTTCCTTATGGAATGCAAGCTGAGACCGCGAAAGCGGGATCCGTTGAACCTGATCAGGCTAATACCTGCGAAGGGAACAAGGCAATATTACCCACAGAACAATACAGCACCGAAAGGTTTTGTTTTGGCTGTGGTAATCGTCTTTTTAAACACTCCTGACAAGCATTTTCTCACTTCCACAAGGAATAAATGCTATGTCAACACGACGTCAACAGCGCGAGCAAGCGCAACATTTCATAGAGCAATTAAGCGGCGAGAGCTTTACCGGATCCCGGCGGGTTTACCTGAATGGCTCAGACCAGACCATTCGCGTTCCTATGCGCAGTATTGAGCAGTCAGACAGCCTGCTTGGTAGCGATGCTGCCAATCCGGTTTATCAGGCGAATGAGCCGGTACTGGTTTACGATACCTCTGGCCCCTACGGCGATCCTGATATAAACATTAATGTGCTCAACGGCTTGCAAGGGTTCAGAGAGCAGTGGATTGAGCAGCGCGGCGATTGCGAGTCTGTGGAAGTTTCAGCGTCACAGTATACCCGAGACAGCCAGCTTGATGAGCATGCCCGCACGTTACAGATGCAGGTGGAACGCCCGATAAAAACCGCGAAATCCGGTCAATGTGTTACTCAGCTTCACTATGCCCGGCAGGGGATCATAACGCCGGAAATGGAGTTCATTGCCATTCGGGAGAATATGGGTCGGGCACAGGTTCGTGATGAAGCACTGTTGCAACAGCACAAAGGGGAAAACTTCGGCACCGCATTACCAGCGCAGATTACGCCGGAATTTGTCCGGGCCGAAGTTGCTGCCGGGCGAGCCATTATTCCGGCAAATATCAATCACCCGGAGTCTGAGCCAATGATTATTGGCCGCAATTTTCTGGTTAAGGTGAATGCCAATATTGGTAATTCGGCAGTCACCTCTTCCATTGAAGAAGAGGTCGAAAAACTGGTCTGGGCAACCCGTTGGGGCGCAGATACCATCATGGATTTATCGACCGGGCGCAATATTCATGAAACCCGCGAATGGCTGCTTCGCAACAGCCCGGTCCCCCTCGGTACAGTGCCCATTTATCAGACGCTGGAAAAAGTGAACGGTGTTGCGCAGGACCTCAGCTGGCCACTGTTTCGTGACACCCTTATTGAACAAGCGGAACAGGGCGTGGATTACTTTACGATACACGCCGGAGTGTTGTTGCGTTATGTGCCAATGACGGCAAATCGGCTAACGGGCATTGTATCCCGCGGCGGCTCCATTATGGCTAAATGGTGCCTTAGTCATCATACGGAAAGCTTTTTGTATGAAAATTTCAGGGAAATCTGCCAGATTTGTGCGGCTTATGACGTATCGCTGAGTTTAGGTGATGGATTGCGGCCCGGCTCAGTTGCCGATGCTAATGATGAGGCGCAGTTTGCCGAGCTACATACCCTCGGGGAGCTCGCCAAAATTGCCTGGGAATATGACGTGCAGGTAATGATTGAGGGGCCCGGCCATGTGCCAATGCATTTAATTAAAGCCAATATGGATGAGCAGTTAGCACATTGTCATGGCGCGCCTTTCTACACCCTGGGCCCGCTCACTACTGATATTGCACCTGGCTATGACCACTTTACTTCGGGGATTGGCGCCGCCATGATCGGCTGGTTTGGCTGCGCAATGCTTTGCTATGTCACGCCTAAAGAGCATCTGGGACTGCCGAACAAAGAAGATGTTAAGCAAGGGCTTATCACTTATAAAATTGCCGCGCACGCGGCAGATTTGGCAAAAGGGCATCCGGCGGCGCAAATTCGCGATAACGCCATGTCCAAAGCCCGCTTTGAATTTCGCTGGGAGGATCAGTTTAATCTGGCACTGGATCCCGGCACCGCGCGGGCTTACCACGATGAAACGCTTCCTCAGGCAGCTGGCAAAGTGGCTCACTTTTGTTCCATGTGTGGCCCCAAATTCTGCTCGATGAAAATTTCCCATGAAGTCCGTGATGCGGCTGCTAAGAAAGCCAGGGGCGAGGCGATCGCGGTTAATGTCGCGCCTGATCAAACTACCGCCGAGCAGGTGGATGGTATGCGTGCTAAATCGGCCGAATTCAACCGGCGCGGCGCTGAACTCTATCATCCGGCTGTCAACACCGGGGATAGTGATCATGACAGTTACTGAGCAGCGCCCAATAATCTGGTGCATCGGCGGGTCTGACAGTGGCGGTGGCGCGGGGATTCAGGCCGATATCCTCACGCTTTACGATTTAGGTTGCCATGCCTGCACAGTGATTACCGCAATAACGGCTCAGAACTCCGTGGCGGTTGAGCAGGTTGCGGCAGTTGCTCCCGAGTTACTAAGTAGTCAGGGGCACGCATTACTAAACGATATGCCGCCCCAGGCCATCAAAATCGGCTTATTGTGTAATGACGAGCAGGTGGATGTAGTTATCGAGCTGATTAACCTGGTACGCGAGCGTGACGACCAGGTTCGGGTTATTTGGGATCCGGTACAAGTAGCAACTAGCGGGGCCAAAATGGCCAGCGTTTCTGCCCGGGGCTGTCGAGCTCTGTTAGCCTGCGTTGACCTGTGTACACCGAATAGTGACGAAGAGCAGTACTTGCTGGCTTGCGTCGATGGTAAAGTGAATTCTGAGCACTTGTTGAAAACGAGGCTGCTCTGTACCGGGGGGCATAGCTCAGCAGAGCAGGCTGAAGACCGGCTGTACACTACTCAGACGCATTGGTGTTATAGCAGTATTCGGCAGCAGGCGACTCATCAACATGGCAGCGGCTGTACTTTTGCCAGTGCTATCGCTGCCGCCCTGGCGCTGGATTACCCACTACATGATGCCGTTTGTGTTGCTAAAGCCTACGTAAATATGGCCCTGACGAACGGTTATGCAGCCGGCTCTGGTGCCGGGCCATTAGCCCGCTGTGGCTGGCCCACGGATGAACACTACTTTCCCAACGTGCGCCAGTTACCCGCGGATGCTGATTTGACTGTACCGCCTGAAGGGTTTGCGCCGCTGGCTTGTCATCAGCTCGGCTTATATCCGGTGGTAGACAGTCTTGAGTGGTTAGCTTTGTTATTACCCCTGGGGCTGAACATAATCCAGCTACGTATCAAGCAACCCGGGGCAGATCTTGCTGAGCAAATCCGCCAGGCAGTCAATATGGCGGCGCCTTATCAAACCCGACTGTTTATCAATGACCATTGGCAACTGGCCATTGAATGCGGCGCTTACGGTGTTCATCTGGGGCAGGAGGATCTGGAAGCTGCAGACTTAAGCGCTATTTACAACGCCGGATTGCGGTTGGGTATTTCTTCCCATGGTTATGCTGAATTATGCCGGGCCAAACGGTACAGGCCTTCGTATATCGCCCTCGGCCATATCTTTGCCACCCAGACCAAAGTGATGCCTTCCAAACCCCAGGGATTAGCCCGGTTGCGGCGTTATCAGCGACTCGCCGTTGATATACCCACGGTGGCCATTGGAGGCATTAGCGAGGCCAGGTTTGCCGATGTGGTCGACACCGGTGTAAATGGTGTGGCGGTGGTTAGCGCAATTACTCATGCCGCTGATCCGCTGGCTGCGGCGAAAAGGCTAAAGGAGACGTATGCACGTGTTAACCAGAGATGATTACGTCAGATACAGCCGGCAATTGCTGGTGGCGGAGATGGATGAGGTAAAGCAACAGGCTTTAAGTCACGCAGAAGTGGTGATTGTAGGGCTCGGCGGCCTCGGTTGTGCTGTGGCGCCGTACCTGGCCGGCGCTGGGGTTGGCAGGCTAAGACTGGTCGATGGTGATGAGGTGGAGCTGAGCAACCTGCCTCGACAGCCTCTTTACGGTGAGCAGGATATCGGTGAGGCCAAGGCCAGGGTGGCGAGTCTGCGCTTGCGTGATATTAACCGGACTCTCAGTGTGCAGTGCTATGCCACTAGACTGGTTGAAAGCAATGCCGAAAGCCTGCTGCAAGGAGCGTCGGTAGTGCTTGACTGTACTGACAATATAGCTTCCCGGCAGTTAGTTAATCAGGTTTGTTATCAACTTGGTGTACCACTTATATCCGGCGCTGCCAGTGGCACACAGGGGCAATTACTGATGTTACATCCGCACCAGGCTCACGGGTGCTACCGATGCCTTTACGCGCCTGACCAAAGTGAGCTTAATACGTGCCTTGCCCAGGGGATCCTGGGGCCGGTTGTGGGCATCGTGGGCATGATACAGGCGCTGCAAACCCTGCTTTTTATTACTTCTATAGCCCCACTGAACTGGGGTGAATTACGGCTTTTCGATGGCCTTAGTGGTCAGTGGCAAGCCATCAAGTTACCACCTCTTAAGGGGTGCCCGGTATGTGGAGAGCACAATGTTAATTTCAGTTAACGACAAAGCAAAAGAAGTGGCTGAAGGCCTCAGCCTGAAACAGCTTATTGAAGACCTGTCGGTAGACGAGAACGGGCTTGCCCTGGCGGTGAATCAGCGGGTAATAAACCGCACATTATGGCATCAGCATGTCTTGCATGCTGATGATCAGGTAACACTCTTTACTGTTGTCGCCGGAGGGTAACCAATGCTTAAGATTGCAGATAAAACCTTTTCATCCAGATTGTTCACTGGCACAGGCAAGTTTGCCAGCGCCACTATTATGCAGCAGGCCATTGCGGCCAGTGGTAGTGAACTGACCACGCTGGCTTTAAAGCGTATGGACCTCTCGCGCCGCTCAGATCAATTACTGGCCCCACTACAGCAGCTAGGTGTGCAATTACTGCCTAATACCGCAGGGGCTCGTACAGCAAATGAGGCTGTTTACGCGGCTGAACTGGCGCGCCAGGCGCTTCAAACCCACTGGGTGAAGCTGGAAATACACCCTGATCAGCGCTACTTACTGCCAGACCCTGTGGAAACACTTAAAGCCGCAGAGCTTTTGGTCAACCAGGGGTTTGTAGTATTGCCTTATTGCCCGGCCGATCCCGTGTTATGTAAACGACTGGAAGAGGTTGGTTGTGCGGCGGTGATGCCGCTGGGCGCGCCGATTGGCTCTAATCAGGGGCTGCAAACCCGTGAGTTCCTGCAGATAATTGTTGAGCAGGCCAGAGTGCCGGTGGTAGTGGATGCAGGTATAGGCGCACCAAGTCACGCGGCTGCTGCAATGGAAATAGGGGTGGATGCAGTGCTGGTTAATACCGCTATGGCTACAGCGCACAATCCTGCCGCAATGGCGGTAGCGTTCAATCATGCGGTCAGAGCAGGAAGACAGGCGTTTGAAGCCGGGCTGGCTGCCGGGCATAAAATGGCTGTGGCCACCAGTCCGGTTGAAGCGTTTCTGGAGGATTTATGAGTTTTGCAGACACAATGGCTGCCACCGATTGGGATGACATTCGGCTGCGCATTTATGCCAGTACCGCTACAGAGGTGGAAGTCGCCCTGAATGCGCGACACTTAACCCTGCAGCACCTGCCGGCGTTGTTGTCGCCGGCCGCTGAGTCCTACCTGCCGGAATTAGCCAGCCGCGCCAGGCAACTTACCCGTTGCCGGTTTGGTCATACCATGCAGTTTTTTGTGCCTTTGTATTTATCAAACCTGTGTGCCAATGAGTGTACCTATTGCGGCTTCTCGGCGAGTAATGCGATTCGTCGTAAAATCCTGTCCGAACCAGAAATAAACTCAGAAGTGGCGGCCATCAAAGCGATGGGGTTTGACAGCATACTACTGGTGACCGGGGAGCATGAACGTAAAGTCGGTATGGCCTATTTTCGCCGGGTGTTGCCGCTGATCAAACCGCACTTCAGTTATGTGGCGATGGAAGTACAGCCGCTGGCCGAACGTGACTACCAGACACTGAAAACCCTGGGCGTTGATGCAGTGATGGTATATCAGGAGACTTATCAACGACGACGCTATGCCGAATATCATACGCGGGGCAATAAACAGGATTTCGACTGGCGCCTGCTGACGCCTGAGCGATTGGCCCGAGCCGGTATGGACAAAATCGGCCTGGGTGTATTAATCGGACTAAACGACTGGCGTGTGGATAGCTATTTTACTATGCTGCATCTGGACTATCTGCAATCCCGTTACTGGCGCAGCCGTTATAGCTTGTCGGTACCACGATTAAGACCCCATGCGGGAGATAAGGTAAGTACACTGGATATGACTAATCGTCAGTTACTGCAGCTTATTTGCGTACACCGGCTGCTGAATGCAGATGTAGAGATCAGTTTATCAACCCGTGAGTCGGCTGGTGTCAGAGACAAGCTGATGCCATTTGGTATCACCAGTCTGAGCGCCGCATCCAGCACGCAACCGGGAGGCTATGCAGCCAAAGATGAAGCGCTTGAGCAGTTCAGCACCGATGATAAACGCTCACCCGAAGCGGTTGCAGACGCGGTTGTACAGGTAGGCATGACGCCGGTATGGAAAGACTGGAGCGAGGCCTTTTCTGGCAGGAATTGCTGTTGACCTGGCTGGCTTTGTAGCTAATTAGTCGTATTAGCGGTGCTGTGGATAGGTACTCTGGTAAATTTGTATTACTATTTTAGTATGTGATTTTTGTAGTAAACATATTGATGGTTTTATCACTGTGTTAGAGCGGTAAGGCGAACAGTGCAAATAGTAATGGAAAAAATTACTGCAGTATTTAAACATTCGTTATTGGTATTAACCTGGCTGGTGCTATGGCGCTTGTCCGTTTTTACTGAGTATGCCCCCCATGCCAGTATCTGGTTCCCGCCGGCTGGTTTTACGTTTACCTGTTTTCTGCTGCTCAGGTGGCACGCATTGCCGGCCATGTTCATTGCCTGCGTGTTGTCTACCGGTTGGGAAAGCCTGATATATAATGACCAGCGCTCACTGCAACAACTGCTGATTGCCGGTAGTCAGTTTGCCTTGCTGCATTGCCTGGTCTACGGCGTGAGTGCCAATTTGCTACGCGGCTCGATTGACCGGATAAGCCACCATAATTTATATGCGCCGGTGATGCGGTTTTTACTGACGGTGGCTACTTCCAGCCTGGTTATGGCAACCGCCGGTGTACTGTTATTATTTGGTGGGCCGCAACTGAAGTCGTTTTTAGCAACCAGTCTGGCCTGGTGGATTGGTGATATGTCCGGGATCCTGGTGCTGGTGCCGGTTTTTATCGGCATTGTGAATCGCATCTATCCGCGCCGGGGATTGCTGTCTGCACTCAATTTCCAGCCTAAAACCGAGAGTCGCTTTAGTTCTTTTGCTGGCAAGCTGGTATTTAGTTGGGCGCTGATGGTAGGGGTCGTAGTACTGGCCGACCACTATCAGTCATCGGAAATCGCCTGTCTGATTTTCTTTCTGACCCTGCCACAAATGTGGATCGTTTTTACGGAGTCGCCTATACGGATGGCCGCTAGTCTGGCAATGCTCAGTTTCTTGCTGGCGCTGATGGTAAGCATTCTGGGGGTTTCTGAACAAGCCTATATTTATCAGGTGGCCATCAATGTGATTGCCAGCAGTGCTTACTTTGCCATGTCTGTGCCTGCGTTGGTAGCAGATAACCGCGAACTACATGTTGAAGCTAAAACCGATTTCCTGACCAAAGCAGTCATGCGGCAGCACTTTATTGCGCTCACTGAACAACATCTTAAACATGCTAAACGCTATGGTCACCAAACAGCGTTAATATTGTTTGATGTGGATAAGTTTAAACAAATCAACGACCGGTTTGGCCATCTGGCTGGTGATGAAGTGCTTCGTGAGCTGGCCACCCTGGTGCGCAACAAAATTCGCAGCAGTGATATCTTCGGTCGCTTCGGCGGTGACGAATTTATGTTGCTGCTGCCGCAAACCTCCATAGAGAATGCGTTCTCTGTGGCTGAAACGATACGCCAGGGGATTGCAGAGCTTACTTTTTCAGAACCAGAACTGGCTGTGTCCTGTAGTTTTGGAATTGCCAGGGTAGATGAATGTGAAGGATTTCAGAGAGCGTTTGATGAAGCCGACAGACAACTGCTGAAAGCTAAGCGGGAAGGTCGAAATCAGACGGCTTTGCACTGTGCAGAGCCATAATAAGCCCGGCTAACATGGTGTTAACCGGGCCTTTAACTTAAAGCTCTATGCCTGCCAGGTGGAAGAAAAAGGCATATTCCTTCGCCCGTTGCTCATAACGCTTGAAGCGCCCTGATGCACCGCCATGGCCGGCTTCCATATTGGTAATGAATAGCAGCAGATTGTCATCGGTTTTGTAGTCCCGCAGTTTGGCTACCCACTTCATCGGCTCGAAGTACTGAACCTGTGAGTCATGTAAGCCAGTGGTTACAAACATATGCGGATAATCCTGCTTTTTCACCTGATCGTAAGGTGAGTAGGAAAGCATATACTCATACTCTTCTTTATTGGCCGGGTTACCCCATTCCGTGTACTCGCCGGTAGTTAGCGGAATACTGGCATCACTCATGGTCGTTACCACATCCACAAAAGGTACGTGGGCTGCTATTGCGGTGTACAGTTCAGGTGCCATATTGGCCACTGCGCCCATTAATAAGCCACCGGCACTGCCGCCTTCAGCAAATACGCGACTCGGGTCGGCATAACCTTGTTCAATCAGTCCTTTGGTTACATCAATAAAGTCGGTAAAGGTGTTCATTTTATTGCCCATTTTACCGTCTTCGTACCACTGGGTACCGAGCATCTGGCTGCCACGGATATGGGCAATGGCCACCACAAAGCCCCGGTCCAGCATTGATAACCAGGACGACACAAAGGTAGGGTCCATGGTTGAACCGTATGAGCCATAACCGTACTGGAAGAGCGGGTTAGTACCGTCTTTTTTAAAGGTCGATTTACGATAAACCAGTGAAACCGGTACTTTTTTACCGTCGCGAGCAGTGATCATCAGGCGTTCTGACTGGTAGTCCGCAGCATTAAAGTCGTCACCAACCTTGTTTTGCTTTTTCAGTTCGCTTTGCAGGGTTTCCAGGTCAATATCAAAGGTACTGGGCGGCGTGGTTAACGACGCATAGTAAATTCTGACAGTATTAGTGTCACTTTGGGTATTGCCGGTAAATCCTGCAGTATAAATTGGATCTTCAGTGGGGATGGTGCGCAGTGAGCCGTCTTTCAGCGACATGGCTTCAAGGCGTAAATAGCCATTCTCTTTGGCTTTATACACCAGGTAGTCCTGCAGAACTTCCAGGCTGCTGATATAAATGTCAGGGTTATGAGCTACCACTTCCTGCCAGCTGCTGCGGTCCTGGGTGCTATCAGCAGCGACTTTCATAATGCGGTAGTTATCGGCCTGCCAGTTGGTTAACACGTAATATTCGTCGCCATGCTTTTCGATGGAATACTCATGGTCCGGCTCAATGGGATAAAATGGCGTTGGGGTGGCCTCAGCATTGTTGGCATCAATTAGCGTTACGCCAGACATGTCGGTATTGCTGTGATTAATGAAGATAACTTCCCCGTCCTTACTTTTACCTAATGAAGTGTAGAAAGTCGTGTCGGTTTCTTCATAAACCAGTTCGTCATCGGCCTGATCAGTCCCCAGAGTATGGCGGAAAACCTGCGAGCCCAGCAGGGTTTGCTTATCACGCTTGATGTAATACAGGGTCTGGTTATCGTTAGCCCAGTAAACCTGGCCAGTGGTGTCGGTCAGGGTGTCGGCATACACCTCTCCGGTAGCAATGTTTTTTACGTATACGGTGTATAAGCGGCGGCTGACTGTATCCACAGAGTAGGCCAGTAGCTCATTATTCGGGCTGGCTTCAAAGGAGCCTATGCTGAAGTAGCTCTCGCCTTCGGCCATTTTATTACCGTTGAGTAATACGGTTTCTTCACCGTCCGTTTGTTTTTTGCGGACGTAAATAGGGTATTCGCCGTCGCCCACATAGTGCGTCTGGTACCAGTAGCCATTCTTTTTATAAGGTACAGAAGAGTCGTCCTTTGGGATGCGGGCGATCATTTCCTCATAAAGTGAGTCGGTCTGTTTTTCGAGCGGCGCAAGCACGGCATCAGCGTAGCTGTTTTCTTTTTCCAGGTGCGACAGCACTTCTGCATCAGTGCGTGAATCGTCGCGCATCCAGTAATAATCATCTACCCGGGTATCGCCGTGAGCAGTTAATTCGTAGGATTCTTTTTTCGCCACCGGTGGGGTAACAGATGTCGATAAATTCATAGGCGTTGCAGGTTCTATTTGTTTTTCTGGCGTTTTGTCGTCGCTACAGGCCGCAAGCAGCACGGTGGCAACAGACAGAGAAAGAAGCATTTTATTCATGATTTTAAGTAATTACTGTCGTTGTTGTTATGTAAGAAAGATTAAGTTACCAGTGAATGTGAGCCATAAACAGGTTTTATCAGACGAAATAGCGGTTTATTTGGTTGCAAAGTATTTCAGGCCTGGTGAGAATCATAGTCAGGATTGAATGCGACTTTGTGGTTTGTGATGGAAACACTGTTAACTGCCGGAGTTCTGGACCTTTATACGGCGCTGGGACTCATTTTACTGGCAGGATTTACTTCATTTGTGACCGGTACTATGGGATTGGGCGGCGGCATGCTTTTGCTGGTGGTGATGGCATCGGTAATACCCATTGCTGCGTTAATTCCGGTGCATGGCCTCGTGCAACTGGGCTCTAATGCCAGCCGCGCGGTAATGACATTTAAATATCTCGATCGGGCGATGTTTAAGTACTTTGCCTTAGGGACTATCCTGGGGGCGATAGCCGCCTCCTTTGTGGTAGTACAACTGCCATTGGCGATTATCCAGCTGGCCATTGCCGTTTTTTTGCTGCTCATGGTGTGGGGGCTTAAACCCAGTCCGCGGGAGATGTCGCGCCCGGGCCGCATCATTGCCGGTGCGCTAACCACTTTTCTTAGCATGTTTGTTGGCGCCAGCGGGCCCATGGTGGCTTCCGTGGTGTACCGCAACGGTTATAACAAAATGACCCATACCTCCACATTTGCTAACTGCATGACCTTTCAGCACAGTTTAAAAGCGGTGGTGTTTACCATGGTAGGGTTTTCGTTCTGGCAATGGCTGCCGTTAGTCGTGGCTATGATTGTCAGCGGTGCGATTGGTACCTGGCTGGGCCTGAAACTCCTTAACCGCATTCCTGCAGATAAGTTTAAGCTGGCTTTTAAGTTAATTTTATCGGTGCTTGCGGTGCGCCTGTTGTATCAGGGGATCATCAACCTTTAAGTTTAATATTGTATCTTTGTAGCTTTCTGTAGAGTGTGCGAGTACTTACATCAAGTTTATTGGCAAGTTCATCCGGGCTACCATCGAAGTGCTTACAGATTTTTTCCAGATACACCTGTTCGGCCTGCTCGAGCGGCATAATGTCTTCCGCTATAGCCTGGGTTTCGGCCGGGCCAACCCCAAGGATCTGCGGCGGCAGATCACTAACCAGTATATCGTCATCGTTCGACATCAGTGCCGCCTGTTCCACAATACTCTTTAGTTCGCGGATGTTGCCCGGAAAGCTGTATTGCGACAGGGTTTGCAGTGCCCGCTCGCTAAAGTGCTTATGTCGATGCTCACTTCCCGACAGGAAATGCTTACACAACAGGGGAATATCCGATTTTCGTTCGCGTAATGCAGGCAGGTAGATAGGAAAGCCGGCAATACGGAAATACAAGTCCTGACGAAACTCGCCTTTTTCCACCATCGCCAGCAGGTTTTTGTGACTAGCGCATACCAGCCGAAAGTCTGCCTTCTTTTGTTTTAAGCCGCCAACCGGGCGGTAGCACTGAGTTTCCAGCAAGCGCAGCAGCTTAACCTGCATATTAAGCGGTACGTCACCAATTTCGTCGAAGAACACGGTGCCGCCGTTGGCCACTTCGATAAGGCCTTTCTTGCTGTTAGTTGCTCCGGTAAACGCGCCCTTTTCATAGCCAAACAGTTCAGACTCAAACAAGCTTTCGTTTAATCCGGTACATTCAATTACCACAAAAGGTTTGTCTTTACGGCGGCTGGACTGGTGAACGGCCTGAGCGACCAGCTCTTTACCCGCGCCGGTTTCGCCTTGCAGTAAAACCGCAATCTCCGACTGTGCAGCTCGGTTAATGCGATTAAGCATTTGTTTAAAGTTGTCTGAACCGCCAATCATTTTGTTCTTCTGCGAGTCGGCAGCGGCGTAGCTAATGCGATCGAGGATTTCCAGGTAGCCTATGGTCATACCATCTTCATCACGCACCGGCTTCATTAAGATATCGCAATAGGTTTTGCCATCATTGGTGTTGTGAATGTGCACCACACTGCTGGGCCGGTTGGTTTTCTGACACTGGGCTAAAGGACATTCTTCACCACGCTGGTCGCAGGGGGCATCGTTGTGGTGGGATATAGCATAACAGGTGCTGTTACCAATGATAACTTCGGTATCATAAGTTTCACGATAGGCATCGTTAACCGCCTGAATAACGTAATCATTGGTAATGAATATCGCTGGTTTATCAATGGCGTTAATCATTGACTGAATAAGCGATGCGTTCATAACCCCTTTCTCCTGAGACAAATATGGCAGCTGAAAGCTGAGCTTGGTTGTCAAATTTGACACAGCTCAATGTGCTTCACAAGCCGTTTTACCGTTAAATATATTAAAAATCTAATATAAAACATCATCCTACTATGTTTACACCACAATGGCACGAATATTGGTAAACAACTTGTTAATAGGGAGCCTTGTTAACAGAAAGACTTGTTCAACGGATTTGTTAGCCACCAGTGTGGCAGGACTAGCAGAGCCAATAACGATAAAAGAGAATGATTATGGCAAAAATAGTGGTGTTAGGTGCAGGAACCGGCGGCATGCCAGCCGCTTATGAAGTCAAAGAAGCGCTGGGGGCTGGCCATGAAGTCATGGTGGTGAATGAGCGGGAAGAGTTCAGGTTTGTACCTTCCAACCCCTGGGTCGCAGTAGGGTGGCGCGAAGCCGGTGCAGTCACGATGCCTATTGAAAAATACCTGGCCAAAAAGAAGATCGCGTTTAAATGTGCCCGGGTCGACAAAATTGATGCTGAGGCCAATCAACTGGTCTCCAGCGAAGGTGAAATCATCGACTATGACTATCTGATTATTGCTACCGGCCCGCGTCTGGCCTTTGACCAAATTGAAGGGGCTGGCCCCGGAGGGTTCACTCAGTCTGTTTGTACATTGGATCATGCCGAACATTGCTATGCCGACTTTGAGAAGCTGGTGGCGAATCCCGGCCCGGTAGTAGTGGGCTCATTTCAGGGCGCCAGTTGTTTTGGCCCGGCCTACGAATATGCCTTTATTCTGGATAAGGCGCTGCGCGACGCCAAAATTCGTCACAAAGTCCCCATGACCTTTGTGACCAGTGAACCTTACATCGGCCACTTGGGGCTGGGCGGCGTGGGTGACTCAAAATCAATGCTCGAATCAGAACTGCGCAACCGCAACATCAAATGGATCTGCAACGCGCAGGTGGATAAGGTTGAAGAGGGCATGATGTATGTGTCTGAGCTCAATCGAAAAGGTGAGGTGGAATTTACCTATGAGGAGCCGTTCAATCATTCGATGCTGATCCCGCCTTTTGGTGGCGTTCCGGCGGTGGCCAATGTGGAAGGGTTGTGTAACCCCAAAGGGTTTGTCATCACCGATGAATTCCAGCGTTCTCCTAGGTACCCTAATATCTTCTCGGGTGGTGTATGCGTGGCTATCCCGCCGGTTGAGGCAACACCGGTCCCAACCGGTACGCCGAAAACCGGTTACATGATTGAAACCATGATGACAGCCATTGCGCATAATATGAAATCCATCATTGTGGACGATAAACCGCCTTCAACAAAAGGCACCTGGCATGCAATTTGTTTGGCTGATATGGGTGACACCGGTGCTGCATTTGTGGCCATGCCGCAAATTCCGCCGCGTAATGTTACCTGGTTTAAGAAGGGTAAATGGGTGCATCTGGCCAAGATTGCCTTTGAAAAGTATTTCATGCGTAAGATGAAAACCGGTACCAGCGAACCTGTATACGAGAAATACGTCTTGAAGGCACTGGGTATCGAAAGACTGGAGCAGGATGACAAATGATCAGACTCACTAATAGAGCAGTGTTAATGGGGTGCTTATTGCTTCCCCTGGCCGCTCAGGCCGGGCAGCTTAGCGAAGCAGAGTTTAAAGCGCAGGCGAAGCACAAGGCCATGCAACTGGGCAAAACGCTGAAACAAAACCTGCAGCAGGCGGTAAAAGCCGGTGGGTCACCTAATGGTGTGCAGGTGTGTAAGGACATCGCACCGGCCATTGCGGCAGAGTTAAGCACTGATGGCTGGCAGGTTGGGCGTACCGCGTTGAAAGTACGTAACCCGCAAAACCGCGCAGACAGCTGGGAGAAATCATCGCTGATGGCCATGGTGAAAGGGCTGGAAGAGGGGCTGGATCCCGGCGCTCTGACAACCGTTCATGTTGATGAAGCAGCCGGTAAATATCGTTTTATGGCGCCAATTATGACTGGCGGCTTATGCCTCAACTGTCATGGCGCATCGCTGGCGGAACCAGTCAGGGAAGCGATTAACCAGCAATACCCGGAAGATGAAGCAACCGGCTTTGCCGCGGGAGATTTACGCGGGGCTTTTACGGTGACCTATCAGGCTGGAGAATAACATGGCAAAGGGCTCTCTTAGTGCGTTGCTGGTGGCACTCTGTCTGACATGGTCAGCGGCAAATGCGCTGGCCGCTGATGAGCGTATGGCGGTAACGCTTAACGAGAAGCAAAAAGCGTTTGTGCTGGGCCATATGCGCGACATGCTTGAAGCGCTAACCGATACCCAGCAATTGCTGCTGGAGGGCAAGCGGGAGGAGTTGCGTCAGCGTGTCGCGAACCTGCAAACCCGCGAGCAGGCGAATCGCCCTAAAGGTTTGGGTCAGCAAATACCGCCGGCTTTTCGTGCTATGGCGCAAAGCATGCGGCCTCACTGGCAGGCAATTCAAAACCCGGACGCGAGCGAGGAAGAAGTTCGTCAGCATGTGGTGGATTTAATGCGCGTGTGCAATGCCTGCCATCGCACTTTCTCCATACAGTAAAGCTCTGTCAGATCCCCAAAATAACTTGCGGGCAGTATGCCCGCTGCCCTGATCAGGCACTCCCTGATACTCTCAAACGACTCCCTTTTCAGTTAGTTGATGGCGATCAAAATTTGACCGCCAGCATTGCTGTATCTTCATGCGACTTCTCTGAAAACGAGACTTGTCAGTTCTGACAGACTACTGACAAATATGTCAACCATGCGCCACGCTGCTTAGAAGATTTCCACCTGTTGAGCTAATGAGTTTAAATTAATTCAATTATATCAATATTTTAAATTTTTTTTCTGATTGGCGCAAGTTATGCAAAGTGCAATTTATAAAGCGTTAAAAAGTGCCTGAGGCTGTTGGCCTCTCAGGTAGCAATTATTTCAGACCTGTAGCATGGGTAACTCTGACCAGGCTACAGGCAACCCCGGTTTAGTATTTAGAAACATCAAAGGAGAGTCCCATGAGCGATACGTTGATAGAACTATCGCGGTTACAATTTGCTTTAACAGCAATGTTCCACTTTATCTTTGTCCCGCTGACCCTCGGGCTAACGTTTTTGTTAGCCATTATGGAGTCGGTATATGTAATGACCGGTAAAGAAATCTACAAACAAATGACCCAGTTCTGGGGCAAGTTGTTCGGGATTAACTTTGCCATCGGCGTTGCTACCGGATTAACGATGGAGTTCCAGTTTGGCATGAACTGGTCTTACTATTCTCACTACGTGGGCGACATCTTTGGCGCTCCGTTGGCCATTGAAGGGTTAATGGCGTTCTTTTTAGAATCTACCTTCGTGGGATTGTTCTTCTTCGGCTGGGACAAAATGTCCAAAGTGAAGCACTTAATGGCAACCTGGCTGGTGGCCATTGGCTCAAACTTTTCTGCGCTGTGGATTTTGATTGCCAACGGCTGGATGCAGTATCCGGTGGGAGCAAGCTTCAATACCGATTCTATGCGCATGGAAATGACCAGCTTCAGCGAAGTGATTTTTAACCCGGTAGCCCAGGTTAAATTTGTCCACACTGTCTCTGCAGGCTATGTCACCGGTGCCATTTTTGTGCTGGCTATCTCCAGTTACTATCTGCTCAAGCATAAGCATATTGCCTTTGCCCGTCGCTCTTTTGCGATTGCGGCCAGCTTTGGTCTGGCGGCTACCCTGTCGGTAATTGTTTTAGGTGACGAAAGCGGTTACGAGCTGGGTGACGTGCAAAAAGTGAAACTGGCGGCTGTGGAAGCTGAGTACGAAACTCACCCGGCGCCGGCAGCTTTTACCTTGTTCGGCATTCCGAATGACGAAGAAGAAAAAATGGACTTCGCTATTCAGATCCCGTGGGCCATGGGCATTATTGCTACCCGTTCACTGGATGAAGAAGTGATGGGGATCAAAGACCTCAAAGAGATTCACCGGGTGCGAATTTTGTCAGGCGTACAGGCACAGAAGCAGCTGGAAAAAGTGAAAGACGGCACAGCAACGCCCGCTGAACTTGAAATGTTTGAGCGTAATAAAGACGACTTAGGCTATGCGCTGTTGCTGGAACCGTTCACTGACGATATCACTCAGCCTACACCAGAAGCGTTGGAAAAAGCGGTGGATTACAGCATCCCACCGGTAGCACCATTGTTTTACTCTTTCCGCCTGATGGTGGTAGCAGGCTTTTTGATGCTGGCGCTGTTTATTGCGGCATTCTATTACAGCACTAAACACCGCATCACTCAGCCGCGCTGGTTGCTGAAAGCGGCGGTATGGTCGCTGCCACTACCGTGGATTGCCTGTGAAGCTGGTTGGTTTGTTGCCGAGTATGGCCGTCAGCCCTGGTCTATCGCCGAAGTGTTACCAGTACATACCGCCGTGTCTAACCTGTCTGTTTCTGACGTTGTGACTACCCTGGTGGCTTACACCTTGTTCTACGCAACGATGTTTGTGATTGGCTTCTACCTGATGAAGAAATACGCCAAAATGGGGCCGGTTCCACCGGAAGACGACAAGAAACTGGATGATGCTATTGGCCTGGGTACTCAAGGAGCAAACGCATGATTGATTATGAAGTACTACGAGTAATTTGGTGGGTGCTGGTTGGTGTACTGCTGATTGGCTTTGCCATCACCGATGGATTTGATTTAGGGGTTGGCGCACTGCTCACCCTGATTGGTAAAACCGACGACGAGCGCCGCGTGATGATTAACACGGTGGGTCCGCACTGGGACGGTAATCAGGTGTGGTTTATCACCGCCGGCGGCGCTATTTTTGCAGCCTGGCCGATGATCTATGCTACCGCTTTCTCGGGCTTTTACCTGGCGCTGGCGCTGGTGCTGATTGCTCTGTGGATGCGTCCGTTGGGCTTTGATTTTCGCAGTAAGTTAGAAGATAAGCGCTGGCGTACCAGCTGGGACTGGGCGCTGTTCACGTCTGGCTTCGTGCCTGCGTTAATCTTTGGCGTGGCCTTTGGTAACCTGTTGCTGGGCGTACCGTTTGAGCTGGATGGCAATTTAAAAGCCACCTATACCGGTTCGTTTTTTGGCCTGCTTACGCCATTTGCACTGGTAGCGGGTTTGGTTTCCGTAGCAATGATCCTCAATCACGGCGCTACCTGGCTGCAAATGAAAACCGACAGCTTTATTGAAGTGCGGGCACGGGCAGTATCTGTTGTACTGTCACTGGCAACTGTGGTGCTGTTTATTCTGGCTGGCCTGTGGGTTGCCTTTGGACTGGATGGCTTTGTGGTTACTTCAGCCGTGGATACGCTGGCTACTTCTAACCCGCTCAAGAAAGAAGTGGCGGTTGAAGCCGGGGCCTGGATGGCTAATTACAGCAAATATCCCTGGATGGTGGTGGCGCCTCTGTTAGGCATTGGGGCGGGCGTGGCCTGCGCTTTCTTCTCCAAAGCCGGCCGCGGTGGCTGGGCGTTTGTGAGCAGCGCGCTGATGATGGCAGGTATTATTCTGACTGCGGGTTTCTCGATGTTCCCATTCCTGATGCCAAGCACCACTATGCCGGTGGCAAGCTTAACCGTGTGGGATGCAACATCCAGTGAAATGACCCTGAAAATAATGTTTGGTGTAGCCTGTGTGTTTGTACCCATTGTTTTAAGCTATACCGCTTACGGCTTCTACGTGATGCGCGGTCGCATTAAAAACAGCGACCTAGACTCATCTCACGCGATTTATTAAGGAGAACAGAACATGTGGTATTTTACCTGGATATTAGGCGTGTTACTGGCTTGTTCATTTGGCATTATCAACGCCATGTGGCTAGAATCGACGGAGAATTTGGATCGCCCTGAAGACCCAGAAGATCAGTAGTGAAAGAGAGCCAGTCCCTTCCACGGTGGTTTAACGCCACCGTCACCGAGCAGGGTGTTGCATCGCGCAGCACCTTGTTTTTATTGGTGGCCATAAAAACCATCCGGCTGTTATGTTTAATTGCCGGCTACTGGCTGTTTGCCGCGATGATGCATACTTGGGTAGTGCTGGCTCAGCAGCCGGATATGAGTGACTGGCTGGGTCTGGCGGCTGCGTTAATACTGGCCTGGCTGCTGCAGGGTGATGCTTATCGTCGCACCTTGCAGGCAAAATCCGATTTACTTAGGGGCCTTGAAAAACGCTTTGCCGAGCGTTTGGTGGCAGAGCAAACATCGTTAGTCAGCACCCATTCGGCTTATTTCTGGCAATCGGTATGGACGAGACACATCAGCGCGCTGGTTCACTGGCGCTATGACTATCAGGTGCAACAATACGTGGCGGTGCTTACGCCCTTTTTCGCGCTGCTGTTTATTTTGGTGGTTAACCCGGTGGTGGGTGGCAGCCTGTTGATCACATTGCCGCTTATTCCGCTGTTTATGATTTTGGTGGGTAAGGGCGCTGCGGCACTTCAGCGGAAACACTTTGTCGCTCTCACCCGGCTAGGCAGCCTGTTTGTTGATCGCCTCACGGCGCTCGGGTTACTGGCCAGTTTTCGCTCCCATCAGATTGAACAAGAGATATTAAAACAAGCCAGTGACGACCTGAATGAACGCACCATGAAAGTGGTTGGCGTGGCGTTTTTATCTAATACCGTACTGGATTTCTTTTCGACCATTGCCGTTGCCTTAATTGCGGTGTTTATTGGTTTTAGTTTATTGGGCGAGTTCTCGTTAGGCCCCGAGCTTACGCTGCATTCTGGCTTATGGTTGTTACTTACCGCGCCATTGCTGTTTTCTGAACTTAAAGCGCTGGGGCAGTTTTATCACCAGAAGGCTGAAGCTGAAGCCGCTCGGGATGCTGCCGGTGACTGGCTTGCGTCGCTGGATGCCGGGCAACTCGATGAGCCGGCTAACGAACTAACCCAGCCGCAGCAGTTTAGCTTACAACTGGCTGATAACCTGCTTGCCAGCCAGGCCTTAACGCTGCTGCCTGGTGACTGGGTGGCCGTAACCGGTCCGTCCGGCAGTGGTAAAACCCTGTTACTGGAAGCCCTCGCTGGTCAACGGACGGGGAATTATCGTCTGCCTTGTCGGGTGGCGATGCTCACTCAGCATCCGGTATTGTTACTCGCCACCCTGCGTGGAAATCTTAATTATCAGCGCACTTTTACCACCGCCAGGCTGGAACAGGTGCTTAGTGAAGTAGAGCTTAAGGCATGGCTGGATTCGCTGCCGGCCGGGCTCGACACGCCGCTGGCTGAAGTGCCTGCTATTTCCGGCGGACAGGCGCAGCGGCTGGCTCTGGCGCGCTTGTTATTGTCTGATGCGCCGGTGTGGCTGCTCGATGAGCCCACCGCGCACCTGCCTGAGGCGCAGCATCACAGCCTTAGCCAGCTCATTTATACCCTGGGGCAGGGGCGAACCGTCTTATGGGTTTCCCATAAGACGCTGCCGGATGACTGGTTTAACCGAACCTGGCAGGTAGAAAACCGCAGTGTGCAGCAAATGGGTAGGGAGGTAGTATCGTGAAAGCCTTTATTACCGTGTTACTGGCAGTGCTGCACGGCGGTGCCGGCTTGGCGATTTTAATTGTTTCTTCGTGGTTTATTGCCGCCTGCGCCGTGGCCCCGGTCAATTTTAACTACATGCTGCCAGCGGTCGTTATCAGAGCCCTGGCGCTAATACGCATTGGTAGTGGTTATGCCCACATGTGGGTAGGTCACAAGCATTTATTACAACTCACCTCGCTGCTACGCGTGCAATTGTTTGAACGGCTGTTTGCCGCGCAGATCCGCCAGCGTAGTGAAGAAGTTGAAGCGCTGGCCAGTCATACCGAGGCCATCGCTGCGGTGTGGGTCGGCTGGGTATCTCAGCAGGCGTCTGCGGTACTTATGCTGGTGGTGAGCGCAGTAACACTGCTGGTGCTTGATATCCCTTTCGCAGGCTGGACAATCGCGCTGGGCGTTATCTGGCTGGTGATCATGGCGGCGCTATGTATGCAAGGACTTACTTTATCTGAAGAGCTTATATTACAGGAGCACGAATTCAGGGAGCAATCCGATGTGGTACTCAGAAGTGTGGCTATCTGGCATTTAAAAACAGTAAAAGAGCAGTTAGCGCAGTTACCTTCTGCGCAAACGGTATGGCAGACTGAAACGAGTCAGCAGCGGCTTACGTTACAGAGTATGTGGGTGTTTCAGGGGCTTGCCTGGGCGTTGATGCTGATCATTATTTATCTGGCAATTCATACTCAGCTTGAGGGTGACAGCGGCAACCCGCTGTTGCTGGTGGTGCCCATGCTGTTGCTCAGCGCCGGTGACTGGCTGGGCCGTTCCTTCAATGGTCAGCCCGCGCTGAACCGTTATGTGCAGGGCAAACAGGCACTTAAAACACTACCGGTAGAGCCTCTGCAGCTGACAGATGCCGTACCACTTTCCAACACGCTCAAACTTACCGACTTTGGTTCTGTTAACCTACCCGAACAAAAAGTGACGGCGGAATTTGATGCCTGCGGTCTTTACCTGGTTGGCGGACCAAGCGGCGCAGGCAAATCTCAGTTACTGCAGGCTATCAGCGGGTTGGTAGCCTGCCATGGACAGCGCCTTTGCGATGGTGTTGTGCCGGATGATGGCCTGATTGAAGGCTGGCTATATCTGGAGCAGCAACCGGTGATCCTGGCCGCTACGCTCAGGCATAATCTGACCCTGGGTCGGGAGTTTTCTGCAACGCAGCTTAATGATGTACTGGCCAAAGTGGGCCTTGCCCGGTTGAATGACCTCGGCGAGTGGCTCGGCCCCGGTGGCCGCGTATTATCCGGCGGTGAGCGCAAGCGCTTAGGCATTGCGCGGGCAATGCTTATCCACTCACCGGTGTGGCTGCTGGATGAACCTTTTGAGGGGCTCGATGGGGCTGCGGTCAGCCAGTTGGTTGCCTTGTTACAACGCGAAGCCGCAGCGCGCCTTATCATCATTGCCAGCCACGTGTATCCGGCCGAGCTGCAATGTAAAGACACGCTGGTACTAAGTCCTCTCAGCTAATCCCATCAGGCAACGCGTATAGGGATAACATCGTCAGTGATCCCGTGCTTTAGCCGGGCTTTTAAACAATCGGCCGAACCGGCCTCAAATTCCCGGCAGGTTGACGAGCGTTGTTCGTAAATACTGCAACTCACCTGTTTACCAATTTCGCCTGTCAGGGCAACACACCTTGGGTTAGGTTGATTAGTGCCTGCCATTGACACCAGATTTGGCGAAATTTTAGTAGTCAGTTCGGCCGGTACCGAACCGCCGGCAAACGGGTCGGACTCGGCCCAGTAAAAAGACACCCGAAACGTGGCGCAACAGGCACCACAATCCACACAAGACAACATACAAAAACTGCTCCACACAATGTGCAAAACAACCAGTGATTAGCTGGGTTTGCGAGCTAACGCATAAGGGTTGGAAAACGTCATTGTTAAAGCCGGCAGAGGGTACCTGCTCAACAACGGATCTGGCGAATTATGCCATTAAAATTAAAAAATCATAAATAATATAAATCTATATTTATCAATTGATTAGGATTTTCCGTGGCGTAGATGTAAGTGGTGATGGGTAGCGCCCGGACCAGCTGGCAAAGCTTTTGCTGTATCAAACTGAAGACCTAATTAATTTTGATACAGAGAGCCGGCAAATGAGCAAAATTCAGATCACGTCATTTTTCCATGAGCCCACGTTTACCGTGACCTACGTGGTAACTGACCGTGCGACCAACAGCTGCGCAATTATCGACCCGGTACTCGATTACGACGCCGCAGCCGGGCAGATCTCCCATGAGTTTGCTGACAAAGTTGTCAGTTACGTTGACAAAAATGGCTTAACACTCGAATGGATCCTGGAAACCCACGCCCATGCCGACCACCTCACTGCCGCCCCTTACATCAAGGAAAAGCTCGGCGGACTGATTGGGGTAGGCGACCATATTCGGCGGGTACAATCGACGTTTAAAGCGATTTATAACCTGGAAAGCACGTTTCCCACCGACGGCAGTCAGTTTGATCAGCTGTTTGTCGACGGCGAAATGATTACGCTGGGACACTTGGATATTGAAGTGTTGCATACGCCCGGTCACACCCCGGCCTGTGTGTCTTACTACATAGAAGATGCGGTGTTCGTCGGCGACACCTTGTTTATGCCTGATTACGGTACAGCCCGGGCGGACTTTCCTAACGGCAGTGCACATACCCTGTATCAGTCCATCCGTAAAATTCTCGACTTACCTGAGGCTACCCGGATGTTCGTGGGGCATGACTATAAAAGCCCTACGCGGGACCACTTCGCCTGGGAAACCTCGGTGATTGAGCAACGTCGCAACAATATTCATGTTAGGGACGGGGTCAGCCAGGCCGATTTTGTGGCCATGCGTGAAGCCCGTGATGCCACGCTGGCGGTGCCTAAACTGCTGTTGCCTGCGATTCAGGTGAATGTCAGAGCGGGGCAGATGCCGCCAGCGGAAGACAATGGCAAGTGTTACCTGAAAATCCCCCTGACGGTTAAGTCGTAGTCATGTTGCTCACCCTTATCGGCGCTATTGTGATTGGCGTGAGTCTGGGCCTGCTCGGCTCTGGTGGTTCGATTCTCACCGTGCCGCTGTTGACTTATGTGGTTGACCGCCCGCCTAAAGTGGCGATTGCGGAATCCCTGTTAATTGTGGGGGGGATTGCCTTGGCAGGGGTATGGCGCCAACAACGGGCTGGTCTGGTGGCGTGGCAGAAGGTGGTCAGTTTTGGCTTGCCGAGTATGGTTGGTACTTATCTTGGGGCACAACTTTCCCAGTACTTCAGTGGTCTGGCGCAGCTAGTGTTATTTGCCGTCATTATGTTGCTTGCCAGCCGCTTTATGCTTAGGCCCGTAAACGTTGCTGCCAGTAATGAGGTGTCTCTGGCAAAGCTGGTTCCTGCGGCTGTGGTGGTGGGCGTGATTGCAGGGTTAGTGGGAGTTGGCGGCGGCTTTTTAATTGTCCCGGCACTGCTGGCCCTTGGTGGCGTATCCATGCGCCAGGCCGTGGGCACCAGCCTGGCAATCATTGTAATGCAGTCGATAGTGGGCTTTGGCAAGTACGTGTATTTATTCAGCCAGCTTGGAGAGCTGCCCTTCGATTTTCAGCTTATCACGCTAATGGTACTTATCGGCGCAGCCGGCTCCCTGCTTGGCGCAAGACTTGGTGGGCGATTACCTCAGCAACAGCTGAAAAAAGGCTTTGGCGTGATGTTAATTGTAATGGGCAGTTTTATCTTTCTCTCGTCGCTATACACGCTGTACTTTGTGGAGGTATCGGTATGAATATTCGCACAATAAATCATCATTTTAGCGTTTCGGGTCCGTTGACTAAGGCCGACTTTCATACCCTCGCCGAGGCAGGCGTTACCACGCTGATAAATGGTCGCCCGGACTTTGAAGAGCCAAATCAGGTACCGGATGCCATTTTACGCGTGTGGGCTCGGGAGGCTGGCCTTGAATATTACTTTGTTCCAGTAGTCAGTGGTCACTACAGTGCGCAGGATGTCGCTAAATTCGGTCGAATTCTACTGGGCGCTAAAGGCCGGGTCCATGCTATCTGCCGAACCGGAACCCGGGTCTTGCACTTGTGGGCCCTCGCTCGTTGGGAGCAGGGGCTTAGTCAGCATGAACTTAAGCAGGCCGGCGATCAGGTGGGTGTTGACCTTGATGGCGTGCTTGTGACCTATCAGAATGGCTATAGTCAGCCGCAGAATCTGCACTAAATAAATAAAATCAATGTTTTAGGCTCTTATGGGCCAGATGTCCGATAGGCGGGAGGGGCATATTCTGGCATGTTGACTCCCTCTTACAGGGATAATTGCTATGTATTTTCAACGTGTTTTCGTATTCTTAACCACAAGTATTGTTCTGATACTGAGTGGCTGTTTCTCTGCACATCTTCAGGCTTCAGAAGTCGCTGATTTAGCGGCGCTACGCGCGCAGGCTCAACAGCGCGTCGGGCAGAATTATTCCTCTGACTGGATGGCTCATCAGACTTCGTCGCTGAGTCGCTGGCTCATCGGCGCACCGACGCTGGAAGTCTCCGCGTTACAGTCTAATCTGGCTACCGGCACCGATGAGATTGAAGTGCGACTCGGAGTGCAAATCCAGCGCCCGGATAATCTGGATTTATTTGATCAGATTGAGCAGACCAATCAGGCCATCATGGTTGCCCGGCAGCGCCAGCAGGCTTTGCTGATCTCCGGGCTGGTAAGACAGCGCGCCTGGGAGGCGGCCATGGCGCGTCAGCAGGTTAATGCCTTGAGTGATAAACAGGTATGGCTGTCCCGGCTGGGCACTCAGTTAACCGAGCGGTTTAACGCCGGTGAATTATCACGCTTAGCCTATTTGCAGTGGCAACAGCAGCAACTTGATGTGCAGCAGGCACTGGTTGGCGCCAAAGCGGAACTGGCAGGTGCAATGCGAGCTTACACTGAGCTGACCGGCGCGCGGACACTCCCTGCTAACATGGCAGAATCGGTACCCGCTAGTCTCGACAGCGCACTGAATAGCCACCCCGAATTGAAACTCCTGAGCTTGCAAAAGCAATATGCCGCAGCCGCTTATCAGTATGGCCGGCAAAGTCAGAGCAACTGGGATGTTGCGCTGGTGGCGCGGCGCTTACAGAGCGTGATGGGCGATGAAAATCAGGTAGGTATTGCGGTAGGGATCCCGCTGGCCCTGGAGATGCCTGCCAACCCGCAGGATCTGCAGGCCTGGCAGCAAACCGACCTGGCACTTTCACAAACTCTGATGAACCTGCGAATTACGTTGCAACAGCAGGTCAGCACCAATATGGCCAGCCTGACCTCGCTGGAAGAACAAATTGCTATTGGCGAGCAGCAAGTTGCCATCGGCGAACAAATTGTTGAACAACTGGCGCAGCTAAAGCAGAGCAGCGAGCTGGAGCAAAGCAACTGGCTGCAATCGTTGCTGGAGCAGCGCGACCGCACCTATCAACTGGATCAGCTCAAACTTTCTCAGCAACAACGGGTTGCACAAATTAATCAATTGGCAGGGCAAGTGCTATGAAATCGTTTTTCTCTTTTCTTTTGTTAGTGCTGACAGTCTCTACTGCTATAGCACAAAACCAGCGGATCCCCCTTGAATCGTTGGGTCGCCTGTCACTGGATTTTGCAGCGCCGCAGATTGTACCTGCTGTGCCAACCCCCGCGGTAAGCGGTGAAGTAAGCTATCTGCCGGGCAATGGCTATCAACTGGTACTGCCGTTTCGGGTATTACAACAGCAGTATCTGGTAGCGCCACAAGCCTCTGTGGCGGCCAATACCCCGCTGGTTAAACTGACCGGCAGTGAGGTTCATCATTTCTATGAAATGCTTAGAGCCCAAAAGGAGATTTACGGCCAGGCAGAACAGCGTTATCAGCAAAATCTGCCGTTGTTTAACAGCAAGTCCATCAACCAACAATCCTGGCAGGCGATTACCGATCACTACTTTGCCAGCAAGCTTGAACTGGGCCATCTCGAGCATGCCGAAGAGTTGCTACAACGGGCAAGTGATGACGATTCGGCGTTATTGACTTCGCCTGTGGCCGGCGTGTTTATTCCGGCTGGAGAGCAACTGGATACCGAAGCGTTTGTCTATGGTGAAGTGATTGAACGAAGTACTCTTCGCTTAAGAGTGCAGCTGCCATCACAGCTTGCCGATAAGGCCTCAGCATTAACAGTGGGGGCTTGCCGTTTGGAGGTTGCCTATCGCGAGCGCTTAAGCAGTGGGCTGGTCAGCCGGTTGTGGAGCGCTCCGCTTACCGGTAACGCCGACTGTGCGCTGGATTTTGCTGATGCGGTTATGGTAACGCCAGTTATTGAACAGGCGGGCCTTGCTGTGCCTGCCTCAAGCGTTTACTTCTTTGACGGTGAGTATTATGCCCTGGCTAAAGAGGGCGCTGAGTTAGTGCCGGTGGTGGTCACCGTGTTGGGCCGTCATGATGGTCAGCTGCTGATTGCTGATAGTGAACAGCTTAAGAATACCGAGGTACTCACTTCGTCAGTGAGTGCGGTGCAAGGCATTTTGCTGGGTCTGGGAGGCGAATAAATGATTGCCCGCTGGATCCAATTTTCTTTAAGTCAGCGCATTTTCGTGCTGGCGATGTTCGCGGTAGCCCTGACAGCCGGGGTAAGTGCGTGGTTGAAGCTACCGGTAGATGCGTTTCCGGATATTTCCCCGACTCAGGTTAACGTGATTATTAAAGCGCCGGGCATGACCGCCGAAGAAATTGAGGCGCAAATTACCCAGCCACTGGAAACCGAATTGCTGGGGATCCCAGATAAAGCGGTACTGCGTTCAACCACTAAATACGCCATTACCTCTATTACCCTGGATTTTGTGGAAGGTACTGACATTTACTGGGCCCGCCAGCAGGTGGCGGAGCGCCTGAATAATCTGTGGAGCGAGTTACCGCCTACGGTAGACGGCGGTATTGCGCCAATGAGCACGCCGCTTAGCGAAATGTTTATGCTGACCCTGGAAAATCCTAATCTTTCACTGATGGAGCGCAAGCATTTACTGGACTGGCAAATCAGACCGGCGCTGCGCACCGTTGCCGGTGTAGCAGAGGTGAATGTATTGGGTGGCTATACCAAAACCGTGCAGTTCACTCCGGATGTGCAGCGGATGAGTGCTTTGGGGCTCACCCTGCCTGACGTGGCCGACGCGCTTACCCGGTCTAATATCAATGGAAGCATTGGCCGCATAGAGGTGGGCAATGACACACTAATTGTGCGTAGCGAAGGGCGTTTCACTCAGTTGGATGACGTGGCAGAACGGGTGGTTGCAATTAAAGAAGGCAGCGCTATTAGGCTTGATGACATTGGCCGGTTGTCGGTAGGCAGCCTGGCCCGCTATGGTGGGGTGACTAAAGACGGTAAGGAAACCACCGAAGCGTTGATTGTCGCGCTCAAAAACAGTAATACCGCTGAGGTGGTGGAGGCGGTACAGGCAAAGCTTGCGCTCATTAAGCCCGGCTTACCTGCAGGGACCGAGGTAAATGTGTTTTATAACCGCAAAAACCTGATCGATACCGCGGTGGGAACCATCACCAGTGCGCTTGGGCAGGCAATTGTGATTGTTGTAATACTGCTGGCGGTGTTTCTTGGTCAGATTGGCGCGTCGTTTGTGGTGGCCTGTGTTATCCCGGTAGCAGTGCTCATCACCTTTTATCTTATGAGCGTGACCAATCTTACCGCTAACCTCATGAGCCTGGGCGGGTTGGTGATTGCCATTGGCATGCTGGTTGATGCCTCGGTGGTCGTGGTGGAAAATATCGTTTCGCAGCTCTCTCGTGGGGTGCCTTTGCCAAGGCTGCATGTGATTTACCGTTCTGCTAAGGCGGTTGCCACGCCGGTTATCGCTGGTACGCTGATTGTGCTGGTGGTCTTTACGCCACTGCTAACCCTCACCGGACTCGAAGGCAAATTGTTCAGCCCGGTGGCTATGACTATCATGTTTGCTATGGCGGTAGCGCTGATCAGTGCTTTTACCATTATTCCGGTGCTGGCGTCGTTCTTTGTAAGCAAAGCGCCACAGCAACTTCCGGGTTATTTACAAGCATTACAAAACGGCTTTGAAAGCGCTTTGCGAAAAGCCATTGCGGTACCGAAATCCCTGTTTATTGCGATGGCGATAACCCTGGCGCTCACCGTGCTGGCCTTTACACAGTTAGGTAAAACTTTTATGCCAACCCTGGATGAGGGCGATCTGATTGTGCAACTGGAAAAATCTCCGACGTTGTCGCTAACAGCGTCCTTAGCGCTGGATAAGCAAATTGAAGAGGCATTACTCGCCGAGATCCCCGAGATTAAACAAATTGTGGCGCGTA
This sequence comes from Gammaproteobacteria bacterium, assembly GCA_018222405.1. Taxonomy (GTDB): domain Bacteria; phylum Pseudomonadota; class Gammaproteobacteria; order Enterobacterales; family Alteromonadaceae; genus Alteromonas. Next base: position 41,104 of record JAAFAI010000009.1, on the reverse strand, counting down.
CCGGTTCGGACGAACTGGGGCTTGATCCCATGAGCCTGAATGAAACCGATGTCTTTATGCAGCTTGCCCCCACTGATGGGTGGCGCTTCGACACCAAGGCCGAACTGGCAAACGCAATACGTGAGGTTTTAAAGGGCTTCCCCGGTATTAACTACGGTTTCACTCAGCCGATTCAAATGCGCGTATCCGAAATGCTTACCGGCAGTACCGGCATGGTAAGCATCAAAATCTTTGGCGATGACATTGCCCGCCTCACTGATGTGGCCAGTGAGGTCGCGAAAGTAACCGAAAGTGTGCAGGGCGCGGTAGACATTAACAAAACGCTGATGGAAGGCGGCGACTATTTGCGCATTAAGCCGAAAATGGATATCGCGCTGAGGTTTGATATGTCGCTCACCGGGCTGTCTGACTATTTACAAATGCAGGTCAACGGCGTGCAGGTTACCGACATCATCAACGGCCGCATCGTTACGCCGCTGATGTTTTCTAACCAGCGTGAGGGAGTCGCGGCAATTGGCAGCGATATTGAACTGGCCAACCTGCCAATCCAGCTACCCGATGGCACGTTACTGGCGTTATCTCAGGTGGCAGATCTTGAGCGGGTAGAAGGCCCTGCGGTGATTGAGCGGGAAGATGCCTTACGGTATGTGATGGTGAGTGCCAATGTGGAAAATCGCGACCTGGCGTCTTTTGTTGAAGAGGTAGCAGCCGAGGTAAATAACAGTGTGTCTTTACCCACTGGCTACACGGTAAGCTATGGCGGCGAGTTTGAAAATCAGATCCGTGCAACCAATAACCTGCTGACCATTATTCCGCTGGTACTGGGCGTTATCCTGATTATTCTGTTTACCCAGCTAAAGGAGCTGAAACTGGCGCTGCTGATCCTGGCCAATATCCCGTTTGCGCTGGTCGGTGGGGTGTTCGCACTATGGATTACCGGTGAATACCTGTCTGTACCCGCTTCAGTAGGGTTTATTGCGCTGCTTGGCGTGGCGGTACTCAATGGGGTGGTGATGTTGTCGCATTTTCAGCAGTTAGCGAAGCTGGCGGGCGATTTTAAAGAGCACATAATCCAGGGCGCAAAAGACCGCCTGCGACCTATCCTGATGACAGCAACCACGGCTATTTTCGGTTTAATGCCGCTGGCTTTTGCTACCGGTCCGGGCTCTGAAATCCAAAAGCCTCTGGCCATTGTGGTGATTGGCGGCCTGCTTTCTTCTACCCTGGTGACACTCATCATTCTGCCTATTCTGTATTTCACTCTGGAGCGCAAACATCATGACTGAACAATGCATTTTTAGCTGCTTTGTGGATCCTGAGACCGTTGATAACGTGGTGGATTGCTTATTGTGCCAGCCGTTTGTTGGCGGGTTCTCCATGCATGGTATTGAAGGCTACAGCAAGGAGCACGCTAATTATACGGTGAGTGAGCAGGTCGCCGGGCATCGCTCGGTGTGCCGTATTGATATTCGCCTGCAGCATAAAGATCTGGATAGTTTAACGGCCGCCCTGGCGGCGTTATCGTTACAGCATCGTATTCGCTACTGGGTTACACCGGTCATTGATAGCGGCATTATTTAGTCAGCCGCTGTGGCCTGGTCACCGCCACTACTTATTTCTAAGCTTAAGGTTGTCTTAAGAAAACTCAGGTAGCTTATTGTGAAAACAATAACATGTGGTGAGTTGTGAACGTTTCTTTTGTGATTCCGGCAAAAAATGAACAGGGCAATATCCGGCCGTTGGTGACTGAGTTAGCTCAGCATACGCCGACGGACGTGGAGTTTGAAATCATCTATGTGGATGACGGCAGCACCGATGGTACGCTCAGTGAAATACGGGAACTTGCCAACGAATTGCCGGTTTGCCTGCGTGCAGTACAGCATGAAAAATCCATGGGGCAGTCTACCGCAATCATGACCGGGGTGCGTTACGCCCGCTATGAGTGGATTATCACTCTGGACGCTGATGGTCAGAACGATCCGGCGGATATCCCGCGTTTTATAGAGGTCGCCGAACGCCAGCCGATAGGAACAGATTTTTGTGTTGCCGGTTATCGCAAAAATCGTAAGGATACTGCCTGGAAGCGACTGCAATCGCGTATTGCCAATCGGGTACGCCAGCGCCTGTTACACGATGAAACGCCCGATACCGGCTGCGGCTTAAAGTTAATTCCGCGCAGCACGTTTTTATCTTTGCCTTACTTCGATCATATGCATCGTTTCCTGCCGGCGCTGGTAAAGCGCCTTGAAGGACGCGTTTTTGTGGTGGAAGTCAATCACCGCGACCGCCACTGCGGAACCTCCAATTACACCATGTTGAGTCGGCTTGGCGTGGGGATTGTGGATTTATTCGGTGTTATATGGTTACTTAGGCGGGCGAAATGCCCTCATCCTCAGGAAGTTACCGATTGATGCCTAAAACCAGTACTATGAATCGTTTGCAAGCGAGTATACGTGCGCTGTTAAAGCCGCTGATAGCCTGTCTGGTTATTGCCGGTTTGGTAAAAATGGCGAGCCTCGGTGAATACGCGGATCCGCAGGCTGTTGAACGGTGGCTTACCGCTCAGGGCATTCTTGGTTGGCCATTGCTTGTTGTAACCGGCGTGTTGTTGATGCTGGTGGGGTTTCCTCGTCAGATAGTGGCTTTTATTGGTGGTGGCCTGCTGGGCGTGACAGCAGGCACGTTACTTTCCACCGCGATGGCAGCCATTGCCTGTGCAACGACTTTTATGATTTCCCGTTACTTTTTCCAGGCTTGGGTCAAGCGCCGCTTTCCCGGCGTGATCGCAAAACTCCATCCGCTGCTTGCAGGAAAACCCTATACCGCGACCCTGGCAATAAGATTACTGCCTATTGGCAGTAATGCGCTCACCAATATTGTGGCGGGTGCCAGTACCATTAAAGGCCGGGCTTTTGTGAGCGCATCGGCGTTGGGGTACGTGCCGCAGATGCTAACTTTCGCCCTTATGGGGCAGGGCATGGAACAGATGTCTTCGTGGCAGATCAGCGTTAGCCTGAGCTTACTGGTGTGTTCGGTGTTACTTGGCGCACACCTCTATCGCTGGTATCAGCAACAACCTGCCAGCACTGTTTCAACGCGCTAATTGACTATGAATTTATTATTGCCTTCTGTCAGTCGCTACCAGCGCTCAGATTTAATCTGGCTTGGTTTACTGACCTTTTTACTGCTCGCCCTGGGAATTGGGCTGCGGGCTCCCTGGCCCGCCGATGAACCCCGTTTTGCGCTAATTGCTAAAGACATGGTGGAAACAGGACAGTGGTTGTTCCCGATGCGAGGAAACGAACTGTATCCGGATAAACCACCATTATTTATGTGGTCTATCGCGATTTTTTACGCTATTACCGGCTCGCTGTATATCGCCTTTTTATTACCATCAGCCATCGCTGGCACAGTCACCGTGCTAGCGGTTTTTGATATATGCCGCCGCTTGTGGGGAAGCCGGGAAGCCTGGTGGGCGGCCGGAATACTGCTGGCCAGTGTGCAGTTTGTTCTACAGGCAAAAAGCGCGCAAATCGACGCCAGTGTGTGCATGTGGGTGACGCTGGGCTGCTATGGCTTACTGCGTGCGACGCTGTGCCAGGCAGGGCATATTACCTGGTGGCTGGCAGGATGTGTGGCCATGGGTTTGGGTATTATGACCAAAGGGGTTGGTTTTTTACCCCTGTTAATGTTGCTGCCCTATGCTCTTGTGTTGTGGCGCCAGACCTCACTGCAAACTTTACCGAAGCGATATCATTGGGGTTGGTGGGCAACAGGTGTACTGACCATGCTGGTAACATTGTTGCTGTGGCTACTGCCAATGCTGCTGGCTGTGGATGGCAGGTTAGATCCGGCCTATAACGCTTATCGCGACAATATCCTGATGAAGCAGACAGTCACCCGATACGCCAACTCCTGGCACCACATCAAGCCATTCTGGTACTTTGTGGTAAACGTAGTGCCCTGGGCGTGGCTACCGCTGGTGGTGTTATTACCCTGGCAATGGCCACACTGGCGCAGCGCCTGGAAAAAGAATGATGCACGTATTGTGATGCCGCTGGGGTTTGTGTTGCTGGTGCTGGTGTTTTTTAGCATGAGTCCGGGCAAGCGTGGGGTCTATATCCTGCCGGCGCTACCGATGCTGGCGTTGGCCATGGCACCTTTTATGCCGCACATCGCTGACAAAAAGTGGTTGTCCCGTACGCTATGGGGATTGCCTCTGCTGATTGGCAGCAGCTTTTTCATTTCAGGCGGATTGGGTTTAGTTGATACCGGGCCTGTTGCTAAACTTAATCAACGCTATGAACTGGATGGCAGCGTTCTGTTTCTGACCACAGGGCTGGCGGTATTGGTAGCATTGTTTGTGGTGCGCCGCAGAGCAGGCTGGCAGGCCTGGGGCGTAACTATGCTGGTAGTATGGTGCAGTTACAGTGTGGGATTTGCCAGCTTACTTAACCCCATTCGCACACCAGCCGGAGTATGGCAGGCAATAAACAGCAGTGTGCCTGCCAATAGCGAAATTGCCCTGCTCGATACCGGGGAGCAGTTTATGCTATTTGCTCGTCGGCCAGTTGTGCATTTTGGTTATCATACGCCGCCTGACGCCGAGATATATGCTGCGTGGCAGTGGCTAAAGATGAACCCTGCAGGACGTTTGCTGCTACCCGCCAGTCGTGAATCTTTGTGTTTAGACCTATCCAAAGGGCACTCTGTAGGGCGGGCACACAGAGAGGATTGGTTACTTTTAGGGGCCGACGGGCTACGCGCAGACTGCCCGAATTCCGATATCAGAACGACGACGTTTCGTTATGAGCCGATAAATCCATTGATCAGATAGCAGGGTAATGGCTATGCTGATAGCTCATTAGATTTCAAACCGTTGCAGAGTGTCCACTATGAGCAAACATGGCCAGGAGCAGGGTCACCACCATCATTCTCACGCTCATGACCATGGTCACGAGCATCATCATCATCACCATGATATCGCTGAAGACAGAATCAGCTGGGCGTTCTGGCTCAATTTTATTTTTACCATTATCGAGTTTGTCGGCGGCTGGCTTACTAATAGTGTGGCGATCATGGCCGATGCTGTGCATGATTTGGGCGATTCCCTATCGATAGGCCTTGCCTGGTATCTCAATAAAGTAGGTAAGCGCGACGCTACCGAACAGTATTCTTATGGGTTTAAGCGCCTTAGCTTACTGGGAGCTTTAATTAATGGTTTGATCCTGGTTGTCGGCTCGGTATGGGTACTAACGGAAGCCATTCCACGTTTATGGTCTCCTGAAATGCCGGTGACTGAAGGAATGATAATGCTGGCTATTTTAGGCATTGCGGCAAATGGCTTCGCCGCTTACAAGTTGCACGGTGGAGACACCTTAAACGAGAAGGTTCTCAACTGGCATCTGCTGGAGGATTTACTTGGCTGGGTGGCGGTGTTGATAGTCGCTATCGTGCTGCAGTTTGTTGACTGGCCGGTGCTGGATCCTCTGTTGTCGGTAATCTTCACCCTGTTTATTCTGTTTAACGTAGTGAAGCATGTTATTTACACGGTGAAGCTCTTTCTTCAGGTTAACCCGGATAATGATAAGCGCGCCGCCATTTTAGCTTCATTAGAGGAGATTGAGCACGTAGGTGCTTTGCACCATGTTCATTTCTGGTCGCTGGATGGCGCCAGTCACGTGCTTACAGCACATCTTGAGCTGGAGCAGCGCATTGATGTGACTGCTCTGATTGAATTAAAAGCCCGGATCGCCACAGCGCTTGAACCCTTTAACCTGGACCATACAACGATAGAATTTGAAATGCCCGGAGAACGTTGCCGGGATAATACTAAGTAGCGTATGGCCCCTGGAGGGTGACCGGGCCAATCAAATGGTCCCGGCCACAGGGCACACACACTCAGGAGCCAGGGCAGGCGACAGGCGTTTCTACCCGGGTAAAGCGGATATCTGACAGTTTAAACTCGGTAGCATCCTTGGCAGAGAGTGCCATAGGCACGTATATCTCACGCAGATTTAAGCCTTTATCAACAAAGCAGCTCAATGGGATCGATACGCTCTGCCAGTCGCTGTCAGCAGTGGTAAAGTCATCCAGGGCAAGTTTAGCCTCGCAGCCTTCACCACAAGACATGGAAACGGTTATCCCGGTTGTTGCTGAACCCTGGAAATCAAATGCCAGTACACCGGTGGGCACTGCGTGATCGAGCAGATCTTCCGGGAAGGGCGAGAAGAAGCGAATGCTGTCTTCGCTGCTGCCCAGCTCAATCTGCAGGGTATCTTCCTGCACGTGGCGGTCGGCAGTACGGATGCTAAGGGTGTTAACATTCAATACGTTACTGTTCATTGCGCCTTGCTTGCCGGCACTGGTGGCGATAAGTGACCAGGGCTGTTGTACGCTTTGTTGGAAGATTACCGTATCGCCGGCGACGTTGGCAGCGCTATTCACAGACTCATCGAGTTGTGGCAGATCTGTGTTATCGCCATAGGTCAGGCCATAATCGTAGGCAAACAGCGGTTGTTTACCATCGCCCTTATTGACCGGATTCTGGTATGGATCGGCAGGCCATGAGAAAGACAGTTTACCGTGCATTGGGTAGTTTACCGAGCCATCGGGTTTGCTAAACAGCACGTCGGCTACTCCGCCGCCTTCTGAGCCCGGTAACCAGGCAACCACAAAGGCATCGGAGGCGTTTAGTTCAGGCGTTACCCACAACGGGCGACCGGTAATGAATACCGAAACTACCGGGATACCCTGCGCTTTAAGGGATTTCAGCAGCGCCAGGTCCTGCTTGTCGCCACGCTGATACTCCACATTGGCGATATCACCGTTACCTTCGGCATAGGGTGTTTCACCAAATACTACAATCGCCACATCAGGCTTTTCTGTGAAGCTGCCATCTACGCTTAATTCAGCCTCACCACCGGCGGCCTCAACGACTTGCTCAATCCCGGTGTAAATAGAGGTAGCACCCGGGAAGTCACTGTTTTCATTACCGGTGCCCTGCCAGGTAATGGTCCAGCCACCGGATTGCTTACCAATGTTGTGCGCGCCGTCACCAGCGACCAGTACCCGACTATCTGGCGTAAGCGGTAGCAGTTGTTGGTTATTTTTAAGCATAACCAGTGATTTACGCACGGCTTCTCGGGCGATTTCGCGGTGCTCATCGGCACCGATAACCGACATGTCACCAGACAGGCTGCGATTAGCCGGTGAAGGCAGGTCGAACAGGCCAACGCGTAATTTAACTCTCAGAACCCGGCTAACGGCATCATCAAGACGTGACATGGGGATTTCACCGTTGTTCACCTGAGCAATCAGGTTTTCCATTAAAGGCTTCCAGGTTGGAGTCGGAGCCATATAAACATCCAAACCAGCCAGTAATGCCTGCGGGCAGTTATCGTTAGTGCAGCCCGGGATCTGGCCGTGGCCGTTCCAGTCGCCTACCACAAACCCGTCAAAGCCCATTTTGTCTTTCAGAACGTCAGTTAGTAAGTATTTGCTACCGTGTATTTTTTCGCCATGCCAGCTATTAAAAGATGCCATTACAGATTGTGAACCGGCATTTAAGCCGTGCACGTAGCCTTGTGCATGAATGTCGAACAGCTCTTTTTCGCTGGCCAGATTATTACCCTGATCATCACCCTTATCGGTACCGCCATCGCCAACAAAGTGTTTGACGGTTGAAATAACATGCTGGTCGTCGATGTTGCCGTCGCTGATATCCCCTTGCAGGCCGGTAACGATGGCGCGTGCATATTCACCCACAATGGCGGGATCTTCGGAGTAACTTTCGTAGGTGCGGCCCCAACGATCATCGCGGACAACCGCAACGGTGGGAGCAAAAATCCAGTCTATGCCGGTGGCACGTACTTCTTTGGCGGTAGCGGTGGCTATTTTTTCAATTAACGTCGTATCCCGCATGGCTCCCAGGCCAATATTGTGCGGAAACAGTGTGGCACCAATCACGTTATTGTGACCATGCACTGCGTCGGTGCCCCACATGGTTGGGATGCTGCTGCCGTCGAGTGAGTCATCTGTAGATGCCTGGTACATGGCTTCGGCCAGATCGATCCATTCCTGTGGGGTAGCATGTTTGTTTGCACCCGGAAAAGAACCACCACCATTAAGGTAAGAGCCAAAACCGTAGCGGCGCATATCTTCTACCGTTACATCGCGAATCTCTGGTTGGATAAGCTGCGCAACCTTTTGTTCTACCGTCATATCGGCCAGCAGCGCTTCAACCTTGGCTTCAACGGCTTGCTTATTAGTGATAGGCGATTGAATTTGCGGCCAGTAATCCGGAACAGATACCGTATCGGCAGCCTGGCTGTCAGTTTCTGATGTGCTGCAAGCGGTTAACGCTGCAACCCCAATGGCTGCTGCAGCCACTGACAAAGTAAATGATTTCATTATTATTCTCCGGATTATAACCCCTGCGAATGCTTAAGCACTGCGAAACCAATGAACGAATGTTAATAATTTGTTGTGAGAGTATAAGTATAAATTCTAAAAATGCAAGCGCTTACATTTTCTTGTAGGGAAACAGCTCAGAAAGTATTTTCTGTAAGTTGCGAAAGCGCATAAATCACCGTAATTTTGAAAATTGTGGCTTAAATGCAACCGATTAACCCTGATTAATAATATCTTAGGGCAGTATTTAATAATTTACTGAAAGCGTTTACATTGTCGGTGTTATGGTGTTTGCCGGAAACCTACGGCCTGTTAACCGTGAGCAAAAACAGCTGCCTGATAACGTAATTTTGTTTATGTGACTTTTGGCACATGTGAGGTGGCGGTCTGCGTTATACGCTTTGTCATGATACTTATCCTTTCAGGCAGACACCTTTATGACATCACGGAAGCTGACATATTCTCTATTTATTCTGGCCACTTTTTATATCGTTACACATCTTTCGCAATGGATACCGTCGCAATATCTTCCGGACTATGGATTTTCGTACATCACTTGGATCCTTTCCATTGCTGCGTGCTGGCCGCTGCTGGGTAAACGCTTGTTCTCGATTACCGGGTTATCGTCTTCCGCTGAAGTGGGCGTTCTGTGGGGGCTGGTTTTTGTTTCGCCCATGCTGATAGGGTTTGCTGTATCTGACGCTCCCGCTCAGTTTGCGCCCACAATGTTAGTCACGAAAGCGCTTTTACCAGGCTTTTTGGAAGAACTGATGTTTCGAGGCTTTTTAGTGGGTATGTTGATTAAGGTGGCAGGTTGGCGATTGTTACCTGCAGCGCTGGTGAACGCCGTTTTATTTGGTATTGGGCACTGGTTTCAGGGCGCAACGTTTACTGAGGCGCTGATGGCAAGCGTGTTTACGGGCATTGGTGGTTTATGGTTTGCGTGGCTGTTTGTTGCCTGGCGACACAACCTTTGGCTGGTGGCCACACTGCACATACTGATGAACGCTTGTTGGGTAATCTGGCAGGTAGATACCACGGCTATTGGCAGTCAGTACGCTAACCTGCTGCGCCTGAGCACAATGATTCTGAGTATCACTGCGACTATCTTCATGCAGCGGCGACGCGGCAATGACATGAATTAAAATGTAAATAACTTGTATAAAAAATGAAAGCGCTTACAATTGAAGCCTGATTTATGACGGTATTATTCTGAAAGAGGTGGCCGCAAGCTGACGTTAATCACTGCGTTAGGTGCGTAAATGTAAGATGATTAAAGGTTTTTCAATCAGTAGTGCGCTCAGTGATCCGAACTTTACGGTGGGGGTGGCTACTTCGTCGTTTCAGATCGAAGGCGCCAGCGAATTACGCGAGCCCTGTATATGGGACACATTTTGCCAGGTTCCCGGCGCAGTAAAGGACAACTCCGATGGCCGTACGGCCTGCGATCATTATCATCTGTGGCAACAGGATATTGCGCTGATTGATGAACTGGGTTTTGATGCTTACCGGTTTTCCGTTTGTTGGCCAAGGATCATTTGTGCTGACGGCAGTGTTAACCAGGAAGGTCTGACTTTTTATCTTAAAATACTCGATGAATTGCAACGACGTGGCCTGAAGGCGTATGTGACGCTTTATCATTGGGAGTTGCCGCAATTTCTGGAAGATAAGGGCGGCTGGCTTAACCGCGCTACGGCCTACGCATTTGCGGAATACAGCCGTATTGTTGCCACGGCATTTGGCAACAAAGTAAGTGCTTACACTACGCTCAATGAGCCTTATTGCAGCGCATTTCTTGGTTACGAAATAGGCGTTCATGCGCCGGGTAAAATCGGTAAGCAGTACGGTAAAAAGGCCGCTCATCACCTTCTGCTTGCTCATGGATTAGCTATTCAGGAGCTCAACGAGGTCTGCCCGCATATTCCAAGCGGCCTGGTACTTAATTTTACAACTTATTATCCGGCGACTGACAGTGAGGCTGATACGCAGGCTACCTTGCTGGCCAAAGCCCATTTTAACGACTGGTATGTGAGCCCTGTGTTGACGGGTAAATACCCGCCGTTACTGAACACATTACCCGAGGCTGAAAAGCCATTAATTGAGCCGGGCGACCTGGAAATAATTGCTGCGCCCATGGCGTATCTCGGGGTTAACTATTATACCCGGGCTCTGGTGCAGGCCCGCCCGGGAGGTCACTTTGAGATCCTGCCGCCTGATGACAACGTACCTGTCACTGCAATGAACTGGGAAATTTATCCGCAAGGCTTGTGTGATTTATTGCTTCAGCTTCATAATGAGTATGATTTGCCGCCACTTTTTATTACCGAGAATGGAATGGCTGAAGATGACCTGGTACAAGACGGTCAGGTGCATGATAAAGTGCGGATGAATTATCTCCAGGACCACATGCAGGCTGTTGCCGAAGCAATGGAAAAAGGCGTGGACATCAGAGGTTACTTTGTGTGGAGTCTGCTGGATAATTTTGAATGGGCGGAAGGGTATCTTAAGCGGTTTGGCATAGTGCATGTGGATTTTGCAACCCAGCAACGGCTACCTAAACAAAGTGCCCTGAAACTCAGTGAATGGCTTAAACAACGCCGCTAAACTCCATAGCTGTCTGGACATTTAATGATTAGTGTAAAAGAAAAAGTTGCATACGGGCTTGGCGATACAGCAAGCAACTTTGTCTTTCAGACGGTCATTTTGTTTCTTACTTTCTACTACACCGATGTGGTTGGGCTCAATCCAGCAACTGTTGGCAGTATCTTTTTATTGGTACGATTGATCGATGCGGTAACCGATCCTCTGATGGGTTCCCTGGCCGATAAAACCCGCACCCGGTGGGGTGCTTATCGACCCTATTTGCTTTGGATGGCCCTGCCATTTGCGCTTATCAGTGTGCTTGCTTTTACTACTCCTGATACCGACTATAACGGTAAACTGACCTACGCCATTGCCAGCTACGTGCTGTTAATGTTGATGTATACCGCAATTAATATCCCCTATTCTGCGCTTGGCGGCGTTATTACTGCGAACCCGCTGGAGCGGGTGTCGGTGCAGTCTTATCGCTTTGTGTTTGCCATGTTAGGGGGACTCATTGTGTCGCTGTGCACACTGCCAATGGTCAATTGGTTCGGGGCTGGCAATGATGCGCGCGGTTACCAGCTCACCATGCTAACTATGGGGTTGGTTGGCATGGTGCTATTTCTCTTGTGTTTCGCAGGCACCAGAGAAAGGGTGTTACCGGCCGATGGGCCACCCTCCCCGGTAAGAGAGCAGTTAAAGGCTGTATGGCATAACGACCAGTGCCGAATTTTGTGTATTGTCAGCATGGTGCTGCTCACCGGGATAGTATTGCGCAATGCACTGGCTATTTATTACGTGAAGTATGTGTTGCAACGCCCTGATGATGTCACGCTGTTTGTGTCGCTGGCAATGGTGGGCGGCATTCTGGGCGCTGCATCGGCTCATCCATTTACCCGCCGCTGCGATAAAGTACTGTTATACAAAGTGTTACAGCTTTCTTGTGCGGGGTTGTGTATTGTTAATTATTTCCTGCCTGCGACCATGTGGGCAGGGGCTTTGGCGATTCACTTTTTGTGGGGATTTGTGCTGCAAATGACCTCGCCATTACTGTGGTCGAAAATGGGTGATGTGACAGACTACGGCGAGCTGCAGACTGGTACACGCTTAACCGCAATGACCTTTTCCACCATAGTGTTCTTTATTAAGTTAGGTATCGCCCTTGGCAGTGCACTGGCGGGTTGGGCGCTGGCCTATTATGGTTATGAAGCCAACAACATCGATGAGCGGGTAAGTCGCGGTATTACTTTGTCTTTTTGTTTAATACCGGCTGCTATGTCTTTAGTGGTAGTGTTGTTGATGCGTTGGTATAAACTGGACAGTCGGCAAGTGGACGACATTCACAATGCCCTTAAAACTGCGCGGCAACCCCAGCAGGAAAACGTATAGCGAAGTTAATATGGTCACAATAAAACAAGTCAGCGAAAAAGCTGGTGTATCATCTGCCACCGTATCCAGGGTTATCAATAATACCGGCACGGTAAAAGAAAAAACCCGCGAACTGGTTATGGCGGCAATGGCGGAGCTTGGTTACCGGCATAATGTTGTGGCAGCTTCACTGGCATCCAATAAAACTCATACCATTGGGTATGTTGTACCGGAATTGCATGGCTCTTTCTTTGGGGCGATGATGGGCGGTACAGAGCAGGCCCTACGGCAGGCTAAGAAGCACATGCTGATCGCTACCGGTCACTCCGACGCACAGATTGAAAAAGAACAAATTGATGCTCTGCTAAGTCGTCGTTGCGATGCGTTGATTTTGCATGTGGAAGCCGTTAGCGACGAGTATCTGGTGAATCTGGTCCAACAGGGCGTTGAACTGGTGGTGGTGAACCGCTTTATTGAGGAGATCGGTGATAATTGCATTAGTCTGGACAACGTAAAAGGCGGATATCTTGCCTCTCGGCACCTCCTCGACATTGGCCACACGCAGATCGCTTATATTGCCGGGTCGCTATTTAAAGCCGATGGTAAAAACCGTTTAACCGGGCACCAACAGGCCCTTGCAGACATGGGGGTTGAATACACAGACAACCTTACCTACGAAGGTAACTTTCAGGCCAAATCCGGCACTGAGGGGATTCGAGCACTGGTTGCCCGCGGCGCAAAATTTACTGCGGTAGCCTGTGCAAACGATGAAATGGCCTCCGGCGCAATGATCGCGCTGCGCGAGCTGGGCCGCAGAGTGCCGGAAGACGTATCGGTGATCGGGTTTGATAATGTGGATTTTGCCAGCTACCTTTCTCCGGGGCTAACCACCATTGATTATCCGGTACAAAAAATTGGTAGTATGGCGGCTCACTGGGTGCTTGAGCGGGTATACGGTCATATCCGTCATGAATACCAGCATATTCTTAGCCCGCGACTGATCCTCAGAGGTACGACGAGCAGTCCCGAGTAGTAAATCACTGGACTATTGTTAGCCAACACTTAGAATCGCGCAATACCACCAGTTATGGTGGGGTTTTAACGTTTACCTCAGGAGCCGTTGATTTGTTTGTATTTCGCACAACCCTTGATCAGGAGCAGGGCAAAGTTTCTGTTTTGCAAAGAGAAAACGCCCAGCTGGCGGCACAGGTAGCTGCACTGGAAGAAGAGAATCGAGACCTCAGGGCACAACTCGCTGAAGCCGAAAACAAAGAATCTGATATGCCTGGCCTGACCGACAGCATGCTGGATTCGTTAAATCAGGTAGAAGGAATTCGCCAAACGGTGCTTTCTTCATTTGAGGACATCAGTGAGCAAACTGATAAAATTACCGAAAACCATCGCCTGTTTGCCGAATCCAGCGAGTCATTAAAGCAAATCGTTAGTGACATGAGTGGCCTGAATACCATGATGTCAGCCATGAGTGACAGTATCGAAGGCCTTTCTGAAACGGCGGATAACATCAATAAGTTTGTGACCACGATTACCAGTATCTCGGATCAGACCAACCTGCTGGCCCTGAATGCCGCTATTGAAGCTGCTCGTGCCGGAGATGCCGGACGCGGATTCAGTGTGGTAGCTGATGAAGTACGCTCATTGGCCAATGAGACTAATAAATCGGCAAGTGAAGTATCTGAGCTGGTAAAAAGTATTATTCAATCCACTCAGGTGGCGGTGTCTTCTGTTGGTGAACTGCAGACCAATAATGGCAAGTTAGCCGACGGCATCAGCTTACTTAATAATAATTATGCCGGCATGATTGAACACTGTGATGTAATGGAAAACACCATCCGTTCTGCCAGTTTGCAAACTTTCATCCAAACCGTAAAGCTTGATCATGTGGTATGGAAATCTGAGGTTTATGCTGTACTTACCAGACGCTCTTCCAAGTCAGAACATGACTTTGCCAATCACACAAGCTGCCGCCTGGGTAAATGGTATAGCAGTAATGCGACTTCAGATATGGCTAAACTCGATGCGTTCAAACGTCTGGACAGGCCTCATGCTGCGGTGCATAAAGCCGGGGTTAATGCTATCAGGGCCCATGCTGCGGGTAACCATGCTGAGTGTGAACAGTTGCTAAGAGAAATGGAAGCTGCGAGCCAGGAGGTAACAACTTTACTGGACAATATTTCTCACAACGCAAAACCCTAACCATTCGCCGAAGGCGGCTCGTAAGTGGCCGCCAGCTTTACTATCCTGTTGTTTTACTTCTATTCTGCCATTCGAATTTTCACCCTTGTTTAGTGGTGGTTGTTTATTTCATGGTCTATTTTAAGTGATAGAGATAGTTGGGTACCCTGCATTTGTCTGTATTCTTCACATAGGGTGAGCCCGGCTATTATTTGTCAGGAGCAAGAAGGGAGCTTCATACTCGATGCGTAATAACCAGCCAGTTACACAAAAAGAATACAAATTTCCTAAGCACTACCGGCTGATTTCATCTACCGACAAGCGCGGCATTATCACCTATTGTAACGACGCCTTTGTGGAAGTGAGCGGTTTTGACAGGGAGGAACTGATAAATAAAAACCATAATCTTGTGCGCCATCCGGATATGCCGGAGGGCGTGTTCAAGGAAATGTGGCAGACACTGCACGCCGGCCGGATCTGGATGGGGCTGGTAAAAAACCGGCGTAAAAACGGCGACCATTACTGGGTGTCTGCATTTGTTACTCCGGTTTACGAGAACAACGAAATCGTGGGCTACGAGTCAGTCAGGGTACCGGCTCTCGAGCATGAAATTACCCGCGCCAGCGCGCGCTACGAGCGCATTCGTAATGGTCAGTCAGCGGCCAGGTCGAGCGAAATTTACCTTTATATGCTTAAAAAACTAAGTGTGTTTTGGGCGGCGGGTATTCCGTTGCTCATTTTTCTTGGTTTATTTGCCGGCTGGGTGCCAACAGTGGTGACAGCTGCAGTGCTTATCATAATGGCGGTTTGGCAGCACTCCTTAAGTGAAAAGCGTTGGGAAGAGCTAATCAGCCTGAGTCCGGATTCCTACGACAGCGCCGTGGTATCGCAAACCTACTTTGATGATTTTGGCGCCTCGGCAAGAGCTAAGCTGGTGATTGGCTGCGAACTGGCCCGCAGTCGTACAGCATTAACCCGCATAAAAGACGCAGCTTCGTCGCTCGAGCGTATTGCTACCACCACCCACGAGCAGGCGGCCATTACGTCTACCGCGGTAGTGCAACAGAACCAGGCGACTCAACAAATTGCTTCGGCAGTGACACAGATGTCCCAGTCTATTCAGGAAGTGGCGGAACGGGTGGAGCAAAACGCCGATACAGCCCGCTCAGCAGCCAGAAACGTGGAAACCGGTAACCAGACTGCGCAATCTGCGGCGGCAGCCATTGATGAGTTAAAAGGGGTAGTGGAAACTATTTCTGCTACGGTAACCGAGCTAGACCAGAGCACCAGTGATATCGGTGAAGCGGCAAGCATTATCTCGTCGATTGCCGAGCAAACGAATTTGCTGGCGCTTAATGCCGCAATCGAAGCTGCCCGGGCGGGCGAGCAAGGACGGGGCTTTGCTGTGGTTGCCGACGAAGTGCGAGCCCTGGCGTCTAAAACCCGGGAGTCCACAGACCGTATCCACAACATTATTCAGGTACTGGCTACGCGCAGTGAGCGGGCTGTAAAGGTGTCGAAAAACGGCCTGGAGTCAGCTGAACGCGGCGCAGGTATTGTGCAGGACACCCGTCAGGCGCTGGCTGATATCAATGTGGCGGTGCAGGGTATTTCTGAAATGACCATTGAAATGTCGGCTGCAGTCGAAGAACAAAGCGCTGTAGCGGAGCATATCAATCAGCAGGTTGTCGAAATTGCCGATGGTGCTGCCGACACCCAGCGCAGTTCAGAGCGTTCACTGGAAGCGAGCGATCATCTGCATACCACCATCGCCGAGGTTAATGGCGTTATTAAGCGCTTCAACATAGAAAAAGAAATTGGCAACAAATAGCGCCACCAGGCTCATTTACCATCGCTGAGCCAGGCAGCCTTGCTATATCATTCCAACGGCGTTTATTGCCCTAGCCGTTGGCTTTTAGCTTTACCACTTCAGCGCTCTCGCTGGATAACAGCGTATCAGCATCGGTGCCTTTGAGCAGCTTAGCCAGGTTGTCTTTGTTTTTGGCCAGCATAATTGATAACTCTTCAGCAACCGCTTCGTCGAGCTTGATGCCTTTCGCCTCAATGTAAACGGCCAGATTGTCGGCCACATCGAGCATCTTATCGTATTGATCTGCTGCTTTTTTATCGGTAGTAACCAACTTTTCTACCCCTTTATGAGAAACCACATATTGTGTTGTGATAGCCATTGTGTAACTCCGTTGTTGTGAAATTCCTTGTCACTCTATCGCAATTTACTGTATAAATAAACAGTATTTTTTAACAGGTGGTAAAGTTAACAATGCTTCAGGTTATACCCGTTGCAGCGCAAGCTGGCATCAGTGGTTTCGAGTCGCCGGCGGCTGAATATAAACAGCTGGCGCTGGATCTCGACGAGCTACTTATAGAACATCCTACCGCTACGTTTATTGGCCAGGCTCAGGGCGATTCGATGACAGGCGTAGGCATATTCGACGGCGATCTGCTAATTGTCGATCGCGCCGCGCATCCCACTTCGCTGGATGTGATAGTGGCCAATTTAAACGGTAACTTTGTTTGTAAACTCTACGATCGCAAAGCACAGGTGCTGTTATCTCCCGGCCTTGATCACAAGCCATATGCGCTGGGCGACGGTGATTTGTTTGAGGTTGAGGGCATAGTGGTGCGCTCGGTGCGTATGCACCGCTATGTAAGGTGGTTGAGCCAATGTATGCGTTAGTCGATGCCAATAGCTTTTACGCGTCGGCCGAGAAGGTGTTCGACCCGGCCATTCGTCAGCGACCAGTTGTTGTGCTGACCAACAACGACGGCTGCATTTGTGCATTATGTGAGCTCGCCAAGCAATTGGGCGTCAAAAAATTTGGCCCTTACTACAAGGTTAAAAAACTGCTGGCACAGCATAATGCCGTGATCCGTTCTTCAAACTATGAACTTTATGATTACTTATCGAATAAAATGATGCAGGTCGTGGGGCAGTACGCTCCTGACCAGCATATCTACTCCATAGACGAATGCTTCTTGTTTTTTGATACCTGGCGGCCTGCAGAAAACTGGCGAACATATGCTAAGCGCATACAGGATGATGTGTGGCAGCAACTCAGATTGCCGGTCGGCGTTGGTTTAGGCGCAACGCCCACTCTGGCTAAAGTTGCCAGCTTTGCAGGCAAGAAACTTGGCGATAAGTCTGGTATTGCCGTGCTCGATACGCCGGAAGCCTGTCAGCATGTACTACTTCAAATGGATGTGCAGGATATTTGGGGAGTGGGTAAGCGTATTGCTGCCCGTTTGCGTGAGCAAGGTATTGTAAACGCCTGGCAACTTGCACAATTCGACCCTAAAGCGCTGCGTAAACAGTTTTCAGTTGAACTGGAAAGAACGGTAAGAGAGCTCAACGGTACTGTGTGTATAAAGTGGGATGAAGAAAGAGCAAAGAAACAGCAAATATATTCAACGCGAGCGTTCGGGCAACCGGTTACCAGCGAACAGTTTTTGCGTGAAAGCCTTTGCTGGCATGCTGAAAAAGTGGCTGAGAAGTTACGTCGGCAGCAAAGCAAAACATGGCTACTCACTTTATTTACTCACGCTAATCCCTTTGCTGACACAGAACAATACCACAAGGCGCTTCAGCATCGCTTTGCGCAGCCAACTAACGATACCAGAGCGCTGGTTCAGGCTGCGTCTAATGCCAGTCACGCGCTCTATAAAGCCAATATTAAATTACACAAGTGTGGCGTTGGCGCGATAGAGATTATCGAAACTGCCCATGAGCAGAGCGATATGTTCGCCGAGCTCGACCACAACCCCAAGCTCATGCAATGCATGGATGCAATAAACAGCCGCTACGGCAGTCAGACCATAGGCGCAGCGGCTAAAGGGATACACCCGGAATGGGGGATGAAACGAGAATATCTGTCACCCCAATACACGACTAACTGGCGGCATTTGCCTAAGGTTGTGTGTTAACCGAAATAGCCAGGTCCAGATCTGGTTTTTCAACTTTATCACTCAGGCCGCAGGGTAATTTTTCTATACTACTCCAGTCAGCAGATAAAGATGGGCTACCTCCCTGTACCAAGAGACAGTCCTGTTCTGAAAGCTCGAAAGTGGATAATTTTTGTACTATATTCACAATGAAGTCCTCGTTGTTGTAGAGAGTTACATGAAGTAAATCTAGGGAAAGAGATACGGAGATGGGCGAATGTTTAGGACAAACAATCTTAAAATCAGGACTTGTTATGGCGTTGTCTTTTTTTTGATCCTCTGGAGTTTCAATGCTTACTCTGTTGAGCCTTCCTGGGTCGGTAAAACGAAATTCAATGGTGACTCAAGTGGTGTAGTCCGCGCCATTATCGCGCAAGATAATCATCTCTATCTCGGCGCTGAAAATGGATTCCTCGATCTGGTTGGAGAAACCTCTACATTTTACTCCCCCGAAAACTCAGTTCTTTCCGATGGTTATATATCTGATCTGACCTTAGACAATGAAGGAAATATCTGGATCTCGCAGTTTGGCTCAGGCCTGTTTATCTTCAGACCCAACGACCGCTCCTTAAGCACCTCTCCTTTACCACCTGAACTTACAAAGTCATCCTGGGCGGTCGCTGTCGCTGAGCAATTCCTGGGAATTAGTCTGATTAATCAGATTCTCATCCATAACACTGAAACAGGTTTGAATACCATAATAGATAAAAATCATCAGTCAGGCAGGTTAAGGCGAATCTACGGGGCTGAATATTTACCTGATATTGGTTTTGTTTTTCCTGAGGCGAGCGGGCTTGTTGTTCACGAACCAGTCTTAAAGAAAACCTCTTTTTATTCTATAGAAAAGTACTTTCCCATGCTCAACTCGGTTACATCGGTGTCAGTGTACGAGGGCCATTTGTTGGTAGGAGGCCCGGGAGGTGTTTACAAGTGGGACTTTGCCAGTACTGCAATTTATTATCCTTTTGAAGATACGCGCTATAGCTTGAATGATGTCGACCAGATATTTGTGAGCTCTGCTGGGCAAATATGGATTGCGGCGACGGGTCTGTACTATTTAGACAAAGAAAAAAATATCATCTCAGAGCTAAAACAGGGCCAGCCCAAATATTCGATAGAACAAATAAAAACAATTGGCGCTATTGCAGAGCTAGAGAACGAGGCCATCATTGTTGGTTCGAGCCAACTAGGCCTGTTAACAATCAACGCTAATGATACCGGGATAAAGTATCTTCACAAAACAGACTTTCCCTATCGAAAAGATATAGAGTGGTTGAAATCCGTGACTAACTCATCTGCATTAGTCGGATCGTCCGACCATCAGTTTAAGCTTGATTTAATAAGTGGAAAACTAGTTGAGTCACCACTTTCTGACTTTAAAACAGTACCTATTGCTATAACCGATGGTTCAGTTTTCTCTACTGATGACTGTGTATTAATGAAAAGTGATGGTGTTGATTTGGAAGTCGTAACAGCTGTCAAAGATCCTGATAATTTCTGTGGAAAGCTTAAGCCCATTGTTTTTCAGAATGGTGGCAATTCTTATATTTACTACGAAGTTGAATCGCATGCTGGTTTTGCTCAACTAAGCATGAATGAGTTAAAACATTACATGAATGCACCCAAGGGCATTCGTTTCATAAGTACTGAAAGAAATAATGCACTCGTAGTTTTGGATCAGAAAAACAGGCTTTATTCAATGGAGGAGATAGGTGTTTGGATAAAACACGAAGCAGTCAATATGCAGAGATTCTTTGTTTATTGCATGTATTCACATCCAACAGATGACATCATTTATTTATGTACATCGGGAGGCGGCCTAAAGCAATACGATTTGTCTTCAAGACAGTTTAAAGGTGCATTCACGGGGCTAAATCTACCTCGTTTTATTCGGGATGGTTTTATTGACGGGGAAGGTCATCATTGGCTTGCAACCAATAAAGGACTTTTTTTTACAAACGGTGAGTCTGCTTACCAGTTTGATCGTAGTGATGGCGTTATAGATACAGATTTTAATCATCAGGGTTTAATGCCCATTACTGATTCTAAATTCGTGCTAGTTGGTGACCAGATGAGTTATCTTGTCGATACAGGCAAGTTGGCTGCTTATGTTCAAGGGAGAAGAAAGTACGAGTCTGTTGCCAGTGTTTTTAGTCTACAATTGATTAACGATGATAAAAAGATAATGTCAGACCCGAAAAGCCTACTTTCTGAAACACTAGCCTCTGCGCCCGATGAAATGATTTTTGAGTTTGCCTCGGCAGACTATGTTTATCCGCATTTGCACAAGCTTGAATATCGTCTTAAAGGTTTTCATGAAGAGTGGCAGGAGTTGCCTGCGAATATGGGAACAGTGGCCTACTCTGGTCTGAGCTTTGGCGCTTTTGATTTTCAGGTTCGGGTTGTAGATAGTAAAAGTCAGGCTGTACAACCCATTAGTCGTTACCCCTTCACTATTGCCCGGCCAATGTGGTTAACCTGGCAGGCATACTTACTGTATCTGGTGGCTTTAGCACTGACCATCTGGCTTGTGGTAGTGCTTATCAAACGTCATATGGCCGAAAAAAGCCGGGTGTTGGCGGCAGTTATTGAACAGAAACAGTCGGCGTTACTGGAAAGTAACCAATCGATTACTGAGCTATTAAATAAAAAAGAAAAAATCTTCAGTAATCTCGCTAATGAAATAAAAACACCGCTAATGCAAATCTTAAATCCGCTCACAGAGTTACGTGCAAGGCCATTAACAGCGGATATCCGGGGTAAGCTCGATGTGGTTTACGATAATGCTGGCCGCCTCAGAGTGCTTACCGACCAGCTCGCTGCGGTGGAGCGAATTGAACATATCAGCGGGCAGGTGCTGCAGCGATACAATATCGCTAATACGTTAGATTTCCTGGTCGAAACATGGCGCCCGGAAGCCTTAAAAAAACAACTTATACTCAGCTGTGATTGTGATATCAAAACACCCGTATTGCTAATTCAGGACTCACTGGAAGCGCTGCTCAACCATTTACTGGTTAATGCTATTTCTTATACTCAGCCTGGCGGACAGGTGCGCATTAAGGCAATACACCATGCCGATAAGTTAATTGTGTGTATCAAAGACAATGGCCCGGGAATGGCTAAGCAGCAACTTGAATTTGTCACTTCGCGGTTTGCCATGGGGTCGAATTATAATGGTAGTAATAATACTGGTATCGGCCTGAACCTGGCGAACGCACTGGCGCTGGCCAATGATGGCTGGTTAGAACTAAAAAGTGAACCGGGTCTGGGTACTGAGGTTTCGGTGCATTTGCCGTTTAACCCTGCGCTGACAGTGGAAGCCCTTACGGTTGATGATGGAACACAAAGGCAGGTAGCAGAACAGTCTGCTCAGTATCGGGAAAGTAACTTACCGGTAGTTCTTGTTATCGAGCGTAGTCATGAGGCCTGCGAATATATCATTAATTTGCTGGGCGAAAACTTTAATTGTTACTCGACCCAAAGCGGTATGCAGGCACTGGAAATTATCCCTGTTTTGCAGCCTGATGTGATAGTCACTGAGTTAAACATCACTGATATTTCCGGTGTGGTATTTACCTCAAAGCTCAGAGAGCAGGATGCATTTGCCGATTTGCCGGTGATGATACTCACCGCCGCCAGTGATCATTCGTCAAAACTTAATAGTTTTAAGGCGTCAGTTAATGACTACCTGGTTAAGCCGGTAGAGCGTGAAGAACTGATATCAAGAATTGAAAGTAACCTGACCTACTCGCGGCTTGCACATCGTCATAACGTTAGCAGAAGCGCTAATGACGATGCCGAAAATACACCTGCTTACGTAAAAGCTATCTTGCCTCGGTGTGACAATGAGAAAGACCGAAAATTTATTGTTAAATTCTTAGATGTAATAGAGAGGAATTATCAGGATGAGCGTTTCAACCGTAGTCGTGCTTCGGCGTTACTGGCAATGAGTGACAGGCAACTTAATCGTACCCTGTCCAAACTATTACCAGATAACTTTACGATGTTTTTGAAAAAGTACCGGCTGGAGAAAAGCATGCCAATGCTGGAACAAGGTTTACAGATAACCCAGATAGCGTTTGAAGTAGGGTTTGGCTCCGGCGCCTACTACAGCCGTTGTTTCAAGCAGGTTTACAAAGTACTGCCTAGCGACTATCAGTTTCCCGACAAGTAAATACCGAGTAATCAGTCAGAGGTTTGCACCTTTAAAAGTCATTTAATCTCCCCATGTCCTAGTATCTGGAGATACAAACAAAAGCCTGGAGACTTATTTTGGCTACTATTCTTATTACCGGTGCGAACCGTGGGATTGGTCTGGCGCTTGTGCAGGCGTATCTAAAACGTGGCGACAGCGTTATTGGCGTCTGTCGTAATTCATCTGAAGCGCTCCAGCGCAGTGGCGCAGAAGTGATTGATCAGGTGGATGTCAGTCAGCAGGATGACCTGGATAAATTGCACAGTCAGCTTGGCGGCAGTACCATCGATGTGCTTATCAATAACGCGGGTATTATGCATAAAAACAGTCTGGATGATTTGAATTACGACCAGATTAGAAAGCAACTTGAGGTAAACGCGATTGGCTCGCTACGGGTTGTTGCAACCTTGAAGGCAAACCTGAAGGAAGGTAGCAAGGTTGGTCTTGTCACCAGCCGGATGGGCTCAATCGCTGACAATGACTCAGGCGGTAGTTACGGTTATCGGATGTCAAAAACGGCGCTCAATGCGGCTGGCAAGTCGCTGGCTGTTGATCTCGCTAAGCAAGGGATAGCGGTGGCCTTATTGCATCCGGGTTGGGTAAATACCGAGATGGTAAACTTTAACGGGCTTATCGAACCGGAAGAGGCGGCGGCCGGGTTGCTGGCACGTATGGATGAATTAAACTGCGAAAACTCCGGCGGATTCTGGCACAGTAATGGCGATCAGCTTCCCTGGTAATTGGTACTGAGCATTAAGGTGCTATAGCGCCGGGGCGGCCCGGCGTTAGCCTGATTATTTTTCGGGTGGCAGTGATACGTGGATCTTGCCGGTTTTATAATCCATGGTGAGCAGAAAATGCTGGAATAAACCGTAGCCGATAATGCCGACAATGCGTTTGCCTTTAATACGACTTCGGGTTTCAGAAAACTGGCTTTCCAGGTTCGTAGTTTCACCCGGGGCCGGAAAGCTCACTTTCACATCGGCAATTTCGAACGGGCCAAATCTTACGGTATCTGCATTAGCAACGTCCTGAATACCGGTACTGTTAACGCCTGAGGAAGATGAAGAACTTTCGACTTTGTCGAGTAAGCCTGCCTGAGAGGCAAAGCGACGTTCCATAAAGATACTGCTGGAGCTACCGGTATCCACTAAAAACCAGAAATTTTCGCCATTAATGCCTATCTCAGCGATGGGCATGCCGTTACCGCGATTGTCCATGGATCTCACATTGGAGGCTTTATTCATATCCACGCTATCGCGGGTGAGTAGGCGTATTTTCTTTTCGGGGTAGTTGATCTGAATAATAAACGGATTGAAAAAACCCGCGCCCAGCAACATGCCGCTGCTGTGATGACCCAGGTTAAATTCTACCACCTTGTCCAGCTCAAACTCAGAACCGAACAGGCCAACCTGAACATTGTTATAGGTGGTTCGGTCTTCGGTGTCGTGAACGCCCTGAACACGTATTTTTGCGCCGGTGGCCAGGTCGAGGTTGTGTTTACCGACAAATGCTTTATTAATAGCATGCACCTGAGAGCCGGAGTCGAGTAACACGTGGGTTTCTATACCTTCAACTACAATGGGCAGGTACACATGGCCGTTGTGAAGCGTAAAGTCTACCCATTCTGAAACGCCAGAAAATGCGCGAGAGGGAGCAAGAAGCAAAATCAGCAAGAAAGCATACTTCATTGAATTTCCTTATTTTATTAATTAATCCTTTATCAACAAACAAAAATATACACTACAAAAGGATAAGAAGTCGAGCGAACCGTGAGCAGTAAAATGGCGGCAGATTTAATGCGCTTCTGCGTAATACTTACGGCGTATAGTTTGAAAGTCGCCATTGGCGATGCCGTTGGCGATTATCGCCTCTAGCTCGGCTTTGTGTGCATAAAGCCACGAGCGATTATTGACGGCAATGTACTGCTTATAGGCCTCAGGCGGCTGGTAATCGGCTTGCGTGATGTTGTTGGTGTAGCCAAGCTCCCTAAGGCGTAATTCAGTGCTTTGCGTAACATGCAGAAAGCCATCTATGCGGCCTTTTAACAGCATCTCTATTTTCTGCTCCAACGAACGAGCTGGCACAATATGCGCTGCAGGAATTTCGCTTAATATGGCATCACTGTTGGCGTGTCGGGTCAGGCTGAGTAAATGCTTGCGCATATCATCGGCTTTGGCAAAAAGGCTTTCATTGCCTGCGAGTACAAAGAGTCCGATGTTCAGGTTATCGTAGGCAGGCTTGAGCAGGATGGTATGGCTACCAATGGGGGCAGTGCCAGACACTCCAACCATCATATCGATACTGCCGTCATCCAGCTCAATTAATCGTCGGGCGTAGGGCATGTGGGCGATGTCCGCCTCCACATTAAGCTGCTCACTGATATACTTGATAAAATGAGCATGCAGACCGTTGGGAAAGTTGCCGGAGACTGCCGATTTAAGTTGCTTTGCTGCGTGAGTATTCGCGGATAACAACAGTAGCAATAACAACCAGCGATACCACATAACGACTACTGTCTCCCCGGGACTCAGTTACAGAGGGGCTTGCCCCACCACTCGCCATCTTCCACATATTTAACCACCAGGCCATCATGAATCAGCAGAGCATGTGTGTTAAAACCGGTATCTTTACCCACCATGTTGCGATAATTGAGGGTGGCACAAACAAGATAGCCGTAATACACGTTATCCAGTTCATTGCCCAGCCAGTAACGTTTGGGCTTTTCTATTTTGCCGTACTCAGCAGAATTCGGATGAGTAAGGTGATAGCCATAGTAGGTTTTTACGATATTTTCGTAATCATCAGGGTAGGCGCCGTAGTCAGCATCACTGATTTCCTGTTCGGAGGGGAGTGACGTACATCCGGATAACATACCAGCAGAAATAACAGCTAACGCAGTAAGCAATTTTTTCATATACATTCATCTCCTTTTTGTTTTCAAACCAGGGCTTCAGAGCACTAAGGATACTATATCCTGACTTTATCTCGTTACGGCAATTAGATAATGAAATGTGCCTGAGCGCTATATATTGCGACGAAACTGTGATTGTGCAAGCCCGGTAACGCTACTTTTGACTAATAAGGTTTTGTTAAAAAAAGTGGTAAAAATACTACTGTTCAGAGAAAATAAAATTCACCTTCCCTGAAAGAAGCCCTGAATAATGAAAAAAATAACTGCGATTATAAAACCATTTCGCATCGAAGAAGTACGTCAGGCCCTGGCTGACGTAGGAATAAACGGCTTAACAGTTAGCGAAGTAAAAGGGTTTGGACGACAAAAGGGCCACAGCGAGTTGTACCGTGGTGCCGAGTATCAAATTGACTATGTACCCAAAACACAAATGGAACTGGTGGTTGCCGACGAAAACGTAGAACGCGTTTGTGAGGCGATTATCCAGAGTGCCAGGACCGGCAAGGTAGGCGACGGAAAATTATTTATAACAGATGTCGAAAAGGTTATCCGAATAAGAACATCAGAAACAAACTCCGACGCAATTTAATACAACACATTTGAGAATCAACAGGACACACTTATGCGAAACTGGCTTATCGGCCTGGCGTTCATGCCGGGCTTTGCATTGGCTGAATCCGGTGCAGATACTGGCGACACTGCCTGGATCCTAACCGCTACAGCTCTGGTTTTATTTATGACCCTGCCCGGTCTGTCGTTTTTTTACGGCGGCCTGGTGCGCAGCAAAAACGTACTTTCGGTTTTGATGCAATGTTTTGCAATTGCCTGTGGCGCGTCTTTGATTTGGCTGATAGCCGGTTACAGCCTGGCATTTGGAGAAGGTAACGCCTTCATCGGCGATTTTTCCAACATGTTTTTAGCCAATACCGATAAATCCTCGTTATCCGGTACCCTCCCAGAACCGCTGTTTTTTATGTTTCAGATGACTTTTGCCATCATCACGCCCGCACTGATGGTGGGCGGGTTTGCAGAGCGTATGAAGTTCTCTTCCGTGTTAGTGTTTTCCCTGGCCTGGCTGGTGCTGGTTTATCTGCCTGTGTGTCACTGGGTATGGGGCGGCGGCTGGCTTGCGCAAATTGGCTTGCTGGACTTCGCTGGTGGTACGGTGGTGCACATTACCGCAGGTGTCGGCGCATTGGTGGCAGCTATGTATATTAAAAACCGCCACGGCTACGGCAGCGCCTCAATGATCCCACATAATCTGACAATGACAGTAGGCGGCGCGGGAATGCTTTGGGTTGGCTGGTTTGGCTTTAACGGCGGTAGCGCAGTAGCTGCCAATGGTGATGCTGCTATGGCGATGCTGGTTACTCATGTTTCAGCGGCGGCGGGTTCACTGGCCTGGATGACAATCGAATGGTTGAAATACGGTAAGCCTTCTGTGCTGGGTATCGTTACCGGCATGGTGGCGGGGCTGGGAACCATTACCCCGGCTTCGGGCTATGTTGGTCCGGCAGCGGCCCTGGTTATTGGCCTTACCGCCGGTTGCGTTTGTTTTTACTTTACTAATCTAATCAAACAGAAGTGGAAAATTGACGACTCGCTCGATGTGTTCCCGGTGCATGGTATCGGCGGTATTCTGGGTACTTTTCTGGCGGGTATTTTCTGCTCTCCCGATCTGGGCATTTTCAGCGGCTACGGATTCGGAGGCGATAACACCTCCATCGGCGAGCAACTGGGCGTACAGATGGTCGGTATTTTTGCCACGTTTGTTTATACCGCAGTGGTGAGCCTGGTGCTGCTCAAACTGGTAGACATGCTCACTAAAGGTATTCGGGTGACTGCAGAGCAGGAACAGCAGGGGCTGGATATCAGCAGCCACGAAGAGCGCGGATACAACCTCTGATCCACTAACAGGGCTGCTAATGCAGCCCTGTTAACTTCGTAACATAGCACTAAAGTATAATGTCGCTTTTTTTTACAAATCGACGGTGTGCAGATTTACTCAAAAAGTCCTCAAATCCAAAAATTGTTAGTTATTCAAATGATTATTTGAATATTGAACGATCTGGCCCCTTCCTTGCTACCAACGCCTCAGGTGTGCTTAATTTTTAATCACGCTTAAATTACTGCAAATAAAAACGTAGAGAATGCGCGGTACTACGGACGTTTATTGAAGAAGGATTTTTTACATGAAAGCAAAGAAACTGTTTGCTGGCGGTCTCGCCGGTGTACTGTTGGCATCTGCGACTGCTGCCAACGCAACCATTCTAACCGTATTCGATGGCATTACTGACGGCGTAGCCGATTTCGACAGCACTGTAACGGGTGCTGGTGGGACTGTTGGTGTTGATATCTGGGATACAATTTTATCAGGTGCTTCAATCGACCGTGGTGACTACGTTATCACCCAAAACGATGGCGGCTCTGCATCCGGTACAACCTATGGTTCATTAACTGGTACTGCAATTGGTATCAATCCGTCGGGTGGTGGTTCACTTCCACGTACGAATCCAATGGATTACTTTGGTAGCGGCATTACCTTCACCTTCGACAGCGCGGTGAACGCTGTTGGTTTTGAAGTAGGTGACTGGGCGACTTGCTGTACCGATCCAACGACTGACCTGTTCATCTCATTCGACGGTGGTGCGCCAATTTTAGTGGCTTCTGCGTCAACGGGGGCTGAAGGTCTTTTCCCATCACAAACTAATCCGGCAAGTAACGTATACGAAATTTTCGTAGCTGCCTTCGATGACAGTGATGAGTTTACTCAGGTGTCGTTCTGGGGTAACGGTATTGGCGAATATCTGGTTGCTGGCGGCCAGGTTCGTTATGCACTGTTAGATCAAGACAGCCTTCCGCCAACTACACCAGCTTCAGCGCCTGCCTCGCTGCTACTGATTATTGGTGGTTCACTGCTTGCGGCTCGTCGCCGTCGCTCTGCATAAATCACGACTCGTTCGTAACTAAAAGGCCTGCTCATGCAGGTCTTTTTTATGCCTGAAAAGCATTAAGTAGTGCCGCCATTGTAAATTTGTTGTTAAACTACGTGCTTTTATTACAACGAAAATACAGGCGATTTATCATGATAAAGCTTAATAAAATCATGCTGGCCGGATGGTTATGTATGATTGGCGCGAGCCAGGTGTTTGCCGCGCCTACTGAAGTGGCTAAAGCCGGCTCGCCGATAGTTATCGACGGTAAAGCCGACGAAGCAGCCTGGGATAACGCAAAGTGGCACCCTCTTAAGCACCTCATGGTGGGCACGATGCCTATCCCGGCAGACTTTAGTGGCCGCTTTAAAATGCTTTGGGACGAAGAACAGTTATATCTGCAGGTAGAAATTATCGACGATGTATTGATCGATACTCACCCTAATCCGCTCCTGACCTATTGGGATGATGATTGCCTTGAAATCTTTATTGATGCCGACGCGTCAGGTGGTAATCATTTAAAATCCTATAACGCATTCGCCTATCACATCGCGCTGGATGGCAATGTGGTGGATATAGGCCCAACGAGTAATGGCGGTCAGGAATTTGTTTTGCTTAACGAACATGCCACTAGTCGCTGGACCCGTGAAGATACGTCACCCTATCAAATAACCTGGGAAGTCAGCTTCAGAGTCTATCCGGACACTTTTCATCATAATAAACCGGTACCGCCGCTGAGCCTGTCAGCAGAGCAGGTGTTGGGTTTTATGCTGGCCTATTGCGACAATGACGGCAGTGAAGAGCGTGAGCATTTTGTGGGTTCCCACGCAGTGGAACCGGTAAATGGCGATCGCAACCTTGGTTACATCGACGCTTCCGTGTTCGGTAAGATCAAGCTGGTTGACTAATTTCCCGGTAATATTAACTAAACCGGCTACAGGCTAACTGCGGCATGCTTTTGTTCGTACATCAGCATGTCGGCAGCGTGGAGTAATAACGACAGGTCATTGTGCGGAGAATCAATAATTTGCGCACCCACACTGGCCGATAGCGGGATATGCTGCTCATCAATTTTGATGATCAGATCTTCCAGGCGCTGAGCGATACGTTTTTTCACCCGTTCTGCAACATTGCGACTGTGACAATGGCTCATCACCACAAACTCGTCGCCGCCGAGCCGGCCAACAATATCCTGAGCCCGCGACTGACTGTTGAGAATTTTGGCCAGAATGACTAAGGCCTGGTCACCCACCCGGTGGCCGTAGGTGTCGTTGATCTGTTTAAAATCATCTAAATCGATAAACAGCAGTAACAACACCCCCCCCTCTTTACTATGGGTTGTCATCATTTTGTGCGCTGACTCTTCCCAGCCCCGACGATTTAATACCGGGCATAGCGGGTCACTTGAAGCTGCCAGATATGCCTGCATCTTATCTGACTGCAGGCGCTTTACACGCTCCGAAGCGGCGATAGCCAATAACAGGGCCTCCACGGTAACCGCTATAATTAACGCATACCGGTGCAGAAACTCATTAACATCAGGCAAATAAACTCTGAATACCATGGCAGCCAGCAGCACCAGCAAAGCGATAAGCACCCAACCGGCACCATGTACTTTACGTAACAAAGCGTAGGTTGTCGCCAGTGTGACAGCAATCATACCCACCAGGGTAACCAGCCCCATTAACTGGTTGGCAATGGCGTGTAAAGGTGCGATGGGCAGTGCGGCTATAAAACCCAATCCCAGCACTGTAATGCCGCTGTAAATAATCATCTGGTATTCCCATTGCTTTAGGATAAGGCGCAGATCGAGCAATAAGGTAATGAAGCGCAGGGCAGTATAAACAGTTGCGCCAGCGAAAATGGCTTTAATTTGGTGGCTGTGCAACCAGTGCACCGCCGGGAACACTATGCGCAGAATTCCTTCTTGTAGCACAAAGAAGAAGCCGGCACTAAGAATATACCCGCTGTACGCGTAAAACCCAGCATTGCGCAGGCTACGACCAAGTATTCCTACATAAATACACAGCGCAATACAAAATCCTCCAAAGGCGCTGATGGTTAAAATGTGCAGGTTGTTATCGCGTTGAAAGGTGCCGAGATCGCGAAGCGACATACTGACTTTGCTGATATGGTCTGACTCAGCAGTCAGGGTAAACTGGTATACGCCTTCCGGTAACAGGTAAGCCGCTCTGGCACTGGCCAAAGGCGTGATAACAACATCCTGAGCAGTATAAACTGACGGTTTTTGCAGTGCGTCCAGCGGGAAACTCAGTACCCGCGCATCGGCCAGACGGCACTTGAACTGGATATCATTTAATCCAAGGCCGATATCCAGCGGTTGCTGAAATGATTGTGCTTGTGGAGCAATAATCTGACAGTCAGCGTAGCCGGGCGATGAGAATAACATCATCAGCAGTACACCGATAAAAACGAATTTATAACGCCCTATACCCTGCTTCACAGTTCAACAACCTGATATTAAAATGTTCGACTATTCATCCATTTAATGCCATGGGCATCACGGTGTTGATTACTTTACGCTCACTCTTGCTCGCTGTGAATGAAAAAGTGGTTATGAGAGTATTTATTTCGATTAACGCCGGGAGGCGTGCTTAGTCGCCCCCGACAATTTGTACCTGAGCGAGATCTGTATCGCCTTTTATTACCTTGTAGATGGCATCCTGAATAAGGGTTCGCATACCATCCTGCATGGCCTGAGCTTTCATTTCTGCAACCGATGCCTCTTTGTAAACCAGCGAGCGAAGCGCTGGCGTCATGCCCAGCAATTCATGTACGCCGGTCCGGCCGCGATAGCCGGTATCGCCGCAGTCGTCACAGCCCTTGGCGTGGAAGATTTCAAGGTTATCAGGTAGGTTGAGTTCGTGGATATACTCTTCGCCGTACTGCCGTCTGATGAAGGCCATGTCAGTCTCTGACACCGGGTGCTTTTCCTTACAGCTGCTGCATAAGGTTCTGATCAATCGCTGCGCGAGTATGCCCACACAGGCGTCGGAAAAGTTAACCGGATCCAGACCTAAATCGAGTAAACGGGTAATCGTTTCAGGCGCTGAGTTGGTGTGCAGGGTGGATAAAACCAGGTGACCGGTTAATGAGGCTTCGATACCCGCGTGCGCGGTTTCTTTATCCCGCATCTCACCAATCAGGATAATGTCCGGGTCGGCCCGTAAAAATGCCCGGAGTGCGTTGGCAAAGGTGAAGCCAATCTTCGGGCTTACCTGCACTTGCTGTAAACCAGGCTGGGTAATTTCCACCGGATCCTCTGCCGTCCAGATTTTCTTTTCCGGTGTATTCAGGTAGCCGAGGATGGCATGCAGGGTAGTGGTTTTACCGGAACCGGTAGGTCCAACCACCAATAAGATGCCGTGAGGTTTTTTGATCATTTCCTCAAGCCGGGTCATATTGCCCGGTGCAACATTCATTTTACCCATGGGCATAGCACCGCCAGATGCCAGGATCCGCATCACCACGCCTTCGCCGGCTACCGTTGGAATGGTGGCAACCCGCACTTCCACTAGCTGTCCGCTCATTCGGAACGCCAGCTTACCATCCTGCGGCACGCGCTTTTCGGCGATGTTCAGGTTAGACATAATTTTAATCCGCGCAATCACCGCACTGTGGTGTGAAGCCGGAACCTGGTTGATATCACGGCAAACACCATCGATCCGCATACGCACTCTGGTCGGGCCGCTCTTTTCCGGGTCGATGTGAATATCTGAGGCATTCAGGCGCTTGGCGTCGTGTAAGATACGGCTTACCAAACGAACCACCGCAGGCGCATCGTCAGAAAGCTCATCAACGCCTTCTTCAGATTCCTCGGCGGAAGTGCCGATTTCATCAAGGATCTCACTCATTTCGCCTGGGGCACCGCCACCTGCTGAGTCACCGAGGTATTGCAGGATATGGTTAGGCAGGCCTACTGCGATGTCGTAGCTGTCGATACCCAGCGCACTTTCTATTTCCATCAGCAATGACGCATTATTCGGCTCTGCCATCAGCACAATAGGTTTGTCATGTGCGTCGGCAATTACGGCTACGAAATTACGTTTGAGATAAGACGTATTCAGGCGACTTTCACTTTGGTAGGCGTGGTATTTTTCCGGGTCAAAGCCGATGTATGGCACCTGGTAGTGAATCGACAACGAGGTGCCGAGCTTGCCTTCGTTAATGCGGTATTCCGACATTAACCGCTGTACCATCTGACGTATGTCGCTGCTGGTTTCCTGAAGTTCCGTGAGAGCTTTCTCACTAAGCAGGTTTTCGTGCAGTAGCAGATCGAAGGGGTTTTGCGTGCCACCGAGTTCAAACCGAAATTTGGTGCCAAGAATGTCGTTGAGCTGCTGCGCCAGCTCCATATCACGGTTGGTGAACGGCCCGTTATTCTTATTGATAATCTGGAAAACCCCCATGATAACGCCGGCGTTCAGAATAGGAACACACAGAATATTACGGGTTCTGAAATCGCTGCTTTTATCAAACCGGTCGGCAAAGCGCAGGCGCGGATGAATAGCGGCAAGTTCTTCCTGATCATAGGGGTCAGAGATAATTAAGGGACGTTGCGACAAGGCAACATAACCGGCAATCGACAAGGGGCTGATTGGCACCTTGATTTCCATTGTCTCTTTACCGGTTTTAAACCGGGCAACCAAATCCTGGTGCTGACGACGACGCTGAAAGATACTCATGCGTTGTGCGTCAAATAAACCGAGTACAAGGGGTTCTAGCTCTTTATAGGCATCTAACAGCGTCGGCTTTTTTTCAAGCACTGTGTTGATTTTATCGAACACCAACTGGTTTTCATTTATCTCTGACATATTCTACTACAAATTAGTAAGCTGTTACTCACAGGGCAGGAAACAGTATCTGACTGTGACGAAGTATAATATTAATATATATCACCTTATACCCTCTGACCTAATGCAGCAATACTGCAAAAGGTGCAGGTAGCATAAGTTGGTTCAGGCAGAGCCGATTACTGACTCTGCTCAGGCGATGAGTTTAGTTGTTCTTTAAGTGTCACGTTAAAGTGAAAATCACCGATTTGCATGATTCGGTACGGTGGTTGTTTGTAATTCACTTCCAGTGCCTGAAGATGCTCTCGTAGAGTCATCGTTTTATCTGTGCCGGCCGGACCCAAATCTTCAATATCTATCGCATACCAATTACTGTTTCTGCGCATATACAGCGTGGCATCTACCAGGTAGTTAGTTTCCAGCATTAGCAGATAATCGGTCTCGTTATCGCCATCAGGGTCGACCGCCAGCAGGTAAATATGCTTTGCCTGGCGCAGCAGGTAGTTGCTTTTGGTCAGGTTATCGTAAATAACATCGGCGAGATCGGAGGGTATTTCGCAGTCGTTGAGACATTCAATGCTATTGACCACCATCAGTTTGTCCTGCTCAGGTTCTATTGCATCTTCCTGGTAGGCTCGGGAAAGCCTTAGCGCAACTGTCGGGTGGTTGTCGCCATAGCTTTGCTTAAGTTGCTCAATGGCATGGTAGCCGGGTAAAGCAAGTTGGTTGGCAAAATAAGGTATGTCTATGTCCTGCAGATCGGTTTGTCCCGATTCGATTCGTGTTAACTGGTTGTCAGCGGTTAGTTTGCGTAAGTCTGCAAACGGGCTGTTTATCAACACAAGTACCAGCATTAGAAGCCAGCCCATGCCAACATTTATGCGACCGAGTCCGGCAATCCAATCATCTCTATAGCGCGCTATACAAGTCACATAGCCAAGGGAAAAAAGCGCCAGAAACATCCATACTGTCATCCCCCAGTAACGACTTACTGACCAGCCATACTGCTCCACCCTTAGGGACAGGCCATAAATTACCAGCCCGCTGTAAACTGGCAACAAGAGTATGCCGAGATAGATAAACCGGTGTACGAAAGGTGAGTAAGGGCGTTCATCTGCATTCCCCTGATATACACTGTTCAGTGCAAACAGCAGGCAGGCCTGCATCCATAAAATCAGATAACTGCCAGGGCCTTCTTCCCATAGCGGTGATAGCCCGGTGAACGGCAGGGCAAGTAGGAAAATCACCGAGACGAAAACCAGCAGTACCAACAGGTATTTAAGTAGTGCCTGCTGCAACTGTTTAATGGTATCGACAATAACGCTGAGCCGGCGAATAAGAATTACGCCCAGTGCCAGAGCCAGATTAAGCGCCGGGTAATAAAACCACTTTTGTTGAAACAGTTGGTCAAAAAATTCGATGTTGATAACTGAGAACAACCCGGCCCACAACATCAGAACACCCCAGGTGACCAGCGTAAACGCCAGAGCCAGACCCAGAGTGAGCAGGTTGCGCCATGAGTAATGAAACAGCTGGGGATAAACGAAGGGCTCATCAGCCGTTCTCACCTGCACATACATCAGCGCTTTAAAGGTTAATAAAGCCAGAGTAAATGTCATGGGGGCGAGCAGGGTGTCGAGGCGTGATGGAGAAGAAGGGATTGCCTGGCCACCGGTGTAAAAGGCTAGCAGTGCACAAAGCGCGGCAAAAGGGGCGATGTAGGTAACCAGCCTGACCTTATTGCGGTCGTTAACCCCCAACAAATACATGCCAGGCCCGATAATGACCAGAGCATAAGCCGCAAATAGCCACTGCGGCGCTGTGGCCGGCCAGAACTCAAAGTCGATGGACTGATGTAATAGCAACAGAGCGAGCCCCTGTAGCAGTGCAATAAGTAGCATCAACCGGGTGGGATAGCGCAGTTCTTCCATAAATATCGTCGCCTGATTGTTTTACTCACTAAACTACAGTAGTTTTATGAATTGGTGAAAATTAAATCAAGAGAAGAACTTATGCCTGGTACCGAGCGTTCATTAACGTTGCGCTTTCTGGCAGAGCCTGCGGATGTCAACTTTGGCGGTAAAGTGCACGGCGGTGCGGTAATGAAGTGGATCGACTTAAGTGCCTATGGGTGTGCCGCCGGCTGGAGCGGGAAATACTGCATTACGGCTTATGTTGGCGGCATGCACTTTGTTAAGCCTATTCTGGTCGGTAATATCGTGGAGGTTGAAGCCAAAGTGATTTATACCGGCAAAAGCTCGATGCATATTCGGATCCTGGTGCGGGCGGGGGATCCTAAAAGCAGTGAACGGGAGCTCTGCACTCATTGTATTGCAGTGATGGTCGCCATGGATGAAAACGGGAAACCTTCATCTGTACCAGACTGGATACCCAAAACAGAGCAGGATAAGCGTCAGCGCGACTCGGCGTTAAAACTTATGGCAATGCGCGACCAGATCCGGGAAGAAATGACGACCTACGTGGATAACTAACGTAGACTATTGCACAGGACGCAGATACGAGTTGACGCAGGCCGGCGTTGTGCCATGCTCAACACGTGAACTATTAATGCTGGCGAAATGACCAGCCAGGTTGGGACAGTTTGAAGTTTAAGTGTTTCGTTTCCCAGAGCAAGCCTTTGCTGAGCATATTGGCAATACTGACGGTTTTCATTGTCAGCACCAATGCCAGCGGTATCGACTGGCCTGAAGACAAAGCAACACTGCTTGATGAAATCAATCACCATCC
This sequence comes from Gammaproteobacteria bacterium, assembly GCA_018222405.1. Classification (GTDB taxonomy): domain Bacteria; phylum Pseudomonadota; class Gammaproteobacteria; order Enterobacterales; family Alteromonadaceae; genus Alteromonas. The sequence continues at coordinate 4,981 of JAAFAI010000009.1, read as the reverse complement.
CACTGAAGTCATCAACACCATTGAGAACAAGCTGAAGAATGCGTCTCTTTCGGTACATGAACAAGCCCAGTTCCATTACATTCTTAGTGATGCGTACTACGCCTCATTTCTGGGTGATGAAGCCTTGATGGCTGCCAAAGAAGCCCTGCTACTGGCCCTTAAAACTGAAGATGCAGAACTGGTGCAGGCCTGCAATATAAAGGTTGCCAGAGCTTATGACACCATGGCCGACCCCTCCCCGGGCATTGACTATGCCCATGAAGCCCTATCCTGGGCGATGAAAAACCAGGACCCTTCGATTCAGATTGACGCATTAATTGCATTGGGCTCGATTAATCTGACCACCGTAAACCTGGTAGAAGCGCTTGACTATTTTACTCAGGCGTATCGAATCGCTAAGCAACAGCAGGAAAGTGGTATGGATGCGGTGGCTCCGCATATTGCTTCCTTTATCGCACTGGTATACGAAGCGCAGGAAAAATCGCGCTCGGCGATTCCCTATTTTGAAGAATCAGCCCGCTATTATCGGCAAACCGATAATCAGGTCGAGTTGTCTAACTCACTGTATGGCCTGGGCCTCGCTTACGGCAAAATTCATCAGCTTGATAAAGCGGTAGATTACTTCAACGAAAGCATGGCCATATCTGTAGAAATTGGTGATAAACAGGGGGAGGCATATACAACTCAGGCATTGTTCGATGTGTTGTTGTCGAGCAACGAGGAGCACAGCAGTGAACAGCTTGCACAGCTCATGCCGATGCTGGATGAGGCCATAGACACGTTCCGGCAGAGCAACAACGTCCATCTGCTGGTGGGTACACTGCTAATTAAAGCCAAATGGCTTGAGCGGAATGCATTACTCGAGCAAGCCTTTGAGGTGATAGAGCAACTTGAAGCACTAATCGCTGAACACGATATCACTCTGCATAAATCGATGGTTCTGTCATTAAAAGCAAAATTGCAGGCAGAATCGGGTGATTACGCAGCTGCTTACCAGACGCTGCAGGCTACCAGGCAAGAGGAGCTAAGGCGCCGGCAAGAAACCGATGAAGAGAGGTTTCAGCAGTTACGCGCCGGCTTCGAACTGGATCAGAAAGAGTATGAAAACCGTTTACTGGCAGAAACCAATGCCCGGCAAACCGCCGAACTGGCCATTAATAAGCGGGACCAAACTATTGTCGCGCTGGTTATTGCAGTATTGGTAGTGTTGTTTTTTGCCATAGTGTTTATGTACTTCAGCATAAAACGTCAGCATCAACAGCTGGAAAAACTGGCTCAAACTGATGAGCTCACGGGGCTGTATAATCGTCGTCAGACCTTTTTGTTACTCGAGCGTGAGAAAAAGCTGGCCGTCAGACAGAATCAAACATTGAGTGTTGCTATTGCAGACCTGGACGATTTTAAATATATCAACGATACCTATGGGCATCAGGTTGGAGACGGGGTGCTTAAGTATGTCGGGGAACGCATCAAGCGTGATTTTCGCAATACCGACATCATTGGCCGGATTGGCGGGGAAGAGTTCTTATTTGTGTTTCCGGCCGCCGCTTGCGACGAAGTGGCGGTTGCCCTAAGGCAATTTATGGATGAATGTAAGGTATTACCTGCAACGCTCGCTGCTTACCCTGATATAAAAGTGGCCTTTTCCATAGGGCTGGTGGATGCCAAAGACCAGGAGTCTGTTACCCATACCCTGGCGCGGGCAGACAACCTGATGTACCAGGCCAAGGCAAATGGTAAAGACCAGGTGGTGAGCACAGAATAAAGCCTTGCTGGTAGAAAGCATTTTAAGGCTTTACCAGCCTGACTATGAAGTCTGGGAATGAGCCCTAATGTAAGGTAGATTAGTTTTATTCACTCAGCGCGACTTTATTTATTAACTATGTATGCCCCTAGCGTGCTGGCGATCAGAAAAGCAGCAAACGGAAATTCTGTATTCACTGTATTGCAGTGATGGTCGCCATGGATGAAAATGGCAAACCTTCATCCGTACCTAACTGGGTGACGTAAACCGAGCAGGATAGGCGTCAGCGTGACTCAGCGTTAAAACTGATGGCAGTACAAGACCAGAGCCGGGAAGAGATGATGACTTATGTTGACAATTGAACCAATTTATTAAGTTTGTATACAGTCGATACACCGATAATACCCCCCACCACAATTGCTAAAATAGCAATTAAATCAAAAGACTGAGCTATATATAAATGCTGTACAGCGTAAATAAATGAGCCAAGACAAGTGAAGGCTGAAAACTTAACACGTTTCACGTTGTCCCCACGCAGAAGAAGAGGGATAAGTGATACCCCCAACGTGTAAAAGAAGCCTGGTCCGGCAGTATAAAATATTGACAGGGCCGGTAACGTTGAGGTGTTTAAATGTTCAGGATGTTGTAACTGAGTGACTACAGCCAAAATAATGCACACTACAATCGCTATTATTATATACATACGGATAGCCATAACGTCTCCTTGTAGACAAAATTGATACGCCAGGCAGATCTCGCGCAAGGAATATTTAGTTGTACATATTTGAGCGGGCATCATCATTCATTTGCCCGCCAGTCGATTCAACACCGCTTTCCAGCGCGCCTGAATCAATGACTTCCTCCACAATCATTTGACCTACTATACCAAGTAAAGTCCAACCAAGTGATCTTAAACCCCCTTGCACTGCGTCTAAGTCTGCTTCATTGAGTATTTGTATAATAATCTTGCTTAAAAATTAAAATTAGGTAACTTGCGTTTATGTCGCCAGAGACTGTGTTCAAATTAACTGTAAGAGTTTATTAGCGGCGATGTTACTGACCTAAAGCGCTGAAACACTGATTTTTAAGCGTATGAAAGTACTTCACTGCCAGGTATCACGGTTATTTCCATATATTGGCTGATTGATACTTGCACGTTTGGATTAAATCTGTATAATTCGCGCCCACTTGCCCCGTACATATGTACCCAGGGCATGGTTTCGGCCGCAGCCACACTGCTTTTAGGGTGGTCGCCAAAGCGACGTCGTATTGATGTAGCGGGAGTGTTAGAAACAAAGAACAAGATTCCAATTGGGAATCACTGGTTTATACGCACATCTTTTCGTCCCAAGAATAAAAGGGAGTGAGAAGATGATTTTTTTGTTCTTTCGATTGGAGCTTAATCGATGCCAAATCAAAGAATTCGTATTCGTTTAAAAGCGTTTGATCACAAGTTGATCGATCAGTCTACGGCTGAAATCGTTGAAACGGCGAAACGTACTGGTGCTCAGGTCAGCGGTCCAATTCCACTGCCTACTCGCAAAGAACGCTATACAGTTCTGATTTCTCCGCACGTTAATAAAGACGCGCGTGATCAATATGAAATCCGTACTCATAAGCGTTTGGTAGACATCATTGAACCAACTGACAAGACCGTTGACGCGCTGATGCGTCTGGACTTGGCTGCTGGTGTTGATGTTCAAATCAGCCTGGGCTAACAAGAGAGGGTAATAACAATGGCGATTGGTCTAGTCGGTCGTAAAGTGGGTATGACTCGCATCTTCACTGAAGATGGCACGTCGATCCCTGTGACTGTTATTGAAGCGACCCCTAACCGTGTTACTCAGTTACGCACTGATGAAACTGACGGTTATCGCGCACTGCAAGTTACTGCAGGTACCAAAAAAGCGAACCGCGTAAACAAAGCTTCAGCAGGTCACTTTGCTAAAGCTGGTGTTGAAGCTGGCCGTGGTCTTTGGGAATTCCGCCTGGAAGATAACGAAGGTGCCGACATCGAAGTAGGCAGTGAAATCACTGTTGAAATCTTCAACGACACCAAGAAAATTGACGTAACTGGTACGTCAAAAGGTAAAGGTTTCGCAGGCGCTATCAAGCGTTGGAACTTTTCTGCTCAACGCGCTACTCACGGTAACTCATTGTCTCACCGTGCACCTGGTTCAATTGGTCAAAACCAATCACCAGGTAAAGTATTCAAAGGTAAGAAAATGGCTGGCCAGCTTGGTAACAAGCAAGTCACCACTCAGTCTTTGGAAGTTGTACGCATTGACGTAGAAAACAGCCTGATCCTGGTTAAAGGTGCCGTACCTGGCGCAACTGGCGGCGACGTTGTCGTAAAGCCAGCTGTTAAAGCGTAACGTCTGGGAGTTGAACTGATGGAATTAACATTGAAAGATGCGCAAAGCGCTCTTGAAGTATCCGAAGCGACCTTTGGACGTGAATTCAACGAAGCCCTGGTTCACCAGGTCGTTGTAGCTTACGGCAATGGTGCTCGTCAGGGTACTAAAGCACAAAAGACACGTTCTGAAGTACGTGGTGGTGGTAAGAAGCCATGGCGTCAAAAAGGTACTGGTCGTGCTCGTGCAGGTACAATCCGCAGCCCAATCTGGGTTGGTGGTGGCCGTGCATTTGCTGCCAAGCCTCGTGACTTTGATCAAAAAGTTAACAAGAAAATGTATCGCGGTGCGATTAAGAGCATCCTGTCTGAACTGGTTCGCCAAGACCGTCTGGTAGTGGTTGAGAAGTTCGGTGTTGACACACCTAAGACTAAAGCTCTGGTTGCTAAGCTGAACGAACTGGAATTAAACGATGTATTAATCGTTACTCCGGAAGTTGAAGAGAACCTGTTCCTTGCTGCACGCAACCTGTACAAGGTTGATGTACGTGACGTAGCTGGTATCGACCCGGTCAGCCTGATTGCATTTGAAAAAGTACTTATCACTGCTGATGCAGTGAAACAACTTGAGGAGGCGTTAGCATGAAAGAAGAACGTCTACTAAAAGTGCTTAAAGCACCACACGTTTCAGAAAAGTCTACTATGGCTGCTGAAGCGGGTAACACAGTTGTATTTAAAGTAGCTAAAGACGCGAACAAAGCTGAAATCAAAGCAGCAGTTGAGAAACTGTTCGAGGTTGAAGTTGACTCGGTTCGTACTGTTAACGTTAAGGGTAAAACCAAGCGTCACGGTATGTCTTTCGGTAAACGCAGCGACTGGAAAAA